>NZ_WWCN01000003.1 GCF_009857445.1 Duganella flavida
AACCAAGCACTGATCGCTCTCGCAAGGCGGCGCTGCGACGTGATGTACGCCATGATGCGAGACGGGACACTTTATTGCCCTGCACCTCTCGCAACTGCTTGACGAAGTACATAGGGACACCCCCCGCTGCGCCCTAGCCGCGCTGTTTATCCGTGATGGCGGTAACGCCACCTTCTAGGCAAGCTATCCAGTCTTTTTCGTATTTGTTTAGCGAAAGAGCTAATAAATTTTATGTGCAGGGTTTTATGTCGCTGCTAAATACCGGGCGGTAGAGCTGGCTGCGATACCGGCGTTTGCATGTGCTGTTGCGGAGAGAAGGTTGGGAGCTCAACTGCGAACGCACCTACCGCGTGTACCACGCGGCAGGCCTGATGGTTCGTCGCCGTAAGCGCAAACGTATCGCTGGCATCGAGCGCGCAGCCAGGATGCAAGCCAAAGGGCCAAACCAGAGCTGGTCGATGGATTTCGTATTGGATGAATTTGTTGATGGCATGAGGTTGCGCTGCCTCAACATCGTGGATGATTTTACGAAGGAATACCTGGCCATTGAGGTCGACAAATCACTGCTTGGCTATCGAGTCGTGTCGGTACTGAGCGGCTAACTGACTAAGAATCGCTGGCAGGTTCTGTATTCCCGTGTTCCATTTGTCGAAGTCGAGTTTGTTTACTCCGACAACCATCCGAGAGAGGTTCGTTTTGCCTGTTTCCCGCATCTCCGCAATACCTTTTGAGGTATCCTTGATTTTCGTGAATCGACGGCGGTGGAACTCCAAAGCTACTTGATACGGAATCCAGATTCTGTCCGATATTTTTTCTAATACAGACAAGAATTCTTCTCTAGCAGTTTCCGGAAGAGCATACGCTTCCAAAACGACATTGGTATCGAATATGAAGCAAGCGTCCCTCCATAGCTCCTCCAGCGCATCATCATTGGGACGGTAGTAACCGTGAAAAAGTGTCCTCATCTTGTATCCGAATTTGTCTGAAGGGAGGGGTTCGCCCCGTTGCGGACTACCATGAATTTATAAGCGCCCGTTCAACGATTGCATTAGCCCACGCCGCTTTACGGCGTAGGCTGAATAAACTGTTAGAGATCAAGATTCGAGCAAACGGACACGCCTGATCCACAGGACCTCGGCGTCTTATTAACGAACGCCCTTAAACAGGCGGTCGTTTCACTCATTTCGTCCTTTGAATCTAAGATCAGTTCGGAATAATGCGATGCCTAAATATCGTCATGTTGGTACCATAATTGGCTTCTGTGTTTTGGTAGTAGACATACAGGCCGCCCGGGAGTCTGACAATGTCTGGATATTGAACCCAGCAAGAATCCGTCTTAACTGCTGTAATGAACGGATTTTTGGCCGACTTTGTCCAGCTGCTGATGGTCCCTGGAATATTAGAACGTCGCACACCCAGCCCCCAACGCCCATTGCACACGTAGTCAGTTGAGCCGTCATATACCATGTAGTAGTAGCCATCTTCATAGATGACGTTACCTGCGCTGTTATTGTTGGACTCCCAAGTGCCGGCAGCGGCCTGCGGGAATGCATAAGCTTGTATCTGAGCTGCGCTGGAAAAACTCAACTGCCCCTGGAACAGCCCGTTTGCAAGAGGGTATTGATAGCGACGGGTGGTTTTAGTGGTATCGTCAATCGTTCCCCACTGAATGTATTCAGCATTCGTCTCGACATCGGTGTAGTAATTGGGAACGCTGGCCCCTAGTGACGACACACCAGTGGTGCAGACCGGCACATTTTTCACGACCCAGTTATTGACGCCATCTGGCGAAGACGCTGACATGGACGAGAAATTGCAACCCGAAGAAAGTACGCCTTCGAAGACCATGTAATAACTGCCATCGGCCTTCTTGGTCACTTGCTGGTCATAGGCCTTGATGACCGATCCCAATGCTGTGGGAAGCTGGATGACAGCATTGGGGAAAACAGTAAAGGTCTTGCCGCCATCGGTGGAAGACGCCATGTAAATTTGATAGACGTAATTGCTCGTCCCGGGCGGGGTCAATTCCTGCCGGAAGTAGGCATACGTCGTCGTGGCATTCGCCTGGACGATGGAGACGCGCCCCGGATCCTTGAGGGCACTCAAACCGTTAGGCACACCGTTGAAAACCACTTGCTCCCTGGCCCCAAGCGCTGCCGAGCCGGCAGCATATAAGGCTTGCGCGCCCGACATGCGCTCGTAGGGCGTGCGACGTACCAAGCGTATCTTGTCAAGCTTCAGCTTTTCCGTGGAATAGTCGCCGATGCGCACGGTTTGCGCTCCGCCGGCATACACAAAGGAATTTAGTTGCACCCATTGATAGCCGGTGGAGCTAACGTTAACGCTGAATATCTCGGATGCTACGTCATCCAGCGCAACGCTTTCACCGAAGTTATGCGCAGCGCCATCGGAGGACGCCAGCAGCCCGTAGACGATATAGTCGCCAGGCTGCAATTCGGACGTCGCTGGCAACCACCACGAATAATTACCAGGCGTGGAGCGAGTTACAGCCCGCCCTCCCGATGCGGCAGCATCCGTCACAATCGTAGCTGAAGTGGCGAGTTCGGCCTCGATGGTGACGTCTTTGACAATGGCCAGTTTATCGATGTTCAATCCTGGTTGAGACCAATCAGATACCCGCAGCTGACTGCCAATCTGCGTCAAATCGAACGATGCAACACGCACCCAGGCATATTCATGGTTAGTGACGGTGATCGCCGACGCTGGAAGGCTCGTGGTGCCATAGAAAATGGCTGGACCGAAGCTGGCCTGAGAAATCGATCTCGAGTTCAAGGCAATCCGTGCATAAACCGAGTAGCTACCCGTTGACATCGTGGAGGTGTCCGTCAGCCACCACACATAAATGCCGTCGGCACTACGACTGACGACGGAGCCGCCGCTCGCACGTGCGTCGCTGGTAATTGTCCCGCCAGCCACCGACTCAGCTTCCACGGTCAGTTGTGTGAAGGCCGCTTGCGCAGTTTGTAAGCAAAGCAGTGACGCTATCAAAACCATGTATTTCTTCATCGCTTTTTCCGTCTACGAGTGAGATAAGAATGAAATTTAAGCCAGCTTGAAACAAAGCTAACTCGACGTCATTCTATAGAGAAGAGATAGTGACAATCTCTCACAATGTAACTCGCAGTGTCGGTAGTGAATCACCCCGGGTTTGAAGGAGGCTCCAACATTTGAGAAAATGGAGCCACCATGAAAAAATCAGTCCGATATTCCCCCGAAGTGATGGAGCGCGCCGTGCGCATGGTCCAAGAGGCCGGCAGCGAGTACGAGTCGCAGTGGGCCGCCATCACGTCCATCGCAGCCAAGATAGGCTGTACCTCGGAAACTTTGCGTTGCTGGGTGCGCCAACGTGAGCGCGACACAGGCCAGCGTGAGGGCACCATAACCGCCGAAAGCGAGCGCCTCAAGGCGCTGGAGCGCGAAGTTAAGGAGCTACGTAAGGCGAACGAAATCCTGCGTCTGGCCAGCGCGTTTTTCGCCCAGGCGGAGCTCGACCCTCGCTTCAAATCGTGAGAGCGTTCATCGACCAGCGCCGCCAAGCGTACGGGGTCGAGTCGATTTGCGCAGTCCTGCAGGTCGCCCGGTCCGGCTACTGGCGTTACGCTGCGCAGCGGCGCAATCCGGCTTTGCGCAGTGTTCGCGCAAAGAGTGACGAGGTGTTGGCCCCGCAAATTGAGCGCGTTTGGCAGACCAACATGCAGGTGTATGGCGCCGATAAGGTCTGGCACCAGCTGCGGCGCATCAAGCGCTCGAAGTTGCCCGCTGCACCGTCGAGCGCTTGATGCGCCGCGCCGGCCTGCGCGGCGTGATGCGAGGCAAGGTGGTGAAAACCACCATCGGCAACGCAGTCGCACCTTGCCCGCTGGACCGGGTCAATCGCCAGTTCAAGCACAGCGCCCCAACCAGCTCTGGGTGTCCGACTTCACCTACGTCTCGACCTGGCAAGGTTTTGTCTATGTGGCCTTTGTGATTGATGTCTTTGCCCGACGCATCGTAGGCTGGCGCGTCAGCAGTTCGATGCGCACTGACTTCGTCCTTGGTGCCTTGGAGCAGGCGTTGTACGCCCGCCAGCCCGAGCGTGACGACGCCTTGATTCATCATAGCGACACGGGCTCGCAATACGTTTCTATCCGCTACAGCGAGCGTCTGGCAGAAGCCGGAGTTGAACCCTCTGTTGGCAGTAAGGGCGACAGCTATGACAACGCGCTGGCCGAGACCATCAACGGCTTGTACAAAGCAGAGCTGATACATCGCCGCGCTCCCTGGAAGACGCGTGAAGCCGTCGAGCTGGCCAACCTGGTTCAATCATTATCGCTTACTCGAACCGCTTGGCTATCTACCTCCGGCCGAAGCTGAGGCAAACTACTATCGACAACTTTCCGAGCAAGCTAGGTCTCCTGACTCACACCAAACGGCCTCCTAAATTTCCGGGGCGATTCAATGCCGTCTGCCCGCCGGTGGTGCGCGACATCATTTTCGCTATGAAGGCGGCGGCATGAGCATGCAGCTCAGCTTCGACTTCGACGCGCCGAATCAAGCTGCGCCGGCGCGCCGCCGTGCCCAGCCGCGCGCGGCAAAAATCGACCTCGCGGAGGCGGAGCGCAAGCGCCTGACCGAATACTGGTCCGCGCGCAACGCAGCCGAAGACGCCGAAGCACGTGGCTACTGGATGGTAGGCATGGTTACCTGCCTGCCGCTGTGGAGCGAAGTGCAGGACAGCGACCAGACCTAAACGCAGATGCTGCCGGGCGTGATCGAAGTGATCGATGGCGACTTAGCCAGCGTACGCATCTACGCTGCGCCGGAGTATGGCTGCTGGCTGGAGAACTACTCCATCCACAAGAAGCTGGCTGTCAACGTACCACTGCGCGACCTGGGTAACTACTGCATCGATCGCGGGTTGCAGTGCGTCGTAGATGCCAGCCTCCTTGCGACCGGCGATCCAACATTGGCTGCCGAGGTGCGTGCACGCCACCGCACCGACATTTCCAACTTTACGCACAAGCGTGAGATGGGGCGGGTGGCGGCGTGAACGAGCTAGTTTCGAAGCGACTCCAACCGCACGGGCGAGATGACATATGTTGCCCCGTTATTGTCTTGCTTGATTACAAATCCGTAGTCAAACGAATCTTCATGGGGAACCCAGAAAACCACCGGCTCATTTCGGAAGTCGCCCTCCCACCCAACATTGGCTGCAAGGTCCTTTGCGGTCTCCCATCGTTTCAAGAATTCAGCGGGGTCGGGAAATGCGCCGGAGGGATTAGTTCCGTTTGCTTTAGCTGCCGCATCCAGAAGAGCCAATTCCCCCGCTGTAACGCTAACCGTTTTCAGTTGCTCCCAGAAGAAATCGATTGGGATCGATTCATAGACGAACATATTCCCTCCTAGTTGTAGGAAAGGAAATAATATCATGATCTACGACCTGTCCCGCGCGGAGCGCCAGCACCGCGCCATCCAGAACGAAAAGCCCGGCCCAACCCATGAGCCGAAGCGCTGCGCCTGCGGCAAAAACGTCACTGCGCGCCAGTTGGCGCAGCACGGCAAGTGCGAACACTACCGCCTGACGGCCGGCCTGGCCGAAGGTGACCTCGACAAGCTGCGCCACATGCTTGGCGCCACGGCGCACCACCCGCATATGAAGTGGGGCTTTCGCAACCACTACCTCTGCAACGTACAGGACCGCGAGGCCATGGAACGCTTGGTGGCCGCTGGTCTGGCCGTGCGCGGCGAGATGATGTTACGCACCCAGTACTACCACGCCACGCGCGTCGGCTGCCGCGCCGCAGGCCTTGACCGGTCGGGTATCGCACGCGCGTTGGGAGCGGTGTTGTGAGCCGTCTTGTTTCTGAAACTTCCCGAGTTCGGCCGATTTTAGGCGCCGGGTCGTGCATCAATATGCCGAGCTACTGCATTAAGACCATGCTGGCGCGCATCACTGGACTGTCTAAAAATAGTCTTGATTGTCGGGATGATCCGGCCATCAACCTCTACACCCGCCATCCATTGGCCACCAATAAGAGCGAGCAGCGTAATCCTAATTTTGTGCCCATTCTGTTCGAATTCCTCAACTATATTTTGGTCGCTCACATTGCCTCCCATGCAAAAAATTGGAGCATACCATGAACCAAATCGACATCTTCGCCTCTGGAGCCAAGCGCCTGCAGATGACCGACGCCATTGAAATGACGACGCAGTCGCTGTTGGCCTACGGTGCCTCGCACGATCACTGGGGCATCGCTTGGTCGGGTGGTAAGGACAGCAGCGCCACGCTGACGCTGGTGATGAGGCTGCTCGACAATGGCCGCGTGCCGCGCCCTAAAACCTTGACGGTGTTCTACGCCGACACGCGGCAGGAGCTGTTGCCGCTGGCGTATGCCGCGCACCAGATCATCGTCGAGCTGCGCGAGCGCAACATCCAGGTCGAATCGTGATGGCGCCGATGGACAAGCGCTTCATGGTCTACATCCTCGGCCGTGGCGTGCCGCCGCCGAACAACAACACGCTGCGCTGGTGTAAGCGGCAGATCAAGATCGATCCAATGCAGCACGCGCTGGAACATCGACTGGCCGAATTGGAGGGGCAAGTGCTCATGATCACCGGCGTGCGTCAAGGGGAGAGCGCGATCCGCGACCAGCGCATCGAGATGAGCTGCAGCAAGGACGGCGCTGAGTGCGGTCAAGGCTGGTATCAGAAGGTGCTTCCGGAAGCCAAAGGCCTGCGCGGCCGGCTTCGCGCCTACGATCACGAGTCTGAGATGGTCTGGGTGTTCGAGATGGCCGCCTACTAGATCGCAGAGCGTTTGAAGGCCGACGACAAGCGCTGTTTGGGCGTCCAAGCCGACTGCGACGATCTGCAGGAGAACGCGCATTTGCGCGGGTTTTACGAGAAATACGCTAGTCCTTCAACATGAAAAAGCACGAGATTTTGGAAGCCCCTTACAAGCCCCTTGTAAGCCCCTCCGAAGCCAAGAACAGGAACAGGAGCAGGAACAAGAGCAGAAACAGGAGCAAGGAAAACCCGTTTGCACCGAGCCGCAAAGCGACTCGCTACCGACTGAGTCCGGCTTGGTCGACCTGTCTGATGTCGCGGCGCTGGATGAAGCGCTCGCTGGCGGCACGTTGTCGCATCCGCCCACACCGACGCCAGCTCCAGCTCCAGCTCTGCGCCATCACCGCAGCTTGTGCTGATGATGCCGCTGGCCGGTAGCGGCGAGTTCAGCATCCTCCAGTCTCACATCGATGCGTGGGTTGGCGCCTACCCCGGCGTCGACCTAATCCGGCAGCTCGCCGCGATGCGCCAGTGGTGCGTGGCCAACCCGCGCAAGCGAAAGACCAAGCGGGGCGTGCTGGCCTTCTGCAATTCCTGGCTGGCGAAGGAGCAGGACCGGTCGAGTACGCGATTGCCGGCTGCCGGCGGCGGGCGGCCTGCGCAGTTCGACCTGGTGGCGCACGTGAAGCAAGGCAGCCACACGATCATCGATGTTGCGCACGGCGTGGTGCTGGCCTGTGCTGAGATCCAGAACCGCGCCCAGCGGATCGGGAAGGCCAGCGCAACCGGCGACGAAATGCGTGTCCTCAAAGACGGCTTGCCGTGGCTGATGGATTTCCTGAGGACGGTGTCGAATGTTGCCATCGCGCGGGCGGCAGCTGCGGCCGTCGCGGAGTACGATCGAAACGGAGTGGTGCGCGTTTGAGTAGCTGTTAAAAGATGGAAAGTTGCGAATAGAGCACTTTCTTGATATTGTTTTACCCTTTTGTTAATTATTGGAAATACATGATGCGTTTTACACATACACTCGCTGCGCTTGTTGCAATTTCTTGTTTGCTCAGTGGATGCGCTAGTCCGCAAAAAGTCGTTGCTAGTGGTGCCCCTATTTCCAAGGATCGTGGATATGTTGGCGGACTTTTTGTACAAAAAGTCGTTGCAGATGTCACGGGTTTTACTTTGACTAACGTGGATACAAAGCAAGAATTTGAGATTCCATTCGTGTCTGGTGTTGAAAAATTTAAGTCTGTCCCGCGTGAACAAAAATGGGTCATCGAAACTATCGTTATTGACATTCCACCAGGGAAGTACGCTGTTACCCACTGGTTTCAATACCAGATATCCACTAACGCCCGAAACATTAGGCATGAGTTTTCAGCAGCTGTAAAACAGAAAACCTTCATAGTTGAGCCCGGAAAGATGATGTTCTTGGGGAAATTCGCCGGGGATCAGGTCACGCTTGAGCAAAACGTTTTTCAGGTAACAAAGTATGAGCAAAGTACTCATGCTCTTCCGATTTCAAACAATGAAGCAAGGGGTGTCGTAAATAAAGTATATCCAGAGTTAAACTCCCTAAAATTTGAGTGTTTAAACTGCGCGCCATAGACCCATAGACCCATAGACCCATAGAGTCGAAAAGTGGGATGAATTCCGACTGGATGTTTCTTGGAATGCAACGCAGATCTCTAGGGCTGATGTCGGTAACCTTGACAGCAGCTGGGGGGCAGCAAAAAGGAATTCCGATCTTCCTTTTTTCCGTAGATGTGTTAACGTCCAGCCACACACCGAGGAGCGCACCACATGGGCTTTGCTGACCGATATCTTCACGCCGTCAATTCGTCCGACCTGCGCGACGATGAACTCCACCACGCCACCGATGCGCTGTGCGCCGCAGCGCTGGTCGACGCCACCGGTGCAGGCTTGGGTTCGCTGCTGTCGCGCGTGAAGTACGCCGACGGCACGCAGAGCAAATTGTTCGAATCCGGTACTGCCAACCTGGCGCAGCTGCTGCGCCTCTGGACAGCGCGCGTGATCGAAAAGGGCCGCGAGCGCAAATGGGTGAAAGAGGGAAGTGCTTGGGATGCGCAGGCCGCCCAGGCGCTTTACCGTCGCGTTGCCGAGCGGTCGCTGGCGCATTGGTTGGACGGCAAGTGTCAGGCGTGCAGCGGCAGTGGCAATACCGTGGACCGGCGCATCTGCGTGCCGTGTAAGGGAAGCGGGAAGGGTGAGATAATTGGTGTCGGCGGCTTCGAGATCGAGAAGGTCAAGGATATGGCCAGGGAGCTGGAAGGGCTGCTGCAGGCACTTAACGCACGCGCTGCAACAGCACTCAGAGGCGATTGGGTCTAATTCCAGGCTTCCCCTTAAATGCTAACGCCAAGCCATAGGGATACCCAAGGCTTTACGACAGACGGGTCGCCCTTCCGATCATCCTTGCTCACGAAGTCCTTGCCAAAAAGGACGCCGGCGCTGAACTTGGAATCCTTGATTGTACTCAGCGTGAATCCAAGAGAAGCCGAAAACGCCCCGATGTTTTGGTTGGCGGTCTTTGCCTCGTTCGGCACTGATACCAAGGCTATGCCGGCGGCGAATACGGGCCTCAGTTCATATCCAAAACCCTGAAGAACGGACCAGCGGACACCGATATAAGGCGCTATCGTCGCTGAGTTCACTAGTTTTTTGTCGTCACCGAGGCGGAATTTAAATGGTACGACCAGTGCGCCATAAGAGAGGCCAGTCGCCTTTATTGCAACTGAGTTATAGGTCGAGTTCGCGATTTTATAAGTGGTACCTTTTTGTACAGATTTGGCGCTCCCGCACGTATCTGTGCTCTTTGGCGCTTGCACGCCATGGAATTCTACGAACGTAAAATCGTTCGTTTTGCTTGTGATTGAGAGCGACGATTCGGATCCGGCGCAACGTGGTTGCTTGTCGACGTCTGCAGCGTCGGTTACTGGAACAAACCCGTACACATCGGTATGAAGTGCGAGGTGGTCACCGATGTCGTTGCCATCGCTACTTGGGTATTTTGGATCACCATCGCCGACAGCGAGTGCATGCGAGGCTGAGAGAGCGAGCGCTGTAACAAACGCGGCTTTCAATGCGAACGAATTTTTCATTTTTTTCCCTAGGTTTTGAATCAGATACCGTCTGACGCGGTTCCCTGATGTTATCAATTTGAAATTGTCTAAACAATCATTATGGGAAAATATCCAATATTTGTTGTTCTGGCGTCAATAGTGACTATTAAATGAAAAGGGAGTGGCTGTGTGCAACTACGCAAGCAACGTTGCTCGGTAGCTTGTTGATAGCCCTCGATTAGTACGTTAACGTCTACCTACACACACTCCCGGCACTCGTAATGCAGGCTTCAAGCCTCACCGATAGCTAGGATTCGAGGCTAGCACCAATCCATTGATGCTTTCGCTCGAGTGTACAGCTCACTTCGCAGATAGCGCTGGAGCGCAAAACGAAGCCACCCTTGCGGTGGCTTTTTCATTTCCCGCGCCAGATCGCGAGGCCCCATGAATACCGACCTGACTTCCGCCGATTACCTCGCCCGGATTCGTTGGATTCGCATGTGCATGGCGTTGCTCGCTGTGCAGAACGACATGGCCGCCGCGCGCGGTGCCGCAACGACGCTGCCACGTGAGCCGGCGCGCTGGTAGCGCCGCCCACCAGGAGATCACTATGACCACCACCGCCACCATGCGCGCCAAGCTACAGGTCCGCAACGTCGAGAACTTCACCACCAGCGAGCGCGTCACCTTCGGCACCGTCTGCAAATCGGGTGGCTAATCGGCCGATGGTACGGACGAGGACAACACCTTCGCAAAGTGGACGCCGTCTGCCGATCTGACCATGACGATCAACACCCCCGCGCTGCTGGGCAAGCACAAGATCGGCGATAAATTCTACGTGGACTTCTCGCCAGCCGATTAAGTCCGCGTGCGCAGGCCGCGCGAAGCCGGCCGCCAAGGAGGTGCATCATGAAGAAGTAGCGCCGCCAATCACTTTGTAGAAAACCATCAGCCGACCGCCGGGACGCTGTAACCCGGTACCCGAATTCGCTGTACCGGCGTTAGTCCCGGAGCTGCGGCCATGGATGAGACCGCAGGTCAGCATGCAGTATCCGCTGGTTTATGCTCGGCGACGTGCAATAGCGCCCAGTAAAGAAATGCCAGCGAGGAGCATCAAATATGCTGTAGGCTCCGGCACCGCAGTGATCGAAGCGTCGACCAGGCCAGTCCAACTTGGGCCGCCATTCGCGACGATCTCAACATACCGACCACTTGTCGAGAGGTTGAGGGTGATCACCTCGGCGTTGTGTCCGGCGGCGTCGGCGAATGTGGCGATCGGCGTCAATAAGCTCCAGTCCGAGCCAATCGCAGTATCCGATACATACACGTTTTGCCAAATCGATCCGTTCGGCGCCATCGTGATCGTGTATTTGATGCTAGAGAGGGAGAGGGATGAGCCGAGATCGACTTGCACCCATTGCGTGCCAAAGTTACCGGACGACCACCAGCCACCGTTGAAGAGTTCCTGAGCGGTCTGCCCACCATAGCTACCGCTTTCAGTGTAGCTGCCGGAGGACAGACCTGCCGCGATGTTATCCGCGGCATGCGACGAGGCTGCAAACACAGTAAGCGCTGCAGCCGCCAATACGGAAGTTAATTTACGCATCTTCACACCCTGTTCAAATGGTTTCGTGAATTCGATTTCCATTGGTGATGACACCAATGACTCTTTCCAGTTTTTCCTGCCCCCATCGAATTTCACGCGCGCTACCCTACTAATTAAAAATTTTCTGGTTTTCGTGAAATGCAAGGGGGGACTGGATAGGAACGTTATCGAAATTGCCTGTACCAGTCTACGATGTAAATGCATCAAGACTAGCGAAACACTAGTCACATCAGAACAGGCCCGTAAGGCCATCGTATGGCAGCCGGTCGGCGTGCGACATCAACCGGGAGCACGTGCGCAATGTGTTCCAGGTGCGGCCGACGAAGTACATCACGGCATGGGCGACGTTGTGAGCTGGCACGGCATTCTCGCGGCCGCGCTGGCCGCTGGTGCGCTGATCGCAGCCGAGCAAGCCTACGAAGAGCACCTGATTTCTAGGGGTGACAAGATCGGCTCTGATCGCGTGCAGGGGCAGTGGGAAAAACGCGAAGCGACCATTAAGGTAGACGCGGAACGTGAGGCGGCCGTAGACTCAGCCCGCGCCCGCGCCGAAACCGCAGCACTTCAATCGAAGTTTGACCAGCTGGCCGGACGCCAGCAGAAAGATCGGGTGGACCATGAAATCGCTACAAAAATCGCTGTTGCCGCTGCTCTTGCTGGCACTGAGCGCCTGTCAATCGCCATTGCCCCAGCTGCAACCGACTCGGTACGTGAAGGCGGAGAAGGTCAAAGTGCCGGACCTCGAGCCGGCGCTGCGCGAGAAACGCGAGCCGACCTCCAGCCGACAACTGCTGGAGCTATTCTACGAATCGCCGGCGACTATGGACAGCTTGTGCGGGACTATAACGCAGTCGTCGAACGATTCGATGCAGCGCGGGTTACTTGCAATACAGAATGACGACTAGCGCGGATTGGTCTAAATATTCTCATTGCTGGCGTTAGAGTTTCTCATACCTCACTGCAACTCACTCTCACAAGTCCGTCCCACCAGACCTCGTCAATCGCCCCGACATTCTCTGGTTGGCAGACGGTCGTGTAAAAAGCACCTTACATCAAGCGATCTCAGGAGTGGCAAGGCCACAAAATACCCATTTCCGCCCCGACTCAACAACAAACGCCTCCAGTTCCGCACAAGGTCCAGGATTACAGTAATGTACTACCGCATCCAAGGGTAGTGCTGAAATTATTTGATCTATCTCGGGCCGATCAACCACCCCATAAGAGTGACCAATTACTACACAATGCTTAGTCGCAGCATAACGGTGTTTAATCTCCTCCCACATGTGGCTCTGCCAGCTAAAATCTTGAAAAATATTTCTTTCGTGTGGCAGGACGGTGTATGCCTCTCTCCTTGGGTGCATTGTGCGATCCGCTGGAACCTCTTTGTATGAATGAGTGTCGTTCTTTTCTTGTAAAACTCTAATCGGATAGCCGTAGCCAGCGACAATTGTATTGTCGCCCATATCAAATCGATTGCAGCCATGAGGTTTGAATATGCTCAAGTACTTATCATGAAAACCATTTATGCATAACAATGGAATTCCAGTATTATAAATTGCTTTCTCCAATGTTGAATCATAATTAAAAGAAACTGCCCCTGAAATTCTTTGTATGTTTTCGTTTATAAAAACGAACCACTTCCACTTTGGCCATATAATAAGTTGTTGATCCAAGTGAGCAAAAGCCAACGCCAAGAAATGTCGGGCCTCAACTCGCAAACGAACATCGCCGTTTTCAATAATCTCCCTAAACAGGAGAAAATTGTCGCCGGAAAATGAATCTAAGTTCTTGGTTACGTATGCGTGGAACTGTGGGAACGCATCCTGCCACTTTAAATCGCCAGACTCTTGTTTTATATTAAAATTCCAGTTGAGTGGCTTTGAGGTGTTGATACCCGCATAGAAATTGCCATATCTGCAAAGATCTATAGATAAACCATTTCCAACAATTAGCAACACATCGTTCATGAAAAGTATTCCTTTTTATTTTATAAGGTGATTTGGTGGCAAGCCCGAACTGGGCGTGCGCTCGATGAGATTGGTCGAAGGCGACTAATGAGAACCACTAACGGCTTTAGAGGGAGTTTTGAGGCAGCCCGACAATCACAAGTTGGCCGGGCCGGTACACCTCGAATCGTTCTTCGCCATCGATGTGCCAGACGCAATAAATCCCATTCCTCACTCCCTCCCAATCGTGCTGCTCGCCTAGCGCGTTGTTGGTCACCTCCATGATCTGTCCGTCAGGATCACCGACAGCGCGCACCAGGCTGCCCACCGGCGGGCGACCGTCCTTCATTTCGTTTTTCATATCAATCCCATCTGGCTATCCGGCGCCGGCGCGGTCGGCTCGGTCTTCTTGGCGCGCGGCGGCACCGGGAATTCCCACGCACGCATTTTCTCGGCTGGATAATGGCGCAGGAAGCTGCACGCATACTCCGGGTCTTGCAGTTTAACTAGTCGTCCCATTCAGCCTGCGGCACAATCACCAGCGCACGCTTTTCATCGCCCGGCGTGTGGAACCGGCGCATCAGCGGGTGTTCGTCGGCGTTAATCGTGAGCTGCGTGAAGCTATGCTCCGGGCCGCTCTCACCTTCCCATTCGCGCACAGGCCACCCACCGCAAACATCGACTCGTCGGCCATGCCGATTCCCCAGCGCACAGGCTTTCCGCTTTCGTAGTTCGGTTCGTAGAAGGCGGTCATCGGTACCAGGCATTGCTGCGACTTCTTCCACGCACCTGAGAATGAGCGCAATTGGCCGACCGTTTCGGCGCGTGCGTTCATCGTGTCGAACGGCCGGACGCCGACGGGGATACGCTTGCGCGGCACGATGCCGTAGCTAGCCAGCATGCCTTCGCGCTTGCCATCGGCGCCGCGCCGCACGATTGGCGCACCGTAGTCCTTCCACGTTTCCGTTTTCCAAAAGCCGGTGTCGTGCAGGTCGATGATCACGCCCATGACGGCGTCGAGCATTTCAGGATCTGGTGGGCGGAAGTTGACGCACTTGGCTTGCTCCAAGTGTTAATAAGCAAATAATAGCGCTAAACCGCCGAAGTGATTATACTGTTTATGTGCACAGTGTTTACTTGAGGCAAGAATGAAGGTGTGGGCACAAAGGCGGCGGGAGGACGGCGCAGCGCTGGCCAGTCTGGTGCCGGTGGTGGAGGGCGCGTCGCTGCTGGAGCTACTGGTGGTCGACACGACGCTGGAAGGAAACCGGCGCACATCGAAAGTCGCGAGGCTGCAGACGATTGGCGAGCAGCGTATTCTCGCGCAGCTGGCGGTGCCGGAGCTCGTTCAGTTGAAGGGCTGGACACTGGCCCTCAGCGGGATCGAGGAGCGGAAGGGCGAGTCTAAACGAGTCCGCGGTACATCGCAGACCTGGGTGTGCCAACTCTACGTGCCAGGCAACGCGGTTGGCTTTCGGGTCAAGGATTTGCACCGGGCGGGCGTGGCGATACCTAGGGGCGCGGTACGGGAAGGTAGTGGTACGCGCGGCCGACTGGTGGTGGCCGGCGACCATTCCAACGCGCTCCATCGCAATACGACATGCGCCGAGCTGCACAGCCACCAGATTGCCACTTTCCCGCAGAAGCGTTTGATCAACTGCAGTCTGCTGTGGATGTCCGATTCCACCTTCGAGCTGGGTGGCCTGCATGTTAGCCCGGCTCACGATGATCGGCCAGAGCAGCTCGAGCGCGCCGGTTGGCTGTGCGAGCTCGATACCGAAGTGCGAGAACTGTCGAAGCGAGAGGCACGCCTGTTGCGCTAGTTCAGTGTAATTCTCAGTGTAATTCAGTGCAAAAAACTGGCATTCAGAGACGTCCTTGAGAAATTCCTCCCTATGAGAGCACTGCGTTTTCGCTACAGCAATGGCATTCACACTGCAGGGGTCGCAAGTTTGAAATTTGCACCTCTGGCTTCAGCTGTTCTTGGTCCGACCATCGTGCTCCTGTCTCCTGAGGTTTTATGTATGCTGGCCCAAGGAGGTCACCATTTAAAAATCGTCTGGGGTCTAGCAAATTGGTTTTGGGGGTCGTTTTGGGAGTCGCGAATGTTACCAATGCTCTTTAGACAGCCGTTTTTCGCTCTGCTCGGGATTTCAATACGGCTCCCACCGTCCCATCCTACTCAAGCGTTCTGAATTGATGGCATTTCGGATGGTATCGAGTCGTCGATAGAGCAAGAAGTCTTTATGGATCAAGGGCTTGCGTGGTCAATTAATAATCGAATGGGAGTGACGAGTCCGCTATAACCTTTTGATTTTAAAGGAAAAATTGCGAAAATATCGGAGGCGCGGTTTGAATTATCACCAGCGCGTACAGCTAGGATTGGATGGCTGATTTTGCTAAGTGGCATCGGATTGGCTATGCAGCGGCCTGTAAAGCCGCGTAGATCGGTTCGACTTCCATCCTCGCCTCCAAAGACTCCGAAGCGGGAGTAGCTCAGTTGATAGAGCGTAACTTTGCCAAGGTTGAGGTCAAGAGTTCGAGACTCGTCTTCCGCTCCAAAATGTATAAGGGCAGCCCTGTGTGGCTGCCCTTTTGCTCTTGGGGCCGATACGTCTTCCCAAAGTTTTGAACCATCAGTCAATTAGTGTAGCTGCTTGTCGTTCGATCGCAGGAGCACCATCCACGGTATATCGTATCGTCAGCACTTCGCCATCCTTGTAATCCATCTGGCCTTGGTCGGGCGGAAGAAGGGCAGTTTCCAGCAGCAGTCGATCATGGATGAGCGCAAGCTCTGTCGCGCTGTCATATTGAACGAGGAAGTTGGGAGTGGAGGTCAGAACAGGGCCGGTATAAATTCCACGGAGTTCGTCGGTGTCACCACATGAATAGCCGACACCATCCAGCGATTCCAGCAGAAAGCTCAACTCATCTTCACGCGCCTGAAGCGGTTTGATCAATTGCTCGACTGCCCACTCCTTGGCGTCGTCTGCTACGGAAAATTGGCCCTCGCGTTCAATCACAACTTGCAGTGTCGCACCTTTGCCATCGACGCTGTTATCGTAGACGTATACCGCGTCGGCGATTTCGGTCGCGCGCGGCAGCAGGGCTAGGGTTCTGTGGTAGCGTTCTCGCACTTTTTCTGGTTTCACATAATGGCCGGTCGTACTGCCGGTCTCGTAGCGGTATTTAACTCGTTCGACGTTTTTTTCTGGATCATCAGTGGTGATGAACGTCAAAAACAAGTGATAGCCTTGCTCCTTCAGTAAAAGCATTTCATTGATGCGCGAAGGGTGCGACATTACTGTCTCGAACGCAAACGGCAGCCTTCCTGCAATCGCATTGGCGCGTGCCTGCATCGCGGCGCGCTGAGCTGCTTCATCGCGCGCATTCTGGTCAGGAAACTCTCCTTCGAGGTCCTTGGCGACTTGGTCGGGGTTGATGAAGTAACTCGGCAGAGGAACGACGCCACGCATGGTGGCTAGTCCTGTGTGTTTGAGTTCTTCAATCAGTGAGGTCTTGCCGGAACCATTGGGGCCGGCAAAGACCACCACCAATGGACCCAGTGCGGACTCGTCTTTATTGTCAGCCATTGCAAAAAACGCGGCCTCAGCCGCGTTTCCAAAGTGGTTGGGTCATTTTCGCTTTGCCAGGCGTCGGCCTGCATAGCTCGCCAAATCAAACGTTGTCGCGGTGTTGATGTCGCGTTTCGGGGAAAGTGCGGCATGCCGCTTAATTTCGGCCAAGGTCTGCTCCATGTTGCCGACTATGGCGTTATCCCATTGCCTCACGGTGGCACCGAGAAACGGCGCATCGCCCCGCAACACGGTGGGGTGCTTAAATCGATGAGCTTCACCACGCATCTTGAGTTTCATGACATTCCTCCTACTACGATGGCTTCATTATAGACCAAAGCCGTACTCTATCCGCGTGTGGCCAACCTAGCGGCATCGCATGCACGTTTTTCTCAAAAATGTTGCCGCAGCCTAGCGCTCAGGGAGAGTGCTACCAGGGTCCGTTTCGGGGTGCAAGCGGGCTTAGGGTAGGGGGCGATGCAGGCCCGCAGTTGCTGTTGTGAGACAAACACAGGTATTTATTGCTGTGGTTTGACGGCGCTCAGAACGGCGCAAAATCACGGGCTGGTGCGGTGTAAAAGGCGGTATGGCTGTAAGTATTTGATTTATAAAGGCAGATACGGCCTGCAAAGCCGCGTAGATGGGTTCGACTCCCATTCTCGCCTCCAAAACACTCCACACGGGAGTAGCTCAGTTGGTAGAGCGCAACCTTGCCAAGGTTGAGGTCGAGAGTTCGAGACTTTTCTCCCGCTCCAATAAAGAAGGGCAGCCAGTTCATTCGGGGCTGCCCTTTTACGTTTGAATTCGGAAGGGAAGGGCACTTGCCCAAGGCCGTTTCCGACCGGCAGCTGCCGCAGCCGAAACCAGGCACCGCTTATTCACGGAAAATTCTGCTCTTTCACCAGCAACGCGACACAACCACCGCAACCAGCCAGGTCTCAGCTGCGCGCACGGCGGCGGGCCAGCGCGCCAAGTCCGGCGAGTCCGCCCAGCAGCATCAGGGCAGTGCTGGGTTCTGGCACGGCGCTGACCGTCCAGCGCATCGTGGGTCCGATGGACCCCTTGCAGACAAAGCCCGGGCCGGCGTCGCCGGTGTAGTTGTCGCAGGCGTCGCCCACGCCCTGAACTTTCACGCCAAAAAAGTTGGTGCCCGGCGGGCCGTAGACAGGGCCGGCGTCCGCAGAGATGAAGAAGCTGCTGTAATCGCTGTTGTAGAACACCAGCTTGTTCTGCCGGCCATCGAACGAGGCGATTGCGGGAGAGAGTCCGTACTCGTCGCCTGCGCTGCCGATCAGACCGGTCACGGCCACACCGTTGAGGCTGAAAGAAATGTGCGTCAGATCGTTGATCAGGTTGCCGCTGGCGTTGCCACTAAAGCCGCCGGTGATGACGTCGCCGTTGGACCAAGTGTAAGAGAAGGTGTAATTGTTGACGGCCTGTGCCATACCGGCTGATAAGCCAAGCAGGAGGACAACGATCAGACGCAGCATTTTGTTCATGGTTTGCTCCAAAACGAGGAAAGTCGGAACATGATAGCCGCTTTTTGTTGTAAATTTTATATTTATTCGTGCTGTCGTATTTTTGTGTTTAGCGAAGTATACGGTCTGTTTCCAATAACAAAAAAACGCCAGCGCGGAGGCTGGCGTTTCGGAATTCCATCCAGCATCTCCAGAAAAAGCCTGCTCCCATCGAGGCGGCTCATCGGCAGTCGCTGTCCAAGTGAAACGAACCCTGATTGGATGCCCATTCAAGATGTCATCTGCATAAAATATCCCGATGCGATTTTCAAACTTCCCGACAACAGGAGTATCTAGTTGCGTAGGACTACGTCCATCAAGCCACCCAATAGACCAGTTACCGGACTTTGGGCAGTACGAGGCGGCCCTTGGGCTGCGTCATATTCAGGGTATGCAGAATGCTACCTTGATTGCTTAGACCGGCTGGGGGGGCCGCGTCGGATAAGCAGCGGGCCGCCGATGCTGGCTTCGATCATCACCTCACGAAACCAACTGACGTCGCCCAGGTCAACGTATTGCTAGAAAAGATTGTCATGCAACATTGTTGGTGACGGGATGCGCGAACTTCTGGCACAAATTTATCCCGCACTGGTCTGCCGTCTTGGCGCGTGATTTGATCACCGGGCCGTGCTGCAACTGCTGCAACGGCAAGCTTCAGCGGCTAGCCTTGCAGCCCGCCGCGAGAACAGGCTGACGAACCAACGCAGTCAGCTCTTACCGACAATGCGGACAGACTTCGTCACGAGGTCCGCTTGGCGTTTTTCGAACAGATGGTGATTGTGTTAGGAAGCTATGCCGCCACGATTGTCCTGCCGTGCTCGGCGCGCCCGCTCGCTGCATTACGCTGTTAGTACGACGAAGTCGCTTAACAGCTTGGATGGCGGGTGCCAGTGTAGTCTCTTCATTCAGTACTGACCAGCATGCTAACCGCAAGGGCAGGCGCTTTGCACAACCCGATGATGTTGACAGTGCGCTTTGGTGGCGGACCCGGCAGGGGTACCGGTGCAGAACTTGATCAGGTAGCAGCGACAGTAGGGGAATTTCAGCTAGGACGGCGGTATGAACGTTCCCACTTCCAAAGCAGAATTACTCAAGGCAATCTCCACCCAGTTCGACAAGCTGATCACCGATCTGGTGGAGGTACCAATCGACCGTGCGCGTGAGGAGAACCTGGAGGGCATGTGGCAGCAACCAGCATGAGTCCCGCCGATCTGGTGGCGTATTTGCTGGGATGGAATGAGCTGGTGTTGAAATGGCTGGGTGCTGCGTCCCACAAGCCATAAACGCTTTCGCGTGAGCGATTGCCGACGCAATTTATGTATTAAATGCAAGAAATTGCGATTGGGAAATAACTTCGGTTAGAGCGTAATTGCAAAAAAATATGCTCAGGCGTAGACATCGATCAGGCCGTGGGTTGTCTGCGGATTTGGTGTACCTGGCGCGGCAGACGGCTTTTCAGTTTGTTCGATAGCCCGTTTGATTTGGCTGATACGCTCAGAGATTGCTTCTATATCGGCCTTGCCCTGCGACGTTTTGGCGGATGCGCAATTGACACAGTCGGATAACTGTTTTTGATAGCGCTGCAATTGCGCTTGCAAGCTGACCGACGAACGCACCCCAGTGCTATAGGTGGAGGCGGCCGGCGGGGAACCGAGTGTGATGGCGGACGGCATGATGAAGTGGTGGTTATTTTTTCATCTCATTGCTGGCAGTGTAATCTTTCTTCCTGCAGTCTTTTGCCATTGCGTCTTTGGACATCTGGTTTTTCTTCATCGCATCCTGTGCAAAGACAGTACCGGACATCATGAGGCAGACAGTAAGCAGTTCGGCGGAGATTTGTCTCATAATGTTTCCTTGAGGAAAATGGGCGCAATGTGGTCTCAGCGACATACGATAGTTAGTTCGCAGGGACTATCAGTTTGGTTACAGCAACGCCGGAAATTTCTCTAATTTTTCCAAACGCTGTCAACGAAGGCGGCTATGCAACTAGGCACTTAGGCTGTTCGTAGCTGTCGGATGCGGGCTTAAGGCAGGGGCCGGCGCAGACACTTTGGGCTGTTGTGAGACAAATGTAGCCCTGGATTGACGGCAATCAAAACGTCGGAAAATCACGGGCTGGTGCGGTGTAAAAGGCGGTATGGCTGTGCTGGTGCGGTGTAAAAGGCGGTATGGCTGTAAGTGTTTGGTTTTTTAAGGTGGAATACGCCTGCAAAGCCGTGTAGATGGGTTCGACTCCCATCCTCGCCTCCAAAGACTCCTAAGCGGGAGTAGCTCAGTTGGTAGAGCGCAACCTTGCCAAGGTTGAGGTCGAGAGTTCGAGACTCTTCTCCCGCTCCAAAATAAAGAAGGGCAGCCCAGTTTATTCGAGGCTGCCCTTTTTACGTCTGAGTTCGGAAGGGAAGGGCTCTTGCCGCAGGCCGTTTCCGACCGGCAGCTGCCGCCTGCGGATTCAATCGGTCAATGCAACACATCGTTCAAATCGTTGCGCTGGAGTTTCATAGTCTAACGTCTTTCTTGGCCGGCCGTTCAGTCGATTCGCCACCGCGTCGAGCTGGCCTTGTGAATAGTCTGACAGATCAAGCCCTTTGGGGAAATACTGCCGAAGCAAGCCGTTGGTGTTTTCATTGGAACCGCGCTGCCATGGGTTTTGCGGATCGCAGAAGTAGACTTGGATATCGGTCGCCAACTTAAATCGCTTGTGATCGGCGAGCTCTTTACCTCGATCCCACGTCAGGGATTTGTAGAGTTCCTGCGGCAGTTTCATGGCGTGCTGAATCAACGCGTTCACGACGGTTTGCGTGTCCTTGCCCGCTACCTTAACCAGCATAACGTAGCGCGTCTGACGCTCGACGAGCGTGGCGATTTGACTGTTATGACTGCCGAATAGCAGATCGCCTTCCCAATGCCCAGGGACCGCCCGATCGGCCGCGGATGCAGGACGCTCGCTAATCGAAATGGCATCCTTGATCCTGCCGTGGTTGTCGTTCTTCTGAGAGTGATGACGGGAGCGGCGCATGGCGCGAGTCCTGCGCAGATGCTCATGGTGTTCAACCTTGGCGCAGGCACGCCGAGGTGCCCTTGCTAATTAAGACGGCGCCAACTGAACACTTGGTTGACATTGCCGCCGTGCGCGCGGGTGATGCGACCGACCGAGGCTCCCGGCTGCAGCGACAGCGACAGCGCCACCAGAGGGTGTTTAACTCTAACGGCTGCTGACGATAATGGACGGGTGCATTCGTGGAAGTGATAGGTTGAAAATTTGTGCCCGTAATCGAAATTTTTAGGCACAGACGGTGGTGGGAGGAGGAAAGGCGGGGCAAATAGCGGGGGCCAATTCTGCGAGCAAACGAACAGGTATGGTGCAAATTTCGCTATAAATCGCGCGACTTTCTGCAAAAAACCAATCTACATGTTGACTACTTAACAGGGATTGCATATGATTTGCAAAAAAATGACAACGTTGGACATTTTGGTCTTACCAAAGAATCCGATCTAAATTGCAGTTGAGGAGACGGTGTGGCAACGATACATGATGTGGCCGAGCAGGCCGGGGTTTCAATCAAAACAGTATCGCGTGTACTGAACGGTGGCACCGAGGTGTCGCAGAAGACCCGCGACAAGATTGAGCAAGCAATGCGGACGCTGGAATTCACGCCGTCGGCAGCGGCGCGCATGCTGCGTGGCCGTCCGACTGGTCTGGTGGCCGTGATCGCCGAAAAGCTGACCACCACACCCGATTCCTCCGAAATCATCAAGGGTATCCAGCAAGTGTGCGAGCAAATGGGCAAGGTATTGTTGATCGGCGAAACCGGCGGCCATGCCGGCATTGCCGACCGCCTGGTGGCCGACATGCGCGAACGCCGCGTCGAAGCCATCCTGTTTGCAACGCCGTTCCACCGCCAGGTTGCACTTGATGCGCAACTTGGCAGTACGCCCACCGCGTTGGCCAATTGCTTCGAGGCCGATGGCCGCTACATGCAAGTGGTGCCCGATGACGAACGCGGCGGCTACGCAGCTGCGCAAATCGTGCTGCAAGCCGGCCATCGCAAGATCGCCTTCCTGCAACTGATCCCCGGCATGGTGGCAACCGGCCTGCGCCTGCGCGGTTTCGAGCAAGCCATGCGCGAACACGGGGTGACGCCGAATCCGGCGTGGCTGATCCACGGCGCCGAGGCAGGCGACGCCGATGAATTCTCCCATTTGTCCGACGCCGTCGACCGCCTGTTTGCCAGCGCCGACCGGCCGACCGCCATCCTGTGCGGTAACGACAAGATGGCGATGCGCGTTATCTTCATCCTGCAACGGCGCGGCTTGCGCGTGCCGGCCGATGTCTCCATCGTCGGCTTCGATGATTTCCGTTTGATTTCCGAAGCACTCGATCCAGGCCTGACCACGGTCGCTTTGCCCTACCGCGAGATAGGCGAAATCAGCGGGCGCTACGTACTCGAACAAACCGAGCAGCCGGCGCGGACGGTGCGCGTGCCTTGCGTGCCCGTCATGCGCGGCACCGTCGCCGCGCCGCCGGTCAAGGTCGCGCCATGAAGCGCGGATTGATTGTCATGCTGGCCGTGCTGAGCGGTCCGGTGCTGGCGGCACCGCAGGAAATCAAGCTCTGGCGCCACGACACCGGAGACCTCGACATGGCTGCCGGCCGTGCCGCCGTCGAACGTTTCAATCGCGCCCAAACGCAATGGAAAGTGGTGGTTGAAGCGATTCCGCAAGGCTCGTACACCGAATCGATCACCGCCGCGTCGATGGTCGGCCAGTTACCGTGCATCATCGCGCTGGACCAGCCGACCGTGCCTAATTTTGCCTGGGCCGGCCACATCCGTCCGCTGGAAACACTGCTGCCGCAACCTGCACTGGCGCAGTTGCTGGAAGGCGGGCGCGGGACTTACAAGGGACAGATTTACAGCGTTGGTCAGCTCGACGTGGTGCTGGCGCTGTTTGCGCGCCGCTCGCAACTGGCAGCCCTGGGTATCCGCGTGGCGACCATGGAGCAGCCGTACACGGCGGAAGAATTCCACCTGCTGCTGACCACCGCCAAGCAAAGCGGCCGCTATCGTTTCCCACTGGATCTGAACGGCCGCTTCAAGGGCGAATGGTATAGCTACGCCTTCTCGCCATGGCTGCAAAGCGCCGGCACCGACCTGATCGACCGCGCCAACTACCTGCGCGTGGATGGCGTGCTGAATAACGATTCGGCAGTGGCGGTAGGCCGCTACTACGGCAAGCTGTTCAAGGAAAAACTGGCCGAGCGCCATCCGGCTGACGACAAGGCATTCGAGCAGGGCCGGGCGCTGCTGCATTACACCGGTTCGTGGAAAGCACGTGATTACACCGAGCTGTTCGGTGACGACCTGGTGGTGATGCCGCCGCCGGATTTCGGCCACGGTCCAAAAATCGGCGCCGCCTCGTGGCAGTGGGGCATCACGCGCAGCTGCCGCCAGCCTGAGGGCGCGGCGGCTTTCCTCGCGCATTTGATTTCGCCGTCGGAAATTGCAGCCGCATCGCGCATGACCGGGTTGGTGCCGGTCAGCGTGGGGAGCGCAGCATTGACCGAACACTACCGCCCCGGCGGCGACTGGCGCACCTACTTTGACTACGCCCAGCGCTACGCCGTGCCACGCCCGGCGACGCCAGCTTATCCGGCACTGTCCTCGACCTTTGAAAAGGCCATGGCGGATATCCGCAGCGGCAAGGATGCGGCCGAGGCACTCGACGAAGCAGTCGAGGCCATCGAACACAATATCGCGCGCAACAACGGTTACGGCTATAGCGCGCGCAAAGCGGGAGGCGGCTTATGAAAATCACATTAGGACAGGATAGCCCGTTCGCGGTGGCGTTGTTTGCGTCGCCAGCCATGCTGCTGTTCGCGCTGTTTGTCGCGCTGCCGATGCTGCTGGCCGCTGGCGCCACCTTGACCAACCATCGCCTGATGTCGCCGGAGCCGACGCAGTACATCGGCCTTGATAACTACCGCCGCTTGCTGGCACTGGACGTGGCCGTAATTGAGCCGCTGCGCAACACCAGCGGTCAACTGGTGCAGGACGAGGAAGGCGTACGCTATCCAACCTGGCGCCAGGTGCGTCGCCAGCATCCGCAACTGGGCAGCTACCGCGAAGCGTTTCATGTGGATCTGGGCGAGCGCCGCGTGGTGCTGGCCGCCAGCGATCCGCTGTTCTATCGCTCGCTGATCAACACCTTCTTGTTTGCCTTGCTGGTGCTGCCGTTGCAGTGCGGCGCTGCACTCGGACTGGCGCTGCTGGTGAACCAGAAAATCCGTGGCCGCATTTTCTTCCGCACCGTGTATTTTGCGCCGGTAGTGACCTCGATGGTGGTGGCATCCATCGTCTGGGCCTTCATGCTGAACACCGACCGTGGCATGCTGAACGAGCTGCTGCGCAATGTGCTGCACGATCCCAACGCCGGTCCGGACTGGCTGGGCGACAGCCATTATGCCTTGCCAGCCATCGCGCTGATGTCGGCGTGGCAGGGCGCGGGCTTCCAGATGCTGGTGTTCCTCGCTGGCCTGCAATCGATCTCGCCCGAGTTGTACGAGGCGGCCAAGCTGATGGGCGCGAATAGCTGGCAGCGTTTTGTCCACGTTACCTTGCCGGGCTTGCGCAACACCATCGTGTTTGTGCTGGTGTCGACCACCTTGCTGG
The DNA here is from genome assembly GCF_009857445.1 of Duganella flavida. GTDB lineage: Bacteria > Pseudomonadota > Gammaproteobacteria > Burkholderiales > Burkholderiaceae_D > Rugamonas > Rugamonas flavida. Next base: position 25,176 of record NZ_WWCN01000003.1, read on the forward strand.
CTTTCGGTTTGTTCACGCAGGTCGATGTGATGACCTCGGGCGGTCCGCTCGACTCCACTTCAACCGTGGTGTACCACGCCGTGCGCAGCGGCTTCAAGGAGCAGGATGTCGGCTATGGCTCAACCATCACACTGGTGTTCTTTGCAATCGTACTGGGCTTGTCGCTGCTGCAGCGCCTGCTGGTGGCGAAAGGAGAAAAATAATGACCACGACCTGGCGCCAACGCCTGCGCGACCTCGCACTGTTCCTTGCCATGAGCGCGATCGGTATCGTGTTTATCGCGCCGCTGCTGTTCATGTTCATTTCCTCGTTCAAAAGCGATGGTGCGATTTTCGCCAATCTGAACAGCTGGTCGGCCTATCTGCCGTCGGCCGACTGGTCGATGCGCAACTACACAGCCGTATTTGAGAAAAGCGACTTGCCTGCCTTCCTGCTGAATTCGACGCTGATCGCCACCCTGATCGTGATCGGCGGCGTGCTGGTCAACAGCATGCTGGCGTTCTCGATTGCCCGCATGCGCTGGCGCGGCCGCAACCTGCTGTTGGCGCTGGTGGTAGCGCTGGTGATCGTACCGTTTGAAGTGATCGCCATTCCGCTGCTGTCGCTGGTAGCGCGCCTGCCGTGGCCAGCCATCGAGCATGGCCAACTGGTGCTGCACACCGGCTGGTTCAACAGCCTGCACGTGCAAGTGATTCCCTTCCTTGCCAATGCGTTTTGCGTGTTCCTGTTCTACCAGTTCTTCCGCGATATTCCGCCTGAACTGGACGAGGCCGCGAAGATGGATGGCGCCGGGCCGTGGACCGTTTACGCCCGCATCATCATGCCCAACAGCGGACCGGTGATTGCCACTGCCGCCATCGTGCTGTTCATCTCGGCATGGAACCAATACCTGTGGCCGATCATGGTGATTCAAGGCGAAGCGTTCCGCCCGGTACAGCCCGGCATCCAGCAATTTTTTGGACGCACCAACTCGTGGGGCCAGATCATGGCCTACGCCTCGGTGATTACTTTACCCGTGCTCGCGGTGTTCCTGGCTTTCCAGCGGCAGTTTGTCGCGTCGGTGGCGGGCGCCGGCGTCAAGGGCTAACTTTGGAAGCAACATGACACTTCACATCAGCGACAAATTCATCTGGGACTTCTGGCATTACGAGGAGGCTGGCCAGCAGCACCTGTACTTCCTGCAGGCCGACCGCGCCATCGGCAATCCCGACCTGCGCCACTGGAATGTCTCGGTTGGCCACGCGGTCTCGACCGACTTGCGCCAGTGGACGCCGCTGGGCACCGTATTCCGGCCGTCGGCCGAACCGGCCTGGGACGACTACACCACCTGGACCGGCTCCATCATCAAGGCCGAGGGCAGCTACCACCTGTTCTACACCGGCACCAGCCGTGCTGAAAACGGCATGCGCCAGCGCATCGGCCATGCGGTGGCGGATAGCCTGAATGGCCCCTGGACCCGCGTTGGCAGCGGCCTGGCACTGGATCTGGATGAACGGTTTTACGAAGAGCACGCGGAAGGGCGCTGGCACGACCGCGCGCTGCGCGACCCGTGGGTGCTGCCGGAAAAAATCGACGGCATGTATCACATGTTCTTCACCGCGCGCCGCAACGATGGCCCGAAATATGAACGCGGCGTGATCGGCCATGCCGTGTCTGCGGATTTGGTGAATTGGGAAGCGACCGCGCCAGTCTACGAGGGCGGCCACTACGGCCAACTGGAAGTGCCGCAGATCTTTGAGCGCGATGGCCGTTGGTACTGTGTGTTCTGCAACGTCGCACCGCATTGGTCGGAAGCGATGCGCGCTGCGCATGACGGCGGCGTGTCCGGTACCCACTATCTGGTAGCTGACAATCCGCTCGGTCCGTGGCAGCCTGCGCCGGGCTTCCTCGATGGCGATACGCCGTGCCGCCGCTACGCAGGTAAAATCCTGCGCGATCCTGTGACCGGCCGAGACAGCCTGCTAGCGTTTGAAGACAGCGGTGCCGATGGCCAGTTTGTCGGCCGCATCGGCGATCCGATTCCGCTGCGCCTGGAGAACGGCCTGTACCAGCTGGATGTCTCGCCAGCTGAAAAATGACAACGATGGACATCCGCATATAAAAATAATCAAGGAGACACGATGATGAACAAGTACCTGCTGGCCGGCCTGATGGCGGCGATGCAGGCGGCCGCTGCCTCCAGCGCGCCGCTACTCGCGCACTGGCCGCTGGACGACGGCAGCGGCAAGCAAGCGGTGGAGACGGTGTCGGGCCGCCATGACGCGGTCGACTACGTCTTCAACCACGCGCGCTACAAGCCGGACAGCGCGCCCTTGTGGCGGCCGGCCACCGCCTGCATCCGTGGAGGTTGCTTGCAGTTCGACGGCTACTCCACCGATATCAAAGCGCCCGCCTTGACTTCGACCCAACTGGCGAAAGGCTTTACGCTCAGCGCCTGGATAGCGCCGCATGCGTTCGAATGGGGCGATGGCGGCCACTACTCAGCCTTCCTGAGCCAGTTCGATACCGAGGCCAAGCAGGGCTTTTCCTTCGGTGTGTATCGCTTCGGTACCTGGGGCATCAAGCTGGGCATGGGCAGCGCCATCATTGATGTACGCGTCAAGGAACGCAAGCTGCCGCGCGACGCATGGTCGCACGTGGCGGCCAGCTACGATCCGGTGACCCGGCAAGTGGCGTTATTCCTCAATGGCGAGCGGCTGGTGCATGTGACGGCCCCCGTCGATGGTGTGTTCGGCATGCCAGCCGTGCCGCTGACTGTAGGCCGTTACTCGCAGCCGGAAACCGTCGGCGGCGTATTCAAGCTCAACACCTTCCTCGGCTTGATGGACGAGGTGCGCATCAGTGCCGGTCCATCCGATGCCGTCAGCGTGGCTGCCGGCATGAAGGCCGACCTGGCCGAACGCCACGGTGTCGTGCCGACGCTGTCGCCATCGGACCTGCGTATTGCGCCCGCGACCTTTGACGGCGACCAGTATCGCCCACAATACCACCTGATCCCGGACGCCGGCTGGATGAACGAGCCGCACGCGCCGTTTTACTACGGCGGCCAGTACCACCTGTTCTTCCAGAAAAATCCGTTCGGACCGTTCTGGCATCAGATCCACTGGGGCCACTGGGTCAGCCCGGACATGGTGCGCTGGCGCGAACTGCCGATTGCCCTGGCGCCAGAAGATGATGGCCTGGCCACCGACGGCATCTGGTCCGGCAGCGCCACTTATGACGCGGCTGGTGCACCAGTCCTGTTCTTCACCGCCGGTAACGACACCGCCAAGCCCAACCAGCGCACTGGCATGGCAACGCCGCACGACCTGCGCGATCCTGACCTGACGCGCTGGGATAAAACCCTGCAGCCAGTCACACTGCAACAAGAAGGCCAGGGCCGCTATGGCGAGTTCCGCGATCCGTTCGTGTTCCGCGACGGCGCACAGCAGCGCTGGTTCCAGCTGGTCGGCTCATCGCTGACCGGCCGCAGCGGCACGGCGCTGGTTTATGAATCGAGCGACTTGCGCAATTGGACCCCGCGCGGCCCGCTGTTCTCGATCGACGCCATGCGCTACCCGGGCTTTGACGCGACATGGGAACTGCCCGTGCTGCTGCCAGTCGGCAAAGGCAGGGATGGCCGCGAACGCCATGTGTTCCTCAACGACGTGCGCGGCCAGGCCTACTACTGGATTGGCGTGTTCGACACCACCACTGCGCGCTTTACGCCGGACGTGGAAGCGCCGCGCATGTTCGACCTCGGCCAAGGCCATTTTTCCGGACCGAGCGGTTTTGTCGACCCCAAGACTGGCCGTAGCATCGTGTTCTCCATCGCCCAGGGCGAGCGCACGCTGCAAGACGAATATGACGCCGGCTGGGCCCATAACGGTGGTCTGCCGATCACGTTATCGCTGGGCGACGATGGCGAGTTGCGCCTCGCGCCGATCAGCGAGACCGCCACACTGCGCCGCCAGCAGTTGCTCGACCTGCACGACGTCAGCGTGGCAGAAGCGCAAGCTGCGCTGGCCGCCATCCACGGCGGCGCGCTTGAAATCGCATTGGAGCTGGCGCCATCAAGCCAGCAAGGCAAGCGCGGACTGCGCGTGCGCAGCGCGCCAGATCAGACCGAACTGACCGACCTGTATGTCGACACCGCCAGCCAGCGGCTGGAAATCGACCGCAGCCGCAGCACCAGCGGCCGCCATGGCGGCGTGCAGGGCGGGGCGTTTGCCTTGAACGCCGAAGCACTGCGCCTGCGCCTGTTCCTGGACGGCTCCATGATTGAAGCCTACGCCAACGAGCGCAACAGCCTGACTAGCCGCATCTACCCAAGCCGGCGCGACGCCGATGGCCTGGGACTGCTGGCGCAAACCGGCGACCGCATCATCTCGCTCAAAGTGTGGGCGATGGGTAGCCAAGAAAAGAGGAATTGAGATGGTAGCAATCGCATTGCAGGGCGTCGGTAAGACTTACCCTGGCAACGAAGCGCACTACATTTTGCGCGACATCAACTTCACCATCGCCGATGGCGAATTCGTGGTGCTGGTCGGTCCATCGGGCTGTGGCAAGTCGACCTTGCTGCGCATGATCGCCGGTCTGGAAGACATCAGCGCCGGCGAAATCAACATCGACGGCGAGCGCGTCAACGACACGCCGCCCGCCAAGCGCGGCCTGTCGATGGTGTTCCAGAGTTACGCCTTGTACGCTCATATGACGGTGTTTGAAAACATCGCCTTCGGCCTCAAGCTGGCGCGCGTGCCCAAGGCCGAGATCAGGACGGCGGTGCAGGGCGTGGCCAAGATGCTGCAAATGGAGCATCTGCTGGAACGCCGGCCGCCGCAACTGTCGGGCGGCCAGCGCCAGCGCGTAGCGATCGGCCGCGCCATCGTGCGCAAGCCGCGCGCTTTCTTGTTTGACGAGCCGCTGTCCAATCTGGACGCCGCACTGCGCGCCGACATGCGGGTGGAAATCGCCCGGCTGCACCAGCAGCTCGGTGCGACGATGGTGTATGTCACTCACGACCAGGTCGAGGCGATGACGCTGGCCGACCGTATCGTGGTGCTGGGACCGTCCGGCGTGCAGCAGATCGGCGCGCCGATGCACTTGTACGACCAGCCGGCGAATATCTTCGTGGCTGGTTTTATCGGCAGCCCGCGCATGAATATGCTGCCAGGCAGGATCGATGCCGCCGGCCAGCTGTGGGTAGGCGAGGTGCGGCTGGCGTGGCAGGCGCCAGCCGGTGTGGCGATCACCGACGTCACGGTCGGCATCCGCCCCGAGCATCTGGCGGCGGCAATCGATGGCGCACTTGGCGGCAAGGTGTTGCTGGTCGAACGGCTGGGCGCGGAATCGTATGTGCACCTGCACGTGGCTGGGCTGGACAAGCCGTTGATGGTAGTGGTGCAGGGCGAGCCGCCAGCCAGCGGCGCGCAGTGGCGGGTTGGTCCAGCGGCAGGACGCATCCATGTATTCAATCAAGCCGGCCTGCGCATTGATGCGCGTGCGCCGGAGTTCAATGCAATGTCGGAGGTAGCATGATCGTGGTCTGTGGAGAAGCGCTGTTTGATGTATTCAGCGATGGCGAGACGCCGGACGGCTATGCGCTGTCGGCGCGCTTCGGCGGCTCGCCGTTCAATCTTGCGGTCGGGCTGGCGCGGTTGGGCGCGACGCCGCTGTTCTTCGGCGGCCTGTCGAACGACATGTTCGGCCGCAAGCTGACCGCCGCGCTGCAAAGCGAGGGCGTCGACATCAGCGTCGCGCCACGGCCGGCGGCATCCACCGCGCTGGTGACGGTGGATGTGGGCGCTAACGGTACGCCAACCTACACCTTGTACGGCAGCGCCACTGCCGAGCGTGAAGTGACGACGGCCGATCTAGCGCCGTTGCCGCTGGACGCCGCCGCCATCCACGTCGGTTCCTACTGCATGGCAGTGGAGCCGGTGGCGTCGACCTTGAAAGCGCTGGTCACGCGTCAGCAAGGCCGCAGCCTGATTGCCTTCGATCCCAACGTGCGCCTGACCATACAGCCGGACCGCAGCGTCTGGACTGATGCCATCAGTTGGATGCTGCCGGTCACCGACCTGCTCAAAATCAGCGACGAAGACATTGAACTGGTTTTTCCCGGCCTGGCGCCGCAAGCCTTCATCGACCTGGCGCTGGGCGCGGGCGTGGCGCTGGTGGTGGTCACGCTCGGCGGCAATGGTGTGCTGGCGGCTACCCGCGCGGTTGGCACGTTATCGCTGCCGGCGCAAAACGTCACCGTGGTCGATACGGTAGGCGCCGGCGACACTTTCCAGGCCGCGCTGCTGTCCCACCTGTCGCGGCAAAGGCTGCTGACGCGCGCCGCACTGGAAACAGCAGACCGGCCGGCTTTGCTGGCAGCGCTGCATTTTGCCGGCCGGGCTGCAGCCATCACCTGTTCCCGGCGCGGCGCCGATATGCCAAGACTTGAGGAGGTGCCTGACCACGATTAAAGCGCTGTACCTGGTATGACAACGTTAGACATAACAAAACTTACCCCGGCGGCGGCATGCCGCTTGATAATCATAATAGGAGATGAGGCATGAATTATTCGATTACCCGTTACACCCGTTACATCAGCCGTTCGGCGGCACTGGCCATTTGCCTGGCGCCGGCGCTGGTGTATGCGCAGCAGCAGGCCGGTGTCGCCAAGGATGCATCCAAGGCCGCCGAGATTAGCGATCCGGCGGCAGTGGTGATCGTCACTGGCGTGACCAAGACCACCACCAAGAAAAACGCCACCTTCTCGATCAATACGCTGGGCAGCGAGGAAATCCAGCGCCTCGCGCCGATGAGCACGGCCGATTTGCTGGCCAACTTCCCGGGCATTTATTCGGAAGGCAGTAGCGCCGGCGAAGCCAGCAACAACATTACCGTGCGCGGCTTGCCAGTCACCGGCGGTTATCGCTTTGCACCGCAGCTGATCGACGGCTTGCCGGCCTACGAGGAACCGGAAGCGCCGTTCATGAACAACGACGTCTTCATCCGCGATGACCTGATGACCGACAGCGTGGAAGTGGTGAAGGGTGGTCCAGGCGGCATCTTGTATTCCAACGGCCTTGGCGCGACCGTCAACCACGTCACCCGCACCGGCGGCGATCACCTCGCTGGCGGCTACAAGATTGAGTACGCCGACTACGGTTTCCTGCGCCAGGACGCCTTTATCTCCGGCCCGCTGACGCCGAACCTGACCGGCGCGGTGGGCGGCTTCTATCGCCGCAGCGACGGTATCCGCGACACCGGCTACACCGCTGACCGCGGCGGCCAGGTGCGTGGTAACCTGGTCTACACCAGCAATGACCGCAAGACCACCGCCCGCGCCGATGCGCTGGTGCTCAACGACCGTACCGCGTTCTACCAGAACTTGCCGATCTCGGTGCCGCGCTTCAGCAATCCGGGCACGCCAGCCAATCCGACTGCCATCAGCCAGGACACCATCCAGCCGCTGGGCATCGACTTCGCGCACGGCACCACGGCATCGCCTTACAACCGCTACTTCAACATGATAGGTGAATACGGCACCCGCACCATCGACCAGGCGGACGGCATCCATCCTGATTTCAAGATGCTGACGCTGAGTGGCTCGCATGAGCTGGAAGATGGCTGGAAGCTGTCGGCCGGGCTGCGCTACACCACCGGCACCAATGGCTTTAACGGCGTCTTTACCGGCAACGACACTGCCACCTCGGCCAACTTCCTCAATGCCCGCTATCAGAACGATGTGATCTCGGCAGCGCATGGCGCGGCGCTCAACTGCAACCTCAGCAACGCCAAGCTGATTGGCTTCTTCAACGTCCCGACCAGCAACGCCTGCGCTTCATTTGCTAACATCAGCCGCGACGACTTTATCAAGAAGTATGCGAAGGCGAGCGGCGTGGCGGCACGCTACCTTGATGGCACGCCGGTGCCGGTATCGGCCAACCTGAACTTCATGATCCCGTTCATTGCCGATGTTGACGCGTCCAGCACCTCGCTTGATTTGAAGACACAAAAAACGTTCACGCTGCAAGGTTCGCATGACCTGACCTTCGGCGTCTACAAGAGCCGCTACAACTACGCACCGAACTTCCAGCAGGCGCTGCTGGTAAGCGATGTCTCCAGCCAGTCGCGTCTGGTGGACCTGTACGCGGTCGATGCACAAGGCAAGCAAGTGGGCCCGAGCCTGACGCAGGGCGGGGCGATCTTGCCGGGCTGGGGCGGCTTCGTCAGCCAGATACATGGCGACAGCAGCGCAGCCTATCTGCTCGACCATTGGGAAACGATGGGTAACAAGCTAAAGATTGACGCCGGTGTGCGCTGGCAAAATCTGAAGGCCGATGTGGTGCGTCGCGACCGTAACGTCATCACCGACCTGACGCCGGCCGGCGTGGTGGTCGGCTCCACGCAGGACACCACTGCGGACAATGAAATCAGCCTGCCGGGCGATCCGCACAGCTTGCAACACACTTACCACGGCTTCGGCTGGTCGCTGGGTGGTAACTACAGCTTCAACAAAGCGTTTGCCGTGTACGGACTGGCGTCGGATTCGTTCCGCCTGCCGAGCCTGCAAGACTTGAACGACTTCGCTACCGCCGGCGCTACCGTGGTCAACGGCAAGCCGGTGGAAGTCAGCGCGGTCGAGCATATCCGCCAGTACGAGTTCGGCCTGCGTTACCTGACGCGCGGTTTTGGCGCCTCGGTGGCAGCGTTTTACAACAACTTCTCGCCGCGTAGCGCGATCAACATCTACAAGGACATTGGATCCTCGTCGTGCGCGGTGCAAGGCGGTGTCACGCAGATTAATTCCTGCCCGGACGTGGTCCAGCTATACCAGCGCGGCGTGCAGAACATCGGCACCGAGGTTGAACTGAGCTGGCGTCCGGCCGCGCTGGAAGGGTTGGAGCTGAAAGGCAACGTAGTGCTGCAGAATCCGAAAGTGAATGGCGCTAACTACACCATCACGCAGGAAGACAAGGACAGCAAAGGCGTCATCACCGGCTACCACTATGTGCAGATCAGCGAAGACGGCCGCCGTCCGCGCCGCCTGCCGAAAGTGATGCTCAACCTGATGCCGTCGTACGATCTGAAGCCGCTGACCGATGTGCCGGTGAGCCTGTATGCGCAGTACCAGTACTACGGCGCGCGCTACTCCGAGGCGACCGACAGCAACGTGACGCTGTACCCGTCCTACCACATCATCAACGCCGGGGCGCAGTACCAGATCAGCGAACGCCTGAGTGCGCATCTGCACGTGGCCAACCTGACTAACCAGCTGTCGTTCACCGAGGGTGATCCGCTGTTCAACGACCTGCTGTCGCCGGATGGCAGCCGTAACCGCGGCGTGGCGCGGCCGCTGTTTGGCCGTACCGTACGCTTTAGCCTGACGTACATGTTCTAAGCAGTGTGATGGGGATGGTCGTCCATGCGACGGCCATTTTTAAACATAACCGGCTCCCTGATGAATCGATTTTTTACCATGACCTTATTGACCCTCGGCGCCGCTGTGCTGGCCAGCGTCAGCGCGGCTGCGGACTACCTGCAAGCGTTCCGCCCACAACTGTCGTACTCGCCAGCGCACAACTGGATGAATGATCCGAATGGCCTGGTTTATCACGATGGCGAATACCATCTTTTCTATCAATACAATCCGAATGGCAGCACATGGGGCGACATGTCCTGGGGCCACGCGGTCAGTCCGGACTTGCTGCACTGGCAGGAACTCCCGCTCGCGCTGAAGGTGGAGAAGACCGCGCGGGGCGAGGTCACGCAGATGTTCTTTTCAGGTAGCGTGGTGGTTGATCAGGCCAACACCAGCGGACTTGGCGAGTCAGGCCGGCCGGCCATGATCGCCATGTACACCAGCGTCTATCCGCTGGCGCAGCAGCTCGCCAGTGGTCAGCCAGTATTGGCGGGCACGCAGGCACAATCGCTGGCCTACAGCCTGGATCGTGGCCGTAGCTGGACGCAGTACGCAGCCAACCCGGTGATTGCGCTGCCCCCCGCGCCGTACACGGACCAGTACCGCGAGTTCCGCGATCCCAAAGTGTTCTGGTACGCGGCGGGGAATAAATGGGTGATGGTGCTGGTGTTGCCGAACCTGCACAAAGCCTTGCTCTATAGTTCGCGCGACCTGCTGCACTGGCACTGGATGAGTGAATTCGGCCCGTCCAATGCGATAGGCGGGGCATGGGAATGCCCGGACCTGATCGAGCTGACGGTCGACGGCGATCCCAATCAACGCAAATGGGTGCTGGTGATGAGTCTCAATCCCGGCGGTCCGGCTGGCGGCTCCGGCACCCAGTACTTCGTTGGCGACTTCGACGGCGTCAAGTTTTCTGCCGACCCATCGCCCGGCGTGCAATGGCTAGACTATGGGGCCGATTACTACGCCGCCGTCAGCTGGAATGGACTGCCCGGCAATCGGCAGATCATGATCGGCTGGATGAGCAATTGGCTGTACGGGCAGCAGGTACCAACGGCGCCGTGGCGCAGTGCGCAATCGGTACCGCGCGAATTGTCCTTGCGGACGCTGGATGGCCGCGTGCGGCTGGTCCAGCAGCCGGTCACTGAGTTCCAAAGTTTGCGCACGAACTTGTTGTACCGCGAACCGGTGCTCAGGGTGCCAGCGAATGCTGTCACGCTGAATCACGTGCTGAGCGATGCCGGACCGGCGGAACTGGAGCTGCATCTGAAACCGGGCGGCGCACAGCGCACTGGCATACGCTTGCGCAGCGGCGCAACCGATCACGAAATCGAACTGGGCTATGACCGCGAGCACGGAACGCTCTATCTGGATCGAAGCCGCGATGGCTACAGCGCCGCGCTTGCCGGATTCGCCCAGCGCCAGAACGCGCCGGTGCAGCTGCGTGATGGCAAACTCCGTCTGCGGATCTTGTTCGACACAGCATCGCTGACCGTATTTGCAGGCGAGGGCGAGGCTGTGTTGAGCAGCCAGATCTTCCCTGATCCGCATCAAGCGCGGGTTTCGCTCTTTGCCGAGGGTGCTGCGGCTGAGGTGACGGACATCAGCATCTGGACACTGTCATCGATTTGGCGGCAGCCGGAATAGTCATTGGTCAGCGGGTGGAGCGCCAAGCCGCCGGCGTCAGTTCCTCCCACTGCCGGAAGGCACGGAAGAATGAGTTCTGGTCCTCGTAGCCCAGCATGTAGGCGACTTCAATGATCTCTATTTCGGGATCGGTCAGGTACTCCAGCGCCAGTTGGTGGCGGGTGTCGCTGAGCAGGCTCTGGAAGGTCAGCCCTTCGTCCGTCAGCTTGCGTTGCAAAGAGCGCGAGCTCATCGCCAGTTCGGTGGCGACCGCGCGGATGTCGGGACGGCCTGCCGTCAGCCGCCGGCGCAACACCCAGCGGATCTGCTCTGCCAGTGTGGCTTGCTGGGCTTGCTGCTCCAGCCGTCGGTCCAGCTCAGGGATCAGGATATCGAGCAACTCGGCGTTGTAGCCGACAAACGGCCGGTCTAGATCGGCGCGTCGAAAGACCAGACGGTCTTGCTCGGCGCTGAAGCGCACCCGGCAGCCGAAATAGTTTTCGTAATCGGCGGTGGCGCCTGGCGGCCGCGCCAGTTCGAGCGTCAACGCGGAGATCGGTGTTGCCGTTCCTTGTCGTCCCAATTCCAGCAGCGAGGCGAACACCGTATCGACCAGCGCGGGCGGCGTCGCCTGGCCGTTGGCGTGACTCCAGATCACGACAATTTCGCCACGCTCGCCGCGCTCATCGAGGCAAATTTCCTCCGGGGCGCACAGTCGCTTGAAGCGTGCCACGCGCTGCAAAGCATCACGAAAATCGCGCGCGTGGTAGGCCACCAGGAATGAAGGTGGCACCGCCAGTCCTTGCAAGCCGGTGGCGATGCGCAAGCCGATGGCGGGATCGTCACTCAGGCCAGGCAGCTCATTCCACAGCGCGAAGAACTGCGCCGTGGACAGCGGCGCCTGCCCGGTCACGACGCTCAACGGAATCCGCGCCTCGCGCAGCAAGTCAGTGCGGGCGATGCCCGCCTGCTTGATGCTGGCCCATAGCGCATCGGAAAACTTGATCTTATCCGCCACCGCTTGCTTCATGAATGCCGACTCAAAGAATGGTTGTATTAAAGAAGTTGGCCAGCTTTGCCACGGCCGGGTTCACGTACTCAGGCTTGTAGTATAAGCCGACATGGGTAGCGCCTTCGACCCAGAATAGCTCCTTGGGCTCGTGCGCGCGCGCGATCGCATCCTCGCCCATCCATTTGCTGACAGCCTCGGTACCGACGATCATCAGCAGGGGACGCGGCGCAACCAGCTCCACGAGACTGAAGCCATTGGCCAGCGCTGTGCGGTCGATGCTGGTCCAGGCCAGTTCATCGGCCTGGCGCGGGTGGCGGCCATTGTCGGTGCAATAGTACAGGTAGCCATCAAGATCCATTGGGCCACTGGCGCGCGCAGCCTCTTCGCTGGCCGGGCGTATCGGCATCATCGACGCCGGCTCGCCGCGCGCTTCGGCGGCGCGGGCTGCTGCGCAGGCGTCCAGCAGCGACTGGAACACTTTCGGATCCTGCTTGCCGTCGGCGCCGCGCCGGTGCCAGGTGGCGAGATCGACGCCGCTCACGGTGGCGACGGCCTTGATGCGATGATCGGAGGCTGCGGCCCCGACCACGTAGCCGCCCGAGGCGCAAATCCCCAGCGCGCCGATGCGCTCCGGATCGACCTCGGCGCGCAAGCTCAGGAACGACACTGCGCTCTTGAATTCCTCGATCCGGCGTGCGGCATCCTCTACGCCGCGCGGCAAGCCTTCGCTTTCGCCTTGAGTGGCCGTGTCGAAGGTGAGGGTGATGAAGCCCAGTTCCGCCAGACGCTGCGCGTACAGGCCGGCAGTCTGTTCTTTCACGCCACTGGCCGGATGGCCGACGACGATAGCGGCATGATTGCCGGGCGTGAGATTATTCGGGGTGTAAAGATGGCCGGCCAGTCGCCAGCCACTGCTAGTGAAATTGACATTCGTCTTCATGATTTTTTCCTGTTTCAAGTTGGTAGTCTGCGCCTGGGCTATTCCGGTAAAAGGCCCTGTGACCAAAGATGCCACCCCTGCCAGGGCGACCGTGGTCATGACACTGCGGCGCCGGGGATTGTGTGCCAGGTGGTTGAGTTCATCAGTACGTTTTAGCATCGCTTTTCCTGACCAGCGAAGCACCGCCCGCCACGCCGTTGATGGTGGTGCCGCCATTGTGGATCGATGCAAACATCGGCTGCATGTTTTGCGGGAACGGCAGCACTGGCTTGGTCAGACTGTCGAGGAGCGCCAGCTCCTCGGTGCTCAAGGTAATCTCGGCCGATTTCAGGTTGTCTTCGAGCTGGCTCACGCGGCGCGCACCGATAATGGTCGAACTCACGCCCGGCTGCATGCGCACCGAGGCAAGCGCAATGCGGGCCGCCGTTGATTCATGCGCCTTGGCGATTGTCTCCAGTTCATCGATCAAGACGAAGGTCGCCTCGTTGATACAGGTCGATGTAGTCAGTTTGCAGGCGCCGCAGCGAGTTCTCGCAATGCTGCACAATTGCCTTGCGACCCGAGCCACCGCTATTCGGATCGCCCAAATCCAAATTGCTGCTGAATTTGGTTGCGAGGACCAGGCGGTCACGGCGCGACGGATGGCGGCCGACGTGGTCACCGATGATCTTTTTCGAGTGACCATTGGTATAGCCGTTTGCCGTATCGATAAAATTGCCACCGGCAGTGATAAAGCGGTCAAGGATTTCCTGCGATTCCTGCACTGAAGTGCCCCAGCCGTGGTCTTCGCCAAACGTCATGGCGCCCAGGCAGAGCGGGCTGACGCGCAGCCCCGAGCGGCCCAGCGTTACGTAGTGATCGAGTGCCATAGATACTCCTCGTGTTTAAAGTTGGTATGCCCGTCTTCATCGGGCTTATCAGGAGTGTAGGCAAGTGCGGGGTTTCGTATTATGCAAAGCGCGCCAACAGACTGGCGGAACGCGCCAATCGATGCGGCGGCTCAGCGTGGCAGATCGCTGGCTTTGGTGGCGTCGAAACAGCGGTGACGGTATTCGGCCAGGCTCTCTTGCAGATAGCGCGTCACCGTGCCGTTGCGTTTGAGTTCAGCGAGCGCGTCCGCCATTTGTGGCGCATGGCTGGCATGGGCGCTGTTCAGATAGCAATGGCCGGTGGTGGACTGTACCTGCGCCAGCTGGCGGATGACGGGCGTGTCGGGTAGACCGCTATTGCATTCCCGGAACGCCAGGTAGTCTTCGACCGCTTCCTGCACATCGAAATACAAATCCGTGCGGCCCAGTTGCAGTTTGCGCAAGCCTTGGCCAACATCGCTGATTTGCGATAGCTGATCGGGGGCCAGCTTGGCGCTTAGAAGGGCTTCCAGTTCCGGAATGCCGCGCCGGGTTTCGCAGCGCAGGCGCAGCGACCGCAACTGGTCCATGCCTTCGAAACTGGCCGCTAGTCCGGCGCCGTACACGCAGAAATGCACCACATTGTTGGGCTCGCGTAGGCGTACCAGGCTCGGATATAGCGTCAAATAGCCGAAGGTACGTCCCAGCTCGCCGTCGGCCTGGCCTGCTTGCACCATCGCCGTTGCTCGCTTCGGCGGCACATCGAGATATTCAAAACTCAGTCCACTCATGGCGCAGACATCGCGATAGACCTTGATCAACCATTGGGTGCGGGGATTGTCATAGGGGCGCGAGAAAACAAACCTCAGCCTTTGGGCCGGCTTGAGGTTCAGGGAGAGCACGGTTGCCTGGAGAAATTGCCGCCGGGAGGTCATCGCCAGTCCTAATTTCCTGAATGTACTCAGGTTAGCATTGCAGACGCTCGCAGTGAGAAAATTCAAGCGGGCGCATCCTTTTTAGCTGCGTGCCGTGCGCATAACGACTACATTGGATCTACCGATGACCTCATTATTTCTGCATTTGCTGGAAACTTATAGTGTTCGTTTGCTCGCTGAATTGCCCGAACTCTAATTGACCGCTTTCCACTGCCAGGTAAAGGCTGCCACGCGGTCAAATGATCCGTCATATCCCAGCTCTTTTAGATCGCGATGGAGCTGATTTTTCGGGGGCTTTTTCTTTTCAGAGCAGAGCGGGGTGCTACACTGCGCCCTTACATTCTAAAGGCACCACCATGACCACCAAAAAACAGCCTCCTGTTAAACAGCCAGCCGAAGCGCCCACCGGACGGGTAGGAAATCCCTTTCTGAACGCGGAGTTCTACAACCGGATGCGCGACTACACCGAGCGCGACGCTGCCTTTTCGAAGGAATTGAAATCCATCGGCGAAAGCGGCGCGGGCAAGCAAAGCACCGACATCCGCACCGCGCCGTCGCTGCAATTGCTGCGTGCCGTCGTCAAGAAAGGCTTGTCGCTGGACGCCATGTTGGCGCGCATGGTACAGGGTGTGGAATCGGGCCTGTGGGAGCCGTGGATGAGCGCCTTCGGCATCGAGATCCGTGGCGTCAACTACGCCAAGCCAGAGCAGCGCAATGCCCGTCTGGCGATCGATATGAGTCTGGCGTGCAAGATCAACTCCGTATTCGCCAACGCCGGCGTCACTAACTGGCGCAGTTTGGTGGCCGAGGACTGCGTGCAGATTCAGATCGACAAGCCAACCGAAACCACCGGCGCCAAGGTCTACGCCATCTTCTACCTGGATGCGCCGGACAAGTGAGCCATGCCATGACGCTGGCGCAGCAAGTCGCGATCACTACATTGAAGACGCGCCGGCTTACGCCAGATTGAATGGCAACTGCCCACATGGACGCTAAAAGTAGGCGTATCAAGTATGCGTGCTGCCGGATAGTCGCCGAAGTTGCTCTGCTCAGTCACACTATCTTTCAAGGTAATGGCCGCCCTTTGCACATACATGACTGCTTGGCGTGCAATCCCTATTGCGCCAGGATTGCCTTTTCGGCCTTGGCAAGATTGCTGCGAAAAGCTTCCAGTGCCTTCGCATTGTTGCCCTTGCCGCCTAGCGCGACTGCTTGCAGGAACTGCTCCTTGGCCGCGGCTGGCTGGCGCATTTCAAGTAAAAGCTCGCCATAGCTGTCGTGCGCATTGGCAGATTCAGGGAAGGTATCGCTGTTGTACTTCATGATGAGGGTCGACATCGCGAGCTGGCGCCGTTCATTCAATACCGCGTACCCTAGTGAGTTAATGTCGCGTTCACTGAGCCCGCTTGCTGTCAGCGCAGCGGCAACAAGCTGTTCGACCTCGGCGCTGCGCTGGTTTTTCAGCATGGTGGCAGCCTGATCGAAGGTGCGCATCAGGCTATCGACTTTGATCTGATGGGCGCGGCGTTCGGCCAATACGGTGGCGCTTGCCATCACTTGCTGAATTGCGCCGATCACGAGTGCCGGCTCCTCCAGATGGATATTGTGCCCGCTGTTGGCGGTAACAATATGGCTGCCGCTGGAAAACTGGCGGAATAGCTGGTCGTGCAGATTGCGCCACACTGCGACCGCTGGCTGCGTGTGCATAAAGAACTCGGGATTCGGACGCACCATGGTGGAGGTCAGAATAATGGCCGGAACATCTGGCAGTTTTGGTGGAGGCATCTTGCCGGCTGTCGCCAAGGCGTGATCCAGCAGCTTGCTCTCGGCCTTAAATTGCGGCGGTGTCAGCGCGTCAATACGGCGATGGTCCTGGGCGAGTTTCGCCGCATCGACTTTGTTTAGCTCAGCGTCAAAACGTTCCATGGACGGGTCGACGAAGACCATGCCCGCAACCTGGTCAGGATGTCTGGCCGCGAATAAGCGGATCAGGTATCCGCCGTAGGAGTGACCCACCAGAATGAACGGCGGTTTGAGTTGCGCAGCTTCGATCAGTTGGTCGAGTTCGACACTATAGCGCTGCGGCAAACGCGGCTCTGGCCGCGCATCGGATTGGCCGATACCCGCCCGCGAATAGATCACTGTCCTGGCGCTCTTTGCGATCTCAGGCGCTACCTTTTGCCAAACGCCCAATGGGCTGGCAAAGCCGGATTCGAAAATCACGGTATATGGCCCCGAGCCCGTGCTGACCATGTCGACGTGGTATTTGCCGACGTCGATTCCGCCGCGTGGTTCGCCAGTGTTGGTGGCGCCGATGGAACTAGTCATGCAAATGCTACACAGCAGCGCGCAGGCGAGTCGTTTTCCGTAGAACGATTTCTTCAAGTTTAATTCCTCGCCAGAGTGGTGTTATCTCAGGCGAGGGATGATGCCAGCTAGTTGGTAAAGTGGCAAGCGGATGATGTTTTCATTATTTGTTGGCTGCTTCGCTCAGCCAGCCTGCCAGCCGCCACCCAGGGCTTTGTAGAGCGATACCGTGGCCTGCAAGCGTTTGAGTTTGAGTATCCCCAGCTCATTTTGCACGTCCGACAGGCTGCGCTGGGTATCGAGTACGGTCATCAAGTCTTCCGCCCCGGCCTTGTAGCGAATCTCTGACAAATTGAACGCAAGACGCGATTGTTCCAGTTCCACCTCTTTCAAGCGGCGCTGCTCGTCCAGGCTGTTGATCTGGCCCAGCACGGTGTCCACTTCCGCCAAGGCCGCGAGGACGGTCGAGCGGTAGGTCTGCACCAGTTCCTGTTTTTGTTCGATGGCGAGATCACGCTCGGTCCGCAGACGCCCACCATCAAAAATCGGCGCCACCAGCGAGGCGCCGACATTGGCGAACAAATTCTGGGCGTTGAGCAGCGACATCAACGCACTGCTTTGCGTGCCCGTCGAGCCGGTCAGACGGATGCTCGGAAACAGTGCTGCGCGCGCCGCCTCAACGTTGGCGCTAGCGGCCGCCAGCACCGCTTCCGAACGGCGAATATCGGGACGGCGCGACAGTAGTTCGGACGGCAGGCCCGCCGTCACTTCGGGCAATTGGATGGTGTCGAGGCCGCTATCGCTGATCTTGAAGGTTTGCGGCGACTGGCCGAGCAAGATGGCCAGCGCGGATTGCGCCTCGCGCTGCTGCTGCAGTAGCGCAGGGATGGTGGCATACTGGCTGGCGACAGCGGAACGTTGACGCGCCAAATCGACAGAGGTGGCGGCACCAACGCTGCTCTGTGCCTCGACCAGCGACAGCACATGCTCTGCGGTCTTGGCGTTCTCGCGCGCCACGTTGAGCCGATCGTGCAGGGACAGCAATTGCAGATACGTCGACACGATGCCGCTGGTAACAGTGAGAGCCACGGTTTGACGATCGTAGAAATTAGCCCGGAGCGATGCCTCTGCTGCGGCAACGCTGGCAGCGTTCTTGCCCCAGAAATCGAGTTCGTAAGACACCTGCAATTGTCCGCTGGTTGAAACGTTGGCGTTGCGATTGCCGGCGACCGGCAGATCCCGGCTGGCGCTGACGGATGCATCGACCGAGGGCAGTAGCGACACCCCGGCAATGCGCGCCTGTGCCGCCGCCTGGCGCATGCGCGATAACGCGGCGGCCAGTTGCAGGTTGCTTTCTTCTCCGTCGTGCACCAGTTGGCTCAGCTCGTCGCTGCCGAAGCGTTGCCACCACTGGCGGTCTGGCCATTCCTGGTTGCCGGGCTTACCCGCCTGCGACCAGCCAGCCGGCAATTCGATGGTCGGTAGCGGCTCCGCCACGGGCGCCGTATGCGCACAGCCGGCCAGTATGCAGGTCAACAGGGCTCCAGCCAGTGTGGACCCGTAGCGTGCAGCGCGTTGACTCATTGCGCATCCACCGGCGCAACCGGCTTGGCCGGCGACAGCAACGCACTCTTGGGCTGGGCGATGATGAACTGCACCTTGGCCGTCATGCCACTCATGAGTTCCTGTTCAGGATTGTCGACTTCGAACAGGACATTGTAAAAAGTCTGCTTGCCTTGCTCGGCTGTGCCGTCGGCAGGTACGAGAAGCACCTGGCGCAGTTTGCCCGACCAAGTGCGGCCGGGATAACCGGGCGTCTGAAAATTGGCTGTCATGCCGCGTTTCAGGCGCGTCACATCCACTTCCGCGACGCGCGCCTGTACCGTCATTTGCGACAGGTCGGCAATGCGCATCAAGGGCAAGCCTTGCTGGCCGATGCTCACAGTTTGTCCAGGGCGTGCATTCACCGCCACCACGGTTCCCGATAGCGGCGCCAGAACTTGCTTGTGGCGGCTGCTTTCTTCGTCGGATTTCAGCGTCGCTTCCAGTTGCTGGATCTGGGCGTTGATGGCGTCTACGCGGGCGCGGGCCGACGACAAATTCATGCGACTCGACTCAACGCTTTCGTCGCGGGTGGCATTTTGAGCCTTGAGCTGTGTCTGGCGCTTGAACTGCAATTCGGCGAAATCGGTTTGGGCTTGCTGGTCCGCCAGCTCAGCCCGCAGCCGCGCCATTTGAGCACGGTTACTGTCCATCTGGTTGGCGCGGATCGCCGGCGAAATCTCCATCACCAGCTGGCCTTCCTGCACGGCGTCGCCAACTGCAAACAGCACATCCTTAATCTGGCCGGCGACTTGGACATTCACATCCGCAAAACGGTAGAACTGCAATTTCCCGCTCGCGTCGACTGTTTGCGGCGCTTCTGGTGCATTCAGTGCTTGCGCCAAGGTGATATTAGCATTCAGCGCCAGCATCAGCGCTGCCACCGCCAGGCAGATAGGGCGGCGAGCGCCGTCGTTTTCGAGGTTCATCTGTTTTACATCGTTAAAAGCAGCGGCCATTTTAGCGCATTCATCTAGCGTGAGAGTTTCAGCAGTTTTCCATTCTCCGTTCGGGCGTAGCCGGCGAAAAAGGCCCACATCACTTCATCATCGGCTAGCCAGCTATGGCCGCCTCCCTCGGTGATATAGGCAGTCACCACGCATCATCCTGGCAGCCGTCGTACGACTCCTGGTAGACGGTGGACGAAATCCGTTGGGTGGTCATCGTATGCTGGCAGTGATTGAGTGTCGCCCAGCGCATTTCCGCGGCACGCATGGAATACTGCCAGTATGGCGAACCGCCGCCTTGCATCGGATTGGTGGTGTCGCTATTGCCGGCAAAGGTGATGATCGGCAAAGGCGATTCAGGCTGGCAGCTGGCAGGATCAGCCTGTGTCGTATCCGATTTGAGTGGTGTTCCGGCGCGCAGCCCAACTACCGGGGCGATAGCGGCGAAGCGCGTCGGCGCCACGCATCCCAGCCAGCTTGCCATGCGGCCGCCACCGGAAATACCCGTAACGTAGACGCGGCTGCGGTCTGCCAACCCTTGCTTGACTAGCAAATCCACGACAGCCAGCAAATAGCTGACATCATCTCTGTCGCCGGCGCCAGGCATGGTACCGCCAGCGGTCACCACCCCCGGTATATTCCATGCATAGCCGCGTTCCAGATGCATCGCACCGGTAGGGGCCGCGATGATGAAGCCGTGCTTGTTGGCCGCCGCTTTCAGGCTGGAGCGGGCGAGCATGGATGGACCTTCGCCCGAACTACCATGCAACAGCAGCAACAGCGGCGCTGCTGCGCCTTGTTTGACTGACGGCGAAAGATATATGGCGAATGGCGCTACGCCATTGCCTTCGAATTGATGCACGGCTGGTTCAGCTTGCTGTGCTTTCGCTTGCGATAAACAGCATGCAAGCATTAATGCGGTCGTCGTGGCCAGGCGTTTGGTGGCAGTCATACAATGATCTCCAGATTGATTGCTTAGTCCGGACTAGCCGCAAGGCGCAGTCGCAAACGGCGGTTCAGGTTCAGCGCCTTGATGTCAGCGCCAAATGCTTCGTCGATCAGGCGTGCTTTGAGTCCGGTGGTTTCGGCTTCTTTCAACGCCCGTTCGATGATGGGGCGGTAGCGGGCGGCAGACACATTCAGGTAGAAGGCAAAGTCGGCGCGATACTCTATCAGCAGATGCGGTTCCACCACCAGTTCGGGATGGGAGCGCGCCTCTTCCATCACTTCAATCACGCCACGCGGCAGATAATCGACATTGCGGTTTTGTGCGGCCACCATCGCGTATATGGTGTTCCAAGGTGCCGCGTGTTCGTACAGCGGCAAGCCCGCCGCCTTCCACACCTTGGTATCGCCCCAGCCGGCACCGAATCCAGCAGTGAGCCCGGTGCGCTTCAAGTCGTTCACTGTATGGACCTGTGCAAAGGCTTTTGCGTCGGCCGGGCGGATCAACAGCACACGTTGGCCGATCAAGCCATTGCTTAAGCCATTACGTACCCGGACCAGTTGCTTGCTGCTGTCTTTTTCCGGCGACTGCATCCCGTAGAACAGATTGATGTCGCCTTGTTCCAGCATCCACCACATGCGGCGGGCTGGAATGTCCTTGACGTAGTCGATATGGTAAGGTTGATGAATCAACTTTAACGATTCTTCCAGCAGTCGCACAAAGTAGGCGGCACGGCCATCAGACACCACGGCGATGCGTAATTCAAGCGGTGCGGCGGCGGGCGCAGATAATGCTGAGGCCGATATGAGCAGGGTAGAAGCGAAAAAACAGATAAATCGCATATTGACGTGGTAGTGGCCAGTTTGTAGTATCAATTGCATGAAACGATTCGTACATGCCATTGTAGTCTGTCTGCTGCTCACTGCGGTTTCCGCTGGACGTACCCATGCGGCCGAGTTGACGCTGTACGTGATGCAAGTCCCACCGCTGACCTTCAATGAACCTGGCCGCTATGGCATTGCCGGCGACCTGGCGCTGGCGGCCATCAAGCGCGCAGGCTATACGGCTAAAATTGTGGTCGTCCCGGCCAACCGGGCAATGGCGACGGTGCAGGGCGACGACGTCCGCGACGCGCTGATCATTCCGCTGGCGCGGCAGAAAGAGCGCGAACCTCACTACACTTGGATTGCCCCGATCGTCAAGGTGGACCGCACGTTTTTCGCCGTCGGGCGCAGTGTGGCTAGCTTTGACGAAGCTCGCGCGGCCTTTCGCGTGGTCGGCGTGGCGCGCGGCACGGCAGGTGTCCATATCCTGAACGAGCAGGGATTCGCCAAACCTCAAATCTACGAAATCAACGACAACGATGTCAGCCCACGCATGCTGCTGGCGCAGCGTTTCGATGCCTGGTATGGACCGACGCTGCAATTTCGCGAGTGGTTGCGCGAGGCCGATCCGCAGCACCGGATACGGGCCGGTGTACCGCTGGGGGCGACCTTCAATTACATGGCTTGTTCCAGGATCTGCGACCCGGCCATGGTCAAACGCCTGGCTGAAGCCGTCGATCAGCTGACCCGTGACGGCACTGCCAAGACCATCGAAGCGCGCTACGGGCGCATGTGATGTGATTATTTGCCCAGCAAGCGCAGCGACTCTTCCCAGTTGCCTTGCCACGCCTGCAAAAAGTCGTGCGACTTGAATGCGCGCTTTAATGCACCGAGTGGCGCACGGTAGACGTCATGCAGCCCCAGCGCCAGCGTGACCGGATTCCAGACCGCGTTGCGTTTCGATTTGCGGGCGCTGGCTTTGACGCGCGCGCCATCGTCGCCGAAGATGCCGGTGGCGTCGTCCAGTGCCCGCGCCAGGTCCAGGCGCACAATCGACGAAAACGCCAGGAGTACTTCATCTTTGCTGATACCCGATTCCGACTCCTTGGCGGCGGGCTGCGGCTTGTGCTGGGCTTCTTGTTTTAGC
The DNA here is from genome assembly GCF_009857445.1 of Duganella flavida. Taxonomy (GTDB): domain Bacteria; phylum Pseudomonadota; class Gammaproteobacteria; order Burkholderiales; family Burkholderiaceae_D; genus Rugamonas; species Rugamonas flavida. The sequence goes on from NZ_WWCN01000003.1 coordinate 47,710, forward strand.
TGGCCGACCAGGCGCTCCAGGTCTTTCTTCTGAAAGCGTAACTGGTCGAGCGGCCTGCGAAAGCCGGGTTCAGGCAGGCGGGCCGGAAGTTTGTAAGCGTCCTTGGTGTAGGTAATCAGGATATCTTCGCTGCCGGCCGCAAGGCGCGCTACGTCGTCCTTGAAAAAAATTGGCGCTGCATAGCCGCCGTTGGCGTCGCCAAACAGCTCGGGATAGGCGGCGTCATAGTCCAGCCATACCACGGGTGTCAGTTCGTGTTCGAGCAGGCGCGTCAAGGTCCAGGCATCGCCGGTCTGCTGTGTCATCCAGGCGCAGGCTTCTTCAATCGTAGCGCGGAAGGGAAGGTCAATAGTACTCATGTGCAGCATGATAGCGTATGCGGGACGTAATGCAGCGTTAATCCTCAACTCGTTACCCTCAGCGCAGGAGGTGATGCATGGATTACGAATCGCTGGACCCCGAAGACTTGGCGGCCGGTATCAATGCCAATCTTGGTGGACGCGGCGCCGCCAACGAATAGTCGCCCGCAGCGCCGTCCGGCATTACTCCAGGCCCAGCTGGTGGCGCAGCTCGGCGCGGGCGGCCACCAGCTCCGCCTGATATTGCGGATTAGTGTTCATGACCGCATGGGTGGTGTACGCCAGCAGCTTGGACGCCGCAATATCGCTCGGATAGTGCACGCCGCACACCAGGCGATTGCGGGCATAGGCATCGGCCCTTGCCAGGATGGCGTCGCGCTGTTCCGGCACCATCTCGATCAAGGTCAGCGCCGCCAGATAGCCAGCGGTGGCGTGACCGCTCGGATAGGAATCGTCCTTGGTCTTGGTTTTGCAAACCGGCTGCAGCGTTTTATCGAGATTGTAAGGACGGATGCGCTTGAACGCGTCCTTGGCCGGGTTGGCGTTAATCCCTTCGTCGTTTTTCACGCGCTTGCCGAACGCGGTAGTCAGCGGCAGGGCGGCCGGATTGAATTTTTCACCCAGCACGGTTTTATAGATGAACAGCGATTCCTCGCTATCGTCTGCCTTGGCCTGTGCTTCGTCGGCGCTGGTGCGGGCGGATTGCAGGCGATGCAGTTCCGCCAGTTCGGCTTTGGTAACAGCGGAATCAGCTTGCGGCGGTGTCGGCAAGATCAATTGCGCCTGCGTTTGCGCCGGGGCGGCGAAGATCGGTTCGGCGGCAAAGGCTGGCGCGGCCAGCAGGGCCAGCAGTGGGAGGGCAAGTTTACGCATGGAGTGGACTTTCATTAGAAGTCGAGAGTTAGGGTGGCGGAGACGCTACGTGCTGGCAGCACAGTCAGCAGGTCGGCTGGCGATGGTGCGGCGCTGGAACTGGTTTTGCTGCCTGCCGAAGCGATATCAACGATGTTGTGGCGGTCGAACAGGTTGTTGACGCCCATCTGCAGCTTGGCCATTTTGACGAAGCCAACAGGATTCTTGACGCGGTAGTTGATGAACAGGTTGGCCAGTGTGACTGGATCGATGGCGAACGCTTCATGCGTTGCACCGTTATCGGCATACACCTTGGCGACGCGCTTGACGAACAGGCCAGTATTCCAGCCGCCATGCTGGTAATTCAGCGACACGGTTTCGGTGTTGGCAGGTGCACCCGCCACCCATTTGCCGGTGTCATATTTGGTGGTGCCGACCGTGGCGTTGCCGTAGATGCTGAAGCCGCTCCCCAGCAAGACCGTGCCTTCCGCTTCCACACCTTGGCTGATCTCCTTACCGTTCAGGTAGTAGACCGGCTCGCCACTGATTGGATCCAGCGACGATGAGTATGGACTGTCGAGGCGAATGCGGTAGGCGTCTGCCGACAAGCTCCATTTGTCCGACTGCCATACGGTGCCGAACTGGGTGGTGGTGGACTTGGTGGCCTTTGGCGGCGTGGCGACTTTGGCGTTCGGCACATCGAACACGCCAGTCGATGGAATCTGGTCGCCGCGAGCGATTTGTGCGTAGGCGCTCCAGGTTGGCGCCAGCTGGTAGTGCAGGTCCAGCGACGGCAAGGTGTCGGTGTACTTCACGCCATTGTCGATGTAGGGCGCGCCGCCCAGCTTGCCGACCGCGCCGCCGTTGTCTTGCAGGTGACGGAAGTTCTGCTTGTAAGAAGCGTATTTGACGCCGGGCGTGATTTGCAGCGCCGGCGTGACGTGGAACTCAAATTCAACGTAAGGCTGGACCGTGGTGGTCTGGTACGTTTCGCTGAAGTTGGGGATTGCCTGGTCAACCCAGGTGCGCGGATCGCTTTGGATCTGGTAGCGGTAGCTCTTGGCGTAGTCGTACCAGAGGCCAGTACGCAGCACGCCCAGCGACGATTCCTGGCTTAGGCGCAGCAGGTTGCCCTTGGTCAGGTAGGAGTTGAGTTTGTCAACCGCGCTGGTGGCGCTGATGACGGTGGTGCTGTTGTTGTAGTTCTGCTTGTTCCAGTAGCGGTAGACGTAGGCTTTGTCTTCCAGCTTCCAGCCGCCGCCGAGGTTGCTGGTCACGCCGAGGTAATTGAACGCGGTCGAGATGTCGTAGAAGTTGTAGCCCCAGTAGTTGCCCTTGCTTGGGTCGCCGCTCAGCAAGGTGTTGTAGTTGCCTTGGTTGTAGTTGGCGCGGCTCACGCCCTTGATGCTCGGCGTGTTGTTGGTCAAGTTCAGCCAGGAGGAGAACAGCGTCACGGCGGTGTTTTCGCTGACCTGGTAGCGGTATTTGAGCGAGGCGGCATCGCGCTTTTGCTGGTTGAAGGTCTGGTAGCCGTCCGATTTCATTTCGTGCAAGTTGACCAGCAGGTTGGAGCTGCCATCCGTACCAAAATTGCCGGTGGCGTGTTCCAGTCCGACCAAGGTGGTGTCCCAGGTGCCGTGGGAACCGGTAACGCTGGTGCGCTGCTGGCTTTCCAGATCGCGCGACAGCAGGTTGATCGAGCCGCCATAGGTGGCCTGGCCGATGGTGGCCGCCGAACCGGGGCTGCGATCAATCACGGCGCCGCCGGTGAACTGGCTAGGGAAGAACACCCAGGCGTGGTGGCTGACGCCGTTGGTATCGTTGAATGGAATCCCGTCAAAAGCAATCACACTGTTGCCGTCGCCGAGGCCGCGCATGGTGGTCTTGTTATCGCCAAGGCCGACGCCATTGGGGCTGTAGCTGAACATGCCCGGCGCCATTTGCAGCACCTGGCTATAGTCCGCCACCGGCGAGGTGAAGTCGCGCACAAACTGGTCGCTGACTTCGGACAACGCCGAGCGGGCGTCCAGTGAACCTTTGGATGGCGCGGCCGCAGCGGCGGTATTCAGCGACGAGCGGATTTCCACCACTGCGGTAGGGGCGGTCGCCGCGTTGGCGTCGCTATCCGTCGCAGCGGGCGTATCGGCCGCCTGGGCGTAGACGGTGTGCAGCAAGCCAGCCAGCAGCGCCAGCGCGAAACGTGGAGGGAGGGATTGAGGGTACATCAAGCGTCCTTTAGCAGGGGATGAAAAGCAGCAGAGGTTAGAAGCGCTTTATGTCGCCTCCATGACACGCGAAGATGGACGTTGTATTTTGATTTCTTAATTCGCGTTTAATGATTGCCAAGGCATGCTGGCGCGGTCATTTTCTTGCGCAAGGTGTGGTAATGCGTCTGCTGTTGATCGAAGACGACCCGATGATCGGGGAAAGCATGGAGGAAGTCCTGCGGCGTGAAAACTACGCCGTGGACTGGGTTCGTGACGGCGATAGCGGCTTGCTGGCCCTGCGCCAGGACGTATATGACCTGGTGCTGCTGGACCTCGGCTTGCCACAAAAGCAAGGCATGCAGGTATTGCGGCAGTACCGGGCGCATGGTGGTGCGACGCCGATTTTGATTGTGACAGCGCGCGACGCTACGGCCTCCCGTGTCGAAGGGCTGGACGGTGGTGCTGACGATTACCTGGTCAAGCCATTTGAGGTCGATGAGCTGCTGGCGCGCATCCGTGCTTTGCTACGCCGTGGCAAGCCGCAGCATCAGGCGGTGGTCAACTATCGTGGACTGCAGATGGATATGGCCGCCCACGTTGCCAGTCTGGACGGAGCGCCGTTGCATTTGCCAGCACGTGAGTTTGCCGTGCTGCGCGCCTTGCTCGATACGCCGGGCAAGGTCGTCTCCAAGAGCCAGTTGGAAGACCGGATCTACGGCTGGGGCGAGGAAATCGGCAGCAATGCCATCGACGTCTACATCCATCACTTGCGCAAGAAACTGGGGACTGGCTTCATCCAGAACATCCGTGGCGTGGGCTATAAATTGTCCGCTGCATGATGACTATCCGTACCCGTTTGTTGATCGGCCTGCTGGCCGGTGCGATTGGCTGCACGCTGGCGGCGGCCATGCTGCTGTACGGGCTGGCCGACCATGAGGCCGATGAGCAATCGGACCAGCGCCTGCGGCTGCTGGCCTGGTCGCTGCCGCTGCAGGCCCGGCAGGGTTGGAAGCTACCGCGCGAAAATGATCCCGATGAGCGTTTCGAGGTGCAGGCATGGACGGCCGAGGGCGTGCCGGTGCATCTGTCTTCGGTGGCGCCGGCGTTGCAGTTCCCGCGTCCGCAAGGCTTTTACACGGTCGGCTTCAAGGGCGAGCGTTGGCGCGTGTATTCGGATACCGTGGCGGGCTTCAACGTCCAGGTATCGCAACCGATTGCGATCCGCCAGCACGTCGCGGCCAGCATGGCGCTGCGCATCGCGCCGCCTTTGCTGCTGTTACTGCCGGCAATGGCGATCATGATCTGGGTGGTGGTGGGGCGCGCCATGCGGCCGCTAGATAAACTGACCCAAGCCGTGCGTGGACGTACGCCGACCGCCCTGCAACCGCTGGCGGCAAGCGGCTTGCCGCCGGAACTGCATCCGATTGTGACGGCGTTGAATGTTTTGCTGGCCAAGGTCGAAAGCGCGATCGCCACGCAGCGTAATTTTGTAGCGGATGCGGCCCACGAACTGCGTTCGCCGCTGACCGCGCTGAAGCTGCAATTGCAGCTAGCCGAGCACTCCGACGACGCCAGCCGGCAAAGCTCCTTCCGCAAATTGCACGAGCGCCTGGACCGGGCGACCCATCTGGTGCACCAGTTGATGACGCTGGCGCGGCAGGAACAAGGCGGCGCAGCGCCCGTCTATCATCGCTTCGACATGCTGGTGCTGGCCCGGCAGGTGGTGGCCGACCATGCGATTTACGCCGACAGCAAGCAAATCGAACTGGGCCTTAGTGCCGATGACGAAGCGTTCGATATCACTGCCTATCCGGACGGCGTGGCTGTCATGTTGAGCAATCTGGTCGATAACGCTTTGCGCTACACCCAGTTCGGTGGGCAGGTGGACGTGGCGCTGGGCCGGGAGCATGGCGCGCCATTCCTGCGGGTCACCGACAATGGGCCTGGCGTGCCGGAGGCCAACCGTGAGCGCTTGTTTGACCGCTTCTATCGGCCCGATGGGAATACCGTTTGGGGCAGCGGGCTGGGACTGTCCATCGTCAAGAGCGTGGCGGATGCGCACCAGGCCAGCGTCCGCCTCGGCAGCAATGGCAGCCGTGGGCTGGAAGTCACGGTGCGCTTCCCGGCGCAGCCGGTGGGGGCCGCTTAATCCGCAGTTAATGAACGGTTTGGTGTAATGGCTGCATCTACTTATTGCCGTTATCGAAAGCACCTACCGTATGTCTTTGCCCCGCTCCTTGTTGTCCACCAGTTTGGCCTTAGCAGCCGTCGTCGCTCATGCGCAAAACAGCGATGCGCCATCCACCGTGGTGGTGGCGGGCAAGCGCGCTGACGTCATCAATAAAATTGACCGCAAGGTCTATCGCGCCGACGCCGACCTGCAATCTACCACCGGCAATGCTAGCGACCTGCTGAACAATATCCCAGCGGTGGACGTGGATATCGATGGCAACGTCAGTCTGCGCGGTGACAGCAGCGTCACCATCCTGATCGACGGCAAACCGTCTAGCCAGATGCAAGGCGCAGCACGTGGCGGCGCGCTGATGGGCTTTGCCGCGGCGGATATTGAGCAAATCGAAGTCATTACCTCGCCGTCGGCCGAGTTCAAGCCGGATGGCGCGGGGGGCGTGATCAACATCGTCACCAAGAAGAACCGCAAGGCCGGCGCGGCGGGGCAGCTGCTGGCTAATCTGGGCAATGACAGCCGCCATAACGGTGCGCTGTCCGGCAGCTACAACACCGGCGCGCTTGACCTGAGCGGCAGCGTCGGCAACCGTAAGGACTGGCGCCAGCGGGTCAGCGACAGCCTGGCCGGCCCTCGTGGTGGCGATCTCACCAGCTCACATCAGGTGCTGGATGAGACCAACGACCGCTGGTACAGCAAAGGCGCGGCCAAGTATAAACCTGACGATACCCAGACCTTAGGCCTGACGCTCGACTATGCCGATCGCCATGAACAGCGCATTTCATCGCAAGACACGGCGACTGCTGGGCTGCCGGCCTTCCAGCGTTATGGCAATGGCGGCGGTCCGCGCACTGATGCCGGCGTGGCCTTGAGTTATGACCACAAGCTGGTGCAACCGGGCGAAGCGCTATCGCTCTATCTGCAGCGTAGCCACTCCATCGAAACCAATCAATACGACTATCGGACCCTGCACGCCGATCCCGCCTTGCAGCGTGACTTCAACCAGCAAGTCTATGACGTGTCGAAATTCACCGGAGGCTATGTGCGCCCAAACGGCGAGGGCGCGACGCTGAAAATGGGCTACGACGTTGAATACAACCACAACAGCTTCAACAACTGGAGCGCGACAGGCGATGGCGAACCGCCCACACGCAATCCCGCCGCCGACAACAACTTCCGTTATCGCCAGGCCGTCAACGCCATCTACACCACCTACGCGATGAAGCGCGGCGCGCTGGAAATGCTGGGCGGCCTGCGTGTGGAGCAAACCGACATCCGCACTTTGCAGCGCATTTCAGGCGACGCCAGCACGCAGCACTACCGCAAGCTGTATCCAACGCTGAACTTGCTGTACACGTTGAATGACAACGATGTGCTATCGCTTGGCTACAGCAAGCGCGTCAAGAAGCCCGATCCGGAAGACCTCAATCCTTACCTCAACGCGGCCGATCCAAGGAATCTGCGGCAAGGTAATCCGGCGCTGCGGCCACAGTTGACCGACGCGCTGGAGCTGGGCTATCGGCACGAAGCGGGTGGTGTGTCCTACGGCTTGACCGGCTACTACCGTCGCAGCCGCGATGGCGATACCGAGGTCCTGACGCCGCTGGATAACGGTGTGGTGCTGGTCACCAAGGCCAATATGCCGACCACCCAGTCGGGTGGTGTTGAGTTCGCAGCGGCAGGAAAGCTGCTGCCGGGTTTGAACTACAACACCAGCGGCAACCTGTTCTACAACCAGCTGACCGGTCCGGCGCTGGCTGGCGGCAGCAACCGCTCCAATGCCGGTTTCAATGGTAAGGGTACGCTTGACTACCAGCTCGGCGTGCGTGACCGCGTGCAGTTCGGCGCCAACTACCGTGGCAAACGCTTGACGCCGCAGGGCTACATTCTGCCGTTCGCCGTCTTCAATCTCGGTTACCGCCGCCAGGTCGATGAGCAGTGGACGATGGTGGCCACCTTGTCCGATGCCTTCAATACCCAACGCCAGCGCCGCGTGTATGAGACGGCGGATTTCAGCGGTACCTACCGCCGCCAGCAAATGGGACAGGTTGCCTACGTGGGGCTGTCCTACAACTTTGGCGGTGTCCGCAAGGCCAAAGATGCTGAATTCAACTACGAATAACCGGGAGAGAAATATGCGACCGAACGCCATGCTGAACAAAGTGCCTGAGGTGACACTGAGCTTCTGGCTGATCAAAATCTTGTCCACCACTGTCGGCGAGACCGGGGCCGATTATCTGGCGGTCAACGTCGGACTGGGCACGCTGATGACCGACGCCATCAGCGCTTGCTTGCTACTGGCCGTGCTGGTGTGGCAATTGCGACAGCAACGCTATGTGCCGTGGGTGTACTGGTTGACGGTTGTGCTGCTGAGCGTGGTCGGAACGCAGATCACTGACGCGCTGACGGATGGCATGGAAGTCAGCCTGTACGCCAGCACCGCCGTATTTAGCCTGCTGCTCGCTACCGTGTTTTTCCTGTGGTATCGGCGGGAGCGGACTTTGTCCATCCACACCATCTTCACGCGCCAGCGCGAACTGTTTTACTGGGCCGCGATTCTGTTCACTTTTGCGCTTGGTACTGCCGCCGGCGACCTGGCCACCGACGCGCTGGGCCTTGGCTTCCGTGTGGGCGTGTTGGTGTTCGGCGGCCTGATTGCGGCTATTTATGTGGCTTTCCGCTGCGGCGCCAATCCGGTGCTGACGTTCTGGCTGGCCTACATCCTGACCCGGCCGCTCGGCGCTTCGCTGGGCGACCTGTTGTCGCAAGCCCCGGAGTATGGCGGCATCGGCTGGGGCACGGTCAATACCAGCATTGTTTTCCTGCTGGTGATTGCCGGGCTGGTTGCTGTGCTGAGCCGTTCGTCGTCACCGGCTTCTTCCCAACCCTAGAAAGGATTCATCACGAAATTCCCTCGCATGATTCTGGCCAATGCCAATGTCCCACGGCTGGGCGCTATGCGACTAGGCGCTGAACCGCGCGTTTGATGCGCTGCGGGCCAGCCATCCGGATGCTGTCGCCTGCAAGAATACACTGGCAGAATTATTGTCAGCTTTTGAAGGCTGGCACGAATACTGCATAGCAGCGGGCTAGCCTGCGCTGGTGCATGTTTATGGTGCAGGAAAGCCACTCTTGACCATTTTCGGAACCAGTGTATGCACAATGACGAATAACGACCAGACCGATCCTATCGATGAAATTGCCGGTTTGGGACGCTGGTCGATGGTGCGCGGCACACCACACTTGAGCCTGTCCGCAGTGGCGATGCGCTTGCTGGGAATGGAATCCCGCGAAGCAGGGCAGCCATGGCGGTTGCGGGTGGTGCCGGAGGATCGCGACGTGCTCGATGGCGCGTTGGACGCCATCGCCAGCCGTGGCGCGGCGGTGGCCTGTGAATTCCGCCTGATCGAGCGCGAGCAGGGCGTGCGCTGGCTGCGCCTGCAGTCGGTGGCCTCGCCGCAGGGCACGGTCGTCAACGGCATGCTGACCGATGTCACGCTGATGAAGCGCGCTGCGCTGCGTGAACGCTTCAACTTCGCGCTGACCCAATACTTGATCGGCACCGATACGCTGGATGAGGCGGTGTACAAGATCATCCACCTGGTGTGCGAAGAGCTGGGCTGGGAGTGGGGCGCGTTCTGGGCGCTGGACCACAGCGGCGCTGCTGAAGTGCTGCGCTGCCGCCATATTTGGCACACACCAGATCGCGACTATTTACAGTTGCGCAGTGCCGCCGCCATGCTGGCGGTTCAAGCTGGTGATGGCGCAGTCGGCCAGACCTGGCTGAGCGGCCAGTCGCTGTGGGTCGATGTCAGCGCTGCGCACGGCGATGTGTCGCGGGTGCAGGCGGCGGCACAGTGCGGCTTGCAATCGGGCTTCTTCTTCCCGGTGACTTATGTTGGCGCTGATGAGCGCTTGCACAGCGTGGGGGTGCTGGAATTCTTCAGCGCCGAACCGCGCCAGCGCGAGGCGCAGCTGCCGGGGCTGGCTGAGTCGATCTCCGCCTTGATCGCCCAGGCCGGCCAGCGCATGGTGCAGCAGGAGCGGGTGCGCGTGCTGGCCCAGACCGATGAGATGACTGGCTTGTTCAACCGCGCCCACTTCCATGCGTTGCTGGATGCAGCTTGCGCGCGGGGCGAGCGCTTCGGCCTGCTGTACATCGACCTGGACCAATTCAAGCCGATTAATGACGGCTTTGGCCACGCGGCTGGCAATATGGTGCTGTGCCAGTTCGCTGAGCGCTTGCGGCAGTTGGCGCCGGCCGGGGCCCGCATCGCGCGTCTTGGCGGCGACGAGTTCGCCATGATGACGCCGGCTGGCGCTGGCCAGCAAGTGCTCGATGTCTTGGCTGCGGAGATCCTCGACGCCGCTCGCACGCGGTTCAATTACCTTGGACACGACTTGTCGGTCTCGGCCAGCATCGGCGTCAGCTTGTTCCCGCTGCACGGCGCCGATACGGCCCAGCTGCTGCACTCGGCCGACGCCGCCATGTACCTGAGCAAGCGCAATGGCCGCAACCTGGTCAGCTATTTCTGCAACGAATCCGATACCCAGCAGCGCGTAGTGGCGGCGCAGTTGCTGATGCTGTCGGCCTTGCAGGATGCCCTGCAGCGCAATGAGTTCTTCGTCGAGTACCAGCCGATTTGCGACCTGCAAAACGACAAGGTGGTCGGGCTGGAGGCCTTGATCCGCTGGCGCAAGGCCGATGGCAGCATCGTGCCGCCTGACCAGTTCATCCCGGTGGCCGAGCAAAGCCGGCTGATCGTCTACATTGGCCGCTGGGTGATCGAGCAGGTGTGCCGCGACCTGCCACGCTTGCAGGCGGCCGGGCTGCCGGACATCCAGGTGCACGTCAACATGGCTGCGCCGGAGTTCCTCGACGACGATTTGCCGCGCGAGTTAATGGCTATCGTCGAGGCCGCCGGCGTTGATCCGGCGCGCATCTGCCTGGAGCTGACCGAAGGCGTGATCATGCGGCGCATCGAAAAGACTTTGCCCATCATGCAGGAGCTGGTGCGGCTGGGTTTTGAGATCAGCCTCGACGATTTCGGCATGGGCTATTCCTCGCTGTCCCTGCTGAAGACCTTGCCGATCAGCTCGATCAAAATCGACCGCGTGTTCCTGCAAGGCGTGCCGCACAACCGCAACGATTGCGCCATCGTCCGCACCATCATCGACCTCGGCCTCAACATGCAGTTGCGGATTATCGCGGAAGGCGTGGAAAGCGCCGCGCAGCTGGGCTTCCTGCGGCAGTTCGATTGCACGCAGGTGCAAGGCTACTTGTCCGGCCGGCCGATGGAACTGCACAGTCTGCTGGCGCAGCACGGCGAACTGTCGGCAAATTTGACGGTGCGTCCATGCCCGCCAGCGCGCCATACGCTGAGTATTTGATCGATGGCGTGGTGGTCAGCGCCGCCAGCGCGACCAAATACTTGAGCTGGTCGTGCGCGGCGTGATGTAGGAGCTTACTTTTGACGACGGCGACGCGCCAGCAGGCCCAGTATGCCCAAGCCGCTGAGCAGCATGGCGTAGCTATCGGCCTCAGGTACCGCCGTGACCAGGGTCAGCGAGGTCAGGGCGCCGTTCGCGCCCATCATGTTGCGGTTGCCCTTGTTGGTGTACAGGTAGTAGAACGTCGACTGGCTGAAAGCGCTGGCGTCGATGGTGCCTGGAATGCTGTCATTGGCCAGTGCGTTGCCGGTCTGGTCGAAGAAATCCAGCACCATCATTTGCGATGCCGCTGCATTTTCTTGCACGTTGCCGATGGCCAGGCTGTCGCCGCCGCCCAAGATGGCGGCGTTGTTTGACACCTGCACCAGCGTGCTGTCGGAAGTGGTTGAGGCCAGTGCCAGGTTGTGGCCTGCCAGATTGGCCACTACCGAATTGCCCGCGCCGCTAGCGGAGTAGACCGGACCGGCGCCGAAGTTGCCGATCAGGCCAGTCACGGTGTCATAGCTGAAGTGGCCGTACACAAAGTCGCCAACCGAGACGGTATTGCCTGACATGCTGCTGGAGCCGACCAAGCCGCCCGTACCGGTCGATGGCGAGAATTCAACCATTTCCTGGATGTTGGCGGTGAAGTCATATTCATAAACTGTCGCATGCGCAGACGCACACAACGCAGCACTTGCAAGAAATATCCCGATTGTTTTCATGTTGCCACCTTTATTGATTATTTGCAGGTTACAACATTTGAAACTAACTTGTCAACATGTAATCGCTGAATTGCAACGCTTGTTGCCATGGGTTAATGGCCACCAGCCCTTGATGTTTATCAAAGGCTAAGGCGGCCAAGAACTGCTGGAAAGGAAGATTTAATGCAGGAAAGAGGTGAGTCAGGCGCGGCGAGCCTGTGGCGCCGGCGCGTACGCCGGTTCCACGCTGCGTGACTTTTTCAGCACCAGCTGCGCGCCGGATTTACCTTTGGCGCCGCCCTGTGGCGGCAGCTTGAAGACTTCCAGCGCCTTGGCCACGGCCCGGGTTTGCATGTCCAGCACGGCGGTGGCGGCCGAGGCTTCTTCCACCATCTGCGCATTCTGGCGCGTCACTTCGTCCAGCTGCATGATGGCATCCTGCACCTGGTGCACGCCGCTGTTTTGCTCGCGCGTCGAGCCGCTGATGTCGCCCATGATGGAAGCGACCCGGCCGATGGCCGCAATCACCGCCTGCATATCTTCACCGGCGGCGCTGGCCATGCCGGCGCCGACTTCAATCTTGCCGGTCGAAGTGTCAATCAGGGCCTTGATTTCCTTGGCCGCCGCCGCGCTGCGCTGCGCCAGGCTGCGCACTTCGTTGGCGACCACCGCGAAACCGCGGCCGCTCTCGCCGGCGCGTGCCGCTTCCACCGCCGCGTTCAGCGACAGGATGTTGGTCTGGAACGCGATGCCGTCGATCAGGCTGATGATGTCGACGATCTTGCGCGAGGACTGGCTGATGTCATTCATCGCCGCCACCACTTGCGTCACTGCCACGCCGGTGCGTTCGGCCAGGGCCGTCGCTTCGCTGGCCACGCCGCTGGCGGTGTTGACGTTGTCGGCGGTCTGGCCAACCATGCCGGTGATCTGGCCCATGTGGGCCGAGGTCTGTTCCAGGTTGGCCGCTTGCGCTTCGGTGCGTGCCGACAGGTCGCTATTGGCCGCGCGCACCTGGGTGGTGGTGCTGCGGGTCAGGCTGAAATTGCTGCGAATGTCGACCAGAATCGACGCCAGGTTCAGGTTCAGCTGGCGCACAAAGGCTTGCAGCTGACCCAGTTCATCATGACGGTCGACTGCCATGCGGGTGGTCAGGTCGCCGCCCGCCAAAATACGGGTGGCCTTGATGCTGGCTTGGATCGGTGCCACGATAGCCACGTGCAGGTTGCGCCAGCTATACAAGGACAGCGTTGCGGTCAGCAGCGCCATTGCGATGAGTGTGTTGTCGGAGAAATCGAACAGTGCATGACTGGCCATCAGCAATGCCAGCAGCGCCATGCTGCCAAAGCTCAGCGCCAGGCGCTGCGCCAGCGTGACGTCGCGCAGGGCGTTGGTGATTTTTTTCCAGCCGCGTGCCGCTTCCGCGCCGCGCACGATGCGCACACCGTCTGGATTGCCGCCCTTGAGGGTGCGGTACAGTTGTTCGGCCTGCTGGATTTGTTCGCGTTTCGGCTTGGTGCACACCGACATGAAGCCGGTGGTCTTGCCGCCCTCAATCACCGGCGTAACGTTGGCGATGCACCAGAAATAACCGCCATGCTTGCCGCTGTACTTGACCAGTCCGCGCCACGGTTCGCCGGACAGCACAGTGCGCCACATGTCGGCATCGACGTCGGACGGCATGTCCGGGTGGTAGAGCGCATTTTGTTCGCGTCCGTGGAGTTCCTCGTCGGTGTAAGCGCTGGCGTCAGTGAAGGTGGAGTTGACGTAGGTGAGGCGGCCCTTGAGGTCAGTGGTGGTGACGATAGGCTTGCCGTCTTCAAGAACGGTTTCGTGGCCGTGCATGTACAGTCCTGTGCGAGAGTGTGAAAAGTGGACTGCATACTAACAGATTTAGGTCTAAACTAATTCCTGAAAGTATCATTTTTGCACAGGAACAACACTCACCAGTCGGTGCGCAGGCGCAGCATGGCGTAAGGCTGGGTACGGGTGATGTTGTGTTCGGTGAAATCGACGCTGGCCAGGCGGTCGTTGCCGGCGTAATGGGTACGGTCGTAGCTGATGGTGCGGCTGGCCAGATTGTTCAGTTCCAGCGTCAGCATCATATTGGAGGCCGGGCGGAAGTTGACGAAGGCGCGCGCCCAGTTGCTGCCGCTGCTGGTGTCGCGCTCGGCCACTTGCCAGTTATCGTTGCTCCAGCCGTTGTCGACCGAGAAGCCCCAGTTGGCGCGCTGCGCCGGCAAGTCTTGCGAAAACTCCACCCGCCAGGCCAGCGGCTGCTCGCCGGACAGGCGGCGCGTGGCCTGCGTGGCCGGATCGGTCACCGACGACGAGCGCCAGGTGGTCGACAGCTTGAGCAAGCCTTGCGGCACGGCCCAGCTGTCGGTTGGCAGGTTCAGCATGCCGGTGACGCTGTCGGTATTGGCATCGCCGATATTGCCGGCCGTGTCGACGATGGCCGAGGCAGTGCGGATCGGCATGCGGTCGATGACGTCGCTGATGTGCGCTTGTGTGTAGCTCAGCATGGCCGCGCCGCGTTCCCAGAAGCGGTATTCCAGCGCGCCTTCGCACAACCATGTCTTTGCTGGCACCAGGTCGGGCGTGTCGGCGCGCAGCGTTTTGTCGGCCATGCCGAAATAGCCAGCGTTGTCGTAGAAATTGAACTGGCTGACTTCGCGTTCCAGTCGCAGGCGCAGTTGCAGCGCTTGGGAAGGCGACAGCGACAAGCGCAGTCTCGGCTTCGGATAGACGTAAGCCTTGCCGTCCTGCTGATTGGCGCTGGTGCTCATACTGGAGTGCTCGATGCGCACGCCTGCCTCGGCGTTGAGCGAGCTGTCCACTTGCCACGCCGAGGACAATTGGCCCTCGATGCGCGATTCCTGTATCCGCGCGCCGACGCCTGGCGTGACGACGGACTGCGCGTTAGCCTGATAGGTGTTGCTGGTGTCGTTAGCGTTGACCGAGTGTTCGATGCCGCCGCGTATCACCACGCCATCGTGCGCTTGCCAGATCAGCTGGCCAGCCACGACTTGTTCGCTGGCGGTGTTGGTGGTGAGCGAGTGTGCGGTGCCGCCGCCGGTGGCATAGCCCCAGTCGTTGCCGTTTTCGGAGGCGCGGTGCAGTAGCTTGAGGTCCATGCTGGCGCCGCGGGCAAGGTCGCGCGTGTAGGCCAGGCCCTGTTCCACCGTGCGGCCGCCGTTGTCGTTGATGTTCAGTGCAGGGGCTGCACCATCAAAGTGAATCTGTGACTGGTAGGACCACGGATTGACTGCGCCGCTCAAGGTCAGTTGGCCATCCAGCACGTCCTGCCCATAGTTCAGCTTGACCGACTTGTTTTCCGAGATGCCCGCACCGTTGATAGCCACTTCGGCAGTCGGCGTAACGTCGGCGTACTGCGTGGTACGCGAGCCGTGTCCCTGGCCGGTATCCGGCGAGCGGCGCCAGCCCACCGTGACATTGATATTCTTGTCGCCGCGTTTCAGGCTGTAGTTGCCGTCCAGCGTAGGCTGCAGGCTACCGTCCGGCATCACAAAACTGGACACCGTGGTGGACGCGGCCACCAGGTCCATCGGCTTGAGCAGCACATTGGCGACTGTCGGGTAGCCTTGCATGTCGATACCGCTGCTGCCGCCATTGATCACATCGATGCGCTCGACCGCCGCAACCGGGATGCGGCCCAGCACATCGCTGAGCGGTTCGGTTTTGGAAGTAGGGCGCTTGCCGTTGATCAGCACATTGCCGGCCGTGCCGCGCCCCGGATTGCCGCCTTCAAACACAAAGCCCGGCAAGCGCGACACCATATCCATCGCGCTATTCGACTGAAACTGGTTGAAGTATGCCGGCGCGAACGACTGCGCGCCAACCTGCCCGGCGGCGGCAAGCGCGCAGGCAAGAAGGATGGCTTGGCGGAGGGAGATCGTTCGGCTCATCCCGACATTGTGCAATGAACACCTTCGGACCGCAACAAGAACCTAGCTGCGCCGGAAATCCTTGGGTGTTCTGCCCATGCGTTTCTTGAACAAACGGCTGAAGTAGGCCGGGTCCTGGAAACCTAGTTCATAAGCGATGCTGGCGATGCTGGCGGGGAGATAGGTCAGCTTGCGGCAGGCTTCCAGCATTAGCCGGTCCTGCGTCAAATCGAAAGCTGATTGACCGGACAGTTTGAGGCACAAGCGGTTCAGCCGCGTCGGCGTGACGCGCAGCGTCTCGGCGTATTGGCCTACCTGCCACTGTTCCTTGTAGTGCTGCTCGACCTCCGCGCGGAAGCGGCTGAATAGTTCGAAGTCGCTGCGGCCCGACTGGTCGGCCAGCGTGTGTTCGGCCTGCGCGCGCACCAGCAGCAGCAAGGCGCTGCGCGCTAGCCACTCCAGCATCAGCGTGTGGCCGTATTCCGGCCATGCCGCTTCCAGCCGAAGGTTTTCCAGCAAAGCCACCAGCCGTTGCTGGATCGCGCCAAGATCGATTGCCAGCGGCTGCACGAACAGCGGTGAGTACAAATCACCTTGCCCATGCGCGGCCGAGAAAATTACGTTTTGGTCCACCGTCAGTACGTAGCCGTGCGCCTCCGGCGAGAAGTCGAAGCCATGCACCACCGACGGATGAATGGTGATGGCGACCGGGCCGCCACGCTGCCATATGGTGTCGCCGATGCTGGCGCGGACTTCGCCGCCCAGTAGAAAAAGTACCTGAAATAAGCCGGGGTGCGTATGGCTGCCGATGTGCCAGTCGTGCAGACGGCTGCGCGTCTCGATCAGTTCAATATGTACAAACTCCGCATTGACGGTGCGCGTTTGCTCGCCGTACAGGGCGAACTGGGGAATGTCGGTGGTTGGCATGGCGATGTGCTGGTCTCTCGTCTGTCAAAATAGTACAAGTTTTAGCGATTTTCATCCATGTTTTTTGCGCGCTAACGCCGCTACGATGGCGTCATACCTACACAACATTGGAGATAAAACATGCGCACCCAAGTCGCTATTATTGGCGCCGGTCCCGCCGGCCTTTTGCTGTCCCATTTGCTGCATCTGCAAGGGATTTCTTCCATCGTTCTTGAAACCCGTTCGCGCGCCGACATCGAAGCCACCATCCGCGCCGGCGTGTTGGAACAGGGCACGATGGATGTGCTGACCGCCGCCGGCGTCGGTGAACGCATGCGCAAGGAAGGCGCGCTGCATCACGGTTTCGAGCTGTCGTTCGGCGGCAAGCGCCATCGCATCGACCTGCATGGCCTGACCGGAAAATCCATCACCGTCTATCCGCAGCATGAGGTGCTGAAGGATCTGGTGGCGGCGCGGCTGGCGGCGCAAGGTACCATCCTGTTTGAAGTGAGCGAGGTTGCGCTGCATGATGTGACGTCCACCGATCCTTATGTGACGCTGCGCCATGAAGGCGAAGCGCTGCGCATTGAGGCGGATTTCATTGCTGGCTGCGACGGCTATCATGGCGTGTCGCGTCCCGCCATGCCAGATCAGTCATCGCGCCAGGACTACCAGAAGATTTACCCATTTGGCTGGTTTGGCATTTTGGTGGAATCGGCACCGTCGTCCGAGGAATTGATCTATGCGCAGCATGAACGCGGCTTTGCGCTGGTCAGCACCCGCTCGCCGACTGTGCAGCGCCTGTACTTCCAGTGCGATCCGAAAGACAGCGTCGATAACTGGTCGGATGACCGCATCTGGGCCGAGCTGCATGGGCGGTTGGAGAATCACGATGGCTGGAAACTCAAGGAGGGCAAGATTTTTCAGAAAGGGATTATCGGCATGCGCAGCTTTGTGTCGACGCCGATGCAGGCGGGCCGCTTGTTCCTTGCCGGCGACGCTGCGCACATCGTGCCGCCGACTGGTGCTAAAGGTTTGAATCTTGCGGTGTCCGATGTGAAGCTGCTGGCACAAGGCCTGCAGGAGTTCTATCACAATGGCAGCGAGACCACGCTGGCGGGCTACACCAAGCAGGCATTGAAACGCATCTGGCGCGCCGAGTGCTTCTCGTGGACCATGACCCGTTTGCTGCATACCTTTGCTGACCATACGCCGTTTGAACGCGAGATGCAGCGCGCGGAATTGGAAAACATCGTTAAATCGCCAGCGCTGGCGACAGCGCTGGCTGAAAACTACGTCGGCGCGTTTTAAGCGTCTGCCAAAAACTCCAACACCAGCGCCGCGAATGCTGCAGGTTGTTCGATGGCGCTGATGTGGGAGGCTTGCGGCAGCACACGTAGTTGCGCACGGGGCAGCTGCTTCGCCAGTTCTTCTGCCATCGCCGGCGGTGTGCCCGCATCCAGCTCGCCGGCGATGACCAGCACGGGAACGTTAATGCCTGGCAGGCGCGCAGTAGTATTTACGCCGCCGACTGCCGAGCAGCAGGCCACGTAGCCATCTTGGTCAGTAGTCAGCAGGCGACGGCGGAAGCGTTCCACCGTGGCGCCGCGTTCGGCGCGGAAGCCGTCGTGGAAGTAGCGTCCCATCACCGCTTCTGTAATCGCTGCAATGCCGCCTTCGCGCACGGTGGCGATGCGTTGCTCCCACATCGCTTGCGCAGCAGGCGGATACGATGACGTGGTATTGGCCAGCACCAGCGCTGATACCAGCGAGGGATGGCGCAGCGCCAGTTCCTGTCCCACCATGCCGCCCATCGACAAACCAATCCATGTCACCGGGCCGGAATCCAGCTCGCGCAGCAGGCGCGCGGCATCGTCGGCCAGATCTGCCATGGCGTATGGACCGGCCGGCGCGTCGGAACTACCTTGGCCGCGATGGTCGTAGGCGATTACGCGGCTGTCTTCTGACAGCAGGTTGGCCAGGTGATCCCACATAGTGAGGTCGCAGCCCAGCGCGTGGCTGAGGACTACGGTGCGGCGCGGCGTCTTGCCGTTGCGCGGCCCGCGCACGCTGTAGTGCAGTGCAGGCAGGCTGGCGGTGCGGCCTTCGCGGCCAATGCCGGGATGGGCGGTGGCGGCAGGCGCGAACGGCTCCACCGCGTAGCCGATTTGCGGGCCGACTTCGCGCAGGATGGCCAGCGCGTGGGTGAAGGCGGTGTTCGCGGCCGGCACGCCGGCGTAGATGGCCGACTGGATCAACACTTCTTTCAGTTCGTCCGGCGTCAGGCGGTTGCCTTCTTCGCCTAGCAACGCAGCGCGCACGTGCAGGTCGAATTCTTCCCAGCGGCCTAGCGCGATGGTGATGGACAGGACGATGGCGCGGCGGGTCTTTTGCTCCAGGCCCGGGCGGCCCCAGATTTCATTCCACGCGAAGCGCGTGATCAGGTTCTGGAAATCGGCGTTGAAGGTGTTGGCGTTGTTTAGCGAACGCTCTACCCATGCGTCACCGAGGATGGCGCGGCGGTTGTGCAGGCCGCGTTCGAAGTCGTGGTCGATAGGATCGTAGCTCATGATGGTGTTGAGAGTTTGGTGATGTCTGCGCGCAGTTGGCGCAGCTGTTGTTCGGCGAGGCGCTGGGCCGGACGCGCCAGCGCGGCGGCATCTTGTGCGTCGCCCGGATAGATCAGGTCTTTGAATTCGCCGATATTGCGCAGCATGCGCGCGCTGTCGATGTGCAGGCCCGCGAGGGCTTCGTTCAATGCGTACAAGGCGCCGTGCGCGCTGAGGAATAGCGATGGCCACTCGGCCAATTCCGCCTGCCAGTTGCCAAGGCCACGCTCGTGCTGCTGACCCATGGCCGCCAGCAGCGCGGCCGCGTGCTGCGGCGTGCGCGTTGCGGCAGCCAAGGCGATCATCGACGATACCGGATTGCGCTTGTGCGCCATTGCCGACGAACCGCCACGGCCTTCGCCGGACGGTTCCGCCAGTTCGGCGATCTCTCCTTGTGCCATCAAGCTCAGGTCCGCAGCGATCTTGCCCAGACTGCCGGACAGCACAGCCACTTCAAGTCCCAGCCGTACCCACTCGTCGCGCTGTGTGTGCCACGCGGCGTCCGGCGCGCGCAAGCCGAGGATGGCGGCCATGCGCTCGACCACCGTCGGACCTTGCTCGCCGATGACGGACAGCGTGCCGACCGCGCCACCCAGTTGCAATTGCAAGGCGCGGGCTGCGTGTTCGCGCAAGCGCGCGCGTGCACGCACCAGCGGCGCTAGCCAACCGGCGAACTTGAAGCCCAGTGTGGTGATGAGGGCCGGCTGCATCAGTGTGCGCGCCAGCACCGGTGTGGCGGCGTGCTGCTCGGCCAGTTCCAGCAGGCGGCCAGTCAGGTCGTGCAGGCCGTCATCCAGCAGCTGCAAGGCTTCGCGCGTGGCCAGTACCATTGCAGTGTCGATCACGTCCTGGCTGGTGCCGCCGAAGTGCACCTTGCGGGCCGCTTCGGCGTCGATGTTTGCTACGGATTTGGTCAGCTCCTTCACCAGCGGGATGGCCAGGCTGCCGGCACGGCGGCTGGCGACCACCAGCGCGCCGACGTCGTAGCGCTGCACGTCACAGGCTTGTGCGATGGTATTCGCGGTGGCTTGCGGCAGCAGGCCCACATCGGCCTGCGCCTGTGCCAAGGCCTGTTCGAAGCGCAGCATGGCTTGCACAATCGCGGCGTCGTCGAACACCGCGATCATGTCGCTGCTGGTGAGGAAGCTATCGAAGATTGATACGCTCATGGATAACGGTTACTCATAGTCGAAGAACACGGTTTCGTGTTCGCCCTGCATGTGGATGTCCCAGCGGTAGCTGCCGTTGGCCTGGCGCGCAGCCAGCAGCGTGGCGCGGCGTGCGGCAGGTACCTGTTCCAGTATAGCGGACTGCGACAGTGCCGCGTCGTCGGCCAGGAACACGGCGGTGAACTGGTGCTTCACCAAGCCGCGCGCGAACACGGTGACGTAGGCTACCGGTTCGCCGGGCGCTTGCTCGACTTTGGACAGCTGGAAGCGGAAGCCGCCATCCTCGCCGCTTGGCACGCGGCGGAAGCCGGGGATGTCTGCTGCGGCTTCCGCATCGGCGGCGGAAGGCTGCCACGATTCGAGCTGCGCGTCGTTGATTGGCACACCAGCGCCGTCGTAGATGATGCCGTGGATGGTGATGACGCCCGCTGCGGCGTTCAATTCAGTCGCCCATTTCCATGCTTCGTGCGAGAACGGGCCGATGGTTTGTGAAGTGGTGATATTGCTCATGGCTGGATTCCTCAGATGCCGAATGGGGTGGCGTCACGTCCGCGCAGGACGATGTCGAATTCATAGCCCAGCATTTGGTCGCTGACGGTTTGCTCAAGGCTGAAGCGCGAGATCAAGCGGTCGCGCGCGGCGAGGTCGGGAATGCTCTGGAAAATCGGGTCGTATTCAAATAGCGGGTCGCCGGGGAAGTACATCTGCGTCACCAGCCGTTGCGCATACACGTTCCCGAACAGCGAGAAGTGGATGTGCGCCGGGCGCCAGGCCTTGTCGTGATTCCCCCACGGGTACGGGCCCGGTTTAATGGTGACGAGGCGATAGCGGCCGTCGTCGTCGGTCATCATCTTGCCCCAGCCATTGAAGTTGGGATCGAGCGGCGCGTCATGCTGGTCCTTCTTATGGCGATAGCGGCCGGCCGCGTTGCACTGCCAGACTTCCAGCAGCGAGTTGCGTACCGGCTTGCCGTCTTCATCGACGATGCGGCCGGTGACGACGATCTTCTCGCCGATCGGCTCCGCCTCGCCATGCTTGGTCAGGTCGGCGTCGTTGGGCAGCAGGATGCGCGACTTCGGCGCGATGTTTTGCGAGACCGGTACCGGCGCGTCGAGGCGCAGCAGCGGTTGGCGCGGGCCGCGGTGGGTGGTCGATTTGTAGGGCGGATAAACCAGTTCCGGATAAACTCCGGGAGCGATGGCGTCGAATTTCACAGCTGTCTCCTCTGATTGAATGCTGTGATGATGGTACGAAGCGAGGCGGCGGCGGACAAGGTGGCGCAGGCGTGTTATATTCGCTATTCGCACGGAATGTGCGCATATCGCACAAATTTGCATTTATTTGCCATGGATACTGACGAAGACCTCAGCGCGCCGGCCCCGCGCGACCTGGTGGCCGGACTGGAAAAAGGTCTGCAGGTGATCGCCACGTTTGACCAGGAGCGCAGCCGCTTGAGCATCGCCGAGGTGGCGGCGCGCACCGGCTTGACGCGGGCGGCCGCGCGCCGCTACCTGATCACGCTCACGCACCTCGGTTATATGCGGCACGAGAACAAGCTGTTTTCATTGACGCCGATGGTGCTGCGGCTCGGCCAATCGTATTTGCACTCGGCGCGTTTGCCGCGTCTCGCGCAGCCGCTGTTGTATCGATTGGCGTACGAGCAGGGCGAGGCGGCATCGGTCGGCGTACTTGATCACGACCAGCTGGTGTGCGTGGCGGCGGTGAGCGCGGGTCAGCTGGTGTCGGTCACGCTGCAACCAGGGACGCGCGTGCCCGCGTGGTGCACGGCGAACGGCCGCATGCTGCTGGCCAGTTTGCCGCAGGCGCAGTTGGACAGCTATCTCGAACGCGTGCAGCTGGAACCGATCACGGAGTACAGCATCATTGACAAGAAGCGGCTGGGCGAGGCGATCCAGCGCGCCCGCAGCCAGGGTTACGCGCTGGTCGACCAGGAACTGGAGCTGGGCTTGCGCACCATGTCGGTCCCACTGAAAAACTTCCGGGGCGAGGTGGTGGCGGCGATGAATATCAGCGTTCATGCGGGCCGCATGACGCTTGAGCAGATGGCGGAACGCTGCCTGCCAGCGCTGCTGAAGATACAGGTTGAGCTGAATGCCATGCTGTAGTTTGCTGTACCATACCGGCTTTTCCAACGGGGAGGTCCCGTGCGTCTGCTACTGGTTGAAGATGATCCGATGATCGGTGAAAGCATCGAGGAAGGCTTGCGCAGCGAGAGCTACGCGGTCGACTGGGTGCGCAATGGTGGCGATGTGGAACTGGCGCTGTCCGGCGTCGGCTACGATTTGATGCTGCTGGATCTTGGGCTGCCGGGCAAGCAAGGCATGGAGGTGTTGCGCACCACGCGCGCGCGCGGCGACGATTTGCCGGTGCTGATTATCACCGCGCGCGACGGCACGCCGGCCCGCGTCGAAGGACTGGATGCCGGCGCGGACGACTACCTGGTCAAGCCTTTCGATCTGGACGAACTGCTGGCCCGCATCCGCGCGCTGCTGCGGCGGCGCGTCAGCCGCACGCGCTCCGTGATCGAACATGGCGGCGTAAGACTGGATCTCGCCAGCCATGAGGCTACGCTGGATGGCCAGCCGGTCAAGCTTTCGGCCCGCGAGTTTTCGGTGCTGCGCGCGCTGCTGGATAATCCCGGCAGCGTGGTCGCCAAGGCGCAGCTGGAGGAAAAGCTGTACGGCTGGAACGCTGAAGTGGAGAGTAATACCGTCGACGTCTACGTGCACCACCTGCGCAAGAAGTTCGGTCCGGACTTTATCAAGACCGTGCGCGGCGTGGGTTACAAAATACCGGCCGTGCCGTGAAGACCATCCGCCGTCAACTGCTGGCAGGCCTGCTCGGTGCGACGCTGTTATGCGTGGTCGGCGCGAGCGCTTCGCTGTATCGCTCGTTGCGCACGGAGACCAATGAGCTGGCCGATCTCCAGCTGCGCCAGTTGGCGGTGGCGCCGGATAGCGGCTCGCCGCTGGCGGAAGATCCCGAAGAAGAATTTGTCCTGCAAGGCTGGGATGACGGCGGCATGCATGTGTGGCATGCGTCGCGCGGCCTGCAGCCATTGGCGCGTTACCCGGTCAGCGGTTTCAGCACCTTGAAAATTGATGGCCACCACTGGCGCTTGTACGGTGAGGAGAGCCACGGTCGCTACGTGCAGGTAGCGCAGCCGCTGGCAGTCCGCAACAAGCTGGCGGCCGAAATGGCGCTGCGTGCCGGAGCGCCGTTGCTGATATTTGCGTTGGTGCTGGGTGTGCTGGTGGTGGTGGTCGTCGGCCGCGCACTGCGGCCACTGGACCGGTTGGCGCAAGCAGTGGAAGGGCGTTCGCCATCTTCGCTGGAGCCGATTTCCACAGGCGACCTGTCGCCCGAGCTGCAGCCGGTGGCGCTGGCGCTGAACTCCCTGATGCAGCAATTCGATGAGGCCATGACCGCGCAGCGCACCTTTGTGGCCGACGCTGCGCACGAACTGCGCTCGCCGCTGACGGCGCTGAAATTGCAGTTGCAACTGGCCGAACGGGCGCCGACTGAGGAAACACGCGCGCTGGCGTTGGCCAAGCTGCACGAACGGCTGGATCGCAGTACGCATCTGGTGCGCCAGCTTTTGAGTCTCGCGCGGCATGAATCGGCGATGACGGCGGCGCAGCGCAAGCCGGTCGATCTGGGGCGCTTGCTGGAGGCGGCGGTAGCCGATCATTCCGCGCTGGCCGAAAGCCGCGATATCGACCTTGGCGTGGAAGCACCGTGCCAGGTCGTGATCGACGCGGATGAAGACGGCCTGCGCGTATTGCTAAATAACCTGATCGACAACGCGCTGCGCTACACCCAGCGCGGTGGCCGGGTTGACCTGCAGGCTGCCCATGAAGACGGCCGCCGGCTGCTGCGCGTGCGCGACAACGGTCCCGGCGTGCCAGCCGAGCATCGCGGCAGGCTGTTCGACCGTTTCTTCCGCCCGGACGGCCAGCAGGCATGGGGCGCCGGCCTTGGGCTATCTATCGTGCGGAATATCGCTGACCACCACCAGGCCGAGATTGTGCTGGCCGATGGGATGGAAGGGCGCGGCTTGAGTGTGACGGTGCTTTTCTAATACCTTACAACGCTTTGCTGCAAAGCTGGAATTCGGGATCGTCGTCGTAAGGGCGGGTTTCAAAGCCGAGGCTTGCCATCAGTTTGAGCATGGGGCGGTTCTTGCGCAGTACCAGGCCGACGATTTCGTTCAGGCCGCGGTCGCGCGCGACGTCCATGATTTCGGCCATCAGGCGCGTGCCCAGACCCTGGCCGCTGAATTTGTCATCCACCAGCAGCGAGAACTCGCAGCTGCTGCGGTCCGGATTGGCGATGTAGCGCGAGACGCCGATGATGCTTTCGGTCTCGTTGAAACTGCCGTCATCTTCCACGGTGCGCGTGGTCAGCACAGCCACCAGCGCCATTTCGCGGTCGTAGTCGATCAGCGTGTAGCGCGCCAGCATTTGCGCGGACAGTTCGCGCAGCGACGAGGCGAAACGGTTGTAGCGCGACTGCTCGGACAAGCCGCGCACCAGCGATTGCAGCATTTCCGCATCGGTCGGCTGCACCGGCCGCAAAATGTATTGGCCGCCGCCGCGCATCGGCCATTCGCTCGCATAGTTGGATGGATACGGCATGATGGCCAGCTGGTCGTAGCGCTGTGCCAGCGGTGGGGCAGCGCCCACCAGTACACGAGCATCGACCGCCAGCACGCCGTGCTGGTCGACGATCAGCGGGTTGATATCCAGCTCGCGTAGCTGCGGCAGTTCGCACACCATTTCCGACACGCGCAGCAGAATGTGTTCAATACCTTGCAAGTCCACCGCCGGTGCGCCGCGCCATTCGCCCAGCGTGTCGGCCACACGCGCCCGGGAAACCAATCGTTGTGCGAGGAACTGGTTCAGCGGCGGTAGTTCGAGTGCGCGATCGTTGAGCAGGTCGATCATGGTGCCGCCCGCGCCGAAGCCGATCACAGGCCCGAACAGCGGATCGCTGGCGACGCCGATGTAGAGCTCACGGCCATCGCGCTTGCCTGCCATCCGCTGCACTGTGACGCCGTTGATGCGCGCGCCCGGCTGCAAACGCTGGACGTTAGCCAGCATGTCGTTGTAGGCGGCGCCCAGCGCGGCGGCGTCGGCAAGATTCAGCACCACGCCTTGCACCGCCGATTTGTGGCTGATGTCAGGCGAGTCGATTTTCAGGGCCACTGGATAGCCTAGTTGCGCCGCAATCAGTTGCGCCTCGGCGGCGCTGCGGGCCGGCATGGTCGGCGTGATGGGAATGTGGAAAGCCGCCAGCAGGGCCTTGGATTCCATTTCGGTCAGCACGCTGCGGCGCTCGGCCAGTACACCTTCCACCAGCCGGCGCGCGCCTTCCAGATCGGGCTTGGCCAGCTGCGACAGCGGCGGCGGGGTTTGCTGCAGCAGTTGCTGGTTCTGGTAAAACACGGCGATATTGCTGAAGCCATCGACCGCCGCTTCCGGCGTGCGGAAGTTGGCAAGGCCCGACTGGGCGATCAACTGGCGGCCCGGCGTAACGCGCTCGTCGCCCATCCAGCAGGCCAGCAGCGGCTTGCTCAGGCCACGTCCGGCCTCGGTTACGCCGCGCGCGACGGCCAGCGGATCGCCATCCAACTTGGGTGAATAGATCACCAGCAGGCCGTCGATATTCGGATTCTGCGCGCACGAGCGGATCGCAGCGGCGTAGTGTTCCGCGCCAGCTTCCTCGGACAGGTCGAGCAAATCGGTCAGGGTGGCGTGCGGCGGCAGTTCGGGCGCCAGGGCTTGTGCAGCTTCGTCGCCGGGCACACCCAGTTGCAGGCCAAGCTTGGCCAGCCAGTCGGCCGCCAGCACACCGGGGCCACCGCCGTTGCTGATTACAGCCAGCCGCGGTCCGACCGGGCGATAGCGCGAGGCCAGGCACTTCGCGGCGGAGAACAGCTGGACGAAGGTATTCACGCGCACTGCGCCGGTCCGACGCAGCGCCGCGTCGAACACTTCATCGCTGCCGATCAAGGTGCCGGAATGGGTGGCGGCCGCGCGCGAAGCCGCTGCGCCGTTGCCGGATTTGATGATCACCACTGGCTTGGTATTGGCAGTGCCGCGTAGCGCCGACAGGAAGCGGCGGGCGTCGGTAATGCCTTCCATGTAGATGACGATGCTTTCGGTGGCTGGATCGGTAGCCAGGAAGTCCAGCGCCTGCGCCAAGTCGACCGAGGTGTTCGGCCCCAGCGAAATCACTGTCGACAGGCCGACCGCATTGCTGCCGGCCCAATCGAGAATGGCTGAAGTCAGTGCGCCGGATTGCGAGATCAACGCCAGGCTACCGGCTTGCGCCAGTTTGCCCGCCACGCCGGCGTTGAGCTTCAGGCGCGGACGCTGGTAACCGAGGCTGTTAGGCCCGAGCAGGTACATATCGTGTTTGCGGGCGATGGCGTGTAGCTCGACCGCCTGCGCCGGCAGTACACCGGACGAAATAATCAGCGCGGATTTGCACTGGATCCGACCCGCCACTTCAAGCGCGAAGGCCAGTTCGTCGTTGGGTAGCGCGATTAGCGCGAGGTCGGCGCGCGAGTGAACCAGGTCGGCCAGCGTACCGGTCATGCTGACATCAAGGAAGGTCAGGGCGCCTTCGTAGCCGCCTTCGCGCAACTGGGCGCAGATGCTGCGGCCATACACATTCTGTCGCTCTGGTTCATCCGGCGGACCGGCAAACACCACGATCGACTTGGGCGCAAACAGCGGGCTAAGATAGTGCAGATCCATGACATCCTTTTCAGCGACAACAAGGCCACACTATACGCTAATCGCCGGCCTCGATCTAAGCTGCTGTTCCATGAATTCCACGCACACGCGCACCTTGGCCGAACCGGCCAGCCGCTGTGGGTAGACTGCCCAGACATTGGCGCTTTGGGTGTACTGGGGCAGTACCTGTACAAGTTGGCCACTGTGCAGGTACGGTTGTGCATCCCAGTGCGAACGCAGCACGATACCGGCATCTTCCACCGCCCATTGCAGTGCGATCTCGCCGTGGTTGGATGATAGCGAGCCGGTAACCTTTACCGTTTCTTCGTCACCGCTGCCGCTGCGCAGCGACCACACGCCGAACGGCAAGTCGCGCTCCTTGATCGCCAGGCAGTTGTGGCCTGCCAGTTCCTGCAGGCTGCGCGGCTTGCCGTGCCGTTTGAGATATGCAGGCGAGGCGCACAGGATCCGATGATTCGCCATCAGCTTGCGCGCGATGAGTTGCGGTGCAATGTCGTCGCCGATGCGGATGTCGAGGTCAAAGCCTTCCGCCACGATGTCGACCAGCCGGTCGAACACTTCAAACCGGACCTGCAGCGAGGGATGTGCCGCCACCAGCCGTGCCACTACCGGCGCCACCACGTTGCGGCCAAAACCGAAGCTGCTGCTGATGCGCAGCTGGCCGCGCGGCACGTCGCGCCGTTCGGCCACTTCATGCAGCAGGCCGTCGAGATTTTCCAGTATCGTCATGGCGTGCGCGTAGACGCGTTCACCATCCTCGCTGACGATGACGCGGCGCGTGGTGCGGTGGAACAGGCGCACGCCGAGTGCCTGTTCGAGGATGCCGATACGCTTGCTGACGTAGGCCGGCGACATACCCAGTTCCTCGGCCGCCGCTGCGAAGCTGGCTTTGCGTGCAGCGGTCGTAAATACGCGCAGGTCTTCGTTATCGATAGGATTATTCATGAATCGTGTTTTATGACTTCACATTTCATATCATTATAAACACGATTATCCGGTTTATGCTGTGGCTTTCCATGAAGGGAGCTGTCATGAAAGTACATAAAATCGCTGTCCTTGCGGGCGATGGCATCGGCAAGGAAGTCATGCCGGAAGGGATGCGTGCGGTGGAAGCCGCCGCGCGACGTTTCAATTTCGCCATCGAGTGGACTACGTTTGAGTGGCCTAGCTGCGACTATTATCGTGAACACGGCAAGATGATGCCGGACGACTGGATGCTGCAGCTGCAGGGGTTCGATGCGCTGTTCTTCGGCGCAGTCGGTTGGCCGGAGACGGTGCCGGATCACGTGTCGCTGTGGGGATCGCTGCTTAAATTCCGCCGCCAGTTCGACCAGTACATCAACCTGCGCCCGGTGCGCCTGCTGCCCGGCGTGCCTTGCCCGCTGGCGAACAAGCAGCCCGGCGATATCGACATGGTCATCGTGCGTGAAAACACCGAGGGCGAATACTCCAGCGTTGGCGGTCGCATGTTCGAAGGCACGGAACGCGAGTTCGTGCTGCAGGAATCCATCTTCACGCGCACCGGTGTGGACCGCGCGCTGAAGTTCGCGTTTGAACTGGCGCAGAAGCGTCCAAAAAAACACCTCACTTCGGCCACCAAGTCGAACGGTATTTCAATCAGCATGCCGTACTGGGACGAGCGCGTGGATGCGATGGGCATCGACTATCCTGAGGTCAGGCACGACAAGTATCACATCGATATCCTGGCTGCGCGCTTCGTGCTGTCGCCGGAACGTTTCGACGTGGTGGTGGCGTCCAACCTGTTTGGCGATATTTTGTCGGATCTCGGCCCGGCATGCGCCGGCACCATCGGCATCGCGCCATCAGCGAATCTGAATCCGGAGCGCACCTTCCCGTCGCTGTTTGAGCCGGTGCACGGCTCGGCGCCGGATATCTACGGCAAAAACATCGCCAATCCGATCGCCATGATCTGGTGCGGCGCGATGATGCTGGACTTCCTCGGTCACACCGATGCGCATGACGCCATCGTGGCCGCAGTGGAGCGCTGCCTGGTTGACGGTCCGCGCACGCCGGACATGGGCGGGACGGCCGATACCACGTTAGTGGGCAGCGCCATCGCCGCACTTATATAGTGTCGATCAGCGGCTTGACACTGAAGCCGTGCACCAGTATCGACAGCATGATGACGCCGAGCGCGATGCCTATCAGCTCGCGCGCGATGTTCGGCGGCAGACCGGATTGAATCGCGAATACGAGATAGAACAGCGAGCCGATGCCGCGCACGCCAAACCAGCCGGTCAAGCCGCGCATACGCTTGCTGACGCCACTGCCCATCAGCCCAATGTAGACCGCCAGCGGCCGCGCGACCAAAAACAGGAAGGCGGCCACGCCGATGGTTTCGTATGGCAGGTCGCGCAACGAGATCATGCCGCCCAGGATGAGCACCAGCGTCAGCTCGGACAGCCGTTCGAGATGCTCCTTGAACACCAGCGCCTCGGCGCTGACTACCCTCGGTGGCGTAGCGGCGTCGCTGGTATGTGCGGCTTCGGATTTGGCGACATCCGGTTCCAGCATGCCTTGCCGGTCCTTGGGCGCACCGGCCAGCACCAATTCAGTCTGGCGCAGCGCTACGGCAGCGAAGAATACCGCGAGGTATCCAGAGGCTTTGATCATGCTGGCAAAGGCGTACACGATGGCGATGAGGCCGAGCGCCACCAAATCATCCAGGATGTCGTGACGCGGCTCGACGATGCGTAGCTGCCAGCCCAGCCGCGCCAGCCCGGCGCCGGCAGCCACGCCAACTGCGACCGCGCCTGCCGTGGCCCAGCCGACGTCGATGAGCAGCCAGCGAAGATAGTACGTGGCGTCGCCAGTGTTTGCGCCGGCATCCGCACCTCCGCCGACGCCTAACAGGCCTAGGCCCAGCAGCACGAAGGGAAAGGCGCTGCCGTCGTTCATGCCCGCTTCGCAGGTGAGGGTAAAGCGCAACTGGTCCTTATCGCCAGCGTGACGCACTTGCACGTCGGTGGCCAGCACCGGATCGGTCGGCGCGAGTATGCCACCCAGCAGGATGGCAGCGCCGGGAGGCATGTGCAGCACGTAGTGAGCAAACAGCGCCACTAGCGTTACGGTCAATGTCATCGAAATCCACGCCAGCCGCAGTGGTGCACCCCAGCGCGCCAGCTTGAATGGCACCGGCATCTTGATCCCGGCAGAGAACAGGGAGATCAGCAGAGCGGTCTGAGTCAGCATTTCCAGCAACGCCGATTGCTTCCATGGGTCGAAGTGGAGAATGTCGAAAAAGCTCGGGCCGAGAACAATTCCGGCAAACAGGTACACAATCGCCGACGTGAATGGCGAACGCGAAATCGTCGTCGCTGCGAGGCCGCGCGCCAGCATCAGCAGCCCGACCAGCAGGAACCATTGATTATTACTCATGCAGGAAGGCTAAGAGGATTCCTTCAAAATGTATGTGGGATAGGGCACGCTGGAGCGGTTATACTCAGGGCTTACGTCAACGTCGATGGCCAGTGCAAGCTGCTGTCGGTACAAACCATGAATCTGAAATAATGCAGCGCGAAGAACTGGAAGAACAACTGGCGCAGGGCGTACGCCGTTTTGAAAACTGCGCCTTCGATGATGAAGACTTGTCGCGCCTTGATTTGCAAGGCTGCGTGTTCGAACGCTGCACCTTCGCCGAGACCTCGCTGTTTGCCGCCAAGCTGGCGCGCACGCAGTGGCTGCGCTGCCGCGCCGGTGGCGCGGACTTCGAGTCGGTCGATGCGGTGGATGCACGCTTCGACGGTTGCGACCTGAATAACAGTAAATGGCGCCGTTCCAAGCTGGCCTCCGCCGCTTTCAACGGCTGCAAACTGACCGGCGCATCGTTCGAAGAAGTAGCGCACCTTGGCATCCACTTTGAAGAGTGCCTGCTGGTCGGCGCGGACTTGCGCGGCTTCTCGTTCCGCAAGGCGACCCTGAAAGAACTGGATTTCTCGGACGCTTACTTGTCCGGCTGCGACTTCCGCGAGACCGTATTCGAAGGCGGCAGCCTGCGCAACGCTGTGCTCAAGCTGGCCAAGTTCCAGGGTGCGGACCTGCGCGGCGCCAGCATTGAAGGCGTGAAGCTGACCGAGGCTGGCCTGTTCAAAGGTGCGCTGATCTCGCACGCGCAGGCAGCGGCTTTCCTGCGCGAGCTTGATCTCATCGTGGTGTAGCGCCTACTCGCAGCTGAAGTTGGCGGCGTCCTCGATGCTGCCGCTGCCCTTGTACTTCGCCGTTTTCGGATAAGGGCAGAGTGGGCGGGTGCGCGTGGCGGACCATGCTGCCGGCAGATCCGCATTGACGCCGCCCGCGTTGCCGGTTCCGCGCACGCTGGCCTGCACGCTATCGGGCGCCTTGCCTTGCTCCACCCACGCGACCAATGGCGTCAGCATGTCAAATTGATCGGCTGTCGGGCCGCCGGCGCAGTGGTTCATACCTGGTACCGCGAAGAAGCGCGAAAAGTTCGATGCGTCGCCATTGTTCGCCGTGCGCAGCGCGCTGTACCACGCCGTGGTGTCGTCGCTGGAGAAGATAGGATCGCTTGTGCCGTGATAGACCATGATCTTGGCGCCACGGTTTTTCAGCGTCGATAAATCGGATGGATTTGGCGGCAGCATGAAAGACAGTGCGCTTTCCGTGTAGGTAGCGTTGGTAGCGCCGACCTTGGCCAGCATGCTCGCTAGGTCGCCGGTCAGCGCGAAGTTCGCACCGTTGAACGTGGCAGGATTTTCAGGCGGAGCTTCCCAAATCAGTCCCACCGCGCCGCTGTCCAACACCAGCGAGGCGAAGAATTTCCACCACGCCCACCCTTCGTAAGCCAGGCCTGCGTCATAAGGGAAGCTGGAGTAGATCTTGGTTCCCGTCGCCGTGGTCGCGCCGGCAAACAAACTGCCGATGGCCGTTTTCTGCGCCGCGCTCAAACAGGTGCCATCACGCGCACCGCTGCAAGTTGGCACATCGCGATTGAGATCGAAGGCCGCCTGGCATGCTTGCGTGTTTTGCACCATGCCGTCGGTCGCACCGTCGAGCGCATCACATTTTGCCAGTACTGCTTTGGATACCAGCTTGCGTTCCGCCAGCGTGAAGCCGGTCGACGCATCGCCCGGCGTGCTTGCCAGCGCGCTGTAGGTCTTGGCCCCGGCGATATTGGCGATGGCGGCGTAAGGCAGGCGGAAGCCGGGATTCCCGACCAGGAAGCCGTCGTACTGGTCGGCGTAGCGCGCCGCCGCCACCATTGTGTGCCGTCCGCCGTTGGAGCAGCCACCGATGTAGGAGCGGTCCGGCTTTTTTCCGTAAGCGGTTTCGATGATGTATTTGGCCATCGGCGTTAGCTTGCCGACCGCTTGGTAGCCGTAGTCGAGACGCGCTTGCGGATCGATGCCGAACATGGGCGTGGCCGCTCCGTGGCCCGCGTCCGAACTGATGACGGCAAAGCCCATGTTCAGTGCATGATCGAGCGCACCACCGCCACCCACTTCGCCGATGGCGGTGACCACGCTGCCATCCAGGCCGCCATTGGCCTGGTAGAAGAAGCGGCCATTCCAGTTGTTCGGTAGCCGCATCTCGAAGCCGATGGCATAGCTCTGGCCATCCACGGCGCTGGTGCGCTTGAACATCTGCCCAGTGACTTGACAGTGCGCGGGCACCGGCTTGCCGGCGACGGTCAGGGTACCTGTCGTGACGGCGGTGGCACCGGTGATGCTGGTGTTGGCGAAGTTGATTTTGCTTGCCAGTTCAGTGCACGAGGCCAGCGTGGCGCCGGTGGCCGCGCCGAGTTGCGGCAAGCCGTTGCTGGCGCCAGTGGTCTTTGCGCCGGAGCCGCCGCAGGCGGCGAGCAGTAGGGCGGCGGTTGCCGCCGATAGTGCCTGGATATGAGTGGTCTTCATATCAGTTCGGCATGACGTCTTTGAGGACGCCAACTGGCTGGTTCACCAGTTTGCCATTGATTTTCTTGACTTCGCGGATGTACATGTTCTGCACAATGTCGCGCGAGGCCGGGTCGATGCTGATTGGGCCGCGCGGGCTGTCCCACTTCATGTTAGACAGCACTTGCACCGCCTTGTCGCCGGTGACCGTGCCATTCAGCTTGCGGATGGTTTCGTAGATCATGCCCATCGTGTCGTAGGCGACCACGGTGACGAAGGTCGGCGGCGGTGCTTTCGGCAGCGCGTTGGCGTAGGCGGCCAGGAAGGCTTTGTTGGCCGCGTTGTCCAGCGCCGTCGAATAGTTCAGCACCGTGATGGCGCCCAGCGCGCGGTCGCCCAGTGCTTCCAGCGTCGGCGAATCGCTGGTCATGTCGCCGACACCGAGGAACTTGACGCCAGCTTTGTCCAGGCCCTTGTCGCTAAAGGCTTTCAGCACGCCGATGCCGTCTTCCGCACCGGGTGCGAAGAAGAAGAGGGCGTCCGGCTTTTCATCCTTGATGCGCTGTATGAATGGCGAGTAATCTGGATTCGCCAGCGGTACGCGCGAAGCGCCGACTACCTTGCCGCCGCCCGCCGTGAAACCTTTGGCGAAACGCGCTTCGGCATCGATGCCGGTGCTGTAGTCGCTCACCAGCGTGTACACCTTGCCCACCTTGTTGGCCGCGCTCCAGGTGCCGAAAGGCTCGGTCAACTGCTGCATGGTCATGCTGGTGCGCAGCATGTAAGGCGATTTGGCGGTGATGCCGGTGGTGACGGCGTTCATCACGATCATCGGGATCTTGGCCTGCGTGGCAATCGGCGCTACCGCCAGCGCGCTAGGCGTCAGCGAGAAGCCGATCAGGAAGCTGACTTTTTCGCGCGTGATCAATTCCTGTGCTGCGCGTTTGGACAAGTCGGCGTTGGAGCCGCCATCGTCGCGATAGATCACTTCAATCTTCTTGCCCGCGACCTTGTCGCCGTATTGCTGCATATAGGTCTTGATGCCGTCTTCAAACGGCTTGCCGGTGTTGGCGAATGGCCCAGTCAGCGCGGCGATGACGCCGATACGGATGGTATCCTGTGCTTGCGCCATGCCGCCGGCCCAAGCCATGCCTACTGCGATGCCGGCGCATGCGAGTTTTTTCAGTTTCATTGTGTCTCCGTTGTTTTGTTTTATGCAGCGATGATGACGTTTGGATCAGTACCTTCATAAAGCGATGCAACGATGGCCGCGCGGCGCGTGAGCACCGCCGCCTGGTTGATGGAGCCTTTGTCGGTCAGCTCGCGATGATCGATCGACGGTGGCTCCGCTTGCAGCAGCAGGCGGTCAATGCGCATGGATGAACCGCTGGCGTCCGCGTTCAGGCGATTCAACAGGCTTTGGAAGCTGTCGCGCACCGGTGCGCTGGCCAGCACTTTTTCGACGCTGGCGGCGGTGCCCAATCCGGACAGCGGCAGGCAGTGCTCCATGCGCGGGAACACCAGCAGGCCGATGGCGTTACGGTCGATGCCCGTCACCACCGCATCCATCACATACGGAGCCGCCGCGCTGATGACACGCGCCCGCAGCGGACCGACGCTGACGAAGGTGCCGGTACTGAGCTTGAAGTCTTCGGCGATGCGGCCGTCGAACATGAAGCCAAGTTCGCGCCGTTCAGGATCGATAAAGCGTAGCGCGTCGCCGGTGCAGTAGTAGCCGTCACTGTCGAAGGCCGCCGCCGTCAGGTCTGGTGCGCGCCAGTAACCCGGCGTGACGTGCGGCCCATGGAAGCGCGCTTCCAGCTTGTCACCCGAAGGCACCAGCTTTACCTTGCACCCCGGCGCCGGCACGCCTACGTATCCGGCCTTGATGATGTCGCCGGTGCCGAAGGTGCAGGAAGGCGAAGTCTCGGTCATGCCCAAACCCGTCATGATGCGGACCGACTCGCCAGTTTCGGCGATGGCCGCTGCATCGAGCCTGTCCCACGCCGCCTGCGACAGACCTGCGCCGGCGCACAAGAACAGCTTGACGCGGGAGAAGAAGGTGGCGCTGAGCTGCTGGTCGGTCTTCATGGCGTCGGTCAGCATTTCAAATCCCTTTGGGATGTTGAAGTACATGGTCGGCGCGATTTCGGCGAGGTTGCGCAGCGTGGCGGCGAAGTCGCGCGGCGTCGGCTTGCCGTCGTCGATGTACAGGGTACCGCCGTTGTACAAAACGATGCCGACGTTATGGCTGCCGCCGAAAGTGTGATTCCACGGCAGCCAGTCCACCAGCACCGGCGGCTGTTCGCCCATGAAGGGAAAGGTCTGCAGCAGCATCTGCTGGTTACTGCACAACATGCCGTGGGTGGTGATGACGGCCTTGGGCTTCTTGGTTGAGCCGGAGGTGAACAGGAATTTGGCGATGGTTTGCGCGTTCACGTTCGCATGCGCGGCTTCCACGCTCGATGGCGCCACGTCCAGTAGCGCGTTGAAGCGGGTGGCACGGTGGCCTGCTACCTCGCCGTGCGCCAGGATCAGTTCCGCGTCGGCCGGCATCGCGGCGGCGATGGCCTTGGCGAAGGCTGCGCCATCGGATGCGTACAATGCGCCTGGCGTCAGCTGCGTTACCAGTTCCGCCAGTTTGCCGTAGTCCGTTGCCACCAGCGAGTACGATGGCGACACCGGCGCGTACGGTATGCTCGCATACATCGCGCCCAGCGCCAGCTGGAAGTGTTCGAGGTCGTTGCCGGACATGATGAGCAGCGGGCGTTCTGCCGACAAACCGCGATCCAGCAGCGATTGGCCGATGCGGCGTGCGCGGTCCAGCACTTCGGCGTAGGACAGCCGTATCCATTCGCCATCCACACCGCGTCGTGCGACCAGCGTGCGTTCGGGATGCACAGCGGCGCCGGATTCCAGCCGGTCGGTAAAGCGCGGCGGGAAATCGCCCAGCGGTGTGATGGCGTCCACATGCCATAAGCCGTCCTCCTGGTAGACCGCGATTTCCGGGTTGCCCAGCTTGACCGGGCGCTGTGCCGCAGTCCTTGCTTGGTTCATGCGGCCTCCTTAGATCGGGTAGTGACGCGGCGTGGTCTGGATCGTGATCCAGCGCAGCTCCGTGAACTCCGCAATCGCCGCCTTGCCGCCAAAGCGTCCCTGGCCGCTGTGCTTTACGCCGCCGAATGGCATCTGCGCCTCATCATGTACGGTCGGACCGTTGATGTGGCAGATGCCGGACTCGATGCGCTTGGCGACTGCCATTGCGCGGCCGATGTCGCGGCTGAACACTGCGGATGACAGGCCGTATTCGCTGTCGTTGGCGAGGCGCAGCGCTTCTTCTTCCGTGTCGAAGCGCAGGATGGAGACGATGGGGCCGAACGATTCCTGCTGGTAGACCTGCATCTCCGGCGTCACGCCATCGACGATGGCGGGCTGCATCAGGTTTCCCTGTACCTCGGAGGTAGATTGCAGCACGCGCGCGCCGCGTTCCTGAGCGTCACGCAGCATGGCGCTTACTCGCTGGGCTGCGGCGCTGTCGATCATGCCGGTGAGCGGCGCATCGGCGTGGGCTGCTTTCAGCTTGCTGGTCTTGGCCGCGAATTTGTCGAGGAAGGCGTCGGCGATCTTGTTGTCGACGATGATGCGGTCGGCCGACATGCAGATTTGGCCCTGGTTGAAGAAGGCGCTGAAGGCCGCGCCTTCAACGGCAGCGTCGATATCGGCGTCGTCCAGTATCACGATAGGATTCTTGCCGCCCAATTCCAGCAGCACCGGTTTCAGATGCGTGGCGCAATGCTGGGCGATGATGCGGCCCACATTGGTGGAACCAGTGAAGTTAACGCGGCGGACCGCCGGCGCAGCGATCAGACGCTCCACCACTTTCGGCGCATCCTGCGGTGCGTTGGTAATGACGTTGACCACGCCGGCCGGGAAGCCTGCATCTTCAAACACGCTGCCGATCAGGCGATGCAGGGCAGGGCACAGCTCCGACGCTTTCAGGATCACAGTATTGCCGCAAGCGAGCGGCATGGCCAGTGCGCGGGTGCCGAGGATGACCGGCGCATTCCATGGCGCGATGCCGACCACTACGCCGCAAGCCTGGCGCACGCCCATCGCCAGCGAGCCCGGTACGTCGGACGGAATTACTTCGCCGCTGATCTGGGTGGTCATGGCGGCGGCTTCGCGCAGCATATTGGCAGCCAGCGTTACATTGAACTGATACCACACCGGTGCGCCGCCTGCTTCAGCGATGCCGCGTTCGACGAATTCTGCGCGGCGTGCTTCCATTGCGTCGGCGGCCTTGAGCAGCAATGCGCGGCGTGCGCCCGGCAGCATGGCGGACCACGCAGGGAAGGCTGCTTGCGCTGCCTGCACGGCGCGGTCCACATCTTCCAGCGAGGCTGCCGCAGCGCGGCTGGCGACTTCGCCGTTGGCCGGGTTGCGGCGCTCGAACACGGCGCCGTTGTGCGCGGCGGCGGTGGCGCCGCCGATCAGCAAATCGGTATTAAACATGGTTGTCTCCTCTTTGTTTTATTGTAGGGTTTAACCGCGTTTGTAGGTTTGCAGGCCTGGCTTGATGGTTTTATCGTCCAGGAACTGCTTGAGGCCTTGGGCCCGGCCCTTTTCCGGATCGCGGTAGTTGGACTGGTCAACCTTGGCGTACAGGTAGTCCTCGTTCTGGTCCCAATTCAGTTCGCGGCAGCGCTTGAAACCGTTCTTGGCGATGCGCAGTACCGTAGGCGATTTCTCCAGCAGCTTGCCGGCCAGCGCCAGCACGTGGTCGCGCAGTTCGGCGCGCGGCACGCTCTTGTTGACGAGGCCCATGGCAGCGGCTTCCTGGCCGGTGAAGGTGTCGCCGGTCATGATGTAGTGGAGCGCCTGGCGATGGCCCATCGTATCGGCGACGGCTTTGCTGACCAGGTTACCGGGCGGGATGCCCCAGTTGATTTCCGAAAGGCCGAACACCGCTTCATCGGCCGCGATGGCGAGGTCGCAGGCCACCAGCGGCGAGAACGCCCCGCCGAAGCACCAGCCGTTGACCATGGCGATAGTCGGTTTGGAGTACATGCGCAGCAGCTTCCACTGCCATTGCGAGCAATCGCGGCGCAGGCGTTCCTGGAAAATCTCAGGCTTGCCGTCGTTCTCGCGGAAGTATTCTTTCAGGTCCATGCCGGCGGTCCAGCTGTCGCCGGCGCCGGTCAGCACGATCACTTGCGCTTCCTCGTCCAGTTCCAGCGTTTCCAGCACGTCGATCATCTCGCGGTTGAGCGTTGGGCTCATGGCGTTGCGCTTTTCCGGACGGTTGAGGGTAATCCAGCCGATGCTGTTTTCAATATCCACCTTCACGGTTTCCCATCGGCCTGCGTATTTGGACATACAATATCTCCTGTGTGTAAGTTTATTATCAGGCTACCTGATATGTAACTTATACTATACCCACCTTCTACGTTTTACAAGATGAATTTTTATGGTTAAAGCACATTCCGATAATCGGCCGGCGGGACTGGCGTATCTGGTGGGGCGTCTGGATCACATTTTGAACAAGCGGCTGCGCGATTGCGTGGCCCCGGCCGGACTGACGGTGCCGCAGTACACAGCGCTGTCGGTATTCCGTGCCCATGGTTCGCTGTCGAATGCGCAGCTGGCGGTGCGCATCATGACCACGCCGCAGTCGGCCAACGAGATGGTGAAGGCGATGGAGAGCAAAGGCTGGATCGAGCGCTCGCCGGATCCGGCGCACGGCCGCATCATCCAGATCCAGCTGACCGAAGAAGGCCAGACCATCCTGCTTGAATGCGATCCGAAAGTGCGTGAAGTGGAGATGCTGATGTTCCCGGACACCAGCGAGGAGGAACGCGCACTGCTGCTGGCCCAGTTGAAGGGGGCAGTGCGCGCGCTCAGTGTGGAAGGACTTTAGTTCTTGGCTTCTTCGTGGCGCAGCTGCGCGCTCATGCCGTCGCATCTGGCCGACCATGCAGTCAGCCAGTCCGGCATGGCCGGCGATTGTTCCGGCAGGCCGAGGTCTTTGATCAGTACAGCCGGCGGCACCGTGCCTTTAGGCGCGCGGAACACGCCGCGCATGATCACCACGCCGGCGGTACGGCCATCCTTGACGAAACGGTGTTCGAGGAAGCTCCACTTGTCATCCCAGCCCAACATGCGGGTGTGGATTTCAAACGTCTCGAACAGTTTCAGCTCGCGGCGGAATTTGCCCCATGCGTCGCCGACGATGGGCACGGCCTTGAGGCGCAGCGCGGTGCGGAAGGCGCCGGTCTTCAGCACGTAGTCCATGCGGCCGATGTCGGCCATTGTGAAATAGCGGCCATTGGTAACGTGGCGGTTCAAGTCCAGGTCATGCGGCCATACGCCCATGCGGATCACGGTGATGGAAAACGGGTCGGCGGACTGTCGCCACGGACGCTTCAACAGCATCCATATCAGTCGGATCCAAAGATTCATGGTGTACAGGTAAGTAGAGGGTAGCCACCACTATAGGCGAGGCGGTTCTGGTAAGGTAGGTGCAGAAATGACTTTTTTCATGCGACTTTTGCCAACCTCGTTGCCATGCACCTCACCTTACTCTTTGCCGACCAATGCTCAGCCTCCAGCGCCACCACGGCGCTGGAACTGCTCACCGCTGCCAACCTGTTTGCCGGCGAAACCATCTTCGACGTGGTGACGGCGTCGCTGGACGGGAAGCCGGTTAGTACCCTGCGCGGCCAGACTTTACAGCCGGAAGTGGCGCTGGACCAGATCAAGCATACCGATTTGGTGCTAATACCCGGATTCCTCTTCACGCTGCGCGAAGCCTTGCCCGGCTTTGACCGTTACGCCGATTGGCTGCGCAAGCAGCACGCGCAAGGTGCGGTGCTGGCGACCATGTGCACCGCCACTTTCCTGTTGGCGGAAACCGGTTTGCTATCCGGCGCGCGCGCCACCACGCATTGGGCCTTCGCGGACCTGTTCCGCAAACGCTATCCCGATGTGCGCATGGATGAACGCGAGACGCTGTGCGAGGACAACCGCTTCCTTACCAGCGGCGGCGCCAGTGCGGCGATGGATCTGCTGCTGCACCTGATACGCCGTTACGGCTCACTGGACCTGGCGCAGAAGTGCAGCCACTACCTGCTGATCGATAACGCCCGCAGCGAGCAGTCGGTATATGTGATGTGGTCCATGCCGAAGAGTCATGGCGATGACGGCATCCTGCGCG
The DNA here is from genome assembly GCF_009857445.1 of Duganella flavida. GTDB lineage: Bacteria > Pseudomonadota > Gammaproteobacteria > Burkholderiales > Burkholderiaceae_D > Rugamonas > Rugamonas flavida. The sequence goes on from NZ_WWCN01000003.1 coordinate 87,904, forward strand.
TGCAGAACTGGCTGGAAGAGCACTATGCTGAGCCGCTGTCGATCGACGAACTGGCGCAGCGCTTTGGCTACGGCGCCCGCAACTTCGCGCGCCGTTTCAAGGAGGCGACCGGCTACACACCGCTGGCTTATCTGCAAACACTGCGGCTGGAGAAAGCCAAGCACCTGCTGGAGTCAACCCGCATGAGCCTCGACAGCATTACCTTCAAAGTGGGATATGAGGACAGTAATTCGTTCCGCCGTTTGTTCCAGCAGCGGGTGGGACTGCTGCCTGCGTCGTACCGGAAGAAGTTCCAGCCGCAGGCAGCATAAGAGGAAGGCTTAGTTCAGCGCGGAGTTCTTACGCGCATAGGTGAAGTAGATCACCAGGCCGATGGCCAGCCAGATGCCGAAGGCGACCCAGGTGAACCAGCTCAGGTAAGCCATCAGCGTGACGCAGAAGATCACGGCCAGCGCAGGAATTACCGGCACGCCTGGGCAGCGGAACGCGCGCTTCAGGTCAGGGCGGGTTTTGCGCAGGATGACAATCGCGATCGACACCAGGCTGAATGCCGCCAGCGTACCGATGTTCACCAGCTCATTCAGCACGTTCAACGGCACCAGCGCGGCCAGGATGCCGAACACAATACCAACCAGCCAGGTGGCGAAGAACGGGGTGTGGAAACGGGGGTGCACTTCCGACAGGCGTTTCGGCAGCAGGCCGTCGCGCGACATGGCGTAGATGATACGGGTCTGGCCGAAGGCCATCACCAGGATCACGGTGGTCATGCCCAGGATCGCGCCCAGGTCGACGAAGCCGGCGAACCAGTTCTCACCGGCTTTTTGCAGTGCCAGCGTCACCGGGTGGTCGATGCCAAGGAATTCCTTGAACGGTACGATGCCGGTCATGATGGCCGAGACGATCACATACAACACGGTGCACACAGCCAGCGAACCAATGATACCGATCGGCAGGTCGCGTTCCGGACGTTTCACTTCTTCCGCCGCCGAAGTGACAGCGTCGAAACCGATGAAGGCGAAGAACACCAGTGCTGCGGCGCTCAGGGTACCCTGCATACCGTACGGCATGAATGGCTGCCAGTTGGCCGGGGTGACGTGGCGCGCGCCGACGACGATAAACAGCAGTACCACGCCGATCTTGATGACCACCATGATGTTGTTCATACGGGCCGATTCACGTACGCCGATACTCAGCATCGCGGTCAGCAGCAGCATGATGCACAGCGCCGGCAGGTTGATGATGGTGCTAACGCCAGGGATGGCGCCGGGAGCGGCCGTCAGTGCCACCGGCAGGTGGATGTCGAAACCTGCCAACAGCGATTGGAAGTAACCGGACCAGCCGACCGACACTGCGGAAGTGGCAAGGCCATATTCCAGCAGCAGGTCCCAGCCGATCATCCACGCGGCCAGTTCGCCCAGCGTGGCATAGGAATAGGTATAAATGGAGCCAGCCACCGGCACGGTGGAGGCAAATTCAGCGTAGCACAGCGCAGCGAAACCGCAGGCGATGGCGGCGATCACGAAGGACAGCGTCAGCGCAGGGCCAGCCGTCACTGCGCCGGTACCGGTCAGCACAAAGATACCCGTGCCGACGATAGCGCCTATGCCCATCAAGACCAGGTCCATTGGACCGAGCACTTTCGCCAGCCCGCCCGGCTTCTGGGCGGATGCGATCATGTCATCCAGATTCTTAGTTCTAAAAATGCTCAAAATGGCTCCAATTTTATTGTGGTTATCGTGATTCCCGACGGCGCCTTGTGGGCTTAAAAGTCGGGCGACCGCAAATAATACAATATGGTGGCGCCAATGATGCCGATTAATCACCGAAAAAAGCCGGTGACTGCCGGAGGATGTTTCTTTTTAGTGTCGGAAGGCTTGTCCCAGTTTGCCGAGGTCAATCGGCGGCGGCACAAAGGCCTGGGCGAACAGGATTTGGTCGGCTGCCGGAGCAATACGCTCCACGACCCAGTCGACGACGGGGGCTGCCAGCGGCGAGGCGAGGACGGCGGCGCACAGTGCGGTTTTGAGGATGGCCATGGGTGTCTCCTTTGTTATGGATTCATGTTAGACCGCCCGGCATCCGTGCACGAATGGTTTATATCACTAGCTGGTATTCGTTTTGTCGATAGTTAGCAGCGACGAGACGTACAGCAGGAAGCGGTCCTCAAGCCGCGCCAGATCCAGGCCTGTGACCTCGCCGATGCGACGCAGGCGGTAGTCCAGCGTGTTGCGGTGGATATGCAGCGCGTTTGCGGTGGCGGCCGGATGGCCGTCGTGGGCGAACCATGCTTCCAGTGTGCGCTGCAGCAGTTCCTTGTTCTTGCCTAGCTTTTCAATGGGGGCGCGCAGCTGCGCTCCTTGCCAGCCGGTGTTCAGGCCAGAGAGCAGTACAGGCAGCATGTGGTCGTAGTAACTGTATTGGTGGCGGCGCGGATGGCGCATGCGGCCGATGCGTGCCGCAGTGCGGGCGCTGTGCCACGAAGTGGCCACAGCTTCCATGCCTTGCAGCGCGATACCCATGGTCAGGCGGTGCGGCTGTGGATACAGTTCGCGCAGCACGTTGGACAGCGTGTGCAATTGTTTCTTGTGGCCGGGACCGGGCGCATCGAAGAAGTCGAGCATGGCCAGTTCGCGCTCGCCTGCTGCCGCCGTCAGGAGCGAGGGCAGGCGTGATTGCAGCCGTAGTTGCAGCGCATGCAGGCCAGCGCCATCGTCTGCTTCATCAAGTTCCAGCAGGTAGACCGCGTGCATGCGGTCGAACTGCACGCCGAGACGGTGCGCCCATGCAGTCAGGTCGGCGGGATTGGCATGTTCGCCATTGATCAGGTTAAGGACGAAGGCTTCGCGGTAGCGCGAATCGCGTTGCAGCTCGCCCGCCAACTGCGCCTGTTCGAGGATCATCTCGGCGGTGAGGCGTACCAGTTCGCCGAACTGGCGGACTTCGGCCGGTGCGCCGCTCAGGCCTACTGCACCGCACAATTGTCCGTGCACCGTCAGCGGTAAATTGATGCCCGGCTGGGCGCCGTGCAGGTTGCGCGCGCTGGCGTCGTCGATTTCCACCGTCAACCGTTTGGCCAGTGCCAGTAGCGCGCCAGCATGCAACTCGCCGATGCGGGCCTGGTTGCCGCTCGCGATAATGCTGCCGTTGGCATCCATGACGTTGACGTTGTAGGGAATGATGCGCATGGTGCGCGTGACAATGTCCTGCGCCAGCGCCGTGCTTAGAATGTCCATGCGGGCTATTTTAGGGCATTTGCACAAGAAAATGGCGTAGCTGGCCGCAAAATTCGGGCGTGTGGCCAATGCTTTTTTGTGATCGATTCCAGATAATCGCCGTATCATTAAAAATACACTGGAGACCTGCATGAGCACATCCACCACCACGGCACAGGCCTGGCCGCCCGCGCCCATCCTCGACGGCGCATATAAAAAAGCCAGCTGGCACCTGATCCCGTTCATTTTTGTCTGCTACCTGTTCAATTACCTGGACCGCGTCAACGTCGGCTTTGCGAAGCTGGAGATGCTGGATGCGCTCAAGTTGAGCAATACCGTGTACGGCCTTGGCGCCGGCATTTTCTTCATCGGCTATGTGCTGAGCGGCGTGCCGAGTAACCTGATTCTGCATAAGATCGGCGCGCGGCGCTGGATTTCGGTGATGATGGTCGCTTGGGGCGGACTGTCGGCGTGCATGCTGTTCGTGAATTCCCCAACCTCGTTCTACGTGCTGCGCTTCTTTACGGGCGTGGCGGAAGCGGGCTTCTTCCCTGGCATGGTGCTGTACTTTACGCACTGGTTCCCGACCCAGAAACGCGGCCAGGTGATGGCGCTGTTTATGTCGGCGATTCCGATTTCTGGTTTGATCGGCGGCCCGTTGTCCGGCTGGATGCTGTCACACTTTTCGACTGGCCAGGGCGGCATGGCGGGCTGGCAGTGGCTGTTCTTGCTGCAGGGCGTGCCGACCGTGCTGCTGGGCGTGGGCGTCTACTTCTATCTCAACGACGGCATCACGCAAGCCAAGTGGCTGAGCAGCGAGGAGAAAGCCGCCATGCAGGCCGCACTGGCCAGCGACGAGCAACAGCGTGCCGCTACCAGCAATGTCGGCCAGTCCTTCAGTGCCGTGCTGCGCAACGGCAGCTTGTGGATGCTGGGCGTGATCTACTTCTGCATTCAGATGGGCGTGTATGCGATTAACTTCTGGCTGCCGTCGATTATCAAATCGCTGGGCTTCCAGAATCCGGTGACAGTTGGCTGGCTGAGCGCCATCCCTTACTTGCTGGCGGCCGTGTTCATGGTGTGGGCCGGCCGTTCGGCCGACAAGCACCGCGAACGCCGCTTCCACGTGTCGCTGCCGATGGTGATGGGTCTTATCGGCCTGCTGATGGCGGCCAACTTCTCCAGCAATGCGCTGATCGTGATGATCGGCTTGAGCATGGCGACCATGGGTGCATTGGCTGCGCTGGCGCAGTTCTGGTCTTTGCCTGCGGCCTTCCTTGGCAGCGCTGCAGCGGCGGGCGGCCTGGCGTTGATTAATTCGCTGGGCCAGATCGCCGGTTTCGTCAGTCCCTTCCTGGTCGGCTGGATCAAGGATGCGACCCAGAGCACCGATATGGCGCTGTATATTTTGTCCAGCGTGCTGCTGCTTGGTGCGATACTGGTCTTGCGCATTCCTGCGCGTCTGGTCAACCGTTAAGAGCTGCCGATGAAGATAGTCATAGCGCCCGATTCGTTCAAGGAAAGCTTGACGGCGATGGCCGTCGCCAACGAGATCGAGGCCGGCTTCCGCGAGATTTTCCCCGATGCCGAGTATTGCAAACTGCCGGTCGCCGATGGCGGCGAGGGCACGGTGCAAGCCATGATCGACGCCAGCGGCGGCAAGCTGGTGGCCTTGAAGGTGACTGGCCCGCTGGGCGAACCGGTGGCCGCGTTCTACGGCTTGATGGGCGACGGCCACACAGCGGTGATCGAGATGGCTGCCGCCAGCGGGCTGGAATTGGTCACGCCGGCGCAGCGCAATCCGCTGCGGACCACCAGTTACGGCACCGGTGAATTGATACGCCACGCGTTGAACGCGGGCGCGCGCCGCTTCGTGCTGGGCATCGGCGGCAGCGCCACCAACGACGGTGGTGCGGGCATGCTGCAGGCGCTGGGCGGCCGCTTGCTCGATGCCGGCGGCGAGGACCTCGCGGTCGGCGGCGGCGCGCTGGCGAAATTGGACCGCATCGACTTGTCCGAACTCGATGCGCGCATCAAGGACTGCGTGTTCGATGTGGCCTGCGATGTGAGTAATCCGCTAGTGGGACTGCAAGGCGCTTCGGCCATTTTCGGCCCGCAGAAAGGCGCAACGCCGGAGATGGTGGCGCAGCTGGACGACAACTTGCGCCACTATGCGGCGATCATCACGCGCGACCTTGGCCTCGACGTGGCCGACGTGCCGGGTGCGGGTGCAGGTGGCGGCATCGGCGCCGGCATGATGGTATTCCTCGGTGGGAGCCTGCGGCCGGGTAGCGAGATTGTGACTGCCGCTGTCGGCCTGGATGCGGCGGTGGCGGATGCGGATCTGGTCATCACCGGCGAGGGCCGCATCGACGGCCAGACCATCCACGGCAAAACGCCGATTGGCGTGGCGCGGGTGGCGCAGCGCCACGGCAAGCCTGTCATCGCTATCGCCGGCTCATTGGCGAGCGGCGCGGCGGTAGTGCATGATCACGGCATCGACGCGGTGTTCGCTGCCGTCAGCCGTCCGTGCACGGTGGAGGAAGCGTTGGCTAATGCAGCACTCAACGTGCGCAGCGCGGCGCGTAATATCGCGGCCACGCTGCGTCTCGGAGCCCAGCTCTCTTAGCTGCGTTTGCGGCGAGCGGCAAAGCCCACCAGAATAGTATTTGTTTTTTTAAAATTTCGTTGTTTCTGTGCACAAGCGCGCCGGCAGATAACAGGCCCAAGCTTGTGATAGAGTTGTCTTCCATGTAAGACACAGGAAAACTGTCATGGCGCGACGCCGACTGCCGTCGATTAAAGTGCAAATTTATAGCCTGGTCTGGGCTTGCGCTTTGCCGGCCATCGTGGGCTTTTCGCTGCTGACGGCGCACTTTGTTGAGCGTGAGCGCGACCAGATCCGGCAAGACACGCTGATCACGGCGCGCGCGCTAATGCAGGCAGTGGATCGTGATCTTAACACCGGCATCACCGTGGCGCTGGCGCTGGCCAATTCGCCCAGCCTCGATAAGCGCGATTTCGCCGCCTTCCATGCGGAAGCCACCAGAGCGCTGCGGCCCGAATTCCCCGGTTTTAATTTCGTCCTCAGCGACCGCGATGCGGTGCAGTTGCTGAATACTGCGCGTCCCTACGGCCAGCCGATTCCCGATCCCGGCAGCGCGGCGCGCATCCGCAAGGTGTTCGATACCGGCAAGCCGGTGATTTCCGACGTGTTTATCGGCGGTGCGCTGAAACGCCCGCTGGCCGCCATCCATGCGCCGGTGCTGCGCGACGGTAAAGTGGTGTTCTGTATTTCAACCGCGTTTGTGCCGGAGCGGCTCGGGCAAGTGCTGAAGGAACAGCGTCTGCCGCCGGACCGCGTGATCGCCATCTTCGATGCACAAGGCGTGATCGTGGCGCGGTCGCTGGATGCGGAACATACCGTGGGTAAGAAAGGCGCGCCATCGCTGCTGGCGCAGATGCCCCTCAAGATGGAGGCTGCGGTAGACGCCTCCACGCTGGAGGGCATGCCGGTGTATTCGATGTACAGCCGCTCGCCGTTCAGCGGCTGGGCGGTGGTGATCGGTGTGCCGCGCAGCGTGGTGTGGTCGGAGATACTGGTCTCGGTGCGCTGGATAGGGCTGGTGGTCGGATTGCTGCTGCTGGCTGGCTTCTGTGTGGCGTGGATTTACGGCCGCAATATCGGGCGCTCGGTGGAGCAAGCTGCCGCCGCCAAGGATGCTTTCGTCGCCAATATGAGCCACGAACTGCGCACGCCGATGAACGCGGTGCTGGGCATGGCGCACTTGCTGGGCACGACCCGGCTGTCGCAGGAGCAGAGCCGTTATCTGGAAATGCTGCGCGCGTCCGGCCAATCACTGCTGGGCATCCTGAACGACATTCTCGACTTCTCCAAAATGCAGGCCGGGAAGGTGGAACTGCACCCGGTGCGCTTCAAGCTGGAAGACGTGATGCATGCGGTAGCCACCATCATGAGCGTGAGCGCCGGCGAGAAAGACCTTGAACTGTGCATGGCGGTGGAGCCGGATGTGCCGCGCGAATTGTTCGGCGATGCGCTGCGTTTGCAGCAGGTGCTGGTCAACCTGGCCGGTAATGCGATCAAGTTCACCGAGCGCGGTGAAGTGTCGGTGCTGGTGCAGCGCATGACCAAGTCGCCGCTGACGCTGCGTTTCTGCGTGCGCGACACCGGCATTGGCATGAGCCGCGAACAGTTGGCGCGCTTGTTCTCGCCGTTCACACAGGGCGACCTGTCGTTCACGCGGCGCTTTGGTGGCACCGGGCTGGGACTGACCATTTCCAAGAACCTGATCGAACTGCTGGGCGGGACCATTCATGTCCAGAGCGAGCCGGGGCAGGGCACTGAATTCCGCTTCACGCTGACGCTGGCCGAGGCCGAGGATACGGCGCCGGTGCGCACCGGCGGCACGCTGCATGTGCTGGTGGTGGACGACAACCGCACCAGTCGCACCTTCATTAGCAAGACCATCCTGTCGTGGCACTGGACCAGCGACCGTGTGGCCTCCGGCGAGGAAGCGCTGGCGCAGCTGCGTTCCGGCGCGCAGTACGACGTGGTGCTGGTCGACAGCCAGATGCCGGGCATGGACGGCATCCAGACCATGCGCGCCATCCAGTCATTGACGCCGGTGCCGGTGATTTGCATGGTCGGCGCCTACACGCGCGGTAAGCTGATGCAGGAAATGGCGGAAGCCAGCGCCGCCGCTTTCCTTACCAAGCCGGTTACCGCTTCCAGTCTGTTCGACGCGGTGCAGACCGCGCTGGCGCCGCAGCAGCCGGATGGCGCCGCACCCTCCGCGCCGTCCACGCCGGCGCTGGACGGCGTGCGCATCCTGCTGGTGGAAGACAATCCGGTGAACCAGAACGTGGCGCGTGGGATACTGGAACAGGCGCGCGCCCAGGTGGCGGTGGCGGATCACGGCCAGCTGGCGCTGGACCTGCTGCGCGCCGGCGATTATGACGTGGTGCTGATGGATGTGCAGATGCCGGTGATGGACGGCTTTACCGCCACCCGCAAGATCCGCAGCGAGCTGGGATTGTCGCTGCCGGTGATCGCCATGACGGCGGGCGTGATGGAGTCCGAGCGCGAACAGTGCACCAGTGCCGGCATGGACGACTTCATCGCCAAGCCGATCGACGTGGAGCAGATGTTTGCGATCCTGGCGCGCTATGTGCCGGCAGGTGCGGCCGCGCGTAGCGATAACTAAATGAAAGGTAGCCATCAACGTTTCGATATCGCTGCCTTTTTTAAACTAGCTTATTTGGAATTGTTCGTTTTGTTACACGGGGGTGGCGGCTTATATTGGCGCCCATGAGTACCGTATCTTTTGCTACCGCCGCGCGTGACCAGTTTCTCGGCGGTGAATTCCGCCGCAGTTATGGCTGGCTTACGGCCTGCGTGCACCGGCTGGTCGGCTCGCGCTACGACGCCGAAGACCTGGCTGCATCGGCGTTCACCGAACTCGCAGGAATGGAAGACGTCAGCCATGTGCGCCAACCGCGCGCGCTGCTGACTACCATCGCACGCCGCCTGACGTATGAGTTCTGGCGGCGGCGCGACCTGGAACGCGCGTATCTTGAACAACTGGCGCTCGCGCCTGAATTTTCCGACGCTTCGCCGGAAGACATCTGCGAGGCCATCGACGAATTGATGCGCATCGACGCGGCTTTGCAAGGCTTGAGCGCCAAGGCGCGCGAAGCTTTTATCCTTAGCCAGTTTGAAGAACTGGGCTACGCCGAAATCGCCCAGCGGCTCGGCGTTTCGGTCAGCATGGTACGAAAATACCTGGCGCAGGCATTCACCGCCTGCTACGCACTCGCATGAAGCTGGCCCCGGCCGAACATCAGGCGGTGATGTGGGAAGTGCGCTTGCGCGAAGGTGACGTTGGCGCCGCAGTGCTGAATGAATTCGATCACTGGCGCACGGCGGCGGCAGCCAACGAACAAGCATGGAACGCCTTGCAGCAACGCCTGTTGCGTATCGGTGGTGCCCGCGCCCGCGATGCGGCAGCCGTGGTGCATGCTTTGCGTACGCCTGCTGTGGAGCGCCGGCGCGCGCTGCGTGCCGCTTTCGGCATGCTGGCGCTGGGTTGCGGCACGTGGGCGCTGCGTGAAGGTGTTCATGGTCTCGGACTGGATGCCGACTGGCAGAGCGCTGTTGGCCAACGCGGTGAGAGTGCGCTGGCCGATGGCACACCGCTGGCGTATGACGCCGACACGCGTATCTATCTGGGCGGCAGCGCCACTAGCCCGGTGCTCGATTTACAGCAAGGGCAGTTGCTGGTCAAATCCAGGGGACAGCGTGGAGGCGTGCTGAGTGTCGCGACCGAGCATGGAACGGTGGTTACCGGCGGCGCGATCTTCAACGTCGGCCGCCTGCTTGAGCGTAGCGTGGTGGCGGTGAGCGCGGGCAGTGCCTTGCTGCGGCCGAAGGGCGGGCCGGCAGTGCTGGTGTCGGCCGGCGAGACTTTCCACTTTGGCCGCTCCGGCGCGCATGCTGCCGAATTATCGTTTAACGCCGTCAGCGCGTGGACGCGCGGCGTGTGTGTCGCGGACCGCATGCCGTTGGCCGAGCTGCTGGACATCTTCAGTCGCTACCGCAAAGGCCTGCTGCGTGTCAGCGGACCAGCAGCGAAGCTGGAGATCAGCGGCGTGTTCCGGCTGGAGGATATCGAACGCGCCTTGCTGCAGGTGGCGGACATCCTGCCGGTGCGCATCCAGCGCTACGGCCGCTATCTGACGGTGCTGAGTGCTGTCTGAAAAATATTTTTAGTTTGTGGTGACACTTTTCGCTTCTCGCTGCACATGGGTAGTGAAGCGCCTTGATCGAGGCGCCATAACTTTGTGAGGCACGTTTTGCAGAAACCACAGCACATCCTGGCCATCCTGGCCGTGACCCAGCTACTCGCCTTGCCAGCCGCGCTGGCGCAGGACGCTACCCGTCATCCTTACCAGCTAGCCGGTGCGCCGCTGGACAAGATCCTGCTGCGCATCGCCGCCGAAAGCGGCGTGGCGCTGGCTTATGATCCCAAGCTGCTGGAGTCAGTGCGCTCTGCGCCGGTGAACGGCAATTTCAGCGCCACGGAAGCGATTACCCGGGCGTTGGAGGGTACAGGATTTGAGCTGGTCAGCACCGGTGGTGGCCGTACCCTGACTATCCGCCGTGCGCTGGCGGTGCCTGCGGTGGCGCGTCCTGCCGTGCAGGCGGTGATGACGCCGGTGGCTTTGCGTACGCCGGTTGCGGCTGTCGCGGCAGCGGAAGCACCGAACACCGAAGTGCTTGCGCGGGTAACGGTGAACGGCGCCAGGCGCCCGGGTGCCAGCCATGATGCCGATGATGTGCAACGCGCGCCAACGGCATCGTACCGCGTGAGCGGCGAGCAGCTGGAAGAACAGAACCTCACTACACTGGAAGACTTGCAGCAGCTGGTGCCGGGACTGGTCATTCAAAGCACTGATCCTTCGGATACGCAAATCACCATCCGTGGTGTGGGCGACGGTGGTGGTCAGGCCAGCGGCGACCAGAATATCGGCATGCCGAGTAGCGTGGCGATTTATGTCGATAACGTGTATCTGCCACGCGCGGGCATGCTGAGTAGCGGCTTGGGCGACATCGAGTACGCCGAGGTGCTGAGCGGCGCGCAGGGCACGACATTCGGCGCCAACGCCACCGGCGGCGTGTTGAATATCCATACTCGCGCGCCGAGTTTTACGCCGGAGGCTTCGGCCTCGGTGTCGTATGGCCAGAACGGCTATACGCGAGGGCGCGCTTTGCTGTCGGGGGCTTTGTCCGATAACTGGGCCGGACGTTTGAACTTCGTCTACACCAATAACGACGGTCCGGTGACCAATGTCCGCAACGGCAATAAGCTGGCCGGTGTGACCAGCACCGGCGCACGCGGGCAGTTGCTGTACAAGCGTGGCGACAATTTTGACTTGCGATTGAGCGCTGACATCAACGTCACTAACAGTGAGCCAACGCCGGTGCTGTTGTCGACCAATGTGTTCAGCGGCGTGGATAGCTTCCTCAAACACTCGGCGGCGGTAGGCAACCATGTGGTGTTTGGACCGAATGTCGATCTGGATGATGAGAATAGCGTGCACGTAAAGCAGGGCGGTGCGTCGGTGGAAGCCAACTGGCGTTTCGACAACGGCTACAAGCTGCGCTCTGTGACGTCGTATCGTTTTTTCCGTTCCGATCCTAGCGTTGCTGATGGTTTGAGTGTGGGCGTGTACAACAACACGGGTACGCGGGTGTTGGACCGCACTTGGTCGCAAGAACTGCGGCTTGATTCGCCCGCTGGCGAGAAGTTTGATTATGCGCTTGGCCTGACGTATCTGGGCGAGCATCTGGATACGCTGGCGCACACGCGCTATACCAACAACAAGCTGGCGGGCATTTATCTGGATTCGGCCAGCTACAACGGGCTGGATGTAATCCGCGTCGGCCAGCTGCATGACTATATGCTGTCGCCGTATGCGCAGGGCACGTGGCACTTTGCGCCAACGTGGGATCTGGTGGCCGGCGTGCGCGCGAATTACCAGGAGAAGGGCGGTTCGTTTGTGCGCTACAACCGCGCGGCTTTCAATTCGGGCTATCTGCAGGAGTATCACGTGCTGCCTTCGGGGACACTGGTGCTCAAGCACGAGTTGGCGCCAGCGTGGAGTACGTATCTGGCTGGTTCGTATGGTGAAAAATCTGGCGGCTTGAATATTTCAGCCGGCGCGGCCAAGGCGGCTGGTTACGATACGCTGATCATCAAGCCGGAGAAGACCAAGAGCGCGGAGCTGGGTATCAAGGGTGCGCTGTTGGAGAACAAGGTGCGCCTGAGCGCCGATGTGTTCCTGACCGAGATTACGGATTTTCAGACGCAGGGTTATAACCCTGATGACCAGCAGACGTACTTGATGAATGCCGGTAGCTTCCGCTCGCGCGGTGCTGAGGCCAGCATTGCTGCCGCGGTGGCCAAGGGCTGGGAGGTGAACCTGGCTGGCGTTTATAACGACGCATATTACACGGACTACGCAACTGCGCGCTGCCCTGCTGAGGTGATCTTGTCGCCTAAGCCACCAGCATCGTGCAATTTGACCGGACAGCGAGTGTTCAATGCGCCGAAGACGACGTGGAATGCGAGCACGCGCTATGAATGGCGGAGCGAGAATGGACTCAGTAACTTTGTCGGCGCGCGCTATTCGTATCGTGGCTGGATGTATGGTGCGGTTGATAATTCGCGTCTGACGCGGGTGGATGGTTATGGCCTGGCGTCGTTTTCGGCGGGCTCGCGCGGGAAGCTGGGGCACGGGGAGTGGAGTGCTTCGGTGTGGGTGAACAATGCGTTTGATAAGCAGTATTACCGTCGCGTGGCGAGTGGTGACTATGGTTCGGTGTGGGCGTGGCTGGGCGAGTCGCGGACTGTTGGTGCGACGCTGTCGTACAAATATTGAGGAGTTGGTGGCATGAGTGAATCGCTCAAAAGGCGGCAGTTCTTCAAACTCGCCGCGCTGCTGACCGGCGGTGCGGCGGTGGTTCCTGCGGACGCTGGCGATACGCCGGCGAAAAGCGGCTTGCATAAAAAGGCACCCAGCGACGCCGCGCCGCAGCCGGGAGAAACGCCGCTGCACTGGCTTGACGGCGAAGCGCCCGCCAGCTTCAAAGGCGCGACATGGGGTATCCCCTGGCCCCAAGGCCGGCTCCCCGCCGACACCACATTCGAACTCCGTCCCGCCATCGTCGCCCCTCCCGACCACGCCGCGTCCAGCACCGGCAGCGGCACCGCCAAAGGCAGCGGAACCAGCATCGGCGTCGAGAAGCCGCAGGGGCTTGCAGGCCGCCGCACGGACGCCAGCCACCAGCTCCGTGGCGTCGCTGGCCCGGAAGCCGCCGCAGTGCGTGTGCAATCGTGGCCGCTTGCGTATTGGCCGGACGGCACGCTCAAATGGACGGCCCACGCGTTGCCGCCTGCTGCCGACAGCGCGCTTCCGGGTGGCCACTACACGCTCCATCCGCAGCTAGTCGCAGCCGACCGCTCGCCAGTCGTCAGCGCCTCCGCCGCCGCAGTTCGCCCGCCTGACGACGCGTTGCTGGCGGATGAGGGGCGCGAGGCAATTCTGATTGATACGGGACCGTTGCGCTGCACGCTGGCGCGGCAAGGTTCTGTTCTGGTAGACGCAGTTCTGCGTGAAGGCAAGCCGCTGCTTCGCAATGGCCGCTTGATCCTGCTAGTCGACAGCGCAGCGGACGATGAAGCCACCGACACCAAACGGCGCGCATACGACAGCACCATCACATCAACTACGCTTGAACAAAACGGCCCGCTGCGCGCCGTAGTTCGTATAGACGGCACGCACCAACACACAGACGGCAGCAAACTATTACCGTTCACTGTACGTCTCTACTTCTACAAAAACTCCGACGCCATCCGCATCGTGCACACGCTCACCTACGACGCCGATCCACAGCAAGCCTTCATTCGCGGCGTCGGCCTGCGCTTCAACGTCCCGCTGGCCGCCTCGCTACACGACCGTCACATCAGACTAGCAGGCGCCAACGGCGGCATCTTCGCCGAAGCCGTCCAAGGCCTGACCGGCCTGCGACGCGACGCCGGCCCCGCCGCTGAAGCACAATTGCAAGGACGCGCCGCCATCGCCTTGCCAGAAAACGTTAGCAAAAACCTGCACTACATACCAGCCTTCGGCAGCTATACACTGCTGCAAGCGCACCCGGACGGCTACAGCATCACCAAGCGCACCGGCAAAACCAGCGGCTGGATCCACGCCGCCAGCGGCCAGCGTGCCAGCGGCACCGGCTACCTCGGCACGCCCGACGGTGGTGTCGCTTTCGGCATCCGCAATTTCTGGCAAAGCTACCCGGCACAAATCGATATCCGCGACGCCGAAACAGCAGAAGCCACGGTCACGCTCTGGATGTGGGCTCCACAAGCGCAAGCGATGGACCTGCGCTTTTACCACGACGGCATGGGTGAGATCGACCACGCCAAACAACGCGATGCCCTCGACATCACCTACGAAGACTACGAACCAGGCTTCGGTACACCATACGGCATCGCCCGCACCAGCGAACTGGAATTGCAACTGCTGCCAGCCACACCATCCAACGCAGAACTGGCGGCAATCAGCCATCGCATCCAGTCGCCGCCGATATTGACAACATCGCCCGAACGCCTGCACAGCGCCGGGATCTTCAGCGAATACTGGCACCCAGCAGCGCCACAGCCCACCAAACTCGATCAGCAACTGGCATGGGCCTTCGATTTCTACAAAAATCAAATAGAAGACCGCCGCTGGTACGGCTACTGGGACTACGGCGACGTAATGCATACCTACGACCAACAACGCCACGTTTGGCGCTACGACGTCGGCGGCTTCGCCTGGGATAACTCGGAACTCAGTACCGAAATCTGGCTGTGGCATTACTACCTGCACAGCGGCCGCGCCGACGCTTTCCGCGTGGCCGAAGCCATGACCCGCCACACCGGCGAGGTCGATATCCACCACATCGGCCCATACAGCCCGCTCGGCACGCGCCACGGCGTGCAGCACTGGGGCGACAGCGCCAAACAGTTGCGCGTCTCCACCGCCATCAACCGGCGCTTCTTCTACTACCTGAGCGCAGATGAACGCGTGGGCGACCTGCTGCGTGAACAGGCCGACGCGGTAGACCGCCTGCGCACCATTATCCCCGGCCGAAAAATTGGCCAGAAAGCGCCGCCCAGCGAGCCGGATACTCACGCCAGCGTGGCCTTCGGCACCGACTGGGGTGCGGTGGCCGCTGCATGGTTCACTGAATGGGAGCGCAGCGGCCAGCCGCACTATCGCGACAAACTGTTGGCGAGCATGGCCAGCATCGCCGTCCAACCGTTAGGCTTCTTCGCCGGCGGTGGCGTCATGGACTTGCGTAGCGGCGCCTATCTGCCGGACCCGGATGCGAAGATCAATGTCTCCCACCTGAGCGCCGTCTTCGGCCTGCCGGAAATCGCCAGTGAGTTGATCCGCACCGTGCCGCAGCCTGCCTTCCGCGATGCGTGGCTGCGCTACTGCCGCCTGTACAGTGCCAGCGCGGAAGAACAGAAAGCAGAACTTGGCCAAGACCTTGGCAAATTGAACCTGGGGCAGGGCCACGCACGCCTGCTGGCGTATGCCGCCATTCAGCGACAGGACGGCGCGATGCTGAAGCGCGCGTGGGCGCAATTCTACGAGGGCCGCGCCGGACTACGCGACAAGGACCTGGTCTCCGGGCGCGTTAAACCGCCGCAGGTGCTCAACGAAGTGGAGGAAGCGCCATCACTGTCGACCAACGCAGTCGCGCAGTGGGGCTTGGGCGCTATTGGCCTGCTGGCGCTCGAAGCGCAGGACCGCACGCTGGTGCGCGACGATTTTGCGCGTTTCGATCCACAAGTTTGGGCGGTGGAGGCGGAAGCTGGCAACCACACGGCGGCAGCGTACGTGGAGCACGGCGCGTTGGTGCTGAACGCGGAGCGCGGCTTGACGGTCTGGCTGCGCAAGCAGCTGCTGGGCCACTACGAAATCAACTTTACCCGCACCGTGCTGGCCGACGCGCGGTTGTCGGACTTGAACTTCTTCTGGGAGGCGCAGCTGCCGCAGGGCTTCCGGCAATCCGGCAAACTGGAAGAATACGACGCGCTAAGCCTGTTCTACGCCGGCATCGGCGGTAACACCAACAGCACCACGCGCTTCCGTTACTACGACGGCAGCGGCATGCGCAAACTGCTGCAGGAGTACACGGCACCGGAGTATCTGCTGAAGGCCGGTCACCCTTATCACATCCGTATCGTGGTGGATGCACGCGGCACCCGCCTGTACGTGGATGAGAAAGAGTACTTCTCAGCCCCAGGCCCGCTGCTAGGCGGTGGCTACTTCGGTTTCCGTACCACGCAGTCGCGCCAGAGGGTGGAGCACTTTACAGTACGGCGTGTGGCTTAGGCCAGGCAGCAATGGGACCCGTCGCGCGCCATTCGACGCGGTTGCGGCCGGACTTCTTGGCCTGGTACAGCAAGGTGTCCGCTGCGGTGAACAGTTCCGCGCTGCTTTCCGGCGCGGCGCCGTCCAGCGTTGCTCCGCCTGCGCTTACCGTCAACATTGGCGCCACCGAAGAAGCTTCGTGCGGGATTTGCAGTTCCGTGATCGCCGCGCAGATGGCGCTCACCACTTGCTGCGCCTGGGCCGCTTCGGTGTCGGGCAGCAGCAGCACCAGTTCTTCACCACCGTAGCGCGCGGCCAGGTCGGCCGGACGGCGCAGGCCTGCGGCTGCGGTTCGCGCCACGGCGCGCAGCGCGCGGTCGCCGGCCGGATGGCCGTAATGGTCGTTGTACTGTTTGAACGAGTCGATATCCAGCAAGGCCAGCGACAGCGGGCGGCCGTTGCGGCGGCTGCGCTGCCATTCGGCTTCGTAGACTTCGTCGAAGCGGCGGCGGTTGGCCAGCTCCGTCAGGCCGTCGACGTGGGCCAGGTGTTCCAGCATGCGGCGCTGGCGCACCATCTGCAAATGCATGGCCACGCGCGCCATCACCACGGTTTCGTTGAACGGCTTGGAGATGTAGTCGGCCGCGCCCATTTTCAGGCCGTTGGCCTCATCCTCCGGGCGGGCAAGGCCGGAAATGAACATCACCGTGATGTGCGCCGTCTGGGCGTCGGCACGCAGGCGGCGCAGCACTTCGTAGCCGTCCATGTCCGGCATCACCACATCCAGCAGGATCAGGTCCGGCAGGTGACGTGCGGCGCGTTCCAGCGCTTGCAGGCCGTTCTTTGCCAGCAGCACGGTGTGCTCAGGCTTGAGCAGTTCTGCCAGCACTTGGCGGTTGACGATGTCGTCGTCGGCCACCAGTACTTTTTGAGGTCCCGCAAAATTCATGCGCTAGGTTCCAGTTCAATTTGCAGTGCGCGCGACAGGGCGTCCAACGGCGCCAGCGCTGCATGGTATTCGATGTCGTCCACGGCGTGCTGCAGCGCCGCCGCCAGTGCTGCATGGCGCTGCAACAGCGGCAGCGCGAGCAGCTCGGCCAGCACGTCTTCGGCGCGCGCGTCATCGCTGCGCAAGTAGGCTTCCAGGCGGGTAATCAGCAGTGGGGCGTCGCTGTCGCGGTAGCGTAGCGGTGCCGGCGCCTCGCCCAGTTGCGCCAGGCCGCCAACCACCAGCTCAAGACCGTCCGCCAGTTCGCTGGCGAGCATCGGAATGCGGTCGCTGCGCTGGTTGCGCAGCGCCTGTTCCAAAGCCTGGGCTTGTGACGCCAGATGGAAGGCGCCGATGTAGGCGGCGGTCGATTTCAGGTTATGCGTCAGGCTATGCAGCACTTCATGGTGCCCGCTGGCGAGGGCTTCGCGCACGGTCTGCGCGGCCGGCTGGTACTCTTGCAGGAAGCCGCGTATGCGTTTGTCGAGGCGTCCGCGCTGGCGCTCCACGCCGTCCAGCGCCAGTTGCCAGTCCACGCCCGGTATCGACGGCAGCGGTGCGCTGGCGCCCATGTAATCAGCTGGCGGCGGGGCGATTTGCATGGCGGCGCTGGCCTGCGCGCGGCGGGCGGCCAGGCGCGACGGTGGTATCCATTTGATCAAGGCGCGGAACAGCTGCTCCGGCGCGATCGGCTTAGTAATGTGATCGTTCATGCCGGCGGCCAGGCTTTTGTCGCGGTCTCCGGCCATGGCGTAGGCGGTCATGGCGACGATAGGCAGGTGTTGGCAGCGCGGCATGGCGCGGATGCGGCGGGTGGCGGTGAGTCCGTCCATTTCGGCCATCTGCACGTCCATCAGTATCAGGTCGTAGTCGCTTTGTTCGGCCATGCGTACCGCTTCGCCGCCATGTTCGGCGATGTCGATCTGCAGGCGCGCGGCGGACAGGAAGTCCAGCGCCACCTCGCGGTTGTTGGCGTTGTCCTCGACCAGCAGGATGCGTGCGCCATCCAGCGCCGACAAGTCGCGCAGCGCGAAGCTGGCATTGTCGGAGCGTCGCATTTCACGTGCAGGCTGCTGGTGATGATGCAGCGGCCAGCCGACCGGCATATCGCTGCTTTCGGCGATGCCCAGACGGACGATGAAACTGAAACGGCTGCCGATGCCCGGCGTGCTGACGACTTGTATGTCGCCGCCCATCAGCTCCACCAGCTGGCGTGAGATGCTCAGGCCAAGGCCGGTGCCGCCGTATTTGCGCGTGGTGGTGGCGCCAGCCTGGTGGAAGGACTGGAACAGGCCCTCGACCTGCGACGGACGCATGCCGATGCCGGTGTCGCTAACCGAGAAGCGCAGCGCCACCGTGTCCGCCGTCTTGTCCATCAATTCAACGGCGACGATGATTTCGCCGCGCTCCGTGAATTTGACGGCGTTGCTGGTCAGGTTGATCATCACCTGGCTCAGTCGCAGCGGATCGCCGACTAGCCGTCCCGGCACGCTGCCGTCGACGCGGATTTTCAATTCCACGCGGGCGGCGTCGGATTTGATCACGGTCAGGCTGGCCAGGTGGTCCAGCATCTCCTGCAGTTCAAACGGCGCGGACTCTAGTCCCAGCTTGCCAGCTTCGATCTTGGAGAAGTCGAGGATATCGTTGATCACGGCCAGCAGATGCTCACCCGCGCCGAGAATCTTGCCGAGATAGTTTTGCAGCTTGGGATTGGGCTCCGTCATCAGCGCCAGGCGGCTCATGCCGATGATGGCGTTCATCGGTGTGCGGATTTCGTGGCTCATGTGAGCCAGGAATTCGGACTTGGTGCGCGTGGCTTCCTCTGCGCGCAGCATGGCGGACTGCATGGCCTTGGTGCGCAGGCCGAGGATGCGGGTGAACACCAGCATGTCGAACATATTCCCGAACTGTAGCGCGTGCATAGTCCAGAAATTGGCGTCCACCTTACCGCTGATAACCTGGCTCAGTACCGCCGACGAAGCAAAGCTCACGCCCCAGCCGATCAGGAAGTAGATGCCGACCAAATCGCCGCGCCGCGCGCGGAAGTAAGCACCGGGCAGGCCAAGCAGCATCGGCGTTACGCCCAGCGTGCTGACCACAATTACCAGCGTTTCCACGCTCATGATGTTGGTGATGTAGGCGAGGGCGCTGGCCACGCACAGGATGGCGCCAGCTTTCATCAGGCGGCTGAAGACGCGGTCCTTGCCTGGCCGCGCCAGCGCCTGTTCAACAAACAGGTAGGCACCGCAGGACGCCATCAAGGCGAAGAAGCCGCCGGCGTGGATGCTCATCCACGCATTGTTCTTCCACAGGTATTGGTTGCCAAGACCGAAGAACTCGACCGAGAACAGCGTGGTACCGAGTACCAGCAAGGCGAACTTGCCGTACAGCGGCTCGCGCAGCGAACTCCATTGGGCAAGGCTGTACAGCAGCAGGCACAGACTCAGGCCGGTCAGTACGCCTTGCAACATTTGCTCGTTGAGCGCCGCGCCATGGAAGTTGGCCGGGCGCGCAAGGCTGACCGGCAGTATCATCGCGCCTTCGTTCTGCACGCGCAGCAGCAGGATGTGCTCAGGGCCGGGCGTGAGGTGCAACAGGGCCGCCGGCACGCGGCCGCGCGCTACGCCGTCGGCATCCGGCTGCAGGTTGCCGATCACCTGGTGCTGTGCGATGGCGCCGTTGGTGGCGACGTAGACGTCGATGCGGTTCAGCACCGCGTAGTCGATATTCAGGATCCACTCGCCGTCGCTGCCGGCCGAAACGGCGACGGGAATGCGCAGCCAAACCACGTCTTTGTGCACGCCGAGTGTGGCGTAAGCGGAGTTGGGAATGGCGTAATGCTCGATGGCGGCCAGCGCCGCTTCCGGCGTCATCTTGCCGCCGGCGTCGGACATGATGCGCACCACCGGCCACGCTTCGGCGTAGTCGCGCTGCGCATCAAGCACCAAGGGCCCGGAACCGCCATAGGCCGCGCTGGACACAAAGGCCAGTGCGAGGATCAATAGCAGGTAGCGGGCCAGATGTCTCAGCATGGGATCAGAATCGGTAGTCCAGTCGAACGTCCATGGTGCGCGGATCGCTCGGAGCCAGCATGCCGAAGCTATCGATGGTCATTGGGTGGACCTTGTTCTCGATATTCTTCACGCGCGCCGTTACGCTCCACGCGGCGCGCTGCGGGTGGTAGCGCAGCGTGGCGTCAGTTTGCGTGTAAGCCGGCACGCGGTACTGCAGCAGCTGCGCCGGCACGGCGATGATGTAGGAGGCGCTGCGGCGGGCGTTGACGCCGGCCGTTACTGCGCCGAAGCTGCGCTCATAGCCCAGCATCAGGGTATTGGCCGGCGAGCGGTCCAGCTTATTGCCGGCCCAGTCATGCACGCTGTCCGGGCTATAGCGCACGTAGTGGGCGTCCAGCAGCGAGAAGGCATAGCTGATGCGGTCCTGCGCCGTCGGCAGGAACTGGCCTTCGGCCTCCAGGCCCTTGACGCTGGCTTCACCCGCATTGCTGGTGACGAAGCGCGGCGCACCGGCGACGATGGCAACGCTGGACAACTGCAGGTTGTTGTAGTCGTACTTGAACACCGACAGATTCAGGCTCGCTTTGTTGTCCCAGAAGCGGGTCTTGATGCCGGCTTCATAGGCGCGCAGGGTTTCAGGCTGGTAGATCAGCGCCGCCGCCGGTACCGCCAGTGCGGCCGGGCAGCCGAGGCCAAACTGGGTCGAGCCTTCGAGGCAGCCGTCGTTAAAGCCGCCGGCCTTGTAGCCGGTAGCGACCGAGCCATACACCAGCGTGGCCGGATTCAGATCATAGTCGAGTCCCAGGCGCCACGTGGTTTGGTGCGTGGTCAGGGCGGCGTCGTTCAGCAGCTTGAAGTCGGTAGCCGGATTAAAGCTGGCCGCTTGCTGGAAGTTGGTCGAGCCCACGCGCGATTTGTTGTCGCTGGTGGCACGCGCGCCGGCGGTGGCGCGCAGCTTGTCGGTTACGCGGTAGGTGGCCTGGCCGAACACCGCCTTGCTGGTCGAGAGGGTTGGACCGTTGTCGAATACGTAGTACGGCGGCAGCCCGATCAGGTCCAGGTCGCGGAAGGTGTAGCGCTGCGACGACTCTTCACGGAAGTAGTACAGGCCTGCCTGCGCGCTGAGCGGACCGTCGCCATTGGTGGCGATGCGCAGCTCGTGCGAGTTCTGCGTGTAGTTGCCGAGGAAGCTCTCGCGCACGTTCAACGCCAGCGTAGGCGCCACGCGATAATAGAAGTTGGCCAGCTGGTCGTGATCGTAGTTGCGGTGCGAGCCGAGGTAGTACAGCGTGGCCGCGCCCAGGTCCCAGGTCAGGTCGGCGCTGACGCCGGAAGTGTTCTTGTAGCTGTGTGCCTGCACCGGCGGCGCAATCGCGGCGTTGGGTGCGACGAAATTGTAGGTCAGCTGGGTGCGCGTGCCGCTGTTATACGGGACCGGATTGCCGCTGGCGACGCCGGTGTAGAAATTGGTATCCGGGACATAGCTGTTGTTATTGTCATCGACTTTGGCGTGGTCGTAACGCAGCACCAGTGTGGCGTCGCGCGTGATTTTCAGCTTGGCCGACAGGCGCGCCGAGATATCGTCGCGGTCCTTGCCCAATTCGCGGCCGTTATGCAGGCCGTTAATCAAATAGCTGTCATGCTTGTTGGCCGACATGGCGGCGCGCAGCGACAGCATGTCGTTGACCGGCACGTTGATCATGGCGCTGAATTTGCGGTCGTTGTAGTTGCCGAATTCAGTGGCGACCCATGCTTCGAAGCGGTTGATCGGCTGCTTCGAGATCACGCTCACTACGCCGGCGGTGGTGTTGCGGCCGTACAGTGTGCCTTGCGGGCCGCGCAGCACTTCCACCCGTTCCAGATCATAGAAGCTCAGGTTCTGTGCTTGCGGACGCGCGATGTAGATTCCGTCCATCAGGAAGGCTGCAGACGGATCGCCTTTTTCGGTGGTGTCCGCGTTGGAGACGCCGCGCATGGTGATGCGCAGGCCGTCGGTCGCATAGTCCAGTTCCACATTGGGGATGCGCGCGCCGATGGCGGCGGGCGTATCGAGGCCAGCGCTGTTCAGCTGCTCGGCGGTGAGCGTGGTCATGGAAACTGGCGTTTTCGACTCCAGCGAAGGCGAACGCTGTGCCGTTACCGTTACTTCCTGGATTTGCGCGTGGGCCGCTCCAGCGAGCAGCAGCGGCAGGGCGATCGTCTGTGCTTTCATGATTGATTTCGGATGCAAAACCAGAGAGTCTATCATGCTCGCTAGCATTATTGTAGTTGAAAAAGCAATTATATAGATAAAAAACTCACATTCCGCAGCGCGCCACAGGAGGGAAATGGCGGGCTCGCTGTCGGCAACAAACAACAGTCATCAGCGTTGCCACCAGCGCTTGGCGCCTGCATACGCGCTCCGCGCCGGCACGCTGAACTCGAGGCGCACGCCACCCTCCGGCGCCGTGCTGATCTCCAGTTTGCCGCCTGCGCGGGCCGCGCGTTCGCGCATGCCGATCAGGCCGTAGTGCTTTTGTTTGCTGGCGGCGTCCGGCGACATGCCTTTGCCGTTGTCAGTGATTTGCAGTGTGAAGTATTCGGAGCCGTAGGTCACGCGCGCTTCTACATGGCGGGCGTCGGCGTGCTGGAAAGCGTTGCGCAGCGCTTCGCGCGTGATTTCGCAGGCTTCTTCCGCCACGGCGTCCTGCAGCTTGCGGCGCGTTCCCACCAAGGCCGCGCCGAAGGTGGTAGATGGATGGGCATCGCATAGCTGGCGGCCTGCTTCTTCGGCGGCGCTATGCACATCGTCCACACGGCCGCTGCGCAACTCGTGCACCTGGTCGCGGCCTTCGATGATGGTGTCGTTGGCCTGGTCGAGGATGGGTGCGAGTTTGTGGCGCGCGTCTTCCGGCAAGCCGGCGGAGACCAGGTCGAGCCGCAGTATCAGCGCCTGCACGCTTTGCAGGAAGGTGTCGTGCAGGGTGCGGGCGATGCGTTCGCGTTCGGCCATGCGCACCATCATTTGCGCCGCCACGCGCTTGGTGGCGACACGCACACGGTATAAGTAGAGAAGGTAAAGCAGCGCAGCCAGCGTCACCCCGCACAAAGCCTTGAACCAAAAGGTTTGCACGAACTTAGGCTCGATCTCGAAATCAAGCCGCGCTTCTTCGCCGGTCATTGCACCGTCCTCGTTGAAGGCGCGCACGCGGAAGGTGTAGCTGCCCGGTGCGACGTTGGTATAGTAGGCGATGCGGCGGTTGCCGGCGTCCTGCCAGTCGTCGTTGACGCCGGATAGCTGGTACTGGAAGCGCATGGCTTCGGGCTTGCCCAGTCCCGGCGCGGTAAACTGGATGTTGAAGTTTTGCGATCCGGGATGCAGGCGCAATCCATGCTGCGCGGCATAGCTGGCGGCGCTCGTATCCACGCGCAGCACTTGTGGCACTGGCGTGACAGCATTGCGGCGAACCTCGCTCGGCGCGATGCGCAGCACTCCTGCGCTGGTCATGAACCAGATCCGGCCCGCTTGGTCGGAAAACACGCTAGGCAGGCGGTTACGCAGCATGGCTTGTCCGATGTAGCCATCCGATGCGCCGAGCAGCTGGTACTGCAACGGCGCATCGGGATGTGCCAGCGTGGCCTGCCAGTCGGCGCGGCGCACGTGCAGCACGCCCTGGCCGCCGTTGAGCCACAGGTCACCGTCGGCGCTGACTGCCATGCCGGAGATATTATTGAGCGTCGATGGCTGGGCCGCCGTCAGTTTGCGGAAGCGGCCATCCACCAGCACCGCCAGTCCAAGGTCGCCGCCGGCCACGATGTCTTTGCCCACATTCAGCATGGTCGGAAGGCCGATGCCGCCGGAATCATAGGTGGTCAGCTTGCCGTTGTCGTTAAAGACGATAGTGCCGTCGCCGGTACCGTGCCAACGCTCGCCGGGCTTGCGGCCCGCCACGCCGATGAAGATACGCGGCGGCAGGCTGAAGGCGGTGCGCGGTTGCCAGTGGCCGTCCACCAAGCCTTGCAGGCCCACTTGCTGGCTGGCCATCCACAGTACTTTGCCGTCGTCGACCATGCCGGCGACGTCGTGATCGACTTTGCCTTCTTTATTTAGTGGCAGTGGGATGTGGCTAACCTCACCGCGCAGGCGGCGCTCGATCTCGCTGCGGGTGGCCATGAGCAGCGCGCCATCGTGCGCCGCGGCGAATGAGGCATAGTAGCGCGGCGAGCGTTGCGGCTCGCCAGTACCGGACATGCGCCATGTAATTTCGTTCAGCTCGTCCGTCAACCAGATGGTTCCTGCGCCGTCGTCGCCCATGCTGAAGGCGCCGCTGGCAACTGGCAGCGGCACTGCCAGCAGGCTGTTTTCACGGAAGCGATCAAGGCCGGTCTGGGTGGCGACCCAGATATTGCCTTCCATGTCCTCCATCACGGCGTTGGTGGCGCCACGCGATAGGCCCAGTTGCGGGCTGGCGCGGTCGGTAGCGTCGCGCGCTGTTTCGATCAAGCCGCTGCGCTGTTTGTCACCGCGCGCCACCAGGCACAGGGTTTCCGGGCAGTCGCGGGTCCACAGGTTGCCGTCGCGGTCAAACTGGCCGCCGACGCGCGACTCGGCTGCATTGGACATGGTGGCACGCGGCAGCAGGCGCTGTTGGCCCGGCGGCAGGAACTTCTCCAGCGGGACTGCCTGCGCCTGCTGCGCTTCCAGGATCCACAAGCGGCCGTCGGGCGATTGTGCCAGGCGGCCCTCGCTGTTGCGCAACGCCTGCACTTGTACGAACCTGCCGCTGGCACGGTCCAGCCGATACAGGCCGGTGGTGTAGAGCGCCCACAGTTGGCCATATTGATCGAGCAGCACGTTGCGGATGTCGCGCGCGGGTAGGCCTTGCTCCGGCCCGACCTTGCGCAGCTGTCCGGCGGCATACAGGAACATGCCTTCGGCTCCGGCGATCCACGTGCTGCCGTCATGGTCGATGGCGAGCGTGAGTACCGCGCCGATCGGGCCATCTAGCGACGCAACATCTTCCAGCTTGCCGTTCTTGCGCAGCACCGACAACCCGCCGACCGAATAGCTGATCCACAAATCGCCGTCGGCAGTGGCGCGCAACTCGGTCATGCGGCGGCGCGCTACCTCGCCGATATTGGGCAGGTCCAGATGCTCGAAGCGTACGCCATCGAAGCGGTACAAGCCGGTGGAGGTGCCGAGCCATAGCCAGCCATCGGGCGTTTGCGCCATGTTCTTGATTTCGGCCGGCGCGCCATCACGCGCGGTCCACGAGGCATGGTTGTAATCGCGCAGGCGGATGTCGGGATTCAGGGCTTGCGCCGGATCTGAGAGGCCCAGCGAAACTGCCAGCGCTGCCAGTGCTACCTTGCTGCGGCGGCCGGGTGTTGATACATACATGCTTAATTTCCAAACAGGCGGCGCCACCACGGTGCGTGGTTATCCGCGTAAGCGCGGCGGGCCGGGAGCGACATTGTAACGCTGCTGCCCTTATCCTGTGTGCTACTGATCTCCAGTGCGGCGCCAATGCGTGCCGCGCGTTCGCGCATGCCGACCAGGCCCCAGTGGCCGCGTGCGTCCGGCGCAGCGGCTGCAGCTGCGGGTTGCATGCCCCGGCCATCGTCGCGCACCAGCAGCGTAAATTGCTCCGCGCTGTAGCCGAGGCGAACTTCAATGTGCGCGGCTTGCGCGTGCTGATAGGCGTTGCGCAGTGCCTCGCAGGCGATTTCGCTGATGTCCTCCACCACGCCGGCGCGCAATGCTCGATCGGCGCCGTCGATGCCATCGACTTGCAGCGCGAGCTGTACGCCGGGATAGCTGACGGAGAGCAGGGCGGCGACATCACGCAGGCGGCATTCCAGCTCGTCGACTTCGGCCGAACGCAGTTCGTGCACCTGGGCGCGGCCCTCGCTGATGCTGGCGCGCGCGCTGTGCAGCACTGGCGCCAGCGATTTGCGGGCGGCGCTGTCGTCGGGCAGGGAATCCACTGCGGCATCCAGCCGCAGCACCACGCCTTGCACGCTTTGCAGCACGGTGTCGTGCAGGGTGCGGGCGATGCGTTCGCGTTCCGCCAGCCGCACTTCCATGCGTTCCTCCAACCGCGCGGTCACGATGCGCAAGCGGTACAGATACAGCAGGTATAGCGCAGCGGCGACGGCCAGCAGGCAAGCGGCCTTGAACCACAGCGTTTGCATGAGGGTCGGCGGAATCTCGAACACCGCGCTGGCCGGCTGCTCGCTCCACACGCCGTCTTCATTGACGGCGCGTACCTGGAAGCGGTAAGTGCCTGGCCCCATATTGGTGTAGTAGGCGGCGCGGCGCAAACCGGCCTCCTGCCAGTCGCTGTCGGCGCCGTCCAGCCGGTACTGGAATCGTACGGATTCCGGCTGGCTTAAACTGGCCGCAGCGTAGCTGATGTTAAAACTCTTCGAGCCAGCAGGCAGCACCAGTCCGGGCATGTTCTTGTAGCTGGCGGTCGCGGTATTGACGCCGTACACGGTGGCCACTGGCGCCACCGCATTGCGCTGGATGGCGCGGGTGTCGAAGCGCAGGACGCCGGCAGTGCTGGCGAGCCACAGCTGGCCGTCCTTATCCAGCTTTGCACTTGGGTGGCGATTGAGCAGCATGGCCTTGCCGGCGTAGCCGTCCTGCAGGCCAAACAGCTCGTAGCGCAGCGGCAGCGCGGGATTGGCGAGGCTGGCCTTCCAATCGGCGCTGCGCACGTGGACCAGGCCCTTGCCGCCGTTCAGCCAGCGGTCGCCGTCTGGCGTGATGGCCAGGCCGGAGATGTCTTGCAGGACTTCGGGGTCTGCGCCTTGCAGCTGGCGGAAGGCGCCATTGACCAGCACCGCCAGTCCCTGGTCGCCGCTGGCAACGATATCTTCGCCGGTGAAGATGCCGGTGGCGAGGCCGATCATCGAGGCCGTGTAAGTAGTGAGCTTTTCGTTTTCATCAAATAGTGCGATGTTGCCGTCGGCAAGCGCGATCCATAACTGGCCGGCCTTGGTGCCTGGCACGCCGAGTATCACGCCGGGCGGTAATTTGAATTTGGCGCGTGGTAGCCACTGGCCATCACGCCGTCCGATCAAGCCAGTTTGCGCCGTGACGAGCCACAGGCGCTTGCCATCGTCGGTTACCCCGAGCACGGTCAGGTCACGTGGTTTGCCGTCCGAGCCAGGCAGCTCCGGCAGCGCAATCTTGGTGATCTTGCCCTGATAGCGGGACTCGATTTCACGGCCGTTCGCCAGCATTACGCCGCCATTGAAGTCGCGGGCCACCAGTTGCGCGCTGAGGGACTCGCGCTCCGGTTCAGCGCCGCCTTTCAGACGCCACACGTTGCTGGCGTAGGGATTGGCGACCCATAGCTGACCGTCGCCATCGGTAATCATGGTGGAGATCATGGGGCTCATCTCTAGCGGAATGCGCTGCCGCCGCAATCGGTTGTTGCGGTAGCGGTCCAGGCCTTCCTGGGTAGCGATCCATATATTGTGCTCGCGGTCTTCAAGCAGCGCACTCCCAGCCGGATTTCTTACGCCTTGCGCTGCCTTGGCCTGGTCCGGCGCCGGTGCGTTGATGGTGCCGGTGG
The DNA here is from genome assembly GCF_009857445.1 of Duganella flavida. GTDB lineage: Bacteria > Pseudomonadota > Gammaproteobacteria > Burkholderiales > Burkholderiaceae_D > Rugamonas > Rugamonas flavida. Next base: position 115,640 of record NZ_WWCN01000003.1, read on the forward strand.
CGGCGACTACATGCGCCGGCGTTACGCACAAGTCAGTGGGGCACTTGAGCTGCCACAGGTTGCCATCATGGTCGAAGCGAGCGTTCCAGTCGGAGCCGAAGCCGGGTGTGTTGACCAGGTTCGGCTTGCCCATGCGCGCCGCCGAATCGCTGGGTGCCGGCAAGGCCTGTACCTGTTGCTGGGTAGCGGTCCAGATACGGCCATCGGGTGATTCGATCAACGCAGCGGGTGTGGACAGGCTGCGTACCATCTCGAACTTGCCGCTGGCGCGGTCGTACAAATACGCGCCGGTGAGGGCGGTGACCCACAGCCGTCCGTAGCGGTCTATGCGCACATCGGAAATTTCTTTGGCCGGCGCTTGCGCTACCGCGACGCGTTCGGCCTGGCGTACGTGGACGCGGATCAAGCCATCGTTGGTAGTGAGCCAGATATCGCCATTATCGTCAAACGCCATCTGCGTCGACGGCTGCGTTTTGCCGGTGGGGATAATCTCTTCAAGCCGACCGTCCGGGTGGAGTACGGAGAGGCCGCCGCCCAGCGCGTACGACAGATATAGATCGCCGTTTGGATGCGCGCGAATGTTCGACACGCGGCGGCGCGAAGGATGCTCGGAGCCGGGCAGGTTCTGCTTTTCGAAGCGTACACCATCGAAGCGATACAGGCCGTTCGGGCCAGTGACCCATAGCCAGCCGTCGCGGGTCTGCGCCATGCTGTGGATTTCGGGCGGGGCGCCGTCCTTGGTCAACCAGCTGGCGTGGTTATAGTCTGCGAGCGGCGTGAGAGGATTGAGCGCCAGCGCGGTAGCCGGCAGTAGCGCGAGCAGCAGGATGAAGCGAGATAGCATGGGAGATCCCGGAAGGCCGGCAGGATGCCGGAGCATCCGGGATTGTAGCGTGTAAGCGATGAAAATAGATTAAGCTTTTTTAACGCCCAACTTATAGCCGATGGCCAGTACCACCATCCATGCCGGGATCAGGTAGACCGACAGTTGCAGGTCCGGTGTCAAATACATCACCACCAGGATCGCGGCCAGGAAGCCGAGGCACAGGTAGTTGGTGAGCGGGTAGCCGAGGCTCTGGAATTGGGTTGCTTGTCCGGACGCCTTCTTCTGCGCGCGGAAACGCAGGTGGATCCAGCTGATCAAGCCCCAGTTAATGATCAGGGCCGAGACCACAAGTCCCATCAGGAAACCGAAGGCCTTGGCCGGCATGAAGTAGTTGACCACGACGCAGATGCCGGTCGCCACGGCCGACACGCCCAACGCCGTCAGCGGCACGCCGCGCGCATTGAGTTTCAGGAGCGATTGCGGCGCGTTGCCTTGCTTGGCCAGGCCGTACAGCATGCGGGTGTTCGAATACACGCCGCTGTTGTAGACCGACAGCGCGGCCGTCAGCACCACCACATTCAGCGCGTGCGCCACCACATTGCTGTTCAGCGCATGGAAGATCAGCACGAACGGGCTGCCGCTGGTGACCACTTTCTCCCATGGGTACAGCGACAACAGGATGCCGAGTGCGCCGATGTAGAAGATCAGGATGCGGTAGATGGCCTGATTGGTGGCCTTCGGAATGGTCTCCGATGGATTGTCCGCTTCAGCAGCGGTAATGCCGATCAGTTCCAGCCCGCCGAAGGAGAACATGATGACGGCCATCGCCATCACCAGTCCACTGACGCCATGCGGGAAGAAGCCGCCGTGCTGCCACAGGTTGGCCACCGTGGCCTGCGGGCCGGCGTCGCCGGAGATGAGCAGGTAAGCGCCGAACAAGATCATGCCGACAATCGCCAGCACTTTAATGATCGCGAACCAGAACTCCATCTCGCCGAAAGCCTTCACATTAAACAGGCTGATGGCGTTGATGATGACGAAGAAGACCAGTGCCGACATCCAGGTTGGCACCGCAGGCCACCAGTACTGGACGTAGATGCCGACCGCCGACAGCTCGGCCATGCTGACCAGCACATACAGGACCCAGTAATTCCAGCCTGCCATGAAGCCGGCCCAGTGGCCGCAGTATTTATCGGCGAAGTAGCTGAATGAACCGGCTACCGGCTCGTCCACCACCATCTCGCCCAACTGGCGCATGATGAAGAAGGCGATCAGCCCGGCCACGCCATAGCCAAGCAGCACGGATGGACCGGCCATCTGGATCGTCTGCGCGATGCCGAGAAACAGGCCTGTGCCGATGGCGCCGCCCAGCGCGATTAACTGAATGTGCCGGCTTTTCAGGCCGCGCTTTAGTTCACTCATCTGCTTACCTATGCAAGATCAAAAATTGATTCTCGCATAACTTAGTCTTCGTGCACAGGTAATGGCGTGAACTTGTAATCAGCGCGCGCGAACTCGTGACCGCGCTTGACCGTCAACACCACCGAGCGCACGTTGCCCACATCTTGCAGCGGATCCTTCTGCAGGAAAACCATATTGGCGTACTTGCCCGTTTCCAGCGTGCCGAATTCCTTCTGCTTGCCCAGCGCTTGCGCGGCGTTGGCGGTAGCAGCGATGATGGCCTCTTGCGGTGTGAAACCAGCATACTTCACCAGCTTTTCCAGCTCATGGTCCACTACCGGGAATGGATCATCGCCGGTGTTGTCGCTGTCCGTGCCGGCGATGATCTTGATGCCGGCTTTGTGCATGGCGCGGGTGATGTCGCCTGCCAGTTCGATGTGGCAGTGCGGGCCGTCGGTCTTGTACACGCTCAGGGTGGCGTCCATGAGGGTGCCGGATTTGGCCAGCGCGGCGATATATTTCTTGATGCCCGGGTCTTCGGCGGTAAGGCCTTCATACGATGGCTCACCGGTATGGCCGTAGGCTGATTTTCCTGCTTCGCGCACGTGGCGCGCGATCATGCAGACGTGCGATACCGAGGTCGCACCCAGCGAATCGTAAGGCGAGGCAGGGTATACCTGCATGTGGGTCCAGACCGGGAAGTCCTGCGCCCGGGCTTCGGCAATCAGCTTGCGCACCAAGGTGCCGGGAAGGTTGGCGTAGATTTTCATGCCGGTGGCGCCGGTGCCGCGCGCCTGCGCGATGGCCAACGGCAGCTTGGTCTTATCGTCCACTGCGTACAGCCAAGGCACGGTGCCCGGCTGGGTGCCCAGTGCCGCGACGACGGTGCGTGGGTCTTTGAAGAAGCTGGGCCCGGCCACCAGCGACGCATAGAATACGTCCGGCGACGGGATGCGGTTCAGCAGCGCGTCGCGCGACAGGCCTGCCAGTTCGCGGGCATCGCCGGCCATGTCGCGCACGCCTGTGACGCCGCCGTAGATATTGCGCTTCAATTCAGCTTCGGCGTAAGGGCGGTCCGGATTGGTGGCGTAGTGAACGTGCGAGTCGATCAGGCCTGGCACCACGTACTGGCCTGCCACGTCGACCACGCGCGCACCGTCGGTTTGCTGGGCGGTCAACTGGGTGGCAGGCAGCACGGCTTCGATACGGTCATCCTTGACGATGATGGCCATGCCGGCGCGCGGCGCTGCAGTGGTGCCGTCAATCAGCGTGGCGCCGCGATAGATCACGCGGCCCAGCGCCTTGCCATTCAATTTATCGAGACGTTCCTGCTGGACGTTGGCTTTTGGCTTTTCTTCGGCTGCGTAGGCGGTCGCGCACAATGCGGCGATGATGAATGCTGCGTACTTCAATTTCATATTAGCTCCATACTCCGTCGGCTACGCGCAGGAAGTTCGCGCCGAGGATTTTTTCAATGCGGCTGCTGCTGTGTCCACGTTTGGTCAGCAGGTCTGCCAGTTTCCAGAATTTGTCCCTGCCCACCAGGTCCGGCAGGAAAGGCACGATGTCCGGGCGTTCGCCCGGCGCGCTGATGCCGGCTGCGCGGCGCTGGCGCACTTCGTCTTCCAGCCCTTTCATGTAGGAGGCCATGTCGTCGATCTGCGGCACGGTGCCGTCGGTGCCGAAGCCTACGTGGTCTTCGCCGCAAATATTGATGGCGTGTTCGATGTGCGCGATCAGGTCCGCCGCCATCGGCTGGCGTCCAACGGCCAGGAATGGCATGGAGTAGATGCCGACAAAGCCGCCTTTCTCGGCAACCAGGCGCAGTTCCTTGTCCGTTTTATTGCGCGGCAGGTCGGCCACCGCGCGGCAGCCGGTGTGGCTAATGATGATCGGCGACTTGGATGCGGCGGCGGCATCGAGACAAATTTGTTCGCCGCTGTGGCTCAGGTCCACGAGGATGTGGTTGCGGTTCAGTTCCGCCACCACCTCGTAGCCGAACGGCGTCAGGCCTTTGTTGGTGGGAACGGTGGAGCCGTCGCCCAGCTGGTTCGGGCCGTTGTAGGTTAGCTGGATCACGCGCACGCCGCCCTTGGCGAAAACTTCCACGCGGCGCGCGTCCTTGCCCATCATGACCGCGTTCTGGAAACCGAGAATCACGCCAAGGCGGCCTTCTGTTTGCGCGCGCTTGATGTCGGCGGCGCTGCGCACCAGTAGCAGGTCGGCGGATTTTTTCTGAATCAGGGCATTCCACGCGTGGACGTCGGCCAGCGACTTTTCATACGGATCGCCTTCGCCGAACACATAGCCGATGGTCATATTGAAGGCATTCAGGCCGGAGGCCTTGGCGTCGGCCAGCGCGCGCGCATCGATGCCGAAGTCGTAGGTGGCGCTGTCGCGTTGCACGGCGGGCAAGTTGATGTTGTCGATGTTACCCAGCGCGTCGATGATCAGCGGGCGCTTTTCGCGCAGGGACGGCGAGGCGGCAAAGGCAGGGAGGCCGAATGTGGCAAGGCTGGCAGCGGCGGCGCTGTGCAGGAAGGTGCGGCGGTCGGTCATGTGGTAGTCCTTATTTATTGACAGGCGCGTAAGCCATGCATTCCACTTCAACCTCGCCGCCCAGTGCGAGGCCGTTGGCGCCGAACGCGCTGCGTGCGGGCAGGTGGCCCGGCTTGAAGTAGCTCGCATACACTTTGTTGAAGTCCGCCCACTTGCCCATGTCGGCGATCATGATGGTGCACTTGACGACGTTGTCCATGCCGAGACCCATGCCCTTCAGGATGTCGGCCACGTTGTCCATCGCCTTGCGCGACTGTGCTTCAAAGCCGCCTGGCACCAGGCCCTTGTCGTCTGTGCCCATCTGGCCGGACAGGTAGACGAAATCGCCGGCGCGCACGGCCAGCGAGAATGGACGTCCCGGCGGATTGCCCTTGTTGTAGAACTCCGCGTCGGCGGCGTGGGTGAGGCCTGCGCTAGCCAGCAGCGCCAAGGCGGCGGTGAGGTGTTTGAATGTCATGGCGTTCTCCTTTGTCGCGAAAAATTATAAACAGTTTGTTTAAAAATGGGAAAATAAACGCATGAATCAACAATTTGTTAAAACTCGATGAAAAAAGTTTCAGTGGCGGGCGAGCGCGTCGCCGTGATCAATGCCTTGCGGCCGGTGGTGCCCATGTTGGCGGCAATGGCAGGGCCGCATCTGGAAGTGGTGCTGCATGATGTGAACAAGCCTGAGAACTCGGTGATCGCGATTGCGAACGGCCATATCTCGGGGCGCAGCGTCGGCAGCTCGGTGCTGGAAGGGCCGCAGAATGATCGCGGCTTTGCGGCGGCGACGCGCATCAAATCGCCAGATGGCGCGGTGCACAGCCTCGTTGAAGATTATGTGACGGTGACCAGCGATGGGCGAGAACTGCGCTCGGCATCGGCGATTTTTCGCGACGCGAGCGGCGAACCGTTTGCGACCTTGTGTCTGAACGTGGACATGTCTGGTTTCCAGGCGGCGCATGGCTGGCTGTCGCAGATGTTGAAGCCAATGGTGGTGGCCGTGGCGCCGGCCGCACCGCTTGCGCCGCCTGAGTCGCAGATGGATACGCTGATGCAGGAGATTATCAGCGAAGCAGTGGGCCCAGGTGGCAGCGCCGAGACCATGAAGCGCGAGGAGAAAATCCAGGCCGTTGGCGCCATGCAGCGGCGCGGCCTGTTCATCGTCAAGGGTGGCGTGGAGCGGGCGGCGGCGGCACTCGGCGTGTCGCGCTTCACGGTCTACAACTACATGGAGCAGTTGCGCCGCCGCGAGCTGGAATGACTGCTACTGCCAGTTCATTAAACAAGGCGGTATAATGAGTAGCATGGCCAGGATGGCATAGACGATTTGCAGCGGCACCATCCACTTGGCCCACGTCAGCCAGGGGATGCGCGCCAGTGCCAGCACGCCGACGGTGATGCCGGAGGTAGGGATCATCGGCGTGGTGAATTCGCCGAACTGGTAGGCCAGTACTGCCGTTTGCCGCGACACGCCGACGAGGTCCGCCAGCGGCGCCATGATCGGCATGGTCAGCGCAGCTTGTCCGCTGCCGGAGTGAATGAAGAAGTTGATTACGCTCTGCATCACAAACATTTTCTGCGCCGCGAACACGGGACTGGATGACGCCACCAGCGGCATCAGCGCATGCAGCATGGTGTCGATGATGTGGGCGTCGCGCGCCAGTACCATCGCGGCGCGGGCCAGTGCGATGACCAATGCGGTGCCGACCAGATCGCGCGCGCCTTGCACGAAGGCGGCTACCAGCGTGTCTGAATCCAGCTTGCCGGCGACGCCCACCACTATCGCCATCGCCAAAAATAGTGCGGCAATTTCCTCGATAAACCAGCCGTAGCGCACCACGCCCACTACCATCGCAGCCAACGTGCCGGCGAAGATCCACAGTACCAGCCGATGCGTGCGCGTCAGCGATGAATGATGGTCGGCCGGCATGGCGCTGCGTTTTTCTTCGTCCAGCGCGTAGGTCGGGCTGCGTTGTGGATAGGCTTTGATGCGTGCTGCGTACCACATCAGGAACACGATGGTGGCGGCAGTCGCGAGAGCCCACACCAGCAGCCGGTAGCCAATCCCCGAAAACACCGGTATGCCCGCAATGCCTTGCGCGATGCCGACATTGAAGGGATTCAGGAACGCCGCAGCAAAACCAACCTGCGAACCGACGAACGGAATCGCCACGCCAACCACCGAGTCATAGCCCAGCGCCAGCGCTAACGGCACAAACAACAGCACGAATGGAATGGCTTCCTCGTTCATGCCAAAAGTCGCGCCGCCCAACGAGAACATGGTGACGAACACCGGTATCAGTGCGGCACGTACCGCCGGCGACTGCCGATGCGCTCGGGCGATGCTGCGGATTAACGCTTCAATCGCCTCGGTCTTTTGCAGCACCGCGAAGGCGCCGCCGACGATCAGCACAAATCCGATGATCAGCGACGCTTCGGTAAAGCCCTTGATCGGCGCGATCAGCAGCTGCACCGGGCCTTGCGGTGCGGCTGCCACGTACTGGAAGCTGGCAGGATCGACCAGCTGTTTGCCATCCACTGTGTGCGTTTCGTAGCGGCCGCCCGGCACCAGCCAGGTCGCCGCCGCAATCAGCACCAATATTGCGAACAGCAGCACAAAGGTGTGCGGTAGTTTGAGTTTTTTCATGGTCAGAGGCTCAGAAGTTTGCCTTCGCGGAAAGCCGTGCGGCCTGCGATTTTGCCGATGTTCATACCGCGCAGGACGTGGCGGAAAGCGCTGCGCGCGAAGAATACGCCTGCCGTTCCAGCCCGTACCTGGCTGCTTGCGCCGCTGACTGGATCGATTAGCTCCGCGATCACGCTGCCGGCTTCCACGCGGTCGCCCAAGGCTTTGCGGTACAGCAGCACGCCGGCCTGCGGCGCCAGCAAAGGCTGCACGGCTTCCAGCGCGCTGGCTGCACATAGTGGCGGTGGAAGTGGATTTTCATGCTCAAGTTCCAGCATGCCGTTCAGGGCGAGATAACGCAGGATGGCTTCCGCGTCGGCGTCGGCCAGCTGCTCGCTGACATCGCGCTCGCCGCGTAATTCGATGGTGGCGGCGATGCAGGCTGCCGGTATCGGATGACGGCCGGCGAAATGCTGCGCCAGTTCCCACCACAGACGGCTGCAGGCCTCGTCGAATGGTTCGCCGCCGGATTCGGTAGTCAGCAGCGTAGCGTGCGATTGCATCAGCGACGACAGCGGTGCAATGGCTGCCGCCAAAGGCGTGCCGCTGTAGATGTGCAGCACCGCCTCGTTATCGCAATGCAGGTCCAGCACGATGTCGGCGCCGATGGCGAGTTCCAGCAGTGTCTTTTTCAGTGTTTCGGCGTCATCTGCCGGGCGCCACTCAGCCAGTGAGGCGCGTGCGTGGCGGCGGATGATGCGGACGTTGGCGGCTGCGTCGTCGCCCAGTTCACCTTCCAGCGTTTGTTTTAGTTCCCCGGCCACGTGCTTGTAAGCGCGGTTGAAATTGACGCCGGTACGCAGGTCGAAGCGGCCAAACGGCGTGCCGTGTACCGCCTGCGACAGACCGATCGGATTGGCGGCGGGGACCAGCACGATCTCCGCCCGCAGCTTGCCTTCGCTCTCCAGCGCCGACAACCGGCGACGCAGGAATTGCGCCACCAGCATCCCTGGCACCTCGTCGGCATGCAGCGACGCCTGGATGTAGACGCGCTTTTCAGCTGCGGGGCCGAAGTGAAAACTATGCAGCTCATAGGCAGCGCTGCTGTGCGGCGCCGAAATCGGATGTTTTTGCACTCTCATGGTGATGGGCCGCCCCGGTTTGGGGCGCGATGGTTGGGATGCGGTCGATTATGTATCGCAATTTACACAAAGTAAATCGATGTAAGCAAATTTACAGAAAGTTGTTGAGTTTTGTTTTTGGCGTTGCTAAAGTTGCCTGCAAATAGGATTCCAAATTTTCCGGAAATGTAAGTATGCTTACACCTTTCGGAAAAGGAGAGCTGCATGAAATCAGTGAATACGGCGGAAGTAGCGTTTGCGCATTCGGAGCTGGGACAGCGCTTGTCGGGCGTGATGGCGGAAGGTTCCGCCTCCAACCGCAGCATTGCCGAGTACCTGCTGCGCAATCCGCTGCGCGTGACCGCGCTGAAGATCGACGAGATGGCGGAAGTGTGCCAGGTCTCCAATGCCACTATCAGCCGCTTTGCGCGCGACATCGGCTTTGGCAACTACGCCGCCATGCGCAGCGCGGTGGCCGAAACGCTGCACACAGAGATGCAGCCGGTGGACAAACTGCGCCACACGATTGAGAACCGCAAAGGCACGGTGTGGCCGGGCGATGAAAGCATGGAGTACGCATTGGCGAACATCAGCAGCACCCGCAACAATCAATCGCAGCAAGAGATGAAGCAGGTGGTGCAGAAACTGAGCAAGGCGCGCACCGTGTATGTGCTGGGTTTCGGCCTGTCGTCGCATCTGGCTGGTTTGCTGACGCTGCACCTGCAACCGTTCTGCCACCACGTGGTGGAAGCGGCAGCGGCAGGCGGCACCGAGGTGGCGGCCGGGCACTTGGCCAACATCGGTTCGGGCGATGTGCTGGTGGTGATTTCCTTCCCGCGCTATGCGCTGGATGTAATCCGCCTGGCCCAGTATGCGCGCGACCGCAAGGCTTGCGTGATTTCGATTACCGATGCGCCGGCGTCGCCACTGGTGGAAGTGTCAGAGCATGTGCTGTACGCGACCAGCAGCCATGCCGTGCTGCCAAGTAGCGCGACGGCGGCGGTGGCGGTGATTGAAGCGATGGCGGTATCGCTGATGGTGTCGAACCAGGACAACGTAGAAAAAGCTGCGCGCCTGACGGAGGCAATTTCGGCCTACCTGTATGGCGCCGGCACAAGCAACACCAAGAAGGTGAAGAAGCGCACCGCGAAAAGCGGCGCGTCATAACCGCAATTTCAACAGGGAGTGGGTAATGAGTCTGCATCAGAAGAAAAAACTGGCATTGAAGCTCGCAGTGGGCGTGACGGCGGCAGTAGCGCTGCCGGTCCACGCGCAAGACGAGGCGCAAAAAATCCAGCGCGTGGAAATTACCGGTTCGTCGATTAAGCGTATCGACGCCGAAACCGCGCTGCCGGTGCAGATCATTAGCCGCGAAGATATCGACAAGAGCGGCGTTACCACGGCCGCAGAACTGCTGAAGAATATCAGCGCGAACACGGCGCCGCTGTCGGATGGCGCCAGCATCACGGATGGCACTTCGGGCCAGCGCGGCTTCAACGGCGCCAACTTGCGCGGTATCGGCGTGTCGTCGACGCTGGTGCTGCTGAACGGCCGCCGCCTCGCCAACTTTGCTTCGCCGGGTGATAACGCCGGCGTCGACTTGAATAATATTCCGGCCGGCGCGATCCAGCGCGTGGAAGTGCTGAAGGACGGCGCCTCCGCTATTTACGGTACCGACGCTATCGGCGGCGTGATCAACTTCATCACCCGCAAGGACTACACCGGCGTTGAGCTGAACGCTTCGGCAGCAGGCACGCAGGAAGGCGGCGCGGGCAAGCGCACCGCTAGCGTCAGCGCCGGTTTCGGCAAGCTGCAGGATGACCGCTTCAACGTGTTTGGCGTGCTGGATGTACAGAAGCTCGATTCGCTGCGTTCCAGTCAGCGTGACTTTATCAAGGAACGTCCGCTGGCGGCCAACCTGCCTGCGCTCATGTCCAGCAATACCTACCCGGCCAATATCGACATCTCCAGCGCCCAGCGCGCGGCGCTGATCAGGGCAGGCGTGCTGCCTGCCGGTTCGACTGCTAACCGCATCAACCCAAGCGCACCGGATTGCGCGCCACCAGCCACGGTGTATGCCCCCAAAGGTCCGGGCGGCAAGCTGGGATGCAGCTACGACTACATGGAAGACACGGAGATTTATCCGAAGTCCAGCAAGATCGGTTTCATCGGCCGCGCAACTTTCCAGGTCAGCGCCGATCATCAGGTGTTCCTTGAACTGGTACAGTCGGAAGCGAAGAGCGACTATGTGCTGAGCCCTAATCCGCAGCGCATCCGCAACCTGCCGGTCAGCCTGCTGCCTGAAAAATATCGCACGGTGCTGAGCGCACCGGGTCTGCCGGCGACCTTCAGCGGCATCCGCTACCGCATGACCGAAGCGGGAAACCGTACAAATCAAGTAACCAGCGATGCGCAGCGCCTGGTGCTGGGCGCAACCGGCACCGTAGGCACCTGGGACTACGACGTCGGCCTGTCGCGCGCCGAGAACAAGGCGGTTGACAAATACGTGAACGGCTATGTGCTGTACGATAAATTCGACGCTGCTGCGCGTTCGGGCGTGGTTAATCCGTTTGGTCCATCGTCGCAAGCGGGCCGTGACCTGATCAACAGCATCAAGGTCAATGATGAAGCGCGAAAATCGAAGGGTACTTCGACTGCCATCGACGGCAAGGTCTCCACCTCGCCAGCGACGCTGGAAGGCGGCGACCTTGGCCTGGCTGTTGGTGCGGAAGCACGCCGCGAGCGCAGTACTTTCACGCCGTCGGCGCTGCTGCTGTCGAATAACATCGCCGGTGACCGTGATACTGGCCTAACTGCCGGCTCCACCACCGACCTGGTGGCGACCGACGATGGCCGCACCGTGGCTTCGGTCTACGGCGAGATTAACGCGCCGGTTAGCAAACAGCTGGAACTGCAAGCCGCGCTGCGCTATGACCATTACAGCGAAGTCGGTTCGACCGTCAATCCGAAAATCGGCGTGCGCTGGCAACCGGCCAAGCAGCTGGTGCTGCGCGGTTCGGCCGGTACCGGCTTCCGCGCACCGTCGCTGTCGGACTTGAAGCGTCCAACCACCTACGGCAGCGCATCGAGCTTCCTGACTGACCCTGAATGCGTGAAGAATGGTCTCGATAGCATCGACGGCTGTACCGATCAATGGCCGGTGGAGCGCCGTTCGAATCCGCACCTGAAGCCAGAGAAGTCGCGCCAGTTCTCGCTGGGAGCAGCGTTGGAGGCCATGCCGGGCCTGAACCTGACTGTCGATTACTGGGATATCCGCAAGACCGACGTTATCAGCACCCTGGGCGAACAAATCATCGTCGACAACGCCGCCAAGTACGACGGCAAGTACATCCAGCGTGACAGCGATGGCTTCATCACCAACATCATTCTGCAGAAGGAAAACCAGGGTAAGCTGAATACTTCGGGCGTGGATCTGGGCGTGGATTATAAAACCGCCAACAGCGCCGCCGGCCGCTTCTCGGTCAATGCCACCGGCACGCTAGTGCTGAAGTACGACCGCCAGTTCGGTCCACTGGAGCCGATGCGCAGTAATCTTGGCCTGTTCCTGAACGACCAGGTGATCCAGAAATGGCGCCACCGCGTCAGCTTCGGCTGGGATCGCGGCCCGCTCAACCTGACGCTGGCCAACCAGTTCTCGTCTGGCTATACCGACCAGAATACGACCTACGACCCGGTGGCCGATTCGCTGCTGCCGTCGCGCCGCGTGAAATCGTACTCGCTGTGGGACCTGACCGGCAGCTGGGCGATCAGCAAACAGGCCAAGCTCCGCGCCGGCGTGTTGAACCTGGCCGACACCGCGCCGCCGTACTCGAATCAGGCTTATTATTTCCTGGCAGGGTATGATCCTACCTATACCGATCCGCGCGGACGCAGCGCCTTCATCAGCGTAAGCTACGCATTCAAGTAAGGCAGGACCGGGGAGCGGCGCGCAAGCAGCCGTTCCTCTTTCTTTAGACGGGGAATATGTATGACGATTTTGGTAAAAGCGGTGCGCTTGATATGCGTATCATGCGTAGCGCTGGCAGCACTGTGCATTCAGGTTTCGTATGCGGCCGATGCGCCGCCGCAGGGCAACCTGCTGATCGCCGGCGGCGCGGTCCGCGCGGATAACACCATCATCTGGGAACGGCTGGTGCAACTGGCCGGCGGCATGGGCGCGCGCATCGCAGTGATGCCTAGTGCGGCCGGCAATCCTGAGCGTTCCGGCGCCAATCTCGCGAACACGCTGAATAAATACGGGGCATCGGCCTTCGTCGTGCCGGTGGCTGTGCGTCTCAAAAATTCCGATTACAAAGCGGCTGCCGAAGACGAAACGCTGGCGCGCTCGATCCGCGAGGCGGGCGGCGTTTATTTTGCCGGCGGCGACCAAGGCTACATCACCAAGGCGCTGGTGCGTCCGGATGGCTCGCGCACCGCCGTGCTGCAGGCGATCTGGGATGTGTACAACAAGGGCGGTGTGATCGGCGGCAGCAGCGCCGGCGCGGCCATCATGAGCAGCACCATGTACTACGAAGCCAAGACGGTGCTCGGCACCTTGGCCGCAGGCGTCAACGACGGCCGCGAACTGGCGCCGGGCCTGGGCTTTGTCGGCACCGACCTTTTCGTTGACCAGCACTTGCTGGCGCGCGGCCGCTTCGCCCGCATGCTGCCGGCCATGCTGAAGAAAAATTACAAGCTGGGACTCGGCATCGATGAAAACACGGCGATGATTATCAGCGGTAAGCGCGAGGTAGAGATTATTGGTTACCAGGGCGCGCTGCTGCTGGACCTGAGCCAGGCCAAGACCAATGGCGATATCAAGGAATTCAACCTGACCAATGCCCGCATCAGCTACCTGGATCGCGGTGACCGCTATAACCTCGTCACCGGCCAGTACACGCCGTCCGCCGATAAAGTGGATGGCAAGCTGGATCTGGCCAAGCCATTCCTGAATGAGCAGATCTACACGGCCGACATTTTGGCGCACAACATGGTGCTGGTGATAATGGAAAAGCTGATCAACAATGCCCGCAACGAGGCTATCGGCATCGCTATCGCGCCGCCGGGCGAGGAGCAGGACAACCTGGGGTTCGAGTTCAAGCTGACCCGCGACGCTGCCAGCGCTGGTTATGAATCGGCCACTTCGGACGCCTATACCATCCTCAATCTGCGCATGGACGTGCGTCCGCTGCAGATCACGCGGCCCTGGTATCACTAAAAAGGAACACTTAAGGGTAAATACTAAGTTCACAGTTGTATAAAATGTACGTATCCTTACACCTTTTTAAAAATCGAGAGCAGTATGACGGCAGGTAATGGAGTACCAGCGGACGTCGCGTTCGTGCAATCGGCGCTGGGCAAGGTGCTTGCGGGCGTCCGGGCGGAGGGTTCGGCCTCGCACCGCAGCATTGCAGATTACCTGATGCGCAATCCGATGCGCGGCACGGCGCTCAAGATTGAGGAGATGGCAGAGGGCTGCAAGGTTTCGACCGCCACCATCAGCCGCTTTGCGCGTGACATCGGCTTTAACAGCTACGGCGCGATGCGTAGCGCGCTGGCCGAAACGCTGCACACGGCCATGCAGCCGGTGGAGAAGCTGCGTTCGTCCATCGCCCGCCGCAAGGCTTCGCAGTCGCCGGGCGATGCGAGCATGGAGTATGCGAAGGCTAACCTGGCGACCACGCACAGTGCGAATTCACCGCAGGTGCTGGATGCTGTGGCGCGCAAGATCAGTGGTGCGCGTGCGGTGTATGTGCTGGGTCTTGGCATGTCGTCCTGCCTTGCGTCCATGCTGACGTTGCACCTGCAGCCGTTTTGCGGACACGTGGTGGAGATGGCGGCAGCCGGCGGCACCGAGGTGGCGGCCGGGCAGCTGGTACACATTCGCCGCGGCGACGTGCTGGTGGTGTTCTCCTTCCCACGTTATTCCATTGATGCGATGCGGCTGTCGCAGTTTGCGCGCAGCCAGCGCGCTACCGTGATTGCGATTACCGATAGTCCGTCGGCGCCGATGGTGCCGCTGTCTGATCATGTGTTGTACGCGAGCGGCGCGCATGGCGTGCTGCCTAGCAGTGTGGTGTCGGCGGTGGCGACGATCGAAGCGCTGGTGGTGTCGCTGATGGTGTCCAACAAGGCCAATGTGCGCAAGGCGGCGCGGCTGGGCGAGGTAATCGGTGAGTACATGGTGAATGGTGTGGCCGGCGGCGCTGTTTAGCGGATTTACTAAACTCGCAGCCTTATTTGTTTTTTGAATTGACCGTGATTCGGGCAAGCGCTATAACAGCGGAATGAACCTGTCCAAAATTCTCCCGGCCAGTGCGATCGCGCTGGCTTTGGCATTTCCGGCGTTCGCCACCGCCCAAAGTACGCCTGCAGCGGCGGTTGATGTCTTCATCGGCACCGGCGGCGACGGCCACACCTTCCCCGGTGCGGCGCGACCGTTCGGGATGGTGCAGCTCAGTCCTGATACGCAGGTGCGGCCGTTCCGCCAAAGCTATCCGTGGGCGGCTGGTTACCGTTACGAGGACGACAGCATTCTCGGTTTCTCCCACACTCACTTTTCCGGCACCGGCCATTCTGACCTTGGCGATGTGCTGCTGATGCCATTCAGCGGCGAGACCAAGTGGGAGCCGGGCTATCCGGAGCGGCCGTTTAGCGGCTACCGCTCGCGCTTCAGCCATCAGGACGAACGCGCGGAGCCTGGCTATTACAAGGTGCGGCTGGCGGATAACGAAGTTGATGTTGAGCTGACGGCCAGCGATCGTGTTGGTTTGCATCGCTATCGCTATGCCAAGGGCGCGGAGGCCAAAGTGATGTTGGACCTGCGCTCCAGCATTTACGATTACGCCGCCAAGAATTTGTGGTCGCGTCTTCGTGTGCGGGACAACACGCTGGTCACCGGCATGCGCGAGACGCGCGGCTGGGCGGCCGGACGGCAGCTGTATTTTGCGATCCAGTTCTCGCATCCGCTGACTGCGCGTTCCTTGCGCAATTTCGAGCGCGATGTTGAATATAAAGGTTTTGCCGGGCCGGCCGACAAAGTGTTGGTAGAAGGTAAGGCGCTGGCTGGCGCGCTGGAATTCGGCGTGCCGTCGGATGGGCAGTTGGAGATCAAAGTGGCGATATCGCCGGTGAGCGAGGAGGGCGCTATCGCCAACCTGGCCGAGATGCCGGGCTGGGACTTCGATGCGGAGCGTGCCAAGGCCTCCGCCGCGTGGAATGAAGCGTTGGGCGCTGTCGCCATCGAGGCCGAGCCGGAGATGCGCAAGATGGTCTACACGGCGCTGTATCACAGCATGCTGGCGCCTGGCCTGTTCATGGACCGCGATGGCCGTTATCGCGGGCCGGATAATGAGGTGCACCAAGCGTCGGGCTTCCGCTATCACTCCACTTTCTCGCTGTGGGATACCTATCGCGCGCTCCATCCTTTACTGACGCTGATCCAGCCGGAGCAGCGCAACGTCGACTTTGTGCGTTCGCTGATCGAGTCGCAGAAGCATAGTCCGTACGGCATTCTGCCGGTGTGGCAGTTCCACGGCCAGGAGACGTGGTGCATGATCGGCTACCACGCGGTGCCGGTGATTGCGGATGCGTACATGAAGGGCCTGAAAGGCTTCGACGCTGAAGAGGCCTTGAAGGCCATGACCAGCAGCGCGGAATATGGTCCGTACGGTGGCCTCGAACATTATATGAAGCTGGGCTACGTGCCGATCGACCTTGAGCCGGAAGCGGCATCCAAGACGGTGGAATACGCGTTCGACGACTGGACCATCGCGCGCATGGCGGAGAAGATGGGCAAGAAGGACATCGCTGCCCGCTATTACAAGCGCGCCCAGAACTATCGCAATTCGTTCGATGTGAAGACCGGGTTCCTGCGCGCGAAGAAATCGGATGGCACCTTCCGCGAACCGTTCAATCCAGTGCTGTCCAACTTCGGCAGCGATTACACGGAAGGCAGCGCGTGGCAGTACTCATGGTATATGCCGCACGATAACGCAGGCCTGATCAACATGCTGGGCGGCGACAAGGGCCTGCAGGACAAGATCGACCAGGTGTTCGACGCCAAAGTGGACGACAACGTGTACGCGCACATGGAAGACATTTCGGGCCTGATCGGTCACTACGCGCACGGCAACGAACCATCGCATCACGTGGCTTACCTGTACAACTACGCCGGCGCGCCGTGGAAGACGCAGAAGCGTTTGACCCAAGTGGTGGCGACGCAGTACAACACCAGCGCGGCGGGCCTGTCGGGCAATGATGATTTGGGCCAGATGTCGGCATGGCTGGCCTTCACTGCATTCGGCTTCTACCCGGTTGCTCCGGGTAGCAACGAATACGTGATCGGCCGTCCGTTCCTCGACAAAGCGGTGCTGAATCTGCCCAACGGCAAACACTTCACCGTGCGTGCGCTAGGGCTGAGCAAAGATAAGGTGTACGTCGCCGGCGTGACGCTGAACGGCAAGCCGCTGGCCCAAACCTACCTGCGCCACGATCAGATCACGGCAGGCGGTGAACTGGTATTCACCATGTCCAGCCAGCCAAACAAGGATTGGGGTAACGCTATCGGCACCCGCCCGTATTCCCAGACCGCTTACTGAGAACGGCACGTGGAATATGCAGCATTGATAATGTCTTTATTTTCATTTTTTTAAAACCTTTTTTGCCTTGTCAGGAATATACGGTAGGCGCGTACCAGCGCGCTTCCCGAAACCATTTATATGGATAACTGACATGAAAAAAGTATTCCTGAGGACTCTTGCCGGGTTGAGTTTTATTGCAGCTGGCGCCAATGCGCATGCTGTCACCGATCCAGCCAATGACTTCCTGTCGGTGTACACTGGCAGCAAGGACGGCGCATTTGATGTGTTGTCGGCAGACGTGGGCTATAACGCTGCCAGCAATGAATTTGTATTCCGTACCACCACACTCGGTCCGATTGCCGGCGTGAGTGGCGCAGCCTACGTCTTTGGACTGGATCTGGGTGGTTCGACCAACGCGCCGTTTGCTTCGGTCGGCTTGCCAGGTGTGACGTTTAACGCGACCGTGACGCTGCGCTCGGATGGTACTGGCAGCGTGGGGGCGAAAGCCATCAGCACGCATATCGTCGGCAACGAGATCTTTGCCACGGTGTCTGGCTCGCTGCTGCCATCCAAAGGCTTGGCGCCGAAGGACTATACCTGGACCGTGTGGTCGATTGATAGCCGCGTCGCCGGTCTTGGTCGCCTGGCTGACTTTGCGCCAGACGTCAACATCAAGGTCAGCCCAATTCCTGAGCCGGAGACCTACGCCATGCTGGGTGTGGGCCTTGGTATGCTGGGCTTCGTCGCGCGCCGCCGTTCGCGGACTATTCCCTCGCAAGCTGCTTATTGATGCGGTAGCTCGCGTATCTCAACGGTGCCGCCGGCTTCGTAGTTGGGATTCCCATTGAGGAGGCGGCGGGCGGCGTCGATGCTTTCGGCGCGGATGCGGATATAGCCGTTGATGGCGGTGAGCCCCGGCGGATCGGCGTGATGTTTTTTGAATGCGGCTCCCGCGCCGATTGAGCTTCCGCCATCGAATTGGCCGGATGCCCGCAACTGCGAGAGGTAGTCGTTCCAGCGTGCGTCGTCGTTGGCGATCGCCGGATCTAATACATCGTCGTGCATCAGGAGGATGTACTCGTTCATGCCGAAATCTCCGGCTCGCGGTTGTAGAAGGTGAGGCGGTTGCCGGCCGGGTCTTTGATCGACATTTCACGTCCACCCCACGGCGCTTCATCTGCGCCGGGGCGGGCGTGTTTGTATTCTTTGGCGATTAATTCGGCTTGGTAGGCGTCGACGTCGGTGGTGGCGATGCGGATAGCCGCGCCGGGCGAACAGTCGCCGAAATGGCCGGAGAGGTGCAGCAGGCAGCCATCTTTCGATACCTGCATGTACAAGGGGAAGTTGCCCTCGAAGCGGTGCTCCCAATCGACTTTGAAACCGAGGAAGTCGACATAGAATTCACGCGCCATCGTTTCGTCGAAGATGCGCAAGATGGGGGTGACTGTGCCAAGGCTCATGGCGCCTCCTTAGTTGTTTTAACAACTTTAGCACAGCCTCCGGACTCAGTACACCTCAGGGACGATGATTTCCTGCGGCACCGGGCGGCGCACGTAGTCGTCGTGATACTCGCGCTCCGGCAGGAGGATGGCCGGGTGTTCAACTTCCTCGTATGGCATTTGGCCGAGCAGGTGATGGATACAGTTCAGGCGCGCCTTTTTCTTGTCTACGCCTTGCACCACCCACCACGGCGCTTCCGGTATGTGGGTGCGCTCCAGCATCACCTCCTTGGCGCGCGTGTATTCTTCCCAGCGGCGGCGCGACTCCAGGTCCATCGGGCTCAGTTTCCACTGCTTGAGCGGATCGTGGATGCGGCCGAGGAAGCGTGCGTTTTGCTCTTCGTCGGAAATCGAGAACCAGTATTTGATCACCTGGATGCCGGAACGCGCCAGCATGCGCTCAAATTCTGGCACGGTCTGAAAGAACTCTTCGTATTGATCGTCGGAACAGAAGCCCATCACGCGCTCGACACCTGCGCGGTTGTACCAGCTACGGTCGAACAGTACGATTTCGCCGGCGGCCGGCAGGTGCGAGACGTAGCGCTGGAAGTACCACTGGGTGCGTTCGCGATTGTTCGGCGCGGGCAGGGCGGCCACGCGGCACACGCGCGGATTCAGGCGCTGGACGATGCGCTTGATGACGCCACCTTTGCCGGCGGCGTCACGGCCTTCGAAGATAATCACGACTTTATGACCGGTGTGGACTACCCAGTCCTGCAACTTGACCAACTCCGCCTGCAGGCGGAATAACTCGCGGAAGTAGAGACGGCGCTCTTCTTTGGCTTCGGCGCTGCGTTCGTGCTCGACGACTTGCTTGGTGTGCGGGTCGATCTCGCGGTCTTCCAGCTCCATCTCCAGCTCTTCGTCATAGCTGTCGGTCAGCTCGCGCTGGACGCGGTCCAGTAACTCGTGCTCATTCAGGTTCACGCACTGCTCCTCATTTTGCAATGAGGAGTAGCTTACGCGATGATTATTACGCGCTGATGACCATGCCCGGCAACGCCGGTTCAGCCGGCTGCGGCGCTTCCACGTCCTGCGTTGCCAACTCCAGCTCTTCGAAGGCGTCGTAAGTCAGCTGCATCAGGCGGTCCGGATCAGGTACCAGGTCGGTATCCACGAACAGCGCCAGCTGGATCTGGCCGGCGTAAGAGATGAAGGCCAGGCCGACCCCCAGTTTGCCCGCTTGCGGCACCCAGCAAATCAGATCCGTCAGGCGCGAGCCGGCCAGGTAGCGGCGGCTGGCCGGACCTTCGATATTGGTCAGCACCACCGAGCCTTTGGAGGTGAACAGGTTGAGCGCGAAGTGCTGCAGGGCGGTTGGCAGGCAGCCGGCGATCGACAGGAAGGCCATGGTCGCGCGCGGCTGGTGCGAGCGCTTGATGGCGGTCATGCGGCTGTTGGACAGGCGCAGGCGCTCGGTCGGATTATCCTCGTTGGTCGGCAGGTCGACGGCCACCAGTCCGAATTCGTTCCCCAGCTGGAAAGCGTTGCCCTTCTCGCGCAGGTTGAAGGTGACAGCGGCACGCAGGGCGCGGCCGTCGGGACGCTGTCCACGCTCGGACAGGTAGCTGCGCAGCGCGCCCGAGACGGCGGCCACCCAAACGTCGTTCAGCGTTACACCCATGCGCTTGGACATGGCGCGCACGCGGTCCATCTCCAGCGGCGGCAGCCAGACCAGCTGCTTGGCGCCGGTCATCGGCGCTTTGAACTGGGTGTGCGCATCGGGCCACAGAACGGACAGGCGCGCCACGTGGGCGCCGATCTTCAGCCATGACAGGCCGCGTACCACGGCCGAACAGACTTTGTTATGCGCCACCGCGCGATGCGGATGGCCGACCGGGGAAGGCGTTTTACCATGCAGGCCGTTGTCGTCGGTGAGGTGATTTAGCACGTGCACCAGTCCCAGGCCATCAGTGATGCAATGGTGGACGCGGAACACGATGGCGTGGCCGCCGTTGACGCGGTCCATTACCGTCATGTGCCACATCGGGCGGTCGCGGTCCAGCGGCAGGTGGGCTAGGCGGGTCAGGTGATCATGCAGCTCGGCGCGCGGCACGTCGTGTTCCATGCGCTCCAGTTCAACGTGGCGGTTGATGTCGAACTGCTCGTCCTCTACCCAGTGCGGGCGGCCGCGCAGGCGGATGACTTTCTGCGTAAAGCGGGGATAGTTGGGCAGACGGTGGGCGATGGTGGACACCAGCCGCTCCATGTCTACCGGGCCTTCGAACAGCAGGATACTGTTGATGACCATGAGGTTCTTTTCCGTGTCCATGCGATGCCATGCATAGTCGCGTCGCGTCATTGCCGCTGGTGCTGCGTGGGCTTTGCTCATTTCGTGCTGTCTCCTGTGCGGCGTGGGTCTTTGCCCATCATCTCGCTTATATTTTTATGGGTGCTGCGGACTTCTCAGTTTGTGTTTCCGGTACATCTGCTGCTGCGGCTTTGCCTTCTGCCGATTTCGGTGCGCGTGGGCGCAGGGCGTAGCGGTTCAGGCCAATCATGTGGATGCGGCATAAGTACTCGCTCCAGTTGATGGCGCCCGCATCCACGTTGTAGCGCGCCTGGTCTTCGCTGCTGAAACGCTGGGCCAGCGCTTGCAGGCGGTCGCTCTGAAAGATGTAGCGTGGCGCGGTGTAGAACGAGAAGGTGAGGGCCAGCAGCTGCGTGGTGCGCAGGGCTTCGAGCTTCGGCGATTCGCCTGCTCCCAGCAGCTTGCGCACGCCGCTCCAACTGGCCGCGCCGATGCGCATGGCGCGCAACATCAGCAGGAACAGCGGACGGCTTACCACGCGGAAGTCGTGTTTCGGCTCGTTGTAGAACAGGCGTTCGTACTGGCGCCAGTTGCGCTGCGACTCGCCCTTAATCAGGTCAATCACGCGGCCGACGGTGATGGGGTTGGTGGCGCCGGTGCAGGCCTGGTAGATGCGCAGGGCCGGTAAGGCTTGCAGCGCTTCGGCCGATGCCAGCACAATGCTGTTAGCCACCAGGTCAGCCGGCACGATGTCCACCACCTCATTCGGCTTGGCCGGGAAGAAGTTGGTTTTGTCGCGGGCGTAAGCGAGGATGATGGCGTCGGCCACCTTCACGCCTTCGATCCACCCCGGTACAGGTTCGGCTAATGTGCTCTCGATGATGGAAGGGCGCACGATGGTCAGCGAGCGGCCGCGCATGGCGGCCATTGCCAGCTGCTCGCCCATCCACTTGGTGAAGGTGTAGGTATCATTCCAGCCGTGATAATTGGCTTCGGCGATGCCCAGCTCCGTCAGGCGGCGCGCCAGTTCTTCCGGCTCGCGCACTTCTGCACGCAGCATGGCGATGCGGTGCTGCAGGTGCTGCAGCAAACCGTATAAATCGTAATGGCCGTCGGCGTGGCGCGGGATGGCGGCGCGCGCTGGCGGCACATTGTGCTCAACCATCTGGCCCCGATTGTAGCCGTTGACGTAACAGGTCGATACCTGGATTAGCGGCGCATGGCCAGCACGCGCCAACTCGGTGATGTTTTGCACGCTGGTGGCGTTGATGGCCAGCGCTTCGTCCAGCGCTTCGCGGAAGTTGACGCTGGCGGCGGCGTTGATAGTCAGGTCGACGCGGCGCGCCAGCGCGTTGAATTCGGGGATCGGCATGCCGAAGCCGGGCTCCGTCACTTCGCCGGTGATGCACTCAATTTTTTCGGCGAAGAATTCGGCCAGGAAGGCAGGGCGCTCGGCGCGCAGGCGGTCGAAGACAGAGGAGGTGGCGACGTCGCGCTCGAAGCGGGTACGGGCGTCGGCGCCGTTGCGGCCACCGCGAATCAGCAGCACGATGCGGCCGATGTCGGGCACGCTGCGGATCAACTTCTCCAGTACTACCTTGGCGAGGAAACCGGTGCTGCCGGTGATCAGGATGCGTTTTCCTGAGAGTGCCGCTTGCACATTCAATGCTGGTGTCATAGGTTTCTCGGAAACGAACGGTGTCAGAACTGCAATGAACCGATCTTAGAGCGAAACCTCGTGGTCACTAGCTATTTTGCACTGGCTTGGGGAGCCAAACGCATGGCGTGGGGAGTCATCCCCGATGGCGCTGCGGGTTGGCCGCTGCGGCATTTGTACAACGGGTAAGGAGAGTGGAAGCTCATTCAACTCCGGTGCCGGGCTGATTTCTGCGAAGTTTTGCCCAAAAAGCTAGTTTCAGCATTTCGATGAAACGCTGGTGATTGTCGTTGAAGTGTTCATCGCTTGCATATTTCGTGAGCTGGTATTTGACTTCCGACGTCATAGAATTTCCCCTATAACTTGCTGCTCCGCAGCAACGTTGATAAATGCTCAAAACAACACCGGCCGCATGAGGCGGCCGGTGTTGTTTATTTGTCGCTACGACGATATTAGTTGTCGCGGATACTCCACGCCCGGTTGATGCTCAGGGCCGCCAGCGAGCTGACTGCGCCGGACAGCAGGTACAGACCGGCATACGCCAGACCGAAGTGCGAGGATACGCCCAAGGCTACCAGCGGTGCGAAGCCTGCCCCCACCAGCCACGCCACGTCCGACGTAAGTGCCGCGCCGGTGTAGCGGTATTTCTGCGGGAAGTTGGAGGTCACAGCGCCAGCAGCCTGGCCATACGACAGACCCAGCAGCGAGAAGCCGATCAGGATGAAGGCATCCTGGCCCATCTCGCCGCCGTCAATCAGGAACGGCACGAACAGGCTGAAGATACCGATCATGGTCGCCAGCGTACCCAGCGTACGACGGCGACCGACGTGGTCTGCCACGAAGCCGGAGATGATGATGCCCAGCGCCATCAGGCACACGCCCAGCATCTGCACCTGCAGGAAGCCTGCCAGCGAACGCTGCGAGGTGAGGGTGATCCATGACAGCGGGAACACAGTCACCAGGTGGAATAGAGCGTAGCTAGCCAGCGCTGCCAGCGCGCCGATGATGACGTTGCGCGATTGCGAGCTCATCAACTCACCGACCGGCACCGGATCCAGCTGGTGCTCGTCCAGCAGGTGCGAGTATTCATGTGTGGTCACCAGGCGCAGGCGGGCAAACAGGGCCACCACGTTGATGGCAAACGCCACGTAGAACGGGAAGCGCCAGCCCCAGTCGAGGAAGTCGAGGGAAGTCAGCGTGCTCAGCATGTAGGCAAACAGGCCGGCTGCAATGATGAAGCCGATCGGCGCACCTAGCTGGCCCAGCATGGCGTACCAGCCGCGCTTGTGCTCGGGCGCATTCAGCGCCAGCAGCGACGGCAGGCCGTCCCACGAGCCGCCCTGGGCGATACCTTGCCCGATGCGGAAGATGGATAAAAGCACAATCGACCAGGTGCCGAGCGAGGCGTAGTCGGGCAGGAAGGCGATGCCGGCGGTAGACACGCCCATCACCATCAGCGACAGCGTTAGTTTTGCTTCTCGTGTGAAACGATGCTGTACTGCCATAAAAGCGACAGTTCCGATGGGGCGTGCAATAAAGGCAAGCGCAAAAATGGCAAAAGCGTATAGTGTTCCGTCAAGCCTGCTCTCGTACGGGAAGAACACGGACGGGAACACCAAGGCTGACGCAATGGCGTAGACAAAGAAGTCGAAATATTCGGAAGCGCGCCCGATCACCACGCCAATTGCGATTTCTCCGGGAGAGATATGCCCATCCCTGGCATTGATACTGCGTGCGCCAGGGCTCGTTTGATGATGTTCGTGGACGCCAGCTGCTTGGACGTCACTGATAGAAGTCGTGTTAGCCATAGTCTCTTGTCTCGTGTTAGTTGTTCTTACAAGGGCTGTCCAGGCGGGTAGGACAAAGTGTCCAATGGCAAGAACGGTCCTTAGTGAGTACAGTAGCATGTTCCCAATATTCTGTAACGTACATTACCGCATGATTCCTCCTATCGTTCGTCGTGGATTGCTCCTCGCACCGTTATTGTGGCTCGCTGGCTGCGATACGGTGGTGCTCAATCCTTCCGGGGATATCGCAGCGCAGCAGGCACACCTTGTTGTTGTGTCAACCTTGCTGATGTTGTTGATTATCGTACCTGTCATGTTCCTGATCTGTCTGTTCGCCTGGCGCTATAGAAAGTCAAATACCGCCGCCGAATACAAGCCGGACTGGGACCACTCCACCAAGCTCGAACTGCTGATCTGGGGCGCACCGCTGCTGATCATCATCGTGCTGGGCCTGATCACCTGGATTTACACCCACTTGCTGGACCCATACCGTCCGCTGAGCCGCATCGACGAAAAGCGTCCGATCGCTGCCGGCGTCAAGCCACTGGAAGTACAAGTGGTGTCGATGGACTGGAAATGGATGTTCATTTACCCAGAGCAGGGCATCGCTACCGTGAACGAACTGGTCACCCCGATCGACGTTCCAGTACGTTTCCACATGACCTCGAGCTCGGTGATGAATGCGTTCTACATCCCTGCGCTGGCCGGTATGGTCTACACCATGCCTAGCATGGAAACGCAGCTGAACGCGGTAATGAACAAGGTAGGCGTGTACGACGGCTTCTCCGCCAACTACAGCGGCGCCGGCTTCTCGGACATGAAGTTCAAGTATCACGGCGTCACGCAAGCTGACTTCGACGCATGGGTCGCCAAGACCAAGACCAGCAGCAGCGCGCTCACCCGCGCCGAGTTCCTGGCCCTGGACAAGCCGACCACCAAGCACCCGATCATGCACTTCGGTACTGTGGACGCAGGCATGTACGACCTGATCCTGAACCGTTGCGTGGCTGAAGGCAGCACTTGCATCAACACCCAGATGCACCAGGATGCAACGCGCATCAAGGCAGCGGCAGCCATCAAGAAACTGCCAGAAGAAGTGTGCGAGCCGACCAACGTCGCCGCTACTACTGCTCAACCTACCCGTAAAGAATGACCATGTCTGATCTGAATCTCACCAATCTGATCTTTGGACGGCTGTCGCTGGAAGCAATTCCTTACCACGAGCCTATCCTGATCGGCACCTTCGCTATGGTGGCGATCGGCGGCCTCGCGCTGCTGGCTGCCATGTTTAAATTCCGCCTGTGGGGCCCGCTGTGGCGCGACTGGATCACCTCCATCGACCACAAGAAAATCGGCATCATGTACATGGTGCTGGGTATCATCATGCTGCTGCGCGGCTTTGCCGATGCACTGATGATGCGTGCGCAACAGGCTATCGCTTTCGGCGATAACCCTGGCTTCCTGCCGCCGCACCACTACGACCAGGTATTCACCGCCCACGGCACGATCATGATTTTCTTCGTCGCCATGCCGCTGGTTACTGGTCTGATGAACTACGTGGTGCCGCTGCAAATCGGCGCACGTGACGTTTCGTTCCCGTTCCTGAATAACTTCTCGTTCTGGATGACCACCTTCGGCGCCATGCTGACCATGGTGTCGCTGTTCATCGGTGAATTCGGCAAGACCGGCTGGCTGGCGTTCCCGCCACTGTCGGGTATCGCTGCGTCGCCTGACGTCGGGGTTGATTACTACATCTGGTCCTTGCAGGTCGCGGGTGTGGGTACCACACTATCTGGTGTCAACCTGATTGCGACCATCGTCAAGATGCGCGCACCAGGCATGTCGATGATGAAGATGCCGGTCTTCACCTGGACCGCACTGTGCACCAATGCGCTGATCGTTGCGACCTTCCCGATCCTGACCATCACCCTGGCACTGCTGTCGCTGGACCGTATCGCCGGCTTCAACTTCTTCACCACCGAACTGGGTGGTAACCCGATGCTGTACGTGAACCTGATCTGGATCTGGGGCCACCCAGAGGTGTACATCCTGATCCTGCCAGTGTTCGGCGTATTCTCGGAAATCGTTTCGACCTTCTCGGGCAAACGTCTGTTCGGCTACACCTCGATGGTGTATGCAACCGTCGTGATTACCGTGCTGTCCTACCTGGTATGGCTGCACCACTTCTTCACCATGGGTTCGGGCGCGAGTGTCAACTCGTTCTTCGGTATCACCACCATGATTATCTCGATCCCAACCGGCGCGAAGATTTTCAACTGGCTGTTCACCATGTACAAAGGCCGCATTCGCTTCACCGTGCCAATGATGTGGACCGTCGGCTTCATGCTGACATTCGTAATCGGCGGTATGACCGGCGTGATGCTGGCGGTGCCACCGGCTGACTTCGTGCTGCACAACTCGCTGTTCCTGATCGCTCACTTCCACAACGTGATTATCGGTGGTGTCGTGTTTGGTCTGTTCGCTGGTATCAACTACTGGTTCCCGAAAGCCTTCGGCTACAAGCTGGATGAATTCTGGGGCAAGGTATCGTTCTGGTGCTGGCTGGTGGGCTTCTGGGTTGCGTTCACCCCGCTGTACATCATGGGCTTCATGGGCGTGACCCGCCGTATGAACCACTTCGATGATCCATCGCTGCAGATCTACTTCATCGTTGCTGCCATCGGTGCACTGATCATTGCTGCTGGTATCGGCGCCTTCCTGGTACAGCTGGGCCTGAGCTATATGAACCGCGACAAGCTGCGCGACGTCACCGGTGACCCATGGGATGGCCGTACCTTGGAGTGGGCAACTTCGTCGCCACCGCCAGACTACAACTTCGCGTTCACCCCAGTGGTGCACGACAGCGATAGCTGGTCGGACATGAAAGCCAACCAGTACAAGCGTCCGTTGAAAGACTTCGTTGACATCCACATGCCGAAAAACACCGGCGCCGGCTTCATCATCTCGGCCCTGTCGTTTGGCTTTGGCTTCGCCATGATCTGGCAGATGTGGATTCCTGCAGCACTGGCCTTCGTCGCCATGCTGGGTGCGATCATCGTTCACACCTTTAACTACAAGCGCGATTACTACATCAAAGCTGATGAAGTAACTCGTACCGAAGACGCGCATACTCGTTTCCTGGAAAGCCATGTCTGAAATTAACGCAAACGGCGCCGTGAGCGCCGACCCAAGCGCGCGTTACTACGTGCGTGAACACCACCCAGAGAACGGCACCTTGCTGGGCTTCTGGATCTACCTGATGAGCGACTGCCTGCTGTTCGCCGGCCTGTTCGCCGCTTACGCAGTCCTGGGCCGCAGCTATGCGGGCGGCCCGTCGGGCGCGGAACTGTTTGACCTGCCGCTGGTGGCCCTGAATACCGGCTTCCTGCTGCTGTCGTCGATCACCTACGGCTTCGCCATGATCGCCTCGCAGCGCAAGAACCTGAAAGCCACCATCGTATGGCTGCTGGTAACCGGCGCCTTCGGCCTGTGCTTCCTTTACCTGGAGGTGTTCGAGTTCCTGCATCTGATCCACGAAGGTGCTGGTCCGCAGCGTAGCGCGTTCCTGAGCTCGTTCTTCGCCCTGGTCGGCACCCACGGCCTGCACGTGACCTTCGGTACCGTGTGGCTGGTAACCCTGGTAGTGCAGCTGTCCAAGCACGGCCTGACCCACGAAAACAACCGTCGTCTGATGTGCCTGTCGATGTTCTGGCACTTCCTGGACGTGATCTGGATCGGCGTCTTTACCTTTGTCTATCTGATGGGAGTCCTGCCATGAGCGCACCACATAATCACCATGAGCACGACCACCACGGCCACGACGATCACGGTCATGGCGATGACGGCCACCACGGCAGTCTGAAGGATTACGCGATTGGTTTCATCCTGTCGGTCATCCTGACCGCGATCCCGTTCTGGCTGGTGATGAACCACGCGTTCGAGAAATCGAGCACCACGGCCATCGTTGTGCTGGCATTCGCTGCGGTGCAGGTGATCGTCCACATGGTCTACTTCCTGCACATGAACGGCAAAGCTGAAGGCGGCTGGTCGATGCTGGCTACCGTGTTCACCGTTGTGCTGTTGTTCATCGTACTGTCCGGTTCGATCTGGGTCATGTACCACATGAACAAGAACATGATGCCGTCGATGGGCAACGACGCCCACAACATGCAAGACATGCAATGATGACGGGCGCGATTAAGCGCCAACGTCCCCGCGCCCTGCGCGTCATCCTGGCCCTCGTGGCCGGGGTGATGTTTGCAGGGTTTTTTGCTTTAGGGACGTGGCAAATCTTCAGGCTTCAATGGAAACTGGCGCTGATCGAGCGCGTGGAGCAGCGCGTGCATGCGTCGCCGGTGGCCGCGCCATCGCGCGCACAATGGCCGCAGTTGAACGCCGAAGCGGACGATTACCGCCGCGTGCAGTTGAGCGGCGTGCTGCTCGACGGCTCGACCACACAGGTACTGGCGTCGCTGGATCGCGGCATCGGCTACTGGGTGGTGACGCCGCTGTGCACCGCCGATGGCATCGTGATGATCAACCGTGGCTTCATCGAAGCGGGTGTTGGCGGATGGAAGCCGCAACCTGCGCCGCCAGCTGCGTCGGCGGATGCTTGCGCAGGCGCGCAAGGCCCGACGGTATCGTTCAGCGGCTTGCTGCGATTGAGCGAGATGGCAGGGCGCTTGCGCGCTAACGAGCCGTCGCGGAATTACTGGTACACGCGTGACGTCCAGGCGCTTGCTGCGGCGCGCGGTTTGCCGGCTGTCGCGCCATATTTTGTTGATGCCGATGCGCCGTCCGCGCTCGCTGCAGGTCCGGTTGGCGGCGTACAGCCGAAAGGCGGACTGACGGTGATTTCCTTCGTCAACAACCACTTGGTTTATGCTATCACTTGGTACGCACTGGCCCTGATGGTGGTCGCTGCGGTAGTCTGGGTAATCCGAGATGCGCGCAAACAAAAATCCTAATCCTTACGATCGTGGCCGGCCCGGTATGCCGGTAGTGGAACCGTTGGCGGCGGTGAATGCCTCCGCCAATACCATCACCCATGCTGCGGGCCACAAGAACATGCAGCAGCTGATCCAGCTGCGCTGGATCGCGGTGGTGGGGCAGATCACCACCATCGCCACTGCCTCCATTTTGCTGGGCGTGCAGCTGCCGATGCCGGCCATGCTGAACGTGCTGGCTTGCCTGATCGCGTTCAACGTCGCCAGCATCCTGCGCTGGCAAGAGAACCAGGTGGTCTCCAACAGCGAGCTTTTATTGGCGCTGACGGTGGACGTGGCCAGCCTGACGGCGCAGCTGTACCTGAGCGGCGGCGCCACCAATCCGTTTGTGTTCCTCTACTTGCTGCACGTGATTCTTGGCGCGGTGCTGCTGGAGACGTGGTCCACGTGGACTATCGTGATCGTCACCGGTGCATGCATCGTCGGGCTGGCACTGTTCTCCGAGCCGCTGCCGCTACCGCAGGATCACGCACTGGGCATCTTCAGCTTGTACGTGCAGGGGATGCTGATCTGCTTCATTCTGGATGCGGCGCTGCTGGTCATCTTCATCACGCGGATCACGCAGAATATGCGCGGCAGCGCAGCCAAGCTGGCGGACTTGCGCCAGCGGGCGGCGGAGGAAGAACACATCGTCCGTATGGGCCTTCTGGCGTCCGGCGCGGCGCACGAACTGGGGACGCCGCTGGCAACGCTGGCCGTCATTCTCGGCGACTGGAAGCACATGCCTGAATTTAAAGGCAATCCTGAACTACTGGAAGAAATCGGCGAAATGCAGACGCAGCTCAAGCGCTGCAAGTCCATCGTCAGCGGGATTTTGCTGTCGGCCGGCGAGACGCGCGGCGAGTCGTCGGCCGCAACCACCATCAACACCTTCCTTGATGAGGTGGTGGCTGAGTGGCGCATCGGTCGTCCGGTGGTGGCGTTTGAATTTGAAAACCGCATCACGCCGGACCATCCGGTGGTATCCGACTCCACGCTCAAACAGATGATCTGCAATGTGCTGGATAATGCGCTGGAAGCTTCACCTGCGTGGCTGCGCATGGAGGCTAGCATTGAACGCAAGACCTTGGTGCTGCAGGTGACCGACCAAGGCGCAGGCTTCGATCCATCTATACTGGCGCAATTCGGCAAACCATACAACTCCAGCAAGGGCCGTCCCGGCGGCGGGCTGGGATTGTTCCTGGTGGTGAATGTGGCGCGTACGCTGGGCGGCGAAGTCACGGCGACCAATTTGTCGCAGGGCGGGGCGATGGTGCGTCTGACGCTGCCTTTGTCCGCGATTGAAATCGAATCGGAACAACAATGACTACAGAAGAAGAACGCGTACTGCTGCTGGTAGAAGATGATGCGGCGTTTGCCCGTACTTTAGGGCGTTCTTTCGAGCGTCGCGGCTACAAGGTGCTGCTGGCGGAGAACGTGGACGAGGCCAGTGCGCTGCTGGTCGACCACTCGCCGGGCTACGCGGTGGTCGACTTGAAATTGAAAGGCAATTCATCCGGCCTGGCCTGCGTGCAGATGCTGCACGAGCATGACGAAGAAATGCTGATCGTGGTGCTGACCGGTTTCGCCAGCATCAACACGGCGGTAGAGGCGATCAAGCTGGGGGCGTGCCAGTACCTTGCCAAGCCGTCCAACACCGACGATATCGAAGCTGCGTTCGAGCACGTGGCCGGATCGGCCGACCTCGAACTGACCACGCGTGCCACCTCGGTGAAGACGCTGGAGTGGGAACACATTCACGCCGTGCTGGCGGAGACGGACTTCAACATCTCCGAGGCCGCACGCCGCCTCGGCATGCACCGCCGCACCTTGGCGCGCAAACTGGAAAAGCAGAGAGTGAAATGAGCGAGCAAGGATCCCTGTTCGATTTCGAACCGCCACCGAAGAACACTGACCGGCTGTTCTTTGCCGCTATGCCGGATCGGAATGCGATCGCCTCCATCCGCGCGCTGGCTGCTGAGGTCAAGACGCAGCATGGCTTGACGGGCCGCCTGATCGACGACGCCAAACTGCACGCGACCTTGTGCGTGCTGGGCGACTTTCCTCGTATGCCGGATGCGCTGATCAAGAGCGCCTCCAAAGCCGCCGCACTGGTGGCCGATAGCACGCTGCCATTTAAAGTCAGCTTCGACACCGCGCAGAGCTTTAATACCGGCCCGCGCCATCGTCCGCTGGTATTGACCGGCACCGAGGGCATAGTAGGCCTCAGTGGCTTCTACAAAAACCTCTCTGGCGCGCTGCTAAGAACCAGCGGCTTGCGCAACGCACCAAGCTACACGCCGCACGTCACCATGCTTTACGACGACGTCACCGCGTCGCCGCAAAACGTGACGCCGATCGAATGGACCGTACGCGAATTCGTCCTGCTGCACAGCCATATCGACCAGGGCCGTCCCTACAACATCCTCGCTCGCTGGACGTTCTAAACCCGGGGTCAGTTCTGCCAATCGCACACGGACTCATGTACCAATGGCAGACCTGACCCCGGATTTATGGTAGCGTTGTGTTGTCGATTTCTATCGGGGGCATCATGCTTGTCAGGCGTTGTGCTGTGCTGTTTGTGGAACCGCGCGAGGATCTGGATGTCGATTGGGCGGCCTTGTTTGCAGGGCAGGGCGCGATCGGCGCGACTATTCAATGGGTAGCCCTCGCGCCGCATCTCGGTGACGAAATCATTATCGATGCCGCTGAATTGGCGGCACTGGGCGGCGTCAGTCTCACACTGTGGCAGGAACGCGCCGCTTGCGAATCGCAATTCGGCACCAAGCCTGTAGCGCGCTTGCTGGAACTGGGCCTGCTGCTGAGCGACGCACCGGAAGGCGCACCACTGCGTGAGCGCGACGAAGTACTGCGCTCGCAGCACTGGCGTCCTTTGTCCGCTGCCTTGCATATGTACAGCCGCTGGTCTGATATGCGTGTCGACAAGGGTATGCAATTCCCCAGCTTCGAGGAACTGGTCGATAATTACGGCACGCCGCCAGCTCCCACTATCGACCGCCGCGACGACGGTCGCAGCATCGCGCTGCCGCAGCCCGAACGCTCGTGCCTCGACGACACGCTATTCCAGCGCTACACCGGCCGCAATTTCGATCCCAGCGCAGCGCTGCCGTTAGCCGCTGCATCACGTTTGCTGCAGCGCGCTTTCGGTTCGCAAGGCGAGAAGGAAATGGCGCCCGATGCTTTCGTGCTGAAGAAGCTCAGTCCCTCGGCAGGCGGCTTGCATCCCACGGAAGTGTATGTGCTGGCGCAGCGCGTAGAGGGCATCGCGCCCGGCCTGTATCACTATCAACCGACACGCCACGCACTGGAGCCGCTGGCTGAAATGGCGCCCGCCGAAACTGAGGAACTCGCGCTGCGCATGGTGGCCGACCAGGACTGGTTTCAACCGGCGCCGATGCTGGTGATCTTGGTCTCGCGCGTCGAGCGCAATTTCTGGAAGTACCGCAATCACGCCAAGGCCTACCGCGCACTGCTGCTGGACGCTGGTCACCTGTCGCAGACTTTCTACTTGCTCGCCACGGAAGCCGGCATGCCAGCCTTCGTCACCGCCGCCGTCAACGAGATTGATATCGAACGCGCGCTCGGCCTCGATCCGCTCAAGGACATGGTAGTCGCGGTGTGCGGCTGTGGCCCCGCTTCCGGCGCGCAGAACACGATCGAACTTCGCTACGAGCCATAAAAAAATGCCCGGCCCCTCTACGGGACCGGGCATGTCTGCCGGAGGAGGAGCGTTTAGCGCTGGCCGGACAGGAAGAACGGAATCGCGCCGGCGGCACTGTCCACTTTATCTTTGATGGCGTGACGGTTCGCAGCGATGACTTCTTTTGCAGGCAGGCTGCGGGTGCTTGGGATCTGGCTGGCGTCGAGCTTGATGCCCAGTCCACCCAAGGCCAGTTGCGGGTCTTTCAGAAAACTCTGGCGGAAGCTATCGTCGCCGGCGAGTTTGGACAGCAGCAGGTCGAGGTCTTGCGGGGAATGCGTGGCCATGTCTTACCCTTTCGGTGTTGGGGAAAAAACTGATGCGTGTGGGGAACGCAACTTCATCGTATGACATGCACGATACGATCTCAAGCCATTTCACGCCTAGCAAATTGCTAGGGAGTTTGCACGGCCTCCACTTCGCGCGGCTTGGTCTCGCGGCGCGCGCTGTGCATGACAACTTCGAACGCCAGCGAGAATGCGCGCACCAAATCCGGCAGTGCCGCCGGTTCCTCTCTGAGACGGTCTTCCAGCGCTGTTGACGTTTTAAAAAGTTCGTTTGCAGAAAGATTACCCGCCGCGCCGCGAATCCGGTGCACCAAATCGGCGGCGCGTAACATTTCGCCCGAGTGGATAGCATCTTGAATCTGTTGCAAACTGGATTCAAAGTCGTGCGCGAACAGGCTGAGCAGTTGTGACAGCAGCGCATCGTGGCCGCCCAGCCGCTCCAGCGCGGCGTGCACGTCGATGCCGGGACGCGGCGCAGACGGCGTCTCGCTACGGCGCAGGACCGGCATCGGGTCGGGCTCCGCTGCCGCGCGGCTCAGGTCCGGCGTGACCCAGGTAGCCAGCACCGCGTACAGCGTATCCGGATCGATCGGCTTGGTGACATAGTCGTTCATGTCCATCTCCAGACAGCGCTCGCGGTAGCCGGCCACCGCGTGCGCCGTCATGGCGATGATGGGCAGGCTGGCGTGCCTTTCATCGGCGCGGATCATGGCCGTGGCCTGGTAGCCGTCCATGTCCGGCATCTGGATGTCCATCAGTACCGCATCGTAATTGCCTTCAGCGGTCATGCGCGCCGCGTCCTCGCCGCTGCTGGCGACATCCGCGCGCACACCGGCGCGCTGCAGGATTTCGCTGGCCACCTGCTGGTTGATGGCGTTGTCGTCCACCACCAGCACATAGGCGCCGCGAATGCGCTGCACCGCCACCGATGGCGGCGCGTTGAGGGTGCTCACTTGCTGGCTGGCCTCCAACCCCAGTGCCGACAGCACGGCGTTGCGCAGCAGCTGCGGATTGGCCGGCTTGTCGAGGAAGGGCATGTTGCGGGTCTGCTCGATGGTTTCCTTGTTGTGCTCACGCGCGTAGGCGGTCACCATCAGTACAGCGGGGACGCTGGCCAATTCGCCGTCTTGTGCAATGCGCTGCAGGGTTTCGATGCCGTCCAAGTCGGGCATGTCAGCGTCGATCAGCAGCACGTCGTAGCTCTCCAGCTGCATGGCCGCCACCGCCGCGCTGCCGGAAGCGACCGTGCGCGCGCTCAGGCCCAGGCAGGCCAGCTGCAGTTTCAGCACATGGCGGGTGTTTTCGGAATCGTCCACCACCAGCACGCGCTTGCCCTGCGCGGCCGGCGGCACCGGCGGCAGTAGCGGCGTCTGATCCTGCGCCGCTTGCAGGTGAACGGTGAAACTGAAGCTGCTGCCGACACCCGGTTCGCTGTCGACCTTGATCTCGCCGCCCATCTTGCGCACCAACTGCTGCGAGATGGCGAGACCAAGACCGGTGCCACCGTATAGCCGCGTGGTGCTGGCATCGGCCTGGGCAAAGGCCTGGAACAGGCGCGCTTGCTGTTCAGGACTGATGCCCAAGCCGCTGTCTTCCACCGTAAAGCGGAGCACCAGCGGTCCGCCAGCAATCACGTTGGGTGTGGCCGCATCCAGCTCAACCCGCACCTCGATGTGGCCGCGCGCGGTGAATTTGAGTGCATTGCCGACCAGGTTGACCAGGATTTGCCCTAGCCGCAGCGGATCGCCCAGCAGGTTGGATGGCACGTCCGGCGCAGCCCACAGCACCAGTTCCAGTCCACGCTCGGCGGCGCGCCACGAGAACAGGTCGGCGATCTGGTTCAGTGTATCGGGCAATTCGAAGGGCAGGGCTTCCAGTTCCAGTTTGCCGGACTCGATCTTGGAGAAGTCCAGCACGTCGTTGATGATCTGCAGCAGGCTTTGGCCGGCGCGGCTGATTTTGCGGAAGTAGTCCATCGGCTGCGACGGCAAATCCAGGTGCGTGCCCAGTCCCGCGAAGCCGAGGATGGCATTCATCGGCGTACGGATTTCGTGGCTGATGTTGGCCAGGAAGTCGCTCTTGGCGCGCGTGGCCGCTTCGGCGTTGGCGCGTGCCTGCTCGATCATGCGCATCGAACGGGCTTTTTGGAAGGCCGAGACGTACGGCTCTTTCAGCGCCTTGAGCAGGTCAAGGTCGCTGTCGGAGAAGCTGGCCTGGTACTGGTAGTTTTCGAAAATCAGGTAGCCCTCGACCTGGCCGTCGATCACCACCCGCACCGACAGCAGCGCGCAGACGTCGCCCGGCAGCGAATGCGGGTGGTGCACTTCGAAGATGTCCGGCGCGATCATGTCGGCCGCTGGCGCGTAGCGCAATTCAGCCTGGCGCTGGTCGATGCGGTAGGCATCGGCGGTGGCGTCGATGCGGCCCCACGCGGCGCGCAGGCTCAGTGTTTCGGCGCCGTCTTCGCGCACCAGCGCCAGTGCCGAATCGATGCCCTTGATGATGGTCGATTCGTGCAGGATGGTGTGCAGCAGGGCGTCGAAATCGATTTGCTCGTTGATGGATTTGACGATGGCGTTCAGCTTCTCAAGGTGCTGGGTGCGCGAGTAGACCAGCGCCTGCAAAGCTTCGCCCTTGCGGTGCAGCTGCCGCACGCGCCAGCGCACCAGCGTCCACGCCAGCGCGCACGCGGCGAGGAAGTAGCACAGCCACGCCCACCAGGTCTGGTGCCAGGCTGGCAGCACTTCGACCCGCAGCGTGACCTCGTCCGAATTCCATAAGCCTTCGCGGTTACTGCCGCGCATGCGCAGCACGTAGCTGCCGGGCGGCAGGTGGCCGTAGGTGACGATGCGGCGCGTGGCGTCCACTTCCACCCAATGCTGGTCGAAGCCTTCCAGCAGGTAGGAGTAGCGGTTGCGCTGAGGTGCGGTGTAATCCAGCGCGGCCAGCTCCACTTCGAAACTCTGGTTGTCGGGCCGCAGCACCAGCGTGGGGCCGTCCTTGTGCGTCAGTTCGGATGGCGTAAGCGGCTGCTGGTCCAGCCGCACCGCGCTGATGACCAGCGGCGGGCGATACACCCAGTCGTTCAGCCGGCCCGGATACACCACCGCCATACCGGAGGTGGCGCCGAACACGATATCGCGTTCCAGCGTCACGGTGCTGGCGCCGATGTAGAAAGTGCGGAAGGCCAGGCCGTCGGCGCGGCTTAGCGCGCGTGCGCGCAGGCTACCGGAGTCGATCACGGCGATGCTGTCCGAGGTGGCGGCCCAGATCCGGCCCACCGGGTCCGATTGCAGCGCCATGATGGTGCCGTTGGACAGGCCGGCAGTGGCGGTGACGCGCTCGAAGGTGGGCTCGCCCAGCGCATCGCGCCCGGTCATGACGCAAATGCCGCCGCCGTGGGTGCCGACCCATAGGCGTCCCAGCCGGTCCAGCACCAGCGAGCTGATAACGGCTTCCGACAAGGCGTCCGGCTTGGCGGGATTGGCTTTGATTTGCTCCACTTTGCCGCTGTTGGGGTCGAGCCGGTTCAAGCCGTTGCGGGTAGCGATCCACAGGGCGCCGTCGCCGTCAGCCACCACCGAGTGGATGCGGTTGTCGGTCAGGCCTCCGCCTTCCTGCTGCCCCTGCACGTAGCGCACCAGCGCGCCGGTGGCCGGGCTGTAGCGCAACAGCCCTTCGAAAGTGCCCAGCCAAAGATCGCCCTTGTGGACCGTAATGGTGCCGATGCGCGGATAGGGATTCTGCTGCGGCAGCGGAATGCGCTTGACGGCAGTGCCGTTGCGGCTGGTGTGATACAGGCCAAGCTGGGTGCCGATCCAGGCCTCGCCCGGTTCCGCTTCCGCCATCGACAGCACCATGCGGTTGGGCAGCGCGGTTTCCGGTTTATGCGGATCGGGACGCAGCGCCGCGCGCCGCGCGCCGTTGGGCGGTACGATGTCGACGCCCTGGTCGGCGAGGCCGATCCAGACGTCGCCGCGGCTATCGGTCATCAGCGCCGAGACGGCGGCTTCCTGTGCGCCCGCAGCGCCGAA
Source organism: Duganella flavida (assembly GCF_009857445.1). Classification (GTDB taxonomy): domain Bacteria; phylum Pseudomonadota; class Gammaproteobacteria; order Burkholderiales; family Burkholderiaceae_D; genus Rugamonas; species Rugamonas flavida. Next base: position 152,961 of record NZ_WWCN01000003.1, read on the forward strand.
TACCGAGTCGATCGCTTCGCTGTGCGGGTCATACAAGTCGACGCCGCGTTCGGTGGTCACCCACACCATGCCGCCGCGCGAACGCAGCAGGGCGGCGGTGCGGTCGCTACTCAGGCTGAAGGACACGGCTGGCTGATGCAGGATGCGCACACTGTTGTTGCTCTCGGTGCGGTATTCGATCAAGCCGCCGCCATAGGTCGCTGCCCACCAGATGCCGGGCACAGTCTCGGTCAGCGCCAGCACCATATTCGCTTGCACGTCCTTGATGCCTTTGGGCGCGACGATGCGGCCGCTGTCGGCCTGGGCGTCGACGATGCCAAAGCCGCTTTTCAAGGTGCCGAAGCCGACCTGGCCGCGGCTGTTTTCGCCCAGCGCCAGTACGGTGTCGCTCCACGCACCGGGATCGGGGCCGCGCACCGGGATGCCGACGATGGTGGCGCCGGGTTTCATGCGCGACAGGCCGCTGGCTGATCCTATCCACAGGTTGCCGGCGGCATCGGTCAGCAGCGAGCGGATTTGGTTGTCCGGCAGGCCGGGCGTGTCCTCATGCGAGTAGCGGCGGATGGTTTTGTGCAGCGTGTCGTAGTATTTCAGGCCGTTGGGCGTGCCGATCCACAGATTGCCCTTGGCGTCGCTGGCGATGGCGCTGACCAGACCTCGGCTCAGTTCATCGGTGAGGCGCACAAAGCGTTCGGTGTGTTTGTCGTACATCGCCAGGCCGGCAGCGGCGGTGCCGACCCACAGGCGGCCGGCCATGTCGACGTGCAGGGTCTGGATAAAATCGCCCGGCAGACTGGTGGGATCGGCCAGGTCGTGGCGGAAGCTGCGCACGCGATAGCCATCCCAGCGCGCCAGGCCGGACTGGGTGCCGACCCAGATAAAGCCGTCGCCATCCTGCGCCAGCGCCACCCCGACCGGATGCGGCAAACCTTGGTCGAGGCCCAGGTGTTCGAATAGCGGTGTGGCCAGTTGATCCCAGCGTTCTGGGCTGGCGTGGGCCGTGGCGGTGATGCCCAGGCAGGCCAGCAGCGCAAAAACAGCGGTGCAGAGCCAGCGCTGGGCGGCGATCAGGACGCGATTTTTGTAGGCGTGATCGTTCATGGGGTAGGTTAAGCATACGGAAATGCTGACCGAAAGTCTACGACTCGCAGCGGGAAATCGGCTCCGCTTGTACAATCACCACAGGCAAACCAGAGTAGGTATAGACATGAAACCGGAAGTATTGGTATTTGCGGCCAGTCCCTCGGCCAACGTGATGGCGCAACTGGAACAACATTTTCACTGCCACCACCTGTGGCAACAGCCTGCGGAGGCGCGCGAGGTCTGGCTGCATAACGTGGCCGGCAACGTGCGCGCGGTGTTGAGCACCGGCGCGATCGGCATCAGCGCGGCGCAATTGGCGCAGTTGCCCAAGGTGGAAATCGTGGCGGTGAATGGCATCGGTACGGATGCGGTGGATCTGGCAGCGACCCGCGCACGTGGTATCGCGGTCACTAACACGCCGGGCGTGCTCACTGACGACGTCGCCGACCTGGCATTGACGCTGCTGCTGTCGGCCGCACGTCGCCTGCCGGCGCTGGACTTCTTTGTGCGCACTGGCGCGTGGGAAGCCGGCAAGCCGGTGGCGCCGACACGGGCCTTGCGCGGTAAAGTGTGCGGCATCTATGGGTTCGGCCGCATCGGGCAGGCGATTGCGCTGCGGGCGCAGGCTTTCGGCATGCAGGTGCAGTACTTCCAGCCGCGCGCGATCGACGGCGTGGACGTGCCGCGTGCTGACTCGCTGCTAGCCTTGGCCGAGGCCAGCGATTATCTGGCGGTGGCCGCACCGGGCAGCGCCGCCACGCATCACACCGTGAATGCGGCGGTACTGGCGGCGCTCGGCCCGCAAGGTACGCTGGTGAACATAGCACGCGGTTCGCTGGTGGATGAAGAAGCCCTGATCACCGCGCTGCTCGAACGCACACTGGGCATGGCGGCGCTGGACGTCTTCGCCGACGAACCGCGCGTACCGGCCGAGCTGCGAGGACTGGACAATGTGGTACTAACGCCGCACGTTGGCAGCCTGACAGTGGAAACGCGCCATGCCATGGGCCAGCTTGTCGTAGACAACCTGCGCGCCTACTTCTCTGGCCAGCCACTCCTGACACCGGTTGCATAATCGTTTCAGGTTAATCGCGTTGTAATATCACGTGACCGATATTTTTCAGATACTCCGGCTGGCGCGCGTAGTCTCGGGCGCCGACCTGCTGCTACGGCTGCAAAAAAGCCTTCCGACGCTGAGCCGCGCCACCATGATGCGCATGGTGCGTGAGCTGGGCGAGCAGATAGTTGTACGCGGCCCGCCGTCCGCTACGCGGTAGCAGCGAGCCGCTGCCCGTGTATCGTATTCACCGCGCCGACAACCGCACTTTCCTTGAGGTGGAGCGCTTCGACCGTCACGGTGAATTCGGCCGTTCCGCCGTCCGCACCTTGGCTGCGCTGGATGCGTTGTTCGGCCCGGGAGGCGAGCCGCCGTTGCAGCTGGCGCCGGCCTACGACATGCTGCCGATGCTGCATGCGCCGGCGGATGATCGCATCAGCACGGGCTTCCGCGCTGTGTGCAAGGTTAATGGCAGGGAGTTGAAGCGTCTGCGGGCGTTGGCGGCGTGAGGGCCGCCGGTGGCAGCTGGGAGTAGATTTTGACGCAGTTGCGGCCACCGCGTTTGGCGGCATACAGGGCTTCGTCGGCGCGGCTATAGGCCAGTTCGAAGCTAGTACCCATCGCGTTCCAGCTGACGCCTACGCTGGCCGTGATCTGGCGGTTGATCGGCGCGCCGAAGATCTGGTCGGCAATCGCCTCGCAGATGCGCAGGGCGACGTCCCTGGCGTCGTCTAGCGAGGACGTCGGCCACACCACGGAAAACTCTTCACCGCCCACGCGGCCGATTGCCACGCCGGGCCCTAGCAGCGCCTTCAGGCAGGCCACTACGGTGATGATGACGGTGTCGCCGGCCGGGTGGCCGAAATCGTCGTTAATCCATTTGAAGTGATCGATATCCAGCACGATCAACGCGACATCGCCCTGGTCCAGCAGCGCCGAAGCGTGGTCGATAACCGCCGCGCGGTTCAGTGCTCCGCTCAGTGGATCGTGGGTAGCGCGGTATTCCAGCTGCTGCGCCAGTTCGTGCAGCTGGCGGTTCATCTGGTTCATGTCCAGCTCCGCGCGGTCGCTGCGGCGGATCAGGCGGCGGCTCTCGCGCATCAGGCGTTCGTAGTGCACGATCATTTCGGCCAGGGCGGCGCGCGAGTCCGCGCGGTGATCGTTATGCGCTGCCTTGGCATTGGCCAGCGCGGCGCTTTCCAGCGCAAACAGGTCGGCGTCGGCCATAGCTTTCATTAGTTACTCACTGCGTGGTCGTGGAAATCGAGTGCGCCGAAATCGTCCTGCAGTTCCTGGCCGAATTCGAGGATGGTGTCGTCGTCTTCATCGTGGTACCAGTTCAGGTGCACCTGGTTGCCGGCGATGGCGGCGTTGTTCAGCGATTCGAAGAAGGTGAACAGCATCTTGGTGCTGGAACTGTTGAAGTAGGCCAGCGACACATTCACGGTGATCTCGGCATCCTTGCTGCCGTCCAGCCACGCCTGCACACGCGCGATGATCGGGCCATAGAAAGCGGCGGCGTTCTCCGGGTAGGACTCGCCCTTGATCGACAGCGTGTGCTGGTCAAAGCGGAAGTCGATTTCCGGCGAGGTGGGTGAAGCGGCGATAAAAAGTGGTTCCATTGTCGTTCTCTTTTTTCTAATTCAGATAATCGCTTTGATGCAGAAGATGGTGGCGTCCGGATTATGCGTATCCTTGACGAACTCGAATTCCAGCGGCTCGCTGGCGTCGCGCGCCATCGTCAGGAAACCGAGGCCTGCGCCTTTGCTGTCGGCCGGCGTTTCATCGCGCAGGGCTTTCTTGTAGGCGGACTTGATCTCTTCCATCGTCATGGTATGCAGCGGTTCCAGGCGGCTGCTAATGCGCTCCACGTTGGCGCTGTCGACCGGATTGGCGCACAGCAGGAAGAAGCTGTCGCCCTTCATGCCAATGCAGAACGAGCCACGGCGGATTTGGTTCTCGGCCTGCTCGTCGGGCGTCAGCGAATCGGACGAGTAGTGCATGATGTTCTGCGACATTTCAACAAACGACGAGAAAATGCGGCGGCGCGTCGGCCCGGCCGCACCGGCTACGTCCAGGCGCGCCTTGATGGTCTCGGAAATAGCTGCCACCACGTGCTGCGAGAAATAGCCCACGTAGAAAAAGATGATGTGGCGCTTGCGGGCCACGTCAAAGAAGTCGTTGAATTCTTCGTACAGCAAAATTGCTCCTCAGGGGCGGAAACAGAAAAAGGTCAGATCGTCGCGGCGCGGCTGTTCGCCTTGCCACGCCTGGTAGTCGTCCAGCATGGCCTGCGACACGTGGCGCGCACACTCGGTGCGTTTGGCCAGCAGCACATCGCGCATGCGGCGCTTGCCGTAAGCGATGTCCTTGGCGCCGCCGATCTGGTCGATCAGGCCATCGGTGGTCAGGAATAGCAGGCTGCCTTCCGGGATGTCGATGATCTTGTTGGTCCACTGGTAGTCCAGCGGCGAGTCGATATAGCCGACGCCCATGCGTTCACCGTCCACCGTTTGCACCGCCTGCTGCTCGGGATCGAGCTGGAACAGCGACAGCTTGGCGCCGGCGAAGTGCAGCTGGCGGCTGGCGTTGTCGAACCAAAGGAAGGCGGCGTCCATGCCGTCGTTGGATTCGGCCGAGCCGTGGCCTTCCACTTGTCCGAGCATGCCTTTGACGCCGCGATTCACCTCGGCGATCAAACCGGCCGGATCGCGCGGGCCCAATTGCTGCAAGGCCTGCGTTAAAGTGGACGAGGAAATCAGCGTCATGAAGGCACCCGGGACGCCGTGACCGGTGCAGTCAGCGATGGCGGCGAACCAGCCGTCGTCATATTTAGCGAAGTGATAGAAGTCGCCGCCCACGACGTCGCGCGGCTGCCATTCGAGATGCGCGTCATCCAGTACGTCGGACAGGGCGAGATTGGATGGGCGCAGCAGCGAGCGCTGGATCACGCTGGCGTAGTCGATGCTGTGCATGATCTGGCGGTTTTTTTCGGCCTGCATATTGGCCACCACGTTCATCAGTTGCAGGCCAAAACCAACACCGGCCAGTGCGCCGTCACGCGTGACGATGAAGCCGTCGGCCAGGGCTTTCTCGCCTGATTCCACGGCGCGGAAGGTTAGTGCCTCGATGCTCATGGCTCCATCGACGATCAGCGGTTCTTTGTCCATGAAGGCGATGCAGCTCTTTTTACCGTATAGCTCATGGTAGAAGGGCTTGGACATCTGCGACATGAAGATGTTGCGGCTGATGAGGCCAATCGGACGGCCGGCTTCGATCACTGGCAGGCTCATCAGGTCGCGGCGCTCGGTGAACAGCTCCAGCACCGCGAAGTTCGTGGTGTCGGACAGCACCGAAATCGTCTCTACGCACAGGTCGGCGGCAACGGATAAGCGAAAGCGGGGCAGGTGCAAACGAGAGGCATTGAACTCCACGGCCAGGAACCCTTTATCAACACTGAGGCCTGCATGCTACAAGGAAATTGTTACCTCCTTATTACATCTTAACCAGAGGAAAATATTGTTGCTGAAATTGCCTTGCGGTAATAGTGGCGTCATATTCAGTGTGTAAATTGGTGAGAATTCGTGCAAGAGGCACTATTTTTTGATCAAGGCTTATGAAATTCCCTCAATTGAATACGGGTATGCGTGTGGTGGCGTCGTTTGCGGTGCTGCTGTTGGTGATGGTGTGCATGTCGGGCGTGTCGCTGTGGCGTTTGCAGTCGGCCAACGATACGGCGTCCAACTTGGTGAATGAAAAACTGGCGCGCCAGCAGCTGACCTCCGAGTTGCTGGGCGTGACGGAATTGAACGGCCTGCGCGCGATGTCGATCGGCCGCAGCGATAGCCTGGAAGTGTCGGATATTTTCCTGGCGCAGCTGAACAGCGGCGAGAAAGTCGCTGCCGAGATGGAGCGCAAGCTGGCTGCCATGCAGGCCTCGGCCGACGAGGCTGCGCTGGTGCGTGCTGTGGCCGAGAAAAAAACCGCGTTCCTCGCCATGCGCGGCGAGCTGTTCAAGTTCAAGGATAGCGGCCGCATCCAGGAAGTGGGCGACCTGCTGGATAACAAGTGGCCGGGCGTGTTCAAGGCTTACAGCGGCGCGCTGGAAAAGCTGCTGGCTTACCAGACGCAGCAAGCCAAGGCGCTGGCCGAGCAGTCCGCCAGCCAGTTCCAGGGTAGCCGTGCGCTGCTGATCGGCCTGGGTGTGGCGATGCTGGCGCTGGGCGCAGTGCTGGCCTTGATGCTGACGCGTAGCATTGTGCGCCCGCTGACGCGAGCGGTGGAGTTGGCCGAGCAGGTGGCGGGTGGCGAACTGCATGTGGCGATCGAGCATGGCCGCAGCGACGAGATCGGCCAGTTGTTCGACGCGTTGTCGCATATGACCGGCCGTTTGGCTGATACCGTGGGCCGCGTGCGCGATGGCGCGGTGGCGATCGATGCGGCGTCGCGAGAAATCGCCACCGGGAATATGGATTTGTCGCGCCGCACCGAGCATCAAGCGGGCGCGCTGGAAGAAACCGCGTCGGCGATGGACGAATTGACGGCGGCGGTGAAGCAGAATAGCGGCAACGCGCGTCAGGCCAGCCAACTGGCCGTGTCGGCGTCGGAGGTGGCGGGCAAGGGCGGAGCGGTGGTGACGGAAGTGGTGCAGACCATGGCCAGCATCAACGAGTACGCGCACAAAATTGTGGACATCACTAGTGTGATTGATGGCATCGCGTTCCAGACCAATATCCTGGCGCTGAATGCAGCGGTGGAAGCGGCGCGGGCCGGCGAGCAGGGACGTGGTTTTGCCGTAGTAGCTGGCGAGGTGCGCAACCTGGCGCAGCGCTCGGCGGAAGCGGCCAAGGAAATTAAGAAGCTGATCAACGATTCGGCAGAACGCGTGGCCAGCGGCAGTGCGTTGGCTGAAACAGCCGGTGCGACCATGAACGATATCGTGGCCAGTGTGCAGAAGGTGACCACCATCATCGGCGCCATCAGCGCAGCCAGTTCCGAGCAAGAGCACGGCCTCGAACAAGTTAATGCCGCGCTGGGCGAGATGGACGACGTCACCCAGCAAAACGCCGCGCTGGTGGAAGAAGCTGCAGCCGCAGCCGCCTCAATGCAGGCGCAGTCGCGCGAACTGGCACAGCTGGTCGGCTCCTTCAAAACCAGCATGCAGCAAGCCATCGTCCAGCACTTGCCCGTGCGCCCAGCGCTAGCCGCTCCGAAAGGCAGCGACCTCCGCCGCGCTGCATAACAAAGCAAAGCTCGTCAAAGGTCGAGCAAGCGCGAGAAGGTGTGGCTGCTTGGCGCATGTTCGGTTTGTGGACGGCGCATGATGGTGTGGTCGTATTTGGATTGAATGAGGCCATCATGGAGCCGACCCGGACGCAGACTACGCATCCCAGCAAGGAAGCAGTGCGGCGCTTGTTGCAGCAGCGCCGCTTGCAACAAACACCTCCGCTCTCGCCGGAGCGCATCCGCGAAGAACTCGGCTGGAGGCTGTTGCGACCTCCAATGTAACAAAATGCATCGCAATGTAACGCATTGTCATTGTGTCGTCATAAAGGTTTGCTATCTTGCAAGCCTTTCTAACAAGACGGATTGACGACATGAACCGTAAGTCTATTTTCATCGCTGGCTTGAGCGCCGCTTTACTGGCCGCTTGCAGCAGCGATAACGCGCCCGCCACCACCCCCGCACCGGTAGCCGCCGCACCGAAAAACGTCATCTTCTTCCTCGGCGACGGCATGGGCATGACCACCATGACCGCTGCCCGCATCTACTCCGTCGGCGAAGACGGCGAGCTGACCATGGACACGCTGCCGGAAACGGCCTTCGTCAAAACCTATTCGAACGACGCCCAGGTCACCGACAGCGCGCCGTCCATGTCCGCCTACATGACCGGCGTGAAGATGAATAACGAAGTCATCTCCATGTCGCAAAACACCCTGGCCATCGACCCGGTCAACGACTCCGCCGGTAATAAACTGGGCAACAACTGCGGCACCAGCAATGGCACGCCAGCTACCACGTTGCTGGAACTGGCCAAGGCCGCAGGCCTGGGCACCGGTGTGGTCACCACCACCCGCGTGACCCACGCCACGCCAGCTGCGACTTACTCGCACATCTGCCACCGCGATTTGGAAAACGACATCGCCGCCGCAGCGGTACCGGGCGGCACCGGCTACAACTCGGCGCTGGGCACCACCGGCCTCGATGTGCTGATGGGCGGCGGCAGCCAGTTCTTCAAGCCAGTCAAGGACGGCGGCAAGCGTGCCGACGGCCGCGACCTGATCGCTGAAATGAAAGCGAAGAGCTACGCCTACGCCAGCAACGCCACTGAGTTCAACGCCATCGACGGCACCAAGACCGACAAGCTGTTTGGCCTGTTCACCTCCAGCCACATGAGCTATGACCTCGACCGCGATCCAGCCAAAGAGCCTAGTCTGGCCGACATGACCACCAAGGCGATGGACGTCCTGGCCCGTAACGGCAAGGGTTACTTCCTGATGGTCGAAGGTGGCCGCATTGACCACGGCTTGCACGAAACCACCGCCAAGAAAGCGCTGCAGGACACCGTCGCTTTCGACAACGCCATCAAAGCCGCTATCGCCAAGGCCAAACTGACCGACCCGACGCTGGCCAACACCCTGATCGTGGTCACCGCCGACCATGACCACACGATGGTACTGAACGGCTACGCCAAACGCACCGGCAAGACCGCTACCGGCAACGCCGGCGTGCTGGGCGTGGTGAAGAACTACGTGACCGGCGCAGTAGAGAAAGACCTGGACGGCGCACCGTACTCGATCATCGGTTTCGGCAACGGCGAGAACCGCGTGCAAGCCAGCCGCGCAGGCCAGTCGTCGATGGACGATAGCGTCACCAGCGCCAACACCTACCATCAGGAAGCTGTGGTGCGCGTATCGGCGGGCAATGAGACCCACGGCGGCACCGACGTCTTCCTCGGCGCGATCGGCAAGGGCGCCGATACGTTCAGCGGCACCATCGACAACACCAAGGTATTCAGCCTGGTGAAGAGCGCCGCCGGCCTGTAACTCACGCACATACTAAGAACGGACAATGCATATGAAACGTACTTTTATCGCCGCCGCGCTGGCGCTGACCTTTGCCCAAGCCGCCTACGCGGCGGGTGAAGCCAAGAACATCATCTTCTTCCTGGGCGACGGCATGGGCCCATCGACCGTCACCGCCTCGCGCATCTACAAATACGGCGAAGCTGGCAGCCTGACGATGGATACGCTGGAACGCACGGCGCGCATCAAGACTTATTCGAACGACGCCCAAACCACCGACAGCGCACCGTCGATGGCCGCCTACATGACCGGCGTGAAGATGAATAATGAAGTCATCTCGATGTCGCCGGAAACCGTGGCCACCAATCCGGGCAGGGACGCTAACGGCAACCTGGGCGTGAACAACTGCGCAGCAAGTGGCAACGGCACTTCGGCTACCACCATCCTGGAACTGGCCAAGGCCAAGGGCAAAGCCGTCGGCGCCATCACCACCACGGAGCTGACGCACGCCACGCCAGCCACCACCTTCTCGCACATCTGCAACCGCAACGCGCAGTATCACATCGCGGCGCAGCTGGTGCCGGGCGGCGTTGGCTTCAACAGCGCGCTGGGTGACGGCGTTGATGTGCTGATGGGCGGCGGCCGTAATCACTTCACGCCGTTCGACGCGGCCACCAACAAGACCGGCCGCGCCGATGGCCGCAACCTGCTGATCGAATTGGCAGCGAAAGGCTACGCGGTCGGTGCAAACAAGACCGACATGAGCGCTGCTGTCGCCGGCAAGAAGTTCATTGGCCTATACAGCAGCAAGAGCCATCTGGAATATGAACTGGACCGCACCGCGTCGCCGCCAGTGGGCGAGGGCGCGACCCAGCCTAGCCTGGCCGAGATGACCGTCAAGGCGATGGACTTGCTGTCGTCGAACAAGGATGGCTATTTCCTGATGGTGGAAGGCGGCCGTATTGACCACGCACTGCACGGCACCAACGCCAAGCGCGCGCTGACCGACACGATCGCTTTCGATGACGCTATCAAGGCCGCGCTGGACAAGGCCAAGCTGACCGACCCGACGCTGGCCAACACCCTGATCGTGGTCACCGCCGACCATGACCACACGCTGGCCTTCAACGGCTACGGCAAGAAGGGCAATCCTATCCTCGACATCAATCGCGGCTACAAGGACAACCTGCCGAGCAAAGATGCAGACGGCAATACCTACACCACGCTGGTATTTGGTAACGGCCCGAATCGTCCGAACACCCGCGTGAACCTGGATAGCTCAACGGTATTAGCGGATAACTATCTGCAGGAGACCGGCGTGCGCCTGGCTAGCGAAACCCACGGCGGCGGTGACGTCAAACTGTTCGCCACTGGCGCAGGCGCCAAGACTTTCAAAGGCACGCTGGATAACACCAAGGTATTCGCCTTGCTGAAATCGGCCTTCGGTTTCTGATGAAAAGTCTGTTCCTGTTGACGGCCGCGCTGTGCGTGGCCGGTTCGGCCGCCGCCACCGACCTTGATGTGAAGATCGCTTACTACAGCAAGGTGGTGACGGCGGAGGGTGTGACGCGCGAAGCACGTTACGAGGAAACCATGCTGCGCCGCGATGGCCATGTATGGACTGCGCGCGTGCTGCCATCCCGCGCGGAGGCGCATGAACCGGGCTCGCACAAGCACTTCAACCACGTGGTGCTACCGCGTCACGTGGTGCTGGACAAGAACCAGCCGCGCGTCGAGTACATCGATGCGCATGCCAAAACGGTGGTGCTGATTCCGCGCGCCGAGTACGACAACGTCAGCTTCGACGGCTCGTGGGATCACGCTTACTATCTGCTGGATAGCAAACGCCTGAAGTCCATGCCGTTGTCGTCGCGCGCGTCGCCGGTGCCGGGTGCGCGCTGGCGCGAGCGTGAGGACAAGGGCTTGTTCGAACGCGTGCTGTGGGACGAGCAGCGCCAGGTCCCACTGGTGATTGAAAGCGGCGACAAGGCTGCCACTTTCCTGAACCGCACGGAGCTCACCATCCAGCCCGGCCTGACCAGCGACCTGCCGTGGCAAAAGCTGAAAGGCTATGCGCAGAAGGAGTACTCGGACTATCTCGATTGAGCTAGTGCGAAGTGGCGTTCTGGTAGCGCTTCCACATGGTATAAAATGAGGCTCTCCAGGAACCTCCTCCGACTCGCTCATGCCAGCCTCCAAAACGCCGATCCGCACGCCGCCCATGTTCAACCTTGCATGGCCGCTGCTGGTCGAACTGGGGCTGGCGATTGCTTCCAGTGTGGTCGGCACGGCGCTGGCTTCGCGCATCTCCGACGCTGCGGGCGGCGCGTTCGCCATCGCCAGCCAGGTGTCGGCGGCCTTGTTCATTTTGTTCCGCATCATTGGTGCGGGCGTCAGCGTGGTGGTCACGCAAAATCTCGGCGGCGGCCAGCGCGCGGCGGCCGATAAGGTGGCATGCGCGGTGGTCGGCGCCAGCACGTGGCTGGGCGCTTTCACCGGCTTGATCGCCATGCTGGGTGCGAACGGTTTGCTGCATTTGCTGAATACCCCCGCCGAAGTATTGCCACTGGCCGCGCCATTCCTCGTGGCGCTGGGGCCGGCGATGCTGTTCGATGCGTGGAACGCGTCGATGGCCGGCGTGATGCGCGCCCACCTGCGCACCCGCGACACGCTGGTGGTGCTGATCATCATGCACGTCAGCCACCTGCTATTGGCGCTGCCGCTGATGTATGGCTGGGGGCCGCTGCCGGCGCTAGGCTTGCCCGGCTACGCGATCGCGCTGGCTATCAGCCGCATGATCGGCCTGGCGCTGCACCTGCTGATGTGGCGTGTGCACTTGCATATCACGGTCTCGCGCGACGACTGGTGGCGCCTGCCGCGCCAGGAGCTGGCGGCGGTGCTGCATATCGGCTTGCCGGGGGCTGCGGAGAATATCGCGTGGCGGCTGGCCTTCATGGTCAGCGTAGCGACAGCGGCGGAACTGGGCGCCAAGGCGCTGGCCACGCAAGCCTATGTACTGCAGCTGATGGGCGGCGTGATGATGTTCAGTATCGCCACCGGGCTGGCAGTGGAAATCGTGGTGGGCTACTTGATCGGCGCGGGTAAATTGCGTGAAGCGCATCGTGTGGTGAAACGCTCGCTGGCGCGCGGACTGGTGGTGTGCGTGCTGATTGCCGCCGTCGCCGCAGTGTGCGGCCGCTGGCTGCTAGGCTGGTTCACGCAAGATCCCCAGATTCTCACGGCCGGCGCCACGCTGCTGTGGATTACGGTGCTGCTGGAACCCGGCCGCACTTTCAACCTGGTGGTGATCAACGCACTGCGGGCGGCAGGCGATGCGCGCTTTCCGGTGATGGCCGGCGCGTTCTCGATGCTGTTCGTGCTGGCCGGCGGTAGCTGGCTGCTGGGCGTAGTACTGGGCTGGGGACTGCCCGGCGTGTGGATCGCCTACGCCGCCGATGAGTGGATCCGTGGCCTCATCATGTGGCGGCGCTGGCAAACCCACGCCTGGGTGCCGCATGCGCGCACTTCGCGCAAGCGGCTGCGGCCTGCCATCGTGGTCGAAGGCTAGGCGCTTTGCTACTGTCTTACTGCACCGTGAGGATGACCTTCACTGTATCGTCCACCGCCGACTTCTCGATGTAGCCGATTGCGCTGGCGTCAGCCGCCACGGCTTTCTTCACCTCCGCGCTGGAGCCGTACTCCTTGGGCGCGCTGGCTTTCCCGGTGAACACCAGCTTGGACCAGATGGCCTTCACCTGCGTCGAGTCCTTGTCCAGCACCTTCTTGTAAAACTCGTTGCGCAGCGGGCCATCGGTATGTTCGATAGGCGTGAACAGCGTCGATTTACCAAGGAAGAACTGGGCCGCCTGTTCGCTGAACATGCGCGTGGCCGGGTTTTTGGGATTGACGATGACGACGATTTCCGCCGCCATCACCGGGGCCGCAGCCAGCCATACGCCAGCCGCCAGCAGCAGCTTGCCGATAATCTTATGCATGGCATTCTCCTTAGAAGACGAAATCGATGCCTGCGGCATAAACGTTGACCGAGCTACCGGCAAAGCCAGGTTTGGCGTTGACGAAATAGCCGGCGCCTTCACGCGTCTTGATGCGGTCCCACTGCACTTTGAACGCGGCGGATTTGTAGAAGTCCCAACGCAGGCCGATGCCGTTGGTCGACTGCAGGCCGCCTTTGATCGCGCCGTTGACTGCCGCGCTCAGTGGCGCCAGCGGGCCGGTGGTCGGCAGCGTTTCGAAATTGCGGCGGCTGTCCTGTTTCACATCGCCGTGCACGTAGTAGGGCACGAACTTGCCGTAGCGGTAGCCCAGCATGAGGTACCACGAGCTGGTGTCCTGCACCAGCCGTGTATCGGTCTTGCGCTTGGCGAATTCCGCCTGGCCGACGATGTTGTTGTAGTCCATGCTGATGCCGGCCGAGTTGAAAGTGCCCTTGATGTCGGTCAGCGGCAGTTCAGCGGCGACAGAGGTCAGGCCGACAGATTTGATGGTGGCCACCAGTGTATTCAGGCTGGCGTTGTCATACAGGCCGAAGGTGGCGCGCGAATGGCCGAGGCGATAGGTGAACGGGCCGTTTTCCAGCACTACCTGGGTCGAGATCACCGGTTTGAATTCAACGTAGTAGTTGCCCGGCGAGCGCACCTTGGTGCGGCCTACAGCTGCTTGCGCTGTAATGGTACTGTCGCCGAAACTGTGCTGGTAGATGACGTCACCGCCGTCTGCATTGTCGGCGGTGACTTGCCGGTACACTTCATTTGGCGGGCGCAGCATGATGTTGGCGTAGCCGACGTTGCGCACGTCCGAGATCATGTACACCGGCAGGCCGATGCGGCCAAGGCGCAGCGAAAAGTCGTCGTTCAGGCGGATCTTGGCGAAAGCCCACGCCAGCTCGGCGCCGAATTGGTCGTTGCTGCCGTTTTTGCGTACCAGTCCCTGCACGGTGAAGGAGACGGTGTCGCTGTATTTGGCGGTGGCTTGCAAGCCGAGATTTGAATCGACTCCAGCGCGCGCATCCTTGCCGACGCCTGCGGCCTGGTTGACGCGGTTGAATTCCGCCTGGTCGGTATTGGTCATGGTCAGGGCGCCGGTACCGAAGCCGCTGACGGTGATGGGCATGCCATCCTGGGCATGGGTGGTGACGCTGAGGGTACTGAGGATCGCTAAAGTGGTGATGGCGAGCGTGGGTTGTTTCATCGTGTCTCCCGTCCATGAGTTTTCATTGTGCTACTGCTTTTTTAGTATGGGTGTTTTTGAGGGAAATGTCACAATTGTGTTGTGAGAAGGCAACGATTTTGTAAATGCGAGCGCTACCAAGTGATGCAAAGTACAAGCTTACCTAAAGGGCATCCACGATATTGACGGACATTCTTGGCTGGCCCAGCTGGGTTTGCATGACACAATTCCGGCCGCTGTCCTTGGCGCGGTACAAGGCCTGGTCGGCGGCCTTGAGCAATAGCTCCGGCGTCTGTTTTTCACTAGGGATGATGGATGCCACGCCGATGCTGATGGTGACGCAGCCGGCCGGGGCAAGGGCGTGCGGGATGGCCAGCGCCTGGATTTCGGCGCGGATCTTGTCCGCCATCTCGGCCGCCTGTGCAGCGCTGTTGAGCGGCGCGATGAAAGCGAATTCCTCGCCGCCGTAGCGCGCTGCCACATCGGCAGCGCGGTGTACGCCAGCGTCCAGTATGCGTGCCACCTCACGCAAGCAGGCGTCGCCGGCTTGGTGGCCGTAGTTGTCGTTGTACAGTTTGAAGCAGTCAACGTCCAGCATGGCCAGCGCCAGCGGCTCCTGGCAGCGATGGGCGCGGCCCCATTCGCGCAGCAGCGCTTCGTCAAAGCTGCGCCGGTTGGCTAGTCCGGTCAGACCGTCGGTGGTGGACAGGGCGGTCAGCTTGCGGTTGGATTCTTCCAGTTCCCGGGTGCGCAGCTGGACCAGTGCCGCCAGCTCGTGCGCGCGCCGGGTCAGTGCCCGTACACGCAAGCGATACAGTGTGACGATAATCGCAATCACCAGCAGCACTGCACCGGTACGGAACCACCAAGTGCTCCAGAACGGTGGCGTTACAGTGATGGGCAGGACGTACTCCTCGCTGACCATGCCCTTGTTGGTGTACGCGCGCAGATGGAAGCGGTAGCTGCCGGGCGCAAGAAAGGTGTAGGTGGCGATCGGCTGGCCGGCGTCGGCTTGCACCCACTGGCGGTCGAAGCCTTCCATCCAGTAGGCGTAGGTGTTGCGCTTGGGCGCGGCGTAGTGCAGGGCGGCGAATTCCAGCGTCAGCACGGCGGCGTTCCACGGGATGGTCAGGGCGCGCGGCGCCATCACCGGGCCTTCCAGTTGCACGCCTTTGAGGCGCGGGCTGCGGCTCAACGAACGGTCGTAGATGCGGATATCGCTGATGGTCGCTTGCGGCACGGTCGGCGTGCGTAGCGGCAGTTCCGGGTAGACGGCGGTGATGCCGGTGGTGCCGCCGTAATACAGTTTGCCGTCGCTGGTGCGGGTCGAGGAGGCCTGGTACAAGCCGTCGGTCAGGCCGTCGTCGGCGGAATAGTGGGTGAAGGCGCCGGTGTTGGGATCGAGCCGCGACAGGCCGCGCACGGTGCTGATCCACAAAATGCCGGACCAGTCGCTCTCGATAGACTCGACCAGCACAGCGCCGATCTCGCCCGGACCGGTGTAGCGGTGGAAGGCTGGCACACCGTCGCGGCCAGGCACCATGCGATCCAGGCCGCGCGCCGTGCCGATCCAGATGGTGCCGTACATGTCTTCGTACAGGCAGGTGATCTTGTCGCTGCTGATGGTGTCCTGCCGCTGCGGATCGTGACGGAAGTGCTGGAAGCGGTCATCGTCGCCGGCCATCATATCCAGTCCGCTGCCGCGGAAAAATTCGCCGACCCAGACTCGCCCCTGCGAATCCTCCAGCACTGCGCTGGCTTCGTTGATGGCGCGGCTGTCCGGCCGTTCTTCCTGGTGCACGTAGCGCCGCGTGGTGCTGCCAGCGGGATCGTAGCGCATCAAGCTGGCGCCGGTGGCAAGCCACAGCACACCGCCGCGTCCCGGCGCGATGGAATTGACGAAGTTATCGGCAGGGATCTCGAAGTTGATCGAAGCCAGCTTGCCGCCCGCATGATCGAGCCGGTTCATACCCTTGGCCGTGCCTATCCACAGCGGACCGTTGTCCGGCTGCTGGTACAAGCTGTAGACCGAATTGTGATTCAAGCCGCCGTGCGGGCCAGCGGCCGTGTAGTGATGCAGGATGCGTTTGCGCGCCGGGTCGAACAGCAGCAGGCCGTCGTCCACGCCCAGCCAGATCTGGCCGTCGTTGGCCGCTGCTATGGTGCGCACGAAATTCGACGACGGGAAGCTGTCCGGCGCCACATCGCGCGGGATGATACGTTCCAGCCCATAGTTACCCAGGTTGGCGCGCGATACGCCGTCGGTAAAGCTGCCGATCCACAGCGTGCTATTGCGGTCTTCCATGACCGTGTTGACGGCGTTGCTGGGCAGGCTGTGGCCATCTTCGGCCCGATGGGTGTAGGTTTGCACCAGCTGCAGGTCCAGCGTCCAGCGCATCAGGCCTTCGGTGCGGGTGCTGACCCAGGCGTTGTCGTGGCTATCGAAGTAGATATTGTTCACACGTCCGCGCGCACCATCGAGATGCTGGCGCTCGCCCCACGGTGTGCCGTTCTTCCACACCACCAGCCCGGCGTCGGTGCCCATCCATAGCCGGCCATCGGGCGCGAAGCGCATGGCGCGCACGTCGTTCAGTTTCGCATCCGGCCGCTGCTCGCTATCCAGTCGCAGGTGGGTGAAGCCTTGCGCATCCGGCGCCAGGTAGCTCAAGCCGCCGGGCCAGTTGGCGGCCCATAAGCCGCCCTTGGGATCGAGCGCGATGGCGTTGACGTCGTTATAGCCCAGCGCATCGGCGCGCGTAGGGTCGGCCTGGTACATGCGGAACTTGCCGCTGGCCGGATCGAAGTGCTGCAGGCCGCCCCATGTCGCCAACCACAATCCCGTGCCGCCGTCGCCGATGATGCGGCGGATGATGCGCGTGTTGCGTTGTCTGGAATCGGGGTGGTAGCGCTGGAAGCTGTTGGCATCGGGATCGAAGCGCGCCAGGCCTTCGTCGGTGCCGACCCAGATGCGGCCTCGCGCGTCTTCGTGCAAGGCGCCGATGCGGCCTGCCGGTAGCGTAGATGGATTGGCCGGATCGTTAGCGTAGCGGATGGCGCGCCGCCCGTCGTAGCGAAACAAGCCGCCCTCGATGGTGCCGATCCAGATGTAGCCTTGTTTATCCTGCAGCAGCGACACAATAGACTGGCTGTCCGGCCCGAGCGATTCAATCGCTTCAAAGGTCAGCGGCAGCTTCGGTGGCGGCGTGGCGGCGCTGCATGGTTGGAGCAGGCAGGCCAGCAAAATGCAGCACAATGAGAATCCCGGTACGCGCATCGTTGTAGAGACATTTGGTGAGAATTCCGCGTTAAGCTGACTATCAGCGCGGGCCAGTCAAACGTCAATACATTTTTTTCGCTTGTGGTGCGCCCACCATAGGAAGGTTGCGCGCGATGACGCGCAACATTTCATCGACATCAATCGGCTTGGCGATGAAATCGTTCATGCCGCAGGCGATGCATTGCTCGCGCTCGGACTCCATCACGCCTGCGGTCATGGCCACCACTGGCAGGTGCAGTCCCAGCTCGGTGCGAATCTTGGTGGTGGCCTCGAAGCCGTCCATCTCCGGCATCTGCACGTCCATCAGAACAAGGTCGTAGCGATGGGCGTCGTTGCGCAGGCGCTCGACGGCTTCGCGGCCATTGTCGACCGCTTCGATCACGGCGCCCGCATAAGTGAGCATGCTGTTGGCCACCAGCTGGTTGACCGGATTGTCTTCCACCAGCAGCAGCCGCACGCCGTCCAGCCGCTGGCCGCTGCTATCGGCTTCCGCAGCGGGCGCTGCACCTGCGGCTTCGCGCGTATTGGCCTGCGCCTGCTGCAGCGTCTCGGCCAGGCGGGCGCCGGTGACGGGTTTTAGCAGCACCGCATTCGCCGCCTGCGCGCCGTCCGTGTGCAACATCTTCCCTTGACCGAAGGCGCTGATCATCAGGATCACCGGCGCGCGCGCGATGGCGGCATCGGCGCGGATGGCCTGCATGGTGGCCAACCCGTTCATGCCGGGCATGTCCCAGTCGACCAGGATTCCATCGTAGCGCACCGGTTGGCTGCGCAGCAGCGACAAGGCCTGTTCGCCGGAGCTGGCGCTGTCGCAGCTCCAGCCGCGCGCGCGGATGCTGCGGCAGAGGTAATCGGCGCTGGTGCTGTCGTTGTCGATGACCAGCAGGTGCTGGACCGTGCCGATGACGGGCGCCGCATCGGTACCCGCCTGCAAAGGCACAGTCAAGATGAATTCGCTGCCCACGCCGGGCGTGCTGCGCACATCGATGGCGCCGTTCATCAGCGCAGCGATGCGGCGCGAAATGGCGAGGCCAAGGCCGGTGCCGCCGAAGCGGCGCGTCATCGAGGCATCGGCTTGCGAGAAGGGCGCGAACAGTTGTGTGAGCCGGTCGGCAGGAATGCCAATGCCGCTGTCGCTGACCGTGAAGCGCAACGTGGCAGGGGCTTGCGCCAATTCCACCAGCACCGACACCGCGCCTTTCTCCGTGAATTTGATGGCGTTGCCGACCAGGTTAATCAAGACCTGCTGCAAGCGATGGCCGTCGCCGAGCAGCGCCTGCGGCACGCCGGGCTCCACGCCGATGGCCAGTTCGAGGTCCTTCTCGCCGGCGTTGACGGTCATGATGGTGGCTACCGCCTCCAGCATGGCGGACAGGTGGAATGGCGCCGGCGCCAGCTCCATGCGGCCCGCTTCGATCTTGGAAAAATCCAGCACGTCGTTCAGGATGCTGAGCAGCGAATTGCCGGACGAACGTATCATCTCGACATACTTCTGCTGTTCGGCCGACAGCGCGGTATTGCTCAGCAAATGCGTCATGCCCAGCACCGCGTTGAGCGGCGTGCGGATCTCGTGGCTCATATTGGCCACGAATTCGCTCTTGGCGCGGCTGGCCGCTTCGGCCAGGTCGCGTGCTGCGATCAGCGAGCCTTCGGACTCGCGCAGCGCGCCGGTCATCTGCCGCGCCAGCGCGGTAGCGTAGGCCTGGCGCGCCGTCAGCGCACGCACCACGCCGAAGAACAGCAGGCTGATAATCACGCCGGCCAGCAGTACAATGTGCGACTTCTGGCGGTCGATGGCGTTTTCAAACGCCGGCTGCGAGGCAAAGCGCAGCGTCCACTGGTGATGCAGTAGTTGCAGCGTCATGGTGTGCAGATACGGATTCGGATACTGCTGCGGGTCTGCTGCTTCGCGCTCGCTGGCGTACAGCAGCGCGCCCGGCGCGGTGTCGCCGCCATCGAAAATCTCGACCCTTACGCTGCGGTCGGCGGGGCCGAGCAAGTCCTGCATCAATTCGTCGGCGCGGATCGGGCTATACGCAAAGCCCTGCAGCGACGCCATACGCTGGGCTTCGCTGGCGTCCGGCCGCAATTGCGCTTGCTTGCGATAGATCGGGAAGTACATCAGGAAGCCTGGGCTGCCGGCCTGCTGTTCATTCTGCACCAGCACCACCTTGCCGGTCATGGCCGGCATGCCGCTGCGCGCAGCCTGTAGCAAGGCGGTACGGCGTATTGGTTCGGACATCATGTCATAGCCGAAGGCGCGCAGGTTGCGGCCTGCGAATGGCTCGATATACATTACCACGGCCGACATGCCAGGATCGTTGATGCCTTGGGTGTTGTTCCAGATGTGGAAGTCTTCGTAGCCCTGGTTGCGGATGTCGGATTCGGTCACCGCGCGCTGGTCGGCGCGCAGGTACATGCCGTAGCCCAGTCCCATCACGCCGGGGAAGTTGTTGTGCAGGTCCATGCCTTCGACGAAATCGCGCCACTGGTCGCGGGTCGGCTCCTGCTGCGCCTTGAACAGCGCTTGCGCGCCGCGCAGGCCCGATTCGTACAGGATTATGCGACGGCTGATGCGCTTGGCGATGTCGGCGCATTCGGCGTCGAATTGTTCTTGCGCGCGGCGCTCGGCGCCGACGGCCAGCAAGTGCCACACCGCGACCGTCAGGCCGACGCCGATCAGCAGTGTGGCCCATTGCGCAGCGCTGTAGCTGACCGCGCCGTCGCCGGCACGCTTGCGTTCACTAGCGTCCGCGCACAGCACCATCGCGATCAGGCTGAATAGCATGATGAAGCTGGCCAGCGCGATCAGCGCGTCGTTCAGGGTGCCAACCGCGAACGGCCCGCGCCCATTGATGGTGCCCATCACCGCGCTGCCGGCGGCGATGATGCAGACCATGCTGGCGCCGCGCAGGCCGTGGCGGTAGGACGACCATGCAATGGCCAGCACAAACAAATAAGGTAACCATCCGAGGCCGTCCTGGTAGGAGTAGCGGCGGCCGAAGACGGCGATCGCCAACAGCACCAATGCCACCAGCGAGGCGGCGATTTCCAGCGCGCCGCGCCAGCTCCAGCGCGGCCACCGGCGCACGCACCAGATCAGGATGGCCGGGCCGACCAGCAGTACGCCGGCGGTGTCGCCGACCCACCACGTGATGGCGATGGTGCTGAAGGCCGCCGCTGGCGCAAGGCCGAGCAGCACCAGCGTGCTGCTGCCGATGCCTGCGCTGACCATGCACATCACCATCGCCACCAGTGCAAATTTGTAGACGTTCTGCTGCTGCCCCATCGGCTGCTTGACGTCGAAGTAGCGCCGCACCAGCCATACGCCGGCCAGTGCTTCCAGCGTATTACCGCTGGCGATAAGTAGTGAAGCGGCCGCAGTGGCGGTGCTGAGGGACAGGCCGTTGGCGTCGAAGGTGGCGAGGTTGGCGAGCAACGCTCCCAAGAAGATAGCCGGCCAGGCGCGGTACCCCATGAGCAGCAGTGCCGCGAAGGCGATGCCCGACGGCGGCCAGACCGGCGTCGCGTTGGTATGCGCGAACGCCAGCAGCAGGCTGGCGCGGGCAATCAAGGCGTAGCACAGCGTGAGAAGCGTCAACGCGCGCATGGCAGGTTCTTGGGGTTGTCAACGATGAGCCACTATAGCGTAAATATTGTCATAATGGTTTGGCATTCGTGGTGGCAGCGGGTTATATTTTCGTATCTTGTTCATAGTGAGTTCACCTTGTTAATTGTCGCCTTATCGGTGGCATTCGCCGCGCTGGCCGGACTGCTGTCCGCAGCGAATTTCGTCCGCCAGAAGGCGTGGCGCCAGGATGCGCAGCGGCGCAGCGATGAAACGGATCGCCGCTCGCGCGTGCTGGCCGATACGCTGCCGCTGCTGATCGCCTACATCGACCGCGACCTGCGCTATCGCTTCGCCAACGCTTACTACCGCAGCGAGTGGGGTATCGATCCGCAAGCCATGATCGGCAAGACCGTCAGCGAGGTCTTTGGCGCGGCGGCCGAGTCGTGGCTAGACGACCTGCGCTCAGCGCTGGCAGGCCGCCGCCTGCATTTCGAGCGTGAATTCGACGGCGCCGGCGGCGTGCGCCACTTCCTGGTCGATCTGGTGCCGGACGTGGGCTCGGATGGCAAGGTGACTGGCTTCTACCTCACTGCGATGAATATCACGGACCGCAAAAACAGTGAGCAGCGCGCCGAAGCGGCCAGCCGCGCCAAGAGCGAGTTTGTGGCGAACATGAGCCACGAGATCCGCACGCCGATGAATGCGGTGCTGGGCGTGGCCTACCTGCTGGAGAACACGGCGCTCGTCCACACGCAAAAAGAATACGTGGGCATGATTCGTTCGTCTGGCCAAGTGCTGCTGGGGATCTTGAACGACGTGCTGGATTTTTCCAAGATCGAAGCCGGCCGCATGGAGCTGGCGCCGGCCGCCTTCCGTCCGTGCGAGGTGCTGGACGCGGTGGCGAATGTCATGACCTTGAACGCGGCCTCGCGCGGCATCAACCTTGCCATCAGCGTTGATGATGAGGTGCCGCCGGTGCTGGTGGGTGACGCCATGCGCTTGCAGCAAATCCTCATCAACCTGGTCGGCAATGCGATCAAGTTCACGGAACGCGGCGGCGTGACGGTGCGGGTGGCCGTGCTGGCGCAGCAGCGCGACGGCGGTGTGCAGCTGCGCTTTTCGGTGCGCGATACCGGCATCGGCATGGACGAAGACCAGCAGCGCCGTTTGTTCTCGGCGTTCAGCCAGGCCGACGCTTCCACCACGCGCCGCTTCGGCGGCACCGGCTTGGGGCTGGCCATCTGCCGCCGGCTGGCGGAGCTGATGGGCGGCGATATCGCAGTGCGTAGCATGCAGGGTGCGGGCAGCGAGTTTCTGGTGGCGCTGCCGTTCGGCGTTGGCGCTGCGGACGCCGAGGTAGAGGTCCCGATGTGGCAAGGCGCACCTGCGCAAGGCTGGCCGCTGCCGGATGCCGCTGCGGACGCGAAGGATGCGAAGGATGCAGATGGCGCGGAAGGCGAGCCGTCCGATGGCGATGCGCCGCGTCTGCAGGGCCTGCGCTTGCTGCTGGTGGAAGATCATCCTCTGAACCAGGTGGTGGCACGCGGGATGCTGGAGCACGCGGGCGCCAGCGTGGATCTTGCGGAAAACGGCCAACTGGCGGTCGACCGCCTGCGCGAGCGTGCAGCCGATTACGATATGGTGCTGATGGACGTGCAGATGCCGGTGATGGACGGCTTTGAAGCCACGCGCTATGCGCGCCGCAAGCTGGGTTTGACATTGCCGATTATCGCCATGACGGCGGGCGTGATGCAATCGGAGCAGGACCAGTGCATCGCCGCCGGCATGGACGATTTCATCGCCAAGCCGGTCGACGTCGAGCAAATGCTGGGGATCATTTCGCGCCATTGGGATGCAATTCGCGCCAGCTGACGACAATTCGTCGCATGGCACAGCGCAGGTATGGGACAGTGGATACAGTGGCTACACACTTTATCCACCCAGGAGCCCAGCATGTCCCGACTGATGATTGCCTTGTTGTTTGCCGCCGCCGCACCTTCCTTCGCCGCCGACCTGACCATCAACATCGACGGCGTGTCCAGCGCCGAGGGGCAGGTGATGGTGGCTGTCTTCAATTCCGCCGACACCTTCCCGGCCAAGCCGCTACGTGCGGCGGCGGTGCCTGCGCATGAGGGCACGGTGCAGCTGCAAGTGACGGACCTGCCGGCTGGCGACTACGCCTTGGCGGTCTACCATGACGCCAATGGGAACGGCAAAATGGATCGCAATTCGGTCGGCATGCCAACTGAGGATTTCGCCTTCAGTAACAACGCCTTCGGCAAGCGCGGCGCGCCGAGCTTCGAAGATGCGCGCATCGTGCTGCCTGCCAGCGGCGCCACCACCCGCGTCAACCTGCGCTGAACGGAGGCCGTGATGATCAACCGCCGTCAATTCCTGAGTCTTGCCGCTTTGGCTGCCGCACCGTTTCCGGTGCTGGCAGACGTCATCATCAGCGCCCCCGGCGAGCAGGCCGGCCAGGCCACGGTGCTGGGCCGCTTGCCTGCGGACCTGCAAGGCGTCTTTTACCGCAACGGGCCGGGACGCTATGAGCTGGGCGGCGAACGTTATCACCACTGGTTCGACGGCGACGGTTTCGCGCAGCGCTGGCAGATCGCCGACGGCAAGGTAAGCCACGCGGGACGCTTCGTCGCCACGCAGAAATTCGAAGACGAGAGCAAGGCGGGACGTTTCCTGTATCCGGCGTTTGGCACCTACTTCGACCGCAAGGGCATGAAAAACAACGACACCATCAACGCTGCCAATACCAACCTGCTGCCGTTCAACGGCGGCGTGTACGCGCTGTGGGAGGGCGGCTCGGCTACCGAGCTGGATCCGCAAACGCTGGCCACGCGCGGCATCAAGACTTGGCGCAGTGATTTGAAGGCGATGCCGTTTTCGGCTCATCCGAAAATGGATCCGGACGGCGGCCTGTGGAACTTCGGCACCGCGCCGGGCGCGGACAAGCTGGTAATCTATCGCCTGAATGCAAAGGGCGAAGTGGCCCGCACCGCCATCATCCCGGTGCCGCAGTTGAATATGGTGCACGACTTTGTGGTCAGCGGCCGCCACCTGATTTTCCTGCTCGCGCCCTATGATTTCGAATCGGGCCCTGAGCGCAGCTTGCGCGAAAACCTGCTGTGGGCCGGCGATCGCCGTCCGATGCGCGCGGTGGTGGTTGCCAAGGACACGCTGGCCGTGCGCCAGGTGTTCGAATTGCCGGCACGTTCGGTTTTCCATTTCGGGAATGCTTACGAAGATGGCGGCTGCACGCGGTTCGATGCGATCCTGTACGACGGCGACGCGCTGCTCAAGACCACGCTGGAGGCGCGCGAGGCTTTGCGCCCGGTGACGGACCATCCTAGCAGCTGCATACAAATCACGCTGGACTACGCCACTGGCCAGGCGCGCGAGGCGCGGCTGTTCGGCGCCAGTGAGTTCCCGCGCGTGGCGCCGCAAGTAGTGTCGGCGCGTCACCGCAAGCTGCTGGTGCTGGGCGCCAGCGGCCATGATCTGACGCTCGACAGCGTGAACATGATCGACACCGACAGCGGCAAAGCAGACGGCTACGCGTTCGGTGCGGGATGGCAAGTGGAGGAGCACGTGCTAGTGCCGCGTCGCGGCGCACGTTCCGAGACCGACGGCTATGTGGTCGGCGTGGCGCAGGATACGCACCATGCCCAAACCGTGCTGACGGTGTTTGATGCACACAACATGAAGGCCGGTCCGATGGCGTTGGCACGCCTGCCATATCGCGCGCCGGTTTGCTTTCATGGTAACTTTCTGGCGACATGAAAAATTCAATTAAATGCGCAACTGAAAATGACGGCATTCCGCCGTTGGCCCACCCGCTGGAACTGATCCCCGTGTTCCGGCGCTGGCCGAGGTCGATGGGCCGCAACCTGCTGTACACCATCATCTGGAGTTGCGGTATGGGGCTGGTGCTGGCCGCACTGGAGGTGCTGTTGATGCGCGAGGACTTCGAGTCCACCGTGCAGTTCGGGCCCTTGATGCTGATGTCCAACCTGATCGGCTTATTGATCCATGCCGGCTCGGTGCTCTCGAATCGCCTGCTGGATGGCTGGCCGCGCCGCGCACGCGGTCTGCCGCGCATCTTGTTCAGCATGACGCTGATGGGATTCAGCGTCATCACCGGCATCACGCTGGGGAACCTGATCTGGAACGGCACCGATCCAACCATACTGCTGACCAATCGCACGGTGCTAGTCGAATCGCTGGTGATTGCGGCGGCCGTGGCGCTGCTGCTCTACATGGTGCGCAGCGCCGCCGAGCGCCGTTTCGCGCGAGCGATGGAAGAGGCGCGCCAAAAGGAATTCGTCGCATTGAGCGCGCGCATGCTGGCCGAGGCCCGGCTGCGCGCTTTGCAGGCGCAGATCGAGCCGCACTTCTTGTATAACACGCTGGCAAATGTGGTGAGCCTGATCGGACCGCGCCCGGCGCAAGCGCAGCACATGCTGGAGCGCTTCATCGACTACCTGCGCGCCAGCCTGGCCGCCAGCCGCAGCGAGGAAGCGACGCTGGCCTCGGAGACTCAGTTGATTGCGGCCTATCTGGATGTGCTGGCGGTGCGCATGGGAGAGCGCCTGCGCTATCGCATCGAACTGCCGGACGAGCTGCGACAGTTCAGGATCGCGCCGATGCTGCTGCAACCGGTGGTGGAAAACGCTATCGCGCATGGACTGGAACCGAAAGTGGAGGGCGGCGAGATCGTCGTCAGCGCAAGCGTGGAAGATGGCCAGGTGTGTGTGCGCATCAGCGACACCGGCGTGGGTCTGAACGAAGCCGCGCCGCGTAAGCCGGGCGGCGGCGTGGGGCTAAGTAACCTGCGTGAACGCCTGCGCAGTTTGCACGGCGCTGCCGCCAAGGTAGAATTACTAGAAAATCAACCTTGCGGCATGACGGTGCGCCTGATGCTGCCTTTGAATGAGAGTCCAACATCGATACCATCCGCGCCCTGATTGCCGACGACGAAGCCCATTTGCGGGAATACCTGGAAGGCCAGCTGAAATCCGTCTGGCCTGAACTGCGTGTCATCGCGCGCGCCGCCAACGGCATCGAGGCGCTGGCGATGATCGATGAGCAGGCGCCGGATGTGGTGTTCCTCGATATCCGCATGCCGGGCCTCACCGGCCTTGATGTAGCAGCGCGGCTGGTGGGCAGCGCCAAGCCGCCGCACATCGTGTTCGTGACCGCGTTCGACCAATATGCGGTGGAGGCGTTCGAGCATTCGGCGGTGGATTACCTGCTTAAGCCAGCAAGCATTGAGAGGCTGGAGAAAACCGTCGCCAAGTTGAAAGCGCGTGTGGCTGTTCCGGCGGCGGCAGTGCCGGCGGTCGCGCTGCAGGCGTTATTGGCGCAACTGGGCGCGGCGGCAGTCCCGGCGACGGCGCCAGCATCCGCGCCGCTGCAATGGATCCGCGCCTCGCACGGCGAGGAAACGCGCCTCATCGCAATCGAAGAGGTGATCTACTTCCAGAGCAACGACAAATACACCAGCGTGTTCGTGGCAGACGGCGAGAGTTTGATACGCACGCCGATCAGCAAGCTGCGCGAGCAGCTCGATGAACAGCAGTTCTGGCAGATACACCGCAGCGTGATTGTCGCTGCGCGCCATGTAGCAGGCACACGGCAGGACTTCCGCGGACGCTTGATGGTGCAGCTGAAAGGCCGCCCGGAACAGCTGGTCGTGAGCCGTAACTACGTCGACCTGTTCCGGGGGATGTAGCTAATTACTTGATTACTTGGCGATGACCGGCTTGACGCGCGATGCCGCTTCCTTGGCGTTGACGCGTGCGGTTTCCACATCATCAGCGGTGGTCAGTGCCACGCCCATGCGGCGGCGGGCGAACGATTCCGGTTTGCCGAACAGGCGGATGTCGCTGTTTGGCACTTGCAGCGCATTGGCCACGCCTTCAAACGCGATGCCGGCTGCTTCATGCTGGCCGTAGATCACCGCCGATGCACCCGGCGCTTTCAGCGCCACGTTGACCGGCAGGCCGAGGATGGCCTTGGCGTGCAGTTCGAATTCGCTTTGCACCTGGGTCGCCATGGTCACCATGCCGGTATCGTGCGGACGTGGGCTCACTTCCGAGAACCAGACCATGTCGTTCTTGACGAACAGCTCCACGCCGAACAGGCCCAGGCCACCGAGGTCGCCGGTGACTTTGGCGGCGATGTCGCGCGCGCGTTCCAGCGCCACCGGGTCCATGCGGCATGGCTGCCACGATTCCACGTAGTCGCCTTGCACTTGCACGTGGCCGATAGGATCGCAGAACTGCGTTACTACTTTGCCGTCGGCGCCCAGCGAGCGCACGGTCAGCAGGGTGATTTCGTAGTCGAAATCGATGAAACCTTCGACGATGACGCGGCCCGAATCAACGCGGCTGCCGGCGGCGGCGTAGGCCCACGCGGCTTTCACGTCGGCGGCGGAATCCACTTTCGACTGGCCTTTGCCCGACGACGACATCACCGGCTTGACCACGCAAGGGAAACCCACGGCTGCGGCGCCGGCTTCCAGTTCTTCCAGACTGCTGGCGAAACGGTATGGCGAAGTGGCCAGGCCCAGCGTCTCAGCGGCCAGGCGGCGAATGCCTTCGCGGTTCATGGTCAGCTGCGCGGCGCGCGCGGTCGGAATGCAGGTGATCTTGCCGGCAGCTTCCAGCTCCGCCAGTTTGTCGGTGGCGATCGCTTCGATTTCCGGCACCACCAGGTCAGGTTTTTCCTGTTCGATCAGCGCGGCCAACGCGGCGCCGTCGGTCATGTTGATGACGTGGGCGCGGTGCGCAACCTGGTGGCCCGGTGCGTTCGGGTAGCGGTCAACGGCAATCACTTCCACGCCCAGTCGCTGCAGCGCGATGATGACTTCCTTACCGAGTTCGCCGGAGCCAAGCAGCATGACTTTGGTGGCGGTTGGGGACAGTGGCGTGCCGAGAGTGCGTGGAGTATGCATAGTAGTGATTTAAGTTTTTAGAAAGAATAAACCAGGGTGACCGACGTTTGTGTATCGGTGTTTTTCTTGTCAGCCGGGACGTTGGTGTCGTTACGGATGTTGAACGCGGCCTTCATCTGCATGGTGCTGTTGATTTTGGTGAGCAGCGCGGTTTCGGCCATCGAGTGGATGTTCGAGGTGCCGCGTTCCACGCTCAGGTTCTGGCGGAACTGGGCGCTGTCGCTCAGTTTCCATTTCAGGTTGGCGGCGCCACGGATGGTCATGCCGCTTTCCGCTTCGCCTTCCGAGCGTACGCCGCGGAAGTAGCCCGGACCGATTTCCACGTCCAGCGTATGCGTGTCCGACTTGTAGGTTTGGGTGCCGTAACCGACGCCGATGGTCGAATAGCGGGTGTACGCGCCGAATTTGTCGTCGACGTGGGTGGCCAGCGCGAACAGTTTGCCATGGTCGTCTTGCAGCAGCTTGTAGCCTGCTTTGGCCGACAGCGAGAAGCGCTGCGCCGAGCGCTCGCGGACCTTTTCGCCTTCTTCATTGGTGACTTGTTCGTCCTTGAAGTAGCCGGAGACGATGTATTCATTGCTCCACTTGTCGGTTTCCTGCTTGGCGTCGATCTTGCCGGTGACGGAGGTACCGACCGTGTTACCGGAAGTGGAGATGGCGCCCAGTTCAGCGGAGCTATTCCAGCCGAGATGGTTGGTTTGTTCGAGCGAGTCGGTGGCAGCGGCGTGGCCGGCGGCCAGTGCGGAGAGAATCAGGAGATATTTCATGGGACGTGCGTGATACCGAAAGAAGGCAGTATTGTACCCGACATAACACGACAATGCCCCATCATAGGGTGTGCGTGGCCGTACAGACGAAGGCGGCGCTGGGGTAGATGATGATGTCACTTATTGAAGGGGCATCGATCATGAGACTCATCTTGTGCGCGGCATTGGCCGTGATGTGGGGCGCCGCCGCTGCGGAGGTGAATAAATGCGTGGATCAGGAAGGCCATGTGCTGTTCACTGATGCCCAGTGTCCGCAGGTTGCACCGCCGCCGCCGCCACCGGCACAGTCGCCTGAACCTTCGCCTGTGCAGCCAGCGGTACCGGCGCCCCGCAGCCGGTGGGCTGATTTGCCGCATGCTTTGATTCGCAAGCCGGTCAGCATAGACGCCAGTACACTGCAAACCGCGCACCAGTCCATGCTGTTGCAGGATGAACTACGCAAATCGCGTCGTTTGGTCAGCGCCCGTTGACGTAATCTTCCAGACCTGCCGCCAGCGCCTTGTACACGGCGGCGCAGGCGGGATTGCTGCGCAGGTTTTCGTGCATGGCGAGCCAGGTGTCCAGCGGGATGGTGAGCAGGTCAGGTATCACGCGCACCAACGCCGGATCGCGTTGCGCCAGCCTTACCTGGCAAATGCCGATGCCCAGCCCCGCGCGAACCGAGGATAGGTGAACCAGGTCGCTATCGCTGCGGATCGAATAATGTCCATCCGCGAGCTCGCCGAACAGCGGCAAGAACTTGCGCGCGCGGGCGCCTTCCCGATCCAACCCGATCAGCGTGTGCTGTGCCAGTTCCTGCCATGTGTGCGGGATGCCGTGGCGTTCCAGATAATCGCGCCGCGCATGGAACCCAAGATCGATATTGCCAATGCGGCGCGCCACCAG
Source organism: Duganella flavida (assembly GCF_009857445.1). GTDB lineage: Bacteria > Pseudomonadota > Gammaproteobacteria > Burkholderiales > Burkholderiaceae_D > Rugamonas > Rugamonas flavida. The sequence goes on from NZ_WWCN01000003.1 coordinate 182,780, forward strand.
TACGTCCTGCTCCGGGCGTCGCATACGCACGGCGATATCGGCGTCGCGCCGCAGCAGGTTTTCGATACGGTTGGAGGACGCCAGTTCGATGGTGATGCCAGGATGGCTGGCACGCAGTTTCGCCAGTATCGGCGGCAGTACTTCAACGCTGATCACTTCACTGGCGGTGACGCGCACTGCGCCTTTGATTTCGGCGTCTTCGCCGAGTTTCATGCCGGAGGCGGCGCGTAGCAGGGCGGTGGAGGTGGAAGCCAGCGTTTCTGCGTACGGGCGCAATGCATGCGCCGCTTCGGTGGCGATGAAGCCGGACTGCGATCGCGTGAACAGCGATAGCCCAAGCGACTGTTCCAGCGCGTCGATATGGCGGCCGACCGTTGGCTGGGTGAGGCCAAGCGAGCGCGCGGCGCCCGATAGCGAGCCTTCTTGCAGCACGGCGAGGAAGGAACGGTATAAATCCCAGTTTGGTTCGGTCGCGATCATACGAAATTGTATAGCGACTATGCACGTTTCGGTAATTTTCTTTCAGCTCGGCGCAGGCGACACTCCATCCATCGACACTCATACAAGGAGAGCAAACATGGAAGCACTGGTTCTGGGAGCAACCGGCGGCATTGGCGGTGAAGTGGCACGCTTGCTGGTGGCGCGTGGCTGGCGTGTGAAGGCTTTGCACCGCTCGGTGCGCCAGGGTGAAGGACTGGAGTGGATCACCGGCGATGCCATGAACCGTGACGACGTAGTGCGTGCGGCGCAAGGCGTGCAGTTGATCGTGCACGCAGTGAATCCGCCCGGCTACCGCAATTGGGGACAACTGGTGCTGCCGATGATCGACAATACGATTGCCGCTGCTCGCGCATCCGGCGCCCGCATCCTGCTGCCAGGGACTGTCTACAACTACGGGCCTGGCGTGCTGCCACATATTTATGAAGATGCGCCACAGCGTCCCGTCACGCGCAAGGGTGCGATCCGCGTGGAGATGGAACGGCGCTTGAAGGATAGCGGCTTGCCAGTGCTAGTGGTGCGCGCGGGTGACTTCTTCGGACCGAAGGCCGGCAATAGCTGGTTCGCGCAGGGACTGGTCAAACCGGGCAAGCCGGTGACGGTGATCAGCAATCCATCTGCGCCGGGCGTCGGTCACCAGTGGGCCTACTTGCCTGATGTGGCGGAGACGATGGTGCGGTTGGTGGAGCTGGGCGATGCGCTGCCGCTTTTTGCCAACTACCAGATGCAGGGCCATTGGGATGCGGACGGCATGCAAATGCCGGCTGCGATTGCGCGTGCTGCAGGCAAACCCGGACTGCGGGCCGGCGCATTTCCGTGGTGGCTGACGTGGGTGGCTGCGCCGTTCGTACCGGTATTCCGCGAACTGCGCGAGATGCGCTACCTGTGGCGCCAGCCGGTGCGCATGTCGAACGCCTGGCTGCTGGCAGTACTGGGCAGCGAACCGCATACGCCGCTGGACGTTGCGGTCAGCCGCACCTTGCAAGGGCTGGGCTGCCTGCCGGATCAGGTGAGCGCCAGCCCGGCCAGCCCTGCGATGGCTAGCGCGCCGGTTGCCGCGGCGATTGGAACGACGCGACGCGGCCAGTAAGCCAGTAGCAGGGCGGCCATCAGCGCCCCGATGGTCAGCATGCCGAGCCACGCGACGAATCCGGCGCCTGCTCCCCACAGCAAGGCGCAGGGCAGGAGGGCGAACGCCAGCAGCAGACTCCCGGCTACGCGCAGCAGCGTGCGGCGGCCGGGTGGCGCGTCACAGCGATAAAGCTGGCGGTGATGGCGGTCGATGGCCAACGAGAGTCCGGCCATGCCGGCGTGGCAAAGACCGAGCGCGGTCAATACAGTCCATGCGCTCATCATGCTGCCTCCCCGGTGATGCCGACGGTAGCTGCCTTGCGCTGGCCGGTGCGCAGCGCGGCAAACGCCAGTACGAGCCCGAGACCGGCGGCAGTCAGCTCGACGGCGGCGCGTTCTGTGTCGCCGTGCGCGAGATACCCTAGCAGATGCTGGCCGGTAGTCGCCGCATTCAGTGCTGGCAGCAGTAGGCAAAGCGCCGCACCAGCCCACAGCTGCTCGCGCCACGCGCGCGCCACCGGCCGCATCGTAGCGTGCAGCAGGGAGGCTAGCCAGAGCAGGAAGAAAGCTCCGACCTCCCATTCATGCCGCTCTTGCAAGTCCAGCGGCAGCAAGCGGTTGGACCACAGGAAGCCGATGCAGGCCAGCGACAATCCCGCGATGCTGGCCACGTTCAGCGCATCGATGGCCCGGTAGACGCGCGCAGTGGCACTGCCAAATTCGTTCAGTGATTTCTGGCGGCGCTTGACCATGAACAGGATCGCACCGGTCGCCATCATCGCGGTGCCTGCCATGCCGGCGACAAAATAGATCCAGCGGATGACGGAACCGGCAAAGTGCAGGCGATGCAGCTCATCGAGCGTTGCCATCGTGGCGCGCGCGCCGTTGGGTGGAGCGCGGTGCGGCATCTCGGTTTCCAGCAGTGCGCCGCTGACGCCATCGAACTTCATCATGCCGCGCTTACTTAGCAGGTTGCCTTCCTGCGTGTCCGGCGACGTGGTGCTGTAGACCTGCACCGTCATCGCCGCGTCTCCCGGATGATTGACCACCACTGCGTAGGCCGGAGTATGGAAAGTCGTTTCCGCCAGGTGCACCAGCGGATCGAGTGAGGCCAGTGCACCGCTGCGGCCTGACGGCTTGCTCTCAGGGCCGTACTCCCGCACATGCGCTGTTTCGCCGGTGCGCAGTTCCTGCGCCCATGACACCGCCGGCATGTAAGTGCTCCAGCTGATCGCCAGTCCGCTATACACAATCATGAACAGAAAGGGCAGCGCCAGCACGCCCGCCAGGTTGTGTGCATCCAGCCATGAGCGCTGGCCTTTGGCCGGACGGAAGGTGAAGAAGTCCTGGAAGATGCGCTTGTGCGTAATGACGCCGGAGATCAGCGCCACCAGCATCGCAGCCGATGCAAGGCCGACGATCCACAGGCCGGTGGTTCCCGCGTGCAGTGCATGGTGGAACTCGACGAAGTGCATGCCGCCCAGCGTGTCGCGCACGGCGCTGGCTTCTTCCTTCATTGCCGCGCCGGTGGCCGTGGACAGGTGCGCATCGGCGTAGTAGCCTTTTTCGTTCAGCCAGAATACCTGGAACTCATCGGCGCCCGCGCGCGGCCACAGTTCCCACATCTTGCTGTTTGGCGCGTGCTGCGCCAGATAGCGCAAGCCGTGTTTGAGCTGTAGCGCGTGATCGAGCGGCTCGGTGAAGGGGGCTTGCGAAATTTCCTGCGCTTGCTCCGGCCGCATCCAGTCGGAGATGGGATGCACGAACACACTCAGGGTGCCGGTCAGGAAAATGGCGAAGGCCAGCCAGCAGACCCACAGTCCGGCCCAGGTATGCAGCCACGCCATGCGCTGGCGCAAACCGCCCTTGATGCTGCTGCCGCGCCGCGTGCCAAAGCCCCACACGACCAGCGGCGCGTACAAGGCCAGGCCTAGCAGCGCGCCGCCCAGCATGGCGTCGCTGCCCGGCCCATTCAACGCCGACAACAGGGCGGCGCCGATGGAGGCAAACAGGTAGGCGCCAACGATGATGATGGCTATGCGCTTCATGATCAGCGGAAGCGGTAGTTCAGCGACACCATGACGTTGCGCGGCTCGCCGTAGTAATTGCCCCAGCCGGACGAGTAGTAGTGCTTGTCCAGCAGGTTGTTCACGTTAAGTGTAGCCGACAGCTCCCTGCTGATGCGATAGCGCGCCATCATCGCGACCAAGGCATAGCTGTGCTGCGTAAAGCGTTCGCCGGCTGGACTGGCGCCATCCTGGTAGATGTCGCCTTGCCAGTTGACGCCACCGCCAACCGTCAAGCCACTACCGATGCCGGCGATGTCGTAGCTGGTCCACAGCTTGAAGTTATTCAGCGGCTGGTTAGTTTGCAGGCGATTGCCTTGCGCGTCGGCGATGCGTGAGTGCGCATAGCCCGCAGTCAGCTGCCAGCCGCGCTGGATCTGACCCGATACCTCCAGCTCAAAGCCTTTGGCGGTTGCGCCTTTGACGGTGTGGTAGGCGGTGGAACCATCCGGCAGCACCAGTTGGTCGGCATCCATTTCAGCGAGGTTGTCCTGGCGCATATGGAACAGCGACACGCTGGTGCTCAGCAAGCCGTCCAGCAGGTCGCCCTTGATGCCTACTTCAGCGTTCTTGCCTTCCAGCGGCTCGATCACGCGGTTGTTGCGGTCGCGGTAGGTCTGCGGGGAGAAGATGGCGGTGTAGCTGGTGTAGGCCGACCATTGCGGGTTGACGGTGTAGACCACGCCCGCATACGGCGTCACCTTGCCATTTTTTTCGAATGCATCGCTGGTGGCCGAAGCGCCCCAGGTTACGCTGTCGGTGGTACGCTTCCAGTTGGCGACGCGCGTGCCGAGAATGACCGAGAGGTCGTCGCTTGGCCGCAAACGCATCGAGCCATAGCCGGCCAGCTGCTTTTCTTTTTCGGTGTAGCTGCCGCTGATGGTGCCGACGTAATTCGGCGTCGGCGAGTTGCCGTTCCAGGTGAAGAAATTCGGAATGTTGTTGTCGTAACCGGTCAGTATCCATGCCGGGTAGCTTGGACCGGTGTTCTTCATGTCCGAGGCACTCATGCCCACCACCAGTTCATGCTTGCGGCCGAAGGCCTCAAACGGTCCGCTGGCAAAGGCGTCGATGGACAGCTGTTCCGGCTTGCTGTCCCACTTGGTCTGCCACAGCGACAGGCCGGCGCCGGTTTGTTTATCGAGCGCGCCGCGGCCGGCGTAGCCTTGCACCGCGTCGTACTGATTGGCTGCGTAATTAACCGCGACCTTGGCGCTCCAGTCGTTGGCGAAGTAATGTTCCAGCGTGGCGAAGGCCAGGCTTTGCTTGCGGATGTAGTAGCTGGAGCTGGATGCGCTGTTGACCGAGCGCGCGAAATTGGTCTTGGAGCCATCGCTGTAGTAGGGGACGAAGCCGCGGCTGGCGCCATCCAGCTTTTCATTCTGGTAGCTGAAGCCTGCGCTCAACAGGGTAGAAGGGCCGAGGTCTGCTTCAACGATGCTGTAGAACAGATCCTTGTCCTGGTGATAGCGGTCGACGAATGAATTGGCGTTCTGCTGGGCGACGACGATGCGGCCGCGTACATGCTTGTCGTCGCTGAGCGGCGCCGAAACGTCGGCCTGGGCGCGATACTTGTCCCAGCGGCCTGCTTGCAGTTCAGCCTCCGCGCGCAGTTCGCGCGATGGACGCTTACGAACCAGGTTGACGGCGGCAGCAGGGCTGCCGTTACCGCCCATCAGGCCTGCTGCACCGCGCACTACTTCGACGCGCTCGTAGATGCTGGCGTCAAAACCGGCCGGCTCCACCAGCTTGGTGGTCGGGATGCCGTCGAACATATAGGTATCGATGGCGAAGCCGCGCGAGAACATCTGGTCGGTCTCGCGGCTGGCCGACGAGTGCTCCAGCGTGATGCCGGTGGTTTGGCCCACCACGTCCTGCAGGGTCTCAAGGCGCTGGTCTTCAATGCGTTGGCGGTTCATGACGCTGATCGCTTGCGGGGTTTCGCGGATCGACAATTCCAGGCCGGTGGCGCCGCTGCTGCGTGCCTGGCCCGGCGCGCCGTCGCTCATGCCGTGCACTTCCACCTGCGCCAGCGTAGCTACCGCAGGTGCGGACGTCGCCGGCCCTGTCGCTGGCAAACCGACTGCGGCGCTGCGCTTTTGCAGCGTGAGCGTGCCATCGGTGCGGGCAACGAGAGCCAGACCGGTGCCGGACAGCAGGTGCTCCAGCGCGGCGCGCGGCGTGTAGCTGCCGTGCAGCGCAGGGCTGGAGAGGCCGTCGGTCAGCGCCGGATCGAACGACAAGGAGATCCCCGCGCCGACGGCCACGCTAGAGAGGGTGCGGCCCAGCGGACCTGCGGCCAGCTGGTAGGTTTGTTGGGCGGCGGCGGGGAGTTCGGCGGCGACGGCGGTCTGGCCTGCGGCCAGCGCCATGCTGACCAGGGCGATGCGTGCGTTAAGCATTACAGAGACTTTCTTAAAATGGATTCTGTCTCTATGCCAGCCGAGGCGCAAAAAAGTATCACGAAAAATCAACAATATTTTCAGCCGCGCGGCACCAGCGTAATCCAGTAGCCGCGCACGCGCTGCACGGCGTCCACCGGGTAGGTGGAAACCAGCATGTCCAGCGACCGTTCGGTGTCGGTGATGGGGAACGCGCCCGAAACGCGCAGTGCCGCCAGCGCGGGATCGACCCGCAGCACGCCGTTGCGGTAGCGCGAAAGCTCGGTCACGAATTCGTCTAGCCGCATTTGGTCGGCCAGCAGCATGCCGGTGGTCCATGCCGTCAACGCCGGATCAACGGTGCGCAGCGGTGCGATGCTGTGCTGGTTGAAGCGAGTCTGGTTGCCGGCATCAACCACCTGCGCTTCCCCGGCGGTGCGCGCAGGCGTAATGCGCACTGCGCCTTCAATGACGGCAAGATCGGTACTGCATTCGCGGCGGCGCACGTTAAACACGGTTCCCATAGGCTGCATCAGGCCTTCCGTGGTGCTGACGCGCAGCGGCCGGGCTTCGTGAGTGCGGCTGCTGCGCACCAGGATTTCGCCGTTGCGCAGGACGATCAGGCGTTCGCTGTCTGTAAATCGTACATCGATGGCGCTGGCGGTGTTGAGGGTTACGCTGCTGCCGTCGGCAAGCGTGATGGTGCGATGTTCGCCGACGCTGGTATGAATGTCGCCGGACCACGGCTGCGATTCGGCATAGCGCCACGCACCCCAGCCAGCAGGTATCGCGACCATCAGTGCGGCGATGCGCGTGATGGCGGCGCGCCGGGCGGCATCCGGCGTGCGGCTTAATACCGGCATCGCCAGTGCGGGCGGCAGCGTGCCTAGTTTGTTCATCAGCAGCTGCGCGCGTTCCCATGCGAGCGCATGCTGCGGATCGCTGCCGCGCCATTGTTCGCAGGCGTTGCGGTCCGCGCTGGTGGCGCCGTCCTGCAAGCGCACCAGCCATTCCGCCGCTTCTTCAAGCGCCTTGGGCGAGATGCGGGCGTTCACGCGGCATCTTCCATCGCCAGCAGGCATTGGAGAAAGGCTTGTTTCATATAGCGTTTGACGGTGATCAGCGACACGCCGAGGCGGACGGCGATGTCGGCGTAGCCCAGACCATCCAGCTGCGCCATCAGGAAAGCTTGTTTGACCTTGAGCGGCAGGGCATCCAGCATGGCGTCGATGCCGTGTAACGTTTCGAGGATCAGCATGCGCTGTTCCGGCGAGATAGCGGTCGGTTCGGGCAGGGAGGCCAGCGCTTCCAGATAGGCGCGCTCCAGCGATTGGCGTTGATACCAGTTGACCAGTACACCTTTGGCGACCGTCGTCAGGAAGGCGCGCGGCTCATTCAACGCCGCCAAGTCACTACGCCCGAGAATACGGGTGAAAGTGTCTTGCGCCAGGTCGTCCGCATCACAGGCGTTTCCCAGTTTGGCGCACAGCCAGCGCTGCAGCCAGGTGTGATGGTTACTGTACAGGTCTGTGAAATGGGGATGCAGGACGGCGGCTGTCATTTTATGAGAATAAGAACTATTCTCATTTATTCTACAGGACGTGGACAGCCGCCGCAACTTCTTACATGCGCGGTTCGCCGGTTTTGCTGTTGACGGCGATGGTGGAGCCGGGCGGGGTACTCAGTTGCACGCGATGCTGGACGCCGCGATAGTTATACGCCACGTCCCAATATTGCGGCTGCTGGTTGCCGACGCTTTCGCAGCGGCGCACGTCGCGCGTGCTGGTGTTGTTTTGGTTGGCCACATTGTTGCCGATGGCCGCACCGGCAATCGCGCCGCCGGCGGTGGCGACATCGCGCCCGGTGCCGCCGCCGACCTGGTGGCCCAGGATTCCGCCGATCAGCGCACCGGCAATCACGCCGCCGGCGCTGGGGCGTGACGGTTCGTTGACCTGCTGGCGTTCGACCCAGCAGCGCTGCTCCGGCGTGCCGAGCACCGCATGCACGGAGCTGACCGGCACATCGACGATGCGCTCACTCGGACGGCGGCGCCATTCATACGATGGTTGGGCCAATGGCGGCGGGGCTTCGTTGTCGTAGCTGTCGCGCACCGGTACCGGACGGACCGAGGAAATGCGGTTGTTCATGCCCATGCCGGCCAGCGTTTCGTAGCTGCCGCGGCGCAGGACCATGCATTGGCCGCGGAAATTGGCGTCTTCGCACACTTCCCATTGCCCGCGGTCGACCACCACTGAGGATGCGCGGTCGTTGAAGCCGTTGCGCGAAAAGTCGCGCACTTGGCTGTTGGCGGTGAAGGCGCGGCCGCGCAAGCCGTCGCCTTCGTAGAAAGTGATTTGGGCGGAAGCCTGTGCGGCCATGCCGACAGCGGCTGCCGCCACGGCGAATTTCAGCGTATTGTTCATTGTCTTCTCCTGATGGGATGAGACGTGAGCATGGCCGATTTATGCGCCGGTTACTGTACGGTCGCGCACATAGTCAGGGTTCGACAGATTGTGCGCGCTTCAGGCAGCGCAGCACGAAAGTGGAGCGGCTGTGTTTAAGGCCCGGTAATTTATACAGCTTCTTGCGCAGGAATTCTTCGTAGCCTGCGGTGCCGGCGACAGCGACCTTGATCAGGTAATCGTAGTCGCCGGTGAGCAGGTAAGCTTCCGTCACTTCCGGCAGCTTGGCCAGTGCGGCGCCGAATTTTTCGAAGATGTCGTCGTCATGGCGGTCCAGCGTGACCTCGATGATGACAGTGTCGGGATAACCCAGCGCGGTCTGGCTGATCAAGGCCGTGTAGCCCTCGATCATGCCGCCTTCCTCCAGTGCGCGCACGCGGTTCCAGCACGGCGTGGTCGAGAGGCCGACTTTTTCTGCCAGCTTGGTGTTACTCAGGCGGCCGTCCTTGCGCAGTTCGCGCAGGATGCGGCGATCCAGTTCGTCGATTTCCATGGCTATCCAAGATAAATATTCCTCGTATTTTACATCGGGCAGGAGAATCTGCTGATAATAGCGCAAAACGGCAGAAAATCAGGAAGCCTATTTCTGCCATTTCTGGCTATCCTGTTCACATGGATACCACACAAAAAAGCTACCGTTTCTGCATCGAGCCGGATGCGCCGATCGCCACACTGGAGGCGGCATTACAGGTGGTGCGGCGTTTGAACATTGAGTTGCGCGCGCTGCGCACGACTTCCACGCCGTATGGCATGGAAGTCCAGGTGCGCCTGGCGGCGGAAGAGGAAGATATTCTGACGCTATGCCGTATGCGGCTGCATAACCTGATCGGCGTGATGCAGATCAGGGAGATGCCTAGACTGGTGGTGGATAACCAGCGCTATCAGGCGACGTAGCTGTACTTGATCAGGAAGACGATGGCAATGATCCACACCACCGGCTTCACCTGGCGCGCCTGGCCGGTCAGCAGTTTCAGGCCGGCGTAGGTGATGAAGCCGAAGGCGATACCGTGCGCGATCGAGTAGGTGAACGGGATCACCAGCGCGGTAATCGCGGCGGGTACGCTTTCGGTGGTGTCGCTCCAGTCGATGTCGATGAAGTCGCGCAGCATCAGGCAGGCGACGAACAGCAGCGCCGGTGCGGTGGCGTAGGCTGGCACCACGCCGGCGATCGGTGCGAAGAACAGCGCGGCCAGGAACAGGAGTGCCACTACCAGCGCGGTCATGCCGGTACGGCCGCCTGCTTGCACGCCAGCGGCGCTTTCGAGGTAGGCGGTGGTGCTCGACGTACCCAGCACCGAACCGGCGACGATGGCGCAGCTGTCAGCCAGCAGCGCCTTGTTCAAGCGCTCCATCCGGCCGTTGACCAGCAGGCCCGCGCGCGAGGCCACGCCCATCAGGGTGCCGGTGGCGTCGAACAGTTCAACCAGGAAGAACACCAGCACCACATTGAACAGGCCCATATGCCAGGCGCCCTGCAGGTCGAGGTGGAACAGGGTCGGCGAAATCGACGGCGGCAGCGACATGAAGCCGTGGAAGGTATTCCCGCCGAAGAAGAAGCTCATTACCGTCACCGAGACGATGCCGATCAACAGTGCGCCCGGTACTTGCAGGCGGTCCAGCGTCACGATTAGCAGGAAGCCGAAGATGGCCATGATGGTGTGCGGGTTGTGCATGTCGCCCACGCGTACCAGCGTGTCCGGATTGGCGACTACCAGGCCCGCGCTCTTCATCGCGATCAGCGCCAGGAACAAGCCCAGGCCCACCGTGATCGCCACGCGCAGCGAATGCGGAATGCCGTTAACAATATACTCACGCACCTTGAACAGGCTGACGATAATGAACAGGCAACCGGAGATGAACACCGCGCCCAGCGCCGACTGCCACGGTACGCCCATGCCCAGCACCACCGCGTACGCGAAATAGGCGTTCAGGCCCATGCCCGGCGCCATGCCGATCGGGTAGTTGGCGTACAGGCCCATGATCAGGGTGCCCAGCGCCGCAGCGAGGCAGGTGGCCACGAACACTGCGTCCTTGGGCACACCGGCGTCGCCGAGAATGGCGGGGTTGACGAAAATGATATAGGCCATCGTCAGGAAGGTGGTGACACCCGCAACGACTTCGGTTCGGACAGTGCTACCGTGTTCGGAGAGCTTGAAATATTGATTAAGAAATGACATGGCGCGCTCCTGCTGAAACTTCGAGGGGCGAAGAATAGCACGGATGGGCGCAACACTTCGTGGTGTCAAAAGGACAAAAAGATGTGATAATGGAAAAATAGTTATCTAACGTACCTCAAGGCTTGACTATGGAACTTCAGCCTATACAAGAGGGCCGCACCATTGTGCTGAGCCCCGCTGGCCGCATCGATCATACGCATGCCGATGCATTTAAACTGGCCCTCGATCCGCATCTGGCAGACTGCCGCAAGGACGGCCCGCCTTTGGTGATCGATTTTTCCGGCATCACTTATATTAGTAGCATCGGCTTGCGCGCGCTGATGGTGGCGATCAAACAGGTCAAGGCGCAAGGTGGACGCATGGTGCTGGCGGGCCTGCAGCCGCTGGTGCTGGAGGTGTTCACCATCAGCCGCTTCGATATGCTGTTTGAGATTTTCCCCGACCGCGCGAGCGCGCTGGCGGTGCTGGCAACGGCGGTTTCATGAAGGCGCGCATCTGGGGCGCGCGCGGCTCGCTGCCGGTGGCGCTGACCCATAAGCAGATCCGCGCCAAATTGGTGACGGCTTTGGAAGGTGCAATCGGCCGCAACCTCGATAGTACGGACAAGGTGGTGGACTACGTCGACAATCATCTCGGCTTTGAGGTGAGCGGCACTTACGGTGGCAATTCCAGCTGCGTGGAAGTGGAGGCGTGGGATACGGATACCATCCATGAGCACATCGTGCTTGATTTGGGATCGGGTGCGCGTCCGCTGGCTGGTTCCAAGCTGGCCAAGTATGGACCGGGCAAGCCGCAGACCTATCACGTGTTCATGTCGCATCTGCACTGGGATCACATCATGGGGTTCCCGTTCTTTACGCCAGCCTATATTCCAGGTAACCGCATCATCATCTACGGCTGCCATAAGGATCTGGAGACGGCGTTTCGTCGCCAACAGGAGCCGATCAGTTTTCCGGTAGGTTTCCAGCAGTTGGGCGCAACCATCGAGTTTGTGCAGTTGACGCCGGGCGTGCCGCAGCAGGTGCGCGATGTGACGGTGACGGCCAAGCTGCAGCTGCATGCGGGCGATTCGTATGGCTACCGGCTGGAGCAGGGTGGCAAGACGCTGATCTACAGCACGGACTCTGAGCACAAGCTGGATAACGCTGCGGAGCGCGTGGCGTTTGTGGACTTCTTCCGCGACGCGGACCTGGTGATTTTCGACGCCATGTACTCGCTGGCCGATTCGATTTCGGTGAAGGCGGATTGGGGGCACTCCAGTAATGTGGTCGGCGTGGAGCTGTGCCAACTGGCCGGTGTGCACAAGCTTTGCCTGTTCCACCATGAGCCGATCTACGACGATGCGCAGATTTCGCGCGTGCTGGCCGAGACGCGCCGTTATGCGGAGATCACCGGCGAGGCGCCGCTGGAGATTGTGTCCGCCTACGACGGCATGGAAATCGCGCTGTAAGCGCCGCCATGCTGCGCCGCTTGCAAACTCGCGCCTGGGGCGGCGTGCGCGCCGGGCAGGGCAGGCCGCTGGCCTTGCTGGTGGCGCTGGTGCTGGCCGTGCTGCTGGCGCGCGGTGGCGATGGCCCTTTGCCAGCTTTGCGCCTGGCCTTGTTCGATACTTATCAAACCTATTTGCCGCGTGAGCGGCTTTCCGGGCCGGTCCACATTATCAATATCGATGAAGCGGCGCTCAGTGAGTATGGGCAGTGGCCGTGGCCGCGCACTTTGTTCAAGGAGCTGCTGGAGCAGATAGCGGCGCAACGTCCGCTGGCCATCGGGTTGGATATTTTGATGCCGGAGCCGGATAACACCTCGCCCGAAGCGCTGGCGGCGCGCATGCCGGAAGGCCGTCTGCATGACGAGTTGACGCAGTTGCCATCGCACGATGCGCTGCTGGCCGAGCAAATGCGCCGCGCGCCGATTGTGCTGGGCACCGCAGGCTTCATGCACGCGGAAGCCGGTACCAGCGACGCCCTGCGCGTATGGCCGATGCATGTGCGCGGCGCGGACAAAGACGGCTCGGCGGTGGGCGTTCCGGACGCGGCGCACTTGCCGGTGATGCGCTTTCCGCAGGCGATGTCCAGTTTGCCGATGCTGCAGGCGGCGGCGCGCGGGCAGGGGCTATTGTCGGCGAATCTGGAAAAGGGCGTTGTGCGCCGCGCGCCGCTGGTGGGCGCGGTGGGCGACATGCTGGTGCCGTCGCTGTCGATGGAGCTGCTGCGCGTGGCCACCGGCACGCCGGCAATCGAGATCGAGGCCGATGCAAGCGGTGTGCACAGCGTCTCGGTCGGCGATCTGCGCGTGCCCACGCTGCCCGACGGCGCAGTGTGGGTCAACTTTTCCGCGCCGGCGCTGGACCGCTACATCTCCGCGCTGGATGTGCTGCGCGGCCGTATCGATCCCGCTGTCCTGCAAGACAAAATCGTCATCGTCGCCATGACAGGCCTGGGTCTCAGTGACTACAAAACCAACGCGCGCGGCGACCTGCTGCCTGGCGTCGACACCCACGCGCAAATGATCGAAAGCTTTTTTGACGGTGCGTTCCTGCGCCGCCCGCAGTGGATGCGCTGGATCGAAGTGGCAGCCTTCGCGGCCTGCAGCCTGCTAACCATCTGGATGCTGCCGCGCCAGCGCCTGCGCGTTGGCGTACCGATGGCGATCATGCTGGGCGCAGCCTTGTTCGGCGCCGGCGCCTTGCTGTTTGCGCGCGTCGGCCTGCTGTTCGATGCGGCCGGCGTGGTGCTCGGTTACGCAGCCATCTGTCTTAGCCTGCTAACCAGCATGCTGGCGGCCGCAGTACGCGACCGCAAACAATCCGAACGCGCATTGCAAACCGCGCGCGAAGCCGCCGCCCGTACCGCCGGTGAACTCAACGCCGCACGCCGCATCCAGATGGCGTCCCTGCCGCAGGCCGCAAGCTCCTTCCCCGGCGAACACCGCTTCGAACTGGACGCCTTGCTGGAACCGGCCAAGGAAGTTGGTGGCGATTTATATGACTTCTTCAAGCTCGATGACGACCGCGTATTTTTCATGGTCGGCGACGTGTCGGGCAAAGGACTGCCGGCCAGTTTATTTATGGTGGTTGCCAAGGCGCTCTCGCGCAGCATTGCCTTGCGCGGCGAGGCCGATATGGGCGTCATCATGAACAGCGCCAACCGCGAGCTGGTACGCGAGAATCCCGAAATGCTGTTTGTGACCAGCGTTGCCGGCATCCTTGATGCCGCCAGCGGCGCGGTCTACCTGTGCAACGCAGGCCACGACGCACCACGTCGCATCACTGCCGACGGCCGCGCCGAACTGCTGCAATCAGCAGACGGACCTCCGCTGTGCGTGATCGACGATTTCGAATATCCGGTGCAGCAGTACCAGTTGCAGCCTGGCGAAAGCCTGTGCCTGACCACGGACGGCATCAGCGAAGCAATGAACACGGCAGGGGAGTTGTACGGGAACGAACGGCTCAACCGCCTGCTGTCCGGCGTTGCGACCACCGCGCCAGCGGCGGTGGTGCAGGCGGTGCGCGACGATGTGCGCCGCCACGTGGACGGCGCCGAAGCCTCGGATGATTTGACCTTGCTGGTGCTGCGCTGGAACGGCGCAGCAGTGAATTAACGCACGCGGATTTCCACGCGTCGGTTGCGCGGTTCGTCGACGCCGTCCGCAGTCTGGATAAGCAGCTCGCGCTCACCACGGCCTTGCACCGCAATCTGGTCGGCCGCAATTCCGGCTTCCACCAGAATGCGTTTGACCGCTTCGGCGCGGCGCAGCGACAGGGCGTCGTTGTACTCCTGGCGTGCCACCGTGTCGGTATGGCCGATGACGATAATCTCCGGCGCAGGGCGTGCAGCCAGCTGCTGCTTGATCTGCGCTAGCTGGCCCGCCGATTCTGGCGTCAGGTTTTCGGTGTCTGTGATGAAGTAGACGATGAACACCGCTGCACGTTGCGGCAACGCGTCCAGCAGCGCGCCGTAACGGTTCTTGATCTGCGTGCTGTCGCCGCCTGTGGCAACCGCGCCACGGCTATCGACGGCGGCGGTTTGATACGGCTTATCCAGCACCGTGTCTTTGCCCGCCGTGGTGATGATCACGGCGCTCGGTTTGCCGTCCTGGCTAGGCAGCAAAGTGATTTGTTCGGTCGGGCCGCGTTGCAGTTGCGAGACAGCGGCGAGCAGGCACACGGCCCAAATGAGTAAGGCCATAACTTAGTCTCCGTCCTTGACGTCGATGACAAACTCGGTGCCGCGCACGCCTAGAATCGAGGTCGGAGTGCGGAACTGCACCGCACCCGGCGACTGCTTGGACAGCTTGCCCGAGATGACGCCCAGCGTGCCTTTCTTGACCGTGGCGTCCAGCGCGCCCTCGTGCGAGGTCGGGTCGAAAGCGTACTTCTCCAGCCACACATTGCTGTTCGGGCCTACAGCCAGCAGGGTTTCGTCACGCAGCGTGATGCCCACCGAGCCGTCGGCGCCGGTGACTACGCGGTCGCTCGCCATCAGCGCGGCGCCAGCCAGCGCCGGCGTTTTTTTACCTTCGCGTTCGATAGCAGCGCTGCCTTTTGCGGTTTTAATCATGCCAGCCGGGAGGTCGGCGGCGTTAGCCAGCAGCGCAAAGGAGGCTGCCAGCATCGTTATTATTCTTTTCACGGTTCTTCTCCTAACATAAGCATTCCGATAATATGCTCGAATGGACGAAAAAGAAACCGGTATCGCGCATCTGCTGCGTTTTCCGGCACGGCTGGATGCGGTCCCCAGCGCGATGGCGTTTGCCGCCATGGCGCTGACGCAGTCCGGCCTTGCGCCGGGCGTGGTCGCGCGCGCCGAATTAATCCTGGAGGAGCTGCTGCGCAACAGCATCCTGCACGGCTACGGCGGCGACAGCGCCCACGACGTGTGGGTAGGCGTGCGCGGACAGGTGTTGTGCTACGAAGACGCCGCGCCTCCGTTCAATCCCCTGACCGAGGGCCCGCCGCCGCCCGATCCTTCACTGCCGCCGGAGGACTTGATCGTAGGTGGTCTGGGTCTGCTGCTGATTCGCCAGCTGGGTGGTGCCGTGGCTTATTCCTACAGCGAGGGCCACAACCGGATCGAGATCGCCTTACAATAAGGTTTTTATTCCTCAGGATTTCGCATGACCGAGTTCTCCACCGATATCTACACCGAACCACATCCGATCGACGTCAACACGCTGGCTAACCTCGGGCCTTTGGCGCCGATGGCCGGTATCTGGAAGGGCGAGCGCGGGCTGGATATCAAGCCGAAGGCAGATGGCGCGCGCAAGCAGGCTTACGTCGAACGCATCGAACTGTATCCGATCGATCCTGTCACCAACGGCCCGCAGCTGTTCTACGGCCTGCGCTACCTGATCATCGTGAACAAGCCGGATAACGTGAAGACCTACCACGAGCAGGTCGGCTACTGGTTGTGGGAGCCGAAGACCAAGACGGTGATCCAGACGCTGGGTATCCCGCGCGGCCAGATCGCGATGGCTTCCGCCGTGGTGGAGCCGGACGCGAAGGAGTTTGAACTGGTGGCGCGGCTGGACTCCGATACCTACGGCATCCGTTCCAACCCGTTCCTGGAATATGGCTTCAAGACCATCGAGTACCGCATCAAGGTCACCATCAACGACGACGGTACCTGGGGCTACGAGGAAGACACCGTTATGCTGCTGCGCGGCGAGGAAGAATTCCACCACGTGGACCGGAACCTGCTGCACCGCGTGGCCGAACCTGTGCCGAATCCGCTGCACAGCGGCGTTCCAGCATAATCACCACTTAGTCGCCGACCACGTAACCATCGCGGCCATTGCGTTTGGCCGCGTATAGCGCGCTGTCGGCGCGCGCCACCAGCTCGCCGCAGGTTTCATCGTCGCCCTCGTGCAGGGCCACGCCCATGCTGGTGGTGACCTTGCGCTGCTCGTCGTCCAGCATGAACGGGCTGCGCACCGCTTCCACGATCTTGGCTGCTAGCCGGTTCGCTTCCGCCGCATTCGCCACCTGCTCGAATACGATCACGAATTCATCGCCGGCCAGCCGGGCCACAGTGTCCGATGCGCGCACGCTGGCCACCAGCCTGGCCGCAAACTCGCGTAGCACCACATCACCAGCGCCGTGACCCTGCGTGTCGTTGATCTCCTTGAAGTAATCGATATCCAGATAGGCCAGTGCCAGCGGCTTGCGGTGGCGCCGCGAGCGCAGGATAGCTTGCTGCAGCACCTCTTCAAATACCAGCCGGTTGGCGATGCCGGTCAGCGTATCGATGCGCGCCAGCTGTTTGAAGCGGGCCTCGCTGGCGGCGATTTTCTGTTCGTACTCCACCCGTTCCGTAATATCGTGCAGGAAGGCGGTGGCGTAGTAGGCGCCGCCGTGGCGCAAGGAACCGATCGACAGCTCGACCGGGATTTCGCGGCCGTCGCGGTGCAGCGCCGTCACGCGCACGCGGGCATTGATCATCGGGCCTTTGCCGCCTTGTGCGAAGCGGGTCATACCGGTGCGGTGAGCGTCGCGCTGGTCCGGCGGAATAATCAGCTCGGCGATGTCGCGGCCGATGGCCTCTTCGCCGCTCCAGCCGAAGATGCGTTCAGCGGCGCGGTTCCACATGGTGACGATGCCGGTGTTTTCGCAGCTGACGAAAGCATCGGGAGCGCGTTCGAGGATATTGCTGATCAGGGACTCGTTATCGCGGATGGCTTCCTGTGCTTTTTCGCGCTCCGCCATCAGCTCGTGAAAGGCGATGCTCAAGCCGCCGATTTCATCGCGGCGGCGGCGCTGCAGCACGCTGATGTCGGCGCTGCCGCTGCGGATATCGCCGATGTGGCGGTGCAGGCGGTCCAGTGGCCGTAGCAGCACTTGTATCAGTAGCCACGCCAACAGGCCGGCGACAGCGGCGAAAATGGCGGCGGCCAGCAAGGCGTGCTGGCGCATCGCGATCATCGGCGCAAACGCCTCGTCCACCGGGAAGCGTGCGCCAATAATCCAGCCGGTGGACGCCAGGTGCTTGTATGAGTAGATGCCGTCGCTGCCGTCCTTGTTGGTGGCCTCGACCCAGCCTTCAAACCCGTCGAGCGCCATTTCAGTGGCGCGGTTGTAGCCGGGGCGGGCGTTGATGTGAGTGAGCAGGCGCGTGGCGTCCGGGTGATGCAGCAGGATGCCTTCGCGCGTCATGATGAACAAGTAGCCGGTCTGGCCGGGCTTTTGCAGCGCAATCTGGTCAAGGAAGCCGGTGTTGCTGAGGTCTATGCTACCGCCAAACAGCATGGCCACCTTGCCCTGCGCATCACGCACCGGATGCAGAATCATAATCGAGGGCAGGCCAGTGATCTCGCTTTTGTACGGCAGGGAGACTACCGGTTTGCCTGCCGCCATTGCCCGTTCGAAGAATTCGCGGGCGCGTGGATTGGGCGGGCGCGTGGTGGAGGTGTGGTCGCCCTCCGTGTGCAGCAGCATGCCCTCGCGGTTGAAGATGTGCAGGTTGAGGAACTGCTTGCGCGCTACCGGATGGCGGTCGACAAAGGCCTGCATGGCGGCTGGATCGCTGGCGGCGTTTGCGGGAATGGTGTCGGCCATGCTTGCCAGCAGCACCTTGCGTGCTTCGATCTGGGCATCGACTTGCGCGGCGATGGACGAGAGCAGGGAATACTGCTGGTCACCGATCACGCTTTTCATGTCGCGTTCCGCCAGTACCAGCGCCACCAGCGTGACGATCACGGTGGCCGTCAGGACAAGCATGACCACCACTCCGGTCATGCGGAATTTGAGGCTACGCGGTAGCATGGATAGAGCGGCCATGTCGCGAGTATGTCACAAGCGGCGAACAGGTACAATTCAGTCTTTACCTGGAAAGCAGACGATGTTGCGGGCGATTTTATGGGATAACGACGGTGTGCTGGTCGATACGGAACAGCTGTTCTACGAGGCTAACCGAGAGCTGTTCCAGCCATTGGGCCTGGAGCTCAGCGCGCAGCATTTCTTCGACTGGTATTTGGCCGACAATTGCGGCGCGTGGCATTTGCTGGAGCCGCGCCTGTCGGAAGCGCAGGCCGAGGAGCTGCGTTCGGTGCGCAACCGGCGCTATGCGGCGCGGCTGGCGTCCGAGCATATTCCCGCCATCGACGGTGTCACCGAAACGCTGGCCGCCCTGTCGCCGCGCGTGCGCATGGGTGTCGTCACCAGTTCCAATGCCGACCATTTCGAGATTATTCACCACCGCTTGGACCTGCTACCTCATTTCGAATTCGTGTTGACGCATGAATCCTACACCCACAGCAAACCGTCGCCAGAGCCATATTTGCTTGGCCTTCAGCGCATGGGCGTCGGCGCCGATGAGGCGCTGGTGATCGAGGATTCACCGCGCGGCTTGCAGGCTGCTACGGCGGCCGGCATCCGCTGCATCGTCCTGCGCAACGCACTAACGCGGCACTACGATTTCCCCGGAGCCTGGCGCGTGGTCGACACAATGGCGCAGGTGCAGGCGGAAGTGGAAGCGCTGCTATGAGCCACATTCACCTGTGCTGGGAATTAGGCGGCGGTCTTGGACATGCGGGCCGCCTGAAGATGCTGGCGCAGGTGCTGTTGTCGCGCGGCCACCGGGTGACCATGAGTTTGCGCGACTTGATGCATACGCACGCTTTGCTGGCGGATCTGAATGTGCCCAAGCTGCAGGCGCCGGTGTGGCTGCACAGCGCAGCGGGATTACCGCAATCGGCGAATCTCGCGGAGATTGCTTTTCATTGCGGTTATCTCCAGCCGGAGGCGCTGCGCGGCATGGTGGCCGGCTGGCGCGAGATGTTTGCGCTGCTGCAGCCGGACCTGGTGGTGGGAGATTACGCGCCGACGGCTTTGCTGGCGGCGCGCAGCCTGGGTTTGCGCAGCGCTTCGGTAGGCAGCGGCTTCAGTAGCCCGCCGCACGGCCGAGCGCTGCCAGCTTTTCAGTCTGCGCCGGCCGAACGGCTGGCGGCGTCCGAGGCGCGGATGCTGGCGACGGCAAACGCGGTGCTGGCCGGATTCGCCGGGCGGTCAACTTGCATGCAGCCCTACGCGCATGCAGCCGATGTGTTCTGCGGCGACCTGCAGTTGCTGTGCACCTGGCCCGAACTCGATCATTGCGAGACGCGCGGCGAGGCGCAATGGATGGGGCCCAGCTTCGTGGCGCAAGGCGGCATCGCGCCGCAGTGGCCGGAAGGCGAGGGCCGCAAAGTATTCGCCTATCTGAAAGCAGGCCATACCGCGCATGGTGCGGTGCTGAAAGCCTTGGTGGAAGAGGGCTGCCGTGTGCTGGCCTATGTGCCGGAAGTGGCGGCTGGCGGACCTGCGCCGCTGGCAAGTGAGCAGGTGCTGTATGCCGAATCGCCGGTCGCGTTGCCGCAGGCGTTGGCGGAGGCTGATCTCTGCGTTTGCCACGCTGGTGAAGCCACGCTGGCGCAATCGCTGCTGGCCGGCGTGCCGCTGCTGATGCTGCCTTCGCACACCGAACAATTCCTCAGCGCGCGCCGCGTTGCCATGTCCGGTGCTGGCTACAACGCGGCGTTGCTAACGCCAGAATCGGACTGGCGCGCGGTGCTGCGGGCGCTATTGAACGATGCCAGCTACCGCGATGCGGCGCGGGCTTTCGCCGCGCGCCATCAGGGATTTAGCCAGCAACAGATGAACCAAGAGCTAGCGTTGCAACTGGAACGTCTGCTGCCTTAACGCCGCGCCGCCCGGCGCCAGCGCCGGTCAGTTTGAACACGCTGACCGCGCCTACCAGGTTGGAAGCCTGCTCCTGCATGGTGATGGCCGCCGCCGATGCCTGCTCCACCAGCGAGGCATTCTGCTGCGTGGTCTGGTCCATTTCGGTGATGGCGCCGTTGATGTGCTCAATGCCGGACAACTGCTCCTGACTGGCGAAGGCGATTTCGCTCATGATATCGGTCACGCGGCGCACGCTGGTGACGATTTCCTCCATCGTGGCGCCGGCCTGGTCGACCAAGCGTGCGCCTGCATCTACCTTGTCCACCGAGTCGCCGATCAATGCCTTGATCTCCTTGGCTGCGGCGGCGGAGCGCTGCGCAAGGTTACGTACCTCGGATGCCACCACTGCAAAGCCGCGCCCTTGCTCACCGGCGCGCGCGGCTTCCACTGCCGCATTCAGCGCCAGGATATTGGTCTGGAAGGCGATGCCGTCGATGACCGAAATGATGTCGACAATTTTGCGCGCCGAGGCGTTAATCGACGCCATCGTGTCGACCACCTGCGCTACTACCGCACCGCCTTTACCCGCCACATTGGACGCGGACATGGCCAGCTGATTGGCCTGACTGGCGTTGGCGGCGTTCTGCTTGACGGTCGACGTCAGCTCTTCCATCGACGATGCGGTTTCCTCCAGCGAGCCAGCCTGGCGCTCGGTGCGTTCGGACAAATCGAGGTTACCAGCTGCGATTTCGGCCGACGCGGTGCCGATGGAATCCGTACCTTTGCGGACTTCCGAGACGATGGAAATCAGGCTGGTATTCATGTCCTTGAGCGCGGCCGACAGCTGGCCGATTTCGTCGCGGGTGCGGATCTGGATGTCGGAACTGAGGTCGCCGTCGGCCACGGTGCGGGCCACGCGCACGGCGTAGCGGATCGGGCGCACGATGGTGCCGGTCACGTACCAGCCGGCGAACAGGCCCAGTGCTGCACCGGCCACGCCAAGGCCGATCATCAGCAGGCTGGAAGTGCTAGCGGTTTGCTGCGCGTTGGCGCCCGAGTCCTTCATCAGCTGGACCTGGAAGGTCACCAGCTTGTCCAGCGCCGCTACATACACCGTCTGCGCCGGCCGAACTTTTTCCAGCAGCAGTGCGCGCGCAGCCTCCTTGTCGCCGGCCTTGACGGCAGCCACCATCTGGTCGCGTAGCGGCGAGTAGACAGCGCGCGCATCGTTCACTTCCTTGAGCAGCGCCACACCCTGCGGCGCGTGCACGATGGCGCCCAGCTGGTCGAGCAGGGCGCGGATATCTTTGCTGCGCTCGGCGATCGAATCGAAGGCAGCGCCGGTTTCGCCTGCGTCCACCAGTAGCAGGTCACGTAGCGAGCGCGATTGCTGGGCGACGTTGTCCTTGACCTGGTTCAGCAAGCTGATTTTGAGATAGCGGTCGCTGATGGTCAGGTCGATCTCGCTGCTGGTGGCACGCAGGCCGAGCGCACCCACCGTCACCACTATGGCCAGCAACAATGTGCTGAGGGAAAATGCAATCGTCAGCCTGTGGCCGATCTTCAGGTTTGCAATGTTCATGACTCGTCTTTTTGGAGTGTTTTATTAAAAGAAGGTTATTGCCTGTGGGAACACAAAGTGTAGCTTGGAAACACATGCATACCTAGCAATGTTGCTTACTAATATGAACATATGAGTGGATAAAGCAACAACCGTCGTGTATAATCCAATCCAGTGTTGTCGCATCAGAAATAACAAAACATTGCCTCTGGTAGGGCTGGATGTTTGGAGGGGCCGGCGTTCGATAGATAGCCGGCCCTTTTTGTTTGTGCGGCGCTCCGCTAAAATGCGGCGACTACAATGTTTCTAGGAAGTTATGTCGCTGTTTCATCGCACTCTGGCCACAGTTGCACTGCTGGCCGCCAGCCTGGCCTCTGCCGGTGAATGCCCGGCCCACTACGTCGATGGCCGCTTGCCGGAAATCCGCAATACCAAAATGGCTGCCGCTACCACCGAGCTGTGCTACGGCGTATTTGGCGTCATGCATTCAGGCGTCACGCGCACGCCGCTGTGGTCGGCTGAGCACCTGACGGCGCAAAATATCGACGCAGCCAAGACCCTGTCGCGCGAAAATTCTTTCCATCCCGAGTCGCGCCTGCCGGCCCGCGCGCGCGCCGAGTTGTCGGACTACGCCCGCAGCGGCTACGACCGCGGCCACATGGCGCCGAATGGCGACATGCCGGACCGCGCAACCCAGCACGAGAGCTTCACGCTGGCAAATATGGTGCCGCAGGATTCGGACAATAACCGCCACATATGGGCCGGCATCGAAGGTGTGGTGCGCAAGCTGGCGCAGAAGGAGGGCGATTTATACGTGATTACCGGCCCGGCCTTCATCGGTGGCAACCTGCAAAAAGTGGGGAATGTGCTGGTGCCGACGCACTTGTATAAACTGGTGTACAGCCCACGCCAGCGCGCCGGCGCCGCCTTCTTTATCGAAAACCGCGCCGATGCCCAGTACGAGTTGCTGAGCATCGCCCAGCTGGAAGACAAGGTTGGCATCGACCTGCTGCCGTCGCTGCCGGCAGCGCAAAAGCAGGTGCTGCTGCGCGTACCCAAGGTGAAACAACGTCAGGATCGGAGCAAAGGATGAGTAAGTTTGTGCCCTACAAAAATGAGTCGGACGTGCTGCATATTGGCGGTTTGACGATTGAGAACCGGCTGGACCGCATTACCATCAGCGGCGACATCGACCTCACCGCCGACCAGGCTGGCCTGAAGCAAGCGCAAGCGCTCAAGCAGCTGCTGGCCGATGTGGTCGCCAAGCTGGAGGCGCAAGATTTGCCATCGACGCTGCCACCGGCCGCCACCACGTCCGTCGCCAACCCGTTTGACTAAGCCATGCATTTTCCATCCGACACCCACATTCACGTCATTGGCCAAGGCTTGCTGGACCGCACCTTGCCGAAAGCTGACTGGACCCACGCCGCCCACCTGGCCGCCGCCGCATGGCTGCTGGCAGTGCGGCCTGACATCGATGCGCCGACGCAGATGCCAGACATCATCCGCGCCTACAACGAGGCGGTGGGCACGGCCAACACCGATACTGGCGGCTACCACCACACCATCACGCTGGCCTCGCTGCGGGCGGTGGGCGATTTCCTGTCGCGCCAGCCAACTGGCACGCCTTTGCACATCGCCTGTGAAGAGCTGCTGAAAAGTCCTTACGGCGACAAAGCCTGGCTGATGCGCTACTGGAGTCCGGACTTGCTGTTCTCGAAGGAAGCCCGTCTTGGCTGGATCGCCCCGGATCGCGCGCCGCTGCCGTTCTGACGGCTAATCCGCGCCCGGCAGGCTGATGCGATTGCGGCCCATGTGCTTGGCGCGGTACAGCGCTGAGTCGGCCGTGGCCACCAGCTGGCTGGGATCGTTCTCGGCCGCCGCCAGCGCGGTGGCCGCGCCTATGCTGACTGTCACCACATGCTGCTGGCTGCCCAGATTAGGTAGCCGCAATTGCTCGACCCGGCGGCGAATGCGTTCGGCCACGATGGCCGCCCCTTTCAGCGACTGATTGGGCAAGATCACCGCAAATTCCTCGCCGCCGTAGCGCGCCACCAAATCGTTGGCGCGCATTTCGCTCGACACCGCTGTGGCGATACGCTGCAGGCATTCGTCGCCGCCGAGGTGGCCGTAGGCATCGTTGTACTGCTTGAAGTTGTCGACATCCACCATCAATAGCGACAAGGGCTGCTGCTGGCGCAAGGCGCGCTGCCATTCGGCGTTGAGCGTATCATCGAAGCAGCGGCGGTTGGCCAGGCCGGTGAGACCGTCGCGTGTGGCCAGCTGTTCCAGCGCCACTTGCGCGCGCTTTTCCTCGGTGACGTCGCGCAGGGTTTCCACCACGGCCACCAGCTTGCCGTCGCCGTCGAAGATCGGGCTGGCGTCAGCGGCGAGGTAGCGGCGCCGGCCCACGCGCGGCATATCGCACCAGTTTTCCGCGCACAGGTTGTTGTCGGTGTCATTGCGGCGCGCGTGCTGGCGGTACAGGCGGTGCAGTTCGGCGCTGCGGCCCTGGATGACCAGGTCGGCCAACGTTGGGCGCTGCTCTTGATAAAACGGCTTCCAGTGGTCCGAAGTAGCCAGCATTTCCCATGCAGGCACACCGGTCAGGCGCTCGCAAGCGATGTTCCAAATGATGACCTTGCCGTGGATGTCGATCACGAAGGTGGGGATCACCAGCAGCTCCATCAGCTTGAGGGCGAAGCCGTGCTGCTGGTCTGCCTGCGAGAATTCCATCAGGTGCTGGATTTTTTGTGTTCCGCTCATGGGCGCCGCCTTTTATCGTTATTAAATGGGGAAGGACATAGTGAGTGCCGTGCCCGCGCCGGGCGTGCTGGCGATATCGAAACGGCCGCCGGCCTCGCCGACGCGCTGGGCGATGCCGCGCAGGCCCTGGCCGCGACGCATGGACGGCTGTGGCAAGCCGACGCCGTTGTCGCGCACGGTCAGGCGCAGGCAGTGCTCTTGCCGGCACAGGCCGATGCAGACCTCGGAGGCTTGGGCGTGGCGGACGATATTGCTCAGCGATTCCTGCAGCACGCGGTACAGAACAGCCTCCATGCCACCGGGCGGTGCGGCGAAGGCGGCTGGTTCAGCATCCAGCCGGCAGCGGATGCCGCTCAGGCGGGCGAACTGGTCGATTTGTTGTTGCACCGCGCCTTCCAGCCCGGCATTCAGCGCTTCGGTCGGCTGATCGTGGACGATGGCGCGCATGGCGCGGGTGGCGTGCTGGATGCGCTCCTGTAGTTGCTCCAGCGGCTGGCGCAGGGCGGGATAGCTGGCGGCCAGCGCACCGGTGTCGAGGCTGAGCGCCAGCAGGTGCTGGCCGAGGTCATCGTGCAGGTCGCGCGCGATGCGGCGGCGCTCGGCGTCGCGCAGAGAGTGCTGGCCGGCGCTCAGGCGGCAGATCTGGCGCTGGGCATCGGCCAGTGCTTGCGCCGCCTGGACGCGCTGGCGCCGCCACAGCAGCAAGCAGACGATACACAGCAGCGCCGCGAGGGCGGCGGTGACGATATCGATTTCAAGGAGAGGCGGCGCGTATCTCATGGTGTATCTTCCTGTGATGGCCACAAGCCACCATAGCCCGCTTGCCCATCGGAAGCATTGTGAAATGTCAACATCGAGCGATGCTTCCCGGAAAAGTGTGGCGTAGGATATAATCGAGGGTTGTCCAATCGGGAACTATCGTGACTTACAGCATTAAAGAGATTTTCTACACGTTGCAGGGTGAGGGCGCCCACGCTGGACGTCCGGCCGTGTTCTGCCGCTTTTCCGGCTGCAACCTGTGGACCGGCCGCGAGAGCGACCGCGCAAGCGCCATTTGCCAGTTCTGCGATACTGACTTTGTCGGCACCGATGGCGAAGGCGGCGGCAAGTTCAAGACGCCTGAAGAGTTGGCAGCGACCATCAACGCGCTGTGGCCGGCCAGCTACCCCGCTAGCAAGTACGTGGTGTTCACCGGCGGCGAGCCGCTGCTGCAGTTGGACCAGCCGCTGATCGCCGCCATGCACGCGGCCGGCTTCACCATCGCGATTGAAACCAACGGCACGCTGCCGGTGCCGGAAGGCGTAGACTGGATCTGTGTCAGCCCGAAAATGGGCTCCGAGCTGGTGGTGAAGAAGGGCAGCGAAATCAAGGTCGTCATCCCGCAGACCAATCAAGACCTCTCGGTTTACGAACAGCTGGACTTCGAGAATTTCTTCGTGCAAGCGATGGACGGCCCGCTGGCCGAGTTCAATACGAAATTGGCGATCGAAACCTGCAAGCGCAATCCGAAATGGAAACTGAGCCTGCAAACCCATAAACTTTTACAGATACCATAAGCAATGCTGACCATTACCCGCAAGTTGGAATTCGACGCCGGCCACCGTATTCCCGACCACAAGAGCCAGTGCCGAAATCTGCACGGCCACCGCTACACGCTGGAAATCACCCTGACCGGCAACATCATCGACGTTGAAGGCAACTCCGACAACGGCATGATCATGGACTTCTCGGACATCAAGTCGCTGGCCAAAGAGCATCTGGTGGACGTCTGGGACCACGCTTTCATCGTCTACGAAAAAGACGAAGCCGTGCGCGATTTCCTGGCCTCGCTGCCTAACCACAAAACCGTGGTGATCGACCGTATCCCGACCGTGGAAAACCTGGCCCACGTGGCGTTCGGCATCTTGAAAGCTGCCTACAAAGACCGTTACGGTACTGGCCTGCACCTGCACAAGCTGGTGCTGCACGAAACCCCGAACTGCTGGGCCGAGATCACCGATGGTGTCTGATACGGATTTCATGCAGCTGGCGCTGGCACAGGCGCAGCAAGCGTGGGACCTCGGCGAGGTGCCGGTAGGCGCCGTCGTCGTCAAGGATGGCGAGGTGATTGCTGTCGGCTGCAATCAGCCGATCGGCAAGCACGATCCGACCGCGCACGCGGAGATTGTGGCTCTACGCGCCGCCGCCGAAAAGCTCGGCAACTACCGTTTGCCCGGTTGCGAACTGTACGTCACGCTGGAGCCATGCGTGATGTGTTCCGGCGCCATGATGCATGCGCGCCTGAGCAAAGTAGTGTACGGTGCGACGGATCCCAAGACCGGGGCCTGCGGCTCGGTGGTCAATCTGTTCGAGCAGGAGCAGCTCAACCACCACACCGAGATCGTCAGCGGCGTGATGGCCGAGGAATGCGGCGCCATGCTGAAGAACTTTTTTGCTGCGCGCCGTGCGGCAGCTGCGGCCGCCAAGCTAAAAGTGGTATCCTGAATCCCAAGCACGATTTGGGAGAAGGCCTTGGCTACCGCGCAAGCAAACGGCATTACGATCGCCTACGAAACCAGCGGCAGCCCGCTTGATCCGCCGGTGCTGCTGATCATGGGCCTGGGCATGCAGCTGATCGCCTGGCCGCAGGATTTTGTCGATGGTCTGGTGGAGCAGGGCTATTACGTGATCCGCTTCGACAACCGTGATATCGGCCTGTCCAGCAAACTCCATCACCTCAAGAAGCCCCGGCTGGTGTGGGCTTACCTCCAATCGCTGGTGGGCCTGAAGCCTGCCTCCGGCTACACTCTCAACGATATGGCCGACGATGCGCTCGGCCTGCTCGACGCGCTCGGCATCGCGCGCGCCCACGTGGTGGGCATGTCGATGGGCGGCATGATCGCGCAGATTTTCGCCGCCCGCTTTGCTGCGCGCACACTTAGCCTCACTTCCATCATGTCCAGCAGTGGCCGGCGCGGCTTGCCCGGTCCGACTGCGGCGGCACGCGCTGCCATGCTGCGGTCGGCCGATCCGGACGACCGCAAGGCGGTGGTGGACCGCGTGGTCAATATTTATCGTGTGGTGGGCAGTCCAGCCTATCCAACGCCGGAGCGCATGCTGCGCTTAGGCATTGAACGAGCACTGGATCGCGGCCCCAGTCCCGACGGTGTGGCGCGGCAGATGCTGGCCATCGTCGCCTCCGGCGACCGCACACCGCTGCTGCGCAAGATTAGCTGTCCGGCGATGGTGATCCACGGCGCGGCTGACACGCTGGTGCCGGTTGCTTGCGGCATCGCCACCGCCGAGGCGATACCGGGCGCCAGCCTGCACATCATCGAAGGCATGGGCCACGACTTGCCACAGCAGCTGATCGAGCGCCTGCTTGCCTTGCTCGACCAACACCTGCACGGTAATATGGCGCCGGAACTTCCTCCTGCGGTCACGCATCGTGCGGGCAGCGGCACCCATCACTGACTGAGACACTTTGAGCACATCGAATATCGGCATCGCCATTGCGGCGCCCAGCGGCCGCCCGCTGGACATCGACCTCTACAATCAAGGCCTGCAGCGCCTGCAGCAGCAGGGCTACCGGGTCCACAACTACTACGACGACGATAAAAATTTCCAGCGCTTCGGCGGTACGGATGAGTGGCGCCTGGCGCAGCTGAACGCGGCGGCGGCCGATCCCGATGTGCAAGTGGTGATTGCGCTGCGCGGCTCCTACGGCATGTCGCGCCTGCTGCCGATGATCGATTTCCAGAAAATGGCCGATAGCGGCAAGCTGTTTGTCGGCTACAGCGACTTCACCGCTTTCCAGATGCCGCTGTACAAACAGACTGGCCGCGTCAGTTTTGGCGGGCCGATGATGTGCGACGATTTTATCCGTCCCGAGCCGGTGGCCTACACGCTGGATCAATTCTGGAATTGCCTGCGCGGCCCAGTGCACACGGTGCGCGGCGCGGTGGCCGAGGGCGGGGTGGACAATCCGGTGCTGGAGGTCAGCGGCAAGCTGTGGGGCGGCAACCTGGCGATGATGGTCAGCTTGCTGGGCACACCGTACTTCCAGGCGCTGGAACAGGGTATTTGCTTTATCGAGGATATCGGCGAGCATCCGTACCGTATCGAGCGCATGCTGCTGCAACTGTTCTACGCCGGCGCGCTGGATGGCCAGAAGGCGCTGGTGCTGGGCGATTTTTCCGGCTACAAGCTTAATCCGTCTGATAACGGCTACGACTTTGCCGCCATGCTGGCTTACCTGCGCCAGCGTTTGCCGATGCCGGTGCTGACCGGCCTGCCGTTCGGCCACATCAAGGAGCGCGCCACGCTGCCATATGGCGGCATGGCGCATCTGGTGTCGGGTCCGCGTGACTTTGAATTGACGGTCAGCGACTACCCGACCTTGTAGTTACTGCACCCGGCGCACGCGCGGCGCCTGGGTCGTGCCTTCGATTTCGAGGAACAAGGTGCCCAGCGCATTGCGCGTGATCTTGACCTTGGGATTGTCCACTTCGTTGATGCTGCCGGTGCTGTCATCCGCCACGCGCCAGATCTGGCCGTTGGCGAGGCGGAACTGGGTGCCGGCGCTCCAGCCGTCGATGTGGCCGATCAGCGTGCTTTCAATGAAGTTAGGCTCGTCGGCTTTGCGCATTTGCGTGGCGTTCAGGCCGAAGGTGGCGGCTGGCGCGGCAACCGGCTTCACCGCTGCTGGTGCGGGTGCTGCTACCGCTGCAACGGGCGCGACTGGTGTAGCGGCGACAGGAATCGCGTCATAGCAGGCAACACGGCTGGAAATATCGGGAATGGCGCGGCAGCGCAGGAGGTCGGCGTCGTTGGCCAGGGCGGAACCGGATACGGCGAGCAAAACAAGCAAAGCTTTCATCAAACTCTTTCCAGGGTAACGGGCGCCGCAGTCGGCGGCGCCCTCTGTTCCGGATTATATCCAGAACGCGTCCTGGAGTCAGGCGCTGCGACGGCGGCGCACTGCGGCGCCGATCAGACCCAGACCGGCCAACATCATGGCATAGGTTTCCGGTTCTGGAACAGCGGTGACGGTCAGGTCGTAGCCAATAGAAATTTCCTTGCCTTTCGCCAGCGAGTCAAAATGGTAGCCCAAGGAGATGGTGTCGTCGGAATACGAATTGCCGGTGACTGCGGTGGCCAGGTAGTAAGGGTCGGTATTCCAGCCGTAGACGCCGGCATTGCCCGACCAGCCGCCAGTGCTGCTTAACTTGACGGTATAGCCAGTGAACAGGCCTGTGGCCTGGACTGCCGCACCGACGCCTTGGCTCAGGATCTTGTTGTCGGTATCGGAGGTGCCGTAGCTGTTGGAATCCTGGTCAGGGTCAAAGCCGACAGCGAATGCCAGATTATTCAGGGTGGCGCTGGAAGTGTTGCGCAGGACCACATTGGTGTGGATGATGTTCGAGGTGGTGTCAAAGGTGATGGTCTGGGTGATTTTCAGGCCATTGTAGGTTCCGCCCGAGGTCGCCACGTAGGTGGTGCCCGACAGGCTGAAGTCGGCGGTCGAGCTGCCGAAAGGGTTGCCGCCGTAGACCGATGCGGTCGCTGACGAACCACCCACGCCGATAGAGTAGAAGGCGAATGGGGAGCCCGGGGTCAAAAAGTCCGTGGCGCTGGTGAAAGTGCCAGTGCCGGTTGGGTCATACTGCAGACCGGTGAAGGTGGTGAAGTCGATCAGCGAACCGTTGTTGCCCACGCCAAACTTCAGGTAATCACCCGACACCGTTACATCCGCCATTGCCGACTGTGCACTCAAGACCATGACTGCCGACAGGACTGCGCTGTGTAGAATTTTCTTCACTGCTATTCCCCTTTAATTAAATAAAGTTGTTAACTTCGTAGTAAGAGACTGAACCTATCCTCGTTACCCCCGTAACGAGTAGCCATTCTCTAACGAAGTTTTAATATTTGCAACTACAATATTGAATTGATAACGAATATTGCTGCATATCGTTATCTGCCGGCCACACTTGGCTGCCTGGAAAAAAAAGCCCGCCTCCTTGCGGAGGCGGGCTTGATAGCCAGAACGGCAGTTAAGCTTGTTTGCGGCGGCGGGCGAGGAAGCCCACAATGCCCAGGCCGGCCAGCAACATGCCATAGGTTTCTGGTTCAGGCACGGCAGCGGCGGTGATGGTGTAGTCGTAGCCGATCGAAATTTGCTGATGACTCTTCATGTCGCCAAACTTGTAGCCCAGCGCAATGGCATTGTCGCCATCGCCGACATTGGTCACGCCGGCAGTCAGGAAGTAAGGATCGGTCTGCCAGTTGTTGACGGAGGCCGTGGTGTCGACCCAGCCGCTGGTGTTGCTCATGGTGATAGTCAGGCCGGTGTAGGCGCCCATGGCCGACACCGAGGCGCCGACCCCCTGGCCGTTGATCGTGTTCATGGTGGAGTAGGTGCAGCAGGTAGCGTCCTGGTCAGGATCCAGGCCGGTGCCGTACACCACATTTTTCAGTGTGCCGCCGGAAGCGTTGGTCAG
Source organism: Duganella flavida (assembly GCF_009857445.1). GTDB lineage: Bacteria > Pseudomonadota > Gammaproteobacteria > Burkholderiales > Burkholderiaceae_D > Rugamonas > Rugamonas flavida. The sequence continues at coordinate 213,896 of NZ_WWCN01000003.1, forward strand.
CACCACATTGGTGTGGATGATATTGGAATTCAAGTCGAACGAGATGACCTGGGAAATTTTCAGGCCAGCGTAATTGCCGTTCGAGGTGATCACGTAAGTGGTGCCAGCGCCGGTGAAGCTGCCGGTCGTCGAGGTGAATGGGTTATAGCCTGGGCTATAGCCGCCCGCTGTGTCATAGCTGCCGTTCACGCCGATCGAGTAGTAGGAAAATGGTGTACCCGGCGTGATGAAATCGGGGCTGGAGACAAAATTGCCCATACCGGTAGGGTCGAACTTGATGCCTGTAAACGTACCGAAGTCGATCAGCGAGCCGTTATTGCCCACGCCGAATTCCAAATAGTCACCGGACACCGTAACGTCCGCCATTGCCGACTGGGCACCTAGTAACATGACCGCCGACAGTACTGCACTGCGTAGAGTATTCTTCACTTTTTTCCCCTCTTATTAGTTGAAACCCTGTGAATCTTGAATCATCCTCGTTAACCCCTTAACGAACTTTCATTTTCTACCCCTCTTTTAATGATTACAACTAAAATGTTCTAAAGATAATAAAAATTAATCTAGTTGTGATGAGTTCGCCACATGATAAAAAGTCACTAAAAATCACTTGATTGATGTTAGCGCTAGCCTCGGATTGGTCGCATTTATTCAGGTAATTCATTGCTTTACATGCCTAAGTAATTGTTTTGTATGGGTTAAACGTCAGCTTGCGTGATTGCTGTAAGATTCTCTTGCTCGATCCACTTTCCATAAGTTCGCGTGACCATTGTTGTGTCACGATGGCCCATTTGTTTCGCGATATACAAGCCATTCAGTCCAGCTGAAAGGAATGTCGAAGCAAAGGTATGGCATTAGGCCAAGGCGCATTCGAGTCCGGATGGCGGAAAACGGCTCCGTCTCCAATCCTGGTGTATTGACGCGGGCCCAATAGAGCTTGAAGAGTTCCGTTCCGCAGATGATATGGCGGCGGCCTGCTTCGGTTTTGGTCTCTACCCGCTCGATCCACATTTGACCGCTCAACGAGTACCGTGTGTTGATCCCGTCTACCGAACTCCATTTCAGGGCGATGTATTCGCTCGGGCGCATGCCAGCCACAAAAGCAAAGAGCAACATGTTGCGGTCTTCTGGCTTGCAAGTAGCTAAAATCGCGCGGATTTCTACGCCGCCGAACGGCTCCACTTTGTCCTCAACGCGCTGTGCCTCTTTCATGAGTATCTCGCCCCGCAGGCGCTCGGCGTGCTCTTCATCAAATCCGCTGCTGAAAGCAGGTCGCGGATGTGCTGATCCTGCAGAGGATCCATGCCAAGCGCTAGCACGGCTGGCTTTACCGCTGCGGATGGACTTTCTGCGGACCGTGTCGAATGCGGAAATCGCGCATGCCGCAGCGGCGGCCGTGGCGGAGTTCGATCGCAATGGAGTGCTGCGCGTATGCGCTGCCGTTAACGCGCGTCAGCGGGGGCGGCAAAGCTATAAGGTGGCATCGAACCAGACGAGATGCCGCCTCGAACTGCTACGGGGATATTCAGGCCCCGTGTCGGCAACCTTTGCGAGTGGAGCCATCCAGCCTCCACCACGAGTAGTTTGTTATTTTAACCATCACGTTCATGCTAGAATTTACAACTAGTTCCGCTCATTTTTGCCTGCCGCCCGTTATGACTAAAGACCGTGTCAATGAAATCGACCTGCTGCGCTTTATTGCCGCGATTTCAGTAGTGCTGTTTCATTATGCGTTCCGGGGCTTTGCGGCTGATGGGTTGTCGAACATGCCGTATCCGCTGCTGGCGCCGTATGCCAGGTATGGCTATCTCGGGGTCGAGTTGTTTTTCATGATCAGCGGCTTTGTAATCCTGATGACGGCTTCTGGCGGCAGCTTGCGCAGCTTTGTGATCTCACGCGTGGTGCGCCTGTATCCCGCGTTCTGGGCTTGCTGCACACTGACCTTTGCCATGATCAGCCTGTTCGAGGTGCCGCCGTTTCAGGCGGGCTGGCAGCAGTATCTGGTCAACTTGACGATGATGAGTGGCTTTGTCGATGTGCCCTCGATCGACAATGCTTACTGGTCGTTGTTCATCGAACTGAAGTTCTATGCGCTGGTGGCCATCGTGCTGCTACTGGGGCGCGTCCACCAGGTGCAGTTGTGGCTGTGGGCGTGGTTGGGGATTTCCATCGCGAACCAGTTTGTCCATAGCGGCAAGGTTACGATGTTCTTGCTGACGAATTATTCGGCCTTTTTTATTGCGGGCGCCTGCTGCTATCTGATTTGGTCGCGCGGTGCATCGCTGACGCGGCTGGCGATGCTGTTGCTAGCGTGGGGATTGGGCACTTGGCAAGCGCTGGTGCCACTGATGGAATTCGAGCAGCATTACGCCACCAGAATGAGCCGGTTCGGGGTTGTCGTCATCATTGCCGGATTCTTTGTGGTGCTGTTGCTGATTTCGCTGCGTCGCACTGGCTGGATCGGCCAGCGCCGTTGGCTACTTGCGGGCGTGCTCACCTATCCGCTGTATCTGCTGCATCAGAATATCGGCTTCATACTGTTCCACCTGGGCTATCCAGAATGGAATCGCCATCTGTTGCTGTGGAGCGTCGTGGCGGGAATGTGCGTGTTGGCTTACCTGGTGCATCGCATAGTGGAGCAACCTCTGGCGGGGCTGATGAAGCGCGGCCTGGCGGTGGGAATGGCGGCTTTGGACAGTAGGATGCCGCTGCGCCGCTAACCTCGAATAGGGTGGATGGCGCTGGAGTGGGGGTGGCAATGAGAAATTCGGATCTTCCTTTTTTCCATAGATGTATTAACGTCCAGCCACACACCAAGGAGCACACCATATGGGCTTTGTTGACCGGTACCTTCACGCCGTCAATTCATCCGACCTGCGCGACGACATCATAACCTCTCACGCACTGTACAAGTGTGTGGCAGCGGCATCCCTCGCGCTGGCTTTTTCTATTCCCGCGCCAGATCGCGAGGCCCCATGAGTACCGACCTGAATTCCGCCGACTATTTCGCCCAGATTCGTTGGGATCGTATGTGCATGGCGCTGCTTGTGGTGCAGAACGATATGGCCAGACGGACAAAAAATCCGGCCACGACCACCCGAAAGCGGTAAATTCACAATGAAACCATTCTTGCATTTGATTCCTCCTAAATATATTCCGTGTGCAGCGGAAATCCTGTCGCCCTAAAACGTAGGCGAAAATACAGACATTTCCAGGCGAAACCAGCCAAACACGCGTGATATTACCCACTCTATCCGCTAGGCCTGAGGTGGTTTGGAGTAGCCTCTAAAAGCCATCTTGGCATTGCTGTATAATCACTCTTTTTCGCACTACCTAATCTGCAAAGTTCAAGTTCACCATGCTCAGCACAGCAAATATCACGATGCAATTCGGCGCCAAGCCGCTGTTTGAAAACATCTCCGTCAAGTTCGGCGATGGCAACCGCTATGGCCTGATCGGCGCCAACGGCTGCGGCAAGTCCACCTTCATGAAGATCCTCGGCGGCGATCTCGAACCGTCCGCAGGCAACGTGATGCTGGACGTGAACGAGCGCCTCGGTAAGCTGCGCCAGGATCAGTTTGCCTACGAAGAGATGCGCGTGCTGGACGTGGTGATGATGGGCCATACCGAGATGTGGGCCGCTATCGCCGAGCGCGACGCGATCTACGCCAACCCGGACGCCACCGACGACGATTACATGAAAGCCGCCGAACTGGAAGGCAAGGTCTCGGAGTACGACGGCTACACCGCCGAATCGCGCGCCGGTGAACTGCTGCTGGGCGTCGGCATTTCCATCGACCTGCACCAGGGCCCGATGAGCGCCGTGTCGCCAGGCTGGAAGCTGCGCGTGCTGCTGGCGCAGGCACTGTTTTCGAATCCGGACATCCTGCTGCTCGACGAACCGACCAATAACCTGGACATCAACACCATCCGCTGGCTGGAAGATGTGCTCAACGAGCGCAACTCCACCATGATCATCATTTCCCACGATCGCCACTTCCTGAACCAGGTGTGCACCCACGTGGCCGACATGGACTACGGCACGCTGAAGATCTATCCGGGCAATTACGACGACTACATGCTGGCGTCGACGCAAGCGCGTAACCAACAGCTGGCCAACAACGCCAAGGCCAAAGAGAAGGTCGCCGAACTGCAAGACTTCGTGCGCCGCTTCTCGGCCAACAAGTCCAAGGCCCGCCAGGCGACTTCGCGCGCCAAGATGATCGACAAAATCAAGGTCGAGGATATTAAACCTTCTTCGCGTGCCTATCCGTTCGTGCGCTTCGAAGGCGAGAAGAAGCTGCATCGACTGGCCGTGGAAGTGGACAGCATCAGCAAGAAATACGACCGTCTGCTGTTCAACAACTTCAGCATCATGGTGGAAGCGGGCGAACGCATTGCGATCATTGGCGCCAACGGCGCCGGCAAGACCACCATGCTGCGCTCCATCGGCGGCATGGACATCGCCGGCCTGGAAGCGGACCACGGCACCGTCAAGTGGGCGGAAAACGCCAACGTCGGCTACATGCCGCAAGATCCAACCGAAGATTTCGGCAAAGAGATCAACCTGACCGACTGGATGGGCAAGTGGACCAAGGAAGGCGACGACGATCAGGCCGTGCGCTCCATCCTGGGCCGCCTGCTGTTCGGCGGCGACGAAGTGAAGAAGTCGGTCACCGTGCTGTCCGGTGGTGAGAAGGGCCGCATGATGTACGGTAAGCTGATGCTGGGCCGTCACAACGTGCTGCTGCTGGACGAGCCGACCAATCACATGGACATGGAATCGATCGAGTCCCTGAACATCGCGCTGGATAAATACGCCGGCACCCTGATCTTCGTGTCGCACGACCGTGAATTCGTGTCGTCGCTGGCCAACCGCATCATCGAGATCAAGGACAATGAAGTCGTCGACTTCCGTGGTAACTACGAAGAGTATCTGACCAGCCAAGGTATCGCCTAAGCCATCATGCAAGCCATTGAAATCAAACCCGTCGAGTATGAACATCCACAAGACGGCGCGAGCTGCGTAGCCCATGCGTGGGCACGCACGCCAGCCACGCCGGGCGCTGAAGAACGTATCGCGCTGAAAGAGCGCATCAAGCGCTTGCTGAAGGAAAAAGAAGCGGTACTGGTGTCGCACTACTATGTCGACGCCGATCTGCAAGACCTGGCCGAGGAAACCGGCGGCTGCGTCTCCGACTCGCTGGAAATGGCGCGCTTCGGCCGCGATCATCCAGCCAAGACGCTGGTGGTGGCGGGCGTGCGCTTCATGGGCGAAACGGCCAAGATCCTGAGCCCGGAAAAACGCATCCTGATGCCGGACCTGGACGCCACCTGCTCGCTGGACCTGGGCTGCCCGGCCGACGAATTTGCCGCCTACTGCGATCAGCATCCTGACCGCACCGTGGTGGTGTACGCCAATACCAGCGCCGCCGTCAAAGCGCGCGCCGACTGGATGGTGACGTCCTCGATCGGCCTCGATATCGTCAAGCACCTGCACGAGCAGGGCAAGAAGATCTTGTGGGCGCCGGACAAGCATCTCGGTTCGTACATTCAAAAGCAAACCGGCGCAGACATGCTGCTATGGCAGGGCTCCTGCCTCGTGCACGATGAGTTCAAAGGCGTGGAACTGGAACTGCTGAAGGCCCAGTACCCGAACGCGAAGATCCTGGTGCATCCGGAATCGCCGGCCAATGTGGTGGAACTGGCCGATGTCGTCGGCTCGACCACGCAGATTATCAACGCTGCGGTGGAATCGGACTGCGATACCTTCATCGTCGCCACCGACAACGGCATTTTGCACAAGATGCGTGCCGCTGCGCCGGGCAAGCGTTTCATCGAAGCGCCGACCGCCGGCAACAGCGCCACGTGCAAGAGCTGCGCGCACTGCCCGTGGATGGCGATGAACGGCCTGCAAAACCTGGCCGACGTGCTGGAAAATATGGACAACAGCAGCGCGAATGAAATCTTCGTCGATGCGGAAATCGGCAAGCAGGCGGTGACGTCGATCACCCGCATGCTGGACTTCGCGGCAGCCAAGAAAGCCAAGGTACAACCGGGTCCGGACCTGGCAAAAGAAGCACAACTGTTTTCGGGAATCGGCCCTGCATGAGCACTTTGCTGAACAAGTTCGCGCCGTTTGACGACGCGTTGAAATCGGCCTTTGAGGCTAACCTGCTGTCCGCATTGCTGGAAGACGTGGGCAGCGGCGACCTCACTGGCTTGCTGGTGCCGGAAGGCGGCCGCGCGCAAGCGCGCGTGATCGTGCGCGAAGACGCAGTGCTGTGCGGCGCCTCCTGGTTCGAAGGCATCATGAACTGCATGCAGGCCGGGATCGAGATCGACTGGAAGTACGCGGAAGGCGACATGATGAAGGCCGACAGTGTGGTCTGCATGATCACCGGTCCGGCGCGCGCGCTACTGACGGCGGAACGCGCTGCACTGAACTTCCTGCAACTGCTGTCCGGCGTGGCGACGGCCACCCGCAAATACGTGGACGTGATTGCCGGCACCCGCGCCGCCATCCTGGATACCCGCAAAACCCTGCCGGGCATGCGCCTGGCGCAGAAGTACGCGGTGCGTGTGGGCGGCGGCCAGAACCAGCGCCTGGCGCTGTATGACGGCATCCTGATCAAAGAGAACCACATCGCGGCGGCTGGCGGCATCACCAACGCGGTGCTGGCGGCCAAGGCGCTGAACAAGGGCGTTTCGATTCAGGTGGAAGTGGAATCGCTGGACGAGTTGAAGGAAGCACTGGATGCGGGCGCCGTCTCCATCCTGCTGGATAACTTCGATACCGGCATGATGCGCGAAGCGGTGACCATCAACGCCGGCCGCGCACTGCTGGAAGCCTCGGGCGGCATCAATTTCGATACCGTACGCGCCATCGCCGAAACCGGCGTGGACCGCATCTCGATCGGCAGCCTGACCAAAGATATCCGCGCGACTGACTACTCGATGCGCATTATCGGCTGATCACCTTGCGCATCCGGGCCAGTGGCACTTGCACTGGTCCCGGCAGCGCGAGTTCAAATCTCTCCAGTACTTCGAATCCGCAGGCGGTGTAGAGTGGGACGCCGGGCATGGTCGCGGCCAGTTCAAGCGTGTGGAAGCCGCCGGCTGCCGCCGCGTCTGTGCAGTGCTGCAGCAGCAAACGGCCCAGCCCTTGGCGCGCCGCCGATGGATCGACAAAGAAGGCGCGGATGCGGGCCGGCTCGCGCGCTGGATCCAGCAGCGGATCGGCGCCTTGCTTGGTGCGGTCGGCGCCGAACAGGGTGCTGCGTTTGCTCCAGCCGCCGCACGCTGCCAACTGTCCATCCTTTTCAACGACAAAATACGTCTGATCCGCCACTAGCTGGGTATCCACGCCGAACACGTGGCGCGTTACGGCTTGCGCTTGTTCGCTGGTGTAGAAACCTTCGCTCAATTCAATGCCGGAACGCGCAATCAGCGCTTCCATGGCGGGGATGTCGGCTTGCGTGGCGTGGCGGACGGAGATCATTATGTTCGTCGTGGCGGCGTGAGGATGGTGGGCAGGGCTTTGGCCAGCGTCTCTGGATAATCGCGGCTGAAGTGCAGGCCGCGGCTTTCACGGCGTAGCAGGGCGCTGTTGACGATCAGGCTCGCGACTTCCACCAGGTTGCGTAGCTCCAGCAGGTCATGGGTGACGCGGAAGTTCTGGTAGTACTCGTCGATTTCTTCCTTCAGCAGCGAAATGCGGTGCTGGGCGCGCTCCAGGCGCTTGGTGGTGCGCACGATGCCGACGTAGTTCCACATGAAGCGGCGCAGTTCATCCCAGTTGTGGGAGATAACCACTTCTTCATCGGCATCGCCGACGCGGCTTTCATCCCAATCCGGCAGGTAGGGCACTTCGCCTTTTTCCTTGGCGGCGATATCGGTGGCGCAGGCGCGGCCGATGACCACGCATTCCAGCAGCGAGTTACTGGCCAGGCGATTGGCGCCGTGCAGACCGGTGCAGGCGGTTTCGCCGACGGCGTACAGGCCAGGCAAGTCGGTGCGGCCATGCAGGTCGGTGACGATGCCGCCGCAGGTGTAGTGGGCTGCCGGCACAATCGGGATCGGTTCTTTGGTGATGTCGATGCCCAACTCCAAGCAGCGCGCATAGATGGTCGGGAAGTGTTCGATCAGCCAATCGGCCGGCTTGTGGCTGATGTCCAGATGGACGTAATCCAGGCCGCGCTTCTTGATTTCAAAGTCGATGGCGCGCGCCACCACGTCGCGTGGCGCCAGTTCGGCGCGTTCGTCGTGGGCCAGCATGAAGCGCTGGCCGGCGGCGGCGCCGGCTTCCGGCGGCAGCTTGAGCAAGCCGCCTTCGCCGCGGATCGCCTCCGTGATCAGGAAGGACTTGGCGTACGGGTGATACAGGCAGGTCGGATGGAACTGGATGAATTCCATGTTCGACACGCGGCAGCCGGCGCGCCATGCCATGGCAATGCCGTCGCCGCTGGCGGTGTCTGGATTGGTGGTGTACAGGTACACTTTGCCAGCCCCACCGGTACACATCACGGTGTGTTCTGCTGCAAAAGTGTGCACCTGGCCGGTTTGCTCGTCCTGCACGTACAGGCCGTAGCACTTCGGCTGTGCGTTGCCTTTTTTAGCCGGGTGCAGTTTGTCGGACGTAATCAGGTCAACCGCGCAGTGGTGTTCGAACAGGGTGATGTTCGGATGGGCGCGAACTTTTTCTTCCAGCGTGGTTTGCACCGCGTTGCCGGTGGCGTCGGCCGCGTGGATGATGCGGCGCTGGCTATGGCCGCCTTCGCGCGTCAGGTGAAAGCCCAGTTCCGCCGATTCGTCGCGGGTGAACGGTACGCCCTGGTCAATCAGCCATTCGATCGCTTCGCGGCCGTGTTCCACGATGTAGCGGGTGGCGCTTTCGTCACACAGTCCGCCGCCGGCGATGAGGGTGTCGTTAATGTGCTCGGAGTGACTGTCGCCGGAATCCAGCACGGCGGCAATGCCGCCTTGGGCCCAGTTGCTGGCGCCGTCCTTAAGGGCACGTTTGGAAACAATCGCTACGGTACGGGTCTCGGCCAGATGCAGGGCGACCGACAGGCCGGCCAATCCGCTGCCGACGATGGCAACATCAAATTTCATGATTACGCGTTTGGAAATGCACTAAAGAAGCATGACTATAGACCATTTGTCATACTTGCGTCACAAATGGCACAAATAGCCCTTTTGACGTTGCGGATTGCGGGGCCTCAAGACGGCTGCGTGCGGTGTTCCTCATCATGAGAGCTCCGTCGAGGGAGTCTATCGTGATCCGCATCTTTCAACACTATGTGTCCAGAATAGCGCTGATGTTGTTATTGCTGGAGATAGCTATCCTGCTGGCTGCAGCCGTGGCCAGCGCGCCGCTCTGGCCTGCGCTGGCGTTTGCGCTGGTGATGGTGTTCAGTATGGGCACCTTGGGCATGTACGCGCATGACCAGTCGCGCGAAAATATTAAAAGTACACTGCTGCGTATCATGCCGTCGTTTATCTTGGGCTTTTGCCTGATGCAGCTGCTGGCCGGGCTGCTGCCGGATATGCGGCTGGGGAGCATGGTGTTCCTGCTGGGCGGCGGTGCGGTGCTGCTGGCGCGGATGGTGGTGTTCACGTCGGCCCAATCGAGCATGCTGGAACAGCGGCTGATTATCGTCGGCGATGGTGCGATGGCGCGCGAGTGCATGGCGCTGGCGACGAGCAGCGTCAGTTTTCATCCATTCCGGGTGGTCGGCTTTGTGCCGGTGGCTGGCGAATTGCGCGCGGTGCCGCCGGCCATGCTGCTGCCGCCAGACCTGCCGCTGCTTGCGCTGGCCCGGCGTTACGCGGCCGACGAAATCGTGGTAACAGTGGGCGACCGGCGCAATGGCGCGTTCCCGGTGCGCCAGCTGCTGGAGTGCGCGCTGGGCGGCGTGCCGGTGACGGATGCCGCCACGTTTTTCGAGCGCGAGGCTTGCCAGATCAGGGTCGATTCTTTGCAACCGAGTTAATCGCGGTTGAGTTGGGCCAGCTCGGTTTCCGCTTCCGGCACGGCATTCGCCTGCGCCAGCAGGCGCTGGTGGCGCAGCGTGAATTCCTCCACCCGGGCGGTGATGGATGCCACGCGCACCTCGGCTTCGGTCTGCGCCACTTTTAGTTGTTGCAGCATCGGGCTGTAATTCTTGCCGGGATCGTTGCTCTGCTTGAGCTTGCTTTCCTCGACTTTGCGCGCTTCCAGCTGCGCCACCAGCCGTTTGGCGGCGATGATGTCTGGGTGCAGCTCGGTGTATTGCATGCGCAGCGCATCGAGGCTCTTATTTAGTACCGAGATGCGCGCGTCCAGCTCCGGATTGTCGATGGCGGCCGGATTCATGTCGGCGCCAAGCAGGGGCTCGTCTCCGCTGATCTGGTTGGCGATGGCTTTGCGGGCCTGCTCAGCTTCCGCCAATTCCAGCCGGGCAGCGCTGAGGGCGTCCGAAGACTGCATCAGCTGGCCTCCGTAATCGATGCCCTGGCGCGGCAGCAAGCCGTTGTTTTTCAGCTTGAATTCCTTGACGCTGTTTTCGGCGGCGCTCAGCTTGTCCTCGTAGGACTTGATTTGCTCGTCGATAAATTGCACCGCCTTGCGCGTTTCGCCGCTTCGCCCCTTGAGTCCGCCCTCGACAAAAATCGTCAGCAGCGACTGCACCACGTCGCGCACCATGCGCGGATCGCGGTTGTTGTAGCTGATGGTGTAGATGTCGAGGTTGCCGGTGCCGTTAATGCGGATCTTGCCCATCAACTCTTCCAGCTGCTGCTGTTGCTCGCGCGGCGTGCGGGCGTTGATGTCCTGGTCGATCATGCGCAGCACGCGCTCGACATTGGGACGGCTCAGTAAAGTGCGGCTCATGATGGAAACCTGTTGTTCGATATTCGGCACGCTGGTCATGCCCGCCAGCAGGGGTTTGAGGATGCTTTGGGTGTCGACAAACACGCGCGCGGAGGCCTGGTAGTCGTCCGGCAGCAGCGCAACCTTGATCCAGCCCGCGCCCGCCACCAGCCAGGCCACCGATATGGCGTACCAGCGGTACTTCCAGATCCCTTTCAGGCTGGATATCAGCTGGCTGATTAACTCCTCCATATTCGGTACTCCCAACGCAGGCCACAGAAACTCCGATTATATTTTTCTCAACTGGGCAGTCGTTGAGGCAGATCAAGCAGAGGCGGGCGAGATTTCTGAATCATGTCGATGAGGAGGAAATATCATGCGTGCTCTACTGTGTTTGTTGTTGCTGGCCGGCTGCGCCCACCGCGTTTCGCTGGAGACGCCGGATGCCGTGCCGCTGCAAGGCGACTACCAGATCGGCGCCGGCGATGTGGTCAACATCAATGTCTGGCGCAATCCGGAGGTGTCGCTCAGCGTGCCGGTGCGGCCCGACGGCAAGATCACTACACCGCTGGTGGAGGATTTGCAGGCGGCGGGCAAAACCTCCACCGAGCTGGCGCGTAATATCGAAAAGGCGCTCAGCAAATACATCCAGCAGCCGATGGTGACCGTCATCGTTACCAGTTTCGTCGGGCCGTACAGCCAGCAGATCCGCGTGATCGGGCAGGCGGCGCGGCCGCAGGCGCTGGCCTACCGGCAGGGCATGTCGCTGATGGATGTGCTGATCGCGGTGGGTGGGATTACCGACTTTGCGGCTGGCAACAAGGCCAATATCATCCGCATGGTGGATGGTAAGCGGCAAACGGTGCCGGTCAGGCTGCAGGATTTGCTGCGCGACGGCGATATTTCCGCCAATGTGGCGGTACTACCGGGCGATATCCTGGTGATACCGGAAGGCTGGTTCTAGCCTGTGCGAAAATTTTTTTTTGAATTTTTCGGGAACTTTCAAGCTGAGCGGCAGGTCTCAAGGCTATGAACCACCACCCAGGAAGCCCATCGTGCAACATGACGACGCTATTGTTTCGTTTGAGGTCCGCAATGAATTACGTGACCTCATGGTCGGCGAAGGTCAAGCCGAAGCCGCATTGGATCACCCCTTGGATCAACAAACTTTTCATATCCGCATGGCCAACTCGCAAGGCCGACGCGAAGCAGCCAGCCTGCTGCTGAAGAAGATGTACGGCTGGCGCGGCTACGCCGTCGATCCGGGCGTGACGCATACGCCGAACAAAATCACGCTGTTTGCCGAAACCGGCGGCGAAACCGTCGGCACCATGTCCTTGTGTCTGGACAACGACGAAATCGGCCTGCCGGCCGACGAAAATTTCCGCGACAAGCTGGATGAACTGCGCAGCGAACGCCGGCGCCTGTGCGAACCATCGCGGCTGGCGATCGACAAGGGCGTGTCCAAGCGCGTGTTCGCGGCCTTAATTCACATCTCCTACATTTACGCGCACAACATCCACGGCTACACGGATTATGTGATTGAGGTCAATCCACGCCACGTCATGTTTTACAAGCGCATGCTGGGCTTTCGCGACTTTGGCGGCGAGCGGCTATGCACGCGCGTCGGTGCACCAGCGGTGCTGCTGCGGCTGGACCTTGAATACATGGGCGCGCAGATACGCAAGTTTGGTGGCTTGATGGAGCAGCACGGCAACGAACGTTCGTTTTATCCGTATTTCTTCCCCACCTGGGATGAGCCCGGTATCACGGGCCGCCTGATGCTGGGGAAGCTTTGAGGTAGTTGGCCGGAATGGCGTAGGTAATGCCGCTGGGCGCGGTGATCGCCGATTCCTTCACGCCCTTGACGAACACCATGTTGACCACGCCGACCACTTCACCGGTGGCGGGATCGAACAAGGGGCTGCCGCTGCTGCCCGGATACGCCGTGCCATCCAACTGGAACACGGAATAGCCAGGCTGCTGTAGCTGGCGCGCTGTCTTGCCGTCCAGCTGATGCGCGGTGATGGCCGGCGTGGCGAGCGGCGTTATGGCGGAGACGATGCAGCGATGCGTGACGTGGTGCAGGCCCAGCACCATGCCGAGCGGGAATCCCATGAAGGCCAGCGCCTTGCCTTCGCGGACCTTACCGGAATCGCCCAGCTTCAGCGCAGGCAGTGCCGCACCTTTGATGCGCAGGCGGGCCAGATCGTGCTCTTTGTCCAGCGCGACGACAGTAGCGGAACGGAATTGTGCGCCTTCGCCGTTGCGGATCAGCACGCCAAGCGTAGCGCTTTGGCCGTTATTGATAAGGTCGTTCACGACGTGGGCGGCGGTGACCACGGTCAGGCCATCGCCGATGACGAAGCCGGTGCCGACAAAGCCGATTGCCGGTCCGCGCGTTTGTTGCAGGCTGCCGATGCCGACCACGGACGGTTTGATCTCGTCTATCGTTTGCACCAGCTCCTCGGCACCGGTGCGGGCAGCCGGTAGCAATAGCAACAGGCAAAGCAGCAGCTTCATAATGATCCTTTGCTTGGCAGCGCCGCCGTCGATAACAGCAGCATGGATAACAAGGTGATGCGCGGTACGTCCAGCAGGCTGTCGAACAGCCCAACGAGCTGGAATGCCAGCAAGGCGGCCAGCATGGCGCTGTCGCCGCGCCGCAGCAGCACCGCCACGGCGCTGAATAGCAGCAGGCCGTAGGCGCACAGTCCGGCCCAGCCCATCTCAAAGTACAGGTTCAGCACCAGGTTCTTGACGTGCCAGGGCAGGTGATTGCGATCGCTGCTAAAGAACCAGCTTGTATTTGCCTCGGAAAAGCTGCCGTTGCGCAGCAGTTCGTGACCGTCGGGGACGGTGCGCAGGCTGAGATTGTCGATGTCGAGTACGGCCAACTGGCCTTCGGCAGCAATTTCCAATTTGACAGGCAGCTGGTCGCCGCCCAGCACGCCGGAGTCGATGGTGTAGAGGTAGTGCTGCCAGGCGCTGCCATGCGGAATCTGGCGCAAAGGAACGGCCAGACAGTTTTGTGGATACAGTAGCTGGCGCTGGCACACATTGATATGCAGGAAGGCTGGCGGGCCGCCATTCCAGACATCGACACCCAGCGCGTACTGCTGGTGCGGCCGTAGCTGAATGCTTTGCAGCATGCGTAGCAATTCGCCGTAGCCTGCCGCGTACTGTCCCGCGCTCAGGCGCAAGTGCCGGTTGCTGCCCTGATCGATAAATTGATAGCTGGGCGGCAGTTCGCGTTGCGGATAGTACCAATAATAGGTGGCAGGGAATTTTCCAATCCCCATGCCGAGCAGGTTTGCATCGGCATCCATCATGGCTAGCGTGTTTTTCCAGTGGTGCAGCCGTGTAGCCCAATCGTTGCCAATGCTGGCAAACCGCACGTTGACGTAGTAGCCATGGCAGATCGGCACAACGGTGCCCAGCAGGAGCAGACTGGCCAGCGTAGGCGAAAGATGGTGGCGATAGTGTGCTGCGGCCAGCAGGAGCAACGCCATCAGGACCGGCAGGTAGGCGCGATAGCCGCCAAAACGAAAAGCCAGGTCCAGCACGACCACGGCCAGCACCGCACCTGCCAACCCTATCCATCCAGCACGCGGCGCACCGCCGTGCAAGCGGTCCATCAGCATGGGCGCAGCAAGGACAAGCAGGGCGGCGGCCAGCGCGAGATAGAGTCCACGTGAGAAGGTGGCGAGCGCGACATACCACGCCAACGGCAACAGCGCCAGCGCAGCGGCATTGCGCCAGGTGGCGTTGCGGGCCAACAGCCAAGTCGCGAGCAGCGGAATGCTGAGCGCCAGATAGCCGTCCAGCGCCGCGCCACCGGTATGCATGGCGGAAAACGGTGCGCTGATGCGATAGTCAGTGGAAAAATTTAGCAAGCCAGTAAATTGCATCCGTTCGTTGATGGCGGCCGTGCTGACCAGCAGCAGTCCGAGCATCATGCCCGCCACCAGTTGCTCGCGTGGAGCGATGCTGCTTCTGCGTAGCGGCGGCAGCAGCACCACGGTCCACACCCATGCCTTACCGACGCGCAGCGCATTGGCCGAGCTGAGGTAGTTGTTGAAGGTGTTGGCGTCCACCGGCCCGAGCGGCTGCAAGCCGCGCCACATGCCGATGGCCACGGCAAGGCCCATCAGTACCAGTCCGAGGCGAAACAGCGGCGGCCAACGCGGCAATTCGTCGCTGTTGGGCGGCAGGTGCCAGTAGGCCAGCCCGGCGGTCAGCAGCAACAGCAAGTCTATTTCTTCCAGAAAGAACCAGCCGGTGTGGGGCGTAAAGTCCAGTACCGGTAGCAGCGCAAGCAAGGACACCAGCCACAGCGCCGGACGCCAGCACAGCCAGGCTGCATAGGTGGCAAGAATGGGGAGCAGCCAGGTGCCGGCCATTGGATACATGCTCGCGGCCAAGGCAAAACCGGCGAAGAAGATCAGCGCCAGCAGGCGTGCCCAAGACATCTGCATCACCGCTACTGCGCCAGCATGCTGGTGATGGCGTCGTGCCGATCGAAGTCCTTCAAAGCGAGCAAGGGCTCCAGTTGCGAGCGCGCGCCGCGCTTGTCCCCGGACTTATACAGCGCAACGCCGTAGTGATAGCGGATCTCATGGCTTTTGGGCGCTTTTTCGCTGGCTTGCTTGAGCAAAAGCAGGGCGCGCTCCAGCTTGCCTTGCTCCAGCAGCAGCCAACCCAGCGCGTCCGTGATGGCGGGATTATCCGGCGCTTGCCGGTAGGCTTGCTCGGCATACGGCAGGGCGCGCGGATCATGCGTTTGCTGATAAAGCCATGCCAGATTATTCAGCGCGATGAAATGGCCTGGCACTTGCCGCAGCACTTCTTCAAACTGGGCTTTGCTGCCAGCATACTCCTTCAACGTCAGCAAACTGCTGGCATAGTAAAGACGCGACACATGGTCATTGGCATGTCCGGCCAGCCACTGTTGCATCCGCGTGCGCGCTTCGGCCGCATTGCCGGCCTGGGTCAGCGCGCCGTACAGTGCCTGTATGGTAGCCGAGGACGGACGCAATTCGTAGGCTTTCTGATACAGCGCGATTGCCTTGTTCATCGCGCGCGCCGCGCCATCCTTATCGTTGGCAGCTGCGCGGGCGGCGGCCAGCCGCAACTGAACATCGGGCGAATCGGGCTGCAGCGCGGCCAGCTTGACCCAGTTATCCAGCGCGCTGTCCGTTTGGCCGCCACGCGCCTGCAAGGATGCGAGCAGCGCCACCACCTGCGTGTCGGAGGGATGCGATGCCTGTAACTGCTCGGCCAGCGACAGCGCTTTCGCCACCTCGTTGCCGCGGGCATAGAAATGCGCCAGCCGCATCGCCGGCTCCAGCGCATCCGGTCGTGCCTGCGATGCACGTTCTAGCCAGTTGCGCGTTGCCGCCACCTGTCCCTGGCTGGCGGCCAGGCTGGCCAGTGCGGTCATGAGGTCGGCGTTGTTCTTGTCTTTGGCTAGTGCAGCTTCTAGGCGTTGGCGAGCTTGTTCCGGTTTTTTGTCCTGGATGTCCATGCTGGTCAGATTGTCGAGTGCGGGCAGGAAGAGGGGATCGAGCTTGATGGCGCGCTCAAAAGCGGCGCGCGCAGCTGGGCGATCGCGCTGCACTAGCAATACGCCGCCCTTGAGGTTGTGCATCATGGGATTGTCGGGATACTGGGCCACCATACGCTCGGCCACCGCCAGCGCCTTGTCGTACTGACGGTTGCGTAAGTGGCTCAGCACCAGCAGCGTCCCGACACGCGAGGATTTGGCGTCGATGGTGGCCGCTTGCTCCAGCTCGGCGACTGCGCGGTCGTTGTCGCCCGCACCCAAGTGGCTCATCGCCAGCGCCGCGCGCAACATTGGCGCTTGCGGCGACAGCTTGCTGGCCCGCTCGAAATATTCAGCTGATTTGCCGTACTGCCGCTGGCGCAGGTAAAGCTCGCCGGCCAGCGCCATCATTTCCGGATCCTGCTGCTGGCTGGCAAACAGCGGCTCCACCACGGCCAATGCCTGGTCGACGGCGCCGGTACTCATGAGCGTCGAGGCCAGCAGCTTGCTGGCGTAGGGATGGCCGGGATTGGCTTCCAAGAATTTTTGCAAATGCTGCTCGGCCTGGGCGTACGCACCTTTGCTGCGCAGGATCGCCCCCATCAGCAGATTGCTGGGAAGGTGTTCCGGCGCTGTCCGCAACACCAGCGCCAGATGGTCTTGCGCCGCGAGGATCTTGTTTTCTTTGAACTCCAGCAGCGCTTGCGTGTAGATCAGGAGCAGGTTGTTGGCTGCCGCCTGGCGGCCGATGGACAGCTCCTTGCGTGCCTCGTCCAGCTTGCCTGACTGGATATAGAGATTCGCCAGGTCAACATGCGCCTGCACCTGTGCCGGATGTAACTTGAGCACCTGCTGGTAGGCCGCCAGCGCTTCATCGTTCTTGCCAAGCAGGCGCAGTATGTCGCCTTGCATACGTAGGGCGTCGGCATTCTCAGCTTGCTGCGCGAGCGCCTGGCGGACCAGGGCCAGCGCTTGGTCTTTTTTGTCGTCGAGCAGGGCGACGCGTGCCTGCCCCAGCAGGGCCGGTGCGCTGCCGGGGTGGCGCAGCGCGATTTGCGCGAACACGGCGCGGCCTTCATCGATACGGTTCAAACCCAGCAGCGCGTGGCCGCGCAGCGCCATCCACTGCGCTTGCTGCTCGTCGGCTGGAATATCGTCCAGCAGCTTCTGGTATTGGCCCTCCAGCAGCAGCGCCTTGCCCAGCAGCGGCAATACCTCGCCAGCAGGCATTTTCAGGTCGAGCGCGCGGCGCAGTTCCTTGTCGGCTGACTGCACGTCGGCGATGTCCAGATACAGCTGGCCCAGCATCAGCCGCGCTTGCCCGTGCGACGGCGTTTGCTGCAACACATTTTTTAGCTGGATGATGGCGGCCTTGGCTTCGCCGCGCGCGGCGTAGGTCTTGGCTTGGGACATCAAATCGTTCTGGTCCTGGTGGCGGCTGCAGCCAGCCAGTAGCAATAGCAACAAAAAACGCAGCGACGGCATGGCGATCTCCCTAAAAACCCTAGAGTAGGAACGATCAGCGCGGCACTCGTTGATCAGCCGCAAACGGCGCTGCAAAAGGCGCTCGTAGAATCGGCTGACACGAGTATTCAACACATTCTCAACATGAGCGACTACGAAAACGGCACACCGGCCACCAGCGTCTACCAACTGGCGCGCGAGCAGCTACAGCATGAGCAATTTCGCTGGGTGATTAGCGGCGCGGCCGGCTTCATCGGTTCCAACCTCTTGCAAACGCTGCTGGAACTGGGGCAGCAAGTGGTCGGCATCGATAATTTCCTCACCGGCCATCGGCATAACCTGGACCAGGTACGAGAGCAGGTCGGCGCCGACGCGTGGCGCGACTTTTCGCTGATCGAAGGCGACATTCGCGACTTGCAGGCGTGCCGCAGCGCCTGCGATCGTGCCGATTACGTGCTGCACCAAGCGGCGCTGGGCCCTGCCGCGCGCTCGCTGGCCGAGCCCTTGCTGTGCCACGACATCAATGTTTCAGGCTATCTGAACCTGCTGGAAGCAGCGCGCCTGGCCGGGGTGCGGCGCGTGGTGTACGCCGCATCCGCCGCCAGCTATGGCGACCATCCGGCGCTGCCCAAGCAGGAGCAGCACATCGGCCTGGCGTTGTCGCCATATGCCTTGAGCAAGTACGTGGACGAACTGTACGCAGGCGTGTACGCGCGCTGCTACGGGCTGGAGTGTATCGGCCTGCGCTATTTCAATGTGTTCGGGCCGCGGCAGGATGCGAGCGACGCGCACGCGGCTGTGATTCCGCAATGGGTGGCGGCCATGCTCGAAGGGCGCCAAGTCGTCATCCACGGCGATGGCGAAAGCAGCCGCGACTTCTGTTTTGTCGCGAACATAGTGCAGGCAAACTTGTTGGCCGCGCTGAGCTGCCGCCGTGCCGCCATCAACCAGGTCTATAACGTGGCGCTGAACACCCGCACCAGCCTCAACGAGCTGTATTTACTGTTGCTGGAACTGCTGGCGGAGCGCCATCCGCATCTGCACGACCACCGCCCCACCTATGGGCCATTCCGTCCCGGCGATGTACGTCATTCGCAGGCCGATATTTCCAAAGCGGTACAACTGCTCGGCTACGCGCCTACGCACGATCTGCGGCGCGGCCTCAGGCAGGCTTTGCGGTGGTATGAGCAGCATCTTGGCGATGATCTGCCTCAAAAGTAAACCGGGAACTTTATTCGTCGTTATCCCACGGCGTGCCGGCCAATTCCTGCACCAGGAAATCGATCATCACCCGTACCTTGGCGCTCAGGTGGCGACGGCTAGGGTAGACGGCCAGCACGTCCATGTCCGGCATATGATAGTCGGGCAGCACGCGCTGCAAGCGGCCGGCGCGCAGGTCGGCGCCCACCAGGAAGGTCGGCTGCCAGATAACGCCCAACCCGCCCAAGGCGGCCGCGCGCGCGGTGTCGCCGTTATTGGTGTGCATTACGCAGCGAACTTTGACCGCATGGGCGGCGCCGCTGGCGTCCAGCATATGCCATTCGTCGGCGGTAGCGGCGTAGCTGTAGCCGATGCAGGCATGTTGCAGCAAGTCGGTTGGCGTGCGCGGCATGCCGTGTTGCTGGATGTAATCGGGCGAGGCGCACAGCACGTTGCGCGAACTGGCCAGCTTGCGCGCCACATTCGAGGTGGAACCGGCGCGCGAGATGCGCACCGCCATGTCATAGCCTTCCTCGACGATGTCGACCACGCGGTCAATCAGCGCCACGTCCAGCTGCACCTCGGGATACAGACGCATGAATTTGGCCCACAGCGGCGCCAGGTGCAACACGCCAAAGCTGAGCGGGGCATTGATGCGCAGTACGCCGTGCGGCTGCATGGTGGCGGATGAGACAATGGCTTCAGCCTCGGCCACATCGTCAAGAATCGATTTGGCGCGCTCAAACAGGGCTTCGCCGCTGGAAGTCAGCGACATTTTGCGCGAGCTGCGGTTCAGCAGCCGGGTTTGCAGGTGGGCTTCGAGATCGCTGATGTAGCGGGTGACATTTGCCGGTGAGGTATCCAGCGCTTCGGCAGCGCGGGCGAAGCCGTCACGTTTGACGACTTCCACGAACACTTCCAGTGCACGCAGCCGGTCCATGGTCTGCTGTTAGTGCGCCACGTAGTTGGCGGTGGCGGCTTCCTTGATCACGCGGCGGGCACTGCTTTCGTGCGCCATGCCGACCAGTCCGACTGCGGCTTGGGCGTCGCCAGCGTTGGCGGCGCGTTCAAACAGCTCCATCGCTTCGCGGCGCTTGGCCGGGTTGGACAGGTAACGCAAGGCCAGTTCGCGCTGGGCGACCGGCGAACCTTGCTCGGCCCATTCTTGCAGACGGCGTTCGGCGGCGGGTTGGCCGGTAGGGCCGATTTGCATGGCAGCAGCTTCAATCACAGTCGGGGAGGGAATAGCATCTTCTTGAGCCTGGCAGGCAATCAGGGCGCCAACCAGCACCAGCACCGACGATACCAATACACCAGACTTGTTGAATAATTCCATAAATTTAAAACCCTAGTTGAAAGCATTACTACCCAGCCCAGACAGGCCTCTGTGCATCGCACCATTATACTTGCGCCTCGGCAAATTGTCGAATACGCAATAACGTGGCGGTTAAAACCTGCTGAACATCAGTAAAAGCGATATTAGCATGAAGATTTTACGCTTCCCGTTCAGAGTTCACGCGTGCGGGTAACAATTGTAACCATTCGTTAATGGTTGAAAAGCCACAGTTGCACAGGCTACTGCTGTGCAATGCAGCAAAGATGCGGGTTCACAATTCGTGAATGATGGGGAAGAGCTCAGACGCCCTGCGGAGCGTTGCGTTGCAGCCAGGCGTCGGCGTCGCGCAATACCAGTTGATATTCGGACTCGAGTGCGGTGAACAGTGCGGGGATGGCGTCGATATGTTGCTCGACAATCGCTTTTTCCAGCTCGAGGGAGGACTGCACCAGCCGCCGGGCGCCCAAGGTGCCGATCGAACCACGCAAACTGTGGAAGATTTTGCCGGCTTCCTGCAGGCGCTGCTCGCGCAGGGCGGTGGCGGCCTGCTCAAACGGCGCCATGCGCGGCGCGCAGGCATCGCGCACGATCTTGGAGACGATCGCCAGGGCTTTGGCGTCATTCCCCATGTATTTCAACAGGGTGTCGACTGAGAAAATGCTTTCTTCGGCCGAGGATGGACTGGTGTCACTCATGTGTTGCTCCGGGACAGGTTGCTTTTATCCTATCATACGCTGTCCCGGACACAGCGAGATTACTGTTGCCCGTCGTAAAATTGTTGTGACAGGGTTTGCAACGGTGCGCGCGTTACCTTCGGTACAGCAACACTGCCCGGCGGCGCCACCCGGACTGGCTTGCTGCTAGTGTTGGCCGAATGCAACACGTTGCCTGCTGTTTCGGGCGCGGCGTTCCACACCGGTGCATCGAGGCCTTCGAATACGCTCTTCAACTGGTGGCCCCAGGTGCTGCGGATCATCTGGAAGTACTCGTTGCGCTCGTCAATGGTGACGAAGTGGGTAACTGCCAGTTTGTCGGCTTCATAGACCAGCATATCCAGCGGCAAGCCGACGGAAACGTTGGAGCGCAGGGTGGAATCCATCGAAATCAGCGCGCATTTGGCGGCATCGTCGAGCGAGGTGGCTGGGCTGACCACGCGGTCGATGATGGGCTTGCCATACTTGGCTTCGCCGATCTGGAAATAGGTGTTCTCGTCGTGCGATTCGATGAAATTGCCGGCCGAGTAGATCTGGAACAAGCGGCAGCGCTCGCCCTTAATCTGGCCACCGAAGATGATGCTGACGTTGAATTCGATGCCGAACGAGGACAGCGCCTCCGCGTCGCGCTGATGCACCTGGCGCACGGCCTCGCCCAGGATGCGGGCTGCTTCGTACATATTCGGTGCGTTCCAGATGCTGTGGCCGGCGTCGGTTTTCAGTTCAGACACCATCTGCCGGATCGACTGCGAAATTGACAGGTTCCCGGCCGTCATCATGACCATCATGCGGTCGCCGGGGATTTCGAACACGCTCAGCTTGCGGAAGGTGCCGACCTGATCGACACCCGCATTGGTCCGCGAATCGGATAAAAACACCAGCCCGGCATTCAGGCGCATGCCCACACAGTAAGTCATCGTCTCGAGTTCTTGATTGAAAGTATCGTATTTTACTGCGGAACAATCAGCACATCCACACTCAGCGACTCGGTACCGCCGCCGCGCCGCACGCCGCGCACCGGGGCGGCGCTGTCGTAGTCGCGGCCGATGGCGATGCGGCAGTAGGCGTCGGTCATCAGGCGCGCATGGGTGACGTCGATGCTGATCCAGCCGCTGTAATCCTTGTCTTCCACCCAGGCATCGACCCAGGCATGGCTGGCCGCATGGTCGCTGTTTTCCGGATCGATGTAGCCGGACACATAACGCGCCGGGATGCCATGGGCGTGGCAGCAGGCCAGAAACAGGTGCGCATGGTCCTGGCACACGCCTTCGCCCAGCGCCAGCGCCGCACTGGCCGTGGTATCGACGGCGGTCGCACCGCTTTGATACCGAACCGCACCAAAGATGTGCTCTGCCAAACACATCAAGTCGCGCGTCATGGCCTGGCCGTCCGGCAGGCAAGAGGCCGCCAGTTCAAGGATGCCGGGCGTAACGCCGGTCAGGCGGGTCGGCACCGTAAAAATCAGCGGCGACAGGGTATCGCCGTTGGGCACCCGGCCACGGTCGGGCGCGGTAGTCTCGACCGCGCCGCTGGCGACGATGGACAGCGTCTGGTGCGGCAAATCCATGGTCATCATGTGCGACTGGTTGCCGTACGCATCCGTGTAGGCGTGTACGTGGCCGGGCGTGGACAGCTGCCAGGACAGCACGTGCTGCTGCGGCTCCACGCGCGGCGTCAGGTGCAGCTGCTGTATCGTGTAGGCCAGCGGCAAAGTGTAGGTGTAGCGCGTTTCATGCCGTATGGTCAGATGCATAGATTCACCTTTCGCTTACGCCGCCAACGGGACCAGGAAATCGCGGCTGACGCGGTTGCCCAGTTCGTAGATGTCGGCCAGGAAGCGGGTCAGCGTGTCATGCAGGCCTTCCGCCAGGATGTCGTCGATCTTGCCGAACTGGAGTTCTGCGCGCAGGCGGCCGGCGAAACGTTCGGTATCGGCGGAAACGTCGTTGCGCACCTCGTGGAGATTCTGAACCACTTCATCCATGCAGGCTAGCAGAGATCGCGGCATATCGCCGCGCAGCATGAGCAGCTCGGCGATGCGGGCCGGGGTGATGACGTCGCGGTAGACCTTGCGGTAGATTTCAAAGCCGGACACCGAACGCAGCATCGCGCCCCAATAGTAAAAGTCGCGCTGGCTCATGTTCTCGCCGCTCTCGGTGGCGCCGCCGTGGTATTTGACGTCGATAATCCGCGCCGTGTTGTCGGCCCGCTCCAAAAAGGTGCCGAGGCGGATGAAGTGTACGGCCTCGTCGCGCAGCATGGTGCCCTGCGTGACGCCGCGCGACAGGTGCGAGCGGTACTTAACCCATTCGAAGAACTTGCTGGGGTCGGTTTCCAGCAGGTCGGAGTTGATGCGGCGCTGCATGTCCAGCCAGGTCTGGTTCTGGATTTCCCACACTTCCGTGGTCAGCGTGCCGCGCACGGCGCGGGCGTTTTCACGGGCCGCCGTCAGGCAGGCCACGATGGAAGAAGAGTTGCCGGGATCGCGCACCATAAAATCGATGACCTCGCGGCCTTCCAGCGAGTTGTACTTCTGATTGAAGGCGTACTGCAGCTCGGAGATGCCGAGCAGGGCGCGCCAACCCTGCGCCTGCTCCTCCTCGGATTGCGGCAGCATCGAGGTTTGCACGTTCACATCCAGCATGCGGGCGGTATTTTCGGCGCGCTCGGTGTAGCGGGCCATCCAGAATAAGTGGTCAGCGGTTCGGCTCAGCATGATTTATTTCTCCAGAATCCAGGTGTCCTTGGTGCCGCCGCCTTGCGACGAGTTCACCACCAGCGAGCCTTGCTGCAGCGCCACGCGGGTCAGGCCGCCCGGCACCATCGAGATGGTTTTGCCGGACAGGACGAATGGCCGCAAGTCGATGTGGCGCGGCGCGATGCCATTTTCCACGTAGGTCGGGCAGGCCGACAGGGCCAGCGTCGGCTGGGCGATGTAGCCGTCCGGCTTGGCCAGCAAGCGCTGGCGGAAGTCTTCGATCTGCGCCTTGGTCGAGGCCGGCCCGACCAGCATGCCGTAGCCTCCCGCGCCGTGCACTTCCTTGACCACCAGCTCGGGCAGGTTGGCCAGCGTGTAAGCCAGATCCTCTTTTTTGCGGCACTGGTAGGTCGGCACGTTGTTCAGCACCGGCTCTTCCGACAAATAAAACTTGATCATGTCCGGCACATAGGGGTAGATGGATTTATCGTCCGCCACACCGGTGCCGATGGCGTTGGCCAGCGTGACACGGCCGGCGCGGTAGACCGATAGCAGCCCCGGCACGCCGAGCGAGGAATCCGGACGGAAGGCCAGCGGGTCGAGGAAATCATCATCGAGACGGCGGTAAATCACGTCCACCCGTTTCGGGCCGCGCGTGGTGCGCATGAAGACGGTGTTATCGCTGACGAACAAATCCTTGCCCTCGACCAGCTCCACGCCCATTTGCTGGGCCAGGAAGGCGTGCTCGAAGTAGGCCGAGTTGTACATGCCCGGTGTCATGACCACCACGGTAGGATCGTTGATGCCCATCGGTGCCACTGAGCGCAGGTTATCGAGCAGCATGTCCGGGTAGTGGTCGACCGGGGCGATCTTGTTGCGGGCGAACAGTTCCGGGAACAGCCGCATCATCATTTTGCGGTCTTCCAGCATGTAGGAGACGCCGGACGGCACGCGCAGGTTATCTTCCAGTACGTAGAATTCGCCCTGGCCGGCGCGCACGATGTCGACCCCGGCAATGTGGGCATAGATGTCCGACACCACGTTAATGCCTTGCATCTCGGGCCGGTATTGGGCGTTCTTGTAAATTTGCTCGGCCGGGATGATGCCAGCCTTGATGATGTTCTGGTCGTGATAAATATCGTGGATGAACATGTTCAGCGCCTTGACGCGCTGGACCAGCCCGGTTTGCAACTGCTTCCATTCGGCCGCCGGGATGATGCGCGGGATGGTATCGAAAGGAATCAGCCGTTCGGTGCCGGCATCGTCGCCATAGACGGCAAAGGTAATGCCGACGCGGCGGAAGGTCAAATCCGCTTCGGCGCGCTTGCGTTCTATGGTTTCTGCCGACTGGCGCTGCAGCCAGCCGCAGAACTCGCGGTAGTGTTCACGTACTTCAGCACTGGCAGTGTGCGCCATGCCGTCAGCGGTCATTTCATTGAAGAATTTAGCCATATCGAACATTCCCTGTTGAGCACATTTAATCTTGTATCAAGAAGTGTGCCAGTGGAAACGCTCAATTTTGGTGCATGGCTTGCTGGCGGTAGCGTTCGATCTGGCCGCTGTCACGCATCTTTTTGATGATGGCGCCCAACCGTGGCGCCAGCTGGGCGTATCGGCGGTTCAGGTAGGCGTGTACCGGGCCGCGATCCATCACGGCCACCGGGCGAATGCCGACGCCGCGGAATTCCGGCCAGGACAGCAGGGAAGTTACGGTGTCTTCAACGTCCACGTACAGGTCGGAACGGCCGAGCACCAGCTTGCGCAGGCCGGTTTCGGCATTGCGCACTTCGCTGAGATTGGCCGGCGCCACCACCGCCGCCAGCTTGCGGGTCATGATGGGATAGCCCAGCCGGTGCTCGATGCGATAGCTGGTGTCGCGCAAGGATTCGTAGCCAGGCTCCAGCTTGATGTCGCTACGGGTGGCGTAGGCTATGGTGTTGGCGTAGAAGGTAGGTTCAGACACGCGGATCAGGTTGGGATGGGTGTCCTCGTACTCAAAGCTGCGGGCCAGTTCGCCGTCCACGTTGTCGGCGGCGGATTCAGCGGCGGCGCGAGCGGCCGGATAGGCACGAATTTCCAGCTCAATGCCCAGCTGCTTGAATGCGTCGCTGTAGATCAGTTTGAGCCAGCGCGCGGCGAAACCATCGCCATTGCCGACCAGGCTGGCCATAACGATGTGGCGTGGTTCGTCGGCCCAAGCCCGGCTGCCAGCCAAAACGGAAATGGTGATACCGGTGACGAATTGCCTGCGCCGCATGGCGGGTCCTGTCATAGTCGACGACAGGGCCAGTATAACAACTTTATTTCACCAGATCGATTTGCCACAGACCGTTGGCTGCCACCGTTTTGCGGGCCGACAATTGGGCCGGCAAGGCGACTTTCAGCGCTTCAAGCCGGGCCGGGTCAACCAGCACGGTCGGCGTTTCCTGACGCAGGATGGGCAACACGTCCGGTTTGGTGTGACGCTTGAGGATCTTGGCCGCCTGTGTGCCGGCCAACTGGCCGACCTGCTTGAAATCGGCGCCGATGTACAGCGCCGCGCCGGGTACGCTCACCATGGCCAGCGTCACCACCGGCACCTTGTTCTCAATACCGAAATCACCAAGGTCGAGCGACGCTTCGTAGCGGTGTAGGCCGTAGTAAGTATCCAGCGGCACCGCGAACATTTCGGCGCCGGCGGCATACAGTTCCTTCAGCTTGGGTGCGATGTGCTCATTCTTGCTGACCTGGCGCGCGCTGACATCCAGTCCCAGCGGCTTGCCCTTGGTGGTGGCTGCCGCCACATTAGCGATGCCGTTGTCGTCGTCGCTGTGCACCATGCCGATGCGGTGCACTTGCGGGAATACGTCCTGGACCAGCTTGAGCGAATCAGTCATGTCGGTGTACAGGGTGGAACCCGTGGCGCCTTCACCGGCGTCGACCAGCGACACGCAGCCAGCATCTTCCGGATTGGCGACGGCCGTGAACACCAGTGGAATGTGGGCGTCGGTCATCATGCCGCGCGCGTACTTGGTGGCCGGTGTGCCGATAGTCAGTACCAGGTCCGGCTTGGCTTCAACAATGCGGGTCGCCTCCTGGCGGATGCGCAGCAGCACGCCCAGTTTGCTCCAGAAACCGCCATTTTCGGCGTCGAAATCGATGGTGGCCTTGTGCACGCTGAGGTTTTTACCGTCCACCAGGCCATTATTTTGCAGGGACTTGAGGAAGCCGTTCAGTGCTTCGCGATAGGGTTCGATGTCCGTCACTTGCAATACTTCGACCTTGAACACACGAGTATCATCCATCGTTTCGGGCGGCAGCGGTTCAATCGCATGGGCGGACAAAGCGGTGGAAAGCAACAGGGTAGTTATGATTTTGTTCATACCCTGAATTAAACCAGAGAAGCCCGCCAGGCATGCCGCTTATCGCATGCCTTGGCGAGCCAATGTGTGCGCTATGAGGGCCAGCGTCAGATATTGCCGCTGTCCGTGCCACGGCTACTGCTGTAACCTGGATCGCTTTGCAGGTTGCCGCTGCTGCTGCCCATCACGCTACCGCTCGAGGTAACGCCGCCCGGTACACTTTGATGGGTGCCATAGAAACTGTGCAGCTCTGTATTGAACTCCGTACTGGCCATGTCCGGCCAATTGTCCTTGTCGAAGCCAGGTGCGTTTTTCAGGTGTTCTTTCGAGCAGTCCAGCAGGAAGCGCTTGTTGTCAGTGTCCAGTTGCAACGCTTGCCACGGCACGGCAAACAATTTGTCGCCCATGCCCAGCCAGCCGCCGAAGGACAGCACGGCGTAGGCCACTTGGCCGTTGCGTATGTCGAGCATAATTTCCTTGATGTCGCCGAGATCTTCGTCCTGGCGGTTGTAAACATCTTCGCCGATCAGCGTGTCCGCGCCCATCAGGCGCGGGCCGGGGCCCTCGGTGTCGTCGCCGGTGTAGATGCCGTAGGTGTCGCGATCCAGATAGCTCATGATGGTCTCCATGTGGTGAGTAAGTTGACACATCATGCTGGTGGCGCGACTGCCGAGGTATAGGTGCACGCGCGGTGTCGCTGTAGGACAGGACTTAGTTCGCGGGGAACCTAGTGGTAGACTATCGCCCTCGTTAAATTGGAAGAAGAATATGCAAGCACCACTGGAACTCCGCGCCCGCGCGCTGCAATGCCTGGTCGAGCGCGACCCTGCCGCCAAGGTGGCTGCGGTGTATGCGATCGCGGCGGCTTCGCAGGAAGGTAGCTGCGTGCCGGATCCGCAGGCGGTGCTGACATCAGCCGACGACATTCCCGGCCGTCCGGATAAGCCGGAACTGGTGCCGCCGCTACAAGTGGGGCGGCGTGCGATGAACACAGTTGAGGGCAGGGCGATGCTGATCCACGCGCTGGCGCACATCGAGTTCAATGCCATCAACCTGGCGCTGGATGCGATCTGGCGCTTCCCTGGTTTGCCCGCCGAGTACTACACGGACTGGCTGCAGGTGGCAAAGGAAGAGGCCTACCACTACTCGCTGCTGGAAGAGCACTTGCAAAAACAGGACTACTACTACGGCCAGTTCATCGCGCATGACAGCTTGTGGGAGATGGTCGCCAAAACTGCGGACGATGTGCTGGCCCGCATGGCGCTGGTGCCGCGCACGCTGGAGGCGCGTGGGCTGGACGCCAATCCGCCGCTGCGCGCCAAGCTGGCGCAGGCTGGTGACAAGGAAGCCGCAGCGATCCTGGATATTATCCTGCGCGACGAAATCGGCCACGTTGAAATCGGCAATCGCTGGTACAGCTACCTGTGCCGCCAACGCGGGCTGGAACTGATTCCCTCCTACGCCGATCTGGCCCGCCAATACAACGCGCCGACACCGCGTGGACCGTTTAACCTGGAGGCACGCCGCCAAGCCGGCTTTACGGAGGACGAATTACAGGTTCTGCAAGGAGAAAAAACAGCGCCCTGACGGCTTTCCAACACTATCCAAATGCTAGCAAAATGATAAGTCTTGGCGCGTGATACATTGGCCGGGCTTCATTCAACTCAGCTCAAAAAGGATGGGATATGGCCGGTTTCGACTTGAAACTCCACCGTGGTGAAGGCATGGTCTTGTTGGCCATGAACTGGCGCGACGGACAGCAACCGCCAGACGATTTTGTTGGCTTCGCCATCGAGTACAGCGAGCCCGATGGCAAGCGTTACTACCCAGTCAAGAACCGGCTGGCGTTCCGCGCCGACGACGGCAGCCTTAATCCCAACACACTGGCGACCACGCTGTCGCCGATCCAGAAATTCCGCTGGGTGCATTTCCCGCGCAATGCCGACAAATCCGGCGAGTTCAATTACCGCGTAACGCCAGTGTTCATGGATCCCGCAGGCGCCTTGAGTTACGGCGAGCCGCAGGAGCTGGGCATCGAACTCGCACGGGAAACCTATCCCGGCAAGCTGAATGTGACATTCACGCGCGGCTTCGTTTCGTCGCAAGCCTTTGTCGATAAATACCAGGCCTTCGGTCCGATCTCCGAGCTGTTGCCAGCCAAGGCGGTGGATGGCCTGACATTCGAGCCCACTCACCCCAAGGCGAAGGAAGCGCTGGAATGGATGGGCTTTGAAGCACGCGCCGCCATCCTCGATACGCTGGACAAAGCCGTCAAAGATCCCGACGCCCACGTCAGCCTCGTCGCCTACGATTTGAATTTGCCGGAAATCGTCGACAAGCTGGTGGCCTTGGGCGAGCGCGTGCGCGTCATCATCGACGACAGCGCCGAACATGGCGGCGCGCATAGTGCCGAAACTGCCGCCGAAACGCGCTTGAAAGCATCTGCGGGCGCGCACAACGTGCTGCGGCAGGACATGGGCAAGCTACAGCACAACAAGATGATCGTGGTGAACGGGCCGCACCAGAAGATCGTGGTGTGCGGCTCCACTAATTTTAGCTGGCGCGGTTTCTATGTGCAGGCCAATAACGCCATGATCCTGCACAGCGCACAGGCGGTGAAAGTGTTCAGCGCTGCGTTCGAGCAGTACTGGGCGAATTCCGTGAAAGACTTCCGCGACTCCGATTCTGCCGAATGGATACCGCTGGATTTCGGCCAGGTCGATATCAAGGTCACGTTCTCGCCGCATGGCGACAACAACGCCAAACTGGCCGAAATCGCCGCCGATATGCACAGCGCCCAATCCAGCATGCTGTACTCACTGGCCTTCCTGTACCAGACCGAGGGGCCGATACGCGATGCCGTCAAAGCAGTGACCAGTAAACCTGGCGTCTTCGTGTACGGCATATCGGACCGCAAAGTAGGGGGTCTCGATGTGCAGAAACCCGACGGCAATGTCGCTCCCGTGTATCCCGACGTGCTGTCCGGCGACGTACCGCCACCGTTTTCGGAGGAACCGGTAGGCGGCGGTGGCACGCGCATGCACCACAAGTTCGTGGTGCTGGATTTCGACAAGCCGACGGCCCGTGTGTATCTCGGCTCGTATAATTTTTCCGGCCCGGCTGATACCGCGAACGGCGAGAACCTGCTGCTGGTGAAGGATCCGCTGGTGGTCACTGCCTACATGGTGGAGGCAGTGCGCATCTTCGACCATTATCACTTCCGCCTCGCACAGCGTGACGCCAAGCTGGCGCACAAGGAGCTGGTGCTGCAACGGCCACCGACCAAAGCCAGCGAACGCCCATGGTGGTACGAGGATTATCACGACGAGCACAAAATTAAAGACCGCAAGCTATTCAGCGCCTGAAACAGCATACTTCGCAGGTATCAAAGGCATACTAAATCGGTCTTGGACCGTCTCCCGGAACTTGTCTACTCTGCCACAAAGACAATAACTCCGGGAGACACCCATGCAATCCTCATTGCCCGTATCCGCGATCGGTGCGGGCTTTCTCGCCGTGCTGGTTTCGCTTGCCGGGCCGCTGGCGATTTTCTACCAGGCCGCGCAAGCAGGCCACATGTCCAACCAGATGTTCGCATCCTGGGTATGGGGCATAACACTGGGCGCGGCGCTGGCTGGCATCATTCTTAGCTGGACGCTGAAAGCACCCGTCATCACCGCGTGGTCGGCGCCCGGCACTGCGCTGCTGATTCCTCTTTTTCCCGCGCTGTCGATCCACGAAGCGGTCGGCGCTTACCTGACTGCCGCGTTGCTGTTGCTGGCGATCGGCTTGAGCGGCGGCTTCGAACGCCTGATGGCGCATGTGCCCAAGGGCGTCGCCAGCGGCATGATGGCGGGGATTTTGCTGCCGTTTGGCCTGAACGCCTTCAAAGGCATGGGCACTTTGCCGCTGCTGGTGTGTGGCATGCTGGCGGCGTTCCTGATTTTTAAGCGCCTGACTCCGCGCTATAGCGTGGTGTTGCTGCTGGTCGCGGGCATCGCCATTGCCGTGGTGACCGGACAGACACATCTCGCCAGCGTGCAGCTGCAATTGGTGACACCGCAATTCATCACGCCCGTATGGAGCTGGTCCTCGACCTTCAGCCTGGCCTTGCCGCTGGTGCTGACCACCTTGAGCGGACAGTATTTACCCGGCATGGCGATCCTCAAAAGCGCCGGCTACGACGTACCGGTGCGGCGCGTGGTGGCGGTCAATAGCGTGGCTTCGATTCTTACCGCTTTCACCGGCGGCATCACCATCGCCATCGCCGCGATTACCGCCGCCATGTGCACCGGGCGGGATGCGCACGAAGATCCGCGCAAGCGCTACATCGCAGGCATCGCCAACGGCGTGTTCTACCTGCTGGCCGGCTTGTGCGGCGGCTCGGTGGTGATGCTGTTCGCCGCCTTGCCCAAGGAATTGATCGTGACGCTGGCCGGGCTGGCGCTGCTAGGCCCCATTACTGTCAACCTCGCACAAATCGCTGAAGCACCGGAACGAGAAGCCTCGGTACTGACTTTTCTCGCCACCGCATCGGGCATGACCTTCCTCGGCCTGGGCTCGGCGTTCTGGGGCATTTTGATCGGCATGGCCGCGCACCATGTGCTGCGTCCTGCCGCTGCAACCAATCCATCACCACTACTACAACAAGGAGACAAGCACCATGCAGCACATCGACATCCATAAACTAGCGGACAACGCGCGCTTTAACCGCTTCCATGCGGGCATTTTGGCCTGGTGCGCGATCATCATCATTTGCGACGGCTACGACCTGGCCGTCGCCGGTATCGCGCTGCCTTCGATCATGAAGAGCATGGGCGTGACAGCGCAGAATGCCGGCTTCATGGTCAGCTCCGCGCTGTTCGGCATGATGTTCGGCGCCATATTTTTAGGCACGGTGGCGGACCGCATCGGCCGCCCGCGTGCGATTGCAATTTGCCTTGCGCTGTTCAGCGTTTTCACTGCGGCGGCGGGATTGACGCAAGATCCTTACGTGTTTAGCGGCATGCGTTTCCTCGCCGGCTTGGGCATCGGCGGCGTGATGCCGAATGTGGTGGCGCAAATGACGGAGTACTCGCCGCGCAAAATCCGCGCAACCATGGTGACGCTGATGTTCAGCGGTTATGCTGTCGGCGGCATGCTGGCGGCGCTGCTGGGCAAGGGCATGATCGAGGCGTATGGCTGGTCTTCGGTGTTCCTGGCGGCGGGCGTGCCGGTGGTGCTGATTCCGTTCATCCTCAAGTCGCTGCCGGAATCGATGACGTTCCTGGTGCGCCAGCAGCGTATCGATGAACTCAAAGACATCCTGTCGCGCATGGAACCTGGCTATCGCGCCACTGCGCACGACAGCTTTGCTGCGCAGGGCAAAGCCGAAGGCGCGCCTATCGGAAAACTGTTCCAGGACGGCCGCGGTTTCAGCACCGTGATGTTCTGGATCGCCTTCTTTATGTGCCTGTTCATGGTGTACGCATTAAGCTCGTGGCTGGCCAAACTGATGGCCGGAGCAGGCTATAGCCTTGGCTCGGCGCTGACTTTTGTGCTGGTGCTGAACTTCGGTGCGGTGATCGGCGCAGTGGGCGGCGGCTGGCTGGCAGACCGTTTCCACATCAAATACGTTTTGGTGGGCATGTATGCGCTGGCGGCGGTGTCGATTACGCTGCTCGGCTACAAGGTACCGACCGAGGTGCTGTATGTACTGGTAGGTTTCGCTGGCGCTTCGACCATCGGCACGCAGATTGTGACTTACGCTTACGCTGGCCAGTTTTATCCAGCCGCTGTGCGCTCGACCGGCATCGGCTGGGCCTCGGGCGTCGGCCGCAGTGGTGCCATCCTGGCCCCGATTGTGATTGGCACGCTGGTGGGCATGGCACTGCCGCTGGAGCAGAATTTCGTCGCCATCGCCATACCGGCGGTGATTGCGACGATCGCCGTATCGCTGATCCGGCATGGGCGCTCGGCGTCGTCCGTCGTCACAGCGGAGGTGCAGGCGCAAGCCGCTTAAAGCGTCTCGCGGATGTAACTGATGCCGGCCGCGTCGTACACGTCGTAGATCACGGCCAGCATCTTCTGCAGTTCCTCCGTGCGATCCAGCTTGCGCACGCTGAACATCACCGGCGACACGGCGTGGCGGTCGGTCAGGGCGCGGAACACCACGTCGTCGCGGCGCATGCCTTGCACGCTCTCCGGCACGATGGCCACGCCCTGGCCAGCCGCCACCAGGCCAATCGCAATCTGCAGCTCGCGCACTTCGATGATTTTCAGCGGTACGATGGCACGCTCGGACAGCACCGATAGCACCTGGTCGGCAAAGCTGGGGCGCGGCGTCTTTGGATACACCAGCAGCGTTTCTGACTGCAGGTCCACAAGGCTCAATGGATCTGACGACGCCGCGCGCGGATGCGCTACCGGCAGCGCCATCACCAGCCGCTCCTCACGCAGCACGATGCGGCGAATGTTGGGATCTTCACTCTTCACGCGGCCAAAGCCGACGTCAATCACGCCGTCTTTCAGCGCCTTTATCTGCTGCATGGTGGTCAATTCATGAAAGGTCACTTCCACTTCCGGATGCTGCGCGCGATAGCTGCGCACGATGCGTGGCAGCAGGCCATACAGCGTTGAAGCCACAAAACCAATCGACAAAGTGCGCTCGATTTTGCCCACGCGCTGGGTCATGGTTTTGAGTTCGGCCGCTTTGGCCAGCAACTCCTGCGCATGCGCATGAAAGAAGGCGCCAGCCTCGGTCAGCTTGACCGGACGTGTGCCTTTCTCGATCAACTCCACGCCCAATTCCTCTTCGAGTTGCTGGATCTGGCGGCTCAGCGGAGGCTGCGCGATGTGCAAACGCTCAGCCGCGCGGGTGAAGTTCTTCTCGTCCGCGACGGCGACGAAGTAACGCAGGTGACGCAATTCCATTACATACCTTCCGGGTATTGAAACGATGCTAAATCGGTGTTGGACGGGGCGATTCTTCAGGAATATTGTGTCCCTATCCGATCAATTATACAAACTAAATATGATTCAGAACATCGAAGTCATCCTCGCCGACGTGCCGACCATCCGTCCGCACAAGCTCTCAGTCGCGACGATGAATACGCAAACGCTGGTGCTGGTGCGCGTAGTTTGCGCTGACGGCGTCGAAGGCTGGGGCGAGGCCACCACCATCGGTGGTTTGAACTACGGCGAAGAGAGCCCGGAAAGCATCAAGGTCAATATCGACACCCACATCGCGCCTCTGCTCATCGGCATGGAAGCGAGCCAGGTGGCGAAGGCGATGGCCAAGATCCGCAAGATCATTCAAGGCAATCGCTTCGCCAAATGCGCCATCGAGACCGCGTTGCTGGATGCGCAGGCGCGCCGCCTCGGCATCCCGCTCAGCGAGTTACTCGGCGGCCGCGTTCGCGATGCGCTGCCGGTGGCATGGACGCTGGCCAGCGGCTATACCGCCAAGGACATCGCGGAAGCGGAGACCATGCTGGAAAAGCGCCGCCACCGCATTTTCAAGCTAAAAATCGGCGCGCGTCCGCTGGCCGAGGATGTGAAGCACGTGCTGGCGATTAAAAAAGCGCTTGGCGATGCGGTCAGCGTGCGCGTGGACGTGAACCAGGCGTGGAGTGAACTGGAAGCGGTGCAAGGCATCGCCGCACTGGAAGCCGGCGGCGTTGATCTGATCGAGCAGCCGGTACGTGCCGAGAATATGGCAGCGATGGCGCGCCTCGCGCAGCGCTACGCAGTTTCCATCATGGCCGACGAAGCGCTACACGGCCCACAGGATGCGCTGGCGTTCGCGAATGCTTCGGCGGCCGACGTCTTCGCGGTGAAGATCACCCAGTCCGGCGGCCTGATTCCAGCGGCGCAGGTAGCGACGGTGGCGCAGCTGTCCGGCGTGAGCCTGTACGGCGGCACCATGCTCGAAGGCGGGATAGGCACGGCGGCATCGGCCCACCTGTTCTCGACCTTCGCCGATCTTTCAGCCGGCACCGAGCTGTTTGGACCGCTGCTGCTGACCGAGGAAGTGCTGCAAACGCCGCTGGTCTACAAGGACTTCATGCTGCACGTGCCGACCGGGCCTGGCCTCGGCGTCGACATCGACATGGACAAACTGGCGCGCCTGCGCCGCAAATAAAAGGAGATTGCCATGCTATTCCACGTCCGCATGGATGTTCAACTGCCCCCGGCCATGCCGGTCGCGCAGGCCGATGAACTCAAGAAGAATGAACGCGAATTGGCGCAAAGCCTGCAACGCAGCGGCAAGTGGCGCCACCTGTGGCGCATCGCCGGGCAGTACGCCAACTTCAGCGTGTTCGACGTCAACAGCGTCGACGAACTGCACGCGCTACTCACTTCGCTGCCGTTGTTCCCTTACATGAAAATCGAGATCAACCCAATGTGCCGGCATCCATCCTCTGTACGCGATACCGACGCTTAAATCCACAAACCTGAAGGAGACAAAAATGAACCATCAAGAAATCGACACCCTGGTAAAAAGCTGGATCATCGACAGCGCTACCGCCCCGGCCAATCCGCGCGTGCAGCAGGTAGTCGTTGGCCTGGTCAGCGCCTTGTGCAAGACCATCGAAGACCTCGACATTCAAGCCACCGAATTCTGGACCGGCCTCGAATACCTGCGTGAAGCCGGTGTACGCAATGAACTGGGTCTGCTGGCGCCGGGCCTCGGGCTGGAACGCTTCCTCGACATCCGCGCCGACGAAGCGGAAGCCAAGGCCGGCCTGACCGGCGGCACGCCACGCACCATCGAAGGCCCGCTGTACGTGGCTGGCGCTCCGGAGAGCAAAGGCTACGCGCGTCTCGACGATGGCACGGAAGTCGACAAGGCCGAAGTGCTGTTCATGCAAGGCACCGTGCGCGACGAACAAGGCAAGCCGCTGGCCAACGCCAAGGTCGAAGTCTGGCACTGCAACCTGATGGGCGGCTACTCGTTCTTCGACCAGACCCAGTCCGCATTCAACCTGCGCCGCACCATCTACACCGACGGCGAGGGCCGCTACCAGTTCCGCAGCTTCCTGCCAGTCGGGTACAGCTGCCCGCCGGACGGCACCACCCAGCGCCTGTTGGACCAGCTGGGCCGCCACGGCCACCGTCCAGCGCACATTCACTTTTTCATCAGCGCCGAAGGCCAGCGCAAGCTGACCACCCAGATCAACATCGATGGCGATGAATACCTGTGGGACGATTTCGCCTTCGCCAGCCGCGAAGGCCTGGTACCGGCCGTGCGTCACATCACCGATACGGCCAAGATCAGCGCCAAGGGTCTGGACCAGCCATACGCCGAAATCGACTTTGACTTTAGCTTGTACGCCGACCGCGATGCTGCACCGGCAGCAGAAGTTGAGCGCGTGCGCGCCGCTGCATAAGAGGGTGGCCATGATCCCGATTCACAAAGCCAAGCCTTCCATCGACCAGTATCTGGTCGAAGACCACGAGAAAGGCGACTACCGCTTGCACCGCGCCGCCTTTACCGACCCTGAGCTGTTTGAACTGGAGATGAAGTACATCTTCGAGGGGAACTGGATCTACCTGGCCCACGAAAGCCAGGTCCCGAACAATAACGATTACTACACGACGCACATTGGCCGCCAGCCGGTCTTCATCGCGCGTAATCGTCAGGGCGAGCTGAATGCTTTCATCAACGCCTGCACCCATCGCGGTGCGCAGTTGTGCCGCCATAAACGCGGGAACAAGGCGACTTACACTTGCCCATTCCATGGTTGGACCTTCAACAACAACGGCAAGCTGCTGAAAGTGAAGGACCCGGAAGACGCAGGCTATCCGGACTGCTTCAACAAGGAAGGTTCGCACGACTTGAAAAAAGTGGCGCGCTTCGAGAGCTACAAAGGCTTTTTGTTCGGCAGCCTGAATGACGACGTGGCGCCGTTGGCCGAATTCCTGGGCGAGGCGGGCAAGATCATCGACATGATCGTCAACCAGTCTGCCGATGGTCTGGAAGTGCTGCGCGGCGCCTCGACCTACACTTTCGAAGGCAACTGGAAGCTGCAGGCGGAGAATGGCGCGGACGGCTACCATGTCTCGGCGGTGCACTGGAATTACGCGGCCACCACCAACCGCCGCAAGGAAGAAGCGGCGCGCGAAGACAAGATCAAGGCGATGGACGCTGGCAATTGGGGCAAGCAAGGCGGCGGTTTCTACGCTTTCGATCATGGCCACCTGCTGCTGTGGACCCAGTGGGCCAATCCACAGGACCGTCCCAACTATCCGCGCCGCGAGGAATACGCCAGCCAGTTCGGCGGCGCCACGGCGGACTGGATGATCGAACGCTCGCGCAATCTGTGCCTGTATCCGAACGTGTATTTGATGGACCAATTCGGCTCGCAAATCCGTCTGC
Organism: Duganella flavida; assembly: GCF_009857445.1. GTDB lineage: Bacteria > Pseudomonadota > Gammaproteobacteria > Burkholderiales > Burkholderiaceae_D > Rugamonas > Rugamonas flavida. The sequence continues at coordinate 251,402 of NZ_WWCN01000003.1, forward strand.
TGCGGCCTATTTCGGTCGATAAGACCGAGGTGACGATTTACTGCATCGCGCCGAAAGGCGAATCCGACGAGGCGCGCGCACGCCGCATCCGCCAGTACGAAGACTTCTTCAACGTCAGCGGCATGGCAACGCCAGACGACCTGGAAGAATTCCGCGCCTGCCAGCAAGGCTACAAGGGCATCGCGCTGGAATGGAACGATATGTGCCGAGGCTCCAAACACTGGGTGCAGGGTGCCGATGCAGCGGCGCGCGAGATCGGTCTCAATCCGCTGATGAGCGGCGTAAAGACCGAGGACGAAGGCCTCTACACCATCCAGCACCGCTACTGGCTGGACGTAATGAAGAAAGCCTTGAAAGCCGAAGGAGCTGCAGCATGATCAACGATATCTGCGCCTTCCTCTACCGCGAATCACGCCTGCTGGACGATGAGCAGTGGGACGAATGGCTGGAATGCTACCACCCCGACGCCCAATTCTGGATGCCGGCCTGGGATGACGACGACCAGCTGGTAACCAATCCGCAGCGCGAAATCTCGCTGATTTTCTATCCGACGCGTCAAGGCCTGGAGGACCGCGTGTTCCGCATCAAGACCGAGCGTTCCAGTGCCACCATGCCAGACACCCGCACCAGCCATAACATCGCCAACGTGGAGATCGAGAAGCAGGAAGGGCGCATCTACACGGTGCGCTTCAACTGGCATACGCTGAGCCACCGCTACAAAACGGACTTCAGCTACTTCGGCATGGCGCGCTACGTGATCGATTTTTCCGGCGAACGCCCGCTAATCCTCAATAAATACGTGGTGCTGAAGAACGATTACATCAACCAGGTAATCGACATCTATCACATCTAAGGAGACCACGATGAGCTACAACATCGCCCTTCAATTTGAAGACGGGGTGACCCGCTTCATCTCATGCAATGAGAATGAAAAACTGGCTGATGCAGCCTATCGCCAAAAAGTCAACATTCCACTGGATTGCCGCGACGGCGCCTGCGGCACTTGCCGTGGTTTGTGCGAGTCTGGCAGCTACGATATGCCGGAATCCAGTTACATCGAAGATGCGTTGACGCAGGAAGAAGCAGCTCAGCGCCAGGTGTTGGCTTGCCAAATGAAGCCAACCTCGGACTGCGTGGTGAAGATTCCCGCCACGTCCGCAGCGTGCAAGACCGGCGTGTCACGCTACACCGGCAACCTGGCCACGGTACAGCAGCTGTCCGAAACCACGCTGGGATTCGCGATTGAACTGGCGCCGGGGGCGGATGTGGGCTTCCTGTCCGGCCAATATGTCAACGTCGAAGTGCCCGGCACCGGTTTGACCCGGTCCTATTCGTTCAGCTCCGCGCCGGGCGTAAACCGCTTCGAGTTCGTGGTCCGCAATGTGCCGCAAGGCCGCATGAGTACTTTCCTTGCGAAGGACGCGCAAGTCGGCCAGCCGATTGCGTTCTCCGGACCTTACGGCAGCTTCTATTTGCGTGAAGTGCAGCGTCCCTTGCTGCTGCTGGCCGGCGGTACCGGCATCGCGCCATTCCTGTCGATGTTGCAGGTGCTGTCGGCGAGCGGCATGCGCCAGCCGGTGCGCATGGTGTTCGGCGTGACCAATGACGTCGATCTGGTCGCGATCGAGCATTTGCAGCGCATCGCGGCGGCGCATCCGCAATTCAGTTTTCGCACTTGCGTGGCTTCCGACGATAGCGCCCATCCGCGCAAAGGCTATGTCACGCAGCATGTTGAGCAGGAATGGCTGAACGGCGGCGACGTCGATATCTACCTTTGCGGCCCGGTGCCGATGGTGGATGCAGTGCGGCGCTGGCTCAAGGATTGCGGCGTGACGCCGGCGAATTTCTACTTCGAGAAATTCTCGGCCAGCAGTGAGGTGGCGGCATGAGTGCGCGGCGATTTGAAGGGCAGGCTGTCGTCGTCACAGGCGCTGGCCAAGGGATCGGCCGTGGCGTGGCACTGGCGCTGGCACGTGAAGGTGCGCAACTGGTGCTGGCCGACCGCTCCGCGATTGTGGAAGAAGTGGCAGCCGAAGCGCAGGCGCTGGGCGCGCTCGCCGTCGTCGCCCGTGGTGACCTTGAGACATGGGAAGGCGCAGCGGAGCTCAATGACATCGCTGTTGCCGCTTATGGCCGCGTCGATGTGCTGGTCAATAACGTGGGCGGCACGATTTGGGTACAGCCGTATCAGGAATACAAACCGGAACAGGTGGAGGCAGAGGTGCGCCGTTCTCTGTTCCCTACCTTGTGGTGCTGCCGCGCGGTGCTGCCGCAGATGGTGGCGCGCAAGCAGGGCGTGATCGTCAATGTATCCTCGGTGGCGACGCGCGGAATTTATCGCATTCCGTATTCGGCGGCCAAGGGCGCGGTCAATGCACTGACGGCCAGCCTGGCGATGGAGCATGCGGAGAATGGCATCCGCGTCAACGCCGTCGCCACTGGTGGCACAGAAGCGCCGCCGCGCAAGGTGCCACGCAACGTGCAGTCGCTGAATGAGCGGGAGCAGCGCTGGTATCAGGGCATTGTGGACCAGACCAAGGCCAGTAGCCTGATGCACCGCTATGGAACTATCGACGAGCAAGTGAATGCGATCCTGTTCCTGGCGTCCAGCGAATCGTCGTACATCACCGGTAGCGTGCTGCCGGTGGGTGGTGGAGACCAGGGATGATGCACTATCAAATTGACGGGCAGCGCGGCAAGCCATGGCTCATGTTTTCCAATTCGCTAGGCACGGACATGAGCATGTGGGATGCGCAGGTGGAGTACTTAAAGGATGATTTTCATATCCTGCGCTACGACACGCGCGGCCACGGCGGCTCGCCAGCGTCGCCCGGGCCGACCACGCTGGCCGCGTTGGGGCAGGATGTGCTCTCGCTGCTCGACCAACTGGATATCGAGCGAGTGCACTTCTGCGGCCTGTCCATGGGCGGTGCAATTGCGCAGTGGCTGGGCATTCATGCGCCGCAGCGGCTGGACAAGCTGGTGATCGCCAATTCCGCGCCGCGTATCGGCACACAGCAAGGATGGCTGGACCGCGCAGCACAAGTGCGGGAGACCGGACTGGATGGCGTGGCCGATGGCGCAGCAGGCCGATGGTTCACACCGTCCTTCATCGCGCGCGAGCCACAGCGTGTGGCTTCGCTGGTCGCCAAACTGCGTGGAGGTAGCCCGCAAGGATATGCCAACTGCTGCGACGCACTCGCCGCCGCCGACTTGCGTGCCGGCTTGTCGGCCATCACAACACCCACGCTGCTGATTGCCGGCGCCGGCGACCCAGTCACCACCACGAGCGACGCCGCTGCCATGCGTGAGCAAATCCGAGACGCCATCATGGTAACGCTGGACGCGTCCCACATTTCAAACATCGAGGCCGCAGCCGCATTCAATGTGGCACTCAGCGATTTCCTTTGTGGGCCGCCAGCAGACACTCACTGAAGGCGAGCGCCACGCGCGACGGACGTGGTGAGCCGCGCAGGATAGCGACAAAGTCGCAGTGGTACTTGAACAGCGCCGGATGCACCGCGCGCATTTTTCCATCAGCGACAAAGCCGCGCGCGTAATGGTCCGGCAGGAAGCCGAGGTATTGACCGGACAGGATCAGCGTGGCGATCGACTCTTGGTCAAACCCGGTCGCCTTGCGCGGCAGCCGCACCTGCTGGCTGATTTCCATGTTCGGCGAGTGATAGCCCAGGCCCGCAAAATGGTATTCGCGGATACTGTCCCAATCCAGCCTGCTATTCCGCTTGCCAAACAAGGGATGCTGCACGCCGCAGTACAGCAGCATGGTTTCGTCAAACAGCGTGTGGTAGCTCAGGCTCTCCGAACTGCGGTGCGCCGGGATAATGCCGACCTGGTACTGCCCATCGATCACACCACGCTCGATCATGTTGATCGTCCCCACGTGCAGGTTGAGCGACACTTCCGGCGCCCGCTCAGCAAACATGGCAATCGCCTCGTTGATCCGGCACGCCGGATTGCTGGCCGTCTTGTCGAACACCGCCACGTGTAGCTGGCCGCCCATGCGGCTGTGAATGTCATCGACGCTGGCGCGAAACGCATCCGCCGACGCCAGCAGCCGCTGCGTCTCTTCATAAATCCGCTCACCTTCCGCTGTCAGCGCGAACCCGGCGCGGCCACGGCTGCATAGAGTCAGTTTCAGCCGCTCTTCCAGATCCTTGATGTGCTTACTGACCGTCGAAATCCCGATATTCAGTTCCAACCCGGCCGCCGCCATCCCGCCGCAATCGACCACGCTCCTGAACACCTGCAGCAAGCGGAAATCCATATCGCTCAACTGTCCCAGTACCGCCTTGGCTTTTACTTTCATAAATCGCTAACTAAACATCGATAAGTTAATCACAATGAAAGTGAAATACTACCCTAGAATCGTCGCCAACCATGTGTTTTTAACAGGAGAAGAACATGAAACACGGCGAATCGCGCACGGATGCCGCTTGGCTGGAAGCCCACTGGATGCCGTTTTCCGGCAACCGCAATTTCAAAGCTGATCCGCGCATCATCGTCGGCGCCAAGGGTGCCTACTACACCGACAATGACGGCCGCCAGATTTTCGACGGCCTGTCCGGCCTGTGGTGCAGCGGCCTTGGTCACGCCCATCCAAAGATCACCGAGGCAGTCAGCAAGCAGGTCGCCACGCTGGACTACGCGCCGGCCTTCCAGTTCGGCCATCCGCAATCGTTCGCGCTGGCCAATCGCTTGAAGGAACTGACGCCAGAGGGACTGGATTATGTATTCTTCACCGGCTCCGGCTCGGAATCGGCCGATACCTCGCTGAAGATGGCGCGTGCTTACTGGCGCGCCAAGGGCCAGGCCAGCAAGACGCTGCTAATCGGCCGCGAAAAGGGCTACCACGGCGTCAATTTCGGTGGGATCTCGGTCGGCGGCATCGTCGGCAACCGCAAAATGTTCGGGCAGGGCGTGCAGGCCGATCATCTGCCACACACTCAGCTCAAGGAAAACGCCTTCTCGCGTGGTATGCCGCAGCACGGCGTGGAACTCGCCGACGAACTGCTGGATTTGATCGCGCTGCACGACGCCTCCAACATCGCCGCCGTCATCGTGGAGCCATTTTCAGGCTCTGCTGGGGTGGTGATTCCGCCGCAAGGTTACCTGCAACGCCTGCGCGAAATCTGCTCGGCCCACAATATCCTGCTGATTTTCGACGAAGTGATTACCGGCTTTGGCCGCGCTGGCGCCTACACGGCAGCCGAAGCATTTGGCGTTACGCCGGACATCATGAACGTGGCCAAGCAAGTCACCAACGGCGCGCAGCCGCTGGGCGCCGTGCTGGCGTCGAAAGAGATCTACGACACCTTCATGTCGAACGGCGGTCCTGACTACTTGGTCGAATTCGCACACGGCTACACCTATTCCGCACATCCGGTGGCTTGCGCTGCCGGCTTGGCGGCACTGGATGCGCTGGTGAGCGAAAACATGATCGCGCGGGTCCAGGAGCTGGCGCCGCATTTCGAGCAAGCAGTCCACAGCCTCAAAGGCGAACGTCACATCACCGACATTCGCAACTACGGCCTGGCCGCTGGCTTCACCATCGCCGCAGTACCGGGGGAACCTGCGCGCCGCCCGTATGAAATCGCCATGAAGTGCTGGAAGAAGGGCTTCTACGTCCGCTACGGCGGCGATACCATCCAGCTGGCGCCGCCATTTATCTCGACCCGCGAGGAAATCGACCGTCTGGTCAGCGCGCTGGGCGAAGCCATCTACGAAACCGTTTGAAAGAACTTATGCCAAACCAGAATATCATCGGCCACCTGATCAATGGTCAGAACGTCCGCGAAGGCGGCCGCACGCAAGACGTCTTCAATCCTGCCACCGGCAAGGCTGAAAAAAGTGTACTGCTGGCTGACCAGCACACCGTGGAAGCGGCCATCGCATCTGCACAGGCGGCGTTCCCGGCTTGGCGCAACACGCCGCCGCTCAAGCGCGCCCGCGTGATGAGCAATTTGAAACATCTGCTGGAAAAACATGCTGACGCCATCTGCCAGCTGATTACCGCCGAACATGGCAAGGTGCTGAGCGACGCGATGGGCGAACTGCAGCGCGGCATCGAGAATATCGAATACGCCAGCTACGCGCCCGAACTCCTCAAGGGCGAGCACACGAAAAACGCTGGCCCGTCCATCGATTCGTGGAGCGAGATGCAGCCACTGGGCGTGGTCGCAGGCATCACGCCGTTCAATTTTCCGGCGATGGTGCCGCTGTGGATGTGGCCTCTCGCCATCGCTTGCGGCAATACCTTCGTGCTGAAACCATCCGAACGGGCGCCGTCGTCCACACTGCTGATCGCGCAACTGGCGCTGGAAGCCGGGCTGCCGCCGGGCGTACTGAATGTTGTCAACGGCGACAAGGTGGCGGTGGACACGCTGCTCAACGACAAGCGCGTGCAAGCCGTCAGCTTTGTCGGCTCGACGCCGGTTGCCGAATACATTTACGCCACCGGCAGCGCGCAGGGCAAGCGGGTGCAGGCGCTGGGCGGCGCCAAGAATCACGCCATCGTCATGCCGGATGCAGACATTCCACAAGCCGTCAGCGCGTTGATGGGCGCGGCCTACGGCTCGTGCGGTGAGCGCTGCATGGCGATTCCGTTGCTGGTAGCAGTCGGCGACACTACTGCTGATGCGCTGATTGAAGGCCTCAAAACCGAAATCGCTAAAATGCGCGTCGGCCCGGGCACCGATTCGCTTAGCGATATGGGGCCGCTGGTCACGCGACAGCATTGCGACAAGGTGCGCGGCTATGTGGAGCAGGGCGTAGCTGAAGGCGCGAGGCTGGTGGTGGACGGCCGCAGCATCGTTCCGCCTTCCGGCTACGAAGACGGCTACTACCTCGGCCCGTGCCTGTTCGACCACGTCAAACCGGGCATGCGCATTTATCAGGAAGAGATTTTCGGCCCGGTGCTGGGCGTGGTGCGTGTGGAATCGCTGCAGGAGGCAATGGACCTGATCGACGCCCACGAATTCGGCAACGGCACTTGCATCTTCACGCGCGACGGCGAGGCGGCGCGCTACTTCACCGACAGCATTCAAGTCGGCATGGTTGGCGTCAACGTGCCGCTGCCGGTACCGGTGGCGTATCACTCGTTCGGCGGCTGGAAACGCTCCTTGTTTGGCGACCTCGGTGCCTACGGTCCAGATGGTGTGCGTTTCTATACGCGCCGCAAAACCATCACCCAGCGCTGGCCGTCGGCAGGCGTGCGCGAAGGCGCGGTGTTCAGCTTCCCTTCAAGCCGCTAAGTGACCGAGCGCCGGCCCAGCACAACGTGCAGCACAAACAGGCCGGCGCCTGCAAGTCCAATAGTCCAGTGGACGATCGACCAGATCACGCGGTCGCCATCACCAGCTAAATAATAGAGGCCAAAGCCGCTGGCGATCAGCGTCACCATCAGAGCGATCATGCTCCAGCCGGTGACCAGATTGCGACCGGCTTTGATGGCGCGCCGGATGTGCGCATTCATCAGGCTACCGAGGAAGAACAGAACGATCATCGCTGCGCCGCCATGCAGCTTCATGGCCAGCGGTTCCAGCGGATGAACCATTTCGCCGTATTCAGTCATGGGACGCAGGAAGTAGCGCGCAAGCAGCCACGTTGCGCCACTTAACAGCAGTGCGGCCAAACTCACGTAAATGGCGCGGCGGTGCCAACGCTCCAGGCGCAGGTTGATGTGGGGACGGTGACGATGGGTGTGCATGGATCAAATTATAAACGCGCTAGCCTGCCACTGCGACAGCGCCGGATGGCGGACATCCAGGCTAACCAGTACCACTTTGGTCAGCGCATCGGCATTCGCGCAGCAGGGCGCGCGTACTGACACGCTGGCGGTGCCAGTCATGGATGCCCCACTACGCCCATCAACCAGCGCGCTAACCTGTTGACCTTCGAACTCTCGCTGCGAGAAATAGCTGGCGGAGGTGGCAAAGGATTCATTTCGCAGCAGCAGTTGCGTATGCGTCCGCTGCGGATTTCGTGGATCGCGCACCGATACCGGCCAATCACGGTCGCCAAACACACGCAAGTCGCCACCCGCGTTGACGCAGCCTGTCGTGACGTCGCCTTGCAGCAGCGCCGCCACAGCCAGATCCACAGCATAGCCTTTGGCGACGCCGCCTGCATCGATCCAGCCATTGCGCAGCTTGCGCACCGTATCGTGTTCCAGGCATTGGAAGACTGCCTGCTGCGGTTCATAAGCCGGAGCAGCGCTTGCGGGCGCAGGCAGCACACGCCAGCCAGCGAGGCGCGGTGCGCAGGCCAAGTTGAATATCCCGTCCGACGCTGCCTGCATTTGGGTAGCCAGGTGCAGCACCTGCCATGTGTGCGGATGCAAGCGCAGGCAAGCACCAACCGGTGCGCGATTGAAGCGGGAGATGTCGCTATCGGCATCGTGAAAACTCATTAGCCGATGCACCAGCGCGACCGCCTCGAAAGCAGGCGCGAAGGCCTCGTACTCGCAATCGGCGGCGATACTCACCACCGTCCCGAGCCAGGGCTGCGCGCGCTGTTTCATTTTTTTAGCGCCACTTGCGCAATGGCTGCGATGCGGCGCACGCCATCCGTCAGGTGGGTGCATGACAAGGTGGCGCCGCTGATATTGGCGACGCCTTCGCCGATGGACAAGCCACCACCACTGGCGGTCTTGCCAACAAACTGGCGGCGCCATGCAGGCAGCCGAATCTCGCCGCCGTGGCTTTCGCGATACGTGAGTATTTCCACCTGCCGCACGCTGGCATCCGGATTGAGGCCAACCGCATACGAAATCAGTTCAAACTTCCCGATCACATCGTCCAGCACCATATAGCCCAGCAGCTTGTCGCCACTGTATGCGCCGATGACGCGCCAGTTGACTGAGCGGGCCTGCAAGCCGGCCAGCTTCTCAACCTGCTGCATCTGCGGCAGCGTCAGTGCCAGCTCCTGCGGGCGATACGAAGACGCATCCGGGAACATCAACTTGAGCGCCTGGTCAGCACTCAGATACTGCGCAGCGTGGACCGGCAGGCACGCCAGGCCTGCCGCCAGCGGAATGCAATGCTGGTAACGCATCAGTAAGAGAAGCCCATGCCGAGGTTGAGGCGATCGCGGGTCTTATCTTCCTTGAACTTCTGATAGTCCGCCTTCAGCACCACGCCTTCGCCGACCTTCAGGTTAGCGCCGACGGTGATCACTTTTTCGTCCGGCAGCGTCGCCACGCCCAAGCCTTGCGGCACCGGTTCATAGCTCTTGGCGGTGTTGTACTGTTCATAGCGCGCGAATGGACTCAAGGTGTAGTCGCCGGACTTCAGCAACTGGTAGGCCGCCTGCGTGTACCAGCCGGCGAAGCTCTTCGGGACTGGCGTTGGGTTGCCCACGAAGGTTTCGTTCAGCGCAGCAGTGTTGCTGATCTGGCCGCGCGCGTACAACGCCGACAAGTCCCACAGGCCAGGAGTGTAGCGGGCGTGCAGGTCGTAGACGGTGATGCGCGCGTCGTTGGCGGCGAAGCCTTCGGTTTTATGGCCAGCCTTGCCGCTGAAGACCGAGCCGCCCACCAGCAGGCCTGGAACACCGCGCCAGTTCAGCGCACCGTGCACGCTCAAGTCGCGCGATTTGGCAAACTGGCCTTCCTGGTGGATGGAGCCCAGCGGCGATTCGCGGCCCTCGGTGCTGGCTGCGTCCCATTTGCCGAGATCAAAGCCGGTGGTGATGCCGCCTTCCCAGGTCAGACCACCCGCCGTGTCACCGGCCAGGCTCACGCCCACTTCGCGCCAGGTTGAGGGAATGATCGCCGTCTCGACGAAATTGCGTTCGACGCCGTAGTAAGCGGTCGGCTCGTGATTGGTGTTCAGCAGGCCCGATGGAATCAGGAACAGGCCGACCTTGCCACGCAAGCCGTTGCCGAATTCGCGCTCGATGTACAGCTGTTCGATTTCGCTTTCACCCTGATCGGAAGCAGAGACGACGCCGTGCTCCCATTCGAATTCGGAGACCATCTTGGTCTTCTCATCGAAGCGGTGCTCGATGGCGATGACGGCGCGGCGGATGTCGGCCTGGGCGCCACTGGCGTCCTTGGTTGGACGGTTGTAATTGATCTCGCCATAGCCGCTCAGAATAGTAGCGGGAGCCGAGCGCAGTGGTTCAGCTGGGGCGGTGGTGGCTGCCGGCGCCGGTGCTGGCGCACTAGCGATCTCCTGCTGCTTTTGTTCGATGACGGCGGTCTTTTGCTGGTTGGCTTTCAGTTCCGCTTTCAGTTGTTCCAGTTCGGCGGCCATTTTGTCGATACGGGCCAGCAGGTCAGCTTCGCTCGCGGTGGCGGCAAGCGGAGCGCCGATGAATGCAGCGGCGATAGCGGAGGCGATCAGGTGTTTGTTCATGGTGTTATCTCTGCGATTAAGGATTGATCTGGTAGCCGTCAGTCAGGGTGCCGAGGAACTTCACGACATCGTCGATTTCGCTCGGGGACAGGGCAGGGACCATGCCCGGCTGGCGGTTGTACGGCACTTCCGTGGTGTTGACGTTCTTGCGGTATTGAGGTGGCAGGTCGTTGAATTTCTGGACGACGCCGTCCGCACCGAGCGGGTACCACTCTTCCGGATTGGTATCGCGTCGCACGTAAAAACTCACCACGTCTTTCAGGTTGTCGAAGGCGCCGTTGTGGAAGAAGGTCTGGCGCGTGGCGACGTTGCGCAGCGTCGGCACTTTGAAGGCGCCGCACAGGTCGGGATGCTTGTCCACCAGATCCGTGCGATCCGGGCCGCACAGGCCGAGGTCGAAGTACGCCGGATCGGCAGTCGCCTTCAGCTTGGCGTTGCGCGGCAGGCCAAGATTATCGAAGGTGAAATCGGTGAACAGCGGCGGCGAACCATCCGCACCACGCGCGCTCAAATGGCAGCCGATGCAATTGCCTTTGGCCGTATCGTTGAACAGGGCCAGGCCGCGCAGCTCCTGGTCGCTCAGTTTTACTTTACCGGCCAGGAACAGGTCGTACTTGGAATCGAACGGATGGAATTCCGGCGCTTCCTTCTGGTAGGACTGCAGCGCAAACGTGATGCGGCTGAAAGCTTGCTCGGCGTTGTCAAGAATGCCGGCGCCAAACTGCGCGCGGAAGCGTTCAACGTAGGCGGCCTTCTTCAGTTTATCTATCACGCTTTGCTTGCTGCCGTTGTCCATTTCGTGCGGCGCGAGGAATGGGCGTTCGGCTTGTTCGGCCAAGGTCATGGCGCGGCCGTCGCGGTTGAAGCCGCCAGTCGGTGTGCCATCCGCAGCGAAGAAAAAAGCCGGATTCTGGTTCAGGTAGCGCAGCGATGGCGCGGCACGGAAGCCCTGTACATCGCCGCTCGCACCGCCCAGTTGGGCCGACAGGTTGTTGCTTGGACCGTGAGCGTTGGCCGGATCGTGGCAGGTGGCGCAGGATTGTTTGCCCGAGGCGGACAAGCTGGCATCCTTGAATATCAGCTCGCCCAACTGGGCAGCTTCGCCAAGGCCGGCTTCAACCACCGGTGTGGCGGGCGTTGCGGGCGTGGTGGATGAGGCACCCGAGCCGCCGCTACAGGCAGCCAGCGTGGTGAGCAAGGCCGTCAAGCCGGCCAGTAGGCATAGTTTCTTGGTAACCATCTAAGCAGGGAGTAGTTAAATGCAAATAAAAACGATTCGCATTATCTCGCCACCGCTTGTAATTTTGCAAATTACAAATTGGTTATGTTGTATTAATGCACCGGACGTGTTGAACGGTTATAGCAACAGCTTTGCCCTCGCTGCGGAAGGCGGGGACGGCACCCGATTCATGTGGAAACTATCGCGATACTGATTAGGGGTCACGCCAAAGCGCTGTGAGAACACTAGTCGCAACCTCGCTGCGCTGCCGAAGCCGCAACGGTAGGCGACAGTCTTCACAGCCAAGTCAGTTCCCTCGAGGAGATTCCGCGCAGCGTCTATACGTGCCCGCTGCACAAACTCCGCTGGGGGGACCCCGACTTCCTTGGCGAACTGACGACTAAAATGCCGGGAACTCATGCAGACTACGTCGGCCAATAACTCCACCGATAAGTTGTCTGCCAAATGATTCATGACAAAACTCTGGACGCGTGATGCCAGCGACTCCGGCGCAGCGGACGACTGCAGGTAAGGGCTGAACTGTGATTGACCGCCTTGACGCTGAGCGACCACAAGCAGGCGCTTCGCCACAGTCAGGGAGATTGCTGGCCCGTGGTCCTCAGCGACTAGTGCCAGCGCAAGGTCAATTCCTGCGGTAACGCCGGCCGATGTAATCAACCCGCCGTCCCTCATGTGAATACGGTCCTCCTGAATACGGGCCATTGGGAATTGCTGGTTGAGCTGTGCAATATCGCTCCAGTGTGTGGTGACATTCTTATCGTCGAGCAGTCCAGCGCGACCGAGTAAAAACGCACCGTTGCAAATCGAGCCGTAGCGTGGAACCGACTTCGCGACCGCATTTAGCCAGGCTGAAAGTGCTGGGTCGTTTTCGTCCTTTGGAATTTTGGGGCCGCCGGCGGCCAGTACTACGTCGTAATCGATGCCAGCATTACTCAGGTCGAAATCTGTCCCGAGAAGCTGTCCGTTAGAGGCGCGTATCGACGGCGCGGTGCCCACTGTCACCAGCTTATAGCCTGCGCCGGGCTTCACATAGTCATTGGCCTCAGCGAAGACATCCATAGGGCCGGATACGTCGAGGGACTGAACCCCTGGTACCAGGACGAGCGCAACCGTCTTCATCTGACGCTCCGAACGATGAGTGGTGTTTGCGAACGCGCAGCATTTGCGAAGTTATGGAAAATGGTTTTCATGGCTATCTGCTATTTTCCTTTGCGGAGGTAGTCGCTCAAGTGTGCCCTTAGTACCAGGGCTAGCGGCACTGTCGCGATGTATCCGATGTGTTTGAATCCTAAGGCTGCGGTCGTGAAATGATAAATGACATTGCCCCGCCTCGTCAGCTAGTGCGCGCTTTACCTGTGTTTCTTCGATTTGGCAGGCCTCTCGTCCGAAATATGCGGAGTCCTAAATAGATGCAAATTTGGCGGAATTTGACTCTACGTGCTGATTTATGCCGGAAGGATTAGAGCCTATTATCAATTCATCGAAACCCACCAAATTGCCCATCATGAAAACGAAACTTTTACCGGCTTCTTTTTTCGCCCTGACGTTAGGTCTTGCCGAGACTGGGAACGCTTGGCGCCTTGCCCATAACCTGTGGGCACTGCCGCCGTTCGCAGGCGAGCTGCTCCAAGCGCTGGCCATGCTGTCCTTTGTCGTATTCGCTGCGCTCTACGTGCAAAAGTGGTTGGTGCATCGCGGCGCTGCTTCGGCTGAAACCCGTGACCCCGTCCAGTCCGCCTTCCTCGCCTTGATTCCAGAGTCGGTCATTTTAGTCGCGCTGGCTCTGCAGCCTTATGGCCAGCAGTTGGCCGTTGTTATCTTTTGGGTTGGCTCTGCCGCCAACTTGACATATGGGATCTGGAGGCTGGCTGCTAACTGGACGCACCAACGCGACCCGGCGCAGGTGGTGCCGCCCCTGTACCTGCCGTACACCGCCAGCATGCTGGTGAACGCACTGGCTGCGGGTATTTTTGGATATACCAACTACGGCTGGATGCTGTTCGGTATTGGCGGCATCTCCTGGCTCATCCTGGACTCGTCGCTTACGCATCAATTGATGACTGGCGGCCTGGCCGACAAGACTCGCAACTTCATGGGCATCTACACTGCTCCACCCGTCGTGGCACTCGTGGCCTACCAAGTATTGAGCGGCACCGACGCTAACGCAGCTGTCACTTACGCCCTCGCCGGGTATGCGCTGTTCGTGTTCGCCGGCTTGGCCTTTGCGATGAAGTGGCTGGGACAACAGGATTTCGCTCCGGGGTACTGGGCATATACCTTCGGGCTAGCTACGTTAGGCCAAGGCCTCATGCTGATGGCAGAACGCGACCATAGCCTCCCGCTGGAAGGAGTTGCAGCCTTCGCCTTCGCCGCCACTCTCGTTCTGGTGCTGTACGTTGCGTGGGGCTCATTGCGTCTGCTTGCACGCGGCAGTTACTTCCCCGCTGCGCCGGCGCCAGCCACAGTGCACGTCGCGTGAGATGAAGGCCCCGGCTTCATGCCGGGGCTCGCCTGAGTAAAAAATTGCGTTGGAAGCTGGTTGCGGCTTTGACCAACTTGTCGCCTGTCCGTCTCAGAATGCAAAGGGACCAGTGGCAGAGAGCAGGGACCATGCGGATATGTTCGCGGCTTTCAAATCCCACTTAGTAGCAGGGTGTGTAAGGCGGCGGCAGTCCTGCGAACTGAGTAGGGTAACTTTCGGATGTCGGATTAGGGCAGGGGTGCGCTACCGCTGTCCGTTAGATAGGGCTGCTGCTCGGCCACACTTATCTCGCTGTAAAAGGCGTGTCTAAAGGATTACGCTGTGTGGACAGCCTGACATTCCCCGAGTTCACGGACACTTCCGATTGGCCGTCATTGAGGAGCAGGAGCGCGGTGCGCTGCATTTCCATGTAGTCGTGCGCGGTCGCCAGGATTACGCGCTGCTGTGTTCTATCTGGCAGAGCGTTCTCGGTCTCGGGCCGAAAGGCGAATAAATGGGGCAAGTGAATGTGCGCGATCCGCACCAGCTATTGGCACTTGCGAAACCTTCGTGGTGCTTGCTGTCGCGGGCAGTGCAGTGTGACCAAACAGAGCGTAATCACAATTTACGCTCAAAACAATTACTCGCTTTTTTATTCAAAATCGTTCGCAAATAATTGAATATAAAAGGTTATTAATGCAAATGATCTAAGTTAACCTTTACGTAATAGCGTAAACTGTGCAGATAAAAACGGGGATTGACCTAAATCGCTTTTTTGTATGAGCAAAGTTTGGGCATATCCCGAAAATTCCGTAGAGAAAATTTGTTGCGAATCTCCAACAATTAACCTTTGTTAATGTCAAATTTGCTTTATATAAGTAAAAAAATCCCCTCACTCTGAAACTATCTTGACTGATATGCTTTCAGCTGTATAAATGAAAATGGTCGGCATCCGCCGACCATTCGCGCTAAGAGGGACTTCGAAAATAAAATACTACTAAGGCATGAAGAACAGCACGGCAATGCTTTTCTTCAACATAGAACTATTTTTTTGCTCTTTTGACTTTAGTCGACAAGCGTCTAAATGTCAAGAGGAAGACCTCTTACGCCCTAATTTTAGGGGAGGGCGTATGCAACGCTTAGTCAATCCTACCGCAGTGGAAGTTCGTTTCCTTGAAAAGCAAAGAGGCGCTCTGAAATACGATATCTGGACAGGTTATGCTTCCAAAGCAGGTTTCGAGTTTGCTCTCAAATCTATGCCCATCGCTCAGCTTCTTATCTTACTTGAAGCAGATCCTGAAATCATGAGCTATACGCTCAATCAACTAGTGGCGCGAAAAAAGAGTGAGTTAGTCAAAAGTGAAGATCCCGATGCTATTTGCATTTGCGAAAATAGCTCGATCATTTGGTATTTTCTGTCGAATGAATTCTTCAGCAATTCAAAAAGAAAAAGTTGTAAGAATTTTCAGATACCTGATGGTGTTACATCCAGGATAATCACTTATGAATACTTAGATAAAAAAGCAACCTTGCTTAAAAACTGGAGGCGCGGACTATGTTATTTAAAAAGTGCGCTCAACTACGATCTCTCTCCGTACATTAAAGATATCAAATCGCTATTAGCAGAGAAAGGCGAGTTGTCTCTTGAAAGTATATTTTCATTGCTTCAATCAAAAGACCAATCGCTTCTAATTGCATCTGTTTTTCTTCTTTCTCAAAAGCGTGAAGTATTAACTGACATGGACTTCAACGAATTAGGATTTGGCACGCTGGTTCAAGGGAGGTTGTCATGAATAGCACTAATGGCAAGCAACACTTGAGAAGAGTTTCAAGGCGACGTTTGTCCCCGGATCAATCATTAACCGAAAAATGGATTGTTCCCAATATTGAAGATATGAGTGAAGAAGACAAGAAAAGATACAATAGTTATGCTTCGGCGATAAAGGATTATATATCTGGGTGCCCAGTAAGCTATATTAAAAGTGCATATAAAATAAACATAAGCCATTTGCAGTCGCAAATTTGGCGAGCTATTGAATTGGATGATGATGGAATACCTTTCGGTTTTCGAGCACTCATTCCAAATTTACATGTTAAAAAATTACGCAGAACAAAAGATCTACCAGTTGGAAGTGAGGCGACATGTGGAGACTGTGCAGGTGCCTTTAAAAAACTAATGGATAAAGAAGATTTGTGGGGTTGGTTGGAATCTCGGGTTCTCAAACTAGGCCCAGGCCCACATCCAGCAAAAATTACTGCGCTGGAATTGCAGAAAGAACTTACAAAGATCTTGACGGAGCGTGGATATTTAAGAACTGATTATCCATTCAACACCAACCGTCCAGCATATTCTAGTATAGGTAGAGCAATAAAACAAATTAAGAGCAATAATTTCAAGGAGGGAGTTTTGGCTGGCTCTAATGAAGTCGCAAAAACTAATTTCGACGTGATGAGTGGCAAATCAAAATTTTTTAAAGGCAGGCGCCCATTTGAAGAGGTTGAATGTGATGAGCATAAACTACACGGGATTGCAGGCGTAAATATAATTATTGATGGAGTTTTGAAAACTATACCGACGCCCAGGGCGGTAGGAATTGTAATAATAGATAAATTCACGGGTATCCCCCTTGGGGCTACGGTGCACCTTGGCATTGAGGCGAGTGAATCCGCGTTGATCGCAGCAATTAGAAGCGCCATTGTAGATGAACCTGTGATGCTACCGAACGGCGAACCAGCTCCGTCTTTTCGTGCGTCGGACTATTTGCCAGAGGTAAAAGGTGCGGTATGGGACGTTATGCATTTGGACAATGCAAAAATCCATGTAAGCAACGCGTATTTCGAAGCTGAAAAAAGACTTGGGTGCCAGACCTGTTTCGGACCCTTGCGTAGCTGGAGCGCACGACCAAATATCGAATCTACTTTTGGAAATTTAGTAAATCAATATTTCAGCGCGACTCCATCCTTTACAGGTGCCGGAAGCAGTCATGATGGCCGATCCCAGCCAGCACAGGAGGCAGGGAATTGGTATATTGACCTCCCCGTACTTTGTAAACTATTTTACAGCTCGTTAGGTGCCATTACTCTTGCTAACTCAGCAGGAACGCTGTACGAACGTCGGATCGACGTAATTCAAAATTATGTTCACGGCCCAACGCGGCCAATATTAAGACGCCTCCCGCCACCGACAGCAAACACGCCAGAGATTGGCACGTCAATAGAATATGCAACCGTAAAACGTCGCTCTGAACAAAATCCCAATTTTTACATAAATAGAAACGGGAAATATACTAATCAGATATTGGCGAAAAGGGCTGATTTACTTGGTGAAAAAATAATTGTACATATATCGCCCAATGTGCGAACACTTTCAGCATTCTTGCGTAACGGTAAGCCTTTAGGTGAATTGATTGCGGATGGTGTTTGGGGTGGCTTCGATCATACTTCTGAGTTAAGGAAAGCCATTGAAAAAGACAAGGATAAGAAATTTGGCCATTACGGCGAGAAAGCAACTGTCGCCCAGAGCTTCTTGGAGGATTTAGGGAGGCGAGTGCTTAACGAGGCAGAAAAGAAAAAGAATGGAAAAGTGGTAGATGCCGGATTGAAATTAGCTCGCTATATGGAGGCAGCAAAAGTCCCCGTCTTAGATATCGAATCTAAAAAATACGAAGAAGAAAAATCTAAAGAGCAAGGCAACCAAAAAAGTAGTGCCATAGAGCGGGCCCGCCTCGCACGTAAAGCTTTGGAAAATATGAGGAGAAGTAGAAATGAATGATTTTTCTGAAAACTCTGAATCCGATAAAAAATATCGATTCCCAATTGCGAAGCGTGACTATATGGTAGTTACTCCTATGATGCTTGAACTATTTGAAATTGTTTCTAATGATGTAAATAATATGGAAACTGGTATATGTGTTTGGTCAACTTCTAGATTCGGTAAAACCACGGCCAAGGAATATGTTATCAATGAACTAAAAAGGAAAAATAAATCGTTGACTACAATTGATATTTCTATGGGCACTATCGCAAGAGATAGTGCTGCAAACTTTTTTATGTATTTTGAAAGGGCAGGTCTGATTTCCCTTGACGATGAACAAAGTACTGGTGATTATGTTTCAGACATTTCCCGAAGATTACTTGTAATAACATCACAAAGGCAAGAGCCACGCGTTTTGATAACAATCGATGAGGCACATAAAATGACAGGAAAGAGATATTTCTTCCTGATGGATCTGACGAACGAATTGGAGAGACTAGGTATGGCTCCAATAGTATTTTCGATAGGTCAACCAGAAATCCTGGAACTTCGAAGCAATTTCGTGTCAAAGAAGAAAAAAGAAATCGTTGGACGATTTTTAGAAGATCCCATCGCGCTTCTGGGAGTAAGTTGCGAAGACTCTTTTCGTCAGGTACTTGAGTGCTACGATAATCATAATAAGATGGAATTTCCTCGTGGGAGCGGAATATGTATAACTGCCGTCTTTGCATTTAATCAGTACAGATCTGGCTTGCGACTAGAGAATTTCGCAAAAGCCGCATGGCAGGCAATCACAAGCGCTGCTAATAGTTTGCAATTAAATCCAATGGTCGGAATGAAATCATTGGTGAAAATAATACAATGTGCGTTAACTAATATAGCGGCGAATTCCAGTATTGATGATGTAAATACAGAAGAATGGTGGGCTGAAATCTTGGATCAATCTGGGTATCTTAAGCAGCTTGCTCGCAACGCAGGAGATGGCTCCGATGTCGAAACATAATCATCTTACTGAATCATTACGATATTGGGTTCCAGCTTGGTCAAACCCATTCGAGTCGCCTGTTTCGATGTATCAAAAAATTGCGTGGATAAATGCTATTTGCATTTCAGATTATAGATTACTTTCCAACACTAGTTCATGCATGCACGAACGTGCGAATTTACACGCTCGGCTATATGAAAATTTGGAAGAGCGTTATCGAGCCCCCGACATTTGGCTGTGGGACGCAGCACACTTTTCGCATGCCATATGCCCCGAGTGCATTTCTTGTGGATACTGGTCTGAACTACCTCAGATCGCCGGATTAAACCTGTGTCCGATTCATGAAAATCGGCTTCAATGCAGATGCCAACACTGTCTAAATCCAATTTTCTTTGGCCATCCTACATTTCCGAAAACAGTTGCTTTTGTCTGTAGATCATGTGGTATGGCAATTGCTGGCGAATTAAGTGACGCCAGCAAAAAGTGGAATACGTTATCACGCGATGTCTTGATTAATAGGTTTGGCACGCTCGATGCCGTTGCTCAGCGGTTAAAAAAAATTGCTTCTGGCTTTTATAGTTTTCCATGTGAAACGGAGATAAAGGATTATAGGATTATCCTTGAATTACTCAGCCAAGGAGAAATTCGAGAAAATCCGGAAAACCAAAGCCTTTTTGGAAATTACCCCAAGGAAAGAGCAACGGCTATTGCTTTTCTATTGCCAAGTAACGCAGCTACACTTAAAGCTGAGTTAGAGGATTATAAAAAGGCCCAAGCATGGGAGCTTTCACGTAAGTGCGAAGTTGTTGGCTTATCTCCGAAAAACCCAACTTATTCCATGACACGCTTTTCTGCAAGAGAAGAATATCTTGACTATTACGCCAATTCATCATTTTCCACTAATGTACAGAAACTTATCAACGCTTTCCAAGATGAATCAGAGCTGCGATTGAGTATGCGGCTTGATGTATTAAAATCATTGAAAGGAGCACAAATTCTAGTAGAAGATGACCTAATCCAGGAACAGGTCATAGATATTGTTATGTCGTTGTCAACGTGGCAGTTCGCCAGGATATTAGTTCAAGTTAACGAAATTTGTGAGAACTTGAATTTAAAGATATCCGGTAACGTAATAGATGAAAAAACACAAGAGTACATCGGGAATTTACCTTTTGGCATTCAATTAAAAACAGCGCGACTAGATGACCAGCGATTCCGATTTTATATTCCATCCCGCTCTTGGATTCCGCCGTTTAGAATTCGAAAGAAAAATAGTAAAATTGAATTAACCATATTCAATATTCTTCCAGCGTTACTCGCGTAGGCTGCTCTGGGAACTGAGAATCAGAACTCTAAGTTGTGTCGACGCCCCCTTTGGGGAAGCACAGGTACTTGTTACGGGGGATGGACGTGCGAGGAAAATGCCGCGCACCGTCCATACGAGTGAGAATAGCTCTAAGCGAAACATCAAAGCGCCGGGTGAACTTGGTTCTCGATAGTAGCAGTTTGAATCCCCACCATCCTCCTAGACAGTCCGCAGCCTTAACGAATGTCGCCTAACGAAATGCATCAATTTCATCGTATGCTACGCATGTTGATTTGCATCCAAAACTGATAATCATCTAGGCGTCCTCCCTTCGGCCAGGCTGGGGAATAAAGTCACGGTACGACTCCGAACTTATCGAGGAGGACGTCATGTTATTTTGTGGCATTGATCTTCATTCCAACAACTGCCTTGTTATCGTCGTCTCCGACGACAACGACAAGGTGGTGTATTCCAACCGGTTGCCCAACGATCTGGCAACCGTCTGCACAGCGCTCGGCTCGTATCAGCAAGAGCTATCTGGCGTAGTCGTGGAGTGCACGTACAACTGGTACTGGCTGGTCGATGGCTTGGTGGCATCCGGATATTCGCTTCACTTGACCAACACCACTGAAATAAAACAATATGCTGGTCTCTAGCATCGCGACGACGAGTCCGATGCACGTCATCTGGCGCACGTTCTCCGCCTTGGTCTGCCGACGGAAGGCGTTTGGGCATCTCGCGAAACACCGTCCGGCGCTACCTGCGCTCGGAAACCATCGAGCCGGCCTACGCCGAGCAACGCTCCAAAAGCGCCATCCACCAATACGCTTTCCAACTTTCGGCAATGCTCAATACCGAGGCGGCGCGATCACATAAGCAGCGGCGCACGCTGGAACAAATTCACGAAGATCTGAAAAATCTGGGATTCGAGGGATCATACGACAGGGGCGCGGCGTTCGCGAGAACCTGGAGGGGGGGGATTCGAGAGGGGCAACCCGGCAAGCAAACGAACAAATATATCCCAGAAAGAGCTAAGTCAGAGGCCGGTATCTTCAAGCAACTGTAGCAATGTGACGTTTAATGCTTTAGCTAACGCAATGAGAGTGAGCAGTGTGGGATTGTTGTCGCCCCTCTCAATGGCCGAGACGTAACTAAGGTTAAGATCGGCAGCTTGCGCCAATCCTTCCTGAGTTAGCTTTCGCTCCATTCGTATCGCCCTAACCGTCTTACCCATTGCGATTAAGGGAGGCTGCCGCCGTTTTGTTGATAGGGTAGTCACGCGTCGATGATCGCGATATACTCTCGCCTAATCTAGCGGATATATCCGTTATTTCGGTTTTTCTTAGGCCAGCTCTATGACTTTGTTGACTTTAAATTACTTATCCACGCTACCCCGCGCAGCACATAGGTCTTTTAGGCCAGTTGAAATGCGTACATCTATGAGGAAAATATTCATCTCGATCGCTCGCCCGCTCGGGCATTGAGACTTCAAAAAGAGGAAAAGTAATGACGCCAGCAGAGCGTAGATATTTAGGAACGGCACTAGTCAACCTACATGCCAAGATTAGTAACAGGGCATCCCTTAATTCCGCGATTTCGGAATACAACATCCACGTCGGACGCAAAGATGGGCGAGCCGTCACCGAGATGGAACTTCGGTCCGTCCTCTCACAGGTTTCATGGGCGATCGACGGCGAAGATAGCTTGGTTATTCTGCGTAGGGTGAGCTAAATGGAAAGGAGAAGTAACTCATAGTTTCGGGGGAAATCCCTCGCCGCCAATGAAATTTCATTGATCATTGAACGTTTACCGGAGTCGTTCATTAGCACAGGCCAGACGATCGGAATGAGTGCGCGCCAATTGGTCCTGACGTTGCCCCAAAAACCTTTTGCTGCGAGGTGTTGAGAAGCACCCTGCGGTTTATGTAGACGAGCTTGATAGCTCAATTTCCAAGAGAGGGATGTACTTTGCGAAGTAAGAACAACTTTATGCTGCTCGTAGCGGTAACACTGACAGCCTGCGGTGGTGGCTCGACACCAGCTCAGCAACCGAATGTGACGCCAATCGTAACGCCGCCCGCAGTCAATGCGAACGAGCTAGTCCAAAGCGTGCCCGTTCCAAACTACTCAAGCGACAGTGGGAATCTAGTCGTATTCAACGCTGTAAATGCACTTCGTGAAAAAGTGGGATCTGGACTGCTCAGCCAGAATGGCGCTCTCGACAAGTCGGCGCTCGCTCATTGGAACTACCTCGACATCAATACCATCGTTAGCCTGCATAGCGAGGCAGAGGGCAAGATGGGATTCACCGGCGTTGATGCAACTGCACGCGCGAAGGCTGCGGGATACTCAAGCGCATATGTCGACGAAGTTATTTTCGGCACAAATGGCGCCAGCAACTTCGCGGGCTGTACCGCGAGCTGGGCAAATAGCGTTTACCACATCGGAGTCCTCTTTTCGGGCATGCGCGACATCGGTATCTCCGCGCTTAATACGAAAGATGATCCGATTTACGGCAAATATACGGTATGCGTCGCGGACTTCTCAATGGCCACGTCAAAAGCAGAGCAGTTGCCGGCTGACGGCACAATCCGCGTCTACCCGTATGCAGACCAGACTGCTGTTCCAATTGTCTTCTACAACCAGGCCGAATCTCCCATACCGCTTCCCCAATACCAGGAGCTTGGTACGCCAGTTACTCTAAATTTCAAAACCAAATCCTTCGTAGCGTCTGGCGTAAAGCCAGCTATCGCCGTCACACAATTGAATATAACTCCGGCCGGTGGGCAAGCTTTGTCGG
The DNA here is from genome assembly GCF_009857445.1 of Duganella flavida. GTDB lineage: Bacteria > Pseudomonadota > Gammaproteobacteria > Burkholderiales > Burkholderiaceae_D > Rugamonas > Rugamonas flavida. The sequence goes on from NZ_WWCN01000003.1 coordinate 274,323, forward strand.
CGCGCATTCTAGCAAATACAGCTAGCGGCACTTTTACATCGACCGGTCCTGAGCTGACAGCAGACGATCATATGGCTGCATATGCGCTCACCATTGTCCCTGTGGCCCGGATGGCCGCGAATACAGTTTATACCGTTTCGTTCTCTGGCACCGTAAATGGCACTGCGCTGTCAAAGTCTTGGAAATTCACAACCGCGGCAAATTAATCACGCCGGCCTCCCGTTATTGGGCGGCCGTTTCCTTGAGCTGTTGAGGGGTAGCTATGTCGATGTGGGGAAATGATTCAGGTGGTCGTGACACAAGCCATCTCTATCTCGGATTGGCAATGGGAGCAGTAGACCGCGCCAACCGAGCAGAAGACGAAAATGATAAATTATACGCAGCGGTTGCTGATGTCTACGCAAACAAAATCGTGTGGCAGGCAATTGCGATAGCATATCGGCAGCTCTGCGAAGCGATGCTCGATGAGCTCGCATCGGCTACTGAACCAAAGCACCTAAACAACCCAGCGCATGCCGGCACGCGTACTCTTTTTATCCGGAACGCTCTTGAGCAACAAATCAGCGGTGCCACAAAATTCTATCAAGACAATGGTCACGCCAAGAAATGGCCGGGCCTGCTCGATAAAGTTAGAGGTAGAGCCTTGACGAAAGTCGAAGATATGATTTTTAAAATGGATTTGCATGCCGACGGACACTTCCGAGCGGCGCGACGTAGGGCCGGCAGTACAGGCAAACGCAATCGATAATGGGAGGAGCTGTGCACACCCAAAAGAACATGCCGGAGATCTGGTTTGCTGGAGATTGCCACGGCAAGTTTGCACATATCGTGTCTGCGGCACATAAGTTGCGGCCAGACGGCATTGTGTTCCTGGGGGACCTTGATTGTCCAAGTCCGCTGCAAGACGAGCTCGGAGATTTGCCTGAGCATATCGAAGTAGCGTATATCCCCGGCAATCACGACAGTGATTCCGAATCGAATTGGGACAATCTAACAGCCAGCGGATTTCTAAACCTGCACAGCACTATTGCAAAGGTAGCCGGCGTGCGCATCGCCGGTCTGGGGGGCGTATTCAGAAAGCCTTGGAACCCGCGCAATCAGACTGTGGTCGATCCATTATTCAGCGGGGCCGAATACGCAAAAACGCTCGGCAAAGGAAATCTGTTCCGAGGCGGCTTACCACTGCGGCACCGTACGACGATTTTTCCCGCTGATGTTTTTGAGCTCTCCCAACATTCGGCGGATGTACTCGTTACTCATGAAGCACCTGATCTGCACGAGCTTGGATTCAATACGATTACTCAACTCGCCCAGCGCATGCGTGTAGCGAAGGCATTTCACGGGCATTTACACCAGTCGATCAGTTACCTGTCAAGTCCATGGCAGGCGGTGGGTTTCCGCAGCATCGTCAACCTTTGCGGAGAGGTCATTTACCCTGGCGGCGATACTTGATGCAGCCATCCAAAGTTCGCGTCGCATACAAATCAACTCACGGTAAAGGTCGAAATGCAAAAGGTACTTTCACAGCAGGCAGTCGAAGAAGATGTCCAAAAAGTGATCTCATCACTCGGCACTGTCCCAACCGTTACAGCTATTGAGCTTATTCGTGCCTTGCAGCAGAAAGAGCGCGCGCCCAATATGGCGCCGATCATCTCCGCATTTCTGAGTCATGCAACAGCGGATCTAATTGCGCGCATCTGTCTCGCTCCAGATGCGAATATGAAAGAAGTGTCTAATTTAATCGAGTCCATTGTTGCATTCGCCGGCAGTATTGGCTGCAGCCGTACGTCGACACTCGATATTGAGCTGCGGCGTGTGTTCGTTCCAATGGACTTTCCGGCCCAGCCGCGGGGGGCAGCGCTTAGCGGAGCAAATCCCAAGGTGGCCTTGGTCTCATACGGCGGCAAGTACTACGAGCCAGGCACAGCGCCGCCAGAGGTACTATCGCGCTGGGAGGTGGCCGAAGATCTCGCGCATCAGTTTGTTGAGAGATGCAGAATAACTGAAAAAGGGAAGTATTCTCATCTGTCCCGGCATGAAATCCTTCAACAGTATTTAGACAGACTACTTCAGGCTGGTTGGGGAACCGACTCCGACATGCGTTGGGTCATTCGCAGAACCGCCGTTTTGCTCGAATGGGATATTCCCGATGAGGCAAAATTACGCTAGCCCGCGCAATGAGTTACCGTGTGAGTTTCCGGCTCGGTCTGAAGTCGCCGATGCCAGTTCCTGAAACTACCGCGAATGATCACTGCAAATATCAAGGACGCATGATCACTTTATGGGTCCGTTCGAGCGTCGATGTATCTCTTGCGCGAAAGTTCTAATGACTGCTGAGTCCTGTATCGTCTTCGACTGTTCTCATCCTGATGCATCGATCCCGATCGGACACTTCGAAATCGACATGCACGGCGACGGGCGCTTCGGATACGGATCGCAATATCTGCAAACTTCGCACGCGTTTTCACTTGATCCAATCCATGTGCCCTTGCAAACACCTGAAATCGTTGTCCCTCGTAGAGGGGATGGAACGTATGGCATTTTCTCCGATGCGGGCCCGAACGCTTGGGGCGCTCAGCTCACTATCAAACTGTTACGTGAATCAAATAGCCGCGCGCCACAGAACCTGGTTGAATGGTTCCTTAGTTCGTCCCATCACGGTTCCGGCTGCCTTGGCTTCTCGACTGATCCCAGCACGCCGCCGCAGCTCAACGACGATATTCAATCTTCCCGCGCACTTTCAGGCAAAGCGTTGCAAGAAGTGGAGGCATACACGGATAATCCGGCGATGCGAATCGATGCAGAAACTGCACATCTTCTTTCCCCTGGCCGTAGCCTGGGCGGTGCGCGCCCTAAGACGGTGGTCATGCATGATGGCACAGAACACATTGCTAAGTTCAGCAGATTAAATGATTTGTTCGACGTACCAGCCGCAGAGTATGCCACGCTGAGGCTGGCGACCAAGGCAGGTATCAATGTACCCAGTTTCGAGCTCATCAATATTGGGAAGCGTTCTGTTCTGCTCATTGATCGATTTGATCGCGTGGAGGGGAGTCGTATTCACTACGCAAGCGCACATAGCTTTCTCGATCCGAAGCCGCTTAGTCCTCATGGTCGCGAGTACGTGACCAGTTTCTCGTACGCGGGAATCGCCGAAGTATTGCGGCTCTATGGCGCGGATGCTCGTACGGATGCGCATGAACTATACCGGCGCATGGTGTTCAATATCATGGTGGGCAATGTTGACGACCACTTGCGGAATCACGCTTTCCTGCTGCACCAACATGGCCAGTACCGTCTTTCGCCAGCCTTCGATATCGTACCCCATATTGACGCTGCCAACCGACCGCAGAGCATTGGAGTCGGTGAGTTCGGACCAGCGAGCACGATCGTGAACGCACTTTCGCAATGCGGCCGCTTTCTACTGACGCAGTCTGAAGCACTTGAAATCATCAGCGAGCTGAAGGACGTCACATCCACCTGGCGTGATGAATTCCGGTATGCAGGCATGGCGCGGTGCGACATCAATGCGCTAGCTAGCTGTTTCACTATTGCTGATGCAGTTGAGCGGCAACAAGTGCAGGCCAGCATTTCACTTTTGGCGGCGAAGCGCTGAGCGGTGGCGCGAGTAGACGAAATAGATGACCAGTCCGATGATGAGCCATGCAGTAAAGAATAGCCAGGTCGTCGTCTGAGGAAGTACATTAATCAGAATACACAGTAGAGATGAAAGGTAAGGGTTCGGTGCCGAAGTCTATCCGATTTGACCAGGTGAAAGTGCTTACCGGCGACACCAAGATCTTGGGGGGCACTGCCGCAGAGTGGGATGCTGCCTTTACGGGCAACATGCGACAGACGCTTCAGCATGTAAAACAGCTGGTCGAAAGCGGGGCAACGCGCGATATCTCGACGGCAGTAACTGATGTAGCCAGCACTGTTTCTTCGGCGCATCAATGGTCCAAAGACCGGTGACATTAATCTACTGGGGTTAGATACTACCCTAACAGTCGCTCCATCGCCGAGGGAACGTTGTCCGGCCCAATGGACTTCCCTTGCAGCAGGCGATTTACATCTAGGATCAAGTGCCTCGGGACTAGTACCCACTCGGCATCTAGTCCAGCAGCCAAAGCATCAATTGTGGAAACACGCGCATCAATTTTGCTATTGGGCGACAGCACGGCAGCGATGCGCGGCCGATTAATGCCTGTAGTCTCTGAGAGATATTCCTGGGTCCGCTGCAGGTTTGCACGACGCAATCGTAGTTGTTCGATTAGATTCATAGAGGTTCCTTCCGCAAAGTCTGGTCAACGATACTCTTTATTAAGCGAAATGTACACTTTGCGATACATAACTTATCGGTTTGTACGCCATAGTGAACATTCAAACTCTAGTGTGATTTTATTGTTTTGCCTACTGTGCCAACCTGCTTGATTGTTTTAATAGATCATTTTGTGCCATTTTTTCTATTCAAATATTTATTCAAAAACAGGGAAATCTACTATGAGAATAAAATGATTTTCCATATTAATTTAGTGATTCAGAATCGTGAGAAAAACTTCAAACGCTGACAAACTAGACTTGCTTCTGAAACAGGGGCCAGAGAAAGCGGCATTTTTCCTAAAGGAACTTGACGTCAGCAAGTCAACCTTTTCTCGTCTTTGGACTAGTATTCGAGGTGGTGTTGTGCTGGGGGCGGGCAAAGCAAGGCAATATGCATCGAGGCGCCATGTTTCAGGAGTCGATGCTCCCATCCCTGTGTTTCGTGTCTCAGCGGAGGGGCGGGTCGATCCAATAGGGTATCTTGATGTTTTACAAGGTGAGTTCTATGCAATGACCTCAATGGCGGGTACTCGTTATGAAGTGTATAAAGGCACGCCTTTCTTCTTTCGAGATTTGCGTCCACAAGGCTTTCTGGGGCGTATGGCGCCTGGCAAACATCGCGACTTGGATTTGCAAAACAACATTCTCCGTTGGACAGATGAGCAGGTCCTTCAGTACATCTCCAAGCGGAGTGAAAATGCTGTGGGCGATCTGATTTTAGGGAATGAGTCCTACGCAAGATATATCAATTCCATCGCAACAGAAGAAGCGTCAATCATTGCCGATGAAAATCGTGCACTTCGCTATCCGGTATTGGCGCAAAACTCCATGCAAGGAGAGGCTCCAGCGGCCTCAGCAGGAGGAGAGCAGCCGAAGTTTACTGCAGTAATTCGTCGCCAAGGCACGGAGGACTTGGTGGAGCATGTAATCGTGAAATTCTCCCCAAAAACTAGCACACCGTCGGGAAGACGCTGGGGAGACCTGCTCATATGTGAGCACCTGGCGTTGGCCGTACTAGCTCGTAACGGAATCGCCGCTGCGCAAACCTCAATCCTAGAATTGGATGAACGTGTATTCCTCGAAGTCGTTCGATTTGATCGAGCTGGATTGAGGGGACGCTGCCCAATGGCGAGTTTCTCAGCTCTTGACGGTGATCTGGGCATGATGGACCAGAATTGGACGGCTGTTGCGCGTGAGCTTGGCCGCATGGGAGAGCTACCGGACGAAGATATTGTCACGGTGGAGATTCTAGATCTTTTTGGGTCATTAATTGGAAATACCGATAAGCATCACGGCAATATAGCCGTCGCTTGGACACTAGAAAAGAAACACCGCTTGCTTGATGCTTACGACATGCTTCCAATGCTATATCGCCCCAATTCTGATGGGGAAATAGTTGACCGTGTGTGGACGCCAGCCTATTTGAGGCATCTAGAACTTAAACATCTCCCTCTATGCTATGGCATTGCGATCCAATTTTGGTCAAATGTCCTGAAGGATTCCAGAATATCTGATGAGTTCAAGGGTATAGCTTATCGTCACCTTGAGGCCATGAAACCATTTACGTCAGGTTGACACACTGGCGGCCACAAGTTCGATGCAGATAGGGCGATTCCAATATGATGGTCGTGGAGTAAAATCTGTTTATGCTAGAGTCGAGGCTAAGATAGTTAATCTGCGGAGGACGAATAATGAGCGGTCGAACGGAAGCGATCCCTGTATTTGGACAAGATTTCGAGCAGCTTCAGGTGTTTCTTCTTGATGATGATGGCGTTATATCCCCCATCCGCTTCGCGCGCGTATTCAGCATGAATCTCACGGCACTGGCCGGTGCTGCGCAAGTGTCGATGGAAAAGCTCTGCAAGACGCCGAGCGACGAAGTGGTTCAACGCCATTTGCGCGAAAGTCTTCAAATTACCTGTGCTGCAACTGGCGTTGCACAAAGTGTTGAACGCGCACTATTTTGGCTCAAAAATACACCTATTGAGCCTTTTGGTGATAAGACTGGCTACGAGTTGGCGTCAGAAGGCCGAACAGGCGATGTGCTGCACTATATCGACTCTCTGCAGGCCGGATTCTCCGGCTGAGGCGTACTAGATCAGACTAAAAAAAGACCTCCCACAGGCTTGTGCGACTAAGAGTAGAAATTGAAAATTGCCCTGCGCAGCGGTGCGTTAAATATCCGAAGCGGATGCGAGAAAATTGGTATAGGCCCAAATTACCATCTCAGTTACTTCCTGTATCTCTCGACGCCGAATGCACCCCGGTTAAAAATCGCTTACTGTGTTTGGTCGCGACGCGGTTAATGGAAGGGTCTGTAATCATGAATTGTTCAACCTGCTGCGGCGCCAATGTCGTCCATCAGAGCAAAGCGCTGCACTACACCCACGACGATCGTGCGCATGCCCCTGGGAAGCTCACAGGCTACTTTTGTCAACAATGCGGCACGATGCTAACTGGGCAGCCGGGGTTGACTGGCGCCAAGCTAGAGGCGTGTCGCTCCTTTCCGGCGCTTGTCTTGACCGAGGCCCAACGCGCGGCGCGACGCGAAGCAGGCGGGGTGATCTAATCAAGTGGGGATACGCGACGTTTTCCTGGCTGCGAGAAGTTCCTGTAACTGAGCATTCATTTTTTCCTGCATCTCGACCTGGGTGCGCGCTTGGGCAAGTGAAAGCTCAAGAGTCCGCACCTGCGACGACTGCTTGTCTTGCTCGCCAAGACTGGCCGTAAGCTGGTCCCGAAGCTCTACAGCGCGTGCCTCACGCTCGCGCATCTGGGTGCTCAGCTGTTCGTAAGCAGACTGGATAGCATGCAAATGTTCGAGCTCATCAACCTGTCGTTTTGCGTGTTCTTCGGCTGTACGTAGTGCCTGACGTGTGTGAGTGAGTTCCGTCATAAACCGTGCGCCATCGCGGTTCAAAATCGTTATCTCATCATTCTTGCCAACCAGACTCTGGTTGGCCTGACGCAGCTCCGCCTGCAGTTGCTGAACCTGGAGCTCGTGCCGGCGCGACTCAGCCTCCCGTTGCTCTTTTGCCGCGAGGCGATAATGCTCCAACGCGTCGCGCGCATGCTGGTGTTTTTCCTCCAACGAACGGCGATGGGCTTCATTTTCCGCCAATCTTTGCGATAGGCTATTGGCTTCCTGTGCTGCCAACTGACGGGCGGTGGTCTCCCGCGAAAGCGCTTCCTGTGCGTCGGCGAGCGCAGCTTCGTAGTGTTTGTTTGCCTTTTCGATTGCGGTGATCTGCACGCCCAGGCGTGCGTTCTCTGTTTCAATGGCTCGTATAGCTGCCAGTTGTTCCACCGCTTGGGCTTCAATGACGTTCGTTCGCGCAGCGTAGCGTTCGTCCGCTTCCTCCTGAATTCGAGCGGCCAGTCGCTCAACCAAATCAGTCAGGGCCTCGCTAAGCGAAGTGCGTTTTTTATCCACAGTGCCGGCTTCCTCTTCCAGCTCGCGCAAATACTTGTGGATGGTGGTCTTTGAGCCGGTGTTACCCAATTCAATACGTACTGCGTCAATGGATGGGCGCTGGCCTTTAGCCAGTAGTGCGTCCCGGGCCTTCTGGACTTCCGATTTATATAGGCCTGAACGAGCCATACTGCCTCCATTAGTGAAATACCGTACTGCAATATGTACTACATATTTACGTACTATTTTAACGCAAATTTAGCGAAATATGATTCCGAAATATCAGATTAGATAAGCTAATCTTATCCCGTATGATGCCGAATTTGGGCGTAAAATCTGCCCAATCTAGTACGAAATGGGCAATTCGCCCAGACAACGCCCATGACGATAAACCAGGCTCCTGACGTCGAGTTTTACCTCGATGCCGCCACCCGGAAAAACACCCGCCGCAGCTATGAGGCTGCCGTGCGCCATTTCGAAGTGGATTGGGGCGGCTTTTTGCCCGCCAGTAGCGATTCGATCGCCAAGTACTTGGCAAGCTATGCCGGCACGCTGGCCACCAGCACCTTGACGCATCGCCTGGCGGCCCTGGCACAGTGGCACATCGAGCAGGGCTTTCCGGACCCCACCAAGGCGCCGTTGGTGCGCAAGATACTGCGGGGCATTCGGGCTGAGCATCCAGCGCAGGAAAAGCAAGCCAAACCGCTCCTGATCGAGCAGCTTGATCGGATCGATCGCTGGCTTGCCGATGCCATCACGGCTGCGCGTGATTCTGGCCAACGCGGCGAGCACTTGCGGCACACGCGTAATCGGGCGCTGGTGTTACTGGGCTTCTGGCGTGGCTTTCGCGGCGATGAGCTCACTAGTCTACAGGCCGAGCACGTGCAGCTTGCCGCCGGCGAAGGCATGAGCTGCTTCTTCCCGCGCACCAAGGGGGATCGTCAGCACAAGGGTGTGACGTTCCACGCGCCGGCACTGGCACGGCTGTGCCCGGTGTCTGCCTATCTGGACTGGATCTCGTTGGCGCACATCGAGAGCGGTTCCGCATTTCGCAGCATTGACCGCTGGGGCCATGTCGGCGATGATGGACTGCATCCCAATAGCCTGATACCGTTGCTTCGCGCGATTTTCAGTAAAGTCGGCGTCGACGGCGCCGACGAGTACAGCGGTCATTCCCTGCGCCGCGGTTTCGCGAACTGGGCCGCAGCCGACGGCTGGGACACCAAATCCATGATGGAGTACGTGGGCTGGAAGAGTATTCAAAGCGCGATGCGTTACGTTGACAGCAGCGACCGCTTTGCGCGCCACCGGCCGGCACCGCTACGGCAGATTGACGACGCTGAACAATAAGACTTCAACAGGCCAAGGGGTATCGATGTTCAAGTTCCAAAAGCTTTCCAACTACGGCACCAGCACGCCGGCGGTAGCCAGAACTGTTTTGCAGGCCAAGCCCATCGTCGATGTGTTCAACTGCACGGCGGAGCAGCGAAACGCGCTGCTGGAAAAGCTCTTTGACGTTCAACGCCACCTGTTGAAGTGCGTTGAATGCCGCGATAGCCTGGCGGCAGAAATCGAAGAAGAACGTACGAGCTACTTGATGCCGCAGGCCGACGATCCGCGTGCCAAGGGAGCGTATACGCTGCCTGGCGTGGGTGATCTCCAGTCCAAGGGCGATACATTCTTGCAGTCGGCCAAGTTGGCCATCGCAGCCACCGGGGACATGACCGAGCCGTTTTATGGCAAGGGGTTCGGCCACAAGTACCATCAGTACGCTGCGTGGGCGAAAGAGAAGTTTGGCGCCGCTGACACCTTCACCACGTCGGTAGATGGCGCTGTCCCATTTGTCAAAAGGATCGTTCAGATGCGCAATGCCGTGGATCATCCACGATCCGAACCTGGAGCACCGATGGTCTACGCCAATTTTGATATGGAATTGGCCGACGGGAGGCCGCACCTTGTCGCGCCAGCTTGGTCCCTGACTGGCGAAACATTGCGTCCCATGTTGGATGACTTCGATCGGATCATCGAGTCGATCATCACGCTGGGCGAGCAAATATTGATCAATCTGTTTGAGAAATTCCGGATGGCGCCGATGATTGTGCTTGCCGAAATTCCGGTCGAAAAGCGCCGTACCGAAAACCCCATCCGACTGATGGTTGCAGCAGCTGGGCATCCGCCGAACTAACGATAGGCGGCGCACCATGACTGGGCATAAACAAACCATATCGAAGGCCGATGCGGCAAATCGGCAACTGGCCGTCGCCATCCGAATGTACCTCAATGGTGGGGACATGGTCGCAATCCATACACTGGCCTGCGCCGCGCGCGAGATCTACGAGAAGCACTGCCAAAAGGCCGGCATCAAACGCTTTTATGATGAGATCGCGGCCACCTATCCAGACAGCACGCAGAATCAGATCTTTGACATTTTAAATAGCACCCGCAATTTCCTGAAGCATCCCGATTCGGACGGTAATCTTGACGCCGTGATCGAGTTAAGCGATCGGGACAACAAGCTGACGCTGTTTGTGGCCGCCTATGATTGTGCATGCTTGCTTGGCGAACAGACGCCGGTGATCGTACAGGCATATAACGTGTGGATTCTGGCGACGGAACCAGACCTGCAAGGCGCGTGCACTACCGAAATGGAAACCAGATACCCCGGTCTGGTGAGCGGTTCGGCAGAGGAGCAAAAGGCCATCGGTTTGCGCTTCGTCGAAGATGCGCTATCTGGAAAATTTTTGGGTAACGAAGCATAGATATTTTTACGTAACCCTGCGCATGTTCAGACAAGAGCAATGAAACCCCCATTCAAGAAAAAAACTCTCGCGGTGGTAATTGACCGGACTTTTGCGCTCGTTCACGCGACACCAATCTCGGTCGGAGCGTCACGGCAGAAGATTCGCAAACAAGGGCCTTTTAAGTTGCCAAGTATTAGTCCAGACCATCACTATTTTTGCCACATATTGGGTGGAGTGCTGGAGTTAATCGCTGAACTCCCGGACTTTTCCGATGACAGCAAGATCGCCGTAATGTCCGATTATGGCGGCGAGCATAGCGATGCACATTACAGCACTTATTCTTTTTTGTTCGTTGCACTAAATAAGAACGGTCCTTTTCAAACGCACATGCAAGAGCTGAGACGGAAGCACAAGATCCTCGATCGTTATAGTGAATTCAAGTATAAAGATCTCAAATACGGCCCAAGGAGTCGCGCACTTCCCGAATATCTCCAGCTAATCGATAGTTTCATTCACGGAGCCGTCGTAACCGTGGTGATCGACAAGTCGATAGGATCAGTCTTTGGGACGACCAAAAGTGAAGGACACGCAGCGATTGCGAGACAACTCGAAGGCGGTGACTTTGGGAGTTGGCCTGGCCACGTCGGCGAAAAGGTGATGCGTGTGCTGCATATTCTTGCGGCGTTTACGGCGGCGCTGACGTATGACCAGCAGCGCCTGCTCTGGTACAGCGATACGGATCAGATCAACGACGATGCGAAGGACCGTTCATTTGCACACGTGCAGAAACTGTTCGAGAGAATAGGTGCGATGTACATGACCCACGGGTTCGATGTACTCGGATTTGGGAAATCGTTCTCGGAGAAGGGCTATCTCGACGACCTGTTAAGCGTACCTGATTTAGCCGCCGGTATGCTACAGGATCTTCTAGCGGCCAGAGATTCCGGAACTGAGATTCCCGGCGGGGAGGAAAAACTCGCGGTGCTGAAGTGGCTTGCAACACCTGCCAAGTTTCTGTCGAAAATACATTTACGCATTGCACCTAAGGAGGACGGCACCTATGAAGGTCAAGTTCTTACCCTTGAACCAAAATGGTGAGCTGCATGGTATAGGCGGGACCGGGGAGGATAGGTCAGCGAAAGGCAACAGTCCATTAAGCAATTTTTCTATTACATATCAATTGGTTAGTTCGATTTCTGCGAAAAAATCCGTAATCCCGACCATCCCTCGGGTTCAGCAAAAAGTCACACCAGTACGCTATATGGGCGAAACAGGGGTTTGGAGTAACACCTAACTTCTCATTAAATCAGCTACTTACAGCCGGATTTGAGTATTTTCACACGAATCCCGGCCAACCCTCTAAGGGATATAAGGATGTGATCTCTTATTACTTTTAGGCTTATGTGTCATTTCCGCCTTTATCCCGGCACACCCTCTGCATGACCAACTGGCTGATGGCCGCAGCATCCGCTTGTTCAACGTCATCGACGACTACAATCGCGAAGGACTCGGTATCGAAGTCGACTTCTCGCTGCCGTCTGAACGGGTGATCCGATCGCTCGACAGGATCATCGAGTGGCGAGGTAAGCCCCAAGCCATTCGTTGCGATAACGGTCCTGAGTACATCAGCGCGGTGACCTTGGCTTGGGCGGCGAAGCATGGTATCCGCATCGATTTTATCCAGCCAGGGCAGCCGCAGCAGAACGCTTACGTTGAACGCTACAACCGCACGGTGCGCTACGACTGGCTGGCGCATCACCTGTTCGAAACGCTTGATGAGATACAGGATTTTGCAACCCGCTGGCTGTGGACTTACAATCACGACCGGCCTAACATGGCACTCGGCGGTATCACACCAAAACAGAAGCTCGCCCTGGCCGCTTAACCCTACTTTTAGCGCGCTCTAAAAATGGGGGGATTACCCAGGCGCTCTTCGGCATACATTTTTTTCAGGCGACGATTTTCATCTTCCAGCTCTTTCATGCGGGCCATGAGCGAGGCATCCATGCCGCCGAACTTGGAGCGCCACTTGTAGAACGTGGCGTTGCTGATGCCATGCTCGCGGCATAGTTCCGGGACAGGGGAGCCGCTTTCGGCTTGCTTGAGGATGGCAATGATCTGGCTATCGGTAAAACGGGAGGTCTTCATGCAGAACTTTCAAAAATCTGAGTTTGGAAAATTCTACTTTTAAACGCAATCATTTGGTGGGGGGATTACCGAGTCACCGTATCGGAAATCCTATAATTTCGTAGCTTTGCGATAGAGATTTCGTACCGGTACGGGGCTTTTCAGCTGCTTAGAAAGCTTGCTTGTTCTCATGTATTGCGTGAAAGGATCTGTCGCTGCTGACGCCGGGATGCTGCATTTTTTCCCAGCTATTTTTCCACTCGATCAAATCGTCCGCCTTCATCGGCTTGGCAACAAAATACCCCTGAACTTGGTCACACCCTGAACTTGCCACCAAGTTCCAGTCTTCCTGAGTTTCTACGCCTTCCGCCACCAGATTTAAGTTGAAAATTTTCCCTAACCGCACCGATGATTCCAATATCATTCGGGCAGCATGGTCCTTGCTGGCGCCATCGACAAATGCCCGATCAATTTTCAACTCGCTAAAGGGAAGCTGTTTAAGATTTTCCATAGTAGAAAATCCCGTACCAAAATCATCGATAGACAAGTGAAAGCCTTTTAGGCGCAAACGAGTCAATATTTCGAGACTTAATAAAAAGTTGTCCATTAATCGCGTTTCTGTCATTTCCAAAACAATATGAGTTGGAGGGACACCCGCTTCGGTACTAATTGCCTGAAAAATCTCTGGTAAATCCAGTCGATTTAAATTATCCATCGAAACATTTACTGCAATCTTAAAGTCATAGCCATCTCTCAACCAGCGACCCAGTTGTGCCGTGCCTTTTCTGAGTATAAGCAACGTCAACTCATCTATAAGACCATACTCTTCAATCAAAGGTATAAAAGCAGCGGGAGGTAGCAGTCCGCGCGTCGGATGACGCCAACGCGCCAGGCATTCCACACCGACCATCTGACGCTGCTCAAGTAGGACTTTGGGCTGAAAGTAGATTTCTACACGGTCCGCAAGCAAGCCATCTCGCATATCTTCAGCGCTCAGTCGGTCTGCGTATTCTTGTGTTCGGCGGATGCTTTGGCGATTACCTAACCTTCCTAATGCAGCAACCAAGGCACTGCGGTTGAGCGGCTTTTCAAAAGCCCCTAAAACATGCAGTCCATGAGCTTTTGCAAGGCGTTCTGCTGCGACGCGAACGGAAAGGTCCATCCCTGAGTGCAGAATGACTCCACCCCGAAATTCGGTCGAGGCAGCAAGTCGAAGAAATTCAATACCGTCCATGCCTGGCATTGCCAGATCACAAACAAGTAAATCTGGCCGTGTTTGCTGGAGGAGCCATAGGCCACGCTTACTATCGGACTCGATCACGATATCAAATGTACCTAGCTCGTCAAATGCAGCTGAAATATAGTCAAGCATGAAAGCGTCATCATCAACCACCATCACGCGAAGTGCAGTCTGATTGGGTCTGGTTGGAAACAGTTGATTCATACAATGCCCTTTCAACTTCGACGCGTGTCTTATTGTCACGATTGCGCAACATTAGCTTAGCCACATCTAAGTGTAGCCTTCTTGACACGCAACATATACGCACATTCTCACACTAAGTAGCCCCCTAGAAGTCGAATTGGAAATTTCTTGTTGATTTGCTGAGATGGCCCCGACACCACCAAATCGGATCAGACTATCCGATGCGTGTCAATGTCGGATAAGGACATACATTGCACTATGGGCAGTGGGTGAGCATTCGGGTGAAAAACTACCTAAAGATCTAGGTTTGAGTAGATTAGCGGTGGGTTACGTGATCGAAAACTCTGCGCTATGTTTAGCATGCAATCTCGCGATGTCCGAGAAAGAGGTGACGCGACTTAATGAAATTTAAGAGAAAATGACGCAAGTTAATACATTTGTTTCATTTTTAATAAATACAACTACTAAATATGCACTCTAGTTTTTATCGTGTTTTGAAACCGGAAATTGTCCCCCACTGGCTCTGCCCCACGCTATAATCCACCAAGCTGCTTTTATCTTTTCCTCTGGACGGGTTGAGGAAACCAATCTCTCTATAGCAATCGTCATTCGTTGAATAACATATGATTCGCGAACGAGTTAGAGTCTTACCATTTTAAACGTCACTTTGGGAGGTGGGTGGCTATCTAAAATAGAATTATCGATTCCATTATGCTCCGAGCACTTTATACATTAGATGGCGTCCACCACGGTCTCATAGCTTATGAAAGCGATGATCCAGCTCCCGAAGGGCTGTGTCGGGTGAGATGGTATAAGCTCATCGAGTAGTTTGGTCACTACTTTGCACGTTGGATGATTTTGCCCGAGTGGTTCGAAAAAAGGAAGCTCGACGCTGAATAAGACGAATGTCCCATCATCTAAAATATCGATTTTTGGTAATGGCCAACGCCCTTCAGTGGCGTCAACGAAAGCGGCTGCGGCAATCTGTGCCAGTTGCTTATCCATAGTCACACTCTCTTCTATCCAACCCGCCCTCATATGGAATGCATGTCATTTTAACATGATGGAGACGATGGGGTGAATGATATTGTCAGTCGTCCCTTTGGTTACTTCAACTGCGAGCAGGTCAGCACCGGCCGCCTTTTGCTCCGCCGACGCACTGGGAGGGGAAGACCAAGAGGCAGTGGTCTATGAGTTCTTGGATTTATGGCGCGGTTCTTCATTCCTACTTCTCACCTGAGGTTATGAAATGCGCTTTCGCGGTGCCGAAGACATCGCGTGAACTACGCCCGCGCTTATCTTGGGATACCGGGTGCTGGCCCTATGAGACCGCGAGACTGCATCCACCAAACCAGTTCGTCGAACCAGTGGTCACTAGACATGCCTTTTTGCTTGAGATCGAATCCGTGGCCGCCGCGCTCGTAGACGTGGATTTCTGCAGCCACTCCCGCCTGCCGCCATGCTGTATATAGCTGTATCGCATCGTTTGGCTGATATTTGTCATCCGACGCAGCAGCAATAAAGGCCGGTGGCGCATCGATTGGGACTGGAGTTCGTAGTCCGCCATAAAACAAGGCGACGAAGTCCGGCCTAGATACCATGTCGCCGATCGCAAGATCCGCTGCAAGGAATGCGCCTGCGGAAAAGCCTATAAAACCGACTCGCCTGGAATCGACACCCCATTCTAACGCGCGCTGCCGCACGATTTGCATGGCGCGCGCGCCATCCTCTACAGCATGCTGCTCACCCGCAAAGCGTGGTATCTCGACGGGAGAGCCGCTTTTCGCCCGCGCCATAAGTGTATCCATTTCTTTAATATGGACTTCCGGCATTTGCATCGGATCAGGGGCACTTCTGATCGTCCGGTATTTGAGCACGAACGCTGTAACGCCAAGTTGCGCCATTCGACGCGCGACCGCCGTGCCGCCGGCGTCGTAGCCTAGCACAACGAAGCCTCCTCCGGGAGCGACAATCATCGCTGTTCCGTTGACGCGGCCCGGGGTAGGACGGAATAGTTCAAGCGTCGCTATGCTGACGTTGCGGATCATGGCGTCACCCGTCTTGTCCAGCTGCTCCCGGATTTCGGGAACGCCGAGCGGGGTAATCTTACCTTCAGGATAGATCGGAATAATCAGCCCATCGCCTGTGACGGTTGTCGCAGTGACTGTCGCCGAAAGTAGCATCGCCACGATACTCAGGCTGACTTTTTTGATGGAGTGGTTCATAAGCATTTGTCGGCTTTCAGAACTTGGTTTTAAGGGTAAGGAAGGCCGAACGGGGCTGGACCGGCATGACGAGTGGATTCCCGAAATACTGGTAGGTGTCAAACGAGCGCCGGCCAGCCAGATTAACGACTGAAGCCTGAATCGTAAACCGTCCGAGGTCGTAAGCAGCCTGAGCGTCGATCATGGCGTAACCAGGTACGCTCAACGTGTTGGGCAGCGTGAGCTGACGGGTACTGAGCGCAGTTATTCCCGCGCCAAAAGACAAACCTTCGGCAGCACCGTTAAGGATGCGGTAGTGCGCAGCGAGACGTCCGCTATTGCGAGGCACCCGGGTTAATTCGCTGCCCACCGGAATCGCATTATCCGCTGTCACCCGGGTGTTCGTGTGGGCATAATTGGCAAGCAGCGACAGCGCCGGCGTTGGTTCCCAGATCAGGTCGGCTTCCACTCCGCGCGCACGTTGCTGGCCAGTCTGGATATTGAACCCCACGTTGTTCGGATCCGCCGTGGCGACATTATCGCGAGTCTGGTTGAAGACCGAGAAAGTGCCCGACAACCCGGCTGTCGGTAACGCCAGCTTTAGGCCACCATCGATGTTCCGGGAGGTCTCGGGTTTGGGCACTGCGACGCCAACGAAGCCAAATGCCGCGCGAAAGGCCGTCGCGTAGCCTGCAAAGAGCGCAACGCCGGGAGCGATATCCAACGTTGCCCCGATCCTGGGCGAAAAACGATGGTAGGAGTCATCATTGGCCACGCCGATATTGCTGGCTTCCTCGAATTTGAGTTGCGTATAGCGCAGCGCGCCCGTTACATGTAGCCGGCCGTAGGTCGCCTGATCCTGCAGATAAAAGGCGATCGTCCGATAATGGTCTGTCTGCAGGTAGTTGACCGGCAATTGCGGCGTGTAGATCACGTCATAGACCGGCTTCGCCAAGTCGATTGTTCCCTCGGGCGTATCGCTCACGAATAGTCCCATATTGCTGGAGAAACGGGTCCAGTCGTAATCTAGACCTGCGAGGAAGGTATGCGTACCGCCGAGCATTTCCACCTTCGCCTGCACGTTCGCGTCGAACGTCGCTTCTTTTGTATCGGTGATCATCGTGATCGGAAGGATCGGGTAGACGGTTGGCGTGGCCGGGTCAGGCGCCATCATGTCTGGATCGACGAAGCTGCCATACTCCCGGATCGCGCTCTTGTAATAGCGGCCGCTGACGGTCAGCTTGACGTCATCGGAGAAGCGGTGGCGCAGCGTCGCCTGCCCCATGTGGTTGTTATTCGTGGTCAAAGGCTGTGCCAGCGGCGATCCAGGAAAGGCATTGCGGTCGATCTGTCCCGCCAGCGCCTGCCCGGCCGGCATGCCCGAGTATTCGAGCTGGCTCCGGTGATTGGCCTGGCCTTGAAGCAGCAGATCGGTCGCGGGATCGACCTGGAATGACAGACTGGGCTGCAACGACCAGCGTCGCCCATGAACCTGATCGATCCAGCTTTCGTTGTTCTGGTATTCGCCAGCAATCCTTGCGGCCACGCCAGGAGCAATCGGTACGTTGATGTCACCGGAAGCGCCCTTGTTGGAATAGCTGCCAGCGCGCATCGCCAAGAAGCCGCCAAGCTTGTCGTTTGGCCGCTCGGATTCAATATTGATGACGCCGCCCAGCGGCGTGCCCAGACCGCCGCCGTAGAGGGTGGCGCTCGGCCCCTTGAGTACGTCAATCCGCTCTACGCCCACCAGGCTGGTCGGATCGAACGCCTGCTGGTTGCCTGCGTAGATCGGCAGGCCGTCCAGATAGACCTCGGCAGGAAAGCCACGCACGAGCGGAGAAATCAATAGCTGCTCTTCGGAGCGCGTAGGAACCACGCCGGAAACATTGATCAGCGCCTCGCCCAAGGTGCGGCGGTCTTGATCCTCGATCAGCGATCGAGTCAGCACTTGCACTGACTGCGGCACCTCGATCAGTGGCGTGTCGGTGCGCGTCGCCGCCGTTGCGGTCGGTACAGCGTAACGCTCGCGCCTTCCTGTTACGACAACCTGTTTCATTATCCAGCTCGATGCATCCTGTTTTTGATCGGTTGGCGTGCCACCATGATCGGTGGTTGCATCCAGAACGGGAGAAAGGTCTGCGCCCGGAGCGGCTGCGCCTTTCGCGCGAACGTCAATGCTAGTGGCAAAGGCCGCGGCCACACAAATGCACATATACGTTTTTTTCATCTTATTTTCTGATTCATGTCGTTAGGCGCCGTCATGGCGCAGGAGAAATTCAGGGTTGTCCTTGGTTTAGCGCGCTAAATAAATAGGTGAGCCGTTTCAAAAACGATAGGTGACCGTCAGCTGTGCAGACAGCGGCCGGCTAGGATCGAGCGTGTAGTTGAAGACACTTGCCGATCCGCCGGTGTAATACTTGCGATCGAATAGATTAATGACGTTCAACTGCGTCCGCCATGAGCCGCTTTGATATGACAACGAGGCGTCGGTGCGGACATAGCCGGGCAACTTGTAGGTATTGGGGAGATTCGCTTCCCGTTCGCCGACGTAATAAATGCCAGCACCCACACCCAGCCCTTTCAGCGCTGCGCCCTGGAATTCGTACGTATTCCAGACGCTTGCGTGGTGGCGCGGGACATTGGACAGTGCGTCACCGACCGGCAGGCTGTTGTCGCTCTTCACGAAGGCATCGGTATAGGTGTAAGCAGCGATAAGTTTCCATGCCGGCGTGATCGATCCCGCGATGTCGAATTCGACTCCCCGGCTTGTTTGTTTTCCAGTGAGTACTTGACGCGTCGGATCGAGCGGATCGCTGGTCAGAATATTGGTGCGCTTGAGGTCGAATGCCGCGAGGGTTGCGTTCAGGCGATTCTTAATCAATTCTTGCTTTAGGCCGACTTCAACCTGTTCGCTGAGCTCGGCTTCATACGTACTACTGGTCACGCCGTGGGCGATATTTGGGGCGTGGCTGCGGCTCCAATCCGTGAACAGGGCAGTACTTTCGGTCGGTTGCCAGACCAAACCAATGCGTGGCGAGAAAGCATTCTGGCTACCTCTTGCAACTTCCGATCCGCCCAGCAGCTCACGGTTTTCAAACCGGTCACCACGCAAGCCAACATGAAGTTTGACCTGCGACGTAACATCAATCAGATCCTGAACATACACCCCGAGATCCTTGCCTTGGGCTTGATGGTAAGGGCCCGATGCCGATGCAGCCACGAATGATGAAACGTAGTTGGGGTTGAACAAGTCGAGCGTGAACTGCGATACCGCCGAACCGGCACCACCTTGCTCAAGGTAGCCATAGTCAATGCCGGCGAGCAGAGAATGTCTAAATGCACCGGTTGAGAAATTGCCGAGCAGCTCGGCCTGCGCCGAATACTGCCTCGATGCCTCATTGGCGCCGCTATAAACCGAGACGTCGAGCAGGTTGCCGCCCGTGTATGAGCCGCTGTCCGGGAAGCTCTGTTGGGATAATTGGTGCGCATGGCTGTAATGTGCTGCGGCCCGCACCTTCCATTGAGCGTTGAGCGCGTGTTCGAATATCAGCGTCGCAGCCTCGGTGTCGTTTTTAGCAAAGTCGCCTGCCACGCCGGGATAGACGCCATCGCGCAGCCCAAAATACCGGATGCGGGAAAGCGTCGCGTAATTTGGGAGGTTTGGGACGCCAAAATCAAAGCCATCACGATTCAGATGGTTGAATTCGGTGAGCAGCGTCAGCGAGGTTCCACGGCCGTTATTCCAGCTGATCGCTGGTGCGATTGACCACGAATCGTAGCCCGCGTTATCGCGGAAGGTCGAGTTCTTTTCATATGCGCCGTTGAGGCGGACGCTCAAGCCGCTGTCGAGACCCTGATTGACATCAAGGGTCGAGCGGCGCAAGCCATAGCTGCCCAGTGTCAGACCGACTTCACCGAAGTTCTCCGGCCCCGGTCGCTTGGAAACAGTATTGACGTAGCCACCTACCGCGCCGACACCGCCGTACAGCGCTCCGGCCGCCCCCTTGAAGACCTCCATCTGTTCAATGTTTTGTACATCACGGAATGCCAGATAGCCGTAATTGCGGAAGCCGTCCCTAAGGCCGTTGTTTTCGCTAAAGCCGCGGATATTAAAAAACGTCGCGCCGTTGCCACCGTAATTCGACTCAGCCAGCACGCCACTGACATTGTCGAGTAACTGGTCAGTGCGGGTAACGCCGCGGTCGCGTAAGACTTCGTGAGGAACGACCTGAATCGACGCCGGTAAATCTTTCAATGGGATCGCTGTGCGGCTCGTGCTTTCGGCAACTGCAGCCTGATAGCCGGGATCAGCATCAGCATGAACAAATACAGTGGGTAGCTCTTTAGGGGCGGTTGCGTCAGCCGACCAGGCGATCGAGGCATTAGAAGAAAACGCGATACCGAGCGCGATAACGAGCGGGCGAGCCTTGGTGCTGTTGCATTCAAATTTCATTGTGAATTCCGATTAATTATGTGTAGTTTGCGTATTGGCTTGGTATTTTTCGGGTTGAGATGCCTGTCGGCTGCTGGATAGATCAGCGCCAAAGGATGCATCACGGCGATTTCATTTGTGCAGAAGGGTGTCGCACCGCATCAATGAGGCGGTCGAACAGCAGCACGGCCACCATTGACAGACCCAGTAGCGGGAAGCAACAGCCCAGCACAACGGCGATTACCACTACGCCTTTGGCCAGCCGATCACCTTCCTTGCGCGCCGGCGCGGCCAACTTGCCGGTGGGACGACGCTTCCACCAGGTGATGATTCCGCTGACGCAAAGTGCGATTAGGGTCAGGCAGCCAGCAAGCATGACAATCAGGTTGGGCGTGCCGTACTCGGCCCCCTGGTGCACGCTGACACCCCACTCGGTGATGCGGCCAATGGGGCCGATGCGGTTGGCGCCGATATCCATCAGCACCTTGCCGCTGTATTGGTCAATGTGTACTACCCGCTGCCCTGCAACTTGGCCTGGCGTGCGGATCGCGGAATAGACACCGCGAGGATCGCGCGGCAGCGCCAGACGGTAGCTGCCATCCATCCCAATGCGGGCAAGGTCGGCCACCACCGTATCCGGAGCGACGACGACGGGATTGTTCAACACCGAATAGCTGCTGGTGCCATGGCTGGAATGCGCCATCGCTTTATGTTGCGCGTGCGGGTCGTCCGACGCCGGGACAGATTCCTGCTGCTGTGTCCAAGGTAACTCGCCAAGCTCGGCAGCTGGCAGCGTGGACTTGGGTACACCACGCCACATGCCGTTGGGCACGCCAAGATCGTGTGCGCTCAACCAGGCGTTAACGTTCTTGCCCCAGACCACGGACCACGGCATTCCTGTCAGCGCCAGGAACAAGATGACGACGCCCGCAAAAACGCCAGTGACTGCGTGGAGATCACGCCACCAGATCCTTCCGGCCGCATTGGGACGAATAGACACCACACCAGCAGTTCGTCCACGTGGCCACCACAGGTAAATTCCCGTCGCCATCAACACAATGATCCAGCTGGCCACTATCTCGATGACCACATTACCCGCGTCGCCGGCGATCGCCAACGAATGAACGTGCTTGATGATGGTCATGATGCGGTTGCTTTCGTCGATCGCGCCCGTAACGCGCCCCGTACCCGGATCAACAAACACCTGCAGCGTAGCGCCGTCAAGTCGGATGACGTCGACTTGCGCGTTGCGGCCGCTGTCTGCCGGCGGCGTGTAAGCCTTGGGTTGTCCAGGATAGGCCATCAAGGCTTGGGCAATGATCCTCGTAGGCTGGAGACCTTGGACCTCGCTTGCCGCCGCTGGCCTGAGCATTTCGGACGAATAAACAATGTCGTCGATCTGCTTGTGAAATAGGTATATGGCGCCTGTCACCGCAAGCGAAAAAATAAACGGCACACAAAGGACGCCGGCAAAGAAATGCCAACGCCAGATGCGGCGATACAAGCCAGGCGATCCAGCTGTGGTGTTGGGTACGTTTTGCGTACTCATAGTTTTACCTCAATAGTTAATGGCTTATCTGCGCGAGAGGGATGAGCTTCAGTGAGTGAGACGGCAGCGGCGGCAGGCTATAAGAGGCGAAGTAAAAAAACGCCAACGCTGCAAATGCGGCTGCGTTGAAGCAACGCAACGCTCGAAGGACGAAGGCGAGCGAGTTCAGTGCAGAGATACCTGATTGGTTCATGGCAATCCTCGTTAAACAGGTTCAGATCGCCGCCAGATTTATGGCGGCATAATGCACCGGCAAACCGGGCATAAACTGGAGCTGGAGATGTGACCGCGTCAGCGCACCAGAGTGCTGCTGAAGGCTTGGTCAGGCGAGGAAGGGAGGCGCGCGCGGGTTGGCGGTGGACCACGCATGCAGGGAGTGTGGTGCGGCGTAAAACAGCGGTGGATAGATTTCGCGAACGGAGTCGATGGCAAAGACAAGTGATGAAGAGCCCGTCAATGCAAATGTGCCGCCATGGGTGACGCAAAAAGCACATTGCTCCATTCCATGTTTGGCTGTGGCCGGCTTTTTGCTACTTTCGGAGTCAGTAACTTTGACTACTTTGTAGCCATTGACTGTACAGATTTCCAAGGTGACGGCGGAGTCGGTTCGGGCGGCCAGCGCGTGCGAAATGGTCGGGGCGAGCGCACTGAACAAGATGGCCAGTATGGCGATCCAGATATGCAGTGTTTGTCGCTTTGCCGTTCTGATCATCCTGATATTATAGTAGAAAGTTGTTCTCGATTACCGTCAAGGCAGGCTATAGGGCAATTTGTCCTATTATCCGTATCCTCCATTTGAACAATACCACCTGGTTCAACTCTAGAACAGATCGTCCAAAATGCGTCGCGTCAGGATGGGGCAGCGCGTGATGTCCCGTGCAAAATAGTAGCGATGGCAGCCGTGGACCGCTTGACCGTTGATGTCGGCGACTTGCCTGAAGCCGATCTGTTGGTTACGATGTCCCTCGACCAGCGCGATAGTCGGCGACAACGGTAGTACGGAACAATCCGAAAAATTATCTGGCACCAAAAATTCGGCTTCGTCCGACGTCAAAATGCCCCATCTTTTGCCGACCATTCTTTCACGCTCCCGGCGCATCTCCATCATAAGGCGAAACCCTGTCATGAATCGGCTCGGGATGGTATTGTCCGGCGCGGCGAACACATACCCGTTCGCCTCCAGAATCTCCTGAGTGTCGATCGACATTTCGCGTTCCGGCGCCACAAAGTTTAATCTCGCGTCAGGAATAGGATTAAGGAAGCGCTCGTGCCGCAAGGTCCACAGGAGATACAAGTCGGTGACGGCCTGATTCATCATGGCATCGAGAGTGGTCACGGCACCGGCGACGATCTTTCTTGCTACATCCTGGTACCGGTCCTCAATTGCTTTCATGAACACGGCTTCGGCCTTTTGATCCCAAAGACGACGCGCACAAAAATACGAATTTCCGGGTGCAAGCCACAGATCTTTCTCACCGCTCTTCCGGCGCACCTGCACCGTTCCTTTATCACCGGCAAAACGTGCGATGCACGACTTCGGAAATATGTGCTGGTCGATCGTTAGCCTGTGTGGATTGCCATTTTGCGGCTTTGGATAGCGCATTAGGGCCTCAGGGGAGCTGATTCGTCGCACGTGTCTACGGTGGAGGATGAGGCATCATCGGGCCCAAGACCCGGCGCGTCGAGCATAGCGACAAGCATGGTCTTCAAAGTGGCACAGGCTTGGTCGAAGCTTGGATGAAAATTGAGAGCGTCGACCGCTTCAAATTGCTGTTTCAGTTGCGCGTACCGCTCTTCAAGCTGCTCGAATACTGCTGCAGCATGCCTGACCATGAATTCACGCGCCGGCATAAGTACTTCCGGTTCACGCTCGGCAATCAGGGCGAAGTCGAAGATGTCGCGCCCCGTAATGCGATCACCGCGATGCCACATCTTTTTGGCGATAATCTCGACCGACGTCTCCACGCGCACCTGATGTCCCAGGACTGTCTCAACTTCAAAGCCAGGGGTAGTCAGATTCGGCGCGGCGACGAAGTCGATTTCGCCTTCCGCCAGATACAGCTTGACGTAGCCGGCAGTTTCCACGTAATCAGTGGTGATCGACTCTGCTACATCGCTCAGTCGAGGCGTGACAAAGCCAAGCGACTGCGGGTCGGGAACGAAGATGTCGATGTCCTTGCTGAAACGGTGGCCATAGCGCAGCATGAGAACGGTGCCGCCACCGAATGTCCAGAATGGATCGGCGCGACCGTGTCTGGCTATCTCGCCGATAACCTTCAACGCTTGGTCGAACAGGGTTTCCCAAGTCCGTGGAACTCCCGCCGCGCCGGCCATTACCAGACTGCTCTGCATACTTTCCATTGCTTCGCCCATAGACTGAGGTTTTTCATGATCTTCTTCGTTGGAACCTCAGGCGTGGCCGCCTCAGAGACCGCTTTTACGACGACAGGTAACGGCGTCTCATCAAGCAAGGCCATCAGGTGCGGATGAAACTGTTCTGGTGCTACGCCAGAACGCAGCATCATCGACAACATGTCTGGGGTGACAATGTCCCGATAGCTGGTGCTGATGCTACGGGCTGCGACGGCCAGCGCGCTTTTCATGCCGGATGGTTGCACGGTTTCCATGTCGAGGCCCAGAACATCCATGACTGCTTTTAGTTTCGTGTAACCAAGGTCCTTCAGCGTTCCGTTCTCCAACTGGTTGATCGTCACGCGGGAGAGGCCAGCGAATTTGGCCACATGTTCCTGCAGCAGGCCCGCTTGGACACGCTTGCTATGGATTTCACCACCAATCTGGACAAGGTTCATGGCTCCGCCTAATAATGTTAAGTATGTTTAACATTATATCTTCAAAAATCGAAATTCCAAGATTATAAGTATGCGACAGTTCGTCGCTTGCCTGTTGGCAAGTCGCCAGAAGCGCAGCAGCTATAGCACGGACGATGGAGCTAGCTCCAATTGGTGTCGTAGATATTTTTTGATCCAGAAAAGGTCACGGTTAAGCTTCGCTGGGTCAGATTTGACCTGTATTCGGGTCATCTGTTCTGGCACTGGCGTCGACGAGAGGCAACGTGCATAAATAATTGTTTGTTCGTTGCCAAACTGGCGTCTTCTGCATATAAAATTATCTACGTTTTAAGTTCTGCATTGTGATGTTTGTACAGCCGCGAAACGACGGTCGCCCGCACGCTGCCGGGTGAGCATGAAGTTCGTGGCTCAACCACATAGGAGCCTGAGCCTTGAGCAGCGTTCACGAAACCGCGTATCCTCGCTTAAAGGACGAGTTCACGGAGCAGGAGCTCATTGCCATCTATACGCCCACGCCAGAAGAGCTGCGTTTTGTCGCAGCACGCTACCGCCAGGTAACCTTACAAACATTTCTGCTCATTCAGCTCAAGTTATTACAGCGTCTGGGTTATTTCATCATGCTAGGCAGCGTTCCGAAGGAAGTGATTACGCACATTTGCACCCGGGCCCAGATCAGGGTGCCGACGAAATCAGCGCTGATCCGCTATGACAAATCCGGCACCAAGCAGCGGCACCGCGCCCACTTGCGCCAATATGTTGGCATTCGTGAATTACTTCCGCTCGACGAGATTTGGCTCAAGGAGCAGGCGTTCCAAGCCGCGACGACCAAACAGGAGCTGGCCGACATCATCAACGTACTAATCGAAGAGTTGGTGCAGCGGCGCTTCGAGCTGCCTGCATATACCGAGTTATTTCGACTATCGAGCAACGCACGTGCTACCGTCAACGAACAAATCTACCAATCGGTGGTGAGTCAACTTTCCGACACAGTAATGGAACGGCTCAACGGCTTGTTCAAATCGGTTGCCGGCCGCAGTGCCTGGGATGGGCTCAAGCGCGAGCCGAAGCAGCCGAGCGTACGCGAAGTGACAGAATTCCTTACGCACATCGAGAACATGACGGCGCTCTCGCAGGATTTGCCCAATACCAATAATATCGCAGCGACCAAGCGCGACCAGATGGTACTTGAAGCGCGTGCGTTGGATCTGGCAGAGATGAAGGCGATGAAGCCAATGAAGCGCTACACGCTGGCAGTGCTTCTGATTCAGACGCAGCTGCAGAGGGCGATGGACGATATCGCGGAGATATTCATCAAAACGGTACGCAACATGCACAATGTTGCGGAGGAGCGGCTGCGCCAATATCATCTTCAGCAAGCCGATCAGGTGGAGCGCCTGATCGGCCAGTTCCGCGATGTGCTGACAGCCATTAGCGAAGAAGGCACAGGTGATGAACGCGTAGGCCGCGTGGAAACGCTGTTGGATAATGATCTGGATAGCTGGATTGGTGCCTGCGATGAGCACATGGCGTATGCCGGCAATAACTACTACCCGTTCATGCTCAATAGCTATGTATCAAAGCGCAGTCTGCTGTTCAAATGTTTAGAAGCGCTAGATTTGCGCTCAAGTTCCCAGGACGGCAGCTTGTTACGAGCGATCGAGCAGGTGCAAAAATATCGCTCCAGCCATCGTGAGCAGATTGCCGTTGACGACAGCGGTATCGTCATCGAAGATCATGATTGGATGCCTGACAAATGGCGTGTACTGGTATTTGGGCGGCGCCAAACTACTGAGCCCTCCGCTTATCACCGCAAATACTATGAACTGGCAGTTTTCTCTGAGGTAATGATCGCACTCAAGTCAGGCGACCTGTACGTAGAACAAAGCGGCGACTATGACGACTATCGCAATCATCTGGTCAGTTGGGAGGAATACGAGAGAGAGGTGCACGCGTATAGCGAGATGGTCAGCATCCCCCTGGAGCCGAAGGCTTTCGTGGCCAATCTGCGCACCCAGATGAAGGAGCTGGCAAAGGTCGTCAATCTCAACTTCCCGGAAAATTCCGGCGTCGACATCGACGATTCGGGACTCATTATCCGCCGTTCGGAAAAGCAGAAGCCGCCGCCAGAACTGGAAATGGTCGATCAGGCCATACGCGATCAAATGACTGAATCGAGTATTCTGGACGTACTCACCGAGGTGGAAAAATGGCTGGACCTGCACAAGATTTTCGGGCCGCTGTCAGGGTTTGAACCCAAGGTCGATGAACCACGCAAGCGCTTCATCACCACTTTGTTCTGCTATGGCTGCAACCTGGGACCTACGCAGACCGCACGGTCGGTCAAGGGCTTGTCGCGCCGGCAGGTGGCTTGGCTCAACCTAAAACATATAACCGAGCAGCGCCTGGACAAGGCAATCTTCAGGGTCATCAATGCCTACAACCGCTTCGCTTTGCCGCGCTACTGGGGATCAGGCAAAAGCGCATCAGCCGACGGCACGAAGTGGAATATGTACGAGCAGAACCTGCTGTCCGAGTATCACATCCGATATGGCGGCTACGGAGGCATCGGCTACTATCACGTCTCGGACAAGTACATCGCGCTGTTCAGCCATTTCATCCCGTGCGGCGTTTACGAGGCGGTCTATATTCTCGATGGCTTGATTAACAACCTGTCCGACATACAACCGGACACATTGCACGGCGATACTCAGGCACAAAGCACGCCGGTATTCGGCTTGGCCTACTTACTGGGCATCAACCTGATGCCGCGCATCCGTAACATCAAGGACCTGACATTTTACCGCGCAGATCGGGAGGATAATCTGGAGCACATCGGCAGCCTGTTTCGCGGCAACATTGACTGGAATCTGATTGAGCTACATTTGAAAGATATGCTGCGCGTGGTCATTTCGATCAAGGCTGGCAAGATCGCGCCTTCGACCATTTTACGGCGCCTCGGCACGGCGAGTCGTAAGAACAAGCTTTACTACGCTTTCCGCGAATTAGGCAGGGCGGTGCGAACGCAATTCCTGCTTAAATACATCGACGATGCAGAACTGCGCCGCACGATCAACGCCGCCACTAACAAGAGCGAAGAATTCAACGATTTCGTGAAATGGCTTTTCTTCGGTGGCGATGGCGTGATCGCTGAAAATATTCGTCACGAGCAGAGAAAGGTGGTGAAGTACAACCAGCTGGTCGCCAACATGGTGATACTACACAACGTAGAAGGTATGACGCGCGTACTGAAAGACTTGCAGGCGAAAGGATTCCCGCTGACCGAAGATCTACTTAGAGGAACCGCCCCATATCGGCGCGAGCACATCAACAGGTTCGGAGAATATCCACTTGATCTCGACAAGCCTGTTGAGCCTATAAACTACAAATTGGATTTCTCCCTTTGACTCTGGGGGGAGTGAGATCAATCTTACTCGATTCGCCTTCTGACCACGCATCAATTTGAGGTAGCTCAAAGGCGTAATTGGACCTACCGATCTCGGGCGCCCCCTAATTCTGGCATTCAATCTTTTTGAAAATTCACGGAACGTGAAAATGTAGGAAAAATGAACGTGTTTACCGTTCTCACATACAGAAGATGGAGCAAGCAAGGAGGCCGCGTAGGTGTTCACGTCAGTGGTGAAGCAGTTGCCCAAGAAGCGAGTAGCTTGATTTTATGATTTTCTATTTAAATCATGAACTTAACTTAACTTTGGCGTAGAAAACACGAATCCCGGCCGATCCTCACTCAGCCCTGATCCGGTGTATCGCCTGCAAGTCTTGCTGCTCGACAGATTTGATCGAGACGAAGCGCATGTTCGGACGGCTCATCGCTTCACAAATTGCCTCCGCATCGTTCGCGTCGTTCTTGTTGCTCTTCACGTACGGCTTGACGAACTGCGGTGCGATCAACTTTACGGTGAAGCCTCGCTTTTGCAATTGCCGGGCCCAGTGATAAGCACCGCCACAGGCTTCCATGCCGATCTCGCAGCCCGGTTCGATTTTCTCCAGCAATGCCGCCAGCCATTCTGCCCGGCCCAGCTTCTTACGCCATACGACCTTTTCGCAACGATCAACCCCGTGCACTTGAAAGACATTCTTGGCGAGATCGACGCCGACGCGGATAATCTTCATGGTGGACTCCTTCTCTCAACTGGTTGTGTCGAAACTCCAGTTTAGGCGCTCAGACGCCGACAGGTGAGGAGGAGTCCATCCCATTGCTAATGGCTGAAAGGTAGCCAGCCAAGCGTCACTCAAGCATGACGAGCATTTCCATCTGATCGAATCGCGCTCGCTCCACGTGACTCTGGCTCAGAGTCGCTCAATAGCA
Organism: Duganella flavida; assembly: GCF_009857445.1. Classification (GTDB taxonomy): domain Bacteria; phylum Pseudomonadota; class Gammaproteobacteria; order Burkholderiales; family Burkholderiaceae_D; genus Rugamonas; species Rugamonas flavida. The sequence continues at coordinate 303,668 of NZ_WWCN01000003.1, forward strand.
TATGAATGAGGGAGGAGGGCTCCCAACGCCCCAGATTCGTCGGCCGGAACGCCGATTTCGCGTTTGTCGTCGGTGCCGATGGATGGCGCTTTGCCCTACAACTGCTTGACCTGTCTGGAACCGCACACGACAGGCGCCTTATCCTGTAAGCGCAGCATGTCGAAATAATTTTGTCCCAAAGCGATATTGCGGAAGGCTTCGTCATCGACGAACTGATAAATGTAGCTCGTTACCGTCAATTCTTCCAGATAGGAGTCGAAGGTCTTGTCGTCGGACGCGACGAAGTCGGTGCCCGGCAGGATGCGTTTCGAATACTTGTTGATGAAAGGGATGTACTTGGCCCGTATCGCCGGCTTGAAGAAATAACTGTCGGCGATGACGCGCCACGACAGGTCGATCATCATGTTGGGATGTTTATCCAGCAAGTTCGACAGGAGCTTGATGTGCTTGTCCGGATCGATGTCCGTCAACTCCTTCGACAAGCCCATGTGCAGCCAGACGACCTTGTTGTCGGGATACAGATTGACCACCTCGGTGATCAGGTTCAGATATTTTGTCGGCTGGTCGTTGTCGCCCAAGTCGCCGTGCAGTCCAATGGGCATATTCCGTTCGCGCAGCGCCGCCATGAACGGCCCCCAACCGCGGATTTCCTCCAACGTCACCGGCCGGTGGCCGTTGGCAAATAAGGCTTGCTTGACGAGGTTCAGTTCACCCATCCATTTGAAGAGGCCGGGGAATTCCTGATCCAACACCGACATGCCCGGTTTCACGGTGGCCGGCTTGGCCAGATCCGCAAACGACATCGACATCGTTAGCTTGGGCACCTGAACCGGCAGTTCTGTCACATTTTGCGCATTGATGATGTCGTTCTTCAGGTTAGGCATGACCGGCGTGCCGGGGCAGTTGAGGTAATACGTGCACGCAGAGTCGTAGGGCAGGGTTTGACCTATACCGAACACGTTGGCGTACAGCACGCCCGCGTTTTTCAGCATGCGTGTCAGATCTTGATGAAGGATGGGGCTGCCGCCGAACGGGCGGAAATGCAAATGGCTGTCGACGATGGCCAGATGTGGCTGGGTTAGACGATCGTAGCAAGCTGGACCTGAATCGGCGTGACAAGGGATAGCCAGACAGGCCAAGGCCAGCATGGCGGCGTAGGGCGAGGTGCTTGTTTTCATGAGTTGCTCTCCTGGTCTTCGGCGGACGGACAAGCCCGGCCGCCATGGTTGGCTATCGCCGCCGACATCGCGGCCGCGTCGTCTGGCAAGGACAGCGCCGAATACAGGGCCGCCGCCTGACAATATGGTTTCCACACGTACTGGCCGCTGCGTCGTGCCGCACGAAGCGCGTCCAATGCTTGCAGCCGGTTGCCGGCAGCGGTGTCGATGGTGGCAGCCAGCACCCAGACCTGCACGCTGCGCGTCGACGGTCGCAATGACGACAGTGCCCGTTCTGCATCGCGATAGCGCGCTCGCTCGAAGTAGAATTGCGCCGCTCCGGCCGCATACACCTGCGGATAGCTGTGCATCATCTGGACATAGCGCCGCTCAGCCTGCACAAGCCACGGCCCCTGCTGGTCCGGCGGCAGCAAGTGAGTCAGGTGGTTGAGCAGATGCGGGTCGGGCGAGAGCGATATAGCCAGACGAAGCCTTTCGATCGCCTTTGTCCGCTCGCCGCGACGCACCTCCGCTGTCGCCAATGCATCGAGCAGCGGCACATACAGCGGCAGCCGCTGCAAGGCGGCGAGCAGTATTAGGTATGCTTGCTCATGCTTGCCTTGTTCCGTTAGCAAGCGAGCCTGCCCCAGATACAAGCTGGCCGCCAGCAAGGGGTGAGGGTCGGACAGGTGGGCGCGTGCAAGCTCCAACTGCTGTTGCGCTAGATCGAATTGACCTTGTTCCATCAACCATACCCCCTTGCGCGCATATAGCAGGGGTGTGGCGTTGTCCTCCAAAAGTTGATCCAGCTGGCGCCAGGCCGCCGACTGTCGGCCTCGGTTCCACCATGACTCCGCCTGCAGCACGGACGCTTGGGCATCGTTCATTTGCGCCAGCAACTTGTCTGCGTCCTCGAAGCGATGCAGGCTCAGATAAATCGCCGCCTGCACGGCCTGAACTGTGGTCGTAACCTGCAAAGTGCGCAGCACATCAAGCGCCGCGCCCATCGCGCTGACGTCGGTCACCAACTGGCCCTGCAAGTGCAGCAACCGCGCCAAGTCGATCGCCTCGTCATCCGGCAGCGTTCCGGCTAGACGGCTGCGCTGCAGTACAGCGATGCGATCGCTCAGATTGTGATAAAAGATGGTGCTATCGGTGCTGGGTACATGTTCCAGCCAGTCCGCGGCTGCCAGCGGCGCCAGCGTCGCTAGCGCCACCGCACAGCCGGCCAGCCAGCGCTTGGCCCCGCCGTCAACGGCTCGCTGGCTGTACATACGGGAATTCCGCCACCGCCGGTTTTGCGGGCGCATGCACCCCGACACCACGGTTCGGCTCATCGCGCCGGGGGCCATTGATCAGCAAGGTCATCATGGACTTGATGACGTCCTCGTTTGGCAAACGCCCCCCCATGGATTGCACCGGCTGGCCCAGCACCAGCGATTTTTCGACGCTGAGATATCCTGCCTGCTGGCTATCCATGGTCGCGGTGCGCTCCAAATTCAGGATCAAGAAATCGTCGAGTAGCAAATCCATCAGCGGATGCGGGGTAGTCCAGTCGATGACGTTGCTGCCGTCGAGCGTCTTTTCAAAATTGTCCAATCGGCTCAGACCGCTCTGCAATTCCGGCCGGTACAGCTTTTCATGTTCCGGATCAACGCGGAAACTGTCTTCCGCATTCCAGAGGTCTTTGAGCTTGTCGTCGCGAATGAGGAACACGGTCATTTCGATGCGGCCCATGCGGTCGATCTGCACCGGCTTGCTACCGGTGGTGTGTGTCTCAGACACCGCCGCCCACAACTTGCTTTCCAGTTGGGCGGCGTCGAGCAGGAACACCATGCTTAAGACGTTCTTGCCGGCCAGCGAGTTGAGGCCGGGACGGTTATCCATCCCCTCGTCGCGCCAGACGGGCATGCGCACTCTAGCCAGATCGGTAAATGACTGGTCAGCTCGGTTGCCGGCGAATACCCGCAAACGTGGATCGCCCGCACCAGTCGCAAGATTGACTGGTGCGGCCACTTCCGTCACCTTCTGGCCGTTGCGCAGCAGCGCGCAGCGCATGGTCTGCGCGGTGGCGGCATCGGCGCGGCAACGCAGAAGGTATTCCAGCGCATCGTTGACCTGCGCCCGCAGAGGCTGGGTGGAAAACCCGCTGATCGGCCGAAGCCTAACTCGGTATTCGACGGCGTCGCTGAACCGGGTATCGGCGGTGGCGCCGGGATACACGTTCATGATCAGCGCCAACCGCTTGCCCGGCAGCGAGACGGCGAAGAAATCCGTAATGTCCGCCGCCGGTTCGGCCATTACTGCAGGGCCGTCCCAATGGTCGGTGGCGGCGGCTGGGGGCGGCGCAATGCCTCCCGCTAGCACAAGAGCCAGAGCGGCCGCAAGGTAGCGCGGCATCAGTGCTCAGCCAGCAGCTGTCCCCAGCCGCTGATCCGGGCGCGTATGTCGTTACTGCGCAGACAGTGCCACCATGTGGTGGCGTTTACCGACAGGGTAGGCTTGCCGAGCCAGCCTTCTGCCTGAGCGGCCACGCTCGCCATACGCAGGTCCGTGCCTAGTTGCACCAGCGCCTGCGCCTCCGGCACGTTCACCTCGCGCAAGCATTCGCGCAAGACTGCTTCGGACACATCGCCGATTTCAATCGGATTGGTACAGTGAAGGCTTTTCTGCGCCACGACCTCAACACCGAACTCCTTGAAGAAGGCGACGATTTTCTCGTCCGCGACGGCCGGATAAGGCGTAACGACGCCGATGCGCGTGAATTTGAGCGTGTGCTGGGCAGCCAGCATGGCGTCGACGGGGGTGGTCATGTCGAGCCCTGTATCGGCCTTAATCGAGGCCTTGATCTGGCGGTTGCCTTCCAGTCCACCCCACAGATTGCTACTGGAGATGCCCAACAGCAGACTATCGGGCTTGCACTGCAGCCGCTTGGCAGTCTCCGGCAGACGAGCGTTGACGCCTTCGACGAAGCGCTGCAAGCCGTCGGGCGCCGTCCAATCCACTGCATCGATGATGATGCGGGCGGTGGCAATGGTGGCGGGTTCAACCCGCATGCTCCATAATTCGTTTTCAACGGTGACGTTGGTGGCCGGTGTTAGCACGCCGATCTTCCTACCCCATTGCGATTGCGTCATGATCTTCTCCAATTGAGCGCGCCGGCGCGAATGCCGGCGCTATCGATGCGTCAGTCCAGCAGCGTCGAGCGGAAGTCTTCCACCGATGGCGTTTGGGCGGCATTGGCGCCAGCGATGCGTCCATAGACGATGGTTTCCGAGAAGTTGGTCGACGTCTGGTACTTGAAGCCCCAGATCGAACCGCATTCGCCGGCACCGAACAGGTGAGGAATGGGTTTGCCGTCCGGGTCGAGCACGCGGGCGTGTTCGTCGCGGCGCGGGCCGCCCTGCGTGTTGTACATCAGCGGCACGATCGTGGCGACGTAGTAGGGGGCCTCAATAGCTTTCAGCGTTTCTGGCGGGCGACCGTGGTCGCGGTCCACGCCAGCGCGGGCTTGAGCGTTGTAATTGCTGATGGTGGCGGTCAGCGCTGTCAGTTCGATGCCAGTGATGCGCGACAGTTCCGGCAAGTCATTCGCCACCTGAATCCAGCCCTTGGCAATCTCGGCTGAGTTATCCTTGCTCCACTGGTAGCCTTTGACGACAACGTTGTACGAGAAGATATCCATCCCCAGCGGAGCGCCGCGGCCGTTTTCCTCGTCCATGATCAGGAAGGAGGGCAGCCGCGAGTATTCATAGGCGGGCAGGTTGAATTCGCCGATCGCCGCGCCCGCGTTGTGCGCTTCGAGCCGTGCCTCGTTGACGTAGCGGTCGCCGCGGCTGTCCACGTAAATGAAGCCGGGCCGCCTTACCGTCAGCACGAATCCGGCATCCCAGCCGTCTGGCTTGATGCCGATGGCGCTCGCTTCGGCGTCCATATGCCATAGTTGCGCGCCGACTTTCTCCGCAAGACGCACGCCGTCGCCGGTGTTGTGGGGCGAACCGGAGGCCTGAATCTTTTGTGGACGCAGATATTGGGCTTTCAACTCAGCATCATATTCAAAGCCGCCGCAGGTCATGATCACGCCTTTACGAGCTTTGCAGAAGAAGCGCTCGCCAGCATGGTCGGCAATGACGCCGATGACCTGACCCATGGTGTTCTTGACGATCTCGACGACAGCGGTTCCTGTCATCACTTGAATATTCTTTTCTTTTTCGACATTGCGATTAATTAAATGCCAGACCCTGGCGCCGCCAGTGCGTTCCGGCACGGTAGCGGTCTGTTTCAGACGGCGTAACTGCAGGTTCAGCCCCTTAGCTGCCGGCAATTGGGGAAATGTTTTATCGGGGATGTAATACGAAATGCTGGGGTCGGTTTGTTTATAATCATAGACTTCCAATTCGCCGCCGAGATCGCGAAACCATTGCGGATTGAGTAGCAGACCATCGACAAAGGTTTGTACCAGTTCTTTCGGAGTGGTGCCATGGGTTACCTGATGCAGGTAATCGACAAATTGCTGTTTTTGCTCTTCCAATATCGGATAAGTCATCATTGCCGACGATACTAACGAATTGCCACCGGCTTGGTCGGCCTTTTCCAACAGCAACACCTGCACACCGTGGCGCGCCGCTGTCAAAGCGCTGGTGCCGCCAGCAGAGCCGTAGCCAATGACGATAACATCTGTTTCCACTCTGGTTTGATATTGTGGCATGACTACCTCCTAGTTTTGATGTTTTCTTTTGGAAATTAATGGCGTATTAGCGGGGAAATTCGCAGCGAAACATTTACTATTGTAATGAAAGTGCGTTTTCACTCGAAGGACAGCGTTAGAGGTTTAAAGAAAGCATACCTAGGTTAATTCCATTTTTTTTCATTTGCAAGAAAATTATTAAATAAATTAAATTGTGAGACTTGCAATTAATTAGTTTTGATTTGCAAGGGATATGCCCCCAAGATGGTAGCGCCGTCTCCCGCGATAGTTATGAAAACGGTTTATATCGTTTTTCGGGGACGGGCGTGACAGGAGCACTTACTCTAGCTGCAGGAGCATGGGTACCCCTTAAGGGCATTCGAACTCAGGATTGGCGCAAGGACAGAGTTTTACCGGACGAGCGAAGTGCGTGCCAGTTTTCTAGAGATGTCCTTCATATGCTTGATTTAATTTTTGAAATTATTAGAAGTGCAAGCTAATTTCACTATCGTGACAATCTGTGAATATCTCCATGCGGCAGAGATGGTACTCTGCATACGTTCAATGCTGGAGTGCCAAGCCGCCTCTGCATTGATTAATTTCGTCCGCATAATTCGTAGTATTTAAAATAGAGAATTTAATAAATTTCATGTTAAATGTATTTCGTATGAATAGCAATTTTCCTCATATCAATGGGTAAAATCTAGGGTGAATTTTAAAATTAGTAATTCTAAAATGGAGGTTGCAATGGCTTTTGATATCATGGAAACTGTTAATAATACGGAATCATCTGCCGTTCAGAAATTTAGCTTTTGCACAAACGAAAATATATCTATTGATGAATTTAAGAAGAAAAGACTAAAGTCGGAAGAGTTGCTTTTGACTGGTGTTAGTAAGTACTGTCAGAAAGAATATGGATGGTCTGACGAGAAAACACAAGTGATCGAATCCCAATATAGAGATTTTCTAAGCCTCTATGCAGTTGATTTTTATGGGCAGTTTGTCGCGACAAAAGACGTCGATCTCTATTGGCATATTCACATATTACATACCCGTCTTTACAAGCATCATTGTGAAATTATGTATTCGCGTTTTCTGGACCATGATCCGGTTGCTGGCAATGAAGATCTGACGCCTTACCGGAGTGCCTACAAACAGACCTTAGCCGCTCTGGAGCGAGTGGGCAGTTATCCCTCGGATATAGGGCTGTCCAGTGCCATTGCTGAACCCAAACCCGCGGCGTGCATGAATTCAGCCCCCAAGCCAGCCGCCTGCATGAACGCAGCACCTGCGCCTGCGGCTTGCATGAATGCAGCGCCCAAGCCCGCAGCCTGCATGAACGCAGTACCCAAGCCAGCCGCCTGTATGAACGCATCACCTGCGCCTGCTGCTTGCATGAACGCAGCACCCAAACCAGCTGCCTGCATGAACGCAGTACCCAAGCCAGCCGCCTGCATGAACGCATCACCTGCGCCAGCTGCTTGCATGAACGCAGCACCCAAACCAGCCGCCTGTATGAACGCAGCACCCAAACCAGCCGCCTGTATGAACGCAGCACCCAAACCAGCCGCTTGCATGAACGCAGCGCCCAAGCCCGCAGCCTGCATGAACGCGGCACCACGTGCATAAAGTCGTCTAGGTGGTACGACTGCGTCTTGGCGAAATTCAGGGCGCAGTTTTCCCTTTTCTTGTTTCCATATTTGCTGGACTTGATGACTCCCTCCATGAGTGGCGACAATTTTTTGATTTCTGCCAGCAATGTTCGTGTGCCTTTACCCATATACGGCACAGCTTGGAAAAAGGAGAAGACCGCTGGCTTGGTTGAGCGAGCGATTGATCTGGGGTTTAGAGGTATCGATACCGCCTGCCAGCCTCAGCATTACAATGAAGCCGGCGTGGGCGAAGGCGTGGCTGTTGCATTGCGCAGTGGTTTAAGGCGCGAGCATCTATACATCCAAAGCAAATTTTCGCCGCTCAATTGCCAAGAGTCGAGCAATGTTCCCTACGATCCCAGCGCTAGTTTGACCGATCAGGTCGCACAGTCTTTTCTGCGCTCTCTGGACAATTTGCGAACTACCTATTTGGATGCTTTGCTGCTGCATTCCCCCTTGTCCGAGCCCACAGACACCATGCAAATATGGCGGGTTATGGAAGATATTTTTGATCGCGATGGCTGCAAGCAGTTGGGAGTTTGTAACTTTTACAATCTCAAACAGTTGGAACATCTGTATCACACGGCCCGGGTGAAGCCTGTCATATTGCAGAACCGCTTTTATGCCCAAACTCAATATGACAAGACTATCCGCAAATTTTGTCAACAACACCGTATCATCTATCAAAGCTTCTGGACTCTGTCGGCAAATCCCGACGTGTTGGCCCATCCGGTATTGTTGGCCCTCGCGAAGAAATATCAGCGTACCGCAGCGCAAATTTTTTTTCGTTTCCTTTGCGGGTGCAATATTATTCCCCTGACCGGCACGACCTCGGATGAACATATGAAGCAGGCTTTGGCGATCGTCGAATTTGAATTACACTCTTCCGAGATTCAAATGATTGAATCGTTGCTTTAAATGCAATCTAAGCATGTTCAAGGTGCCGTTTGCTCGCGCATCAGAGCAATACGGAATTTTTCGGCTAGCGCTGCAAAACATAGCATCAGCATCGACTTTCTCCCGCCAAAATCTGGCACAAAGGCTTGAGGCCTTGCTAGAAGAAATCGCGCTTACCGACGAGTTCGGTATCGATGCATTCGGAGTTGGCAAACATACCGCCCGGACTACGCTGATGTGTTAAGCCCCCCAACAACGCTGCTTTCAGCCCTGAATGCAAGAATTGACGGCATTGCTAACAGATAGCGGCGCTAAAGCGAATCGATTCGCCAAACCTGTTGATCTCGCGAAATTAATCAATGCTGATACCGCAGGTTAGCCTCGCAGCAGACCATGATCGGCCTACCGTATCGAAACTACATCGGGCATTCGCATTGACGCTTGATTTTAATATCGAAACTGCGCATGACCAAGTATCCCATTGCTGCTAAGTGTAGACTGTGTGACATCGTAGTCCAGATGACGAGGGAAGACATCATGGAAAAGATCTTTTGTTCGCATTGCTTTCAAATTTTGCAGACAGGATGTCCGACTTGCCCGTCTTGCCAGCAGAGAGTAGGGTATCTAAGTGATGTTGAAAGCCGGAGCATGCTACTGAAGATGCTACTTGACCAGCGCACTGAGGTTCGCTCCACTGCAATTTTCGCACTAGGTTGGCGGAAAGATAGGCTTGCTGCCGATGCACTCGTTGCGTGTGCATTAAGGCATCCTTCCAATATCAGTCAAGGGCTTCAGATCGTGAAAGTACTTGCAACTATCGATAATGGAACACCATTGATGACGGCGTTGCAATACTTGATGGCTCGTCATCCCGGCAGCGAAGTTAAGCAGGCAGCATTTTATGCGCTAAGTCAACATTGATGTCCGCCATTACGCGCTTTCATGAGCGATCTCATTCCGGCGTCTAGTAGACGCTGCGCAGATGGACTTGCGGTGTATCAGCGAGTAGGCTGCTCACTTGTCTAACGTAATAATGTTGCTTTCTGACTTAGGTATCGTCGCAATCCTAAAAGTTTATGAAATGCGCTGCCCATCCAACAGCTGGGTGTCTTCCCGCAATTTCTCTGCCCACGAGATCCTCAATGCCCAAGCTTTGCCCAACTCCTTTTACATTGCTGTATCTGTTACCCGCGCTTTTGCTCTCAAATGACGCCTTTGCCGATGATCCTGTCATTCAGCGTGTACTTGTTGAAGGGTCCCGCACAAGTCAGCTAGGTGTGACCGACTCTGCAAATCAGGGTAGGGTGACCGGGCGCGAGTTGGAATTGCGAACCGTCTATCGACCAGGGGAAATACTCGAAGCCACTCCGGGTCTGATAGTAAGCCAACATAGCGGTGAGGGTAAGGCGAATCAATATTATCTGCGAGGATTTAATCTGGATCATGGGACAGATCTGGCGACGTTTGTCGACGACATGCCGGTTAATCAGCGTAGTCACGCGCACGGCCAAGGCTGGACCGATCTGAATTTCCTTGTCCCAGAACTCGTCGGCCGTCTGAACTACAGTAAGGGACCTTACTCCGCGCGCCAAGGCGACTTTGCCTCCGCTGGCAGCGCCACAGTTACCTACGCCAATCGCTTACCGCAAAATATCGCCACACTAAGTGGCGGTCTAAACGGCTACGGCCGCGCTGCGCTGGCGGCATCAACGGATGCAGGGTCTGGCAGCCTGCTCTACGCTTTGGAGGCCGTGCACAACAATGGCCCGTTCACACAGGGGGACAATTATCGCAAATACAACGGCGTGCTGCGCTACAGTCAGGGGTATGCCGACAACGGCTGGAGCGTCACAGCAATGGCCTACCGCGCCAACTGGAATTCGACAGACCAGATCCCCGAGCGGGCTGTCAACGCAGGCACGATAGCCCGTTTCGATGCGATCGACCCGACTGATGGTGGTGCCTCGAAGCGCCTCAGCTTGTCCGGAACATGGCGCCTAACGACTGGGGACGCAGAATCGAAGGTGAGCGCCTATGTGATACGCAATCGGCTAGATCTGTTCTCAAACTTTACGTATTTTCTGGGTGATCCGGTCAATGGCGACCAGTTCGCCCAGCCGGATCGTCGGGTGACGACCGGCTTTGTCGCAGCGCATACCTGGTATCAACACGACGGGCCCTGGCAAATTTCCGATTGGACGGTTGGGGCTGTTGTTCAAAACGACAGCATCATCAATGGTCTAAATCACACCAAGGCGCAGCAGGTGCTGTCCATTACTCGACAGGATCACATCGTCGAAACAAGCGGTGCGCTGTTCGTGGAAAACGGAACGCGCTGGACAGACACATTCAGAACCGTAGCAGGTTTGCGCGCGGATCGCTACCGGTTCGACGTCAAAAGTGATCTGTCGGCCAATAGCGGCAGTAAAAATACTGGCATGGCTAACCCGTCACTAAATCTAATCTTCGGCCCCTGGTCGCAGACCGAGTTTTACGTCAACTTGGGTAACGGCTTCCACAGTAATGATGCGCGTGGCACGGTCGCAAAAGTCGATCCCAAGACAGGCGAAGCGATGAGCTCCGTATCTGGTCTGGTGCGTTCAAAGGGAATGGAAGTAGGCCTACGTACTGAAGCAATTCCGAAAATGCAAATGTCACTGTCGCTTTACCGGCTTGACTTCGACTCTGAGCTGACCTATGCCGGCGATGCTGGTACGACTGCACCAGGCCGGCCCAGCCGCCGTTACGGCATTGAATTCTCGAACTATTACAAGGCTTTGAAGTGGTTGTCAATAGACTTCGATGTGGCATTTGCGCACGCCAGATCAAGTGATCGTGAGCCGCTTGCAGGTGATTACATCGAAGGCGCCGTCGAAGGCGTGGGCCAACTGGCGCTGACGGTCGATAATCTGGGCCCGTGGTCCGGCGCACTGCGCCTACGTTATTTTGGACCTCGGCCGCTTGTGGAAGACAACAGCGTTCGGTCACACTCTAGCATGACGTTAAATGGACGCATCGGCTACAAGATTAGCCCAAAAACACGGATTGAATTCGAAGGCTTCAACTTGGCGAACCGCAAGGTTTCGGCCATCGACTACTATTACACGTCACAACTGCGAGGTGAAGCTGCCCCGACGAATGATGTCCACTTTCATCCGATTGAATCCCGGTCCTTCCGTGTGACGTTAATCCAAAACTGGTAAAAGCGGCGCGCTCAACTCAAGTGCCTCGCTCACCTCCAGAAAGTAGTCCGGAATCCGGAAGCATTAATATCCTTGCGCGAGGACATCTGCCCAGTCCCCGTGCACGTAGCGCACAAAGCCATCTGCCTGAAATCGCCAAAGATGAAGCCAGTCGTTCTCCAGCAATTGCCGGACAACTGCATGCTTACGAATGACTGTTTCAATTGCCTCCTGTGGAGCATCGATGATCACAGTGAGGCGCAACGGCTCATGCACCCACCGATCACCATCGTGTAGTGACTGGCGAGATAGGCCGATTCGCAGGTCTCCGCCATTGCCCTCGAACACACCTATGTTTCCTCCCACTACGTTGTGAAGCACCTTATTACCACTCCCAAGGTGCAGGGGATCGCAAGTCGAAGCGTGGTATTGCCAGTTGATCCAATTAGTGACCACCATCGGCGCGGTCATCAACAGCTCAAGTACGCTACCATCCGAATCTTGAGTGGCATCATAGTCGTGCAAGAAGCAGCGCCCCGCCAGTACCACCCCACGGCTTCGCTGACGGGGTGCAATCAGAAACGCCGCGTTCCCCGCCAACCCCCACTCAGGGCGTGTCTGTGCGCCATCATTGGCGCGACGGCGTAGTCTATCCAGCAGTTTTTTGCGAGGAGCGGTAGGGTTCAGGTTGAGGGTCGGCGCCCTTACTCTGCGCACCTGATCACAAGCGTGAGCAAATGCATCCTGCAAACGATTCCACCGGGCATGCGCGGCAGCGGGCAGCAAGTCAATATCAAAGCCTTCGATTTCATCGGTGGTGGTGTTATGCAAGGCGGCGAAAAACCAGGTTTCCTTGGGAATGGTAATCCCTTGAGCCTGTAGCCCTGATCGCACTGCGGGCGCATTGAGTAGCTGTGCCAAGCTGCGCGCATTGACCTCTCCGGTTTGGCCACAGCAAGCACCGCAGTCGAGTGCCGCCGCGTGAGCGTTATTGGCCGATTGACTACCATGCGCGACCAACAATATGAAAGGCGCCAAGTTCTTATCCAGGCCCATGGCATGCAGCACCGCAGCCGCTAATGACACCTTGGCATCCAGACTCAATCCAACGATTTGTGGCCGGCAAATGGCGCGATAGCGGGCAGCAAGGCCCTCGAGATCGTCCCGTGCTCTGGCCTTTTTGCTGGGTAGTAGCCACTGTCCAAGTTTGCCGACATAGCCAAGTCCCGCCGACTCGACATAAGAAAACGCCGTGCTGGGCCAGCGGCCGGTGGCATCCCATTGCTTGGTCTGAGCAAAACGCGCCAAGCGGGACCGGCTGGCCGCAGCTTGCAATACTTCGCCAGACACACCTTCGGATGCGTTGGTGGGCAATAAGCAGTCGGTCACCTCGGTAGTCGGTGCGAGCAGCCCCGGAAGTTGAGGTCGCCTTGCGTTGGTGGCCAGCGGGGTATAGGCCACCGGTAGGCCGAAGAAGCCTGCAAATCCGATGGTCTGGACGGCTGGCCACGCGGTTTCAAGCGCACGGCGCAATGGCTCGCTACGCACATCGATGCAAAAGGCGGCCTGTACTTCAACCGCTGGCAATTCTTCCGTTGGGTCGGCCACCGAAAGGAGTCGCTGCGCCAGATCCCGCTGGTAGCCGACTTCCAGTGCCACCTGCCACACCTCGTCGACCAATAAAGCCTGTTCGGCCTGTCTCAATACGGTTGGTGCTTGCCCCCATGTTTGCTGCACGAGTGTGAATGCCTGCACGGCTTGAGCGTCGTCTTTACACTCCAGCAGGAGTAAGCCCCAAGCCAGACGAATAGCTAGCAGCTCTCTCAGATGTGGATCCTCGCCACCTTCCAGTCTAGCCTGCCAGCCCAAGTAGGCACACCAAGAGGCCCAGCCATTGACCGTAAGCAGGACCGATTCCAGGTAGTCGGCCCACACCACCTGAGGCAGTCCTAAACGCTTAAGCACCCAGCGCTCGGCATCTTGCCTTGTGGCGGGCAGTGCATTGAGCGCGCGGCCCAGTCGGGGTAGTCCCATCAGCAAACCAATGCCGTGATCATGTTGCAAAGTGTCGCGCCAGAACGCATACAAGCCCAGCTTGCGCTCCGGCTGCCAATCGGCTTGCTCATCAAAATAGGCCGCACAAGTTTGACTTACTTGATGGGTAATGGCCTGTTTCCAGGACAGTCGGGTATGCCGTTGCTGATCATTGTCAAGCACATCGATTAGTAGCGCCAATTGTTGAACTGGAGGCTCGATGTGAAGGGCTTGCTGGCACTGCCCGGACGTCAACCCAGCTGATCGGGCGTCGGCCACTTGGCGCAACGCATGATCGAGATCGGCGGGACAGATTCTGCCCTCTAGCCAAGCTTGTCTCTGCTGGTTTCGCCGAGGGAATACTTGGACACCGCCGAGCACAGCCATTCTGGCGGCAACCCTGCGCAGCGGCATACCAATGCGTGACCAGTGCGGATTCACCGCGATGGCCCGATCCAGCGGCCACGCTGGTGCAATGGCTTGGCAAGCTTGGCTGCACGCAGTCTCAATTTGATGGTGCAGCGTTACATCTACGGCTTCAGCAAGAGCGACACCTTCTTTCCTACCATGGCGCTGCGGTTGACCGTTGTTCGTCATTTCCATTATGTGGTTCTCCTTGAGCGTGCTCATTTCGGGTCTTTGGCTGCAATTAATGTAAACACTTGTTGACGATCATTATTGAATGGCTCGCGTGTCCAGCGGGCGGGCCAAAGGTGCAGGGCCAGCCGCGTGTAGGCTTCATCCAAATAAAACCCCGCGTAGCTCCAGCGCCGCCACGTTAGCAAAGCATGTGGGCGCAGTTGCAGAGTCGCTAGAAAGACGTATAGAGCCATCATGCCCGTCACTGCGATCAGGCCTAGTGTGGAATCTGGCGCGTTTTGAACTCCGAGCGGCAAGGCATGGGCCAGCAAAGCGGTGCCTGTCAGGCCTGCCACCATGAGCACACCCCATGCTGCCTGTATGCCACTCGCCACCACACTGGTGCGTCTTACAGGCAACCACAACAGAGGTGCCCAAGCCAAGCCCAAAATTACGCTCCACCACCAGGGCCACACTCCGCCTCCGACCATCCACTGAGCCAGCAGTACCGTAGCTACTGCTACAGCGGGAGCAAACAACAAGCTAAGGCCCAATGGGGAATCCTTACCGCGCATGGCCTGGAGGCGGGTCTGCCGCACGACCGCTGAGGCTGAAAGAAAGGCATGTGCCTTGTACAGCGAATGCCCGATTAAATGCAGGGCAGCTAGGTTGTAAAGGCCCAGCCCGCATTCGAGCAACATAAACCCCATCTGGGCTACCGTGGACCATGCCAGTCTAACTTTGATGCTAATGCGGGTCAGCATCACCATGCCTGCCAGCACGGCCGTAACAACACCAAACACCACCAGCAACGTGCGAGCCACCGTAGCCTGCTCCAGTAGCGGCGTAAAGAGAATCAAGACATAGCCGCCGAGATTGACCACGCCTGCGTGCAGGAGGGCGGACACCGGAGTTGGCGCTTCCATTACTTGGGTCAGCCATCCGTGCACCGGCAACAGGGCCGTACGAAGGATGACGGCCAACGCCAGCCCCACGGCGCTAAACTGCAATGAAGTGGACGTCCCTTCACGAGCGACATGCGCCCAAAGATCCGATAACGAGCCGCTTCCCACCTCCCTCCAAGCTAGGATAGCCGCGCCTAACAACAACATATCGGCTAGGCGATCTGCGATCTGCTTCTTGTGCGCCGCGAGCAACGCAAACGGGCGATCCTGATAGAAACACAGCAAATGCTGTAACGCGCCGCCCACCAGAGCCCATGCGGTGACCAGCACCACCCAGTGATCCGCCATCAAGAGCAGATGAACAGCGGCCATAACGCCAGCCAGTGCCGAAACGTAGCGCTGCTGCCCCGCCTCTCCGTCAAGGTAGCGTGAAGAAAAGGCAGCTATGACCGTGCATAGCAATTGCACCAGAACCGCCAGTGCTAGCCCCAACCGACTTGCATGTAACCAGGGACGTACTTCTGGGAGTTGCTGACCGGCAAATGCAGCGATCAAACTGAATGCCAAGGCCACCGCTGAAAGCAGTATGAACGTACGCCAAAGTCGAGCAGCCGAGCGCAATGGCCATCGGGACAGCAGCATGGCTGCAAACATCATGAGAGCAGGCATCAATGTCACCATCGCGAGTAAAACGTTGTTCATAGCCAGACCTCGTAGTTGGACATTGCCCCAATGATGCCGATCGTCTATAGTTCTGTAAAATACATTAATAAGACCAAATCTATACTCAAAACAGAACAATGAAGCTCGAACAATTGAACTTCCATCATCTTTTCTATTTCTGGCACGTCGCAAAGGTCGGTCATTTGACCCAAGCGGCTCAGGAGTTACACACGTCGCAGTCCGCGCTGTCGGCACAGATACGTCAACTGGAAGATCGCATTGGGGAAGTTTTGTTTACCCGTGAGGCGCGCCGTCTGGTGCTGACCGATACTGGCCAACTTGTGCTGTCTTACGCAGAAGAGATTTTTGGTTTGAGCAGGGAAATGCTGGGCCGCCTGCAGGGCCGCAGTGAAGGCGTGACCCGCCTGCGCATTGGCAGCGTGGCAACGTTATCGCGCAACTATCAGGAGAACCGGATTCGCCCATTGCTAACAGATCCGACCGTGGTTTTGACGCTAGAATCTGGGCTATTGGACGGTCTGTTGACGCGCTTGATCCAACATCAACTGGACGTGGTTCTGGCAAACGAAACGGTACCTTCAGATGTGAACCGCCCATTGCACTGCCATTTTCTGGGCAGTCAGGCCATTTCGTTTGTCGGCCCTGCCCACCTATGGGAGCCGCTCAGCTTGCGTGTGCCAGATGATCTCGATAGCCTAGACATTGCGCTGCCAGGGCCGCGTAGCGCGATTCGGGCCCAGTTCGACGCTCTGTGCGCTTCGAGTAACGTGACACCTCGGGTGCGTGCTGAGGTAGATGACATGGCCATGCTACGTTTGATCGCGCGCGACAGTGGCTGGGTGACTGTTCTCCCAGAAGTGGTGGTTCAGGACGAACTGCAGTCCGGTTCCTTGGTTCGCGTTGGGCAATCCGATCTGTTACAAGAGCGATTTTACGCAATCACGACGCCTCATCGACATCACACTGAAGTGCTAGAGCAGCTGCTGTCGGGTACGCAGAGACCTCGTTAGATAGAGCCTTTATGCATAATCAATAGCCGATTGGAAGGATGATAGCCTTTCACCGACTCAATTATGGGTCACCGCTTATGGCCCATTACGCGCATGACGTTTAGCCTCGTTTTCTAAGGCAGTACTGCGGCGTGCACTGTGATCATCCAAAACTCTGCGAATAACAGAGCTGGGCACTCTTTGGTTCTGCAAAAAATGTAATGCTAGCTCATATCCGAGCTGAGCTTGAATATTGACGCCTGCATTGACAATCGCAGCGAGCAATAGATCCGACCTTTCGTAATATTGGCCTATATCCATTGGTTATTCTCGGGATTGGGTGGCGACCGAGCGCACCACCTGTTTATGGTATCCACATATTAACTTTGCTAGTTAGTTAATTCAAGGTAACGATGCGCAGTACAGTTGACCAAATGACTCGAGCACGGGTGCCCGATGCTAAATAATTGCGGGGTCAATGCTAATACTCACGTAATTTGAAGCAGCTCCATTTAGACCTCAAATAGCTGGGGTAGCAGGTCATGAAGGGTCTACGACCGCGTGGTGGCGTTTGCCAGACAGTGGAAGGCGGGTCAATTGGAGTGAGAATTCTGCGAGCAAACGAAAATGTAGAAGTCGAGCAGTACTAGAAGTGGACTATCGATACCTCACCGCCTCAACAAATGCTGAGAAAGCTGGTGATGCTTGGCGCCTGTTAGGGTAATACAGGTGAAAGCCCTGAAAGTAAGGGCACCACTCCGGCAAAATCTGTTTGAGCTTCCCTTTGGCCAGATAAGGCGCCGCCAGTTGTTCAGGAACGTAGGCAAGGCCAACACCATCCACCGCGGCATTAAGGACGTGCACGATGCTGTTAAAGACTAGTTGTCCTTCTACTTTTACGGTGAATGCTTTCCCGTCCTTTTCAAACTCCCACGCGTAAATAGAGCCTGATGGGCGGTGCCGGATATTTACGCAAGTTTGCGCTGTTAAGTCATAAGGTGTCTGGACCGGCGCGTTGCGTTCAAAATAGGTAGGCGAGCCGACAACGACCAATCGCCAATCAGGACCTATTCGGGTGGCAATCATGTCCTTGCTCACGGCTTCGCCCAACCGAATACCCGCATCAAATCTTTCTTCGACAACGTTCGTAAAGCCATAGTCCACGTATAGCTCCAATGAGATGTCTGGATAGTTCTGCAAAAAGGAGGCCAACATGGGCCTTAAGCAAAGCTCGATTGAGTCGTCCGTGCAGGTCACGCGAATTGTGCCGCTCGGCTTTTCCCGCAGTTCACCCAAAGCATCTACCTCGACCATGATCTGATCGAACAAGGGAGCGATTGCACCCATTAGCCGCTCACCGGCTTCCGTGCAGGATACGTTTCTCGTTGTTCGCGCCAGAAGGCGTACCCCAAGCCTTTCTTCAAGCGCGCGCATTGTATGGCTCAGAGCTGACGACGTTACCCCCAGCTTGGCCGCTGCTTTGGTAAAGCTCTTATCCCGGGCAACGGCCAGAAACGCTTGCAGATCATTAACTTTGGTATTTTTCATTGCTGAGTTTTTTTCACAAGAACATCAAGATTGTACCCACTAATCAAACTAAATCAAATCGAGCAAGATGGAGTCCTGATCATTTGAGGAGCAATGAAATGAGTATGACTATTAACGAAAGCGCACCGTCCCTGACTGCATCGGCTACTGAACGCCGCGAATTTGTCAAAAACGCCGGCGCTACCCTTGCCGCGTTAAGTGTACTGTCGGTAGCAGGTAACGCGGCCTTCGCTGCTTCGCCAACAAAAGCGCAAAGTACGTCCGACGGTGCCGACAATTTCTACCAAAGTGACAAAGTCAGCATTCAAAAAGTACATTTTAAAAACCAGTATCAGATGGCCGTCGTAGGTAACCTAGTCACGCCGAAGAATCTGAATCGACGTGCTCAAGCGCCTGCGATTATTGTCGGCCATCCTATGGGGGCGGTGAAGGAACAAAGCTCGATGCTCTACGCGCAAAAGCTGGCGGAGCAAGGCTTCGTGACGCTGGCGATTGATCTGTCATTCTGGGGTGAAAGCTATGGACAGCCCCGTAATTTGGTCGCGCCGGAGCTCTATTCGGAAGCGTTCAGCGCAGCGGTCGATTACCTCGGCACGCAAGATTTCATCGACCGCAACCGCATTGGTGTGTTGGGGATCTGTGGTAGCGGAGGCTTCGCAATCAGCGCCGCCAAAATTGACCCTCGCATGAAAGCGATTGCCACCGTCAGCATGTACGACATGGGCGCAGTCACCCGCAATGGCTTGAAGCACTCGGTCACTCTTGAACAACGCAAAGCGCTGTTGGTCAAGGCTGCTGAACAACGCTACCGCGAATTCGCCACAGGGAAAGGCGAGTTCCTGAATTATCTGCCGGTAAAGCCAACCGCCGATACAGACCCGGTAACGCGCGAATTCTGGGAGTTCTACCGTACTCCACGTGGCATCGCCATTCCGAAAGGACGGACGCTGGAGCTCACGCAGAACCGTATGTTGAGCAGCGAAGTCCGCTTTATGAATTTTTATCCCTTTAACGATATCGAGACAATCGCTCCGCGCCCGCTGCTTTTTATCGCAGGTGACCAGGCACACTCCAAAGAGTTTAGCGAGGAAGCCTATCGTCTGGCGGCAGAGCCCAAAGAGTTGGCCTGGGTTGCGGGTGCTGGTCACGTCGATCTCTATGATCGAATCACCCTGATCCCATGGGACAAGTTGACCAAGTTCTTCACCCAACATCTGGCCGCCTGAACCGGAGAGCACCGTGATAAAAGTCAAAGCCATCGTCGTTGATCAATATGGCGGACCTGAACAGCTTGTCATGCGGGTACGCGAACTAAAACGGGTCGAGGCCGGAGAAGCGCTGGTGCGCATCGCCAAGATCGGCGTCAACTTCGCCGACATCTATCGTCGGACCGGCTTTGACCCACAACCTCTGCCCTTCATTCCCGGGCTCGAAGCGGCGGGCATGGTGGAAGAGGTTGGGGCGGGAGTTCATCACGTCAAGCGCGGTGATCGCGTTGCGTTCGGACGGCAGCCGGGGGCGTACGCGGAGGCCTGCATTGTCCCTGCGGGCAGTCTGATTGCCCTGCCGGATACGCTCTCGTATGAGCAGGGTGCGGCAATCCCGCTTCAAGGAATGACGGCCCACTACCTGATACATGATTTCCGCAAACCAGGCCCTGGTGATGTGGTACTGATTCATGCCGCTGCCGGCGGTGTTGGCTCACTGCTGGTGCAATGGGCACGGCATCTTGGCGCCCATGTCATCGGCTCTGTATCGACACTTCAAAAGGCGCAGGTCGCCCGACGTGTCGGCGCCCATGACGTCATCGTGTACACGGAGCAGAATTTTGCCGAGGAGACTATGCGATTAACGAAGGGGCACGGTGCGGATCTCATCATCGACGGCGTCGCCAAGTCCACCTTTAATGCAAACCTCGATGCTATTGCCGTGCGCGGTCATATTGTGATCTTCGGCGCAGCCAGCGGTCCAGCCGTCCCGATTAGTCCGAATGCGTTGATGCCACGTTCGGTATCACTGTCAGGGGGCGATCTGCAGCATTTCCTGCAGAGTACGGAGGAGTTGCAGCGAAGAGCGCATGACGTCATTACGGGGGTGCTGGAAGGCTGGTTGACGCAGGAAATCTTCCAAATTTTCCCGTTGTCTAAAGCTGCAGAGGCCCACCGCTTATTGCAAGGGCGCCACACTACCGGAAAGCTGTTGCTTTCAACGGGCACCGCAGCAGCATCATCCGATTAATTTTTTGAGAGTATTCTATGAGCGCACAATTATCCGAGGTCGCGATAAGCGATCATGCTGCGAATGGAGAGTCAGCTAGCATTCCCGCACACTGGGGGGCAGTGTTTGCGATGACACTGTGCGTGTTCACGCTGATTGCATCGGAGTTCTTACCTGTTAGTCTGCTGACACCGATCGCGAAAGAGCTTGGTGTGAGCGAAGGCTTGGCCGGCTACGGGATCGCGATCTCTGGTGCCTTCGCTGTGCTGACCAGCCTGTCCATATCTACGCTGGCCGGCACGATGAACCGCAAGACCTTGCTGTTATTGCTGACCGCCTTGATGGGGATTTCAGGCCTGGTGGTCGGCACAGCGACCACCTACGTGACCTACATGCTCGGTCGCGCGCTGATTGGTGTAGTGGTTGGTGGATTCTGGTCAATGTCTGCAGCTGTCGCCATGCGCCTAGTTCCGCCAAATAACGTTTCCAAGGCACTGGCGATCTTCAATGGAGGGAATGCACTAGCTACCGTCGTCGCTGCGCCACTGGGTAGCTATCTCGGCGGCACCATCGGCTGGCGTGGTGCTTTCTTTGCGCTGTTGCCTTTAACGCTGATCGCGCTGGTATGGCAATGGATCAGCTTGCCATCGATGAAGGTTGCGCCGCGTACCACAGCGTCAGCCAATGTATTTGGATTATTGAAACGACCATTGGTGTTGACAGGGATGTTCGCGGTTGGCGCGTTCTTCATGGGACAGTTTGTGCTGTTCACCTATGTGCGTCCCTTCCTGGAAACTGTGACACGCGTTGACTTCGGCACCTTATCGATGGTGCTGCTGGTAATCGGCGTAGCCGGATTTGTGGGCACGCTGGTCATCGGTTCGCTGCTGAAGTGGAGCATGTATCGTACGCTGATAGTGATTCCTCTGTTGATGGCCGTCATCGCATCGGGGCTAATCGCGTTCGGCGAATGGGTACCCGTTGTATTTGTGCTCCTTGGATTGTGGGGGTTGATGGCTACCGCAGCGCCTACCGGCTGGTGGTCGTGGCTGGCGAAAGCCCTACCCCAAGATGCCGAAGCTGGCGGCGGTCTGATGGTCGCGGTAATCCAACTGTGTATCGCCCTGGGATCGATCATCGGCGGCATGCTGTTCGACGGCAGCGGCTACCGCGTCACCTTTATCGTCAGCTCAGTCCTTCTGTTGATCGCCGCAGTGTTGGCATTCAAGACTTCGCGTATCAACCATTCGTCTAACTGAACGGAGAATATATGAAACCACACGTCATCATGCACATGGTAACTAGCATTGACGGTCGCATCGTTACGACCCATTGGCCAAAAGACTTCGCCATAGGCGCGTTGTATGAGGATATACACCAGCAACTAAAGGGTGATGCATGGCTCGTCGGTCCGGTATCAATGGCAGAGTTTGCAGTCGGAGAAGCCAAGCCGGTTGTCAGCAACGAAACCTTCGCGCGTGAAACGTGGAAAGCACCTCACGCACACTCGGGTCCCTACGCCATCGCGCTGGATCGTCATGGAAAATTGCATCTGAATATTGATCGTGCCAATGGCGATCCATTGGTTCTTGTCGTACCCGAAAGCGTCTCCGATAATTATCTGGCTGAACTGCGCCGTGACGGCATTTCGTATCTCTTCGCTGGCGCGTCTGAGCTTCATCTTCCGACGGCAATGAATAAATTGGCACAGGAATTCGGCATCGGGCGCTTACTGCTGGAAGGTGGCGGCGGTATGAATGGCGCCTTCCTCGACGCGGGGCTGATTGACGAAATCACCTTGCTAATGATGCCTTTCGCGGATGGCACGCGCGGCGCTCCTGCGCTGTTTGAAAGAAACGAAGGCACACCGGTAGTGCTAAATCTTGAATCCGTAGTTCAGTTGGAGCGTGGTGTATTGCACCTACGATATAAGGTAACTTAGTCGCGGATGATGAAGCGGAATACTTTTGCTCCGCTAAGCGCTCGCAAAACGATCTCCTAGATCCTGGCGAGCAAGGATATTCAGATCTCATGGGGCTACTATTTCCGCGTCGGTATCGTATTGACCTTGCCGGTACTGTTGATCACGCTGGCCGCGCTCGCCGTGCGCCTGGCTTAATGGAGAAAATTTTATGACCGTTACCATCTACCACAACCCCGACTGCGGCACGTCGCGCAATACGCTGGGCCTGATCCGCAACGCCGGCATTGAGCCGGTGGTTATCGAGTACCTGAAGCATCCGCCTGACCAGGCCACGCTGGTCGAACTGATCGTAAAGTCCGGCCTGAGCATCCACGACGCGATCCGCCAAAAGGGCACACCCTACCTGGAGCTGGGGCTCGACTCGCCATCGAAAACCAAGATGGAATTGCTTGAAGCGATGGTGACCCATCCGATTCTGATCAACCGCCCGTTCGTGGTAACGCCATTGGGCGTGCGGCTGTGCCGGCCGTCGGAATTGGTGCTTGACATCTTGCCGCAACCACAACGCGGCGCCTTCGTCAAGGAGGATGGGGAGCGCGTGATTGACGAACATGGGGAGCGTGTCAAGCATGGATAAGATTGCGAATCTGCCGAACATCAATCCCGAACAGCTTGACATACCGATCACGGCCAAGCTCGCGCAAGTGGGCGAAATGAACCATCCGCCGCGCATCCTGATGCTCTACGGTTCGCTGCGCGAGCGCTCGTTTAGCCGCTTCCTGACCGAAGAGGCCGCGCGCATCCTGGAACACTTCGGAGCGGAGGTGAAGATCTTCGACCCCATGGAGCTGCCGATGGCAGGCAGCGTGCCCGAAGACCATCCGAAGGTCGTCGAGTTGCGCGAGCTGTGCCTGTGGTCCGAGGGACAGGTCTGGTGTAGTCCAGAACGCCACGGCGCCATCACGGCCGTGATGAAAAACCAGATTGACTGGATTCCGCTGGAGATGGGCGCGGTACGCCCTAGCCAAGGCCGCACGCTGGCCGTGATGCAGGTCTGCGGTGGGTCTCAGTCCTTCAATGTGGTCAACACACTGCGCCTGCTGGGGCGCTGGATGCGCATGTTCACCATCCCGAATCAGTCCTCAGTGCCGATGGCCTACAAGGAGTTTGACGATGCCGGCCGCATGCGCCAGTCTGCCTACTATGAGCGCGTGGTAGACGTCATGGAGGAACTGTTCAAAATGACACTACTGCTACGCGGTCGCAGCGACTATCTGACCGATCGCTACAGCGAACGCAATGAGCAACACTTGAAAACCATCAACGCGGCCATTCAGAAAATCTAGGTGGCCTCCGCTACGTATGCGGTCACGAAAGGATCTTGCATGGATAGACGGATAAACGGTGCGATAGGAGCAGAAGCATGATTCACCGATCATCGTCTATCCGAATGAAAAGGCCCACCTCTTTTTAAGGCGGGCCTTTTGTTATGCCGTATCTATCCGACGATTAGAAGCAGCAAGCCAGCATTTTGATGCAGCAGGCGATTTGACCGCAGCAGTCCGCGTTAGCAGCAAACGCAACGGCGGAGGCGGCGAACAGGCCGGCGGCGACAACAATTTTGGTAACTTTCGATTTCATAATCATTCCTCTAATGGTATTTGGTGAAAAGTCTGGAGATAAACCTACCACTGTAGTTAATCCGGTGGCGTCCAAACTTTTTCATAGCGATCGGCGAGAAATGGAGAAAGGTGGGCGGCATGCTCGCGAGCGGGCGGCACCATCACAAATGCCGCTACCGCCGCACCTGGTGCAATCGTCGGCGCCACTGGTGCGCATCCCATGTCGATGCATTGCGCTACATTGCACTCTTTCAGCGGACAGCAAGTATGCAATGCACTCGTCGCGGAAGCGAACGATGCGCAGAGGAAAAGCAATGCCAGCAGGAGAATGCGAATTTTATGCATGCTGTATTCTAGCCCAATCCATACTGCGCTGCCTGTTAGGCGTGGACGCGAGCGATATGCACAAGCCTCAGCTGCGCTAGCTCGAACTTGATCTGACATATTGCGTTCACTGACCTGTCGCATTCGCCTCTAAAGCAGCCCTTGGACGTCTTGGGCTATTTAGAACTTTTCTCATTGAGTAAACTTTCGAGGCGTGGCAAATATTTGTTAATCGCGGCGGTAGCATCCCGCTCGGCAGCACGATAAAGTTCAAGAACAATTGCCCCGGTGGCAGTGAGGTTTGCCCCACCTCGCTCAGCGCCCCCTCGCTTCGTCTCGACTAGCGCTTCCACGAAGTGTTCATTCATCGCTTTTACGAGGGTCCAGACATGCTGGTAGCTCATACCGAGTTCGCGTCCAGCGGCAGCCAATGAACCTGTTCTGTCTATCCACTCCAACACGTCAGCTTTGCCGGGGCCGATGGCTGTCCCATGGGCAATCGATACCCTTAGTCTGGGAAGTGCTTTCAATTCTGTCTTCATTTTTTTGACTGATTCTGGTTATACTTCGATATACAATAAATTTTATATCGGAATCGCTAGCATGTCTTCGTTTGAACCAACTGAGCAGGGATCAGCAAATAGAGCGCATAACGTGTTCACGATTTTCATTGCAGGGGGCGCTGTTGGCGCACTGGGCGGATTGATAGGGCTTGGCGGAGCTGAATTCAGGCTGCCGCTACTTATCGGCCTGTTCGGGTTTGCCGCCATTTCAGCGGTCATGCTCAACAAAACCATCAGCTTGGTGGTCGTTGCCTCAGCGTTGATATTTCGAGCGAAAGCAGTTCCGGTCGACCTCTTACTATCGAACTGGCACATAGCAGTGAATGTGCTGTCTGGTAGTCTTATCGGTGCTTGGTTCGGGGCATCTTGGGCTGTAAAGATGAAAAGCCGTACCCTTTATCAAACTCTAGCGGCAATGCTCGTGCTGATTGCAGTCGTGTTGTTTTTCGGACATCAAACAGAGACGTCCGAGCCGTTGTTTACTGGGCCGAAACTGATAATTGCTGGCGTCATTGCGGGCTTCGGCATCGGCGTTGTGGCAGCCATCATGGGCGTCGCCGGTGGAGAGCTTTTGATTCCAATGCTGATTCTCCTCTTCGGCGTTGATATCAAACTCGCTGGAAGCCTATCCCTTGCCATAAGTCTGCCGACCATGTTGGTAGCGTTTTTCCGCTTTAGCAAAGATGCCGCATTCCGAGTGATAAGGGAGAATAAAGCGTTTGTCGGATATATGGCGTTGGGTTCGATGGTTGGAACAAGCATCGGTGGGCACCTCGTCGGCGTCGTTTCTGTGTCCGTTTTGCTGCCTCTGCTGGCAGCAATCCTACTGGTGTCGTCAGTAAAGGTGTGGAAACATAAATAGTCCACATCGCCTGCTGCCTGCCGGTAGAAGCCGTTGAGAGCTCTACCTGCATCTCCAACGTTCAATGTCACATTCAGGTCATCGCTAGGCGGTAATATCGTGTCGTCTCTCGAATCAACTCCCGATTTGATTTACTGCCTCTATTTCGAGGCAGTTTTTTTTGCCTGCAGAACTAGCGCTGACCCAATGCGATGGTTCCCGCGCCAGCAAGCGCGAGACCTACGCCAACATAGTCATTCCACGAGGGGGTGACCCCATCAACGAAATACAGCCATCCAATTGCAGTAGCGATGTAGATGGCTCCATAGGTGGCGTACACGCGGCCGCTGGCGTCGGGGTGCAGTGTCAACAACCAGACGAATACCATCAAACTCAATGCCGCCGGCAGCGCCAGCCATGCAGAACCTCGTCCGCTTAGCCACAACAGTGGAAGATAGCAGCCTAAAAGCTCTGCAATGGCGGTGGCGAAGAACAAACCAAAAGTGCGTGCAACCGCGATCGTACCATCGCTTGCGTAACCTGTTCCACCAAGCGCACGAATCCACTTTATCGAACCTGTCAACGGGGCAACCGTGCGATAAACAATATCGTATGCATTTTGATTGCTTATCGACGCGGCGATTGCTCGTTGAGTCGGTTCCCTATCCTCAGGGTGGATACGGTCGTAAAAGTCTTCAATTGTCACTCTGACGGACGGCTCAAAAAAGAAGTGCTCTTTTACCTGATCATCCCACTCAAGTACATCGAAGGGCAGATCGCAGTACCAGAAGCCAACATTCGAGAGGCGGCTTGCATACTCAAGGCGCCCGCGATTGCGCTCCAGCTCCTGATTTATTTCTTCGCGCACCGCTCGCTCGCTGGCAAGTTCTTGGCCAAAGAAGTCCACCGACTCGACAATAGCCTGATCAATTGCCTCGTTGAAGCGCATCACATCATCTGCCGCTGAGTCCTCACTCAACGAGTATTTCATCGCCATCCATAGTCTCAAGACGCTCGTGCGTAGGGCGCGGTATTCGCTGACGAGTTGCGTCATTGAAAAGCCGTCTTGGGCGCGTAAGGCAACATGCACCTCAGCTGCAGTATGTGGGGCGTTTGGGGATATAGCGGCCAAGCCGTGAGACTTCGCAGTTCGGTTAGCCTCAGTCTGAGGCTGACGAAGATCGTCACAAATCGCCTGGAGAATCTGTGGTGCGTGGTGTCGCAACGAAAGTACGTCCATCTTTGCGGCGGATGGCAGTTCGGTAGCGGCGAACGCGTCCCACTCTGTGAGTATTTCCTGTATGTGTGAATCAATGAAATCTGACAGCCGCATATATGACATCTTTCCTTTGTGACTTTTAAAATGGCACGGGCATATACTTCGAGTCCTTCCCGATGAGTCGTTGCCGACAGTACACCTACCGACGCGTCCTCACGGTATGGCGTGAGGCGCTGCCCGCCCCAGCTGTAAAGCGCGTGCTTGGGTACTGGCTTGGCGTACTGGAGGAGATCGAGCGCGACACCCGCACGGTATTGGACATTTTGGTCAATTACCGATAGTGCCGTCTTGCTTAGGTATAGATGCTGTACCACAGGCTGCCATTGCATCGAGATTCTCTCAGCATGGTCTTGCTCAAGCAGTTACAGGGTAAGTCCATTGGACCACTGGAAGGCCTGCAGCTGCAACCGATGTAGATCGGCGGGACTCATTTTCAGGTATCGAAGATGGCTATGCATTGCCGTTCCCAACTGAGCCTGTTCGAGCATCTCGACAATATCAAGGAGTCGTCCCAAATCGCCGCTGCGCATTAAGAGGGCAGCACGGACATCGTCAGAGACGACGAGAGTATCAAGCACGTCGGACATCGACATCGAGAACAGAGTATCTATCAGGGACAACATGCCAACAGTAAACCCGGTATCGGCATCCGTTCTTCGCTCCGTACGGGTGTTAAGCAGCATCAATTCAAGGAGCTTACCCCGCACAGTCGCCATTTGCAAAAGTGGCGAAGATAGCTCAATCGTCTCGCCCGGCTTCGCATAAAGAAGGATTTGCAACCAGCGCTGCAATTGACGGCGCCCCAGCACCAATAAGGCCTTCCCGATCGAGTCAATTTTAATATGTGCCCCGGCGGTTGGCGTGTTCACTAAGCGCAATAAATTTAAGCTAATCAGGGGATCATGTTTCACGCTGAGCTCAATAACGCTATTTTCGACATCGGTGTTAATTTGATCGAGTATGCGCAGGATCGCTAATTCCGATGGCGAAATCTTCCGACCAGACAAGACGACTGGACGAGCAAAGTAGTACCCCTGAAAATAGTCAAATCCCAAGCTCAGGCACTGCTGGAACTCTTCGCGCGTCTCGACTTTCTCGGCTAGAAGTTTTTTACCTGCCTTATTCAGTTGACCAAGCAATACTGGCAGAGCGTTCGGCGCCACACCCTTTAAATCAATCTTCACCACATGAACAAGTGGCAGCAACTTTCGCACGTCCTCCGAATCGACAATCACATCGTCCAATGCAAATTTGAAACCGAATTGCTTGAGTTCCGTCACCCGAAGAATAACCTCAGGCGTTGCCTTGACAGTCTCCAATATTTCGAGGACCACTTTGTCGCTGGGAAGAAAGCGGACGAAATCGCTCGCGAGTACCGTCGCGTCGACGTTCACGAAAGCAAGCTGGTGTCCGACAACCTGCTCCATCCCCAATTGGGATACATGGGCAATGACTGCGGCGGTAGCCGAAACGTCATCCGATATGCCCGCTTGGCCGATATCTGCGCTGCGAAAAAGTAACTCAAACCCCATCAAGCGTTGATCCCGCCCGAGGATAGGCTGCCTGGCAAGAAAAAACTCTCCCGACGGTGCTGGCGCACGGACCGTATCGGTCGTAACGAGATCTGTCATTGAAACCCCACTACAGTGCAGAGTATTACGGAACGAGTGATGAGCCATCTTAGCATGACGTAACTTTCCAATAGTCAAAAAAAAGGAGCAGGGAAGAGGTGAAATCAAAGCTGGGCTCTTAGTGCCGCGCAGGGATCACTTCCAAGAACCGACGTCCCACATCAATGCTAAGTTGAAATATGATCAGAATTGATTAGAATGTGACGTCGTTATACAAGGATGCCTGACCGCAATTAAAAGGTCTTGTCCACGGGGAGAGCTGCGCTGGTTTTCGGCAAGATTCGCCGCAGGGATATCACTTTTGGAGGATGCTTATGCCCGTATTTTTTCCCGAACTCCCTGCACGCTGCACGGCGGTTGCCACCGTGGCTTTTGATGCTTACTACAATGGTGATCGCATAATTTGCGAAATTTCGGCCGAGGCGCTGAACGACCACTTCGGTGCGGTGTCTTTTTCAAGCTCAGATCTCGTTGCTGCTTTTGAGCGCAATCGCTTTTTGATCGAGACAGTGGCACGTGCCGTTCTCCCGGCGAGGGCACCGGCCGGTCGTTGCCTGCTAGTCACCGCGGATTTTTGATGCTGTTCTTCGCCGAAGTCGCATGGCGCTACTTGCCCAATCCCAAGCCATTACGCGATGCTATCATCTCGGGCCATGTCGATATCACACAGTTGGCCGGCAGCACGGTATATCTCATCTCCAGACAATGCCACAATGTAGATGAAGTGGAAGCCGCGATCATGCGGCGTAATGCTTGGGTGCGAGTAGTCGCGGACATCGAGAGCGTGGTGCTAGCCACGGCGTTCGTGTTTATTCTGTATTTCGCTTGGCATTTTTAAAAACAAATTGAAAGGGCAAATATGGCACGTGGAACTTTCCTACTGGCCACGACATGCCGCCACGGGCGGCGAAGCTGTCCCCAACTGGCAGGCTTGCCCGAAACTACTCTTGGCTGGATTTTCAAACAGATCCTTTCATCCAGAGGTGGGCCAAGACGAAAAGCGTAGCCGTCTTGACTATCCGATAGGCATGTGACGTTCGGTGTAGCGGCAAGTATGACCACTTTGACTGCGTGACTTGCTCCGCATGGTGAAGGGGAGGCGTTGCAAACCATCCATGGCGGCCGCGAGGAGGAGGTAAAACCATATGCGATCCCGCCATCCCGGACAGCGGGAAGGAATTGAAAACTTATCGCTGTCGCTTGAGCAGTTGATTCCGTCGAGATAAAGGCAATATACAGCGTGAAAGTTCGTAAACTATATAAGAAATCAATTCTTTATTACTTTTCCGCTTATGTGCTATTTCTGGCCTTATCCCGGCTGCCCCTCAAGGAAGCCATTGAGGTAACGACTGAAAATGGTTGGATAGCAAAGGACTTTGTTCCAGCAGTAAAACTTCTCCATGTTCCAGTCATTGATAGCGTCGGGGAATTTATCTCCGCCTGAATCTGAATTGATATAACAAAAAGCCAGCAGATCGCTGGCTTTTTTTGATTTCGTCATGGTGTAGCTGGCTCCCCCCTCCCAACTAAACTGCGCCTAGCTGTTGCTAGTTAGGCGAAGTGCGTTGGGAATGGGGCGCAGTATCGGGCATTGGGCAAGGTTTCTCGTAAAGTAGTAACGGTGACTACCTTGGACAAGAGTGACGTTCAACGACGCACATCGTCATCACTTTGCGATGTAAAGTTTTACACTTGCGCATCGCCATTGATGGGTTACCATTTTCCAATATCACTAATTAAGTGAATATCACTTTACCGTGCGGATTGGTGTAACTCGTTCGTGCATGCTGCCGTGGTTCCGCAACTGGCGGCAGGCCCGGCTCTTGATCGTCAGCAGTTGGCCGTGCGGCTGGCAGAATGGTTCGCCACGCTTCCGCGCAACATCACAGTGGCCTGCGCTAGCTTCACCGACTGGGAGTTGCTGCTCGACGCGCTGGATGGCTCGCTACCAGCAAACCAAATCGGGCGATACGATCTGCGTGCGCACAGTGACTCGGCAGAATTCAACCATGCGTTCATCCGCTATAATGAGCAAAGCGCGCCTTGGCATCACGCGCTGCACGATGCCCGCGCCCACAGGCAAGGCTGGTTAGCGTGGCAGGGCAAAGGAAAGACCAATTGAAATGACGAGGGATGAACTGATCGCAGCCGTGCCTACTCACATGCGAGATGGCAGGCCGTATCTGATTGCGCTCGACGCGATCCCCCAGCCGTGGCGGGGCCAGTTCGAAAATGATTTAGTTGGGAGCGCGTGCCCACTTGATCAGACCCTTGGCAAATGCGCCTTTGTCTGGGATTGGGCCGCATGGGTTAGTGGGAATTGGTATGGGCGTGGGCCTGCTGGGTTAGGGTTAGGGTTAGGCTGATGCTAATCTTCATCGATACGGAGTTCACCGCCCATGCGCACCCTGATCTGGTTACCCTTGACGTGCGCGGTGGCATGGACAAGATCATCACCTACAGAAACAACAAAACAGTATGCGCCGTTGCGACGGCCGTATTTACACTCAACATCCTGAAATTAGGCCAGCCTAATTAAACACTAACGCTATTTAGATTTTATTCATTTATTTAAATAATGACGGTCTATGCAGCCAAGACTGGCCTATCCGATCGTTGAACGCACAACTGGGGTAAGCGAGCTTAGCGCCCGATTTTTTCCAAATTCTGTGTCAGCCCTAAATACGACGCCGAGCCGGGCAAGCGGTTCTACACCAAGGTGGTGAATGTCGGCGTGCGCGATTCAACCTACGTGCTGGACGGCCTGCTGTACCGCGATCAAGCACCTGCGCGAACTTCCTGAGGTCGCTCACCTCGGCGGTCAGCTTGCTGAAAGCTTCACTTTACGCAGCCACAATGCCACGTAATTTCTCAACTTTCTGCTCCTGTTCGACGGTCCTTTGACGGGGCTGGCTCGGCGCCGCCTGCAGCAGCGCAGCGTTGGCCCGTTCGGTGCGCAGTTCCAACTCGGTTTCGCGCAGCCGGTCCGCGTAAAAGGCGGCCTGGGCCGTAGCGGCCCCGTCCACGCGGCGATTCTGGGCCGTCGCCTCGGAGACCGCGTCGGCAATTAGGGCGGGCAGGGCAGACGGCATTGCAAGCAGTACGCCGGTCTCAGGCATCGATTCGACCTGTGTGGTTTCAGCGGCCAGCGCGGCCTTTTCGGTGGCGAGCGTGGACGTTGCCGGCCGCCGGTGCTCCGCGTAGGTACGTAGAAAACGCCGTTAAACGGCGGGGCCGTAGAAGCGGCCAGTTGCGGAGCTAGGGCGGAGTAGCGATTCGGATTTCCGCTTGATCCACATGGGTGACAGGTGCGATTCACGCAACCATACGACGAGGCGCAGGGCACGATTCGTTACTGAGGAACGACAGCATTGGCGATGGGGCAGTAACGAATCGCAGAATACCGCGAGGATTTAATTCGTATCCTTGACAGTAGACGGCTAATGGGTGACCCACTTTTGAGTCAGATTCCGTTGCAAATCAGATTCCGTTGCAAATTCGTGGGGAAGGCGGATCCAATTTTCAATGCAAATTATGCACAATATTGCATTCTTCCGAGAGTTTGCACAACTTAAGGTTTTTCCGATATTTTCAAAATTTTGACAATTCAAGAAACCGCACAGATTTCATGCTTACAGAAAGTTTTTCAGTAAGTGAAATCCCGGCAAATTAGGGGAATAAAGGAGCATAGCTTGTGCTGACGCTCTCAAACAGCCGTTCAAACCATGCCGATATTGTCCGGTTTAGGCGACGACGAATGCGCATGCCATTTTACATAATATAAATTATGCGAAATTATGAAGATTCCCTGGAGCCGGTCACAGAAGCGAGAATCTCGTCGTGGCGTTCGTTGTCGGTCTTGTGCAAATACGCTGCTGTTGTGGCGATGCTGGCGTGGCCGGCGGTTTCTTGCAGGGTTTTCAGTTGCACGCCATTGTTGGCGTGATTGGTCAACATGCTGTGCCGCAGCCAATGCGCTGATGCTGCCCGTAAGGTTGCCGCCATGTCGAAGTTGCCCATCACGTCCGCTGCGCTGGCCGTTTCTGCAAAGATGGCTTTGAGCGCGTCGGACGCGGCTTCGTCGCTAATTCGTACCAGCGCCTCGCCACGGCTAGACAATACCAGCGGCGTGGCGTCGCTGCGGACTGCGTGTGGCGGCATGCCGTAGGCGTGACGATATTGACGGAATGCCGCCAGCATGTCCGGAGGCACCGGCAAACGGCGCGGTTTGTTGCCTTTGCCGAGGACGTCCAGCCACCAGCGGCCGTTGCCTTCAGTGTAAAACGCGCCCATGTTGGCGCTGACGATTTCATTCAACCGGGCGCCGGTGTGGATATACGCGGTCAACAGGAAAAGATCGCGCTCGCGCCGGCGTATGGCCGCTGGCGTCTGGGCGTCACGCGCGGCGGCCGTGGACAGCGCCAGACTCAGCGCGTCCGACGTCAGGTAGCGCGTGATGCGGCTCGCGCTCATGGTTTTGACGTGCTTCACCAGCGCTGCCGGATCGCGCCGCAAGTAGCCGGTGTGCGTGGCGTACGCGAACAATCCTTTGACTGCAATCATGGCCTGGCGGCGGCTGGCGTCGGACAACGGGCCGCTGAACGGCCGGTATCGTGGATCGCTGCGCGGCCATTTGGTGCTCGAAATCCAGTCTTGCGGCGGCGCTTTCAGGAAATCCTTGTAGCCATTCAGGTCGGCTACGTTGAGCTGGCGCAGGGTTTTTCCGGCCTCTTCCCGGCACCACGTGAGGAAGCGAAATAGCTCCTTTTGAGTATTTGCCATCGATTTCGGCCCCAATTCACCGTGGCTGATGAATTCCCGGGCAATTTCGCTGTCCGTACGGGCATCGGTCATGGCGTCCTCGGCGATGGTGCGCAGGGCGTCGATATCACGTTGGCGACGTTGTTCTGCGCCGTCGCTGCGGGCCGGGAATGGATCCAAGTTGATCAGGTCGAATTTTTTTGCTGGCATTACTCATGAAAACTGGACAAATATACAGTCAATTATACAGTATTTCACACAGTGTTTTTAATCGACAATATAAGTAGTAATGTCGATTAAATGACAGCAACGCATTTGGCCAGCGCCGCCCGCAGTTCGCGGATTTTTGGCGGTTTGCTCAGGACCTGGTCAACGTTCACCGGGCCATCTTCACCATCCGGTATCAGGCGCTGGCCCCAGCCTGTCAGCAGGATCACGGGTGTCGCAGGCGCGATTTGCTTGATTGTTTCCGCCACTTTGCGGCCGTCCACGTATGGCATGCCGAGGTCGGTGATCACGACTTCGTAGCCCTGCCCGCTGGCCTCGGCTTCGCGGAAACGGTCGATGCCGCCCTGTCCGCTGTCGGCTTGCGTCACTTGGTGGCCATCCGCGCCCAGGATGTTCCCTAGCGACGCCAGCAAGGTCGGATCATCATCCACGATCAGGATTTTCAGGCTGCTCCCCGGCCGCAGCGCCAGCTGGCTGTCGTCCACATCGATTGCCTGAGACGCCGCCGGGAAGTACATTTTCATCGAGGTGCCCTTGCCCACTGCCGATTCGATCGCCAACCGGGCGCCGTGGCGCTCGGTCATGCCGTACACGGTGGCCAGCCCCAGCCCGGTACCACGCTCGCCTTTGGTGGTAAAAAACGGTTCCATGCAGCGCCGCTGCGTGGCTTCGTCCATGCCGGCGCCGTTGTCGCTGACGTCGATCAGCACCTGTGCGCCGTCCTGCCGCGTGCGCAGCGTGATGATGCCGCCGTCCGGCATGGCGTCCACGGCGTTGAAGACCAGGTTGGTCAAGGCCTCGCGGATTTCGCCTTCCACGCCCAGAATCAGCGGCAAATCCTGGCCCAGATCCTGCCGCATCTCGATCACAATGCCGCGCTGTTGCGGCATGTCCGACCAGCGCGCCCGCGTCAGGTCGACCACGTGCTGCATGATCTGGTTGACGTTGACGGTGCTGAGCGTCAGCTGCGGCGCCCGCTGGCGGTAGAACTCGCGCATCCGCGCCACCGTGGCGGCGACATCGTCGATGGCGCGTTCCATCACTTGCAGGCTGGCGCGGCCGCGTTCGGTCAGGCCGTGCTCGGTTTCCAGCAAGGATTCGGCGTACAAGCCTATCGGCGCGATGGCGTTGTTGATGTCGTGCGCGATGCCGCTGGCCATCTGGCCGAGCGCGCGCAGGCGCTCCTGCTTGGTCACTTGCGCCTGGCTGCGGTGCAGGTCGTCGTAGGCTTGCTGCAGCGTGGCGTTGAGCCGCGCCTGGATGGCGGCCAGCGCCACGTGTTCGCTGAGCTGGCGTAGGAATTCGCAATCGCTGCTGGTAAAGCCTTCGCGCTGGCGGCGCGCCACAATCAATACGCCAAACACGGTGCTTTCGGCCAGCAAGGGCGCCAGCACCATTGATGCCAAACCGCCCTTTGCCAGCCGTTGCGGGAAGGGAAAATCGACCAAGCCGATGTCCGGCTCATATACGAGCTCGCCGGCAACACAACGCGACAGGCCGTTCTGGTCGATGGCAATATGGGCCGCTTCGCCCATCGCCAGCGCCATCGACAAATCATAGCTGCGCACGCCAACGCCGCTGACCACCAGCTCACCATCCGTGTAGACGCAAATCGCGCCAAAATCCACTGGCAACTGGTCCTCAAGGCTCCGAATCACCACCTGGAAAATGCTGCGCAAATCCTGCCGTTCGCCGATCGATCGTGTGATCTGATGCAGCAGGCTCATACGCGTCAGCTGCGCAAACACCCTGCCTTCGGCCGCTTGCCGCTCTTCGATTTCGGCCTGCAGCGCGCGGTTGGCTTGCAGTAGTTCGTTGCGTGACACGGTGGTTTGCCGGAGCCGGTCGACCATATTGTCAAACGCTTGCGCCAAGCTGCCAATTTCGTCGTCCGAGCGCAGGTCGAGCGCGAAATCCATGCTGCCGGCGCCCACCACTTCAGTGGCCCGGTGCAAGCGCGACAACGGCACCGTCACGCTGCGGATGGTCAGGCCCATCGCCCCCAGCACCACAATCAGGATCAGCCCACCCAGCGCAGCACCCGCCACCATTGAATTACTTTGCGCAGCGAGGATGTTTTTGCGGTTGATCTGCGCCAGCGTTTCTGCATCCGACATCATGTTTTGCGCGCGATTCATGATGAGGCCGCTGAGCCGGGCTTCCAGTTCCAGCAAGATCTCGCGCCGTGCTGGCTCTCGCTCCAGCTCGGCCTGCAGTCCTTGCAGTTCATTGAATATATTGCCGATGGAGCGCAGGCGCTGGCGCACGCTGTCCAGCAATTCCCGCTCTTCCTCGTCTTCAAACCGGCCGTTACTGGCGATGAGTTGTTGCAGCGATTCGCGCCGCAGCAGCCATTGCGCGCGGCTGCGCTCCTCGTGATGCAGCACGTATTCCAGTGACAGGTAACGCAAGCCGGAGGTGCCGCGCAGCACCTCGCTTGTCATTTCCGCCTTGGCGATTTCGTCGCGCATCTGCAGCGTGGTACGGGCGAAGATGACCGCCATGATCGCCAGCAGCACGATGCAGATCAGTTGCGCCAGCCTGAGTCGGGTTGCGATTTTCACGCGCTGTCCTAATAGATGATGGTCACTTCGGTGGGATCAACGGTCTTCATCCCATCGAGGTAGACGTAGTCAAGAAAATTGGGCACGGCATGCGCGCTGCTCAGGCCGCGTTTGATAGCCCAGCGCGACTGGTCTTCAAACACCAGCAGCAGGCTCTGGTCCAGCTCCAGTCCGAAATGGCGCGACTGCCACGAGGCCAGCATCGCTGCCCTGCTCTCCGGCGTCAGCCGCGTCAGGAAGGCGGAGGCGGCAGCCGGATGGTCACGGCAGTAGCGCTCGCCATCGTCCAGCGCTTGCAGCAGCCGCACGATGGTCTGCGGATGCTGGCGCAGGTACGGCGTCGGTGCCACCATGTTGTAGATGCTTTCGTAAATATCCTGCCCGGAGAAGCGCAGCGCGTTGGCGCCCTGCTGCTGTTCTATCTGGCCGAGGAAGGGATCCCAGCCGCTGACGGCATCCACTTCGCCCGTCGCCAGCGCTTGCTGTAAGCCGTCCGGCGCATAGTTCACCAGCTGCACATCACCGGTATCGAGGCGCAGGCGGTTGAGGAAAACCTCCAGCGCAAAATGGGCTGACGTGGTGAGTGTCACGCCGATGCGCTTGCCTCGGAGATCGCTGGCCTGCTTGATGCCGTGATCGCGCCGCGCCACCAGCCCGTGGTCCTGGTCGGTGCGGAAGATGGTGCTGATTACCTGCACCGGCGTGCCGTTCAGCGCCGCAAACACGATGGGGATATCAGCCACGGTCGCCATATCGGCCTTGTTCGCCAGCACCGCGCCCAGCGCCTGCTTGCCGGTGTTGTGCGGCTGCAGTTGCACGCGCAACTGGTGATTGGCGAAGTAGCCCTGGCTCTGGGCCGCCACCACCGGGCACGCGCCGAGGTAGTCGATATTGGTGGCGATGATGAGGGATTCGGTCGCAGGGGGCGGCCGGCTTGCTGGCCGCAAGCCCAGCCACAATCCGATGGCGATCCCGGCTAGCAAGGCCGCGCCCACCGCCAGCCACAGCGCTTTACGGCCCGATGGATTCATGGTGGCCTCCTTGGGATACGGCGGCCGGTGCCGGCGCGTCGTGCAATGGCAAGTCAATGCGGAAGGTACTGCCCACGCCCAGCTCGCTTTCCACTTCGATGGCGCCGCGCATGGCTTCCACCAGCCGCTGGGTAATGGTCAGGCCCAGCCCTGTGCCTTCTTCATCGCTGCTCTCGCGGCCAGCGCGGCCGAACGGCAGGAAGATATTGGCCAGCTGGGCCGCGCTCAATCCCACCCCGGTATCGGTGACGACTACCGAACCGTGGCCATTGTGCAGCTCGCAGTTCACGCTGACGCGGCCGCGCTCGCGGTTATATTTGACGGCGTTGGACAACAGGTTGACCAGGATCTGCTTGAGCCGCACCTCGTCCGCGTACAGCACCAGTCGCGTCTCCGGCAACGGCGCCAGCACCACTTGCCGTGCCTGCGCCAGCGGCGTGACGATGGCGTAGGCATCGCGCAATATGGCATCCAGCGGCACCGGGCCCATGTTCAGCGCCACCTTGCCCGCTTCAATCTTGGCGAGGTCGAGTATCTCGTTCACCAGCGTCAGCAAGTGCCGGCCGGACTGCACAATGTTATGGGCAAAGCGCTGGCGGTCGCCTTCGCCTTTGGGGAATTTATCGCTGGAGAGAATTTGCGCAAAGCCGAGGATGCTGTTGAGTGGCGTGCGCAGCTCGTGGCTCATGCTCGACAGGAAATTGGATTTTTCGTGGTTGGCCCGTTCGGCCTCCTTGCGCGCCGCGTCCAGCACGGTGTTCAGCCAGCCCAGCTCTTCCACGCGGTCGCGCAACGCCGCTTCCAGCTGCAGGTTCTGCAACCGCAGCTGGCGCGACTCGCCGGCCCGGTCCAGAATCGGCAGCAAGGTGGCGGCCTTGAACGGTTTGACAATGTAGTCGAGAACGCCAATCTTCATGGCCTTGACGGCGGTATCAACCGTGCCTTCGCCGGTCATGATGATGCAGGCAATGTAGGGATCGAGCGCACGGGCAGCCTCGACCAACGCCAGCCCGTCAATGCCGGGCATGACCAGATCGGTCAGTAGCAAATCGAAACTGCCACTGCGCAGCTGCACCAGCGCGGCTTCGCCGGTGGAACAGCCGACAGCGTCGAAATGGTGCTGCCCAAGAATGTCGCACAGTGCCCTGAGGTGGGAAAGCTGGTCATCCACCACCAGAATCCGTGCGGACGGGACGAATTCGGACATCGGCTCCCCCAAGCAAGGTCATCTTGTATGAGCATTATGCCAAATTCAACATGTCGAAAAGATCACCAAAAATCACAGTCCAAGTGACTTAAGGCCTTGATTTCGCTATAATTCCCGCCTTCATACGTAAGGAATCAAGCCATGACTCTGCTAGCCCACCAGCTTGAACTGCTGTCGCCCGCCAAAACCGCCGAAATTGGCCGTGAAGCCATCTTGCACGGCGCCGACGCCGTCTACATCGGCGGCCCGGCGTTCGGTGCGCGCCACAACGCCAGCAATTCGATCGAGGAAATCTCCAGCCTGGTGGAGTTCGCGCACCGCTACCGTTCACGCATTTTCGTCACCATCAACACCATCTTGCACGATGCTGAACTGGAAGCGGCGCGCAAACAGATCTGGCAGCTGTACGAGGCCGGCGTTGATGCGCTGATTATTCAGGACATGGGCTTGCTCGAAATGGACTTGCCGCCGATCCAGCTGCACGCCAGCACCCAGTGCGACATCCGCACGGTGGAAAAGGCCAAGTTCCTCGGCAACGTCGGCTTCTCGCAGCTGGTGCTGGCGCGTGAACTGACCATCGAACAGATCAAGAAAATCCGCGCCGACGTTGAGACCCCGCTGGAATACTTCATCCAC
Organism: Duganella flavida; assembly: GCF_009857445.1. Taxonomy (GTDB): domain Bacteria; phylum Pseudomonadota; class Gammaproteobacteria; order Burkholderiales; family Burkholderiaceae_D; genus Rugamonas; species Rugamonas flavida. Next base: position 342,810 of record NZ_WWCN01000003.1, read on the forward strand.
GGCGCGCTGTGCGTGGCGTATTCGGGCCAGTGCTACATCTCGCACGCCGACACCGGCCGCAGCGCCAACCGCGGCGACTGCTCGCAAGCCTGCCGCTTGCCGTACACCCTGAGCGACAGCAAAGGCGGCGTGGTGGCGTATGAAAAACACCTGCTGTCGATGAAGGACAACGACCAGAGCGCCAACCTGGAAGCACTGGTCGATGCCGGCATCCGCTCGTTCAAGATCGAGGGCCGCTACAAGGACATGGGCTATGTGAAGAACATCACCGCCCACTATCGCCTGCTGCTGGACGAGATCATGGAGCGCCGTACCGAGTTCTCGCGCGCCGCCAGCGGCCGCACCAGCATCCTGTTCACGCCAGACGTGGACAAGACCTTCCACCGCGGCCACACCGATTACTTTGCCAACGGCCGCCTGGACGACATCGGCGCCTTCGACAGCCCGAAATACGTAGGCGTGGAACTGGGCACGGTCACCCGCATGGCGACCGACCATATCGATCTGCACACCAATGCCGCGATGGCCAACGGCGACGGCCTCAACTACCTGTTCAAGCGCGAGACCTTCGGTATCCAGGCCAACACGGTGAAAAAGCTGGGCGAGGATGAAGAAGGCCAGCAATGGCGCGTATTCCCGAACGAAGCCATCAGCGCCCTCACCGGCCTGCGGGTCGGTATGACCATCATGCGCAATCGCGACCATCACTGGGAAGGCGCGCTGAACAAGAAGTCATCCGAACGCAAAGTCGGCCTGCACCTGACCCTGAGCGAACACAATGATGGCCTGCGCCTGTCCCTGTGCGACGAAGACGGCCTCACCAGCGAAACCGACGCCGCCATCGCCTTCCAGCCGGCGCAGCAAGCCGAGCAGGCAGACGCCTCGCTGCGTGCCAGCCTGGCCAAGCTGGGCGCCACCATGTTTATTGCGGACAGCGTGGAATTGAATCTGTCCAAGCCGTGGTTCGTGCCGTCGGCCGCCATCAACGCGCTGCGCCGCGACGCCATCGAGGCGCATGAGGCAGTGCGTCTGGCCGCGTGGGACCGTCCTGAACGCAAGGCACCTGCCGAGCCGCCAGCAGAGTTCCCGGACACCCAGCTCAGCTACCTGGCCAACGTTTACAACGAAAAAGCGCGCGCCTTCTATCACAAGCACGGCGTGCAGCTGATCGCCGCCGCTTACGAGTCGCACGAGGAAGCCGGCGAAGTGCCGCTGATGATCACCAAGCACTGCCTGCGCTTCTCGTTCAATCTGTGCCCGAAACAGGCCAAGGGAGTACAAGGCGTGCAAGGCCAGGTCCGCGCGGAACCGATGACGCTGGTTAGCGGCGACGAAACCTACACCCTGCGCTTCGACTGCAAACCGTGCGAAATGCACGTGGTCGGCGCCATGAAACCGGGTATTTTGAAGTCGGCGCCACCGTCGAATATTCCGTACAGCCCGCTCACCTTCCACCGCCAGCGCCCACGCGCTTGAGTAATTTTCATGTAGCGCCCGATCCTGTATCGGGCGCGTTCATGCTAATTAATGTTAATTCTTGTTAGTTGCGCACGATTGCCCAACTGGCTTGACAGGTAATACAACACAATATATCTTCATGGACGTTGCCATGCGGCAATCCAGCCACGAGCCAAGGAGATAGCATGAAGAATCGTCCTGATCGACAGCGATCAATGGAAACGTTTCACCGAATAAGCACCACAGGGCTGCCAATCGCCCTGAGTCTGTTGCTTGCCGCCTGTGGCGGCGGCAGCGATACCACCCAGCCGGCCGAACAACGTGCGGCCAGCGCCATGAAGCTGTCCAACCTGATCGCGTCGGGCGTGTCGTCGAGCGAGCCGGAGGTGGCGCTGACGCCGGTAGCCGCCACGTCCAGCGGTTCCGAACGCGGCGATTTGTCGGCCGCTGCCGCAATCGATCACAACCCAGCCACACGCTGGGGCAGCCTGTTCAGCGACGATCAATACCTGACGCTGGATTTCGGCGTGTCCAAGCCGATCAACCGGGTCCATATCGAGTGGGAGAACGCCCACGCCATCCAATACCTGCTGCAGGTTTCCGATGACAACGCCAGCTGGACCACGATCAAGACCGTGGACAACAGCTTGGGCGGCATCGAGGACTGGAGCGGTCTCGGCGCGCAAGGGCGCTACCTGCGCATGAAGGGCGTCAAGCGTTCGACTGGCTACGGTTATTCGATCTTCGAGATCCAGGCCTATTCCGGCGGCTCGACCGGCAGCACCGATCCAACCCAGCCGACCCCGCCAACCTCGCCAACCTCGCCGGATCCAGTGCCGGTCGATACCAGCAAACCGGGCGTGTCGCTCAAGCCGATCGCCGCAACGTCTTCGCCGGTGGAAAATCCCGGCAACTCGGCCGCCAACGCCATCGACGGCAAGACCAGCACACGCTGGGCCAGCGCCTTCGACGACGGCGCCTGGATCCAGTTCGACTTCGGCGTGAAGACGCAAGTCGGCTACATGAAGCTGCTGTGGGAGAACGCTTACGCCAAACAGTACAACCTGCTGGTGTCGGACGATGGCAACAACTGGACGCAAATCCGCAACGTCGGCAATGGCCAGGGCGGCACCGAAGAGTTCTTCAACCTCGGCGTGAACTCGCGCTACATCCGCTTGCAAGGCGTGGCGCGCGCGACGCAGTACGGCTACTCGCTGTTCGAGGTCGAATTCAAAACGCCGGGCAGCGATAACACGCTGGGCTCGTCGACCACGTCGGCGTTCAAATTCCCTGCCAGCGGTGCGGGCTGGGCGCCCTTGCCTGCTTCCGATGCGATCGAGTCGCTGCAATTCACGCTCGCCGACGGCACGCTGGTCACCCGCTTCGGCGCGCGCGGCCTCGCACGCCACGGCCGTGAGCGCGGCGAAGAGTGGAATGAAATCGGCTACGGCCCTAATGAAACCGTGGATCCGGCCACCGGCCTCCCGGTCGATAAAGGCCCGGGCAATTACCTGACCTTTGTGCCGCAGTACTTCAAGAACCGCACCTGGGGCATGGAGATCATCGACAACAGCAAGGTGGCCGGCGTGACCAAGCCGCAGCTGATCGTCAACCAGTACACCACGGTCGATTTCCTGCAAGGCGGCGTGGCCTTCTTCCGCGCCATCGACCGGCCGGGCGTGACCGGCTACGGCTGGATGGCGCCGGGGCAGCTGGTGGACGACAGCGTCAAGGTCTGCAAACCGATCGCCTACCCGGCCAACAACAAGCTGGCCAGCGTGAACGGCATCAATGGCGCGTGTACCTTGCAGGTCAAGGAATATCCGGGCATGACGGCGCTGGACGCCAACGGCTTCCCTATCGCCGGCAAGGATATCAAGGCGCGTCCGCTGGTACAGGGCGATGTGATCGAAGTGTCGCCGTCGATGTTCTCGACTACCGACTCAATGCTGTCCAAGGGCGACAACGGCGGCATTCGCTACTACTCGTATGAGTGGGTGTACGTGGTCGGCCAGGGCCTGAAGCCATGGTACGGCGTGCAGCCGCGTTTGAACTCGGTGCCGCTGCCGGCGGAGACGCTGTCCGGCGGTCTCGGTTCAGTGGGCTACAACTACTCGGACAACGCGCTGTTCATGTTCCAGCAGCCGCAAACCAATATCGGCATGCAGAATATGCAGCGCTTTGTTGAAGGCCGCCGCTTGTTCCACACCAGCTTCACCACCGGTGAACACAACGAACCGGGTAATGACCGTTACGATGCGGCGGTGGGACTGCAAGGTCCGCACTTCAACCAGTCGTCGTGCTTTGCCTGCCACGTGAACAATGGCCGCAGTGTGGCGCCGGCTGCGCTCAACCAGCGTCTCGACTCGATGTCGGTACGTGTGGCAAGCACCAATGCATCGGGCCAGCAAGTGCCGCATCCGGTGTACGGCACCACGGTGCAGATGAATGCCGTGTCGTCCTCCGGCGCGCCGCAGAACTGGGGCACGGGTGTGCGCGTGTCGAGCTTCGAGACGTCTTCCCGCAAACTGGCCGATGGCACGGCAGTGGAGCTGCGCAAGCCAGTGCTGGCGTTTGAGGGCCCGGTGCCGGATACGGTCTCGCTGCGTGCAGCACAGCCTATCATTGGCGCGGGCCTGCTGGAAGCGGTGGCGGAAGCTGACATCCTGTCGCGCGCTACCAGCACGCCGGATGTCGATGGCGTGAAAGGTGTGGCCAACTACGTGTTTGATCCGGAAAGCGGCGCGGTGCGTTTGGGCCGCTTCGGCTGGAAGGCATCCAAGGCCACGCTGCGCCAGCAAGCTGCATCGGCACTGCTGCAGGATATGGCAGTGACGTCGCCGGTGTATCGCAACCGCTCGTGCAATACTGATCCTGCTGGTTGTGCATCGGCGGCGACACAGAAAGGTATTTCGGAAGCGGACCTGCAATCGCTGTCGCGCTATCTCGCACTGGTGGCAGTGCCGGCGCAACGCAGCTTGGCCAGCGGCTTCCCGAAAGGCGTAGCGCCTATCGATGAACTGAATGTGGATCCGGCCAAAGTATCGGCAGGCGCCAAGGTATTCCAGGGAATGCGCTGCGCGGCTTGCCACACGGCGGAAATGAAGACCGGTAACGGCCACCTGTTTGCGGAACTGCGCAACCAGACCATCCGTCCTTACTCCGACCTGCTGCTGCACGATATGGGCACGGGACTGGCCGACAAGTTTGCCGAAGGCCAGGCCAAGGGCAATATGTGGCGTACCGCGCCGCTGTGGGGCTTGGGCTACACGGAAAAAGTGATGGGCAATGCGGCCAAAGCCGGCTACCTGCACGATGGCCGTGCGCGCAGCCTGACGGAAGCCATCATGTGGCACGATGGCGAAGCCGCCAAGTCGCGCCAGCGCTTCGAGGCTCTCTCGAAGACGGACCGCGAGGCCCTGCTGGCGTTCCTGAAATCGCTGTAATGTAGCCTGCTGCTTTGGGAAAGGACGACTATTTTTTCATGTCGTCCTTTTTCATTTCATCTTTCTTCATGTCGCTCTTCATTTCGTCCTTCTTCATCTCGTCTTTTTTCATACCGTCCTTCTTCATCATCTTATCCTTGGCCATTTTGTCCTTGTGCATGGCCTCTTCCTTGGTTGGTTCCTTCTTCATGGCGTCCTGCGCGTAGGCGGACATGGACAGGCATGCGGTGATCAAAACGATGGCGATGTTTTTCATGATATTTTCCTTCGTAATAAAGAGAGAGATAGTTCAGCTGCCGCCGAACCAGTTATACCCCTGGTCTTCCCAGTAGCCGCCAGAGTAGGTATTGGTGACAAAAATGGCTTGCACGTGCTTGGGATTCTTGTAGCCGAGCTTAGTCGGCATGCGTAGCTTCATCGGATAGCCGTACCGCGGCGGTAGCGTCGCGCCGTCGTAAGTCAGCGCCATCAGCGTTTGCGGATGCAGCGCGGTCGCCATGTCGATGCTGGTGAAATAGTCGTCGGCACATTTGAAGCCGACATACTTCGCGCTCAGGTCAGCGCCAACGTGACGCAGGAACTGCGCAAACGGCACGCCGCCCCAATGGCCAATGGCGCTCCAGCCCTCGACACAAATGTGCCGTGTAATCTGCGATTGCTGCGGCATGGCGCGCAGCTGATCCAGGGTCCATGGCTTGCGGTCGGCGATTAGTCCGCTCAACTCCAGCCGCCAATCATCGCCATCAACCTCGCGGACTTCCTCTTCGCCGTAATAAGCGTTGAACGGGAACGGCTGCGTAATCATGCTGGCCGGGTAAGTTGGCGCCAGGCGGTTGGGATCAAACAGCAAGGCCTGAGCGCGGTCGTTCAAGCGCGAAATACTGGTGAGCGCCTGCTCGATGCTATCCTGGTCATCGGTGGCGCAGCCGGTGAGGAGACTCAGGCCGCCGAGCGTCAGGCCGCGCTGCAGGAAGGCCCGGCGCGAAGGCTGGGCGATGCGTTTCATCGCATCCTTCAGCATCAACTCACCGTCGTTGGGCAGAATGATCTCGCGTTTTTTGAATAGTTTCATGGCAGGTCCGATCGTTAATGGCCGCGCAGCATAGCCAGCAAGGTGCGCGGCACCAGGGCTACCATCACGACATGCAGGGCGATGAAGGCGCATAACGCTGTCATCGCGTAGAAGTGAACGTACCTCGCGCCCTCATAGCCGCCCAGGCACTCGCGCAGCAGCGGAAACTGCACGGACTTCCACAGCACCAGCCCTGATAACACCAGCAGCACACAATCCAGCATGACGAACAGATAGGCCAGGCGCTGGACGCTGTTGTAATGCCGCGGGTCGGCGTGCGACAGCTTGCCCTTCAGCGCTGCGCCCACGTCATGCAGCAGCTGCTGTGGCGAGATCGGGAAAAACTGCCGGCGCAAGCGTCCCGAGAACAGGTTAATCAGCAAATACAGCGCACCGTTGAAGGCCAACAGCCACATCGCCGCGAAGTGCCATTGCAAGGCGCCGCCCAGCCAGCCGCCTAGCGTCAAGCTGCGGGGAATGCTAAAGCCCATAAAGCCGGTCGCGTTGTAAATGCGCCAGCCGCTCGAGACCAGCAACAGCACGGCGATCGCGTTCAGCCAGTGCGTGCATCGAAGCCAGGCCGGATGAATGGTCTTTGACTTGACAGCCGTAGCCGGCATATCATTCAGCCGCAAGTTAGGGAGTTTCATTGTGCATCGCCTGTTTGTGAGGGGCAGTGACAGGTAATTCGCTGCAATCGATGAAGAGGTTACAGCGGCACGCAAAAAAAATTTAATTAAGGCTGTTACCAACGACGCCAATGGAACGAATAACTGAGCATAGCCCCTTGCACCATACCGAGTTGCGGCTGCACGCACTGTTTTTGCAAGGGCTGGATGGCGACGCTGCGGCATATCGCGTTTTTTTGAAGGCGACAGCGCCATATTTGCGGGCTTTCCTGCGGCGCCGCCTGAGTGCTTGGCCGGACCAGGTGGAGGACCTGGTGCAGGAGTCGCTATTGGCGATTCATAACCAGCGCCTCAGCTACGACAGCGGATTGCCGGTGACCGCGTGGATTTACGCGATCGCCCGCTACAAATTGATCGACTGGCTGCGGCGACACGCGCGGCAAGACGGTTTGCACCAGCCGTTGGATGATGAGGATGCGCTGTTTTCCAGCGCCGACCAAGAGGCCGGCGAGGCGCAACGGGATGTATTGAAATTATTGGCCACGCTGCCTGATAAGCAGCGCGATGCGATTATTCACACCAAACTGGATGGTTTGTCTGTGCGTGAAGCGGCCGACATATTGAACATGTCGGAAGCGGCCGTGAAGGTATCCGTGCACCGCGGCTTGAAGACGCTGGCGGCGACATTGCGAGAAACGATATGAAAACAGACGACTTGATAGAGATGCTGTCCAGCGGGCCGGATGCCGGCGTCGCGGCAGGCGCCAAATCCGGAGGCGCCCTGCTACTGCCTTTGTTGGCCGGCTTGGTAGCGAGTGCAGTCCTGATGCTGGTGCTGCTGGGCGTACGTCCGGATCTGGCGGAAGAAATGACGCAGCTCGCATTCTGGAGCAAATTGATATTTTCGCTGGCCTTGGCCGCCGCAGGATGGCTGGCCGTCAAGCGCCTGTCCGCGCCGGGTGCCCGCACCGCCGGGTTGCCATTTTTCTTGAGCATGCCGGTGTTACTGGCATGGTTCGCCGCTGCCCTGCTGCTGGTGAGTGCTGTACCTGAAGCGCGGGCAGGCATGTTCTGGGGCAGCACATGGCGCTACTGCCCCTTGCTGATTGCCTTGATCTCCATGCCCATCTTCGCCGCCACCCTGCACTTTATGCGCAACCGCGCGCCGACTCAGCTACGCACCGCTGGCGCGGCGGCAGGCTTCGCGGCCGGCGGCGCTGCTGCTGCTGTCTACTGCCTGCACTGCCCGGAATTGAGCATCGTCTTCGTCGGCTTCTGGTACTTGCTCGGAATGCTTATTCCTGCGGCAGTCGGGGCCATGATCGGACCACGCGTGCTGGCCTGGTGAGTTACTTGGCCGCGTTGACGATGGCAGTGATCACCGCAGGATAGGCCTGTGCGCCGGTAGCCCGGTTAAACAGGCCTGACTGATGGTTGCTGGACGGACCATTGTCCCAGTACACCGGCACCAAACCGTGCTGGTAGGCTGATTTGGTGATGTACTGATCCCAATACTGGCGGTATTTTCCGGCTGTATCGTACTCGGTGCGCAGGCTGGCCGCATATTCGCCGAGGACCACTGCGACGCCTTTGTCGACGAAGCGGGTCTTCATCTTCTGGAATTGCGTGTCAACGTAGGATTCATTGGCCCACGTTTCGGTAGCTGTACTGTCGGTCGCGATCGAGCCCCACTGCCAGATTGCGCTGCTGGTATTGAGCGTGAAATTGTACGGATCGTAGAAATGCACCTCCATCATCATGCGGCTGGTCGCCGTATCGGTCGGCACCGTATTGGTGGCGTAGGTGTAGTCGATGTTGGTGTTATAGCCTTGTACGATTAGGTGGCGCTGAGCGTTGTTGCTGCCCGTGCCCCGCACCGTATTGACGAAGACTTGATTGAAGCCGTTTTGCACGGCGATGTTTTCCGCCGTCGGCGCGGTGTACACGTCGGTCACCATCACTTCGTTGGTGCCGGCGAATAGCAAGTAGTCGTCATAGTACTGGAAGGTGGTAGCAATCTGCGTCCAGAACTTGGCCAAGCGCGCGTTGGCTGCGGATTGCGCAGCGTAAGTTGGCTGCAGCCAGCCGCCGTCCCAGTGCACGTTGATGATGACGTACAGGCCAGCGCTGCGGGCCGCATCCACCACTTCCTTCACGCGCGCCATCCAGCTGGCGCTGATGTTGTAGTTGGCGTCGGCGTACTGGGTCCACGACAGCGGAATGCGCACGGTCTTGAAACCAGCTGCTTTCACGGCAGTGAACAAGGCTTGATTCGCAGGTGGATTGCCCCAAGCCGTTTCACCGCCGATGGCTTCCATCGAATTGCCGAGATTCCAGCCTGGCGACATTTGCGCCGACAACTGCACGCTGGTCAGGCTGCGCATTGCCCCCACGCGCACCGCCGTAGCAGAGCCGGAATTGCCGCTGCCGCTGGTGGTCGTGAATTTGACCCAGTACCAGTAAGGCACGCCGAGGGTAGGCGTGGTGTCGGTGTAAGTGCTAGCCGTGGCGCTTGGCACGGCAATACGGGTGCGGCCATTGGCGTCGCTATCCGTGTCCCGGTAGATTTGTACTCCGGTCACGATGCCGCTGACGGTCCACGTCAGTTTGATGTTGTCCGATGAACCGGCTGCGCTCAGGCACACGGTGGCGCCGGCCGCCGTACCGCAGCTTTGCGCTTGCGCCGCGCCGCCGCACAGCATGGCCAGCAGCCCAGCCATCGCGACTGGCAGCACGAAGCGCTTGCGCGCGGCGACTATCAGCACGGCCAGTCCCGCCAACAGCATCAGCAAACTGCCCGGCTCCGGTACCGCACTTATCACGGTAAAGTCATCCATCACAAACCAGCCATCGTCGCGCGTAATGCTCACGCGCGAGACGTTCGCAAAATTGGCCGCCACCCATTGATAGCTCTGGCCGATGCTCACATTGCCGGTGCTGCCGATCACGTGGTTGGCTGCGTCGTAGGCCGTAATATTGATCCAGCTGGCGACTGCTCCGTTGGTGTCAGGTGCAGCAAACCACGCGCCGGCCAGGTTGAAGGCGGTCGTGCTGCTGACCGCAAGGTTATCCACGCCATAGCCATTGGTGACGAACGACACGCCGGAATGCGCGCCGTTGCCGTAGCCGTCCACCGTGGTGTCGCCGTAGTACCAGTCTTCGCCCCAGTTCAAGCCAGCGTATGGGCTGCTCAATGCAGTCAGGTCACCGTCCGCATGCAGGTCTTCAAAATCCACCGGCGCGGATTGCGCTTGCGTTGCCAGCATCAAGCCAGCGCTGATAAGTAAACCAATCAGGAAGTTTTTCATCTTGTCCCCTCGCTTAATTGCACGCATCGCCGGTCACTACCGGAATGGCCGAGCCGCTCACCGTCATGCCGAATTCCACGGTGTTACCCGGGTAAATGTCGTGATTCCATGTCTGGTTCGGTACAGCTGTATAGGTCGGATTGCTGCCTGTAACGGCAGCGTTCCAGTATCCTTGCACGACTGAGTTGTCTGTATAGGTCCAGGTGACCGACCAGCCACTAATCACTGTGCTGCGATTGTTGGTGATGCGTACTGCCGCGTTATAGCCGCCGTACCAGGACGCCGTCACCACGTAGCTGCAATGGTTGACTGGCTCCGTGGTAGCCGGTGGGCCGGCGGTGACCGGCGTGACAGCCACATCGCCATCCGCCACCACGCTGCCGTAAGCGATGCCACGGCCCGCAGTGCTCATGTACACGCGGCCAAACACATTCAGGTCGCCGTTGATCATGTGCGCATTGCCGCTGCCGCCGTATTGGTGGGCGTCATCGTTGACGCGCACCCAGGTGACACCTGCGTCAGTTGAGCGCAACACGCCGCGCGTGCCGCCCACAGTGCCCAGCAAGTACAGCGTCGGATAGCTTGCCTCTGGTGCGGCCTTGCCAAAGCCGATGGCGCCGCACTGGTTCACGCTGGCGACCTTGGCAAACGTCGCACCGGAATCGGTCGATCGCGCCAGCCCACCGCCGTTCAGGCATACCCACACATCCCCTTCACGGCCTGGTGCAAGGCGAATGATGCTCGATCCCCCGGAGCCGGGGTTGCCTTTGGCTGCAAAGCTCGCGCCGCCGTCCACGCTCGCCAACAGGCTGCCGCCGTCGTAGGCATAGAACTTGTTCGGATTAACCGGATCCGCTACCGGCCGCGCATTGCTGGAACTGAGACCAGCAACCGGCGTCCAGCTGCCGCCATAATTGGTCGAGCGATAGCTGGTAGACGAATTGGCAGGGCTATGCAGCAGAGCGTAACCATCCGCCGAGAAGGCCAACTGCCCTTGCGATCCATTGAACGACGCCGCCTTGTTCCAGCTTGCGCCGCCGTTGGTGGAGTAGTACAAAGACGAACCGGCACGCGCCATGATGCGGCCATCCTGCGCCGCAATTGCCAGGCCGCTGGTGGTGCCCATTTGCGGACTGTGTTGTACGCCATACTGCGCCGGATCGGCGTTCACGAAACCGTCAAAGTCGCCGATGGTTGATACCAGTGGGCCGCCTTGCACCGTTTCGAAGTTGAACGGCACGGTTTCTTCCAGCCCGGCCACGTTGAAGTTCCACGTGGTGGTTGGTGCGTCGATATCCGCAGTCTTGAACAAGCCGTTGCCTGAGCCTACCCACGCCTTCTTGCTGTCGAAAGGATCAAATTCAATCGAACCGGCCCAATGAATGGAAGCGCCGTTAGTGATCCAGCTCGCGCCGCCGCTATCGAGCGCAAAGCCGCGCGCCACCACATCGGTCCACGTACGGCCAGCGTCGAGCGAAGTGAGGATGCGGTCGCCCCAGGCGTTAGCGCCTTGCTGCATCCAGGTGTTGATGGTGGACGCCACCAAGTGCTTGGGATTAGCCGGATCCACGCTGATACCGCCGAATGGGCGCGCCAGTCCCGCAGGCGTAACGTTTGCCCAGTTACCGCCGACCGCGTTGTATTCCCAAATCTGGCCATTGTCCATCGGCTCACCGTCAGCCGGATGCGGGCCTGCGCCGTTGGCATAAGTGATATACAGCTTGCCCTTCGAAGAGATGGCAGCGCGCTGCGGCATCAGGCTTGCGCTTGGCCCGCCTTTCACTGCGGAGAAGGTGGCGCCGCCGTCGGCACTGAAATACAGATTCGGACCAACCGACGCAAAGCGCGACACGCCGACAAACAGCCGCTTCGCCATGCCGCCGTTCACACTGGACGGATCGGGCAGCACGAAGCTGATGCCGTTATCGTTCGGCGTGGCCGTCACGTCCAGCGCAGTCAAACGATTCCACGTCGCGCCAGCGTCCACGCTCTTGAACAAGCCATTGCGACGCGTGCCCACGTACAGCACATTGCTGGAGCCGGGATCGACTTGCAGCTTTTCGCCGTTCTGCCGTCCCATACCGTTACCGTGCGCCTTGAACTGCGTGCTGACATCGGTCGCGGTAAAGGTCTTGCCGTAGTCGGTGGAATGCAGGATGGCGGTCTTGCCGCCACTGAAGTAGCTGGTGCCAGCCAGCAGATAAATATTCGCCGCGTTACGCGGATCGACTGCCAGCGACTCAATCCCCAGCAAACCGATATCCGGTTCGCTGATCCAGTCGGTCAGCGCAATCCAGCGCGCGCCGTTCTGGTCCCATCGGTAAGCGCCACCCACGTCGGTGCGCGCATACACAACACCGCGCTCCGACTTACTGGGAATGATACCCGATACAAAGCCACCGCCGCCGATGGCAACCGAGTCCCAGTGGTAGTTTTCCGCTGTACAGGCGAGCGGCGTCGATAGCGCTGCCATAAGCAGCGCCAAGCTGTGATTGACCTTCATTTTTCGTCTCCGTCGTTTTATAGTTATCACGTGTTAGCACGCGTGAAATCATTCTGCGACTGGTTTCACGACGGAGCAATTGTGAAAACCACCAAATCCGGGAACGAAATTTGGCAAATCAAGGACTGCGAAAAAATTTGCCTCTGTCTAATCGAGCGGTGTCAGCTCCACGTGACGCAATTCGTAAGGCGTGCCTTCCAGCTGGAAGCCGATCCGCCCCGACGCCGGCGACACGTTCGACACCCGATTTTGCAGCACGCCGTTCACGGTCACCTCCACCATGCCATCGAGGCTGAAGATATCGCATGTATTCCATTCGCCCGCCGGCTTCTCACTGTCCGGCGCCATGTGAGCTTTGATGCGCGGCTCGACACCGGGTGCGCTGGTAAGCGATTCGGCAAAACTACTTGCCGCCATCGGCAGCAAATCTCCCACATTGCCAAACTTGGTCTGCACCTGCAGGCTCACTGGCCACACGCGGTCGAACGTGCCGGGACTGATGTGCAGCAGCACACCGCCGTTCCCCGGCTTGCCCGGCCAGCGCCACTCCACGTGCAGCTTGTAGTTGCGATAGCTCTCGCGCGTGGCGATGAAGCCCGGCGGTTTTCCAGCCGACGCGATCACGCCGCCCGGCAGCATCTGGAAGACATCCACCAGCGACGCCGCTGGTGTGGTTTGCAGCTCCCAGCCGCTGAAATCGCGGCCGTTAAACAGCTCAACCGCGACCGCACTATGGGTGGACACGGCCAGCATCAAGGCAATCAACAATTTATTCATTGTGTGTCTTTACTTATATGGCGTGGCCAGAGTGTAAAGTCATACTTTAGAATCTGGCAAGCGGTAGAAAAATCGCGCTAGACTAGCGATATGGCCATCTACGACACCTTCAAGACCCGGACCGCCCAGGCGCTGCCCCAACTGACGCCGGCGGAACTCAAGCGCATCCAGCGTTTTGGTACACTTGTGTGCTTCAAAGATGGCGAACGCCTGTTCGAGGCGGGGTTGACCTACTTCGGCATGTACGTGGTACTGAAAGGAGCGATCCGCATCAGCCGCTACGACGGCTTGGGGAACACCTCGATCATCACCGAGCACGCGCAAGGCGAATTTGCCGGTGAAATCAGCCAACTGGCCGGCGCCCCGACGCTGGTCAACGGCCACGCGGTCGGCGAAGTGGAGGCGCTCATGCTGAGCGTTGAGGGGCTGCGCGCGCTGGTCGTCGCCGAGGCGGAACTGGGCGAACGCATCGTCCGCGCCTTCATCCTGCGCCGCGTCGAACAAATCCAAAGCCAGGACGGTGGACTGGTGCTGGTCGCCACGCCCGGCCATCCGCGCCTGCATGCCTTGCAGGGCTGGTTGTCCAGTAACGGCCTGCCGCATCGTGTGCTCGATCCACGCAGCGACGAGCAGGCACGCGCGTTGTGCGAACGCTATCAACCGGAAGCACACGACTGGCCGCTGGCCGTGTGCCCCAATGGCGATGTCAAGAAAAATCCCAGCATGGTTGACCTGGGACGCTGCCTGGGCACCCTGCCACCACTCAGTCCTGACGATATCTGGGACGTAATCGTGGTCGGCGCCGGCCCGGCAGGTTTGGCCACCGCGGTGTATGCGGCGTCCGAAGGTTTGTCCGTGCTGGTGCTGGAGACGCGGGCCTACGGCGGGCAAGCCGCAGCCAGTGCACGGATTGAAAACTATCTCGGCTTCCCGACCGGCATATCAGGCGGCGCGCTGGCCGGCCGCGCTTTCGTCCAGTCGCAAAAATTCGGCGTGAAGATGGCAATACCCGCGCCGGCCGGCCGCCTGTTATGCGACACCTCTCCGCTGCAGGTGGAAATGTGCGGCAGCCTCACGCTGCTACAAGGACGCACTGTGGTGTTGTCTTGCGGCGCGCGTTATCGCCGCCCATCGCTGGCGAATCTCAAACAGTTTGAAGGCAAAGGCGTCTACTACTGGGCCTCGCCGCTGGAGGCGGGCCTGTGCGCCAGCGAGGAAGTCATCCTGGTCGGCGGCGGCAATTCGGCCGGACAGGCAGCGGTGTACTTGTCCGCCCATGCCGCCAAGGTGCATATGCTGATCCGCAAAGACAGCCTGGCATCCACCATGTCCAGTTACCTGATCGAGCGTATCGCAGCCACGCCGAATATCGTACTGCACGTGGAATCGGAAATCATTGCGCTGGAAGGCAGCGATGAGGAAGGCTTGCAGCAGGTACGCGTGCGCGACCACCGCAGCCAGCTCGAAACCGATTACGACATCTGCCGCGTTTTCCTGTTCATCGGCGCAGACCCTAACACTGGCTGGCTAGGCGATTGCGGCGTAGAGGTCGACGACAGGGGCTTTATCCTGACTGGTTTCGACGTGCCGGACGGCGACACAACGCGGGCCGGATTGGAAACCAGCGTACCGGGCGTGTACGCTATCGGCGATGTGCGCGCCAATTCCACCAAGCGCGTGGCGGCGGCAGTCGGAGAAGGCGCGGCCGTGGTATCGCAAATCCACGGCTTCCTTGCGCGGCGCAGTTAGGCGATATCGATACGCTGGTGCGGTTCCAGGTCGTGGAAGATGTCTTCCTGATGCAGCGGAATGTACAGGTGTATCGCTTTACCGCGATGGAAAACGCCGCGCAGCTGGTTACACACATTCCACACGTGCTCATATGAGTCATGCACTTCGATCAAGGCCCACGGATTATCCACTTCGCCTTGCCGTATCATCTCCACCCGCTTGACGTTAAAAAAGCGGGTTAGTCCTTCTTCGACGCTCGTTTCGCTGGCGTCACCGTGCAACCCCGTCAAAATTACCTGCATGATTAACTCCTCTCAAGCGATGATATTCAGCCCGCCGTCCACGTAGACCGTACTGCCAGTAAGGCGTTTGGCGTAAGGCGAGGCCAGATAGGCGCAGGTGTTACCCACATCGACGATATCAACCAGTTCACCCAGCGGTGCACGCGACACGGCATCGGCCAGCAAATGATCGAAATCTTTCAGGCCAGAGGCGGCGCGCGTTTGCAGCGGTCCCGGTGAAATGGCGTGGACGCGGATATCGCGCGGTCCCAGTTCATAAGCGAGATAGCGGCAGGCTGCTTCCAGCGCGGCCTTCACTGGGCCCATTACATTGTAGTTGGGGACCACCTTGTTGGCGCCGTGATAGCTCATGGCGAACATGCTGCCGCCATCTTTCATCAGCGGCGCGGCCAGCTTGGCCATGCGCACGAAGGAATGGCAGGATACATCCATCGCCTGCAGGAAGCCGTCCAGCGAACAGTCCAGCAAGCCACCTTGCAGGTCGGCCTTGGGCGCGAAGGCGATGGAGTGGACCAGGATATCCAGACTGCCCTGCTCCGCCAGCGCCGCAAAGACGGCTTCCAGCTGGCCGGGCTGCATCACGTCCAACGGCAGCAACTGCGCGTCAATTTGCTCGGCCAGCGGCGCCACGTGGGGTAGCGCTTTCTCGTTCAGATAGGTCAGCACCACTTGTGCCCCCAGCTTGCGGAACGCCAGCGCGCAGCCCCACGCAATGGACTGTTCATTGGCCACACCGACTACCAGCGCGCGCTTACCGGTCAAAATGGGATAAACCGTTTCCGTATTCATGGCTGTTCCACCAATTCCAAGGCGTGCCGTGCGATCATCAGCTCTTCGTTGGCGGGCACCACCCACACCGGGACCTTGCTACCCGCTGCACTGATGCGTGCCACACCGCGCGCGCCGTTCGCTCGTGCGTTAGCGTCGTCGTCGATCTGCACGCCCAACCAGGTCGCATCACGACAGACTGCGGAGCGCAAGGCCGCGCTGTTTTCGCCTATGCCGCCGGAGAACACCAGCGCATCCAGACCGCCAAGCGCCGCCGCCAGCGAACCGAGTTCGCGACCAATGCGATACACCATCAGCGCAATTGCCGCCTTGGCGCGTGGATCATCGCTTTGCTCCAGCGTGCGCATATCCGACGAGATGCCGGACACGCCCAGCAGGCCAGATTCCTGGTACATCAGCTTCTGCACGGCCGCAACGTCCATACCCAGTTCCTGCATAAGGTAAAGGACCACGCCCGGATCGAGCGCACCGCAGCGCGTGCCCATCGGCAGCCCGTCGACGGCGGTGAAGCCCATGGTGCTGGCCATGCTGCGCCCGGCCTTCATCCCGCACATGCTGGCGCCGTTGCCGAGATGCGCGGCAACGACTTTTGCTTGTGCCAGCGCTGGATCAAGCTTTGGCAGCACACTGGCAATATACTCGTACGACAGTCCATGGAAACCGTAGCGGCGCACGCCCAGATCAGTGATCCGCGCAGGCAGCGCAAACTCTTGCGCCTCGGCCGGCTGGCCAACGTGGAAGGCTGTATCGAAGCAGCCGATCTGCGGCACCTGTGGCGCCATCGCCAGCACTGAGCGCACCGGCGCCAAGTTGTGTGGCAGGTGCAGTGGCGCTAGCGGCACCAGCTTTTCCAGTTCATCGACCAGCGCCGCGTCCAGCCGCTGCGGCCCACTGTGCGCCACACCGCCGTGCACGATGCGATGGCCGACAGCCACCACCCGGTGTCCATCGAGGTGGGTCTGCGCAAAGTCGACCAGGAAGCGCATGCCACCTTCGTGGTCAAGCGGACCGTCACGCCACGCGCGTTCGCCCACCACGCCGCCCTGCGCATCCTGCGCCACAAAGCGCGCAACGCCGCTGTACAGGTTTTCTATCTTGCCCCGCAGAGTAAGATCCAGCGCGGCGCCGCTGTACATCGAGAACTTGATGCTCGACGAACCGGCGTTAATCACGATGATGCAATCGTTGGCCAGCATGGCGTCAGCCTCCGAGAATACGGGCGCCAGACAGTTTGCTATGCGCCACCAGCACAGCCACCGCGCACGACGCCAAGCGTGCCTGCACAGTATCTGCACGGCTGGTGAGGATTATCGGTACACGCGCGCCAAGCACGATGCCTGCCGCACTGGCGCCGGCCATAAAGGTCAGGCTCTTGGCCAGCATATTGCCCGCTTCCAGATCGGGCGCCACCAGCACGTTGGCCCTCCCCGCCACCGGCGACACCAGATGCTTGATAGCGGCGGCTTCCGGGTCGATGGCGTTATCCATCGCCAGCGGACCATCCAGCAGCGCGCCGGTGATCTGGCCGCGATCGGCCATCTTGCACAGCGCGGCGGCATCAATCGTAGAAGGCATTTTGGCGCTCACCGTCTCCACGGCGGCGAGGATGGCGACCTTGATCGGATCAAAGCGCAGTACTTGCGCCAGGTCGATCGCGTTCTGCACGATGTCGACCTTCTCGTTCAAGGTGGGGATGATGTTGACGGCGGCGTCGGTGATGATCAGTGGCTCGGCGCGTCCCGGCACGTCCATCACAAAACAGTGACTGAGGCGGCGCGCGGTGCGCAGGCCGGTGGCCGTGGCGACCACGGCGCCCATCAGTTCATCGGTATGCAGGCTGCCCTTCATCAGCGCGGAAGCCTGGCCTTGGTGCACCAGCTCCACCGCGCGTGCGGCCGATGCGTGACTATGTTCGGTGTCGATCAGCGGCAGCGCGGAGATATCCAGCTGCGCTGCATCTGCTGCCTGCTGGATGCGGTCGCGCGGACCAACCAGTATCGGCTTGATGATGCCCATCCTGGCCGCATCAAGCGCGCCTTCCAGCGCGTTGCGGTCGCATGGGTGGGCGACGGCGACTGTCGCAGGACCTGCGTGCCGCGCTGCGGCAATCAGTTTATCGTAATGCGGGTGCGATACTTCCATGCGATCTCCTCGATAGACGGCACAGAAATAATAACAACTAATGCAAATAAATCAATCGTTTTTTGTGCGACGCCGCAAGCCAAACCAGAGGCACAGCGTTACCGGTACGCCCAGTGCGACGGCGGACACGTGGTCCCACACGCCGTCGCCGACCAGCGCAGAAATCAGGCCGATCAAAGTGAGGACGGCAAGCGCAATCGGCGCGCCCCACATGCGCATGAAGGGACTAGTCATACCGTCGCCTCCTGCTGCCGTTCTTCCTTCGCCGCAGCAGCCCTTGCCGGTGCTGGCGCGCCGCGTTTCAGCCACAAATACAAACCGCTACCCAGCACGAAGATGGTGATCACATCCAGCGCCGCCCACAGGAACTGCATCCACGCGCCACCATAATCACCAAAGTGCAGCGGCTGCGAAATCAGCAGGCCGGTGAGATACCAGGGCAGCTCGCGGCGATCGGTAATCTCGGTGGTTTGCGCATCGATCAGCACCGGCTTGTACAGGCGCGAGGTCAGCGCCGCATCGCCGCGCATGAAAATGCCGTAGTGGTGAGGACTGCTGAACGCCGTACCGGGGAAGGCGACGAAGCCGATCTTCATGCCCGGCTCCGCAGCTACCGCGTGCTCCAGCGACTTTTGCATCGAGCCCAGTTGCGTCGGCGGCGGCAGGCCTTTGTACGGCGCGATCATGTCGGCCATCTCGGTGGTCTGCCAGTACTTCAGCATCAGGTCCGCCCAGGTGTTAATCATGCCGGTGGCGCCAACCACCAGCGCCCATGTCATGGTCACGATGCCCAGCATATTGTGCAGGTCCAGCCACTTCACGCGTGGCCCGCGCTCGCGCCGCACTTCACCGAATTCCAGCTTGCGCATGAACGGCGCGTACAGCACCACGCCCGAGACAATCGCGATCACCAGCAGCAATCCCATGAACCCGAGGAACAGCTTGCCCCACAGGCCGGCGTACAGATCGACGTGCAAATGGAACATCACGCCGAGAAAGCTACCTTCAAAACTCGGCTCGCCCAACACCTTGGCGGTGCGCGCATCAACTGCGATCGATTTGAATTTTTCGTCGGTCGGGTTGTCGCCCATCGTCAGGAACCAGATGCTGGGATCATCCGCTTCCTGCGACAGATACATCGCAATCTTGTTTGGATAAAGTGTTTTGCCTGCGGCCAGTACAGCGTCCAGGCTCGCTTTGGGTGTACTGGCCGGCATCGACGGCGCTTCAATGGCGTTACCCAGCGCGTGATCGATCTCGTGGTGATAGATCAGCGGCAGGCCAGTCACGCAAAGCAGCAGCATGAAAACGGTGCAGATCAAACTGCTCCATTTATGTATCCATGCCCAGCGGCGGACGGTGCTTGGTGTCATTTTCATTCCAAAATACTGTACTTAGACCACAATGATAATGCAAATTACTCTCATTTAGCAGCAAAAATCCGGCACAGAAGATATAATTGGGAATCATTCTCATTTACTTAGTAAATCGCCATGCATAACAGGAATTTGAAGCTGTCCCCATTCGCCCTCGCCGCCATGATGCTGGCTGCCGGTTACGCCTCTGCGGCTGCAGTCGTCGACAGCGACACCCCGGTACAAACTGTCGTAGTCAGCGCTTCCGCCGACGCATCGGCCGAAGGCCTGAGCAAAAACTTCGCCGGCGGCCAAGTCGCACGCGGCGGCCGTGCGGGCATGCTGGGCAACGTCGACATCATGGACGCGCCATTTAATACGCTGAACTTCACCTCGGAACTGATCCAGGACCAGCAAGCGCGCAGCGTGGCGGACGTGCTGCAAAACGATCCTTCGGTGCGCGTAGCGCGCGGCTTCGGTAACTTCCAGGAGTTGTATGTGATTCGCGGCTTCGCCGTCAGTTCTGACGACCTGGCCTACAACGGCTTGTACGGCGTGCTGCCGCGCCAATTCGTTGCGTCGGAACTGCTGGAGCGCGTGGAAGTCTTCCGCGGTGCGAACTCCTTCCTGAATGGTGCAGCGCCGGGCGGCGGCGGCATCGGTGGCTCGATCAACCTGCTGCCGAAGCGCGCAGGCGCCAATCCGCTGACCCAGGTAACGGTTGGTGTTGAAACCGGTGGCCAAGGCTATGCCGCGGTCGACATCTCGCGCCGCTTCGGCGCTGACGGCAATACCGGTATCCGCGTCAACGCAGCGCGCCGCGATGGCGATACCGGCGTCGATAAAGAACACCGTGAACTGAACGTGGCGTCGGTTGGTCTCGATTTCCAGGCCCGCGACTTTCGCCTGTCGGCTGATATCGGCTACCAGGATCACAAGCTGACCAGCCCACGTCCTGCCGTCACTGCCAGCACCGCCATCGCCCTGCCATCCGCGCCGGACAGCGGCAGCAACTGGGCGCAGGACTGGACCCGCTCCAATGAGCGCGATACCTTCGGCACCGTGCGCGGCGAATGGGACCTGAACAAAAACACCGTGGCATGGGCAGCCTTCGGCGCCCGCAGCGGCGACGAAAACAACGTCCTGTCCGAGCCTACCGTGACGAAGGTAGACGGCACCGCAAACGCCTACCGCTTCGACAACACCCGCCACGACAACGTGCGTACCGGTGAAATCGGCGTGCGCACCAAACTGCGCACCGGCGATATCGGCCACACCATCAGCGCCAACGCATCGAGCTACTGGCTGGAGTCGAAGAATGCTTATGCATTCAGCCTGTTCGGCGGCATCGCCACCAACATCTACAACCCGGTCAACGTGACTGCACCACCGGCCAACTTCTTCACCGGCGGTGTGTTGAGCAATCCTGGCCTGACCGCCAAGAGCATCCTGACCAGCTACGCCATCGCCGACACACTGTCGATGATGGATGATAAAGTGCTGCTGACCGTGGGCGCGCGCCACCAGGCCATCAAGGCTGACAGCTACGACTACAATACCGGCGCAACGCAGGCGCACTACGACGAAACCAAAGTCACGCCGGTCGTCGCGGTAGTCTACAAACCGGTGAAAGGCGTGTCGCTGTACGCGAACTATATCGAAGGCCTGCAGCAAGGTCCGACCTCGCCTAGCACCGGCGTCACCAACCCGAACGTCATGTACGCACCGTATGTCTCGAAGCAGAAAGAACTCGGTGTGAAGTATGAACAGGGTACGCTGGGCGCCACCGCCGCCGTGTTCCGCACCAACCAGCCATCGGGCTACGTGCAGGGCGGCGTGTTCGGCATCTTTGGCGAACAGCGCAACCAGGGCCTGGAGATGACCGTGTACGGTGTGCCGCTGAAAGGCCTGCGCCTGTTGGGCGGGCTGACGCTGCTGGATGCCACCCAGCGCAGCACCAAGGACGGTGAGAACCAGGGCAAGAATGTCATCGGCGTGCCGGATACGCAGCTGAACATCGGCGCGGAATGGAGTGTGCCGGGCGTGAGCGGTTTGAACCTGAACGCGCGTACCGTCTACACCTCGTCGCAATACGCTGATGGCGCCAACAAGCAGGAACTGCCGGCGTGGACTCGTCTTGATATCGGTGCCAGCTACGCTACCCGCATCCTGGATCGCAACGTCACCTTCCGCGCACGTATCGACAACGTCACCGACAAGAGCTACTGGGCTTCGGCCGGCGGCTACCCAGGTTCGGGCTACCTGATCCTGGGTGCACCGCGTACCGCCTCGGTATCGGCGACCTTCGAGTTCTAATTAATAGATCTCGCGGCGCAGGCGCTGCATTTGCTGCTCATGGCGCTCGACCCAACGTCGGGCGTCATCCAGCTGGTACTCCAGGCGCTGCAGGTAGTCGTTTAACTCGCGCCGCTCCTGTTCGCGGCGGCGATCCTGCTTGGCCGTTTCGTCGTTGACGGGACGGTCTTTCGCTTCAAGGTTGGCGCGAATCTCGCGCTCCAGCCGTCCCAAACGGTTGCGCGCATCGCGCACGCGGCCTGCCAGTTCATTCGCATCCGCTACCGCCTGCCGCTGCTTGACAGCTGCGATCTCGTAATCCTGTCCGCTAACATACGCGTGCTTTAACTGGTTTTGCAATGCAGGCGCGCACACTTCCACGGCCATGCCAACGTTGACGCGACCACTTTCAAATGCATTCTCCGGCGTGCAATAGCGCGCATTCTCTTGTCGCCATGCGTTGCTGTAAGCGTCCTCCGTGCCGGGAATGACGAACACACCGTCGCGGCTCGCATTGGCGATGCGCTGCTCCAACTTGAAGGGATGGCCGTAACCATCGGCCAGGCCGGTATCACGCCAGTAGGTCAGCAGGCGCGCTTCCCACGCCTCGCGGTATTCGCGTTCGTGGATTTTCAATCCTTTGGCCTTGGCCTCGCGTCCGCGCACGCCGAATTCCTTGCCGCTGGTGGCATCCTTTGTGCCGAGATTGCGCCAGTAGTTGACGATTTCCGTATTCCAGGCAGTGCGATACGAATCTTCCTGTACCTCGACACCGGCGTTGCGCGCGGCAGCAGCGCGGTTGCGGAACTCGCTATCCGGCGTGCCACTACGTGCATCGGCGTAGCCCGCATCCGACCAGAAGGTGCGGTTGCCGGCGCGCCAGCCGTTGGTGTAGGCCATGTCGTCAAAACGCAGCTGCGCGGCGGAAGCCTTGCTGCGATTGGCTTCCTTCTGCGTGAGCGGCAGGCCGCTGGCGCCTTCGCGCTGACCGGTCGCGGTCCAATATGCAGAATTCCCGGCGCTCCAGCCGGCGTCATAGGCGGATGGATTGAGCGGCGTTTTATGTTTGCGCACTGCTTCGCCGCTGGCGTGGCGATCATACTGCGCCAACGTTCCCTGTTGGCCGTCGGTGTCGCCCAGCGCGTACCACAAGTCCCAGTTACCTTGCGCCCAGCCAGCCGTGTAGCGCGTGGCGGCATCGGCGGCAGCTGGCTTATCGGCGTGATCGTCGCAGAAATCTTTGCGTTCAGCGTAGTTGGCCGGCTCGCCGAGCGTACCGTCTTTATGGCCAATGGCGGACCAGTCGCCGACTTTGCAATCGGCCACGCGCTGCATATGGGACTGGCAACCGGCCAGCAACAGGATCAGGGGAATCAGGCGCAGGGATGTTTTCATGCGCCGAATTATAATGCCAATTTACTATCCAAAGTCCACTTCCACACGCAGCCCGGGACCATCATCGCGATTGTCTAGCCGGATGCGCGCGTGATTGCGCGCCGCCGCGCGTTCCGCAATGGCCAGCCCTAGTCCGCTGCCTGGCTGGTCCTGCCCCGGCAGGCGGAAGAAGCGTTCAAACACCTTGCGCTGCATATCCGGCGCAATGCCCGGCCCTTGATCGAGTACCGACAACACCACCGGCAAGGCCGCCGACGAGATGCGCACACTCACACGCCCGCGCTGCGGCGAATATTTGACTGCGTTGCTGACCAGGTTATCGATCAGCGACGCCATGCTTTCAAGGTGCAGCGGCAGCACGCACTGCTCCGGTGCTTGCAACTCAATCTCAATGCCGCGTGTCGCCGCAATCTGTCCCGCCAGCGCCAATCGGTCCGCCACCAGTTCGACCAGATCGCGCTGCAGCAGGCTGGCGTGATCACGATCGCTGCCCGAACGGGCCAACGCCAGCAGCTGGTGCACCGTGTGCGTGGCGCGCTGCACGCCGGTACGCAGGCCGTGCCCAGCTTCCTCGATTCGCTGCGGCGTGCGCGCTTCGCCGAGACTCTCAGCATTGATTTGGATGATCGACAGCGGCGTTTTCAATTCATGCGCGGCGTCGATCAGGAATTCCTGCTCGCGCTCCAACCGTTCCGTGAGCCGCTCCATCAGCCGGTTGACCGAGCCGACGAGAGGCTGTAAATCCTGATAAGGCGTAGACGCCAACGGCGACAAATTCGCCCCCGAGCGCTGTTCAATCTCGCCGACGATGCTGCGTAGCGGTCGCAATCCGGCACGAATGATGAACCATGCAGGCACCAGCAAGAACGGTACGCTGAACAGCAGCGGCGCCAGATAATAGCCAACGCTTGACACCTGCAGCATCCACTCGCCGATCACCTCCGTCGTCATGCGCACAGTGACGCCGGTAGCCGCGTCGCTCTCCACCGATGCGACCCAGCCGTCGCGCAATCCCTGATGATAGGGGCCGGCAGCGGCGTCCGTTGTAGGCAGTCCTGCATCGGGAGACTGATAGACCAAACTGCCCTGCTTCCACACCTGCGTTTGCAGCGCGGGCGTGTACCAGCCCAACTCCTTGTACAAGGCGTAGTGCAGCTGCTCCATCTTGTGCACCACCGGCTGGATCTCGGCAGGCGGACGGCCTTCCATGGTCTGCATCACCACCAGAATGCGCAAGGCGCTGGCGCGTAACTCACGCTGCATGTCGCGCCGCTTGGAGGTGCGCGTTTCATAGACATCCAGCGCCAGGTTGGCCAGCCATACCACAGCCATCACCGAGATGAAGCCGATGAGCAGGCGGCGGAACAGCGAGCGGTTCTTCATTTATCGACCACGTAACCGACGCCGCGCACGGTGCGGATATAGCCTTCGCCGATTTTTTGGCGCAGGTGGGACATGTGCACGTCCAGCGCCGCGCCTTCGCTGTGCGGCAGTGCACGTGCTTCCAGCTCGCGCCGCGTCAGCACGCGGTCCGGATAGCGCATCAGCGCATGCAGCAAGGCGAATTCGGTTTTCGACAGCACCACATTGACGCCGCCGCGCGTAAGGATCATGCGCTTGTCGTCCAGCACCAGATCTTTCACCTTCCAAACCGGCTCGCCGCTCTCTGACCAGCCGGTGGTGCGCCGCATGACCGCGCGCAGGCGCGCTAGCAGCTCGCTGACGGCAAACGGTTTGACCAGATAGTCGTCGGCGCCGCGATCCAATCCGTTCAAGCGGTCTTCCAGGCTATCGCGCGCGGTGATGACAAGGATGGGCAGCGTGTGGCCGCCGGCGCGCAAATCGCGCAGCACTTCCACGCCATTCCCGTCTGGCAGGCCGAGGTCCAGCAGCATCGCGTCAAACGGTTCGGTTTCAGCCCAGCGCCTCGCATCACCGGCGCGGCGCACCCATACCACTTCTTGTCCCGCGTCCTGCAGCGAGGACTGCAGCGCCTTACCCAGCTCTAGGTCGTCTTCGACCAGGCATATCTTCATGTGTTAATACCTCTTTTGCTCATCCCCGATATCTACGCATTTTCTTATCTATAAGTCAATCGCCTGCGCGCCACAGCCTTAGGCAAACGTTAAGGTTTCTTTTGGATTTCATTAAGGAAGACTGGCGAGAATCTGCGTACAACAAATCACCACCACGACACGAGGGAGAGCAATGAACAGGATGAGAACCGCGCCGACGCCTATTGCATCGGCAGTTTGTATGTTGTTAGCTTGCGGCGCCGCGCCAGCATGGGCGCAGGACGAGAACAAACCGATGGAACAAGTGGTGGTGACCGGCATCCGCGCCTCACTCGAACAGGCGCTGACCCGCAAGCGCAATAGCGACACGCTGGCCGAAGTGATATCGGCCGAAGACATTGGCAAAATGCCGGACAAGAACGTGGCCGACGCGGTGCAGCGCGTACCGGGCGTGAACATCTCCTCCTCGGCCGGCGGTGAAGGCGGCTTTGCCGAGAATGACCGCGTGAGCATCCGCGGCACCAGCTCCAGCCTGACGCAGACACTGGTCAACGGCCACTCGATCGGCACCGGCGACTGGTTCGTGCTGGACCAGGCAGGCGCGGTTGGGCGCAGCGTCAGCTACGCGCTGCTGCCGTCGGAAATCGTCAGCGCCGTGACGGTGCAGAAAAGCCAGCAGGCCGATATGGTTGAAGGCGGCGTGGCCGGCTCGGTCAACATCGAAACCCGCAAGCCGCTGGACTTCAAGAAGCAGTTCACTGCCGAAGCCACAGTACAAGCCATCTACGCCGACCTGCCGCGCAAGACCGATCCGCAGATAAACGCCCTGTTCGCGTGGAAGAACGAAGCCAAAACCTTCGGCGCGCTGGTGCAGCTGTTCTCGGAAAAACGCCACGAGCGGCGCGACGGCCAGGAATTCTATGGCTACACGCCGATCGATGCAGAGAGCAATGCGGCCAAGGCGCATCCCGAACTCGCAGGCATCCTGGCGCCGGCCGGCATCAGCGCCTCGCTGTTTGAGCAAGAGCGCAAGCGCACTGGCGGCGCGATCGACCTGCAGTTCAAGCCATCGCGCGACTTCAGTTTCGACATCAACGGTTTCAGCTCCTCGCTGGATGCAGCCAACTATAACCGCAGCTTCTACAACAACATCTCGGCCAATATCAACGCCACCGATCCGAATACTGGCGCTTCCGTTGGCGTGATTCCGTCTGCTTATGTGATCAAGAGCGGCACGCTGGTGTCGGCGACCATTCCAGCCTCGCAGTATCCGGCTATCAGCGCGACCAAGACTTATAACTCCTCGCTGTATTCGGCCTTCGGCGACCAGATTTATCGTCCTGGCTCGGCATCGTCATCGGCCTATCTGGATCTCGACAGCAGCTACCGCGTCAACGATGACTTGCGCATTACCGGCAGCGCAGGCTACACGCGCGGCACCGGCAAGACGCCCGCCGATATCGGTTACGAAGCCGGCCTGACTGGCGCGGGTTCCAGCTACAGCTTGAACGGCATGTCGCCAGCGACCATGTCCTTCCCCGGCGCCGACACCTCCAAGTTCACCAACTACGTCACTGCTGCAGCCTGGGGCTCCAACGTCAAAACGCTGGACACTGAAAAATACGGCCAGCTCGATGGTGAACTGCGGCTTGACCGCGGCGTGATGGAGTCGGCCAAATTCGGCGTGCGCTACGCAGAGCACCATCGCAATGTGAGCCAGCCGGAGAACCGCAGCTGCGCGGCTTGCGACGGCACCACTTCGGCACCGCTGCCGCAATGGGACGGCTCCACCTATCCCGGTAACTTCGGCACCGGCATCAGCAGCGCGGCAGGCTTCCTGCGCGGCGTGTGGCAGATCAGCCCTGCTGCCATTGCCGCATGGGCGGCGAAGTACGACCTGACCGGCGGCCCGACCACCCGCAACTGGGCCGGTGAACTGGATGTGAAGGAAAAAACCAGCGCCGTCTACGGCATGGTCAACCTGGCTGGCGATGGCTGGCGCGGCAACGTCGGCGTGCGCTATGTGCACACCAACCAGGCCACCATCACCAATATCCCGGGCGGCGCCAATCCGATCGGCCAGGATAACGTCAACGGTGAATTCACGCCGACCCTGAACCAGCGCGGCTACAACGATTTCCTGCCTAGTGCGAACCTTAAGATCGACTTGTCGCCAACGCTGGTGGGCCGCGTCGCCGTTGCCAAGACCATGGCGCGTCCCGACTACAGCGCGATGGTTGGCGCGGTCACGCTGAACGACACCAACCTGACCGGCAGTAGCGGCAATCCTAACCTGAAGCCGGTCCGCTCAGTTAACTACGATGCGGCGCTGGAATGGTACTTCTCGCCAAAATCCCTGCTGTCGGCCGGCGTGTTTTATATGGACATGGCGTCGTACGTGACCTACGGTACGGCCAATCTCACCTACTACAACACCTCGTTCAAGCGCTTTGACAGCTACTCGATCTCGTCGCCAACCAATATCGGCGCGAAGAACAAGGGCGTGGAACTGGCGTGGCAACAGCATATCTGGGGCGGCTTTGGCGCACTGGCCAACTACACTTACACCGACGGCAAAGCCGACGATGGACTGGCGGTGGTGGGCAATTCCAAAAACACCTACAATGCCGAGGCTTATTATGAGGACGATAAACTGAGCGCGCGGCTGGCCTATACCTACCGTTCCAGCTTCTCTGGCGGCTTGTATAACAGCTTCCCGCAGGTGATGGCCGGCACCGGCAACCTGGCCGCATCGCTCAATTACAAAATCAACGACAACCTGACGATTACCTTTGATGCGCTGAACCTCAACAACGCCGTGCTGCGCTACTACGGCATGAACAAGGACCAGCCTATCGCGTCGTATTCGAACGGCCGTCAATATTACCTGGGTCTGCGTGGCAAACTCTAAATCTCCTGCCACCACGCGCGTGCTGGCGATTGATGTCTTCCGGGGCATCACCATCGCCGTCATGATCTTCGTGAACACGCTGGCCGGCGTGCGCGGCATGCCGGCCTGGATGGATCATGCGCCGGCCGACGCCGACGCCATGACCTTCCCGGATGTGGTGTTCCCGGCCTTCCTGTTCATCGTCGGCATGTCAATTCCGTTTGCGATGGCGCAGCGCGAGGCCGCAGCCGACCATGGCTGGCGGCTGTGGCGCCACGTGCTGGCACGCGTGGCTGGCTTGCTGGTGCTGGGGGTTTTTATGGTCAACGCCGAGGAAGGCTACAACGAGGCGGCGATGGGCATGTCCATCCATATGTGGTCGCTGTGCTTTTATACCTGCGCGATTGTGGTGTGGGCCGTGTATCGCTTTAAGCACGCGTGGATGCTGCGGGTGGCCGGATTGGCCGGTCTGCTGGTACTGGCGCTGGTGTTTCGCGGCGGCCCGGATGGCAGCCTGCGTTTCGCGCCGCAATGGTGGGGCATACTTGGACTGATAGGCTGGGCGTACCTGTACGGCGCCGTTACATGGGGCCTGACAAGTGGACGCCTGCTACCACTCACCACCATCATGCTTGCCGGTACAGCGTGGTACTGCTTTGCCGGTACGGGAGCAGCACAGACGGAAAACGCCGTGCACGCATCGATCACACTATGCGGCATGCTAACCGCGCAGCTATTCTTCGCCGCCGGCCGCAAAGCCCCGTTCCAGCGCGCACTCCTACTGGCGGCGGGACTGGCGCTGCTGGCGTGGCTGCTGCGGCCCTACTTCCATATTTCGAAGATCTATGCCACGCCTAGCTGGGCCCTGTACAGTTCCGCCATCTGCGTGCTGCTGTTCGCCGCGCTGTTCTGGATGGTAGACTTGAAGCAGTACAGTGGCTGGACCGCATACTTCCGCCCCGCTGCAGCAAATCCGCTGCTGGTGTACATCGTCCCTTACATTGTCTACGCGGCGATGCAGTACCTGCACCTGTCCTTCCCGGCGGTGCTGGGCGCGGGCTGGCCGGGATTGCTATGGGCAATCGCGTACACGGCGTTCATCGTGGCGCTGGCCGTGGTGTTCAAGCGCCTGCACATCAAACTACAACTCTGAATACTATGCGCATCAACTCTATCGACGCCGTGCGCGGCCTAACTGTGGCCGCCATGCTGCTGGTGAACGACGCCGGCGACTGGTCGCACGTCTATCCGTGGCTGGAGCACGCGGAATGGCACGGCTGCACGCCGGCCGATTTCATTTTTCCGATTTTCATGCTGATCGTCGGCGTCTCGATCCAGCTAGCGCTGGGCCGCCAGCTGGACGCCGGCGCACCGGCGCAGCCGCTGGCGCGTGCCGTGCTGCTGCGCGGCGCGCGCATCATCCTGCTCGGTGTAGCCCTGAACGTCGTCGCGGCGTTGCTGCTGGAAGGTCGCGGCTTCCGCTTGCTGGGCGTCTTGCAGCGGATCGGCTTCTGCTTCGCCGTCGCTGGCTTGATGGCGGTCTACCTGCGTAATGCACGCGCACAGTGGGCGGTGTTGGGCGCCATCCTGCTTGGCTACTGGGCGCTGCTGGCCGGCACCGGCATGGAGCCCGGCGCCAACCTAGCCGACCGCATTGATACCGCATTGTTGGGCCACTTCGCTTATCAATATGATGCCGCCACGGGATTGGCGCACGATCCTGAAGGCATATTGAGCACCCTGCCTTCGCTGGCCACCGTCATTCTCGGCATGCGCGCCGGCGACTGGGTACGCTCGCAGCGCATTGCCACGCTGGCCTACGCCGGCGCCGGCGCCATGCTGCTCGGCGGCGTTTGGGCCTCAACGTTAGCGCTACCTCTGAACAAGCAGCTGTGGACTTCCTCCTTCGTGCTGTGGACTGGCGGCTTCGGCATGCTGGTGATGGCGCTGGCCTACCGCCTGATCGATGGCCAAGGCTGGCCACCGCTGGGCCGCGCGATGGGTGTGAATGCGATTGCTGCCTACGCCGGTTCGTGGCTGGCCACCTGCCTGCTGTCGGCCAGTGGCGTGCTGGATCCGCTTTACCACACCGTTTTCCGCGCCACGCTGGCGCCGGCCTTCGGCGCGGAGTTTGCGTCGATGGCGTTTGCAGCGGCCTTCACCGCCGTGTTCTGGCTAGCGATGGCCTACGCCTGGAAACGCGGCTGGCGCGTCACCATTTAAAAACGCCAGCGCAGCGAGACCGTGAGGCTGCGCTCCATTTGCAGCGCCGGTTCACCAATCAAGACGCGCGCCGAGCGCTCGCTGCGCACCAGCAGCGCTTCGGTCATCAGCGACAGGCTCTCGGCCAGCGGCCAATCGTATGCCAGCGCCACGCCGTAACCGACTTCGTTGTTTGGATCAGAAGGAATGTTATCGTGCTCGCTGGTGCTGAAGCGGTCGTAGCGCACCGCCGCCGTGCCGGGGCCGAGCGGATGACTGGCCAGCACAAACCACGACTGGAAATCCAGTCCCACGCCGTTACGCCCCATCATGGTATCGCCGCGCATCGACTGCATCGACACTTCCCACTGGCCTTGCGGACGCCACACCGCGCTCACATGGTCAAAGCGCGTGCGCCAACCGTACTGGCCGTCCTTGACCACAGTGGGATCGGTGAGGTTATCGTAGTGCAGCGCCGCCAGTTCCAGCCCCGTGCCGAAATTCATATTCGCGCCGACGTAGTAGCCCAGCTTTCCATCCAGTTCGCGGAACGGATGGATGGTACGCGACTGCCGCAACAGGTAGCCGGACGGGTGCCGGTACACCGGCAGATCAGCCAATTCCACAGTATCGTTACGGCCGCCGATACGGTCGCTGATCGACCAGCCGCGCCACGACAACAGTGTACCGGTAGGGTCATTGCCAGTGTAGACGGCAGCCAGCACACCCACATCATACGGCGCACCACTGTACCGGCCCAGCCGGCGGGCGCTCCACTCCACGCCGTTGGTGCGCAGCTCTTCGCCGATCCAGCTGTTGATGGCAGAACTGGAGATGGTATGTTTGGGCACCCAGCCCACGCTGTCGTAATC
This sequence comes from Duganella flavida, assembly GCF_009857445.1. GTDB lineage: Bacteria > Pseudomonadota > Gammaproteobacteria > Burkholderiales > Burkholderiaceae_D > Rugamonas > Rugamonas flavida. Next base: position 373,991 of record NZ_WWCN01000003.1, read on the forward strand.
GATTTCCACGCTGGTCGGCGGGAAGAAGAAACCGGCGCGCACGCGGGTTTTCCATGCACCGTCCGGCACCGGGCTCCAGGTCAGGTGCGCCTCGCGCACATCCACCACGCCGCGATGCTGCTGGTCTGCGCTTAATTCCATGCTGGCGCTCACGCTATCGAACAAATCGGCGTCGGCGCGTAGCACCGCCTGGCCGATGCTCAGGCGTGGTGAGTTCTGGTCGTAACGGGTCTTGCCCAAGCCGCTGTCGAGGAAGCTGCGGCCAGCGTCCGAATCGATGGCCCGCACATCCAGCAGGCCGCGCCATTCGACGGTTTGCGCGCCGGCGGAAGTGACGGCCAGCGCCAGCAGGATCGGGGATGTGCGTAATTTCATGCTTGCATGATACACGGCTATAATCCATCGTCCTTCAACCTGGAAGAAGAAAGCTTCGAATGATGAAAAGTTTGTGTATTGTGGGTTTGGCGCTACTGGCCGTTGCGGCTAATGCTGAAACCATCGAACCGGCGCCGCTGAATGAAGTGTGGCTCAACGGCGGCTTCTACACCTACCACTTCCAGCGCGACAAAGACCTGAATGGCGCCAACGGCGGCATCGGCGCCGAATGGCGCTTCTCCACCGTCGCTTCCGCCACTGCGGGCCGTTTCTATAACAGCGACCGCGCCTACTCCAACTACCTCGGCGTCTACTACCAGCCCTTGAAATTTGGTCCGGTGCGCGTGGGCGCAGTGCTCGGCGCCTTTGACGGCTACCCGAAAATGCGAAATGGCGGCTGGTTTCCCGCCGCCATTCCAACCCTCAGCTACGAATATGAACGCGTCGGCGTCAACGTCGCGATCATCCCGACCTACAAAGACCGCTTGTACGGCGGGATCTCGGTGCAGCTCAAACTCAAGGCGTTTTAAGCTGCACGCGTTTTGGTCACGGCGATCTGGTCGAGGATATGTTTCGGCACTTCCGCATAGTGCTTGAACTCCATCGTGTAGGTCGCCCGGCCCTGTGTCAGTGACCGCAGGGTGGTTGAGTAACCGAACATCTCGGCCAGCGGCACCGAAGCGCGGATGATCTTCCCGCCGCCACCCGGGATTTCATCCATACCCTGCACCATGCCGCGCCGCGACGTCAAGTCGCCCATCGCATTGCCCATGAATTCCTCGGGCGTTTCGACTTCCACCTGCATCACTGGCTCCAGCAGCACCGGCCCCGCGCGCCGCATGCCTTCTTTAAAGGCCATCGACCCGGCCATGCGGAAGGCATTTTCGTTCGAGTCCACGTCGTGGTAGGAACCGAAGGTCAGCGTGGCACGCACGTCGACCACCGGATAGCCAGCCAGCACGCCGGTACGCAGCGTCTCCTGGATACCCTTGTCCACCGCCGGTATAAACTCGCGCGGCACCACACCGCCCTTGATGGCGTCGACGAATTCATAGCCTTTGCCGCCCGCTTCCAGCGGTTCCAGCGTCAGCACCACGTGACCATACTGGCCGCGGCCACCGGACTGCTTGACGAATTTGCCTTCCACATCGGTCGCCGTTTTGGTGATGGTTTCCCGATAGGCCACTTGCGGCTTGCCCACCGTCGCCTCCACGCCGAACTCGCGCCGCATGCGGTCCACCAGAATCTCCAGATGCAGCTCGCCCATACCGGACATGATGGTCTGGCCCGACTCTTCATCCGTATGCACGCGGAAGGACGGGTCCTCCTGCGCCAGACGATTCAGCGCGATGCCCATCTTTTCCTGGTCGGCCTTGGTCTTCGGCTCCACCGCCTGCGAAATCACCGGCTCGGGGAAGATCATCTTTTCAAGCACAATCACATGATCCGGCGAGCTTAAAGTATCGCCAGTGGTCACGCCCTTCAGGCCCACCGCCGCCGCGATATCGCCAGCGTAGACTTCCTTGATCTCCTTGCGCTCATTCGCATGCATCTGCAGGATGCGGCCCAGACGCTCCTTCTGCGACTTGGTCGGGTTATACACCGTGTCGCCGGAATTGACCACGCCTGAATACACGCGGAAGAAGGTCAGCTGGCCGACAAACGGATCGGTCATGATCTTGAACACCAGCGCGGAGAACGGATCTTCATCAGTCGGATGGCGTTCGATCGCATTATCGTCCTCGTCGTGACCGGCGATGGCCGGTACGTCCACCGGCGAAGGCAGATACTCAATCACCGCATCCAGCATCGCTTGCACGCCGCGATTCTTGAAGGCGCTACCGGCCAGCATCGGCACGATCTCGTTGCGGACGGTGCGCAGGCGCAGGCCGGTCTTGATCTCGTCCTCGGTCAGCACACCGCCGTCCAGATACTTCTCCAGCAATTCCGGCGTACCTTCGGCAGCCGCTTCCACCATCTTGTCGCGCCATTCCTGCGCCAGCCCTTGCAGGTCAGCCGGGATGTCTTCATAGGTGAACTTGACGCCCAGCGTCTCGTCGTCCCAGTTAATCGCGCGCATTTTGACCAGATCCACTACGCCGTGGAAGTTATCCTCGGCGCCCAGCGGAATCTGGATCGGCACCGCCACACCTTTGAGGCGACTGGCAATCTGCTCGCGCACGCGGAAGAAGTCCGCACCGACGCGGTCCATCTTGTTGATGAACGCAATCCGCGGCACATGGTATTTATTCGCCTGGCGCCACACGGTTTCCGACTGCGGCTGCACGCCGCCGACAGCGTCATACACCATCACCGCACCGTCCAGCACCCGCATCGAGCGTTCGACTTCAATGGTAAAGTCGACGTGGCCCGGGGTGTCGATGATATTGATGCGGTGCTCAGGGAAGTTACCGGCCATGCCTTTCCAGAAGGCGGTGGTAGCGGCCGAAGTGATGGTAATCCCGCGTTCCTGTTCCTGCTCCATCCAGTCCATCGTCGCCGCACCGTTGTGCACTTCACCAATTTTATGGTTGACTCCGGTATAAAAGAGGATGCGCTCGGTAGTCGTAGTTTTGCCGGCGTCGATGTGAGCGCTAATGCCGATATTGCGGTAGCGCTCGATGGGGGTCTTGCGGGTCATCACACTCTCCTTAATGTTGGGACTAACTACATGCTAGCGCGAACGAAAACAATCTTATCTCTCTCCTTGGGCTTGGGCCCGGCCTTGGCTTTCGCCCAGGTCACCGATCTTGAACTGCGGCTGGAACGCTGCTCCGTACTGGGCGATGCCAGCGCCCGCCTGGCCTGCTACGATACGCTGGCGCACCCGGCACAAACACCTGACGGCGAACCGGCCCGTACTCAGCCAGCGGCGCCGCCGCCCGAACCTGTATTGCCACCCAAGGTCGCCGCGCTGACCACCATTCCGCCCGAAGACAACGTCTCGCGCATGGTGCAGGAATGGGAATTGGACCGCCCGGCCAAACGCGGCGTCTTCAACTTCCGGCCGCATAAGGATACCTATATGCTGCTGGTCAACTACAGTTCAAGCACCAATGATGCGCCTTTTCAGGACTTTACGCCTGCCGGCATCGAATCCAAGCACGTGGAGCTGACTTACCAGATCAGTTTCAAGATGAAGCTGATCGAGCAGTTGATGAGTACGCCGGTCGACCTGTGGTTCGGCTACACCCAGAACAGCTACTGGCAAGCTTACAACCGTGCGGCATCGAGTCCCTTCCGTGAAACCAACTACCAGCCCGAGCTGATGCTGGCCACGCCGCTGAATCTGGACCTGGGCATACTCGACGTGCGCTACCTGACGCTGGGCCTGAACCACCAGTCAAATGGCCAGACTTCCACGCTATCGCGCAGCTGGAACCGGGTGTATGCGGAATTGGGGGCGGAGAAAGGCAAGTTCGGCGTGTCGTTCCGCCTGTGGAAGCGGCTGGACAATGCACGCTCCGACAACGATAACATCGACATCGTCGATTTCATGGGGCATGGCGACATCAACGCCACCTACCGCTTCGACGGCAATGAACTATCGCTGATGGCGCGGCGGAATTTCGCCACCGGCCGTGGCGCGCTGCGGGTAGGCTGGTCCTTCCCGGTGGCGGCCAACCTGAAAGGCTATGTGCAAGGCTTCAAAGGGTACGGCCAGAGCCTGATCGATTACAACTACTCGCAGAAATCGCTGGGAGCGGGCTTCCTGGTCGATTTTTAGCGCGGCGAGCCGCCTAGGATGCGCGCCGGCAGCATGACGATGGCGCGCAGCAGCTCAAATACGCCTTCCACGCCGATACCGATCAGGCGGAACGGCAAAGTAATCAGCCACATCAGCGGATAGAGCACCAGCGCCAGCAGGGCCAGCGGCCAGCACAGGAACAGCAATACCAGCCACAGGATAAAACTCAGCATGAGACGCCCCCGGTACGGTTAATTTATTGTCTATAATGACACTCTAATCGAGAGGTGCAGCAGGCGCAATTGACATGCGACCATTTGCAGATAAGGGCGATCAATCGCCGGTTTTCGGGGACAAACGGAAAAATCATGCTCAAACCTTGGTATGCGGCGGTGGCGCTGTGCGGCGCTGGTGTAATGAATGTCCATGCGCAGCAGCAGGCTACGGCGCCCAGCGTGGTGGTGGCCGGCCAGCGCAACGCTTCCGAATGGTTCCGGGTCGAGAGCCAGCACTTTGTGGTGTACTCCAATACCAGCAACGACGATGTCGCCACCTTGCTGCACCAGCTGGAACGGCTCGATTTCATGCTGCGCATTTACACCCGCTCCTTCCTCAAATCCAGCGGCGCCGAGCCCAAGCTCACCTTTTACTACCATGACGGTGCGGTAGCGCTGAATGGGCTGGCGCTGGCCCAGCCGGCCAATGCCATCGGCCTGTACAATAGTTGCAGAGCGGGCGTGCAAGGCTTCGGTGTGCAGTTGGCGACCGGTGATGAAGGCCTGAGCTACCTGTACGAAGCCTACACCCGCCACTTCCTGTACCGCTACACCGATATCCGCGAGCCGATCTCCTTCATCGACGGCCTGGCCCACTACTTCGCCAGCGCGCGCTTCACCGATACCCAGATGAGCATCGGGAAAACGCCTCTCAACGTCGGCAACTACCTGAATTTCCTGGAACAAGGGCGGCTCTACAGCCTGGACTACAAGGATGTGCTGGAACAGAACGACTCGCAAGGCGTCAACTACGCCTCCACGGCGGGCATCAAGCTGGAATTCGCAGCCCGCTCCTGGCTGCTCACGCACTACATGCTGTCGACCGAGGACACGCGCCAGCGCATGGTTGCCTACTTGAGTGCGGTCTACCGCGACGTGCCGATCACGCAAGCGTTTGAGGAAGCTTACGGCATCAAGGTCAGCGAGTTAGGTACCATGCTATGGCGCTACCGGCGGCAAAACATCAAGGTCTTGGCGGTAGTGGTGCCAGACCTGCCACTGGCCAAAATGGAATTCAAGGCCTTGCCACAATCGTCGGGAGAATTTGTGCTGGCCGAGGCCGCGCTAAAATCCTGCCCCGACCGCAAGCAAGGCGAAGCGCTGCTGCAGCGTACCGCCAGCGCGGCGGCGCAATACCCGGCCAACGCCTACGCCCAGCGCGTGCTGAGCCGGGCCCAGATCGATTGGGGCAATCCGCAAGACGCGCTGCCGTATCTGACCATCGCCGCTCGCACACCGGATGCGGAAGTGCTCTACCTGCTGGGCCAGGCCAGCTTGCGCATGTCGCAGCCGGAGGCCGCTCGCGCTTACCTGTTGCGTGCGCTGGCGCTGGATCCAAACTCGCCTGAAACAGCTTATGCGCTTTACCAGACCGGCCTGAAATCGGCCGCCACGCCGGATGACGCGACTTTGCAAGCGGCTGTCTCTGCCTTCAGGAGCGGGCACGAAATCAACACCCTGGCCCGCTCGGCCGCGCTGGCCTACGCCTATGCGGGCGACAATGCGCGTGCCCGCAATACGCTCAAGCTAATGGCCCATAACATCCGCGAGCCGGAACTGGCGGCGTGGGCGCAAACGTGGCTGGGGAAAGTGGTGGCTGGTGTCAGCCAGGAGGCCGTGCTGGCCGAAATGCACAAACAGCCGGCCGAAACGGCCTTCCGTGAGTGGACTATCGCCAACGCTGTTGTCATGCAAACAGTCGAAAAGAACGCCGGCATGCAGGACGCACGCGGACGCGTCGACCAGCAGGCCATGAATCCGAACAATCCGGTCCAGGCGCTGCCGGCCACACCTTATGCGCGTTGAAGCGCTGATTACTGGCCGAGGCAGATAATCTTGGTGACGTATTCCTTGGCGTTGGGCTTCTTCTTGTTGGCCCACGCAATCGCTTCGTTGGCCTGTTCAATGGTCAGTATCGAGGCCTTCTCCTTCGATTTAATGAAGGACACGCCCTCGAACACGCCTTCCTTGCTGCGCATCACCTTGGCGAATACCGGCGGCTTGCTTTCGCCGTCGGCAATCTTGTTTTGCTGGATAAGGTAGCGTTGATCGGTATCAGTCATAAAATTCTCGCGTAAAAGACGAGATTTTACGCGAATGCCGGGATGTGCTGGGCAGGTTGCAATACTGCTTCGTACAAGATCTCTGCTTTCAGCGACGCTTGCAGCGACGGAATCGAGCCGCCGGCGCGGTACTGGAAGCTCACCTGCAGCACATCGCCCTCGCGCGCCTTGACCGGCATCGCCAGCGGCAGCGTCATGTAGTGATTGAGCCAGTCGATGGTGGTCGAGCGTTCCTGCACCACCGCCAGAATGTTCTTGGTCACAAAGCGCATGGCGTTGATCTCGCCGTTGCGCTCGACCACAAACTTGCCCTGCCAAGTGTAAATCAGCTCATTCGGCTGGTTGAAATCGATGATGCTGTAGACGGCCGGCTGCGCCATTTCCACCGTGCCCGGGTAAATTACCGTGGTTTCCTGGAATTGCACGATGGGGGCGTAGAAGCCTTCGAAATCGTACTCCTGCTGCAGCGGCTGCACCGCCATGATGACGGCTTCCGGCAGAAACACCGGCAGCGGACCGTCGAAGCGCTCCAGATAGCGGCGCTTGAACGACTCAATCACCTCCACCTGTTTTTCGCGCAGCATACCGACGTGGATCATCTCGCAGATCACCACATCGACCGGTTCCGGCGGCAGGTATTCAAAGGCATCGGCGTGGATCACTTCGACCTTTTCGCCGTTTGGATTCTTGGCGAGGAATTTGCGGGCCTCCTTCACCATATCCGGATTGAACTCGACGCAATACACCTTGGCCGCCTTGGCCGCCGCGAACCACGACAGCACGCCGGTGCCGCCGCCCAGCTCCAGCACCTTGGCGCCCGGCTTGACGGCATAATCGATGGCCGATTTAAAGCCATGCATGCGGTTTTGGTCCATCAGCATATTGTGATGGTAGTGGACTGGAATAAACTGCCCCAGATAGCAGCTTTCAATTTCGCGTTCGTTCAGCATGGTGGTCCTTGGTGAGTGCCTAAGGACATTATCGTTAAGATTGTTGATGCACCATGCAGGGAACTACGCAGCAAACACCCGTCAATTCTTGCGGCGGGCCAGGAAGGTATTGATGGTTTTGGCAATCCACGGCTTGTCAGCTTTGAGTGCGAATTCGGCGGCGGTGAGATGGAAACCGCCGTCTTTCAGGGTGGCGTCAGCGCCTTGTTCCAGCAGCAGCGCGACCACGGCTTCCTGGCCTTCGCGGGCGGCGATCATCAATGGCGTCATGCCGGATGGGGATTCGGCGTCGATGTAAGCGTGTTTGTCGAGCAGGATGGTGGTGATTTCCACGCTGCCCGCTGCGGCCGCGTAATGTAATGCGGTCCAGCCTTTTTGATTGACTTGCGCGCCGCGCTTCAGCAGCTCCAGCACGGCGGTTTTGTTTTGACGGAAGGCGGCCATCATCAAGGCCGTGTTGCCGTTAGGTGCTTTGGCTTCGAGATCGATGCCCGGCTGGTCCATGAGCAGGCGCGCCACTTTCAGCGATTCGTAACGCATGGCGACGATCAGGCCAGTCTCGCCGTTGGGATCGCGGACATTCGGGTTGACGCCGCGCAGCAGCGCCGTCGCCACCCGGCCCGCGCCATCCAGCTGGGCGGCGCGGAAGAAATCGACTTCATCGTCGGTTTGATCGGCAGCCAAGGCAGGCAGGACCGCCACGGCGGTTAACGCCAACACCAGCAAGCGGCGCGCGCGCTGCATCATGCCGGTACGTTGAACAGCTTGCGGAAGTTGGCGGTGGTCTGCGCCGCGACTTCCTCGACCGGCACGCCTTTCAGCTTGGCGATGTACTCGCCCACGTGCGCCACAAAGCCCGGCTCATTCATCTTGCCGCGATACGGCACCGGCGCCAGGTATGGCGAATCGGTCTCGATCAGGATGCGTTCCAGTGGCAGCTCCAGCGCCACTGCCTGCAACTCCTTGGCGCTTTTGAAGGTCACGATGCCGGAGAAGGAAATATAGAAGCCCATTTCGATGGCGGCACGCGCCACCTCCAGCGATTCGGTAAAGCAGTGCATGACACCGGCCACGCCGCCCGCCTCCGTGCCCGCGCCCTCTTCGCGCATGATACGTATCGTGTCCTCGCTGGCGTTACGGGTGTGGATGATCAGCGGCTTGCGCGTAATGCGCGAGGCCTTGATGTGGGTGCGGAAGCGCTCGCGCTGCCATTCCAGGTCGCCTTCCAGGCGGAAATAGTCGAGGCCAGTTTCCCCGATGGCGATAATTTTCGGGTCATCGGCCAGCTGCACCAGCTGCTCCACCGACGGCTCCGGCGTGTCTTCATAGTCCGGATGCACGCCCACCGAGGCGTAGATGTGCGGATACTGGTGCGCCAGTGCCAGCACCTGCGGGAAGTCCGGCAAATCGACCGACACGCACAGCGCATGGGTCACCTTGTTGTGCTCCATCTGCGCCAGGATGTCCGGCATGCGGGCGGCCAGCTCCGGGAAATTAATATGGCAGTGAGAATCGATATACATGCCGCGATTGTACCTGATCTGCCACGGGCATTAAAAAACGCTTTCCTATTTGCCAATTGCTAGGTTAGCATTCGTGCACGTTATGTAATTACGTTACACGATAAAAGGAGACTTATGAGCACCACCGAAATTTTCCTGTTGGCAATGCTACTGATTTTCGTCACACCCTATCTGGTCTGGCGCCTCGGTAAAACCGATTATTTCGCGCCGCTGGTGGTGGTTCAGATCATCATGGGTATCGTCCTGGGCCCGGGTGTGATGGGCGCTTTGTTCCCCGACTACCACAAATTCATCTTCAATCCAGACGTCACCAAGACCCTGAACGGCATCTCCCAATGGGGTGTAATGCTATTCGTAATGCTGGCTGGCGTTGAGCTGGACCTGAAAAAAGTCTGGCAATACCGCCGCGAAAGCGCCACCACCGCCGGCCTGTCGCTGGGTGTGCCGCTGGTGTTCGGCTGCGGCGCCGCGCTGCTGCTGATGAACTACCAAGGCTGGATCGGCGCCAAAGCCGCCAACTGGCAGTTCATGCTGGGCACCGGCATGGCCTGCGCCGTCACCGCGCTGCCGGTCCTGGTACTGCTGCTGGAAAAACTCGACATCCTGCGCCAGCCGATGGGCCAGCGCATCATGCGCTACGCCAGCCTGGACGACGTCGCCATTTGGGGCGTGCTGGCGCTGATCATGCTCGATTGGGAGCGCGTGGGCCGCCAAGCCGGTTTCCTGGTCGCCTTCACCCTGCTGACCTTTGCCTTCCGCCGCCTGATGGCGCGACTGGAACAGAGCGACCGCTGGTACGTCGCCTTGATCTGGCTGATCGCCTGCTCGTTCGGCGCGGACTGGGCTGGCCTGCACTTCATGGTTGGCGCCTTCCTGGCTGGTGTGGTGATGGATTCGGAATGGTTTGGCATCGAGAACCTGGACCGCCTGTTCAACAGCGTACTGCTGGTGCTGATGCCAGTCTTCTTCCTGAGCACCGGCCTGCGCACCAAGTGGGACATGGGTGGCTACTCGGTATTCTTCGTGGCGGGCCTGCTGCTGGTGGCGTCGGTCGGCGGCAAGCTGGCTGGCGCCCATATCGCCGGCAAAATCCTGAAATGGAAAGACGGTGAAGCCTCGATCATCGGCTGGCTGCTGCAATCGAAAGGCCTGATCGAAATCGTGTTTGCCAACATCCTGCTGGACAAGCAAATCATCACCAACGGCACTTTCACCGCGCTGTTATTGATGGCTGCAGGCAGCACCATGTTGACGATTCCGATCGTGCACCCTAAACTCAACCGTGCACAGAATCGTGGACTGGTAGGTCAAGCCAGTTCCTGAGTTTAAAAGGATGAAAACATGGCGCGTACCGGATTAACCAAGTCTCAAGTCAGGGAAACCCGCGACCAGCTGTTGGCCGAGGGGCGCTACCCTTCGGTTGATGCGGTCCGCCATGCGCTGGGCGACACCGGCTCCAAGTCCACCATCCACAAGCACCTGAAAGAGCTGGCGGAAGAAGACAACAGCGCCGGCCTCAAGCGCGAAGACACCAGCCGCAGCCTGCAAGCGCTGGTTGAGCAACTGGCGGACAAGCTGCATCTGGATGCCGAACGCCGCTACCAAGCCCAGCTGGAGCAAAAAGATCAGGAACTGGCGGCCTTGCGACATGAGATCGAACGCCTGCGGGCCCGCGTGGAAGGGCTGGAAATCGATGCCTATGCCAGCCAGCCGCACGATCACGGCTTTGGCCAGTTCGGCCACATGCAGTCCAGCCTGCGCTGCGGCATCAACGACAGCACGCCGTTCAGCATGTTGATGAACGGCGGCCGTTCAGCGGTGGTCGATTTCGACAGCCCGCAAATCCACCTTACGCCACGCGTTTTCCAAGGATAATCAGGTCGCGCTCGACGCCGTCAAGGTTTGCCACTTTCGGCAGGTGGGCCCAGGTTTCAAAACCGAATTTGGCGAACAGGCCCAGGCTAGGCTTGTTGTGGCCGAAAATGAAGCCCAGCAGCGTGTGCACCTTGATCTGCGGCGCATAGGCAATCGCCTGCTCGATGCAGTAGCGGCCCACGCCTTTGCCGCGCCATGCCTCGGCGATGTAAATCGAAATCTCGGACGTGCCCGAATAGGCTGGACGGCCATAGAAATTCGAGTACGACATCCAGCCCAGGATTTCAGCACCCGTCTCTTCCGACTCAATAATCCACAGCGGACGCTTATCCGGCGTGTGATCGTGATACCACTGCGAACGCGATTCGACTGACACCGGTTCGGTATCGGCAGTCACTTCGCGCGAGGCGATGGTGGTGTTGTAAATGGCGACGATGGTCGGCAGGTCTTCAAGCGTGGCGAGGCGATGGCGGAAAGTCATGAGATAAAAACGAGGTTACAAAGTATGGGTAGCGCGCGAAGAACGCAACGCAGCGCCAAGGATTTCTTCAATCCGCAGGCGGGCGCGCTGGCCGCTCTCGTCGTCCGGGAAATGCACGCCGATGCCCTGCGCCTTGTTGTGGTGCGCGCCGGGCGGCGTGATCCAGGCGACCTTGCCTGCGATGGGATATTTGTTGGGATCGTCCATCAGCGCCAGGATCAGATAGATCTCGTCACCGAGTTTGTATGGCTTCTGGGTCGGCACAAACATGCCGCCGTTTTTCAGGAACGGCATATAGGCGGCATACAGCGCCGCCTTTTCCTTGATCGCCAGCGACAGCACCGTCGGCCGTGGCGTCAACGGCACGGTGTTCGGGTCGAGAGGGCTGGCAGCGGACATTCCTTACCTTTCAGGCGCAGCAGTTGGTGTACTCAAGCAGCATATCCTCCAAAAACAGCTTTGGCGACAGCGGATGATCTGCGGTCGCGCGGCGCTCGTTGGCACCCTTGATCGCGGCCAGCAAGCGGCTGACGTGGATCTTGTCGGCCAGTCCGGCCAGCTCTTTCTGGTAGCGAGGATAATACCGGATGTTACCTGCCAGTTTGTAGGAAAACACATCATAAAGCCAGCGCTGCAACCATGACACCGGTCCGCTCAGCGGGACTTTTTGTAACTTGTCGGCTACTTTCAGCGCGCCTTCAATGCTCGGATGCGCCAGCAGCTGCAGCAGGGTTTCCAGATCCTCGCGACTGCCGGATTCAGCCTGTGTCATGGCGGCCAGCGGTGCGCCGCCCTGCTCGCGCAGCCAGCTGTCGGCATCCGCCACGCCTTGTTCCTTCAACCATGCCAGCGCTTCGCCGTGGCTCGGCATCGGCATGGCGAACTTGCGGCAGCGCGACAGAATGGTCGGCAGCACGCGCTCCAGGCTGTTGGAGGCGACCAGGAATACGGTGCCAGGCGGCGGTTCTTCCAGCGTCTTCAGCAGCGCGTTGGAGGCCGGCATATTCAGCGCCTCGGCCGGATACAGCACCACCACCCGCAAGCCCTGGCGGTGGGTCGAGATATTCATGAAATCCGCCAGCGCACGGATTTGTTCGATCTTGATTTCCTTGGACGGCGTTTTGGACTTGGCGGCCTTCTTGGCTTCGCCCTCGCCCTCTTCGCCATCAGCCGGCGGCTCGTCTTCCATCGACTCCGGCCGCACGCGGCGGTAGTCCGGATGGTTTTGCTGCGAGAACCAGCCGCACGAGGCGCACTGGCCGCAGGCGTGGCCGTCCGCCAGCACCGCCTCGCACAGCAGGCCTTGTGCAAAGCGCTCGATGAAGTCGGATTTGCCTATCCCGGCGGCGCCATGGAACAGGATGGCGTGCGGCATACGCGGGCGCAGCGCTTGCAGCTGCTGCCACGACGATTCTTGCCACGGGTAGATGGAATTGCTCATTAATCAGTATTGTATTTCAAAAGCAAGCGTCGAGGATGCTTGCGATCTGCAATTGAATCGCAGCGATGCTTTGTGTGGAATCGATGACACGGAAGCGCTGCGGGAACTGCGCTGCGCGGCGCAGATACTCGTTGCGGGTGGCGGCAAAAAAGTCGGCCTTCTCCTGCTCAAACTTGTCCAGCTCGCGGGTGGCGTCCAGACGGGCGCGCGCCACATCCAGCGGTACGTCGAACAGCAAGGTCAGGTCCGGCTGCAGGTCCGCGTGCACCCACTGCTCCAGCGCTTCCAGCTTGGCCCGGTCCAGGCCGCGGCCGCCGCCCTGGTAGGCGAAACTGGAATCGGTAAAGCGGTCCGAGATGACCCAGGCGCCGCGCGCCAGCGCCGGCTCGATCACTTCCGCGATGTGTTCGCGGCGGCTGGCAAACACCAGCAGCGCCTCGGTTTCGAGGTGCATTTTTTCGTGCAGCACGATCTCGCGCAGCTTTTCGCCCAGCGGTGTACCGCCCGGTTCGCGCGAGCTCACCAGCTCGATGCCGCGCTGTTGAATGTAGTCCGCAACGAAGGCGATGTGCGTGGACTTGCCGGCGCCATCGATGCCTTCAAAGGTGATGAATTTACTCATTATTCTTATCGTTGATACTGATTGACTGCCCGATTGTGATCGTTCAGGTTGTCCGAGAACTGGCTGGTGCCATTGCCCTTGGAGACGAAATACAGCGCGGCCGTCTTGGCCGGCGCCAGTGCGGCCGTCAGCGATTGCACGCCCGGCAAAGCGATCGGCGTTGGTGGCAGGCCAGAACGCGTGTAGGTATTGTAAGGTGTGTCGGTTTCCAGATCCTTCTTGCGGATTTTTCCATCGTACTTGAGGCCCATGCCGTAGATAACGGTTGGATCGGTTTGCAGCAGCATGCCGATCTTCAGGCGGTTGACGAACACACCCGCGATCATGCCGCGCTCAGACTTCTGGCCGGTTTCCTTTTCCACGATGGAGGCCATGGTCAGCGCTTCGTACGGATTTTTGTACGGCAGCGCCGGATCGCGTTTTTCCCAGGCTTCCGACAAGCGGGTCAGCATCATCACATGCGCCTGCTTGTAAATTTGCAGGTCGCTCGCACCTTTGGCGAACAGATAGGTATCAGGGAAGAACAAGCCTTCGGCCTGCTTGTAATCGGAGGCGATGGCGCTCATCACTTCGGCGTCGGACAGCGCGATGGTGTCGTGCTTCAAGCCCTTGTGCGCGGCGATGGCGGCGCGCATCTGGCGGAAAGTCCAGCCTTCGATGATGGTCAGCTGCTCTTGCGCATACTCGCCGCGCGCCAACTGGTCGATCAGGCGCAGCGGCGTTGAGCCCGGCTTCAGTTCGTAGGAACCAGCTTTCAACTTGGCGCTCTTGCCGGTCACGCGTGCGAGCAGATTGAACAGCAGCGGCTCCATCGGAATCCCAGCTTCAGCGATTTGCTGGCCGGCCGCATGGGCGCCGCTGCCGGGGGTGATGCTGAATTCAATCGCCTCGGCATCCCCGGGGATGATGGGCTTTTGCGACCAGTACATGAAATAACCGCCGCCGAGAATGGCGAGTACGATAAACAGACTAATTATTTTTTTGATAAAAGCCATTGTTGAAGCCGAATTGGTGGATCGGGACGATCTGACGCGTTTTGCGCGACATCACTATAATAAGCCCGTAATGATAATGCCTTCCCAGTGAAAAGATTGAAAATTATGTCTTCCTTGAGCCCTACCCAACTTGCCGCCGGCTTCGTCGCCCGCATCACCGGCCTCGGCCTGATCGCACTGGACGGCGAAGAATCCGCCAGCTTCCTGCACAATCAGCTGACCAACGACGTGGAGCACCTCGGCCAGGGCGAAGCCCGCCTGGCCGGTTACTGCTCGCCGAAAGGCCGCCTGCTGGCCTCGTTCCTGATGTGGCGCAGCACTTCGACTATCTTCCTGCAACTGCCGCATGAAATCCAAGCGCCGGTGCAAAAGCGCCTGTCGATGTTCGTCCTGCGCGCCAAAACCAAGCTGAGTGACGCCACCGAAGCGCCTTCCAATGCGGTGGTGCTCGGCATCGGCGGCGCGCAAGCGCCAGTCGCGCTGCAAGCGTGGTTCGAGACTCTGCCCGCCACGCCGTACGCCAAAGTCGATCACGCACTCGGCACCCTGATCCGCGTGGCCGATGCCTTCGGTGCGCCGCGCTATCAATGGCTGATGTCGACTGAAACCGCTGACACCGTGCTGCCGGCACTGGAAGGCAAGCTACTGGCCGCCTCCAGCGAAGCATGGCAGCTGTCCGAAATCCACGCCGGTGTTCCGCAAATCGCCAAGGGTACGCAAGAACAGTTCGTGCCGCAGATGGTGAATTACGAACTGCTGGGCGGCGTCAACTTCAAGAAAGGCTGCTACCCGGGACAAGAGATCGTCGCGCGCAGCCAGTACCTCGGCAAGCTCAAGCGCCGCACCACGCTGGTCTCGATTCCTGATGCGGCCGCAGCGGCTGGCATGGAAGTGTTTGCCACCGCCGATCCCGAGCAACCATGCGGCATGATCGTCAACGCCGCACCGAACGGCAATGGCGGCGTCGACGCGCTGGTCGAAATGAAGCTGGCCGCGATCGAAGCAGGCTCGGTGCGTCTCGGCTCGGCCGAGGGCACGGCACTGGTCTTCCTCGACATGCCGTACGCGCTGGAACCGCTCGATCTCTAAGCATGGATCTCTACATCTACTACAAGGTCAAGGACGCCGACGCGGCGTCCTTGCAGACGGCTGTCGCCGCGATGCAGGCGGCGCTGGCGCAGCGCCACGGCGTTGCAGGCCAACTCAAACGCCGCCCGGAGTCCAAGGACGGCGTGCAGACGTGGATGGAAGTGTACCCATCCACGCCTGAAGGATTTGCGGCAGCGTTGGACAGCGCTGTCCATGAAGCTGGTGTGCTGGCCTGGATTGCGGGCCTGCGTCACACCGAAGTTTTTCTGGATGTGGTGCCACCATGTGCCTGATCGTTTTTGCCTGGCAGGTCGTGCCAGCGGTGCCGTTGATCGCCGCCGCCAACCGTGATGAATACTACCAGCGCGCCACCGCCCCGGCCGCCGCTTGGCCCGAGCATCCGCAGATTTACGCGGGCCGCGACTTGCAGGCTGGCGGCAGCTGGATGGGCATCACCCAGCCAACGGAAGATGGCCAGCCAGCACGCTTCGCCGCCATCACCAATATCCGCGCACCGGCCGAGCACAAGGATGATGCGCCGTCGCGCGGCCAACTGGTCGCCGATTATCTGGCGAGCAGCATGACGCCGCGGGAATACGTCGAATCCATCCGCGCCACCGCGCATGAGTACAACGGCTTCAACCTCGTGCTGGCCGACCGCGACAGCTTGATCTGGTACTCCAACAAAGGCGACAACGACCCGCGCAACGGCCAACCATTGCAACCCGGCGTCTACGGTCTGTCCAATGCGCTGCTGGACGCACCATGGCCGAAAGTCCTGAAGACGAAAGCCCAATTCGCCAGCCTGCTATGCCTCGGCGCACCGGACGACGCCTTCTTTGAAATGCTGTCCGACACCGCGCAAGCGCCGGACCTGCGCCTGCCCGAAACCGGCGTCTCGCTGGACCTGGAACGCGTGCTGTCAGCAGTGCGCATCGAAAGTCCGAGCTACGGCACGCGCACCTCCACCGTCGTCAAACTCTACGCCGACGCCCACGCCACGCTGCAAGAAATGCTGGTGCATTGAACGGGGTACGCATGATGAGTACCCACCGCCGTTGCGATAGCGCCCTAAAAAAGTACCCCGAACGAAAGGGTCTGACCCCGTACGGGGTCAGACCCTGGCTAGCAGCGGTGTGCGGGTTGGGTTAGTGCCGCACACATTTACGGCAACAAGCAGCATCAACCCCAGACCGACTTTACCTGCTTTAACACGGCTTAACACGTGCTGCGTATCGTCGTGAAATAAGATGGTTGTTCTTGCCCCAGGCAGTACAACCGTCTTATTTTCATGATTATTGCCAGCGCAGATAGCACCTGGATCAACGTATTCGACAAACCTCTCCACGAACGCTACGGCCCCGCGCCGGACGAGGCGCTTCGACATATTTCGCAAGTCAACGCCGGCCGTGTGTGGACCGACACCCGCACCGCCACGCCCGATGAAGCGCTGATGATGCGCATCCGGCTGGCGCTGGCGGAGTTACCGCACGCCGTCAGCGCCCGCTTGCAGGACAGCTTCCTCGGCGTCTATTTCGCCAACGGTCTCGGCTCGTCTGCCGTGACCGATATCGTGGTCTCGCCGCACAGCGAGTTCCTCGGCCTGATCGTCGTACTGGATATAGAAGCGCTCGATCACGCCGGCGCCAACGCCTGGGCTAGCTGGCGCGAACGCTCGCCGTTCGACAACACCGCCGCCATGACACTCACGATGCGCATCGCCGACAATAACGACGATGACCTGCTGCACGCCATCCGCTTCCTGCTGCTGCACGAACTCGGCCACGCGCTCAGCGCCGGCCGAAACTTCCTGCCCGACTGGTGGAGCGGCCTGCCCGACCACAGCACTGTGGACGATTATTCCTACCTGCCGCTCTCCTGGCAGATCGACGACAAGCGCCGCATCGTGCCCTTGCCCGGCAACGACTTTGCCTTGCGCGCCAGCGTCTCGCACTACGACGGCGATCCACGCCTGCCTGCCGGCTACATGACCGACATCTATCGCGCCCTGAAGCGCACCAGTTTCCCAACGCTGTACTCGGCCGCCAGCGTGCACGAGGATTTCGCCGAGTGCTTCGCCTGCTACGTGCACATGGTGCTGCTGAACCGTCCACTGTCGGTCAGCATCCACCAGCACGGCGAGCTGGTGCTGGACTGGCGGATGGACTGGCGCAGCGAGCGCTACGCCCGCAAGCTGGCTTTCTTCGAACGCCTGCTAGGCAGCAGCGCGACCTAGCAAGTTCCGGAAGGCGTTGAACACGCGCTGCATGGCTGGCGCTTTGTACGGGAACATGTCCTCCGGGTCCATTGCGTGGACGATCATGGCGTTGTCCACTTCGAAAATCAGCAAATCACCGTTTGGCATTTCAGCGCAATCGATGCCGAGATATGGCAAGCCCATGCGCTGATTGATGGCCTCCAGCGCCGTTTTGTGGCGCACGGCGAAACCATCGTCGAAGCCAGCCATACAGGCCGCCTCTTCCGCGCGCTTATCCGGGCTGTTGGTCATGCCGGCGTTCAGGTAGTGAATCATCCAGCGCTCGGAAATGGCGTAGTGGCA
The DNA here is from genome assembly GCF_009857445.1 of Duganella flavida. Lineage (GTDB taxonomy): Bacteria > Pseudomonadota > Gammaproteobacteria > Burkholderiales > Burkholderiaceae_D > Rugamonas > Rugamonas flavida. The sequence goes on from NZ_WWCN01000003.1 coordinate 391,928, forward strand.
GATGTACGGCTTGCCATCCACCAGCGCCACGCGGTATTTGCGAAACAAACCGTCAGCGCTGCGGTAGTCGACAAAGCGCGAAATGTAGAACTGCTCGCCCTTCACTTCATTGAGGTACTTGCCCAACTGGGCCGGCGTGTCGACCTTCTCCAGGTTGGTGCCCGCGTGCGAACCGAGTGGGCGCACAATCAAAGGAAAACCTCCATCGCCGAGCAGTGCTTCAATCGGCTGCTCGCGTGACGCGACCTTGAACAAGGTGTAGCGTCCAACGCGCACCGACAGCGGCATCTCGATCCCCGGTGCGCCTTGCAAGGCCGCGCACACGCCGTCCCGCGACAGCTTGCGTATGCGCTCCGGCCGGTTGATCACCGGACGCGGCCAGTCGCTGACGTATTCCGCCAGCCGTTCCAGCAGCGGCTGGTTCGCTTCCGATTCGGCGACGGCCACCAGCATCACGTGATGGTCCGGCACCTCGTCCGGAAACTCTTCGTCGGCGCGCAGGTAAAGCAGTTCCAGCGTGACGTCGCTGTCCTCGACCAGGAATTCGACCGGCGTGTTGGCCATCAGATCGCCGGGGCCCATCAGCACCAGCAGCGTCAGGCCGGGCTGGGGTGACGGCAGCGTGTAATGCTGCTGCAGCATGATGGCCTCCGCCTGCACTGCCAACGCGTCATCACGGTTGCCGGTCAGTTGCAGCACGGTGGAAAAATCCATGTAGGCTTGCCCGTCGTTGGGATAGGTTTGCGCGCGTTGCAGCAGAATCTGGCCGATGGGCGTCAGGTCTTCACCGGCGAAGGCGCGGCGCATCAGTGGGGCCACGCCGATCAAGGGCGCGTTGTGCTGGCCGATGGTGTTGGCATCAAAAGTCATGCGGACTCCGTGGTGTGAGTGTATGTCAGTACGGCGGTCATCAGGGCGTCGAGATCGGTGCGGCCGGTGCGGTGGTTGACAATGGCCACGCGGATCGCCAGCTTGCCGCGCACGGTGGTCAGTGACGGCGCGGCGATGCCGGATTCCTGTAAGTCCGCCACCAAAGCGGCATTGAAGCCATCCACATCGCCGTCGTGACGCACGCGGAAGCAGACGATGTTCAGCGCCACCGGCGCCAGCAGCTCCAGCGCCGGTTCGGCGCACACGCGCTCGGCCAGTTCGCGCGCCAGCACGCAGGTCTGATGGATGGCCTGGCCGATGCGTTCCGCACCGTAGACCTGGAAGGTGAACCACGTCTTCAAGGCGCGGAAGCTGCGCGATAAGTCCGGGCCGAAATCGCACGGCCACGGCGACCCGGCTGCCATGCCGCGCGTATCACGGCGCAGATAGGTTTCGGGGGTGGAGAAAGTTTCGAGGTGCAGCACGCCGTCGCGCACGAGGATGAAGCCGGCGTCGTACGGCACTTGCCCCCATTTGTGGAAGTCGCAGGCGATGGAGTCGGCCAGCTCGATACCCTCCAGCAGCGGCTGCAATGCCGGCGACAGCATGGCCAGCGCTCCGTACGCGCCATCGACATGGAACCACAAGCCGTTGCGCTCGGCGATCGCGGCAATCACCGGCATCTCATCGATCGCGCCCACATCCACCGTGCCCGCCGTGGCGGCGATAAAGAACGGTTGCAGACCGGCCTGGCGGTCAGCCGTGATGGCCACCTCCAACGAGGACGTGCACATCTGGAACCGATCGTTCATCGGGATCTTGCGCAGGTTGGTACTGCCCAGCCCGGCCAGATCCATCGCCTGCGCGATGCAACCGTGCGCACCGGCCGACGCATAAGCCACCAGTTGGCGCTTGGGCGGAATGCCATGGCTGCGCACTTCGCGGCCCAGTGCGTGATAGCGCGCCACCAGCACCGCAATCATATTCGCCATCGAACTGCCGGTCACGAACAAGCCGGAAGCGTACGGCGGGAACTCGAACAAGTCCGCCATCCAGCGCACCAGCTGGCGCTCGACTTCCACCGGAATCTGGTCACGCCCGCCGAGATTGGCGTTCAAGCCCGCCGCCAGCATCTCGGCCAGCATGCCGACTGGCGTGCCGCCGCCATGCACCCAGCCGAAGAAGCCCGGATGCGCATTGCCAACCGCGTACGGCAAAATCTGCTGCATGAATTGCTGGTGCACCTCGGTCAGGTCACGCCCCTGCGTCGGCATGCTGGCTAAGAACGCCTCGCGCGCCACATCGGGAATAGGCTGCCAGACCGGTCGCTGGCGGATGTGTTCCAGATAATCAACCATATCGTCCAGCATGCGGTGCCCCTGGGCGCGGAACTGCTGCCAGTCCGCCGGGTCCAGCGAACCGGCGGAAATTTTTTGCATTTTCTTTGACATTGAACTCAATTTTTCTTCAGGCCTGCCGTTATCACCGGTAGTGGGGTAATTTATCCCATCAAAACGAAGGAAAAAGACCATCATGGACACGAGCAGCATCAGTCGACTGGATTTGCTACCCGCAAGCGCCATGCCCACGTCTGGTAAGAGCGGAGGGACGACGACACCTGCACTGGGTATTGTCGCCTCTAAAGACGCCCCTGCGGCCCGTACACCAAGTAAAACTGAGTTAAGAAATTCGGTCGATGCGCTTAACCAGCACGTCGACAACGATGAAGTACATTTCAGTATCGATGAAGATAGCGGACTTTCCGTGGTGAAAGTGATCGACACTGAAACGAAGAAGGTGCTGCATCAGTTCCCGTCCGAGCAATCGCTGGAAATCGGGAAAAACCTCAATAGCCCTAACAAAGGCCTGCTGATCAACAGCGAGGCCTGAGCAGGCAATTTAGAAGGTGTGCTGCATAGTGATGTGCGGGATGCCGGCCTCGAAGAACTGTTCCCCATCGATGCTGAAACCGTGGCGCAGGTAGAACGGCGCTGCGTGCGTTTGCGCGCTCAGCACCACCACCGTGTCACCGCGCGCCTTGGCTTGCGCCATCAACGCCTGCAGCAACTCGCCGCCGACACCATTGCCACGGCCCGCCTTGCGCACCGCCATGCGGCCGATGTGACCGTCGGGCAGCAGGCGGCCGGTGCCGACCGGCACACCGGCATCATCGTAGGCCACGGCGTGAAGGCAGACCGCATCCATATTGTCCATCTCCAGCTCGGCTGGCACGTTTTGCTCCTGCACGAACACTTCGAAACGGATCAGCTTTGCGTCAGCGCTCAGCGTGCTCCAGTCTCCCAACTTGATCATTGTTTAGCTCCCTTGATTTTGGCGCGCAAGATCTCCCGTAGCTGCGGCGCATGGGTGTAGGGATCGGCCGGATTGTCGCCCGCCACGATGTGCTCCATGCGCTCGCGCACGCCGGTCAATGCTTCCGGATGCGAGTAAATGTAGAACTGGCCGGCGGCAATCGCCTTGAAGGTCGTCTCGGCCACATCCTCGGCCGATACTTTACCTGAAGAGACGGCTTTGTCGGTCATGACTTGTGCGGCCAGCTGGCTGGCGGTTGGTCCAGCCGTCATGCGCACATCTTCCGGACGGTTGCGGTGCGACTGGCTGATGCCGGTCGGGACAAAGTACGGGCACAGCACCGAAGCACCGATCGGCGCTTCAACCAGCTGCAGGTCGTGATACAGGGTTTCGCTCAACGACACCACGGCATGCTTGGAGACGTTGTACACGCCCATTGCCGGCGTGTTCACCAGCCCGGCCATCGAAGCGGTGTTGACGATGTGGCCTTCGAACGCCGGATCTTGGGCGGCGGACGCCAACATCAGCTTGGTGAAGATACGCACGCCGTGGATCACGCCCCAGACGTTCACGCCCATCACCCATTCCCAGTCAGCCTCGGTGTTTTCCCAGATCAGGCCACCCGAGCCAACGCCGGCGTTGTTGAACACCAGGTGCACCGCGCCGAATTCGGCCACGGCGGCATCGGCCAGCGCCTGCACTTGCTCGCTCTTGCGCACATCGCACAGGCGGCCGATCACGCTGGCGCCCTGCGCGCGCAGCTCTTCCGTCGCGCGATCGAGTGCATCTGACTGCACGTCGGCCAGCACCAGCTTCATGCCTTCACGCGCCGCCACGTTGGCGAATTGACGGCCCAAACCACTTGCACCGCCGGTGATGACGGCGACTTTGTCTCGGAATGTTTTCATTTTTTTAGATGAGCTTCACCAGTTGTTTGCCAAAATTACGCCCGTGCAGCAGGCCCATGAACGCTTCCGGCGCGGCAGCCAGGCCGTCCGCCACCGATTCGCGGTATTTGATTTGACGATTGGCGACCAGCACGGCCAGTTCCTGCAAGCCCTGCTGCCAGTATTCCATATGTTCGGTGATGATGAAACCGCGCAGCGTCAGGCGATTGAGTAGCAGCGCGCGCGCGTTCTTGATTGACATGTCGGCGCCATTGAAGCCGCCGATCAGCCCGCACAGCGCGACCCGCGCAAAGGCGTTGGTGCGGCCCAATGCGGCGTCGAGGCAAGCGCCGCCGACGTTTTCGAAAATGGCGTCGACACCATCCGGCGTGGCGGCGGCGAGATCGGCTTCCAGATTACCGGCTTTGTAATCAACGCAGGCATCGAAGCCCAGCTCGTTGACCACGTAGCCGCACTTCTCCGGACCGCCGGCGATGCCGACCACGCGGCAACCGCGCAGCCGCGCCAACTGGCCGACCACGCTGCCGACCGCGCCGCTGGCGGCCGACACAATGATCGTCTCGCCAGCAGCCGCTTCCATGATCTGGTTGAAGCCGTACCACGCCGCCATGCCCGGCATGCCGACCACGCCAAGGAAAGCCGACAAGGGAATACGCGTGGTGTCGAGCTTGCGCAGCAGCAGGCCGTCTGACACGCCCATCTCGGCCCAGCCCAGCATGCCGTTGACGTAATCGCCGACTTTGTAGAACTCGTTGCGCGACGCGACCACCTGGCCGACGGTGCCGCCGATCATGGTCTCCTCCAGCGCTTGCGAAGCAGCGTAGCTGGCGGCCTTGCTCATGCGGCCGCGCATATACGGATCCAGCGACAGGTAGTGATTGCGGATCAGGACTTCGCCATCGGCCAGTTGCGGCACCGGCATGGTTTCGAGGCGAAAGTTCTCCGCCGCCACCGGGCCACGTGGACGCGCCGCCAGTACGATGCGTTGGTACGACTCAGGAATCTCCAACATGCTTACACCGCCGAGACGCCGCCGTCCACAGCCAGGATCTGGCCGGTGATGTGTTTGCCTGCGTCGGAGGCGAACAGCACCGCTGCGCCCTTCAGGTCTTCGTCGTCACCGAGGCGGTTCAGCGGTGCGTGCTTGATCAATTCCTCGCCCATCACCGACAACAGACCCTTGGTCATCTTCGACGGGAAGAAGCCCGGCGCCAGCGCGTTGACGGTAATGCCATGGCGGCCCCACTCACCGGCCAGCGTGCGGGTGAAGTTAACTAGCGCACCTTTCGAGGTGTTGTAGGCGATGGTTTGCATGGTGCCAGGCGGGTTGCCGGCCAGGCCAGCAATCGAAGCGATGTTGATAATACGGCCGTAGCGGCGCGCGATCATCGAACGCTTGCCGACTAGCTGCGACACTACGAAGATGCTGCGGATGTTCAGGTCCATCACCTTGTCCCATGCATCGACCGGATGGTCTTCCGCAGGCGCGCCCCAGCTGGCGCCGGCGTTGTTGATCAGGATATCGATATGGCCGAGGTGGGCAATCGCGCCATCAACCAGTTGCGAAGCCTGCTCGTCCTGGGACAGGTCGGCGGCAATCGCGTGCGCGCTGATGCCGTGTTGCGACAGGTAGGCCACAGCTTCGTCGAGGTCAGCCTGCTTGCGGGCTGAGACCACGATCTTGGCGCCCTGCTCGCCCAGCGCCAGCGCCATTTGCAAGCCGAGGCCGCGCGAGCCGCCGGTTACCAGCGCGGTCTTGCCGGCCAGCGAAAACAGTTCTTGGGTAGTGCGCATTTTGTCTCCTTGGATATTAGAACCACGCATCCTGCATATCGAGCGTGGTGGTGTCTATGCTGGACAGCAGTTCCAGCTGCGGTCCGATTTTTGGCAGCTCCCAGCGGAAGAAATAGCGGCAGGCTTGCAGCTTGCCGCGATAGAAATCAGCATCGCCTTGCTGCATGGATGCGGCGGCCAGCAAGGCCTGCTGCAGCCAGATCCACGCGACTACGATATGGCCGCACGCTTCCAGATAGGTGCTGGCGTTGGCCAGCGTTTTGTTCATGTCGCCAACAGCATACAGCTTCTGCGTGGTTTGCTCCAAGGCTTGCCAGGCATGCTCCAGCGCGTCTGCGTGTGACAGCAATTCCTTGCCGATGTCCGCGTAACCCACCGGTGCGACGTCCGGCGCGCCCACGCTGCCGCGCACTTTACGTACCGTTTTCCGGATCTCGGCGCCAAATGCTTTGAACAAGGCGCCATCTTGCTGCGAAACTTTGCGCCCTAACAGATCGAGGCCGTGGATGCCGTGTGTGCCTTCGTGAATCGCGTTCAGGCGATTGTCGCGATAAAACTGTTCGACGTTGTACTCGCGCGTGTAGCCGTAGCCGCCGTGAACCTGGATCGCCAGTGAGTTCGCTTCCACACACCACTGCGACGGCCACGACTTGGTGATCGGCGTCAGGAATTCCAACAGCCGCGCCGCATGCTCGCGGGCTTCCGGCGTTTCCGCGCTGTTTTGCTCGTCAACCAGACGGGCACTGTACAGCACCAGTCCAAGACCGCCTTCAACATAAGCCTTCTGCGCCAGCAGCATGCGCCGCACGTCGGTGTGTTCGATGATGCGCAGCTGCGGCAGCGACGGATCCTTTTGCGCTGGATGTCGGCCTTGCGGACGATTGCGCGCGTAATCGAGCGCATGCAGGTAGCCGGTGTAGCCCTGCACTGCGGCGTTGAGGCCGACGGCGATGCGGGCCTCGTTCATCATGTGGAACATATTGGCCAGGCCGTGGTGCGGCTTGCCGACCAGGTAGCCGATTGCGCCGCCGTTCTCGCCAAAATTGAGCAAGCAGTTGGTGGTGCCGCGATTGCCCATCTTGTGATTCAGGCCGGCCAGCGCCACGTCGTTGCGCGCGCCGACGCTGCCATCATGATTGACCAGATACTTCGGCACGATGAACAGCGAGATGCCTTTCACGCCCGGAATCAACTTGCCGTCTTCGCCGGGAATCTTGGCCAGTACGAGGTGGATGATGTTTTCCGCCAGCTCATGCTCGCCGGCCGAAATCCACATCTTGTTGCCGGTGATGCGGTACTGGTGTTCGCCGTCTGGCACTGCGCGGGTGGTGATATCCGACAGGCTGGAACCAGCTTGCGGTTCGGACAGGCACATGGTACCGAAGTAGCGGCCTTCCAGCATTGGGTTGACGAAGCGTTCGATCTGCTCCGGCGTGCCGGTCTTGAGCAAGGTGTTGGCATTGCTCATGGTGAGGAAGGTGTAGGCCGCAGTACCGACGTTGGCCGCCGTGAACCAGGCCGCCAGTGCCTTGTCGACTACCGCTGGCAATTGCATGCCACCGCGCTCGTAGTCCTGCCCGGCCGCCATCAGGCCGGCGGCACTGAAGGCATCCAGCGCAGTCTTTACCTCGGGGATGATCTGCACCTTGCCATCGACCACGTGCGGCTCGTGGCTGTCGGACTTTTTGTTGTGAGGGGCGAACAGCTCGGTGGCGAGCCGTTCGGCGGTATCAAGGGCGGCGTCGAAGGTTTCACGGTTGTGATCTTCGAAGCGGCTGCGCTTGGTAAGCGCCTCAGCGTCCAGCCATTCGTACAGCATGAACGCGAGGTCGCGACGCGACAGGATGGTCGAGTCCATGTGGCTTACACCACTTCGAACAGGCCTGCCGCTCCCTGGCCGCCACCGATACACATGGTGACAACGACATATTTAACGCCGCGGCGTTTGCCTTCGATCAGCGCATGGCCGACCAGGCGCGCGCCAGATACGCCGTATGGGTGGCCGACGGCGATGGCGCCGCCGTTCACGTTCAAGCGATCCATCGGGATACCCAGCTTGTCAGCACAGTACAGCACTTGCACGGCGAAGGCTTCGTTCAATTCCCACAGGCCGATGTCTTCGACTTTCAGGCCGGCTTTTTTCAGCAGCTTAGGAATCGCAAACACTGGGCCGATGCCCATTTCATCAGGCTCGCAACCAGCGACCGCGAAGCCACGGAAAACGCCCAGCGGCTGCAGACCTTTAGCGGCGGCGGTCTGCGCGTTCATCACAATCGACATCGAGCCGCCGTCCGAGAACTGGCTGGCGTTGCCGGCGCTGATAACACCGCCCGGCATGGCGCTGCGGATTTTCGAGACGCCTTCGTAAGTAGTATCGGCGCGAATGCCTTCGTCCGCCGAGATGGTCACTTCGCGCGACAGCAGCATGCCGGAAGCTTTGTCAGCCACGCCCATGACGGTAGTCATCGGCACGATTTCAGCATCGAACAGGCCGGCGGCTTGGGCGGCAGCGGCGCGTTGCTGGCTTTGTGCACCGTACTCATCCTGGCGCTCGCGGCTGATGCTATAGCGCTTGGCGACGGTCTCGGCGGTTTGCAGCATCGGCCAGTAGATTTCCGGCTTGTGCTGCGACAGCCAGACTTCCTTATACATATGCAGGTTCATTTCCTGCTGCACGCAGGAGATCGACTCGACGCCGCCAGCGGCGAAAATGTCGCCCTCGCCCGCGATGATGCGCTGGGCGGCGGTAGCGATGGTTTGCAGGCCGGAGGAGCAAAAACGATTGATGGTCATGCCGGCGGTGGTGACCGGGCAGCCGCCGCGAATCGCGATCTGGCGTGCGATATTGCCGCCGGTGGCACCTTCAGGATTGGCGCAGCCGACCAGCACGTCTTCAACTTCACCAGCTTCAATGCCAGCGCGCTGGATCGCGGCTTGCAGCACATGGCCGCCCAGCGTGGCGCCGTGCGTCATGTTGAACGCGCCTTTCCACGACTTGGCCAAACCCGTGCGGGCGGTAGATACAATGACGGCGTCAATCATGAGAGTCTCCTATGGAATGAAGTGTTATTCGGACCAGAATAGCACATTTTTAGTACGGTCGTTCGCAAATTTATTTGTCAGTTTCACGTAAGTTTCGCGCAAGAATGCCGTAAGGTTAAGAGTCCAGACTGCGGATAAGCTGACGAAAGAATAACTATCGCAGCTGGGGAAAAACATCCTACAAAATCAAAGGAGACACACATCATGGCAAATACAGGAACAGCTGACCCGCGCGCGTCGGGCAAAGCCACCCCGATCACCGCCGAAGAGCGCAAAGTGATTTTTGCGTCCTCGCTCGGCACCGTGTTCGAATGGTACGACTTTTATCTGTACGGCTCGCTGGCGCCGATTATCGCCAAGCAGTTCTTTATCGGTGAGCCGACCACCACCTTCATCTTTGCACTGCTGGCGTTTGCTGCGGGCTTCATCGTGCGACCATTTGGCGCGCTGGTGTTTGGCCGCCTGGGCGACATGATCGGCCGTAAATACACCTTCCTGATCACCATCCTGATCATGGGCGCCTCCACCTTCATTGTCGGCTTGTTACCCGGCTACGCGGCGATCGGCATTGCCGCGCCGATTGTGCTGGTGTCACTGCGTATTTTGCAAGGGCTGGCGCTGGGCGGCGAGTACGGCGGCGCAGCCACCTACGTGGCCGAGCATGCACCGCACGGCAAGCGCGGCTCGTTTACCGCATGGATCCAGACCACTGCAACGCTGGGCCTGTTCCTGTCGCTGCTGGTGATTCTGGGCACCCGTACCGCCATCGGCGAGGAAGCCTTCAATGCCTGGGGCTGGCGTGTGCCGTTCCTGGTGTCGGTACTGCTGCTGGGTATTTCGGTATGGATACGCCTGTCGATGAATGAATCGCCGGCCTTCGCCAAAATGAAAGCCGAAGGCAAGACCTCGAAAGCGCCGCTGTCCGAAGCATTCGGCCAATGGAAAAACCTGAAAATCGTAATCCTGGCCCTGATCGGCCTGACCATGGGCCAAGCGGTGGTGTGGTACACCGGCCAGTTCTACGCCTTGTTCTTCATGACCCAGGTACTGAAGATTGATAGTGCCAGCGCCAACATCATGACCGCGCTGTCGCTGGCTCTGGCGACTCCGTTCTTCATCTTCTTCGGCATGCTGTCGGATAAGATCGGCCGTAAATACATCATCCTCGGCGGCTGCGTGCTGGCTGCGGCGACCTACTTCCCACTGTTCGGCGCCCTGGCCCACTACGGCAATCCGCAGCTGGAAGCAGCGCTGAAAAATTCGCCCGTGGTAGTGATCGCTGATCCGGCATCGTGCAACTTCCAGTTCAACCCGACCGGCCAGAAGAAATTCACCTCGTCGTGCGACATTGCTACCAGCATCCTGTCCAACGCCTCGGTGAACTACACCAAGCAAGACGCGCCGGCTGGCAGCGTGGCCAAGATCAAAGTCGGCGATAAGGAAATCACCGCCTTCAACGCGGTGCTGACTGCGGACGGCCTGAACTTCGACAAAGCCAGTAAAGATTCCGACGCTGCGCTGAAGAAAGAAGTTGCCGCCACCGTGAAAGCGGCCGGCTACCCACCTAAGGCGGACGACTCGCAGATCAACAAACCGATGGTGGTCCTGATCCTGTTCATCCTGGTGTTGTACGTGACGATGGTGTACGGCCCGATTGCGGCCATGCTGGTGGAGATGTTCCCGACCCGCATCCGTTACACCTCGATGTCCCTGCCATACCACATCGGTAATGGCTGGTTCGGCGGCCTGCTGCCAACCATCTCGTTCGCGCTAGTGGCGTTCAAGGGCGACATCTTCTACGGCCTGTGGTACCCGATCATCGTCGCCCTGATCACCGTCGTGATCGGCGTACTGTTCATCGGCGAAACCAAGGACAACAACATCTACGCAGCCGACTAACCCCAGCAGTCCCCACCCCAAGCCGCCCCGGGCGGCTTTTTTTCTGGCAAAAACCCGGGGTCAGTTCTGCCAATCGTACACGGCCTCTGCTTTAGATGAGGATTCTTGCCTGCGAACGACGCGACTAACCGTCCGGTAAGAGACGCGAAAATGGGCCGCAATTTCTTTCATGGTGTAGGCAGTAGAAAAATACGCCTCGGTGATGGCTTCATCCCGATTGGCAAATTTTGCCTGGTACTCCGCTAAAGTAAGTGCAAATGCACGCCGGTGCTGTTTGGTGACTTCATTCAACCGAGTAAAGGATTGTGCGCTGCGCCGGCTAGCAACGAAAGCCTCATCTCCCAAAAGGAGTTGATGCATCACATTCTTCATAGGATTAGCCGCACCGACACCCTGCGCAACAAACTGCCGATAGGCTTCAATAGCCTGCTCGCGGTCTAGGCCAAACAGGGAGAGTATCCAGTCGGTCTCCAGCCAGGAGGGCGCTGGAGCATCTTGAACCATCAACTGGTAACTACTCCAGCGCCACTCACCAGGCGCGGCAACCATGCCCGCGCGAACTGGATTCAAAACAACGTAGCGCACCACTTCGCGCCCATAACACTCTTTCTGCACCAAGATCGCCTTATAGCGCCCTTGGAACAAATGGCCAACCAGCTTATGCCTACGGTTACAGTACTGTGAATATTGACCGTTCAGCTGGCGCATTCCGTGGGACAGGTTTGGATCGCCGGTCTCCACAACCAGATGATAGTGATTCGTCATCTGGCAAAAACCGTGAACTTTAAAGTTGAAGCGTGCGCAGGTGCTGGCAAGCATGTCCAACCACACCAGTCGATCGGTATCATCCCGATAAATCACCTGTTGCCGATCACCCCGCGACATGACGTGGTAAAAAGCACCGGCAAATTCCTGTCTTAAAGGTCGGCTCATCCAGACAACATACATCCTCCTGAATCACAGCACATGATGCAGATCATGAGATAGTGAAGAGCTCGTGTGCGATTGGCAGAACTGACCCCGGGTTGCGGGCAAAAAAAACCGCCTCGTGGAGAGGCGGTGAAATAAACCCAAGGAGTCCCTTACTACGATGCTACGGTACTGCAGTGCTACTTAAAACGACTACTTACTGCTGCTTACGGCGGCGCGCAAAGGCGCCGACCATGGCGAGGCCGCCCAACAGCATCGCGTACGTCTCCGGTTCCGGAACCGCCGCAATGCTCGACGAACCAAACTCCACCCGCAGCCCGGTCGGATTACCACCGTTCTGCGCCCAATTGGTCACCACAAAGTCCAGTGTGTTGACGCCGGCGACGAAACCGCTGCTGGCGCCAAAGCTGGTCCAGTTGGTAAAGCCGGACGCGCTGCCGATGACGTTGTTGTTCAGCTTGACCACCACGCTGTTGTCCGCTGCCAATCGGCCGCTGAACGCTGCGCTGGCCGCGTTGAAGCCAGTCAGGTCAAAGCTCAGCGAATAGGTGTAGGTGCCGTTGCTCCATGGGTCAAAGCTTTCGCCCTGGCTGGCGGTCGGCGTGATCCATTTCGAGGTGGTGTCGTTGGACATCCAGGGACCGATCGGCCATTGGGCGTCGTAAGTGATGACGGGGGTGCTGCTGACAGCCGAGCTCAGGCTGTAGTTGGTGTCGTTGGCGCCGCTCACGCCAAGGCCGGTGTTCTTCAGGCCGGTGATAGTGGCAGCGTGGGCGGAGGTGATGGCGGTCAGCGCCAGTGCGGCGGCTGCAATCAGGGAGCGTTTCATGAGAGCCTCTAAAAAATGGTTGGTTAGCGTATCAGCCAGCATCAGTGCGGATGCTTGGTGTTGATCGAACCGTTTTTTAGGGCGTCGAAAGATGGGTGCTGTTGGAACAAATTATAGCGGGCTTTTTCCACTCATGCTCACAAGCCATTTAAATTTCTTTATGGCATGTGAGCATTTTCCCACAGATTACTTCTGTTTGCGGCGGCGAGCGATGGCGCCCACCAGTGCCAGGCCGCCCACCAGCATGGCGTAGGTCTCTGGCTCAGGTACGGCGGTGATATTCGATTCGCTGAACTCGACGCGCAGGCCGGTCGGATTACCGGAACCCTGGCGGTAGTTGGTGACCACGAATTCCAGGCTGTTCTGGCCGGCGACGAAACCGCTGCTGGCGCTGAAGTCCTGCCACGACGAGAAGCCGACGCCGCTGGCGATATCGGTGCCGTTCAGCTTGATGGTGACGGCGTTGTCGGCGGCAAAGTGGCCAGTGAACGAGGCGGTGCTGGCGTTGTAGCCGGTCAGGTCGAAGCTCAGTTTGTAGGTGTAGGTGCCGTCAACGCTAGGATCCAGCGTTTGCGCCTGGTCGAGCAGTGGGGTGATCCACTTGGAGGTCTCGGTATTGTGCAGCCAGGTACCGTCGTTGATCGGCCATGCGGCTTCGGTGCTGGTGTACGCGGTGCTGCTGACAGCCGAGCTCAGGCTGTAGTAAGCGTCGGCGCTGCCGCTCGCACCCAGACCAGTGTTGTACAGGCCGTTGATGGCGTCAGCGTGGGCGGCGGAGATGCTGGCCAGGGCCAGTGCTGCTGCGAAAATAGTGTGCTTCATGGGAATCCCTAAATTTTATCGTTTGAAGTCGTCACGCCCACGTGGACTATCAGCCGTTTCCTGGGCGCAGGAAAACAAAAACGGCCGGGCTCGATTATAACGAGCCCGGCCGAAAATGTGAATACAATATCAATTCATGTGTTCATAATGCAACAACTACTAGTTATTAAGCAACTTTCCTTCTGCGGCCAGCTTAAGCAGCAGCGGCGCCGGTTGCCATGCCTGGCCTTGGTGGCCCTTGGCGTATTTACTGATCGCCGCCAGCACGTTCGGCAGACCGACCGTATCGGCGTAGAACATCGGGCCGCCACGGTACAGCGGGAAGCCGTAGCCAGTCAGGTAGACCATGTCGATATCCGAGGCGCGCAGGGCAATGCCCTCTTCCAGAATCAGCGCGCCTTCATTCACCAGCGAGTACACCAGGCGCTCGACGATTTCCTCGTCGCTGATCTTGCGGCGGGTAATGCCGAGGTCAGCCGAGTGCTGCACGATCATGGCATTGACCTGCTCGTTCGGGTAAGCCTTGCGGTCGCCAGCCTTGTAGTCGTACCAGCCGCCGCCAGTTTTCTGGCCGTAGCGGCCCATTTCGCACAACAGGTCAGCGGTTTTCGAGTAGGTGATCTCTGGCTTCTCAACGTAGCGGCGCTTGCGGATGGCCCAGCCGATGTCGTTGCCGGCTAGGTCGCCCATGCGGAACGGCCCCATGGCGAAGCCGAATTTCTCGGCCGCCTTGTCGACCTGCTCCGGCAGCGCTCCCTCTTCCAGCAGGAAGCCAGCCTGGCGGCTGTATTGCTCGATCATGCGGTTGCCAATGAAGCCGTCGCACACGCCCGACACCACCCCGGTTTTCTTCAGCTTTTTGGACAGTGCCAGCGCGGTGGCCAGCACGTCCTTGCCAGTCTCCTTGCCGCGCACGATTTCCAGCAGCTTCATGACGTTGGCCGGCGAGAAGAAGTGGGTACCGATCACGTCTTGCGGGCGCTTGGTGAAGGCGGCGATTTTGTCGACGTCCAGCGTCGAGGTATTGGTGGCCAGGATGGCGCCCGACTTCATCACTTCGTCCAGCTTGCGGAACACGGCTTCTTTCACGCCCAGTTCTTCAAACACGGCTTCCACCACGATGTCGGCCTGGCCGATCTCGTCGTAGGACAGCGTGCTGGTCAGCAGGCCCATACGCTGGTCCAGCTTCTCTTGCGTCAGCTTGCCCTTTTTCAGGCTGCTCTCGTAATTCTTGCGGATGGTGGCGATGCCTTTGTCCAGTGCTTCCTGTTTGGTTTCCAGCAGCTTGACCGGGATGCCGGCGTTGAGGAAATTCATGGCAATGCCGCCACCCATCATGCCGGCGCCGATCACGGCGGCCGACTTGATGCTGCGCACCGGCGTATCGGCCGGCACGTCGGGCACCTTGCTGGCGGTGCGCTCGCTGAAGAAGGCGTGGCGCAGCGCTTTCGATTCGGTGGTCTGGATCAGGTGCAGGAAGCGCTCGCGCTCGAACTTCATCCCATCGTCAAACTTCATGGTGACCGAGACGGCCACTGTTTCCACGCATTCCAGTGGCGCCGGAAACGGGCCCGACATGGCTTTCACGGTGTTGCGCGAGAATTGCAGGAAGGCTTCGTGGTTCGGATAGTCGACTTTGCGGTCGCGCACTTTCGGCAGCGGACGCGCATCGGCAATCTTTTCCGCAAACGCCACGGCCGATTGCACGATATCGGCATCGGCGGCAAAGATTTCGTCGAACAGGGCCGGCAGTTTTTCCGACAGCACTGGGTTTCCCGACACGATCATATTCAGTGCCGGCTCCAGGCCCAGCACGCGCGGCAGGCGCTGGGTGCCGCCGGCGCCCGGCAGCAGGCCCAGTTTCACTTCCGGCAGCGCAATCTGCGCGCCCGGCAGCGCCACACGATAGTGGCAACCCAGCGACAGTTCCAGGCCGCCGCCCATGCAGACGGTGTGAATCGCCGCCACTACCGGCTTGGTCGAGCTCTCGGCGGTGGCGATCAGGGTGTGCAGGCTAGGTTCCTGCAATGCTTTCGGGGTGTTGAATTCTTTGATGTCGGCACCGCCCGAGAAGGCTTTGCCGGCGCCGGTGATGATGATGGCCTTGACGGCATCATCAGCCAGCGCTTGCTGGATGCCCTTGACGGCGGCCGTGCGCGTTACCAGGCCCATGCCGTTGACCGGCGGATTGTTCAGCGTGATGACGGCAACTGCGCCGTGCACTTGATATTCAGCAGTCATGTCTCTTCCTTGTGTTCTTGGTTGGAATGCTAGGCTTGCTCACTATACCGCATAAAAAGAACGGTCGTGTTATTTTTTTGTGCCGTGCCCGCACTTTTGAATCCGTGCGTGGCACTTTGTAATACTGAGAATGACGACAAAAGCTGTCGCTTGCAGAGTACATTTAACCCTGATTCGTTATTGCCGCGCTTGCCTGCACTTTGAATAAGGGAAATAATTAGTACGCGCCACATATATTCCCCAACCCCGAATATCAGAATAAATCTCACTAAATATCACGATATTTAGTTTGTCCACGACAATTGCTGATTTAAATATACGACAGGGACTCCCATGAACGCTCCTAGCCAGGTAATCCAGACCCATGATGTAGAACTCCAAGCTATCCACGCCGCGCTCAACCGCGTGCAGGCGGTCATCGAGTTTGACCTGGAAGGGAAAATTCTACACGCCAACGACAACTTCCTGCGCGTGCTGGGCTACTCGCTGAGCGAAGTCCAGGGCCGCCATCACTCGATGTTCTGCGAACCGGAATTTGCCTCCAGCGCCGTCTACAAGCAGTTCTGGGCCCGCCTGGCAAAGGGCGAGTACGAGCACGGCGAGTATAAGCGCGTGGCCAAAGACGGCCGCGAGATCTGGATCAACGCCTCCTACAACCCGGTGATGGATGCCGACGGCAAGCCCTACAAAGTGATTAAGTTCGCCACCGACATCACTGAAAACCGCGTCCGCAACGCCGAGTACGAAGGCAAGGTCAGCGCCATCAGCAAGGCCCAGGCAGTGATCGAATTTGACATGCAAGGTCATGTATTGAGTGCTAACGATAATTTCCTTGATGTTATGGGATATTATCTGGACGACATTAAAGGCGAGCATCACCGCATGTTTTGCGATCCTGACTTTTCCGCTAGTGCCGAGTATAAATGTTTCTGGCAGAAACTAAATCGTGGCGAATTCGATAGCGGCCGTTACAAACGCCTCGGAAATAATAAAAAGACTATCTGGATTCAAGCTACTTATAATCCGATTATGGATTTAAATGGCAAGCCATACAAAATAGTTAAATATGCAAGCGATATTACCGCGCAGGTAGCTCTGGAAGAATCGGTAGCCGCCAAGGCCAAATCGGACGGCGAGAAGATTACCCGCCTGCTGGACTCGGTCGCGCGCGCTGCCAATGGCGACTTGACCAGCAAGATTGTGGTCGAGGGCGAAGAGCCGCTAGACCAGCTGGCCGAAGGCATCAGCAAAATGATTGCCGACCTGCGTAAAGTGATCAGCGACGTGGTGATGTCCGCCAGCGGCCTGGCCGACGCCTCCACCACCATTGCCGAACGCTCCAACGGCGTGGCGGTCGGCACCCAGGCGCTGGGCGCTACGGTGGAAGAAATGAATGCCTCCATCGACGGCCTGACCAGCTCGATCAACACGATTGCCAACAACACCTCGGACGCCGACTCAATGGCCAAGTCCGCCCAGCACGAAGCTGAAGTCGGCGCCAAAGCAGTGGCCAAATCGATTGAAGCCATGGACCTGATCAACCGCTCGTCGGAAGACATCGGCGAAATCGTCAAGGTCATCAGCGATATTGCCAACCAGACCAATATGCTGGCCTTCAATGCCGCCATCGAAGCAGCGCGCGCCGGCGAGCACGGGCTGGGCTTCTCGGTGGTGGCGGACGAAGTGCGCAAGCTGGCCGAGCGTTCCTCGCAGGCGACCAAGGAAATCTCCAAGCTGATCAACGAATCGGTCAAGCGTGTGTCAGCCGGCAGCGAGATTTCGCGCCAGGCCAGCGACGCGTTCGACAAGATCCTGGCCGGCGTGATCAAGACCACCATGGCCATTTCCGATATCTCCAAGGCCACCAACGAGCAATTGCTGACGGCGCGCGAAGTCAGCACCGCCGTGCAGTACATTGCCGAGGAAGCCGAGAAATCGGCTGCCGCCTGCGACAGCATTGCCCGCTCGACCGAGGGGCTGAACCAGCGCGCCGGCGACCTGAATAAAACCGTGGCCGGCTTTACGGTGTAATCATGGACGCCACCGGTATCACTCCCGCCACGCTGACCGCGCTGATCGCACTGGTGCGCAAGCACACCGGCATTGCGATGAGCGAACGCAAAAGCGTACTGTTGGAACGCCGCCTGCGCCCGCGCGTGCAGGCACTCAAACTGGGCAGTTACCAGGCTTACCTCGACAAGGTGGAGCAGGACCGGGCCGAAGTGCCGCACTTTATCGACCTGGTCACCACCAACGACACCCTGTTCTTCCGCACCCCGCAGGTGTGGGACTACGTCGAGCAGGAATTCCTGCCGCAGTGGTGGAAAGACCATCCGGGCAAGCGCCTGAAAATCTGGTCGGCAGCCGCCTCCAGCGGCGAGGAACTGTACTCGATGGCCATGCTGTGCGAGGAGTTCCAGGAGCGCCATCCGGGCTTCAGCTACCAGATTCATGCGACCGATATTTCGCAGCAGATCCTGGCGCTGGCGCGTGACGGCCAGTACAGCGGCCGCTCGGTTGAGCGCATCCAGGAAACCCATCCGGACTGGGTGAAAAAATACTTCCGTCCCAGCGCCAATGGCCTGCGGGTGGTGGACGCGCTGAAGAAGAATGTCGACCTGGCGCAGCACAACCTGATGACGCCGCTGAAACCGGCCAAGCAGTTTGACCTGGTATTCCTGCGCAACGTGCTGATTTACTTCGATCAGGAGCATCAGCAAACCATACTGCAACAAGCACGGTTGAGCATGGCTTCGCACGCCATCATGATCGTGGGCGAATCGGAGTCGATCTCGGGCATGAACACCGCCTATCAGTTCGACCGGCCAATGATTTATCGAATGGAATAAGCCATGCATGCCACGTTATTGAACGCTCCAATCCGGCCATCAACGGTGCCGTGGGATGACCTGAGCAGCGACGAATTCCGGGTCATGCCCGGCGGACCGCTGCAAGTGGCGATGGGCCAGCTGAAAATCGGCGTCCGCACCGGCCAGCTGCAAGCGCTGCTGGGCTCCTGCGTGGGCATTGCCTTCATCTGGAAAAAGCAGCGCCGCTGCGGGCTGGCGCATTGCCTGCTGCCGGAAGCTGTTACCGGCCCGGGCGAACTGGGCGCGCGCTATGTCAGTCAGGCTGTGCCTTCGCTGCTGCGCCTGATTGGCGCGACCGAAGCCGATTATGCCGATATCGAAGTCATCCTGGCCGGCGGCGCCACCATGCTGAACGGCTGCTCCAGCCGGCTGCAAATCGGCCAGCAGAATGCCGATGCGGCGCGGCGCTATCTGCGCAAATACGGCCTGAATGTGGCCTACTGCCGCGTCGGCGGAAAATGCGGCCGCACCTTGACCATTGATTGCGCAGCCTGCGACTACACGGTGCAGGAAATCGTCACCCCATGCGCCGGAGCCACCTATGCCTGATGCGTCCACGATTAACTGCACCGAATTGTTTGGCTCCTTTGTGCTGGGCGACGACGAGTTCGCCCTGCCCGCCAACTGCTTCCGCGAAGTAGTGAACTACCCGGCAAAGGTCTCTGCCCTGCCCTTGTCGCCACGCTTTCTCGAAGGCGTGTTCACACTGCGCGGCAGCGTGATCCCGGTGGTTAATCTGGGCCGCGTGTTCAATCCCGAGGCGCGCGCTGCGCTGCCTAGCGATAAAATCGCCATCCTCGATTACGACGGTGTGCTGGTCGGCATACTGTTCGACGCCACCGGCGAAATCCTGCGCGTGCGTCCCGAGCAGCGCAGCACGCTGACCTATGCCGACGGCGAAAAGCGCGGCGTGGTGGCCGGCACCATTCTGCTCGATCATGGCGCGCGGCTGGTGCAAGTGCTCGATCCAGACACGCTGATCCGCATTGAAAACGTGCCGCAGGTGCTGGCACTACAATGCTCCGACCGCGAATCGCGCCGCCATCATGGCGAGCGCCGCCAGTGCGTCAGCTTCCGCGTCGGCATCTCTTCGTTTGCGTTTGAGATGGCGGCGATCCAGGAGATTATCCGCGTGCCGGAGTTGCAGCCTTCGGTGCTGAACAGCGCGCTGTGCCTGGGCCGCATCAACTTCCGTGGCAGCCCGGTAGCGGTGGTAGATTTTGCTACCCTGCTCAATGCGGCCAACCGCGGCGAGCAGGCGACAACCACGGACCAGCGTATCATCGTGGCGCGCATCGACGACGCCACCATCGGTTTTCTGGTTGATTCGGTCGACAACATCGTCAACTTCTACAACGAAGAAATCATGCCGATCCCGATGCTGAGCAAGGCGCGCGCTGGCATGTTCGGCGGCTGCCTGTCCAAGCCGGAGTTGGGCGACATCTTCTTCCTCGACCATCACCAGATCTTCTCCAGCAACGAGATCAAGGAAATGCGCACCGGCCACGCCAACCTGTATCCCAAGGATGATGCACAAGTGGCCAAGATCGAACGGCGCGAAGCGGCGCGCGGCCAGCGCAAGGTCTACATCACCTTTGCGCTGGAGAACAGCTACGCGGTGGAGATCAAGCAGGTGCGCGAGATTATCGACCTCACCGTTGGCGAGATCACCTGCCCGCCCGGCCTGCCCGCCTTCATGCGCGGCATGCTCAACTTGCGCAAGCAGATGGTAACCGTGATCGACCTGCGCGGCCTGTACGGCATGCCGCCGCTAGAAGATGCTTCGCAATCGAAAATTCTGGTCGTCGAACGCGGCGATGAATGCTACGGCCTGCTAGTCGATGCAGTGGAAAACATCATGACCATTGCCGACAACAAGCGCTTCGGCGCGCCCAAGATGATGCGCAATCCAAATTCGCAAGGCGATCCGCGTTCGGAAATGGATGAGGTCATCGACATCGAGGGCGAAGGCGGTGCGCACCAGACCCTGAGCGTGTTCGAATGCGCGCGCCTGCTGGAACGGCTGGCCAAGGAGATCCCGGCGCTGGCGGCATAGACTGCGGTGGAGTACAGTAAGGTCTTTACTCACCCGGAGGTTTATCCATGCCTGTATCGCGCCGCGCCATCGCCCTGTTGATCCCGTTAAGCTTGCTGGCCGCCAGCGCTTATGCCCTGTCGCTGGACGACCTCACCAACAAAGACGCCTCCGGCGGTTTGAAAGCGGCGCTGGAAACCGGCTCGGCCGCTGCCGTGTCCAAACTCGGCGCCGATGGCGGTTTCCTCAACAACGACAAGGTGCGCATCCCGCTGCCGAAGATCCTTGAACAAGCGCGCCCGCTGCTGAAGATGACCGGCAAAAGCCAGCAGCTCGACGACCTCGTGGTGCAGATGAATCACGCCGCCGAAGCCGCCGTACCGATGGCCAAGCCGCTGCTGCTGGACGCGGTCAAGTCGATGAGCATCACCGATGCCAAGAACATCCTGACCGGCGGCGACACCTCGGTTACGGATTTCTTCCGTAGTAAAACGCAGGACAAGCTGGCGGTGCAATTCCTGCCGGTGGTAAAAAAAGTCACCGACAAGTCCGGTGTGGCGACCAAGTACAACGCCGCCATGAGCCTGGCGCCGAAACTGGGCGTGGTGTCCAAAGACCAAGCCACGGTGGAAGGCTACGTCACCCAGCGCGCGCTGGACGGTCTCTACACCATGATCGCTGAAGAAGAGAAAGCCATCCGCGCCGACCCGCTGGGAACCGGCAGCAAACTGATAGGCAAAGTCTTCGGCGCGCTTAAATAAGGTTGTCTCCTCCCTCTGCCCGGTTCGCCGGGCATTTTTTTGCTACAATAGATAGGTAGCCTACCTATCTTACTATCATGACCACCGACATCCCCCAACATGCCATTGCGCTGGCCGACGAGCTGCGCGTGGCCCTGCATCATGTGTTCCGGCGCCTGCGGCAGGAAAGCGACGACGATCCGTCCGGCCTCACCCTGCAGCAGAAAATGCTGATTTCGACCATTAGCCTGCAACCGGGCATCGGCGTGGCCGAGCTGGCGCGACAGGAAAAGCTGCGTGGCCCCACCATGAGCGGCCACATCAAGACGCTGGAAGCATTCAACCTGGTCAAGCGCGACGCGCCTGATCCGGAAGACCGCCGCCGCAGCGGCTTGCTGCTGACCGAGCACGGGACGGCGGTACTGAACGACATCCGTGCCCGCCGTCGCGACTGGCTAGCCCGCAAGCTGGCGCAATTACCGCCAGAAGGCGCAGTCGCCCTGCGCAATGCCCTTATTTACCTCAACGAGATTGGCGAATGAATCAACAGATCCGAAACATCTACATGGGGCTGGTCATCATGATCGCCCTGGCGGCGCTGGACCAGAGCATCGTGGCCACCGCCCTGCCGCGCATCGTGTCCGACCTCGGCGGCATGGCGCACCTGTCGTGGGTGGTGACGGCCTATGTGCTGGCCTCGACCGCCACGATGCCGCTGTACGGCAAACTCAGCGACCAGTACGGCCGCAAGCCGCTGCTGTACACGGCCATCATCATCTTCCTGATCGGCTCGGCGCTGTGCGGGCTGGCGCAGAACATGGTGGAGCTAATCGCCTTCCGCGCTATCCAGGGACTTGGTGCGGGCGGTTTCATGCCGCTGGCCCAAATCGTAATTGCCGACCTGATTCCGCCGGCCGAACGCGGCAAGCGCCAGGGTAGCATCGCCGCCGTGTATGCGGCCACCAGCGTGCTGGGACCGGTGCTTGGCGGACTGATGACGGATTGGCTGTCGTGGCATTCGATTTTCTACATCAACCTGCCGGTGGGCGCGCTGGCGATGTATGTCATTGCTAAGTCCATGCCGCATGATAAGAAGCACCATGCGCACAAGATCGACTATCTCGGTTCGGTGCTGCTGACCGGTGCGATCACGGCGGCGCTGCTGGTGCTGGCGCTGGGCGGCAACGAATGGCCGTGGCATTCGCAGGAAGTGCTGTACACCAGCATACTGGCTGGCGTGCTGGCGATGGCGCTGCTGTGGCACGTACGCCGCGTGCCAGAGCCGGTGCTGCCGCCAGACCTGTTCCACAATCGCGTGTTCAACGTCGCCAGCGTGGTGCTGGCGCTGACCTTCGTTGGTATGATGGGTTCCAGCGTGTTCTTCCCGCTGCTGTTCCAGATGGTGATGGGCGCAACGCCCGCCAGTTCCGGCCTGCTGACCATGCCGATGATGGTGGGCATGGTGATCGCCTCGGCGCTGAACGGCCGCGCGCTGGCCAAGTCGGGCCGCTACAAACCTGCGCAAGTGCTGGGCCTGTCGATGGCGACGGCGGCATTCGCGGCGCTGGCTTGGGGCATCAGCTCGGCAGCCGGCTACATGGTGCTGGAGCCAGCCATCTTCGTACTGGGCGCTGGGCTGGGATTGGTGATGCCGAATATGACCATCGCCGTCCAAAACGCCCTGCCGCTGATGCGGCGCGGCGTCGGCACGGCGATGCTGGGCTTCTTCCGTTCGTTGGGCGGCCTGATCGGCGTGACCGGTTCCGGCGCGATCCTGGCGCAGCAATTGCATGGGCAAGCGGCCAATGCGGAGCTGTACCGCCACGCCATCGGCACCATCTTCAGCGCCGGCACGGTGCTGGTAGGCCTCGGCCTGCTGATGCTGTTCTGGCTACCGGAAACCCCGCTGGCACTGCATAGTCCGGCAAAGCAAGCATGACCGGGTAACAAAAAGGCGCCGATTGGCGCCTTTTCCTTAGCGGCTCAGCGCCAGTAGCGGCCGGCGCACGGTGTCGCGATGGCCGATGCGGGGAGTGCTGGTGTCCAGCTTGAAGGTGCTGACCATTTCTTCCAGCTGTGCGGCTTGCTCTTGCATGGCGTTGGCAGCGGCTGCGGCTTCTTCCACCAGCGCGGCGTTTTGCTGGGTCACTTCGTCCATCGACACGATGGCCTGGTTGATCTGCTCAATGCCCGCGCTTTGCTCTTCGCCTGCGATCATGATCTCGGTCATGATGCCGGTTACACGCTCCACGCTGCTGACGATTTCATCCATCGTCGCGCCGGCTTTATCCACCAGCTGGGTGCCGGCGTCCACTTGCTCCACCGATGCGGTGATAAGCTCTTTAATCTCTTTCGCCGCCGCCGCCGAGCGTTGCGCCAGGTTGCGCACTTCGGTCGCCACCACGGCAAAGCCACGGCCTTGCTCGCCAGCGCGGGCTGCTTCCACGGCCGCATTCAGCGCCAGGATATTGGTCTGGAAAGCGATGCCATCAATCACGCCAATGATGTCGGCAATCTTGCGCGACGAGCTGTTGATGGTGCCCATGGTGTCCACCACTTGCGACACCAGCTGACCACCCTTGCCTGCCACATCTTGCGCGCTCCGCGCCAGCTGGTTGGCTTGACGGGCGTTGTCGGCGTTCTGGCGCACGGTCGAAGTCAGCTCTTCCAGCGAGGACGCGGTTTCTTCCAGCGCCGCAGCCTGGCTCTCGGTACGGCGCGACAGATCGAGGTTGCCGGCGGCGATTTCCGAGCTGGCGGTAGCGATGGCGCTGCTGCCGGTGCGGATGCTGCTGACGGTGCCGGACATCTGGTCCTGCATCTTGGTCAGGCCGTTCATCAGCTTGCCCATTTCGTCGTTGCGGTCGGCAGCGATGCGGTTGGCGAGGTTGCCGGCAGCGATCTGGTCGAAGTGACCCAAGGCCGTTTCCAGCGGACGCAGGATGGCGCGCAGCAAACGCACGGCCGAGAAGATAATCAGCGCCGCACCCAGCACCAGCGCAATGATGTAGCCCTTGGTGAAACCGGAGAAGAACGACTGGCTGTCATCGTAGTGCGACTTGGCGCCGTCCATCTGGAAGTTTTCCAGCTTGACCGAGGCGGCGTCAAACACGCCGAACTGGGCCGACAGGGTTTTCATCGACAGTTCTTCGATCTTGTCCTGACTGTGTTCGCGCAGCGCAGTCATCAAGGCACGCATTTCCTTCACGTACAGGGTGCGTTTGGCGTCTAGATCGGTGGCCAGCGCTTTTTCGTCGTCGCCCAGCGGCAGCGCCAGATAGCTTTTCCATGCCTTGTCGGCGTCTTCGATGAAACCATCGGCGCGGCTGAGAGTCTTGTCGAGGTCCGCTGCTTCAGGATGAAACACGCCGCGGTCAATCACGAAGCGCGAGCGGTTCAGAAAATTCTTGGCGTTGGCCAGCGCGATCGTCGACGCCAGCTGGTTGGAGTACACGTCTTTCAACGCGTAATTGACGGTGTTCATGCCAAAGATGCTCAGGCCGCCAAGGGCCAGCATCAGCACGCCCAATACCGACATAGTCAGGATCAGGCGGGCGCGTATGGTTATGCTGTTGAACATGGTTTTCCTCTAGAAAAATTCCGTAAGGCAATAATGTACGAGGAAAACAGTTCGGGGTCAAACTATTTATTACTAAACTAACTGGGCAGTTGATAGTCTTTATACTGCTCGCGCAGCTTGTTTTTCTGAATCTTTCCGGTGCCGCCGACCGGCAAAGCTTCGGCAAACACCACGTCATCCGGCAGCCACCACTTGGCGATTTTGCCGTCGAAGTGGGCCAGCAACTGCTCGCGCGTGACTTCGCTGCCGGGTCGGCGTACCACCACCAGCAGCGGGCGTTCGTCCCACTTCGGATGGAAGACGCCGATGCAGGCGGCCTGCATTACGCCCGGATGCGACATCGCGATGTTTTCCAGGTCGATGGTGCCGATCCACTCGCCGCCGGATTTGATCACGTCCTTGGCGCGGTCGGTAATTTGCATGAAGCCGTCAGGGCAAATGGTGGCCACGTCGCCAGTCGGGAACCAGCCGTCTTCCAGCACATCGCCGCCCTCGCCCTTGAAATAGCTGGCGATAATCCACGGGCCTTTGACCAGCAGGTTACCCGACGTGGCGCCATCCCACGGCAGCTCCTCACCCAGCTCATCGACGATTTTCATGTCGACGCCATAGATTGCATGGCCTTGTTTTTGCAGAATTTTGCGCTGCTCTCCCTTTGGCAACTCCATGTGTTTGGACAGCAACCCGCCGGTGGTGCCCAGCGGCGACGTCTCGGTCATGCCCCAGCCGTGGATGACCTCTACGCCGAACTCGTCGATCAGCGTATTCATCATGGCCGGCGGACAGGCCGAACCGCCGATCACAGTGCGGCGGAAGGTCGAGAACTTCAGCTTGTTCTGAAGGCAGTAGTTAATCAGGCCTAACCAGACAGTCGGCACGCCGGCCGAGAAGGTCACGCGCTCTTTTTCCATCAGCTCGTAGACCGATTTGCCGTCCAGCGCCGGACCGGGGAAGACCATCTTCGCGCCCGACAGCGGCACAGAATATGGCAAACCCCACGCGTTGACATGGAACATCGGCACCACCGGCATCACGGCGTCATGCGAGGATACGTTCAGCACATTCGGCAAAGCCGAGGCGTAGGCGTGTAGCACGGTCGAGCGGTGCGAGTACAGCGCGCCTTTCGGATTGCCGGTAGTGCCGGATGTATAACACAGTGTCGCGGCGGCGTTCTCGTCGAAGCTTGGCCAAGCGTAATCGCTGGACTGGGCAGCCAGCAAATCTTCGTAGCACATCAGGTTAGGGATTTTGCTGTCGGCCGGCATGCGGTCCGCCGCGCCCAGCAGGATCCAGCCCTTTACCGTTTTGCAGTGCGGCGCAATGGCCTCGATCAGCGGCAGGAAGCAAAAGTCGAACAGCAAATACTGGTCTTCGGCGTGGTTGCAAATGTAGGCTAGCTGTTCCGGATGCAGGCGCGGATTGATGGTGTGCAGCACCGCGCCGCTGCCGGACACGGCATAGTAAGCCTCAAGGTGACGGTAGCCATTCCACGCCAGCGTCGCCACCCGTTCGCCGCTTTGCACGCCCAGCGCTTGCAGGGCATTGGCCAGCTGCTTGGCGCGCTGGTGGCAGTCGCGGAAGGTGTAGCGGTGCAGGTCGCCTTCCACGCGCTGCGAAACAATTTCGCTGTTGGCGTAATGGCGGGCGGCGAATTCGAGGATGCTTGAAATCAGCAACGGCTGATTCATCATCTGGCCCATCAGCATGAGGTCTCCGTGAGTAGTGGTATGGTGATTCGAGTGTGGTGGCTCGTCGCGCGCAGCGTCAATGCTTTTCGATGCTGCAGTGCCGCATTGCCGCCCTGCGGTAAAATCCAGAGCTTAGCCAATCTGGAGCTCATCATTACTGCTGCTAATCTGCCGCTGGACAATTCCTTCGCGTCCTTGCCGCCTGCTTTCTACACCCGTTTGATGCCTACGCCGTTGCCTGCGCCATATCTGGTGGGCGTCAGCGCGCCGGCGGCGGAACTGCTCGGCCTGTCGCCGCAAGACGTGGCCGACAGTCTCGACATCCTGATCGGCAATGCCGTGCCGGAGCGCGGCCAGCCACTGGCCGCCGTGTATTCGGGCCACCAGTTTGGCGTCTGGGCCGGCCAGCTGGGCGATGGCCGCGCCATCTTGTTTGGCGACGTCGCCACCGCGCAAGGCCCGATGGAGCTGCAATGGAAAGGCGCCGGCCTGACGCCCTACTCGCGCATGGGCGATGGCCGCGCCGTGCTGCGCTCGTCGATCCGCGAATTCCTCTGTTCTGAAGCCATGCATGCGCTGGGCATCCCGACTTCGCGCGCGCTATCGGTGGCCGGTTCGGACCAGGGCGTGATGCGCGAAACCGCTGAAACCTCGGCCGTGGTGGTGCGCATGGCGCCTAGCTTCGTACGCTTCGGCTCGTTCGAGCACTGGTACAACCGCAAGAAAAACGATGAGTTGAAACTGCTGGCCGATTACGTGATCGACCGCTTCTACCCTGCCCTGCGCGACGCCGAAAATCCATACGCCGCGCTGCTGGAAGAAGTTACGCGCCGCACCGCGCACATGATCGCGCACTGGCAGGCGGTCGGCTTCATGCATGGCGTGATGAACACCGATAACATGTCCATCCTCGGCCTGACGCTGGACTACGGCCCGTACGGCTTCATGGAAGCCTTCGACGCCAGCCACATCTGCAATCACACCGACCAGCAAGGCCGCTACTCTTACGCTAACCAACCGCAAGTAGGCCACTGGAACTGCTATGCGCTGGCACAGGCGCTGCTGCCGCTGATCGGCGAAATCGAACCAACGCAAGCCGCGCTGGACGTCTACCAGCCTGAATTCGCCGCCAAGATTGACGAACTGCTGCATGCCAAACTGGGCCTCACGCAACTGGAACAGCACGCCGAAGCCGACCGCGATCTGTTCGACAGCCTGTTCGCCACTCTGCCCGGCGTCGATTTCACTCTGTTCTTCCGCCGCTTAAGCGGCGTGCGCGCGGCCGACGCCAGCGGCGACGAACCGCTGCGCGACCTGTTCATCGACCGTCCCGCCTTCGACGCCTGGGCCGAACGCTACCGCGCTCGTCTGCAAGCCGAATCGAGTGACGACACCGCGCGTGCGCTTGCGATGAACCGAGTCAACCCCAAATACGTGCTGCGTAACTATCTCGCCCAAGTGGCGATTGAAAAAGCGCAAAATAAGGACTTTTCCGAGGTGGAGCGTCTGCTGGCCGTGTTGCAGCGCCCTTACGACGAACAGCCCGAGCACGAACACTACGCCGCCTTGCCTCCGGACTGGGCAAGCCATCTTGAAGTCAGCTGTTCTTCTTAAGCGAGAAATAAGTCATGAGCAATAAAGTTGTCAAATCCGACGCCGAATGGCGCACCCAACTCGACCCGATGGAATACCAAGTCACGCGCCATGCCGCCACCGAACGTGCTTTCACCGGCAAGTTCTGGGATCATCACGAAGCCGGCATCTACACCTGCATATGCTGCAACACGCCGCTGTTTCGTTCCGACACCAAGTTTGATTCCGGCTGCGGCTGGCCCAGCTACTTCGAACCAATCGATCCAGCCAATGTGATCGAAAAGGTCGACCGTTCGCATGGTATGCTGCGTACCGAAACCATCTGCGGTGTGTGCGACGCCCACCTCGGCCACGTGTTCCCGGACGGCCCACCGCCGACCGGCCTGCGCTACTGTATTAACTCTGCTTCGCTCCGCTTCGACCCACAAGACTAATAAGAGACATCATGAAATTCCTGTTCGACATGATCCCGGTGTTGCTGTTCTTCGGCGCCTACAAAGGCGCCGGCATGAATGCCGAGGCCTCCCAGCACCTCATCAACACTTATATGAGCGGTATGATTTCCGGCGGTTCCGTCACCGCCGAGCAATCGCCGATCGTGATCGCCACCGTGGTCGGCATCCTGGCCACGATGGCGCAAATCGCCTGGATCAAGCTGCGCGGCCGCAAGGTCGACGGCGTGCTGTGGGTATCGCTGGGCATGTTCGTGGTATTCGGTGGTCTGACGATTTACCTGCACGACGAGGATTTCATCAAATGGAAACTGACCATCGTCTACTGGCTGTTTGCCGTGGTGCTGCTGTTCAGCGACCTGCTGTTTAAAAAGAACCTGATGCGCCAGTCGATGAAGGAGATTATCGAATTGCCCGAGTTGATCTGGTCGCGCCTGAACTTCGCGTGGGTCGCCTTCTTTACCTTCATGGGCGCGCTGAACTGGTATCTGGCGTTTGTGCTGTTTAAAGGGAATACCGACGCGTGGGTCAGTTTTAAAGCCTTTGGCGCTACCGCCATCATGTTTGTGTTTATCATCGCACAAACGATTTATTTATCGCGTCACATGAAAGACCAGGCATGACCCAGGATACCCGGATGGAGCGCATGCGCGCTGCCTTTGAAGCCAAACTGCAACCCACTGAACTGGTGCTGGACGACGACTCCGCCGCCCACGCCGGCCATGCCGGTGCGGCCTCGGGCGGCGGTCATTACAACGTCAGAATTGTTTCGTTACAATTCGAAGGGCTGAAACTCGTCACAAGGCATCGTCTCGTGTATGATTCTGTGCACGATATGATGCATAAAGAGATTCATGCACTGGCCATTACTGCTTTGGCTCCGTCCGAAGTTTGATGGCTGCTATCGGCTTTTAAAATAATTGAAGACAAGAACCTAGCCGTCCAAGCTAATTCGCTATAACTTTCCCCTGACAGGAATTAATAATGACTTTCAAGCCAGCCAAGTTGCTGATCGCACTCCTCGTTGTTGCCGTACCAGCTTTCGCACAAAACGTTGCCGTGGTTAATGGCAAGGCTATCCCGACCTCGCGCGTTGACGCTGTCGTCAAGCAAGTCGTGGCCCAAGGCCAGCAGCCTGATTCGCCTCAGCTGCGCGACATGATCAAGAAAGACCTGATCGGCCGTGAAGTCATGATGCAGGAAGCGGAAAAGCAAGGTTTCGGTAAGAACGCCGACGTGAAAGCGGCACTGGAAAACGCTCGCCAAGCCATCATCATCAACGCGCTGGTAGCGGACTACGTCAAGAAAAACCCAGTATCGGACGCCGACATCAAAGCTGAGTACGACCGTTTCGTGGCGCAAGCTGGCGACAAGGAATACCACGTACGCCACATCCTGCTGGGTACCGAAGCGGAAGCCAACGACGTGATCGCCAAAATCAAAGGCGGCGCCAAGTTTGAAGACCTGGCCAAACTGTCGAAAGACACCGGTTCGGCAGCTAACGGCGGCGACCTGGACTGGGCATCGCCTTCGTCCTTCCCACCAGTGTTCTCGGCAGCCTTCACCGCCCTGCAAAAAGGCCAGGTTACCGAGAAAGCCGTGCAAACCCCTAACGGTTTCCACGTAATCAAAGTGGATGACATCCGTGCAGCCAAACTGCCTACCCTGGAAGAAGTGAAGCCACAAGTGGCCGAAGCCCTGACCCAGAAGAAACTGCAGGCTTACCAGGAAGAACTGGTAAAGAAAGCAAAAGTGCAGTAATGTTATGAAAGGCGGCGCCCTGCGGGGCGCCGTTTTTGATTCAGCGTCGGTATGATGCACCTTCAGAGTGTAATTTTTTAAGGATTTTAAATAATGATGTTGAAGCCAGCCCGCCTGATGTTAGCCCTGATCGCTGTTGCGGCAGCCCCAGCTTTCGCGCAAAACGTCGCGACCGTGAATGGCAAGGCCATTCCAGCCGCCAAAGTCGATCAAATGGTCAAACAAGTAGTGGCCCAGGGCCAACAGCCAGATTCGCCGCAATTGCGCGAAATGGTGAAAAAAGAACTGATCGGCCGTGAAGTCCTGCTGCAAGAAGCGGACAAACAAGGCTACGGCAAAAAGCCGGAAGTGAATGCAGCGATTGATAATGCCCGTCAGAGCATTATTATCAATGCCATGCTGGCTGATTATGTGAAAAAGAATCCAGTAAAAGATGCTGAAATCCAGGCTGAATACGACAAGTATAAAGCTGCTGTTGGCGGCACCGAATATCACTCGCGCCATATCCTGGTTGCGACCGAACAGGAAGCCAAAGATATTATCGCCAAGCTGAAAGCCGGCGGCAAATTCGAAGACCTGGCCAAAGTATCGAAAGACCCAGGTTCGGGCGCCAATGGTGGCGATCTGGGCTGGATGACCCCAGCTAAACTGGTTAAACCATTTGCTGATGCCATGGTCGCACTGAAAAACGGCGAAATTACCCAGACCCCGGTTAAATCGGAATTCGGCTTCCACGTCATCAAACTGGAAGAATCGCGCCCAACCAAATTCCCATCGTTTGAAGAAGTTAAAGCCCAAGTGGCTGAAGGCATTCAACAGCGTAAAATCGTGGCCTACCGCGAAGAACTGCTGAAGAAAGCCAAGATCCAGTAATCTGGTTCTCATCAGCAATAAGCGCCTGCATGCAGGCGCTTTTTTTATGTCCTTTGCAGACTCAATACTGGCTTATACGTGCCAACTACCAGCATGAAACCTGACTTCCTGACCGATGTAGCCATTGCCCTCGCCTCTGAGGCCGTCCCGGAACGCGTACCAGCCATGCGTGCCTACATGCGCGACCAGTTCGACTTCATGGGCGTGCCCACGCCGCAGCGCCGTGGCGCCTGCAGGGGCCTGCTGAAGACCTTGAAAGGCGAGTCATTACTTGAGCATGCCCGCGCCTTGTGGGAACTACCGCAGCGTGAATATCAATACGTGGCGTTGGATCTGCTGGCTATGCACTGGAAAGAATTAAATACCGAAGATATTCCCGCATTGCTGGAATTGGTGCAGGATAAATCATGGTGGGATAGCGTGGATACGCTGGCGGGAATTATTGGCGACGTTTTACGTCACCGTCATTATCATATGGATGAATGCCTGCACCATGATAATTTCTGGATGCGTCGTATCGCTATATTGCACCAATTAGGCTGGCGCGGAAAAACCGATCAGCAGCGCTTATTTGATTATTCTCTTGCGCTAGCCCACGAAAAAGAATTCTTTATTCAAAAAGCCATCGGCTGGGCATTAAGGGATTATGCCCGCCACGCGCCCAACGAAGTCCGTTTATTCACCCACAAACAAAAAGAGCGGCTTGCGCCGCTCTCTTTCCGTGAGGCGAATAAACACCTCGCCGATAATTAGCCTACAAACTTACGGGCATTACGGAACATACGCATCCAAGGCGATTCCTCGCCCCACGATTCCGGCGCCCACGAATGCTGCACCGAGCGGAATACACGCTCTGCGTGCGGCATCATCACGGTGAAGCGACCATCCTGCGTGGTCACCGAAGTCAGGCCTTGCGGCGAGCCGTTCGGGTTGTATGGATAGGCTTCGGTCGCTGCGCCACGGTTGTCGACGAAGCGCATGGCAGCAACGGCTTCGCCGATGTTGCCAGTTTGCGAGAAGTCGGCGTAGCCTTCGCCGTGGGCGATGGCGATCGGGGTCTGGGTGCCGGCCATGCCATTGAAGAAGATTGACGGCGAGTCCAGCACTTCCACCATGGCGAAACGGGCTTCGAACTTCTCCGACTTGTTGGTCGTGAACTTCGGCCATGCATGCGCGCCAGGGATCAGCGGTTTCAGGTTGCTCATCATCTGGCAGCCGTTGCAGACGCCCAGGCCGAAGCTGTCTTTGCGGGCAAAGAACTTGGCAAACTGGTCCGACAGCGCGTTGTTGAACAGGATGGTCTTGGCCCAGCCCTCGCCGGCGCCCAGTACGTCGCCGTACGAGAAGCCGCCGACAGCGATAATGCCCTGGAAGTCATCCAGCTTGGCGCGGCCAGCAATCAGGTCGCTCATGTGCACGTCGACGGCGGTGAAGCCGGCCTGGTGCATGACGTAAGCGGTTTCGATGTGCGAGTTCACGCCCTGCTCGCGCAGGATGGCAACGCGTGGACGCACGCCGGTGGCGATGAACGGTGCAGCCACGTTTTCCGACAGGTCAAAGCTGACTTTCGGGGTGATGCCAGGATCTTGCTCGTCCAGCAGGCGGTCGTATTCAGCATCCGCGCAAGCGGGATTGTCGCGCAGGCGGGCGATGCGCCAGCTGGTCTCGCTCCACAGGCGGTGCAGTTCAACACGCGGCTTGGCGTAGATGATCTTGGCGTCGCGGGTGAATTCGATCACGCCACGGTCATTCAGCTTGCCGATGATGTGGCTGCATGCGCCCAGATTGAACGAACGCAGCACGTCCATCACGGCCGATTTTTCCTCAGCACGCACCTGGATTACAGCGCCCAGTTCTTCCGAGAACAGCGCGCGCAGGGTTTGCTCGTTGCGGCGCTCGGCAATTTGGGTAGCCCAGTTCTTGGCGTCGCCGTGGTCGGCGCCGTGGCCTTCTTCCAGAGTAAGGATGTCGAGGTTGATCGACAGGCCGGCGCGGCCGGCGAAGGCCATCTCAGTCAGCGTGCCGTACAGGCCGCCGTCCGAACGGTCGTGGTAAGCCAGCAGCTTGCCATCAGCGTTCAGTTGCTGGATGGCGGCGAAGAAGGCTTTCACGTCTTCCGGATTATCAACGTCCGGCACCGAGTTGCCCAGCTGGCCCATGACTTGCGCCAGCGCCGAAGCGCCCAGACGGTTCTTGCCGCGGCCGAGGTCGATCAGTATGATGGAGGTTTCGCCCGCATCAGTACGCAGTTGCGGCGTCAGCGATTTGCGCACGTCGTACACCGGAGCGAACGACGATACGATCAGCGAGACCGGCGACAGCACGGCTTTCGACTCATCGCCCTCTTTCCAGGTGGTGCGCATCGACAGCGAATCTTTACCCACAGGGATGGAGATCCCCAGCGCCGGGCACAGTTCCATGCCGACTGCTTTCACGGTGTCGTACAGCGCTGCGTCCTGGCCTGGCTGGCCGCAAGCCGCCATCCAGTTGGCCGACAGTTTGATGTCTTCGATCGAAGCGATAGGCGCAGCAGCGATATTCAGCACCGCTTCGGCAACAGCCATGCGGCCCGATGCAGCAGCGTCGATCACGGCCAGCGGCGTACGCTCACCCATCGCCATTGCTTCGCCTTTGTAGCCTTCAAAGCTCATCGCGGTCACAGCGCAGTCTGCGACTGGAACCTGCCATGGGCCGACCATCTGGTCACGCACCGACATCGCACCCACGGTACGGTCGCCAATGGTAATCAGGAAGGATTTATCGCCCACGGTCGGCAGCAGCAGCACGCGCTGTGCGGCTTCTTCCAGATCCATGCCGGTCAAGTCGATGGCCGGGAAATCGTTTTGCACGTGATGTACGTCGCGCTGCATTTTTGGCGGTTTGCCCAGCAGGACGTCCATCGGCATATCGACCGGGTTGTTGCCCAGTTCCGGATCGATCAGCTTCAGCTGGCGTTCTTCGGTGGCAGTACCAACCACGGCGAACAGGCTACGCTCGCGTTCGCAGATCGACTGGAACAGCGGCAGGTCCGAAGGCGCAATCGCCAGCACATAACGTTCTTGCGATTCGTTGGACCAGATTTCTTTCGGCGCCATGCCGCTCTCTTCCAGCGGAATCTTGCGCAGGTCGAAGATCGCGCCGCGCCTGGCGTCATTGGTAATCTCAGGGAATGCGTTCGACAGACCACCCGCGCCCACATCGTGAATCGAGATGATCGGATTGTTCGCGCCCAGCTGCCAGCAGCAGTTAATCACTTCCTGCGCACGGCGTTCCATTTCCGGGTTGCCGCGCTGGACCGAGTCGAAGTCCAGGTCAGCGGTGTTGGTGCCGGTCGCCATCGACGACGCGGCCGAGCCGCCCATGCCGATGCGCATACCAGGACCGCCCAGCTGCACCAGCAGGCTGCCGACCGGGATGTCGTTCTTGTGGGTGTGCTGCGACGAGATATTGCCGATACCGCCGGCAATCATGATCGGCTTGTGGTAGCCGAACACGGTGTCGTGCGCGCCGGCGAACTGCTTGCCGATGTTCTGCTCGTAGGTACGGAAGTAACCGCCCAGCACTGGACGGCCGAATTCGTTGCTAAACGCAGCGCCGCCCAGCGGGCCGTCGATCATGATCTGCAGCGGCGAAGCGATGCGCTCCGGCTTGCCGTACGGCGTGCCGCTGTCGCGGTAGTCGCTCACCGGTGCGGTGACGACTGCATCGCTTTCCCATGCGCGCACAGCGCCCGGCAGCAGCAGATTCGAGACGGTAAAGCCGCACAGGCCCGCCTTCGGCTTGGCGCCGCGGCCGGTTGCGCCTTCGTCGCGGATTTCACCGCCGGCGCCGGTCGAGGCGCCTGGGAATGGCGAGATCGCGGTCGGGTGATTGTGCGTCTCCACTTTCATCAGCGTGTGGGTCAGCTCGGTCATCGGCGCGTATTGCTGGCCTTCGCCTTGCGGGAAGAAGCGCATCACTTCCGCGCCTTCCATGATCGACGAGTTGTCGCTGTACGCCACGACAGTGCCTTTCGGCTGCAGCTGGTGGGTGTTCTTGATCATGCCGAACAGCGATTTAGGCTGCGCTACGCCGTCGATGGTCCAGTCGGCGTTGAAGATCTTGTGGCGGCAGTGTTCCGAGTTGGCCTGCGCGAACATCATCAGTTCAACATCGGTTGGATTGCGACCCGCCTTGGTGAAGGCGGCGTCCAGGTATTCAACTTCATCATCCGACATGGCCAGGCCGAGGTCGGTGTTCGCCTTATCCAGCGCGGCCTTGCCGCTGCCGATCACGTCGATCGATTCCAGCGGACGGGCTTCCAGTTCGCGGAACAGGCCCGCTGCGTCGTCGGCCGAGCGCAGTACCGATTCGGTCATGCGGTCGTGCAGCAGCGCGGCGACGGCTTGCAGTTCTTCGTCGCTCAGCTTTTTGGCGGCGCCGATGCTGCTACCTAAAATGCCGGTCTTCAGGTTGATACGGAACGCCACACCGCGCTCAACGCGCTTGATGTGCGCCATGCCGCAGTTGTGGACGATGTCAGTGGCTTTCGAAGCCCACGGCGAAATCGTGCCGAAGCGCGGGATAACGAAGAATTCCTCAGCGTGGCCTTCGGTGTTGTCGGCGTGAGCCGGTTCACCGTAGGTCAGCAGGCCGGTCAGGCGCTGGGTGTCGTCGGCGGACAGCGGCGCGGCGGCATCGATGAAGTGGACGTAGTGCGCCTGAACAGCGGCTACAGACGGCAGCACCGCTTGAAGTTGGTTCAACAGGCGTTGGCTACGGAATGCGGACAGGGCGTTGGAACCCGGCAGAATCAGCATGGTGGGAAGGTAGTTGATGCAGCTAGGCTGCGGTTTAAAGGGAGATGGGGCACGAGCTACGATGTAATGCAGAATTTTCCTTTGCGCGCATTATACCGTTTCAGCCCCTCGCCCGCCACCCGCCGCCCTTGGATATTTCGTCGCTGCAAGGCAGCAAAACGTGCCTCCGAAGCAACATTCCGTGCTAAAAATGCTGAAAATCCGGCTTTTCGGCTTGCCTTGGAGTATGCTGATTTGAAAGTAGCCGATCCATGAGAGCAAGCAATGCGCGACTATAGCAACCTGTCGGTTCTGATTGTCGACCCCAGCCAGAGCATGCGCGCCAGCGTGCACAATATGCTGACCCAGGTGAATATCAACAAGGTCGACCAAGCGGTCAGCGCCGCCACGGCGATTCGCGCCCTGACCAACCGTCCCTACGACGTCACCTTGTGCGAATACGACCTCGGCACCGGTGCCGACGGCGCCGGCCAGGACGGCCAGCAATTGCTGGAAGACTTGCGCCACCATAAAGTCATCAGCCCGTGGGCTATTTTTGTGATGCTGACGTCGGAAGGCGTGTACAGCAAAGTGGTCAGCGCGGCCGAGCTGCTGCCGACCGATTACATCCTCAAACCGTTCACGGTAGACATACTGTCGCAACGCATCGGCCGCGCGCTGGAGCGGCGCGCCGTGTTCCTGCCGGTGTACCAGCTGATCGGCCAAGGGCGTTCAGCGGACGCGATTGCCGCCTGCCTCGCCAACGAAGCGGCGCAACCACGCTACGCCGTCGATTACGCCCGCCTGCGCGCCGAGCTGCTGTGCAGTCTGGAACGTCACGCCGAGGCCGAGCAAGCCTACGCAGGCATCCTCAAACTCAAGCCGCTGGGCTGGGCGCTGCTGGGACAGGCGCGCGCCGTCTACGCCCTCGGAAGGCTGGACGACGCCGAAGCGCTGCTGCGCCAGCTGCTGGCGGAGAATCCCAAGTTCATCGCCGCCTACGACCTGCTGGCGCAGCTGCTGCGCGAACGCGACCGCGATCCCGAGGCCAAGCAAGTATTGGAAGATGCAGTGGCGCTATCGCCGCACATGGTGCGCCGCTTGCGCAATCTCGGCGACGTAGCGCTGGCCACTGGCGACATAGCCACCGCCGAGAAAGCCTATAAACAGGTGGTATCCAAGGCCAAGTATTCCGAGTTCCGCGATCCGGCCGACCACGTCAACCTGGTGCGGGCGCTGGTGCACAAGGGCGATGCAGCTGGCGCGGCCAGCGTGGTGCGCGACCTCGAACGCTCGATGCGCAGCAGTCCCGGCGTTGATGTATGCCGCTCGTATGCGGCCTCAATGGTCAAGCAGCTCAGCGGTGACGCCGACGGCGCTGCCGCTGAACT
Organism: Duganella flavida; assembly: GCF_009857445.1. GTDB lineage: Bacteria > Pseudomonadota > Gammaproteobacteria > Burkholderiales > Burkholderiaceae_D > Rugamonas > Rugamonas flavida. The sequence continues at coordinate 429,337 of NZ_WWCN01000003.1, forward strand.
GGCCAAGGCCATGGACAAGCTGGCCGAAGCCACCGGCATGTCGAGCAATCTCAAACTGGGGCTGGCGCACAGCTGCCTCACCAACCGCATGGACGAGCAGGCAGCCGCCCTGTTCGACGAGCTGGTCGCCAGTCCCGACAGCGGAGTCGATCCCGAACAAATAGCCGCGCTGTGCAAGGAAGCGGGCTGTCCTGACCTCGGCAAGCGCTACACCATGACCCAGGACCAGGCGGTGGACCTGGCAGTGCGCGAGGCGGCCGTCCTGAGCCGTTCCGGCGATCCGCGCGGCGCGGTGGCGGTGTTGCAGGACGTGCTGCACCGCTACCCTACCCATACCGACCTGTGGTCCGTCAGCGTGACTACCATGTTGCACCAGATCGCCGAGCTCGGCTGGGACGCCGAACTGGCCACACAATGCACGGCACTGATGCGCCGTATGCGTGAACACAACGCCCAACACCCACTATTGCCGGGTTTGCTGGCACAATATGCATCGTTGCGGCAGAAGGCCGCCACCAACCCTACGCCCGCTGCGGCAGAAAGCAACTGATGGCCGATTACGCTGCCCTCTCCGTCCTGCTGGTCGACCCAAGCCAGAGCATGCGCGCCAACCTGCGCAATATGCTCGGCCAGGCCGGCATTACCAGTGTCGATGACGCCGTCAGCGCCGGCACGGCCATCCGCCAGATCAACAAGAAAAGCTACGACGTGGTGCTGTGCGAGTACGACCTTGGCAGCGGACAGGATGGCCAGCAGCTGCTGGAAGACCTGCGCCTCCACAAGCTGATCGTGCCGTGGACCATCTTCATCATGCTCACGTCGGAAGGCGTGTACAGCAAAGTCATCGGCGCAGCCGAGCTGACGCCAACCGATTACGTGCTCAAGCCCTTCACCGTGGACGCCCTGCTGCAGCGCATCCGCAAGGCGGTTGAGCGGCGCGACGTGTTCCAGCGCGCCTACCAGATGATCGAACTGGGCAACCTGCGCAAGGCCATCGCCGAGTGTGTGGCCGCCGAAGAAAAGAATCCGCGCTACGCGCCTGATTTCGCCCGCCTCCGCGCCGAACTGCTGGCGCAACTGGGTGACCTGGCCGATGCCGAACAAGCCTACACTGTGATCCTGATGACGCGGCCGGTGGCCTGGGCCCACCTCGGGCTGGCGCGCTGCCAGTTCGGCCAGCAGAAATTTCTCGAAGCACAAAGCACGCTGCAGGAACTGCTACAGCACAACGACAAATACATGGCGGCCTACGACCTGCTGGCGCGCACGCACGAAGCGCTGGGCCAGCAGGAAGCAGCCAAGAAGATCCTGGAAGATGCAGTGTCCATTTCGCCGCACATGGTGCACCGCCTGCGCCACCTCGGTGACGTGGCTTACGAAACGGGCGATGTCACGGCGGCTGAAAAAGCCTTCAAACAAGTCGTTGCCAAGGCCAAGTACTCCGAGTTCCGCGATCCGGAAGACCACGTCAAGCTGGTGAAAACGCTGGTGCGCAAAGGTGACGCCAACCAGGCCAGCGGCGTGATCCGCGACATGGAACGCTCGCTGCGCAGCAGCGCCAACGTGGATGCCTGCCGCGCCATCGCCTCCGGACTGCTGCAGGAAATGAGCGGTAACATCACCGCCGCCGCGACCGAGCTGACCAACGCGGTCAACGCTGTGGCGGGCAGCCGGGGACTATCGACCGGGCTGAAAATCGGTCTGGTGCACAGCTGCCTGAACATCAAGCTCGACCAGCAAGCCTCGGACCTGATGCTGAATTTGATGAACGATACCGAAAGCGGCGTATCGATGGACGATGCGGTGCAGGTGTTCGAAAAAGCCGGCCGCCACGATCTGGCGCAAGGCATGGGCGAGCAAATCAAGATTCAGGTGGACGAGCTCATCGCCCACGCCGACGAGCAGCGTTCGCACGGCGACCTGCGCGCGGCGGTCGATACGCTGAATGCCGGCCTGCGCAAGGCGCCGGGCAACCTGGCGCTGCTGCCTGCGGCCACGTCGGCCATGCTCAAACAACTGGACGACCTTGGCTGGGAAGCGCCGTTGGCCGAGCAGTGCCAGTTCCTGCTGGACCGCATGCGCCGGCTCGATCCCGACCATCCGTCGCTGGAAACGCTGCTGGCGCAGTACCAGCACACCCAGCGCAAGTACGGTATTTCGGTGGTGGCTTAAGTTTAGTCGGGGCTGTCGACCTGATAGCCCTTGGCTTTCAACGCAGCCAGATAGCTGTCCGCGCCGACGATATTCGACAGGCGCAGCATGGCGAAGCTACTGGCGTTGGTATTGATTGCCTGCTCGGCCGACGCCACCCACGCCTCCCGCACGCGTTCCTTGATATTCTGGAAGCCAGGACGATTCTTCACAAACTCGGCGCTGAGCATGGCGTCATCGCACTGGGTTTCCTGGTCGGGATAGCTGAGCCTCTGGATCGCCTCCAGGTCACCTTTGGCCCAGGCATTGGCGCGCACGCGCATGGCGTCGATATCGCTTTCCAGCCGCGCCAGCGTGCTGGTGAAGCAAGCGGTATCGGCGAGAGATGATTTCTTGAAGTCTTTCACCATGCCGGACGCGTCGCCCATATCAAGTTTTATGCCGGTCTCGGTGACCTTGATGTTGTGCTGCTTGATGATGGCGTCGATCTTGGTATCGACAGCTTGTCCTCGGGTCAGCCCGGCCTGCTTGAGGCCGGCGCTGAACAGAGTCTGTGCGGCGAAAATCGGGCGCTCACGCTCGATACTGTCATTTTCGCCTATATATTTGGCTTTCAACGGCAGCCAGCGGGCGTAGGCATCGGCCGGCACCACGTCCTTCAAGCTGGCGCCGTCAGGATTCTTTTTCACGCCGATCAGGCTGGGCAACATGGTCAAGCCGCGGAAAAATCCAACATTGGCGTGCGCGGCTGGTGGCGTCAGGTATTCCTGCGATTGGGCCAGCGCAGCCTCGACTTTTTGCGAGCGCCATTCCATTTTCTGCGGCAGTGGCGAGTAGGTGCCGAACACCCACAGCACGTGGTCGCCCTTGCTGACTTTCCACAGGCCGGGGCCGGGACGCTGGCCAACCAGCAGCACCTGCTCCGGCGCGGCCTCCGGTTCTTCCTGCGCCAGTGCGGCGCTCAATGGGATGGTCAGGCAGAGGGCAAGTAGGAGGCGCATGGCTTAAAAACCTGCCAGACCAGCGGTGAGGTAGTGGCTGATGACGTACCATGACACGAAGTACAGTCCGCAGAGCGCGAAAGCCGAAACGATTGCCGCGCGGGGCTGCAAGTGCTTCAGTATCTTACCCATCATGTATCTCCCTGCCGGTTAAAAACCCGACTTTACGTCGCAGCAGGGAGATGGACAAGCTGGGAATCGGTGGTATTGGATTCCGCTACCCTTGGTATCAGGAACCGAAACCGCCACCGCCAGGCGTCTCGATGATGAACACGTCGCCTGGCTGCATGTCGGTCTTGCCGATGTGGCCCAGCACCTCGACGCTGCCGTCGGCGCGCTGCACACTGTTGCGCCCCAAAGCGCCCGGTTCGCCGCCGGCCATGGCGAACGGCGCGTAGATGCGGTTGTTGGACAGGATGGCTGCCGTCATCGGCTCAAGGAAACGCACTTTGCGCACGCCGCCATTGCCGCCATGCCAGCGCCCCGCCCCGCCGCTGTCGGCGCGGATTTCGTAGCTATCCAATCGCACTGGAAAACGGAACTCCAGGATCTCCGGATCGGTTAGGCGCGAGTTGGTCATATTGGTTTGCACCACGCTCGTGCCGTCGAAGCCATCCCCGGCGCCGGAGCCGCCGCTGATGGTCTCGTAATATTGGTACTTGGCGTTCCCGAAGGTGAAGTTATTCATGGTGCCCTGCGCCGCCGCCATCACGCCCAGCGCGCCGTACAGCGCGTTGGTGATGCAGGTCGAAGTCTCCACATTGCCCGACACGACCGAGGCCGGATAGTGCGGATTCAGCATCGAGCCTCGCGGGATCAGCACCTTCAGCGGCTTGAGGCAGCCTGCATTCAAGGGAATCTCATCGTCCACCAGCGTGCGGAACACGTACAGCACCGCCGCCATGCACACCGCAGATGGTGCGTTGAAGTTGTTATCCAGCTGCGCCGAAGTGCCCGTAAAATCAATCTTCGCGCTGCGCGATCCTTGATCGACGCGGACCGCCACCTGGATCTGCGCGCCGTTATCGAGTGGCAGCGTGAACGCGCCATCTTTCAAGGCGCTGATCACGCGGCGTACCGCTTCCTCGGCGTTATCCTGCACGTGTCCCATGTAGGCTCGCACCACGTTGAGTCCGAAGTGCGCCACCATCTTGTGCAGCTCTTCCACGCCTTTCTGGTTGGCGGCAATTTGGGCGCGCATGTCGGCCAGGTTCTGGTCCGGATTACGCGCCGGGTACTGGGCGCCGGCCAGCAACGCACGCGTTTCGTCTTCCAGCATGCGGCCGCCATCAACCAGCTTGAAGTTGTTGATCAATACGCCCTCTTCCTCGATCACGCGCGAATCCGGCGGCATCGAGCCGGGCGTGGTACCGCCGATGTCCGCGTGGTGGCCGCGCGAGCCGACGTAGAACAGGATTTCGGTGCCCGCTTGATCGAACACCGGCGTAATCACCGTCACATCCGGCAAGTGCGTACCGCCGTTGTACGGATCGTTGAGCATGAAGACATCGCCCGCGCGCATGCTGCCTGCGTTCTCGCGCATCACGGTCTTGATGCTCTCTCCCATCGAGCCGAGATGTACCGGCATGTGCGGCGCATTGGCGATCAGGTTGCCGTCGGCGTCAAAGATGGCGCAGCTGAAGTCGAGCCGCTCCTTGATGTTCACCGAGTGCGCGGTGTTCTGCAGCCGCAGCCCCATTTGCTCGGCAATCGACATGAACAGGTTGTTGAAGATTTCCAGCATCACCGGATCGGCCGTGGTGCCGATGGCGCGGCGTTCCGGCAGCGCGGCCACGCGCTTCAGCACCAGGTGATCGTGTATCGTCACCTCGGCCTGCCAGCCGGTTTCCACGATGGTGGTGGCATTCGCCTCGGCGATAATGGCCGGGCCCTTCACCACATCGCCGATGCGCGTGGCGGAACGCTGGTACAAACTGGTTTGCCGCCATTTGCCGCCGGTGTACATCGGCACCACCGCATCTGGCATCAGGCCGGAGACGCGGCGCGGCGCCGGCTCCACCGCTTCGGCCGGCGCATCGGACTTGCCCACGGCTTCCACCGACACCGCCTCCACGATCAGCGCACGCGCCGGCATCAGGAAGGAATAGCGCTTGCGGTAAGCAGCTTCAAACTGCTGCTGCATGCTCTCCACCATATCGAACAGCACAATCAGCGCAGTGTCCGTACCCTCGTAACGCAGGTGCACGCGGTTGATCAGCGAGATGCGTTCGTCGACTACCTGCTGGTGATGCAGGTCGGCACGCGCCTGGCGGCCCAGCGCATGCAGCCGCGCCGCCAGATCGGCGTAGGCCTGCTCGTTCAAACGCAGCTCCACTGCCGCTTCGCGCATCGCCGTCTGGTCGGCGAGGCCCATGCCGTAGGCCGACATCACGCCGGCCAGCGAATGGACGAACACTGTCTTCATGCCCAGCGCATCGGCCACCAGACAGGCGTGCTGCCCGCCCGCGCCACCAAAGCTGGTCAGCGCATACTCGGTGACATCGTGCCCACGCTGCACCGAGATCTGCTTGATAGCGTTGGCCATATTGCCGACCGCGATATCGAGGAAGCCTTCCGCCACCTGCTCCGGCGTGGTCGGCTGGCCGGTGGCGGCGGCGATTTGCGTCGCCATATCGGCAAAGCGCTGGCGCACGGTGGCCGCGTCCAGCGACTGCTTGCCGTCGCTGCCGAACAATTGCGGGAAATGCGCCGGCTGGATTTTGCCGAGCATGACGTTGCAGTCGGTGACCGCCAGCGGCCCGCCGCGACGATAGCTGGCCGGACCGGGATTCGCACCGGCGCTGTCCGGGCCGACGCGATAGCGGCTGCCGTCGAAATGCAGGATCGAGCCGCCGCCCGCCGCCACCGTGTGGATGCTCATCATTGGCGCGCGCATGCGCACGCCGGCAACCTGTGTTTCAAACACGCGTTCAAACTCACCGGAGAAGTGCGACACGTCGGTCGAAGTACCGCCCATGTCGAAGCCGATCACCTTGTCGAAACCGGCCAGCTTGGACGCTCGCACCATGCCGACGATGCCGCCCGCCGGGCCGCTCAAAATCGAATCCTTGCCCTGGAACGCGCGCGCATCGGTCAGGCCGCCGTTGGACTGCATGAATTGCAGGTTCACGCCCGGCAGCTCTTGCGCAACTTGATCAACATAGCGGCGCAGGATCGGTGACAGGTAGGCATCCACCACGGTGGTATCGCCGCGCGCCACCAGCTTCATCATCGGGCTGATTTCGTGCGACACCGAGACTTGCGTGAAGCCCATCTCGCGCGCCAGGTCGGCCACCTTGGTTTCGTGCGCGTGGTAGCGGTAGCCGTGCATGAAGACCACTGCCAGCGAGCGCAGACCGCGATCGTAAGCTTCGGCCAGCCCAGCGCGTGCAGCCGTCAGGTCGAGCGGCGTGACGGTGTCGCCATGCGCGCCCACGCGCTCATCAATTTCGATCAAATGGCTGTACAGCAGCTCCGGCAGCAGAATGCGGCGATCAAACAGGCGCGGACGATTCTGGTAAGCGATGCGCAGCGCATCGCGGAAGCCGCGCGTGATGGCCAGCGCGGTCGGCTCGCCCTTGCGCTCCAGCAGCGCGTTGGTGGCGACCGTGGTGCCCATCTTGACAGCGCTGATCTGTGCCACCGGAATCGGCTTGCCCTTGGCCACACCCATCAGTTGGCGGATGCCGGCAATGGCCGCATCGGCGTAGTGTTCCGGATTCTCGGACAGCAGCTTGAGCGTGCGTAGCCGGCCGTCGGGCGTGCGCGCGACGATGTCGGTAAACGTGCCGCCGCGGTCGATCCAGAATTGCCAATCCATGCATAGCCTCGCTAAGGTGAGAATCATCTATTGTAGTGCGGCCAGCCCGTCGCACGCCAGCCGCCCCGGTAGAAATTTCGATGCTAAAATGGCAGCATGAATCCGCTCTACTCCGTCGCCGAAATCCGCGCCATCGAGCGCGCTGCCGCCGCCGCATTGCCGCCGGGCGCGCTGATGCAGCGTGCCGGCCAGGCTAGCGCCAACGCGGCGCTCGACCTGTTGCCGTTGTCGACCGCCCACGCCCGCGTGCTGGTGCTGGCTGGCCCCGGCGACAATGGCGGCGATGCACTGGAAGCGGCTGCGCATCTTTCCTATACCGGCGCGCAAGTCACACTGATCCACTTTACGCCCAGCGGCGCCTCCTCGCCGGAACGCAACGCGGCACTGCAGCGCGCCAAGGTCAGCGACGCCCGCTTCCGCGAATGGGACGATACCGACATCACGGGCACCGAATGGAGCCTGGTGGTGGACGGCCTGTTTGGCATCGGCCTGAAACGGCCGCTGGACGGCGCTTTCCGCGCACTGGCCGAGGTCATCAACCAATTACGCTGCACGGTGCTGGCGCTCGACGTGCCCAGCGGGCTGGATGCCGACACTGGCGCGGTGATCGGGCCAAACGGCATCGCTATCCACGCCACCCACACGATCACCTTCATCGGCAACAAGCCCGGCCTGCATACCTGCGATGGCCGCGATTACGCCGGCCTGGTCGATGTGGCGCGACTGGAAATCGACGCCAGCCATTACGCGCCGACGCGGCTGCACCTGAACGACGTCAAATTCTTTGCCCGCCATTTGCGCGCCCGCCGGCACAACTCGCACAAGGGAAGCTACGGCAACGTGGCCGTCATTGGTGGCGCGCGCGGCATGGGTGGTGCGCCCATCCTGGCGGCGCGGGCTGCACTCAACAGCGGCGCCGGACGCGTCTACGCCTTGTTTGCGGAAGAAGCGCTGGCCTTCGATCCGGGCCAGCCGGAATTGATGTGCCGGCTGGCTGGCGATTTTGACCTCAGCCTGGCAACGCTGGTGATTGGTCCGGGCCTCGGCGGCAGCCGCGCGGCGCACGATTTGCTGGCAGGCGCCGTCAACTGCGGCAGCGCCTTGCTGGCCGATGCGGATGCCTTGAACTTGCTGGCTGCCGATCCGGCACTGCAAACTGCCATGGCGCACCGGCCTGCTGCCGTAGTGCTGACGCCGCATCCACTGGAAGCGGCCCGACTACTCGGCAGCAGCATCGCCGCCGTGCAGGCGGACCGGCTGGCGGCAGCGCGCGCGCTGGCGGCGCGGCTGCATGCGGTAGTGGTATTGAAAGGATCCGGAACGGTAATTGCCGCGCCAGGCGGCGATGCAGTGATCAACACCACTGGCAATCCGGCGCTGGCTACGGCTGGGACCGGCGACGTGCTGGCAGGATTATGCGGCGCGCTGCTGGCACAAGGCTGGCCGCAGTGGGAAGCCGCGCTGGCGGCGGCCTGGCTGCACGGCATGGCGGCCGATGTACTGGTCACCGAGGGCGCAGGCCCGATCGGCCTGACGGCGGCGGAACTCATCCCAGCCGTCCGCGTCGCGCTGAACCGCATGGTCCAGCATCACGGCCGCTAGCGCTTCAAGTCCGATTCAATCGCCTTCAGAAAGTTCGCGGTCGACCATTCGAGATCATTAACCGTGATGTGCGGCGTATAAAACTGCCCCGCCGCGCGTGGCCTGCCAACATAAACCTTGGTCGGAATGACCACGCGGGCCAAGCCGGAGTTCAACGGCTGGTAACGGACTTCCATGTAGGTGGAGTCGGCCGAACTAGGCGCGCCTATCAGTTTCGTGTTGGGGAACATGGTGAAGTAGTCCAGCGCATCCAGGCAAGCACTCACGCACTGGCCCGGCACGATCACGTAAACTGGACGGTTGAAGGCCAGTGGCGCCGCAGCGGTATGAGATGCCGCGTCTGGCGCCCGCGTGCCGCTGACTAAGAACTTATCATTCCTCTCCATCGCCTGCTGCATTGCATCGGCCAGCGCATTGATACTGGCCGCCAGCTGCGCGTTGCCCTGCTCCTTCAGCATGCCAACCAGCCAGCGCACATGCGCCACATTGCCGGCCGACGCACGCCACCACACCTGCTGCCCGCTGGTGCGCGCCGCATCACGCCGCGCGACCTCCTCGTCGCCCCACAGCGCGGAAGCGAAGTCCAGACTCCACTGGGAGGAGCCGCCATGATTTCCACGCAAATCGATCACGACCGCATCCGCCTGCTGATAGCGCTGCGGCTGCGCGCGTAATTTGGACGACATCGCGCGGTAAGCCGTCCGCTGCGCCTCGTCTGGCTGGAACTCGGGCATCGCCGCCCAGTACAAACCCGGACGCGTTTCGCTCAGGCCCACCGGCAGCACGTCGCCGGTGTAACTCTGCTGCCGCCAGCGTAGCATCTCATCGGTATAAACACTCCATGCCAGCGTCATGGAGAATGGCTTGCCCTCCAGCGTGAACGAACAAACCTGCGGCAGCTGGATAAAGGGATTGCCCTTGTCGACAAAAGCATCCGCTGCCTCGCTCCACCAGTTGCCCGGCTCCTCACTCCGCCCTTGAAACGCAAACACATTGGATTCCACCAGCCACGCAATCGGCAGCCCATCGCAGGATTCAATGCGGCTGCCTGCCGCAGGACCGCCCGGCACGGTGGCGTAGACATACATGCTATCGCCGCGCCATGCGGCAACAAAGCCCGGCCAGCGCCACGGCGCCGGCGATGGCGCAAGAAATCCGACGCCAGCATGGCCGTCATGAAGCACCGTATTGAACCGCGAGAGCGCGGCGTGATAGCCCGCACCATCGCGCACCTGTGCGGCCAATTGCAAACCCGCCTTGCGCGCATCGCCCAACCGCGAAACAAAATCCGGATTGGCCGGATCATAGGTGCCGGGATGGTTCTCCAGCGTGAGCTGATAAGCCGCTTCGATATCGGCAGCAGCCACATCCTGCCACTGGGCAGCGGTTTGCGGCGTTTCCGCAGCCACGGCGGCACCCGCCGCCAGCAGGCAAGCCGTAGCGAGTCTGGGCATCAAACCAAGCGGCCTGCTGCGATGGTGATGGTGCGGCGGCAGCGGGCTGCCATGGCCTGGTCGTGCGTGACCAGCACCAGCGTCGAGCCGTGCTGGCGATTCAGCTCAAACATCAACTGGATCACCGCTTCGCCGGTGGCCGCATCGAGGCTGCCAGTCGGCTCGTCGGCGAACAGCAGTGGCGGCTCGGTGACGAAGGCGCGTGCGAGGGCCACGCGCTGCTGCTCGCCACCGGACAGGTATTTCGGATAATGCTTCAGGCGGGAGGCCAGTCCGACCCGCGACAGCATGGCTTCGGCCCGCTCACGCGCGTGGTTCACGCCGGCCAATTCCAGCGGCAGCATGACGTTTTCCAATGCCGTCAAATGCGCCAGCAGTTGGAAGGACTGGAACACAAAGCCCAGCTTTTCCATGCGCAGCGCTGCGCGGCCATCTTCATCCAGTGCATAAATGTCTACACCGTCCAGCACTACTTTGCCGGCGCTTGGCGTGTCCAGGCCGGCTAACAAGCCGAGCAAGGTCGACTTGCCGGAGCCGGAGGCGCCAACAATCGCCAGCGTCTCCGCCTTTTGCACGGTAAAATCCACCTCGTGCAAAATGGTGAGTTCGCCGCTGGCGTCCGCCACACGCTTGGCCAGGCCGCTGACGGCAATGGCTGGATGCACCACAGACGCCGTCACAGGCGCTGCTGCAGAAGCCGGACCGTCCGGCATGAATTGAGTCGACGCATTAGAAAAATCGGGCATGCTGAATATGTTAAATCGTTTATCTGGAAAGTTCCTGGGCGCCCTGCTCTTGTTATCGGCAGCGGCGAGCGCCTATTCTGCACCAAAAACCGTGCTTGTGCTCGGAGATAGTTTATCGGCCGAATACGGCCTCGCGCGCGGCACCGGCTGGGTAGCGCTGGCAGAGCAAAAGTTCAAGCAAAACAAGATCGATGCGGTGGTGGTCAACGCCAGCGTCAGCGGCGAGACCACCAGCGGCGGCCGCTCGCGCCTGCCCGCCCTGCTGAGCAAGTACAAGCCCGACCTGGTGGTGATCGAACTGGGCGCCAACGACGGCCTGCGCGGCCTGCCGGTGGCCGCCGCCCAAACCAACCTGCGCGCCATGAGCGACGCGGCCGCCAAGGCCGATGCCAAGGTCATGCTGATCGGCATGCGCATGCCGCCCAACTATGGCCGCGACTATGCCGATAAATTCTTCGCCATGTACGGCACGCTGAGCAAGGACATCAAGGCGCCGCTGGTGCCGTTCATGCTGGACGGCGTGGCCGACAAGCCGGCGCTGTTCCAGCCGGATCGCCTGCATCCGCTGGCTGAAGCGCATCCGATTATTCTTGCCAATATCTGGCCCACGCTGCAAAAAACCATTAAGGCCAAATGAAGTATCCAGAAGTACTGAGCATCGAACAGGTGCTGTCGCAACTCGGCACCTTCGACGCCATCATCGACGCCCGCAGTCCGTGCGAGTTCGCGCTCGACCACCTGCCCGGCGCCATCAACGCGCCGGTGCTGGACGATGAGCAGCGCATCCGCGTCGGCACCATGTACAAGCAAATCGGCTCGTTTGAAGCCAAGAAGCTGGGCGCGGCGCTGGTCGCCAAGAACATCGCCCAACACATCGAAGAGCTGTGGATCGATAAACCGCGCGAATGGCGGCCGCTGATTTACTGCTGGCGCGGCGGCAATCGCAGCGGCTCGATGGCGCATATTCTCGCCAAGATCGGCTGGCCGGTAGTGCAGCTGGAAGGCGGCTACAAAGCCTTCCGCCAGCAAGTGAATGCAGCACTGGAGCACGCGCCGGCGCTGAATTTCAAGGTGGTGTGCGGCACTACGGGCAGCGGCAAGAGCCGCTTGCTGGAGGTGCTGGCCTCACAAGGCGCGCAGGTGTTGGACCTGGAACAGCTGGCCGCGCATCGCGGTTCGGTGCTGGGCCATCTGCCGTCGCAGCCGCAGCCTAGCCAGAAGGCATTTGAAACGATGGTCTGGAATGTGCTGCGCCGCTTCGACCCTGCCCGTCCGGTGTTTGTGGAAGCGGAGAGCAAAAAGGTCGGCAACCTGCGCGTGCCGGCCGCGCTGATGGAGGCGATTCGCGCCGCTGATTGCATCGCCCTCACGCTATCGCGCGCGAATCGGGTGCGCTTGCTGATGGAGGACTACCAGCACTTCCTCGATAGCCCACAAACGCTGAATGCGCAACTTGAGCACCTCACGCAGTTGCACGGCAAAGAAAAGATCGCTCACTGGCAGGCGATGTCGCAATCCGGCCAGATGGCGGCGCTGGTCGACGAGCTGCTGGCCCAGCATTACGACCCATCCTACCTGCGCTCCATCGATCGCAACTTCATCAAGTACGCGCAAGCCGTGCCGCTGGAACTGGCCGACATTGACGACGCTTCGTTCGCCGCCGCCGCGCGGCAACTGACCAGCCAATAAAAAAGGGCCGCTTGATGCGGCCCTTTTAGTTTTTACTTCACTTCGGTGACGACAGTCGCCGCTGCAATCGGCTTCAGGATTTTCACCTTGGCTTTTTGCTTCAGCAGTTCGACGTACTGTGCCATCTCTTGCTGGGCAATCAGGTTGCCGATCTGGTCGGATTCCTGTTTGCGCTGCGCTTCATCTTGCTGGGCAGGCTGCTGTACTTTGTTGACGCGGTACAGGCCATAGCCCATGCCTGGCACTTCCACACCAACATACGCTGGCAGCTTGGTGGTGTCGGCTTTCATGACAGCTTGCATGGCCAGGCCGTTGATGCCTTCAGCCTTGGCGCGCGAGACCACTTTGGCAGCGCCAAAACCATTGGCTTCGCCCGATTTCTTGAACGCAGCCAGTTTCTCTTCACCCGCCTTGGCAGCAAGCTTGGCCGCTTCTTCGATGGTCACACGTTGACGGATCGCTGCATCGACTTCAGCCAGCGGACGCTTGGTCGCAGGCTTGAATTCAACGATGCGGCCGGCCACCAGGGTGCTTGGTGCAGTTTCAACGGCTTCGGTGTTGCGCTTGTTGCTGATCGAATCGTTCGAGAATAGCGCGGCCAGGAACTTGGCGTTGTTGTATGGTGCAGGACCGGCGGCAGGCGACGGATTGCGCGATACGCTTGCGGCGGTTTCGATCTTCAGGCCCAGCTTGTCAGCCACTGGCTTCAGGCTGTCCGCTTGCTCGTAGACAATGTTGGTGAACGCTTCGGCCATTTCCGAATATTTCTTGGTGGCCTTCTGCTTTTTCAGCAGGTCGGCCACCTCGCCTTTGACGGTGTCAAATGGCTTGGCAACGGCTGGCTTCAGCTCGGTCACGGTAATGATGTGGAAGCCGAATTTGGACTGCACCAGATCGCTGATCTCGCCCTGTTTCAGTTTGCCGATGGCGCTTTCCACTGGCGCGACAAACAGGCCTTTCTCAACCACGCCCAGGTCGCCGCCCTGCTCGGCCGAACCGGTGTCTTCCGATTTGGCTTTGGCGATCTTGGCGAAGTCAGCCGGGGCCTTGCGTACCTCAGCCAGCACAGCTTCCGCTTTGGCTTTGGCAGCAGCGGTCTCGGCAGCGTTGGCGCCTTCTTTCAGATTGATCAGGATGTGGCTGGCACGGCGGGTTTCCGGCGTGGTGAACTGCGCAGTGTTCTTGGTGTAGTAGTCCGACACTTCGGTGTCGCTCACGCTCACCTGGCTCATGACGGCGTCGTTGCTGAACACCACGTATTCGATCTTGGCCTGTTCAGGCACTTCGAATTGCTTGCTGTTCTTTTCGTAGAAAGCCTTGACCATGTCGTCGGTGACTTTCACCTGCGGCACGAAGTCGGCCACCGGCAGCAGCAGTTCCTGCACTTCGCGCTCTTGCGCGGCGATGTCGGACAGCGATTTGGCGACGCTACGCGGCGCAAAGCCGGTGCCTTCGATGGCCACAGCCAGCTGCTGCAACGCCAGTTCACGGCGCATGCGGGCGTCGTTGTCGACCGGGCGCAGTCCTTGCGCGGCCAGCACCTGCTTGTAGGTGTCCATATTGAAGTTGGCCGGGCCACCGAACATGTCGACGATGGCTTTTTGCAGCTGTGCATCGGTCACATTCAGGTTGGCGTGGATCACTTCAGCGGCGATGGCGCGCTGCGCGATCAGCTGGTCCAGCACGTTTTGCTTGAACTCAGGCGTGTCGAACATTTTCTGATCGAACTGCGCGCCCAAGCGCTGGCGGTAGCTGTCCAGCTGGTTGCGCACGGCGGTATCGAATTCTTGCTGGGTCAGTGGCTTGCCATCGATTTTGGCGATGGTGCCGGCGTCATCGCCAAAGCTCTTGTAACTGCCGATACCGACAAATGCAAACGATGGCACGATGATAATGGCCAGAAAAATCTGCATCAAGCGTTGATGGGTACGAATAAATTCAAACATGGTCTGCCAATTCGGATTGATGGGGCTTGCACATACAAAAAAGGCGAACTCGCGTTCGCCAATTCCGGTTGCCGGATTTTACAATGCACACCCCTCTATAGCAAGGGCGAATTATTGGCAAAACAGCCACGGCGAACCACAAAAATGTTGCTGCGGGCGATATTTAATTAAATATCGGCGCGGAAACGAAAAAACCCGCAGCCTTATTCAAGCTGCGGGTTTCTATATTCTGGCGGAGCGGACGGGGCTCGAACCCGCGACCCCCGGCGTGACAGGCCGGTATTCTAACCAACTGAACTACCGCTCCTAAACGGCATTACGTCGACTTACTAAACTTGATATTTGTTGGCGGAGCGGACGGGGCTCGAACCCGCGACCCCCGGCGTGACAGGCCGGTATTCTAACCAACTGAACTACCGCTCCAGCTGAATATCAAGGTGCTACATATTACATTAAAACTTAATTTCTGGCAAATGTTTCTTGGTGGGCGGTGAGAGGCTCGAACTCCCGACCTAAGCCTTGTAAGGGCTCCGCTCTACCAACTGAGCTAACCGCCCATTTGCCTTTATGAGCAGCCTAGTTATGTACTTCTTAACCGTTGCTGCTCACTGAAGTCCGTTAGTTTACAGCATCTTTCAAAGCTTTACCAGCTTTAAATTTAGGAACTTTAGCTGCTTCAATGGTGATCTCTTCTTTGGTGCGCGGGTTGCGGCCGGTGCGGGCAGCGCGTTCGCTCACAGAGAAGGTACCAAAGCCAACCAGGGTCACGCTGTCGTTTTTTTGCAGGGTGGTGGTTACGCCGTCGATCACTGCGTCCAGCGCGCGAGCAGCAGCCGCTTTCGAAATATCAGCGGTGGTGGCGATATGGTCGATCAATTCAGTCTTATTCAAAGCAATTCCCCGTCACAAAGGTTATATCGTTGTTTCCATTTAAAACATGGAAACAGAAAAATTTCAGGCCGTATTAAACAAGCCAGCCCACCTTGGTGTCAAGGCTGCACAATAGAAAAATAAGTAAAAATAAAAAAACGGGCACTATAAAAGTGCCCGTTTTCTTAGTAATGCAGCTAAACAGTTAGTGTTTTACCACTTCACCCTGGCCATCAGCTTTGGTCGCTGCTGCCGCCACGGCTTCTACCGGTGCGGTTTCGGTCAGCGGTTCCGGCTGGCGTTCCAGTGCGATTTCCAGCACTTTGTCGATCCAACGCACTGGCACGATTTCCAGTTTGTTTTTGACGTTGTCCGGAATGTCGGCCAGATCCTTGACGTTCTGCTCAGGGATCAGCACGGTTTTGATGCCACCGCGCTGGGCCGCCAGCAGTTTTTCCTTCAAGCCGCCGATCGGCAGAACTTCGCCGCGCAGCGTGATCTCGCCGGTCATCGCCACATCGGCGCGTACCGGGATGCCAGTAAACACCGACACCATCGCCACGGTCATCGCAGCGCCGGCGGAAGGACCGTCTTTCGGCGTAGCACCTTCCGGCACGTGGATGTGGATGTCGCTCTTTTCAAACACTTCGTTCTTGATGCCGAGACGGCTGGCGCGGCTGCGCACCACGGTGCGGGCTGCTTCGATCGACTCTTTCATCACGTCGCCCAAGGTACCGGTGCGAATCACACCACCCTTGCCCGGCATTTGCACAGCCTCAATGGTCAGCAGATCGCCACCCACTTCGGTCCATGCCAGGCCGACCACCTGGCCGATCTGGTTTTCTTTCTCTGCCACGCCGAAGTCATAGCGGCGCACGCCCAGGAACTTGTCCAGGTTTTTCGGCGTGACGATCACTTTCTTGTCCGACTTCTTCAGCAGCAGCATCTTCACGACCTTGCGGCAGATCTTCGACACTTCGCGTTCCAGCGAACGCACGCCGGCTTCACGGGTGTAGTAGCGCACGATATCGCGCACCGTCGCTTCGCTGATCGAGATCTCTTCCTCTTTCAAGCCATTGTTCTTGACCTGTTTCGGCAGGAGATAGCGCTGGGCGATACTGGTTTTCTCGTCTTCGGTATAACCCGACAGGCGAATCACTTCCATACGGTCCAGCAGTGCCGGCGGGATGTTGTACGAGTTCGAGGTCGCCACGAACATCACATCCGACAGGTCGAAGTCGACCTCGATGTAGTGGTCCGAGAAGGTGTGGTTCTGTTCAGGATCCAGCACCTCCAGCAGCGCCGACGAAGGATCGCCACGGAAGTCCGCGCCCATCTTGTCGATCTCATCCAGCAGGAACAGCGGGTTGCGCACGCCGACTTTCGCCAGCGATTGCAGCACCTTGCCCGGCATCGAGCCGATGTATGTACGGCGATGACCGCGAATCTCGGCCTCGTCACGCACACCGCCCAGCGCCATGCGCACGAACTTGCGGTTCGTCGCGCGGGCGATCGACTGCCCCAGCGAGGTTTTACCCACGCCCGGAGGACCAACGAAGCACAGGATCGGTGCCTTCAGCTTGTCGACGCGCTGTTGCACTGCAAGATATTCCAGGATGCGTTCTTTAACCTTCTCAAGACCGAAGTGATCGCCTTCCAGCACTTTCTCAGCGTTGGACAGGTCGTTATTGACCTTGGATTTTTTCTTCCACGGCAGGCTGACCAGGGTGTCGATGTAATTGCGCACCACGGTAGCTTCGGCCGACATCGGCGACATCAGCTTGAGTTTTTTCAGCTCGGCGGTAGCCTTGTCCAGTGCCTCTTTCGGCATCTTGGCCAGGGCAACCTTCTTCTCCAGCTCGTCCAGATCGGCGCCGTCTTCGCCCTCGCCCAGTTCTTTCTGGATGGCTTTGACTTGCTCGTTCAGGTAGTACTCGCGCTGCGACTTCTCCATCTGGCGCTTAACGCGGCCACGGATGCGCTTCTCGACTTGCAGGATATCGAGTTCGCCTTCGAGCTGACCCAGCAGGTGCTCCAGGCGCTTGGCGACGCTGAAGATCTCAAGGATCACTTGCTTCTGTTCGAGCTTGAGCGGCAGGTGTGCGGCGACGGTGTCAGCCAGGCGGCCGGCATCGTCGATACCCGACAGCGAAGCCAGGATCTCAGGAGGGATTTTCTTGTTCAACTTAACGTACTGGTCGAACTGCTGAACGATGGCGCGGCGCATAGCCTCGATTTCCGAATCGTCGCCCAGCTCGGAATCGAGCGGCGTCAAGTCGGCCACGAAGTGCGTCGGCGCATCGGTAATTTTGTTAATGCGCGCGCGCTGGGCACCTTCGACCAGCACCTTCACGGTACCGTCCGGCAGTTTCAGCATTTGCAGAATATTGGCCACGCAACCAATTTCATAGATATCGGAAGCAGAAGGTTCGTCCTTGGCAGCGGCTTTTTGGGCGGCAAGCATGATGCTCTTGCCTTGCTCCATAGCGGCTTCCAGCGCCTTGATCGATTTTGGGCGCCCTACGAACAGCGGTATCACCATATGCGGAAAAACGACGACGTCCCGCAGCGGCAATAACGGCAGTTGAGTTTGCTCAGTTAATTTGGAAGTTGTCATGGCGTACCTTATGTGAAAGCGTGATTATGATGTGGGCGCTGTTTTGCCAAATCACAAGACCGACCTACAAGAAATAATTCCCTTATAAAAAGAATGTTTTTCAAAGAAGCAGTCCTACTCTAAAAGTAAGGCTAAATAAAAAAGCCACGCGCGACACAGGTGTCACGAGTGGCTTTCCGAATGAAGCCTGTATTCTTTTATTGATTTTTATTGTACCGCCTTGCCCCATGGATGCGAAATGAATTTTTGCAGTGGCGCGGGACAAGTGTGCACAAGTTATTTAATTCTCACCAGAGGCTTTTGCCTGCTCCTGATAAATCAACAAAGGTTTAGCGCCACTGGTGATGGTATTCTCATCAATAACCACTTTAGTGACATTGGTTTCATTTGGCAGCTCGTACATGGTATCGAGCAGCGCATGTTCCAGGATCGAACGCAGACCACGGGCGCCGGTTTTGCGCGCCAGTGCTTTCTTGGCGATCGCGTGCAGGCCAGCCGGACGGATTTCCAGTTCCGCGCCTTCCATTTCCAGCAGCTTGGAATACTGCTTGATCAGCGCATTCTTCGGCTCGACCAGGATCTGGATCAGCGCTTCTTCGGTCAGCTCGGCCAGGGTGGCAACCACCGGCAGACGGCCCACCAGCTCAGGGATCAGACCGAATTTGATCAGGTCTTCCGGTTCCGCTTCCATCAGCACGTCGCTGACATTGCGCTCGGACTTGCTCTTCACCGAAGCGCCGAAACCGATGCCGGATTTCTCCGAGCGGTTCTCGATCACTTTGGCCAGGCCGTCAAACGCGCCGCCGCAAATGAACATGATGTTGGTGGTGTCGATCTGCACGAAGTCCTGGTTAGGATGCTTGCGGCCGCCTTGTGGCGGTACCGAAGCCATGGTGCCTTCGATCAGTTTCAACAGCGCTTGCTGAACGCCCTCGCCCGACACGTCGCGGGTAATCGATGGGTTGTCTGACTTGCGCGAAATCTTGTCGATCTCGTCGATGTAGACGATGCCGCGCTGGGCCTTGTCGACATCGTAGTTGCAACTTTGCAACAGCTTCTGGATGATGTTCTCAACGTCCTCGCCCACGTAGCCGGCTTCGGTCAGCGTGGTGGCGTCGGCGATCACGAACGGCACGTTCAGCATGCGCGCCAAAGTCTGGGCCAGCAGGGTTTTACCCGAACCGGTAGGACCGACCAGCAGGATGTTGGACTTAGCCAGTTCGACGTCGTCTTTCTTGCCCAGGTGCTTGAGGCGCTTGTAGTGGTTGTACACCGCCACTGACAGGATGCGCTTGGCCGTTTGCTGGCCAATGACGTACTGGTCCAGCAAGTCCTTGATTTCATGCGGCGTCGGCAGGTCCGACTTGGCGCCCGTCACCGACTCGATGGCCGAGGTTTCGTCGCGGATGATGTCATTGCACAGGTCAATGCACTCATCGCAAATGAAGACCGATGGTCCGGCGATGAGTTTCTTCACCTCGTGCTGGCTTTTGCCGCAGAACGAGCAGTACAGAAGTTTTTCGCCGCTGGAGGATTTTTTGTCTGACATGGGCAGTTTTCTTTGGTTACAGGATGCAAGTAATCAGTGCAATGCGGCCCGGAAACTCCGCCTGCATTCACATGCTACCCGAAATAAAAACGAAACGCCCGAACGATTAATCGCCCGAGCGTTTTTTCTAGCTATGCTGCAAAGGTTGCATCAAGCCCGGTTGGTCAACATTTTGTCGATCAAGCCGTACTCTACCGCTTCTTCTGCCGACATGAAACGGTCACGATCGGTATCTTTGGCGATCTGTTCAACGGTTTGGCCGCTGCGTTCTGCCATGATCGAGTTCAGCCGGTGGCGCAGGTACAGGATTTCCTTGGCCTGGATTTCGATATCCGAAGCCATACCTTGCGAGCCGCCCGAAGGCTGGTGAATCATGATGCGCGAGTTCGGCAGCGAGAAGCGCTTGCCTTTGGCGCCTGCGGCCAGCAGGAATGCGCCCATCGAGGCGGCAATGCCGGTGCACAGGGTCGATACATCAGGCTTGATGAACTGCATGGTATCGTAGATCGCCAGGCCGGCCGAAACCGAGCCACCTGGGGAGTTGATGTACAGCGAGATGTCCTTGTCTGGATTTTCGCTTTCCAGGAACAGCAGCTGGGCGACCACCAGATTGGCCATTTGGTCGTTGACCGGACCGACCATGAAGATAATACGTTCCTTCAGCAGACGCGAGTAGATGTCATAAGAGCGCTCGCCGCGACCGCTTTGTTCCACCACCATCGGCACCAGGCCGAGCATTTCGGTGTCCAGCGCCGGATTTCGGTTCATACCAGTCATTCTATTTCCTTGTGAAGCAGCTTTAAGGGCCGGAATGACAATAATACATCATCCGGCCCAAACTGAATTACGCCTGAGCGTTGCTTCCCATCAGTTCGTCAAAGGCGATTGCCTTGGACGAAGTTTTCGACAGGCCCAGTACGTAGTTGACGACGTTTTCTTCCAATACAAGGGCTTCAACTTCGGCCAGACGACGACGGTCGCTGTAGTAGTACTTCAGCACTTCGCGTGGATCTTCGTAGCTTTGTGCGAAGTCTTCGATCTGGGCTTTTACTTGTTCTGGCTGCGCTTGCAGGTTGTTTTCGCCAACCAGTTGCGACAGGATCAGACCCAGGCGTACGCGACGCTCGGCTTTTTCTGCGAACAGTTCTGGTGGGAATGGCACGTCTTTAACGTTCATGCCGCGCTGAGCCATGTCTTGACGGGTCATTTCAGCCAGGCGCTCGGTGTCTTGAGCAACCAGCGATTTTGGCACGTCCAGGGTGGCGGTCTTGACCAGGGTGTCCATCACGGCTTCTTTGTTGCGTGCTTTCACGCGGCCAGCGACTTCACGCTCCAGGTTGACTTTGATGTCTTCGCGCATTTTAGCCACGTCGCCATCGGCCACGCCCAGCGATTTAGCGAATTCTGCGTCAACTTCCGGCAGGTGGGCCCACTCCAGCTTTTGCAGGGTGATGGTGAACGAAGCGGTTTTACCGGCTACGTCTTTACCGTGGTAGTCCTCTGGGAATGCCAGTGGGAAGGTCTTGGCTTCGCCGACTTTCAGGCCAACGGTAGCAGCTTCGAATTCTGGCAGCATGCGGCCTTCGCCCAGTACGAATGGGTAGCCTTCAGCTTTACCGCCTGGGAATTCCACGCCGTCGATCGAGCCAACGAAGTCTACGGTCACGCGGTCGCCATTAGCAGCAACAGCTTCGCCGCCGTCGCCGTGTTCGCCAGCTTCGCCTTTGGTGTGGAAGTGCACGCGCTGTTTGCGCAGGATGTCGATGGTCTTGTCGATTTCAGCGTCGCTGACGTCGGCTTTGACGGTTTCGATTTCTACGGTGGTCAGGTCGCCGATAACGACTTCTGGGTAGACTTCGAAGGTTGCATCGAAGGTCAGCACGCCAGCTGGCGATTCTTGCTTAGGTTCGATGTTAGGGTAGCCAGCTACGCGCAGTTGTGCTTCGTTTGCGGCGTCGTTGAAAGCGCGGCCAACTTTATCATTCAGCACTTCGGTCTCGATCTGATAACCGTATTGTGCTGCGACCATTTTCAGAGGAACTTTGCCCGGACGGAAGCCTGGTGCCTTAGCCGTTTTGGCTTGCACTTTCAGGCGCTTCTCAACTTCAGCGCGGACTTCGGTCAGCGGGAAGGAGATCGTGATACGACGTTCGAGTTTGCCCAAGGTTTCGACTGCAGTTGCCATGTAAAAATCGTCCAAAAAATAAGAAATACAGTTGGTGCGAGGAGGGGGACTCGAACCCCCACACCATTGCTGGCGTCAGGACCTAAACCTGGTGCGTCTACCAATTTCGCCATCCTCGCGGCTTGTTTGCACAAAAGCAAAGGGCGACCTGTAAGTGAAAAGGGTCGCCCTCTTCCTGCTTTCAGAGCAGGAGCTTTCAACTTCAACGCGATATTCTAACGGGTTTTTCGCGGAATGGTGACGATTTTTACCATGTCGCCAACATTCCGCTGTTTTTCGCCCATTTTTGCTTATTTATTGGGCTTTTTCACTCTAAACCAGGCCGCATACAGCGCTGGCAGGAACAATAAAGTGAGTGCTGTGGCCAAAATCAGACCGCCCATGATGGCTACCGCCATCGGCCCCCAGAATACCGAGCGCGACAATGGGATCATTGCCAGCGCTGCCGCAGCGGCCGTCAGGATGATAGGACGGCAACGGCGCACCGCCGATTCGACGATGGCAGTCCACGGATCGTGGCCAGCTTTGATGTCTTGCTCAATCTGGTCGACCAGGATCACCGAGTTGCGGATGATCATGCCGAACAGCGCGATGATGCCGAGGTTGGCCACGAAGCCCAAAGGACGGCCCAGCAACAGCAAGGCCATCGCCGCCCCTGCCACGCCCAGCGGGCCAGTCAGGAACACCAGCAGCGAACGCGAGAAGCTGTGCAGCTGCAGCATCAACAGCGTGAAGATCAGGAACACCGCCAAGGGCAGATTGGCCGCAATCGAGGCTTCCGCTGCGCCGCTATCCGAAGCCGCGCCTTTGACACGGATGGCGTAGCCGGCGGGCAGCGCATCACGCAGCGCTTTCAGTTGCGGCTCGATCTGGCCGGAGACGGTTGGGCCCTGGATGTTATCTGCAACGTCGGACTGCACGGTAATCGCCCAGTCACGCCCTTCCCGCCACACCACGCCCGGCTCCCACACAAAGTGGGCGCGCGCCAGTTGACTGATCGGCACCGACTTGCCGCTGGCAGTCGGGATATTGGTGTCGTTCAGCACGGAGATAGTGTTGCGCTCTTCAATCGGCTGGCGGATCTGGATGTCGATCAGCTTGATACCTTCGCGGAACTGGCCAATGGCGGTGCCGGACAAGATCGTGTTCGCAGCACGCATCACGGTTTGCGAAGTCACGCCCAGCGCGCGCATCTTGTCCTGGTCGAGATCGAGGCGCAGCACCTTGATCGACTCGTTCCAGTTGTCGTTCACGCCAATGGTGTTTGGATTGGCGCGCATGATGTCTTTCACCTGGTCGGCAATCGCGCGCACCTTGTCCACTTCCGTGCCAGTGACGCGGAACTGCACCGGATACGGCACCGGCGGCCCGTTAGGCAGCAGCTTGACGCGGCCGCGCACCTCAGGGAAATCATGCTTGAACACGTCGACGATCTTGTCGCGCAGCGCGGTGCGTGCTTTCAAGTCCTTCGGCAGCACCACGATCTGCGACACGTTCGTCTGCGGGAAAATCTGGTCCAGCGGCAGGTAGAAGCGCGGCGAGCCGGTGCCGACGTAGCTAGTCACGCTGACCACGCCCTCCTGCTTGCGGATGAAGGCTTCGAACTTCTTCACCTGCGCTTCGTTGGCGCTGAAGGTCGTGCCTTCCGGCGTCCACAATTCCACCATCAGCTCAGGACGGCTCGAATCCGGGAAGAACTGCTTCTCGATGAACTTGAAGCCGTAAATACCCAGCGCGAACACAGCCAGCGTGGCGCCGATGGTGATCCAGCGGAATTCAACGCACCAGTTGACCAGCGCACGGAACTTGCGGAAGCCCGGCGTGTCGAACAACTCATGCTCGCCACCGCCGTCGCCATGCGGCTTCACTTTCAGCAGGACGTAGCCCAGGTAAGGCGTGAAGGTCACTGCCACCACCCACGAAATTACCAGCGCCAGCGCGTTAACCGAAAACAGCGAGAAGGTGTACTCGCCTGCTGCGGACTTGGCCAGGCCGATCGGCAGGAAACCTGCGACGGTAATCAGCGTACCGGTCAGCATCGGGATGGCGGTCGATTTGTAGGCGAAGGTGGCGGCGTCGAAGCGCGACATGCCCTCTTCCATTTTGCGCACCATCATTTCCACGGCGATGATGGCGTCATCCACCAGCAGGCCCAGCGCGATGATCAGCGCCCCCAGCGAAATTTTGTGCAGGTCAATGTCCAGCATGCGCATGAACAGGAAGGTCACCGACAGCACCAGCGGAATACTCAGTGCCACCACCAGGCCCGGACGGACGTCCAGACGCAGCTTCGGCTTGCTATGCAAACCTAGCGCCACAAAGCTGACGGCCAGCACGATCAACACCGCCTCAATCAGCGTGTGCACGAACTCGCCCACCGAGGCTTTCACGGCCTCAGGCTGATCGGACACGCGCTCCAGCTCGATACCAACCGGCAGCTTGGCCTTCATCTCGCGCACGGTTTTCTCCATGTGCTTGCCAAGCTGGATGATGTTGCCGCCCTTTTCCATCGACACACCAAGGCCGATCACTTCCTTGCCATTGAAGCGCATCTTGTTGCCCGGCGGGTCCTGGTACTCGCGCTTGATGGTGGCGAAGTCGCCAAGGCGGAAGGTGGTGCCGTTGGCCCGCAACTCCAGCTCTTCAAGATCCTTGACGGTCTTCAGGGCGCCAGTCACGCGCACTTGCAGATTATCGGTCGGCGTTACCAGCACGCCGGTAGCTTCCACCGAGTTCTGCGTGGCGATCTGGTTAACGATGGCCTCGAACGGAATGCCCAGCTGGGCAAATTTCTTGTGCGAGAACTCGATATTGATCTTCTCGTCCTGCACGCCGAACAGCTCGACCTTGGACACCAGCGGCACGGCCAGCAACTGCTGGCGCACGAAGTCGGCGTAGTCCTTCATCTCAGCGTAAGTAAAGCCGTCGCCGGACAGCGCGAAAATGGAACCGTAGGTATCGCCGAACTCATCGTTAAAGAACGGCCCCTGCACGCCGGACGGCAGCGTGCCGCGGATATCGCCTATCTTCTTGCGCACCTGGTACCACGACTGCGCCACCTCTTTCGGCGGCGCCGATTCACGCAGCTTGAGGATGATGGTAGTCTCGCCCGGCTTGGAGTAGCTGGAAATCTCGTCGATATCCGGCGTTTCCTGCAGCTTTTTCTCCAGCTTGTCAGTGACCTGCTCAGCCATTTGCAGCGAAGTCGCGCCCGGCCAGTTGGCCCGCACCACCATCGCGCGGAAGGTGAACGGCGGATCTTCATCCTGGCCGAGGTTGGAATAACTGAGCGCGCCACCAATGAGCAGCACCGCGATCAGGTAACGGGTCAGCGGGATATGCTCCAGCGCCCAGCGTGAGAGGTTGAATCCTTCCTTCATTTGCCGACCCCGTCGTTACCGAGGATCGTGACCTTCTGGCCCGGCTTGAGCAGGTTGACGCCAGCCGTGACCACGGTCTGGCCGGCCTTCACGCCGCTAGCCAGCACGATATCGTTGCCCGCCACACCGCCGATGGCAACCGGCACCAGCTTGACCGCGCCCTGCTCCACGATCCACACCGAGGTGGCTTTTTTCTCATAGAACAGCGCGGTCAGCGGCACTTTGATCTGTGGCGTCGGCGTTTTGGAGGCGAACTGCACCACGGCAGTCATGCCCAGTTTGGCTTCGGCCAGCGAGTCGGGAATCGACACTTTGACGGTGTAGGTACGGGTGGAAGGATCAGCCACCGGCGAAATTTCGCGAATCTTGCCGGCCACCGCGTTCTTTGGATCGGCCCACAGGCGCACCTGCACGTCGGGAACGCGGCGCAAGCTGTCCACCTTATCTTCGGGAATGCCGATGACGATTTCCTTCTCGCCCGATTTGGCCACATTCACCACCGGCGTACCAGCCGCAACCACTTGGCCGATCTCGGCGCTGACCGCCGTCACCACACCATCCACATCCGACAGCAGCGAGGCATAGCCGGCCTGGTTGGACTGGCCGCGATAACCAGCCTGCGCCGCATCCACATTGGCTTGGGCGGCTTTGTAAGTGGAATCCTTGGCGTCCAGCACAGCCTGGCTGACGAAGCTCTTACTGCGCAGTTCCTGGTAACGCTGCAGCTCGGCCTTGGCGAGGTCGCGATTGGTCTCGGCCGCACGCAAGTTAGCCAGCGCCTGTGCCTGCGACAGCTGCAAGTCCTGCGGATCAAGCTGCATCAGTACCTGGCCCTTCTTGATCAGTGTGCCCACATCCACCTTGCGGCTGACAATCTTGCCGGCGACGCGGAAACCGAGGCGCGACTCCACCCGCGCCTTCACTTCACCGGAAAATTCGGCATTCACATCGACGTCGCTGCTGGCTAGCGAGATGGCGCGCACCGGGCGGATATCTTCTGTTTTCTCCGCCTGCTTGGAGCAAGCGCCCAGTACAGCCAGCGCCGAGGCGGCGACCAGCACATTCTTGAGAGTAGACACGAGGGGCTTCCTTTTTAATGACTGACAGGTTATTTATTGATTATAAGCTGAACAACGTCCTTTGCAAATGACTTGTGCGTCATTAATTTTTGGCATGAATACTTGCTCTCATTTCAAGATAGCACTACCATTACGCGCTGGAAACCAATCACACACCGGCACCTGCCGTTCTCCCCGTTTATGCCGGTCGATCACTACGAAAACTTCCCTGTTGCCTCCATTTTGCTGCCCAAGCGCCTGCGCCCGGCGGTAGAAGCAATTTACGCCTTCGCCCGCAGCGCTGACGATTTGGCCGATGAAGGAAATGCCACGCCGGAAGAACGCCTGGCGGCGCTGAATGCCTATGAAGCGGCCCTGGACCGCATCGCCCAGGGCGAGAGCGACCATGAACCGATGTTCGAACGGCTGGCGCAGGTGGTGCGCGAATACGAGATGCCGCTCAAGCCGCTGTACGAATTGCTGTCCGCCTTCAAGCAGGATGTGCTGGTGACGCGCTACCAGACTTACGACGCGCTGCTGGACTACTGCGCGCGCTCGGCCAATCCGGTCGGCTTCATGATGTTGCACCTGTACGGCGCGGCGGATGAGGACAATGTGCGCGATTCGGACGCCATCTGCACCGCGCTGCAGCTGATCAATTTCTTGCAGGACGTGGCGATTGATTTACACAAGGAACGCATCTACATTCCGCTGGAAGACCTGAACCGCTACGCGATTTCGCCGGCGGCGCTGGAACACCCCAGCGCCCGCCCGCGCTGGCGTTCGATGATGCGGTTTGAAGTGGATCGCGCCCGTAAGCTGCTGCTGAGCGGCGCGCCGCTGGCCTTGCGCTTGCCCGGCCGCATCGGCTTTGAACTGCGCATGGTGGTGCAAGGCGGCTTGCGCATTCTCGATGCGATTGAGGCGGTGGAATACGACGTCTTCCTGCACCGCCCCAAGCTGGTCCGGCGCGACTGGATGGGCATCTTCTGGGCCGCCGTACGCATGAAAAAACGCCTGGCAGCCACGCCCCGCACGGCTTGATGCAGCTCAATTGACGCTCATATTGCGAGGCCTATACTCGCAACATGGCTGATATGAACAGAGAAGAAGCGGATGCAAAAATCGGCGCGAGCGAAGCGCGTACCGATTCTAAATTTGCGACCGTCCTCGCCAGGTTCGATGCGCTCACCGCCGCAGTGCGCGAGATGAAGGCGGAAATGCGCAATATAAAAATGACGGTGATTCTGACCGGCGTCAGCACAGGTCTCGCAGTCATTTTCGGTGTGGCCGGCTTCAATGCCTCGCTGCTCAACAATATGCTCGCCTCTTACGACTCACGTAAGGAGCGAGGCCAATGGCAAAGCGAGATCAGGAAGCAGTCCATCGAAACCGAGCTGGCACTGACAAGAATTCGCAAACAACTTGACACAATTGACGCGCGACAGGCGCAAATGAGCGCTGAGTTCGAAAAAATCAAACAGGAGCGAGCGTCTGGGCGGAAATGATTTTTTGCTCGGTGCGTTCTTGCGGGATGGGCGCGGACGAGGACGGCGGCGTGGCTTTCGGCGCGACAACCGGCGTTGTTTGCGGCTTAGATTGCTTCAGCACGAACTCACGCAGTGAAGCCGCTTCCGACACCGACAGCGCCGTCTGGCAATTCACGCCTTCGTTGGAAATCTGCCACTCTTGGTAGTCGCCCACGCTCAGCGAGCGCTGTTTCTGGGCGTCCAGCAGCTTGCAGTGGCTCGCTACTTCCTGCGCTTCCGACAGGTGCTGGGTGTAATACGTGGCCGTTTTCATGGGCGCTGCGTCCTCCGCAGACGAACCTTCACACCCAGCAAACACTGGCAAGATGATCAAGGCTGCGACAATCTGCGACTTCATACGAATACAATCTCCCGAAAAGGTAACATATTGTATCCTTAAATCACGCTACGTTGCAGTAGGTGGTCCCTTCAGTTCAACCACATTACCTTCGGGGTCGGCCACATAAATCGACGGCCCCTCCCCCTCGGCACCGTAGCGGGACTCGACAGCGCCTGCCTCCACACCATGTTCGGCCAGGTGCAAGCGGATCGCCTCGGCATCAAATGGTTCTACCCTCAGGCAGAAATGGTCCATATTGCGCCCCTCCTTGCCAGGCGCCGCGCCGCCCATGCGGCCCAGCTTGCTGTCCAGGGGCACCAGGTCGATCAGCGAGCTGCCGGCGCGCAGCTGCACCAGCCCGATTTCATCCTGCCGCCGCTGCACAGGACAACCCAGTGCACCGCAATAAAAGTCCAGCATCGCCGCCAGATCCACCACCCGCAGCACGACATGGTCAATTTCCCGGATAGAAATCATGTCAACTCCACCAAATAATGAACCGAGACTGTAACTCATTCCTATAAAATAGCGGCTTCGAACAGTCCATTGCTTTTTTATCCATGTCTCCCGACGACTACTGCCAGCAAAAGACCGCCCAAAGCGGCTCCAGTTTCTACTACAGCTTTCTGTTCCTGCCGACGGAGCGTCGCCGCGCCATCACCGCCCTGTACGCGTTTTGCCGCGAAGTGGACGATACCGTCGATGAATGCACCGATGAATCGATCGCCCGCATCAAGCTGGCCTGGTGGCGCAAGGAGATCAGCAGCATGTACGCCGGCCAGCAGACGCACCCGGTAACGCAGGCGCTGCAGCCGCATATCGCGCCGTACAATCTGAAGGAAGAGCACCTGCAGGCCATCATCGACGGCATGGAGATGGATCTGAACCAGACCCGCTACCTCGATTACACCGCGCTCAGCAAATACTGCTGGCACGTGGCCAGCGTGGTCGGCATCCTGTCGGCCAGCATCTTTGGCGTGACCAATCCACAAACCCTGCAGTTCGCGGAAAAGCTGGGCCTCGCATTCCAGCTGACCAACATCATCCGCGACGTCGGCGAAGATGCCCGCAAAGGCCGCATCTACCTGCCGATCAACGAGCTGCAGCAGTTCAACGTCACCGCCGCCGACATCCTCAACAGCAAGCACAGCGAGAAGTTTGAGCAGCTGATGGCGTTCCAGGCCGCCCGCGCGCAAACCGCCTACGACGAAGCCTACGCCCTGCTGCCAAAAGAAGACCGCCGCGCCCAGCGCCCGGGCCTGATGATGGCTGCCATCTACCGCACCGTGCTGACCGAAGTCCAGGCTGACGGCTACCACGTGCTGAACCAACGCATTTCGCTGACGCCGCTCCGCAAACTCTGGCTGGCCTGGAAGACCTACATCCGTGGCTGATCCGGATATCGCTGGCATGCCGGTCGACAAGCGCGGCCAGGCGGATAGCGGCGTAGTGGCGCGCTCCATCGCCGTCATCGGCGCCGGCTGGGCCGGTTGCGCCGCTGCTGTCGAACTGGCGCGCGCCGGCTACAAAGTCACCGTGCTGGAAGCGGCCCGCAGCCTCGGCGGCCGCGCGCGCCGCGTGGAAACCGACCGCAAGCAGCTGGACAACGGCCAGCACATCCTGCTCGGCGCCTACAGCGAAACCCTGCGCCTGATGAAGCTCACCGGCGTCGACCGCGAGCAAGCCCTGCTGACGCTGCCGCTGCAAATGCGTTACGCGCCCGATACCGGTGGCATGGACTTTATCGCGCCAGCATTGCCGCTGCCGGCGCCGCTGCACCTGGCCGCAGCCCTGCTACGCGCCAAGGGCCTGCAACGAGAAGACAAACTCAGCCTAGCACGTTTCTCCACCACAGCCCGCTGGATGGGCTGGCAACTCGACACTGATTGCAGCGTCAGCGAACTGCTGCAACGCTTCGACCAGACCGAACGCCTGATTCAGCTGATGTGGCGCCCACTGTGCCTGGCCGCGCTCAACACGCCCCCGGAGCGCGCCTCGGCGCAGGTGTTCCTCAACGTGCTGCGCGACAGCCTGGGCGCCAAGCGCCGTGCATCAGACATGCTGCTGCCGCGCGCCGACCTGAGCGCCTTGTTCCCGGAAGCCGCCACCCGCTACATCATGGCCAATGGCGGCTCGGTGCGCAGCGGCGCCAAGGTGCAGGCGCTGCGCTCGATTGAAGGCAGGCTGTGGCAGCTGGACATCAGCGGCGCTGCGGTCGGCGGCACATGGAGCACGTATTTCGGCGGCGTGGTGCTGGCCACCGGCGCGGCCCAGGCCGCCGCTCTGTTGCACGACATCCCGGATGCCGATACCACTGCCCTGTGCAGCCAGCTGACCGCCTTCGAGCCGGAAGCCATCACCACCGTCTATCTGCAATACGAGGCCGCCACCAGGCTGGACTTGCCGTTCTACGCCCTGCTCGATGATCCGGACAGCCACCAATACGGCCAGTTTGTGTTCGACCGCGGCCAGCTGGACGCTACCCAAAATGGCTTGCTGGCGGTGATCATCAGCGCCTCCGGTCCGGCCGCCGCCCAGCCGCAGGAATTGCTGGCCGAGGCCGTCGCGGTACAGCTGGCCGTGGTATTCCAGCGCCCGGAACTGGGCCGGCCGGCGTGGTTCAAGGTCATCACCGAAAAGCGCGCCACTTACGCCAGCTCACCCGGTCTGGTCCGCCCCGACAACGCCACCGGCCTGCCGGGGCTGGTGCTGGCCGGCGACTACACCGCCGGCGCCTACCCGGCCACGCTGGAAATGGCCGTCCGCAGCGGCGTCACTGCCGCCCAGTTGCTGAAAGGGAGCGCCGTCCAGTAGCCCTTTTTTGTCGCCTGTGCCGCGTCTTGTGCAGCCTGTCACACGCCGATGGCGTCTGGACAGCCTCTTGGGTACAGTTGCACCATCGGCAAAAAGCACGCAACATTGTGGATTTGATATCATGACCAAGCAGCAATACCTCGACGCGCTCAAGCAGGCCATGCAGGGTCTGCCGCCAGAAACGGTGGCCAAGACCCTGGCTTACTATGAGCAGCGCTTCATCGACGGCCAGGTCGCCGGCCAGAGCGAAGCCGAGGTCTTCAAGGATCTGGACGAGCCGCGCAAGATCGCCATGACCTTGCGCGCCAGCGCCCACATGAGCGCCTTCGAACAAAAGAAAACCCCGTTCAATCTGTTCCGCTTGATGGCTTCCTTCCTCGGGCTGGCCATCTTCAACCTGTTCATGGTGATCCCGGCGATAGTCTACGCCAGCCTGCTGGGCGCCATCTACATCTCAGCGTTCGGCTTCTACATCGGCGGCGTGGCGCTGACCGCCAGCGGCCTGTCGGGCCAGAACGAACTGGCACTGGAAGGTCCGCTGCGCCACCTGATGGAATACACCAACACCCATTTCGACACCCATGAAGAGGAAGAAGACGCCCAAGGCTGGCGTGTTTCGATCAACAACATGGGCGTGCAGGTCAACAAGGACGATAGCGAAACGCCGCCGGACGAAGAAGGCCTGAGCCGCAGCGGCAAGCTGCTGAACCGCGCCGAAGCGGTGGCCGCCGGCGACGTCCACATCACCACCGATTTCGATAGCGGCGCGCGCACCACGCAATCCTTGATCGGCTTAGGACTGATCCTGGGCGGCATCGGCCTGTGCTTGGTCAGCGTTGTACTGACCCGCTACACCGTGATCGGTTTGAAGCGTTACGCGGCGATGAATGCCTCGCTGCTGCGCGGACGTTGAAGGATAAATGATGCGCGCATTAATGAAAATTGGAGCTGGCCTGCTGTTGCTGGCGTTTGTGCTGATTGGCGTGACCTACAGCATGTTGAAGGCCTACGGCAGCAGCAGCCCGACCAGCGTGGCCGGCCGCTCGCTGGGCACCGAGAGCCGCAAGATCGACGCCATGGCCACCGTGGTGGAGTTGAGCGGACCGATCGACCTGATACTGATGCAGGGCCAGACCGCCACGCTCAAGGTGCGCGGCGAGCAGCGTTCGCTGGCGAATATCGAGACCATACAAGACGGCCGCGATCTGCACATCGGCACCAAGGGCATGCTGCTTAATCCGCGCCATCGCTTGCAGGTGGAGCTGGTGCTGCCGTCGCTGGAGGAACTGGTGGTGCACAGCAGCGGCGATACCAAGGTTAGTGGCTTTAACGGCGAACGGCTGGAATTGCAGCTGCACGGTTCGGGCAACGTGAGTTTCACTGGCCGCTATCGCGACCTGACGGCAGGTGCACACGGCAGCGGCAATTTGAACCTGAATGCGGGTAGCAGCGAGAATGTGGAGCTGGAGATGGTGGGATCAGGCCAGATCAGCGCCGCCGGCAGCTGCAAGACGCTGAACGCGGAATTGACCGGTTCCGGCGACTTGAATGCGCGCCATCTGGCGTCGGACAAGGTGACCGTGAATCTGAAAGGCTCGGGCACCAGCCACGTCTTCGCCAAGCAATCGGCCGACCTGACCTTGCGCGGCAGTGGTGATATTCGGGTGCTGGGCAATCCGGACCAGCGCAACGTTCACCGCACCGGTTCCGGCGAAGTTACCTGGGAGTGAGCCACGCAAGCACGTCGCGCGCTGCCGCAACGCCGCCGGCAAAGCATGCCGTGAGCAGGTAGCCGCCGGTCGGTGCCTCCCAGTCGACCATCTCACCGGCCACGAACACGCCCGGCGCAGCTTTCAGCATCGTCCCTTCCAGCGCCGACCAGCACACGCCTCCCGCACTGCTAATCGCTTCATCGATAGGCCGCACGCGCTCCAGCCGCACCGGCAAGCGCTTGATGGCCTGCGCCAGCTGCGCCTCGTCGGCAAACTGCTCCTTGCTTAAACACTCGCGCAACAAGCCTGCCTTCACGCCCTTGATGCCAAGCCGGCTTTGCAAGTGCGTGGACATCGAACGCGCACCGCGCGGCCGCGACACTTCATCGGCCACACGCTCCGCACTCAGGTCCGGCAGCAGATCCAGCCAGATAGTAGTGCTCCCCTCCGCCGCAATCTGGTCGCGCAGCGCAGCGGACAGCGCGTAAATCAAGCTGCCCTCGATACCGCCCTGCGTCACCACAAACTGCCCTTGCTTGCGCATTTCCTTGCCCTGCGCATCGCGCGCAATCACGGCCACCGTCATCAACGGCTCGCCCGCGTGGCGGCTGCTGAAATACTCGCTCCAGTTCACATCAAAGCCGCAGTTGGCCGGCACCAGCGGAGACACCTCCACGCCGCGCGCCGCCAGCAGCGGCATCCACGCGCCATCCGAGCCGAGACGCGCCCAGCTCGCGCCACCCAGCGCAAGGATCACGGCGTCCGCATGCACCTGGCGTTCGCTATCTTCGGTGCTGAAGCGAAGAGCGTCATCCTGCCAGCCCAGCCAGCGATGGCGCATATGGAACTGCACACCACTCTCGCGCAAGCGATGCACCCATGCGCGCAACAGCGGCGCAGCCTTCATATCAGTCGGGAACACGCGGCCCGAGGTACCGACAAAAGTCTCAAGCCCCAGTCCATGCACCCAGTCGCGCACCGCCTGCGGACCGAAATCATCCAGCATCGGACGCAGAGGCTCGGCGCTCGCACCATAGCGCGTGACGAAACCAGCATATTCCTCGGCGTGCGTAATATTCATGCCACTGCGCCCAGCCAGCAGGAACTTGCGGCCGACCGAAGCCATCGCGTCATAAACGTCCACCTGAACGCCGCCCTGCGCAAGCGTCTGCGCTGCCATCAAACCGGCGGGACCGCCGCCGATGACGGCGACGCGAAAAGGTGTCAAACTAGACTGCATGTGAGGTCCAAATCAAAAACAAGGGAGATACAATGGGAGCGATATTCTGGGTCAAGCGCTACCTGCTGGCAGCCGTGTCGCTGTTCGCCATCCTGGCCGCAGTGGAATGGTTCAAGGGCTCGACCGCGAAAGAGGACTACCTCAGCGCCGGCGCTTGGGCGCTGATCGCCGCCGGCATTTTTACCTACACGAGCTGGCGCCGCTACCGCAACGCCATTGCCTGCGGCGCCTGCGACAACATCACCAAGAAATAATCAGCCGCCCGTTACCGGTGGGAAGAACGCCACTTCGGCGCCATCGGCCAGCGCGGTGTCGGCGCCGCACATCACCTGATTGTACGCCATGCGCAGCGCTGGATGGCCCAGCGCCTGCTGCCAGCTGTCGCTGCGCGCCGCCAGATGGTCGCGCAGCGCGCCAACCGTAGCCACGCCGTCCGGCAAAGCCAGCGACTCGGAAGAGACGCCAACAGTCTCGCGCACACTGGCGAAAAATTTTACTGTAACAGCCATCAGTACAATAACTCGCTAAACGGTATAAATCGAACCATGTCGCCGGCGTTGATAACCTGCCCCGGTGGATTGTCGATCAGGCCGTCGCCCCACACCGTAGATGTCAGCACGCCAGAACTCTGGTTACGGAACAGCTCCACACCGCCGTTATCGTTGATGCGGGCGCGCAGGAATTCGTTACGTTTATCGGCTTTCGACCAGCTGAAATCGGCGCGCATATTGAAAGCACGCGGCGCAATCGGCCCTTCCACGCCCTGCAGGCGCAGGATGAACGGACGTACAAACAGCAGGAAGGTCACAAAGCTCGATACCGGATTGCCCGGCAGGCCGATAAAGAACGCCTGCTGCACCTCGCCGAACGCCAGCGGCTTGCCCGGCTTGACGGCGATCTGCCACATATTCAACTTGCCCTCGGCTTCCACTGCAGGCTTGATATGGTCTTCCTCACCAACCGACACGCCGCCCGAAGTGATAATCAAATCATGGCCCTGCGCCGACTGGCGCAGCACAGAGCGCGTAGCCTCCAGCGAATCCGGCACGATGCCGAAATCAGTGATCTCGCAGCCGAGATTTTCCAGCAGCGCGCGCAGCGTGAAGCGGTTAGAGTTGTAGATGGCGCCCGGCGCCAACGGCTCGCCCGGCATGGTCAGCTCGTCGCCGGTAAAGAACACGGCCACGCGCAGCTTGCGCTTGACCGGCAGCTCGGCCAGGCCGACAGATGCGGCCAAGCCCAGTTCCTGGCTACGCAAGCGCGTACCCGCTGGCAGAATCACGCTGCCGCTGGTGATGTCCTCACCCGCCCGGCGTACCCACTCACCGGATTTAGGCACGTGCTTGATGGTGACCACATCGCCAGCCAGCTCGCACTGTTCCTGCATAACGACAGCGTCCGCACCTTCCGGAATCATGGCCCCGGTGAAGATGCGCGCCGCAGTCCCCGGCTGCAAAGGCTGCGGCACATGGCCGGCCGGGATGCGCTGCGATACTTTCAGCGCCGCGCTGCCGCTGACGCAATCGGCGGCACGCACCGCGTAGCCGTCCATCTGGGTATTGTCCGCGCCCGGCACGTTCATGCCGGAAGCCTGCGCCGTTGCCAGCACGCGGCCATTGGCAGACAGCGACGGAATCACTTCGGCGTCCGCCACTGGACGCGCAGCGTCCAGCATGAACGTCATCGCTTCGCTGACCGACAACATCGGCTTGCGCGGCTCGTTCATTACAGCCCCGTGTTGGAAGCGATGTACGCCTTCATGGCCGCGACATCAGGTTTCATTACAACGAACTTCTGCGGCAGGTCTTCGATGTTCTCAAAGCCTTCCGGACGCTCGGCGTCTTCGCCCAGCGCTTCCAGGATGGTTTCGTTGAACTTGGCCGCCAGCGCGGTTTCCAGCACGATCATGGTCACGCCAGGTTCCAGGTTTTCCTTGGCGACCTTGATGCCGTCAGCGGTGTGGGTGTCGATCACGATGCCGTAATCGTCGGCCACGTCGCGGATGGTGTTCACGCGGTCGTCGTGGGTCGACTTGCCGGATTTGAAGCCGTAGTTAGCCACCAGTTTGAACTCGTCGCCATCGCTGCCCGGTTTGCCCGACAGATCGAAGCCGCCGTCGGTGTCCACTTTCTGAAAAAGTGCGCGGGTGCGGTCGCTGTCGCGGCCTACCAGGTCGTAGATGAAGCGCTCGAAATTGGACGCTTTCGAGATATCCATCGACGGGCTGCTGGTGTGATAGGTCTCGGCCGATTTGCGCACGCGGTACACGCCGGTGCGGAAGAATTCATCCAGCACATCGTTCTCGTTGGTGGCTGCCACCAGTTTGTCGATCGGGAGGCCCATCATGCGGGCGATATGGCCGGCGCAGATGTTACCGAAGTTACCCGATGGGACGGTGAACGACACCTTCTGATCGTTCGATGTGGTGGCCGACAGATAGCCACGGAAGTAGTACACCACCTGCGCAACAACGCGCGCCCAGTTGATCGAATTGACGGTGCCGATTTTGTACTTGGCCTTGAATTCCAGGTCGTTCGACACGGCTTTGACCATGTCTTGCGCATCATCGAACACGCCTTCGATGGCGATGTTGTAGATGTTCGGGTCCTGCAGCGAGAACATTTGCGCGGTCTGGAAGGCGCTCATTTTTTTGTGCGGCGACAGCATGAAGACACGGATGCCCTTCTTGCCGCGCATTGCGTATTCGGCGGCGCTGCCGGTGTCGCCCGAGGTGGCGCCGAAGATGTTCAGTTCCGCGTTTTGCTTGGCCAGCGCGTATTCAAACAGGTTACCCAGCAGCTGCATGGCCATATCTTTAAAGGCCAGGGTCGGACCATTGGACAGCGCTTGCAGTACCAGCTTGGTACCGTTCTCGCCTTCTTCCAGTACGCGCAGTGGCGTAATCTGGGTGGCTTTTTCGCCGGCGCGAACGTTTTTGTAGACTTCCTTGGTGTAGGTCTTGGCAGTCAGCGCGCGCAGGTCGGCTTCCGGAATATCGGTCGCGAACTTCTTTAGAATCTCGAACGCCAGGTCGGCGTAGGACAGCTGGCGCCATGCATCCAGCTCAGCGCCGGTCACCTGCGGGTAGGCGGCCGGCAGGAACAGGCCACCGTCAGCGGCGAGGCCGCCCAGCAGAATGTCGGAGAATTGTTGGGAAGACGAAGCGGCAGCCGACGACGCGGCGCGAGTAGACACGTATTGCATAAATGAGAAAAAATTCCAGTTGAGCTGCAGGACGGTACAAAGGCGAGCGGCTATTATAGTGCGCCGCGCGAATTCCGGTGAAATTCACGTTGTTTTATGGTCATGACGTATACTGTTAGCCTCCGCATTTCGCCATACAACGCCATGAAGTCACTGCCGCAACCCCGATTTACCAGCTACCTGTGGGCCTGCTCCGCCACATTGCTGCTGGTGGCTGCGGCTTTCATGTTTTACGTCTGGACCGAAAAACGCATCGACCGCGCCAATGAGCTGCGCTACGCCTCACATAACCTGGTTGAAGAACTGCGCCAATCTTCCGATGATTTGAGCCGCATGGCACGCACCTACGTGGCCACCGGCGACCCGCAGTATCGCAAGAACTACCAAGAGATCATCGACATTCGCGACGGCCGCGCCGCACGCCCGCAAGACTACGAAAATGTCTACTGGGACCTGGTACTGGCCAATGGCCCGCGTCCGCGCGCCAACGGCGGGACCGTCTCCTTGATGCAGCTGCTGCGCGAAGCGCGCCTGGCACCGGACGAACTGGCGCTGCTGGCCGCCGCCAAGAACGAATCGGACAAACTGGTGGCAGTGGA
The DNA here is from genome assembly GCF_009857445.1 of Duganella flavida. Classification (GTDB taxonomy): domain Bacteria; phylum Pseudomonadota; class Gammaproteobacteria; order Burkholderiales; family Burkholderiaceae_D; genus Rugamonas; species Rugamonas flavida. Next base: position 466,843 of record NZ_WWCN01000003.1, read on the forward strand.
ACTGGCCGCGATGGACCTGCGCGCAGGCGGCGACACGGAACGCGCCACCGCTATGCTGCACGACGCGGCCTACCACCAGACCAAGGCCTACATCATGCGGCCTATCGGTGAAGTCAACGAAAACGTCGAGCGCCGCACTCGCCTACAGGTGGAGGAGACTGCACTGGACGCCAACCTGGCGCGCGCCATCTTCATGCTGAGCGGCGTCGTGCTGGTGATGCTGGTATGGCGCGCCAAGCGCCGCCTCGATGCGGAACGCCTGCAAGCAGTCGAACGCACCCAGCGCATCAGCCGCCTGTACTCCGCCCTTAGCCAGTGTAATCAGGCGATTGTGCGCAGTCATTCGGAGGCCGAACTGTTCGAACGGATATGCCGCGATGTGGTGGACTACGGTGGCATGGCGATGGCGTGGATAGGCCTGATCGACCGCGACACCAAGCGCATTACAGTGGCGACCTCGCACGGCGTCGGTATGGAATACCTCGATGCGCTGGAAGTCTCGCTGAATGCGGCATCGCCCGAGGGACGCGGCCCGATCGGCCTGTCCTATCACAGCGGCCAGCCTTACTGGTGCCAGGATTATCAGCACGCGCCGGAGACGGCGCACTGGCACACACACGGTGAGCGCTATGGCTGGGCATCGTCGGCAGCCATCCCGCTGCGCCGCGACGGCGAGATTATCGGATTCTTCGCGCCCTACTCCAGCGCCATCAACGCCTTCGACGAGGATGTGCGCCAGCTATTGAAGGAAATGACGCTCGATATCGAGTTCGCGCTGAAGAACTTCGACCGCGAAGCGGTGCGCCAGCAGGCCGACCAGCGCGTCCACTACCTCGCGCATTACGACGTGCTGACTGGCTTGCCGAACCGCTCGCAATTGCACCAGCGTGCGCGCCAACTGCTGGAACAAGCGCGCGCCAGCCGCGCACCGGCGGCCCTGTTAATGCTGGACCTCGATCACTTCAAGGACATCAACGACTCGCTCGGCCACACCGTCGGCGACGCACTACTGGCAGAACTGGCGCTACGCCTGAGCAGCTGCCTGCGCGACGGCGACATGGTGGCGCGCCTCGGCGGCGACGAATTCATTTTTGTGATGCGCAACTTAAGCAGCAGCGAGACCAGCGACGTGGCACGCAAACTGCTCGACATCATCGGCCAGTCTTACACCGTCGGTCCGCACGACTTGCGCGTCTCGGCTTCCATCGGCATCTCCATGTACCCGGACGATGGCCACGATGTGGAGACGCTGTTGCAGCGCGCGGACGCCGCCATGTACCAAGTCAAACGCGCCGGCCGCCACGATTTCCGCTTCTTCACCGCCGCCATGCAGCAGCGCGCGGCGCGCCACCTGCAACTGGTAAACGCGCTGCGCTACGCCCTGGAACGCCAGCAGCTACACGTCGTGTACCAGCCGCAGGTATCGCTGAAAACCGGCCGCATCGTCGGCGCCGAAGCACTGCTGCGCTGGACCGCCCCGGAACTGGGCGCAGTATCGCCTGCCGAATTCATTCCGGCCGCAGAGGAAAGCGGTTTGATTATACCGATCGGCGACTGGGTGCTGCGCCAGGCCGTACGGCAGGCGCGCCAGTGGCTGGACGACGGCTTGCCGCCGCTGGTGATGGCGGTGAATTTGTCGGCAGTGCAGTTCCGCGCGGCCGATTTGCCGCACCAGGTGTCGCAGATCCTGTACGAGGAAGGCCTGCCGCCGGAGTATCTGGAGCTGGAATTGACGGAGGGCGTGGCGGTGCAGGATCCGCAAGGCGCCATCGCCACCATGAATGCGCTGCACGATCGCGGCATCCGCATGTCGATCGACGATTTCGGCACTGGCTTCTCGTCGCTTAGCCATCTGAAAAAATTCAAGGTCTACAAACTGAAGATCGACCAATCCTTCGTGCGCGACATCAGCACCGACGCCGAGGACAAGGCCATCGTCAGCGCCATCATCAACATGGCGCGCAGCTTGGGGCTGACGACGATTGCGGAAGGTGTGGAGACGGTGGAGCAGCTGGAATTCCTGCGCGAGCAGCTATGCGACGAGATGCAGGGCTATCACATCTCCAAGCCGCTGCCGCCGCAGGAATTTGAGGCGCTGCTTAGCAAGCAGCGTGATTGACGGTGATCACGTGAATCGCCAGGCCACCCAAGGAGGTTTCCTTGTACTTGGCCTGCATGTCGGCGCCAGTCTGGCGCATGGTTTCGATCACTTCATCGAGGCTGACGAAGTGAGTGCCGTCGCCTTTTAACGCCAGCGACGCCGCGGTAATCGCCTTCACCGCGCCCATGCCGTTACGTTCGATGCACGGGATCTGCACCAAGCCGCCGATCGGATCGCAGGTCATACCCAGATGGTGTTCGATGCCGATTTCCGCAGCGTTCTCGATCTGGCCATTGCTGCCGCCCAGCGCAGCCACCAAACCAGCAGCAGCCATTGCACACGCCACGCCGACTTCACCCTGGCAGCCAATTTCCGCACCAGAGATGGAGGCGTTACGCTTGCACAGCATGCCGATGGCCGCAGCCGTCAGCATGAAATTGCGGATGCCGGTAACTGGGTCGCTCGGTTTGCAGTCTTCCGCGTAGTAACGCAGCACCGCCGGGATGATACCGGCCGCACCGTTGGTCGGCGCCGTGACCACGCGGCCACCAGCGGCATTTTCCTCGTTGACCGCCATCGCGTACAGGCTAACCTGATGCAGCGCGTCGTGCGGTAAGCTATTCGGATTGGCGACGTTGGCTTGCGCCTGCGTCCACAGGCTGGCGGCGCGGCGCTTGACGTTCAAGCCGCCCGGCAGCTGGCCTGGCGTTTCCAGTCCTTGCACGATGCAGTCGCGCATCACATGCCAGATCTTGTCGATGCCAGCGTTCAGCACATCGTCGCTGATGCGCGCACACTCGTTCGCGCGCAGCATTTGCGGGATGGTCAGGCCGCTGCGCACGCCGTGCGCCAGCAGTTCGTCCATGGTGCCGAATGGGTAAGGCACGGCGACGCTATCTGCCGCCGCAGTGGCTTCCTCGCCCTCCTCGCGGATAAAGCCACCGCCCACCGAGTAGTAGACTTTGGACACGGTGCGACCATCCTTGCGGGTCAGCGTGAAACGCATGCCGTTCGGGTGCTCAGGCAGCGATTCGGCCATGTGGAATACCAGGTTGGTCCCGCGCTTGAATGGCACCGCGTGCGCGCCGAGCAGCTTCAGTTGGCCCGCCGCTTCGGCGTTGGCCAGTTGCTGATCCACGCTGGTCGGCACCACGTCTTGCGGCGTTTCGCCCATCAGGCCAAGCAGCACGGCTTTGTCGGTGGCGTGGCCAATACCAGTCAGGGCCAGCGAGCCATACAGCTCGGCCTTGACTTCGGTCACGTCGTCGAGGGGAGCGTTATCCAGCAAGAAGCGGCGCGCAGCCACCATCGGGCCCACCGTGTGCGAGCTCGAAGGTCCAATGCCGATCTTGAACAGATCAAATACGCTCATGTCCATCAGGCGGCCTTCCCGAGGTTGACGTCGATATTGGCCAGCATGTCCGCTACCATTTCTTCCACGCCGACGCGCGCTTTCCAGCCCCAGTCGGCGGTGGCGGTGGCATCGTCCAGGCTTTGCGGCCAGGTGTCGGCGATGGCTTGGCGGCTATCCGGCTTGTAAGCGATCTTAAAGTCAGGCACCTTGCGGGTGATGGCTTCTGCCAGCTGCGCCGGATTGAACGAAACGCCCGCCACGTTGTAAGAGGAGCGGACTTTCACCTGCTCCACCGGCGCGTCCATCAACTCGATGGTGGCACGGATGGCGTCCGGCATATAGATCATCGGCAGCGTGGTTTGCGGGCCGAGGAAGCATTCATACTGCTCGCCGCGCAGCGCCGAATGGAAGATCGCAATCGCGTAATCGGTGGTGCCGCCGCCCGGGGGCGACTTGAAGCTGATGATGCCTGGATAGCGGATCGAACGCACATCGACGCCGTACTTCAGGAAGTAGTACTCGCACAGGCGCTCGCCGGCCAGCTTGCTGATGCCGTAGATGGTGGTTGGATCCATCACGGTCAGCTGCGGCGTATCGGTTTGCGGTGTGTTCGGGCCGAAGGCCGCGATTGACGATGGCCAGAAGACTTTCAGCGGCTTGCCGATGACGCCACGTTCACGCGCCACTTCGAGGATGTTCAGCAGACCGTCCATATTCAGCGTCCACGCCTTCAAGGGCGCAGCTTCGCCGGTGGCCGACAGCATGGCCGCCAGCTGGTACACCTGCGTGATGCCTTCGTCGGTCACCAGCGCGGCCAAGGCCTGCTTATCCAGCACGTTCAGCGTGATGTAGCGCGCTGCGTTGTACAGGTTAGTGGTACTGACATCGCTGGCGATGACGTTTTGCTCGCCGTGCTGCGCGGCCAAGGCTTCCACCAGTTCACTGCCGATCTGGCCATTGGCGCCGATAACGAGAATTTTTTGCTGTGTCATTTGATTATGTCCTGACGATGATTACTTGAGCAGTCCCAGCTCGTGACCGGCCTGCTCGAATGCTTTTAATACGGTGTCCAGCTGCTCGCGGGTATGAGCAGCAGACAATTGGACGCGCACGCGCGCCTGGCCCATCGGAACTACAGGGTAGAAGAAGCCGCTGAGCAGCACACCCAGTTCATACATACGCGCCGCAAACTTCTGCGCCACCGGCGCCTCGAACAACATCACAGGAACCACCGGGTGTGTACCCGGTTTGATGGTGAAGCCGATGCGCTCGATCTCCTTGCGGAAGTATGCGGTGTTTTCGTGCAGGCGGTCGCGCAGTTCGGTCGACGACGACAGGCGCTCCAGCACTGCCAGCGAGGCGCCGGCAATCGACGGCGCCAGCGTGTTCGAGAACAGGTAAGGACGCGACTTCTGGCGCAGCATCTCGATCACTTCCTTGCGGCCGGAGGTGAAGCCGCCCATGGCGCCGCCCAGTGCCTTGCCCAGCGTGCCGGTGATGATGTCGATCTTGCCGACCACATTGTGGTGTTCGTGCGTGCCGCGGCCAGTCTTGCCCATGAAGCCGGACGCGTGGCATTCGTCGATCATGATCAGCGCGCCGTATTTGTCGGCCAGTTCAACGATCTTGTCCAGCTGCGCGATGGTGCCGTCCATCGAGAACACGCCGTCGGTGACGATGATCTTGTGGCGTTTGCCGGATGCGTCTTGCAGCTGCTTCTCCAGGTCCGCCATGTCATTGTGGGCGTAGCGGAAGCGCGCAGCCTTGCACAGGCGGATGCCGTCGATGATGGAGGCATGATTCAGTGCATCGGAGATGATGGCGTCGTTCTCGTCGAACAGTGGTTCGAACACACCGCCGTTGGCGTCGAAGGCTGCCGCATACAGTATGGTGTCTTCTGTGCCGAGGAATTTGGAGATGGCCTGTTCCAGCTGTTTGTGCACGGTCTGGGTGCCGCAGATGAAGCGCACCGACGACAGGCCGTAGCCGAATTTTTCCGTCGCTTCGATGGAGGCTTGCGCCACCCACTCCTGGCCCGACAGACCCAGGTAGTTGTTGGCGCACATATTAATCAGGGTGCGACCATCATCGCCCACCACTTCCGAACCCTGGCGCGAAGCGAGTACGCGTTCCGGCTTGTACAGGCCTTGTTCACGCAGATGATCCAGGTTTTGCTGGAGACCGCTGTAGAAGGTGTCTTTTTGATTGCTCATGATGGTCCTTGTATGTGATACGATTTCACGGTCTTATGCGAAATTCATTATTTCGAATGCAAATTCGATATATTGAATTTTAAAGCGATCCAGTGAACTCCGCAACTCAAACAATGAAAACACCAGTTCCAAATAATGCACCACCAGAAGTTGGCGCCTCCCTGCAGCGCCTACGCCTGGCCCGTGGCCTGACGCTGGAAGATTTGTCGCGCATTGCCGGCGTCTCCAAGTCCATGTTATCCCAAATCGAGCGCGAGAAAGCCAATCCGACGATTGCCATTACCTGGCGTCTTGCCAATGCCTTGGGCGTGCAGATTGGCGAGCTGCTGGCGACGGCGCAGCGCGAAACGGAAACCATCCGCGTGATCGACGCCCACGAAACGCCTACCCTGCCCGGGCTGCACGCCGGCTACGTGTTGCGCATCCTCGGCCCGCTGGAGCTGGCGAGTAAATATGAGTGGTATGAATTGACGCTGTCGCCAGGCGGCGAACTGGCCTCGCAAGGCCACGATCCCGGCGCACAAGAGCACCTGACGCTGTTACACGGCTCGGTGGAAGTGGAAGTCGGAAACGACAAGAAGAAGGTCAAGCTGGGTAGCACGGCGCGCTACCCAGGGGACCAGCAGCACATTATTCGCAACGTTGGCAAAACGGAAGCGAAGGCGCTGCTGGTGGTAATCCACCGCTGATTACCAGTTAGATTCGCGCTCCGGCATGGAGGTGATGCGGTGGATCGACAGGTCGGCGCCCTGGAATTCCTCTTCCGGATCAAGGCGCAGGCCCATCGTCTTTTTCAGCATGCCATAAACCAGCGTGCCGCCGACAGCGGCGATCACCACACCCATCACGGTGCCGACGATCTGCGACGCAAACGCCACACCGCCCACACCACCCAGCGCCCTCAGGCCGAAGATGCCGGCCGCGATGCCGCCCCACGCGCCGCACAGGCCATGCAGCGGCCATACGCCCAGCACATCGTCGATCTTCCATTTGTTTTGCGCCAGCGTGAACATCCAGACGAAGATGGCCCCAGCGATGCCGCCGGTGACCAGTGCGCCCAGCGGATGCATGACGTCCGAACCTGCGCACACGGCGACCAGCCCAGCCAGTGGGCCGTTATGGACGAAGCCCGGATCGTTCTTGCCCATCAGGGTGGCGACCAGCGTGCCGCCCACCATCGCCATCAGCGAGTTGACCGCCACCAGGCCGTTCATCTTGTCCAACGCCTGCGCGCTCATGACGTTGAAGCCAAACCAGCCCACCATCAGGATCCATGCGCCCAGAGCCAGGAACGGAATCGACGAAGGCGGATGGGCCGCAACGCCGCCGTTTTTCATGTAGCGCCCACGGCGCGCGCCCAGCAGCAGCACGGCCGGCAGCGCGATCCAGCCACCCACCGCATGGACCACTACCGAACCGGCAAAGTCATGGAACTCGGCGCCGAAGGTTTGCAGCAGCCACGCCTGCACGCCAAAGCGGTGGTTCCACGCGATGCCTTCGAAGAATGGATAGACCAGGCCAACCAGCAGCGCCGTCGCCGCCGTCTGCGGGTGGAAGCGCGCGCGTTCGGCGATGCCGCCCGAAATAATCGCCGGAATGGCGGCGGCAAAAGTCAGCAGGAAGAAGAACTTGACCAGCTCATAGCCGTTTTTAGCGGCCAGCACCTCGGCAGAGGAGAAGAAGTTGACGCCATACGCAATGCTGTAGCCGACGAAGAAGTACACGATGGCCGATACACAGAAATCCACCAGGATTTTCACCAGCGCGTTGACCTGGTTTTTCTTGCGAACCGTGCCTAATTCGAGGAAAGCGAAGCCCGCGTGCATCGCCAAAATCATGATGGCGCCGAGCAGAATAAACAGCGCATCTGCACCGTCTTTGAATCCAGACATCAAAATCACTCCCCAAAATAACGCACACAAAATAAAGATATAAGGTGAAAAGCAATTTGTGTGCCACTTTGGTGCAAAATCTTAAGTCGCTGATTTTAATGTAGTTTCATGTTGGTGCATCGACGGATGCCTTCCGCCGACGCACCAAATAGATGCGCTAAATTGGTGCACCCGGCGGCACCGGCGGCGCGCCATGCAACTTGACGGTGCGCGGATCGGCAAGGTAAGCCATGATCATTTCGCCCGCCTGTTTGCGGCTGTCGGCAGTTACGCCTTTACCCGGATTTTTTTGCAGCCACTGCGCCAGTTCGCGCGCCGAAGCTCGCACTTCGGCCGCCACCTGCTGGTGCAGCTTGCCGCTGTCGAGCAGGCGAAGCAGGCTGTCGGCCACCACCCAGTTGGACGCCAGTTGTACCGCTTCACCGCCGATCACGGAAGCAGGTACCCCGTCGCGCTTCCAGGTTTTTTGCAGCAGCTGCGCCAGTACTTCCTGCACGCCCGGCTGCTTGCTGTCGCGCGCATGCTGCCATGCCACGCGGTTGATGCGTTCCGGGTCGAGCAGGAAACCGGCCGTTTGTCCGGCGCCCGCTTCGGCGATGGAGATGGCGTCGAACACGGAGCCCATGCCGGTGGCGAAATACTCCCGGTTGCGTTCATGGCCCGCTGCGGGCGGCGTCAGGATATCGAGTACGTTGGCCGGCAATGCGAGGTATTCGGCGCGCAGGCTGTCGGTCAGGCGGTTCAGTGCTTGCCGCTGCACCTCGGCCGGCGTGGTCTTGATACCGGCTTTGGCGATACCCGCTTTGACGTCGCCGGCGCTAGTGTAGTCAAAGTCACCGCCGCCGATCAGGCGTGCCAGGGCTTCGCCTTGATAGCGCTGCAGCAGATAGACCGGCACCAGACGCGCTTCCAGTTGACCGATCTGGCGTGCATCCGGTAGCACGTCGACCGAGAAGGTTTGCAGCGCGCGCTGGCGTACAGCGCCCAGCTGGTCCCAGGTCTTCAGCGTGTCCGGGCCGAAGTCCCACAGCAGGCCGTCCGGATGGCTGGCGCCCGGCGAGCGGTCGTCCTGGTCGCTGGAGTACAGCATGCCGGACGCGCGCGCGTCGGCGCGCAGTTTGGCCAGCGCCGCCTGTTCCTGCTCGCCGCTGCCAAAGTCACCGTAGATGTATTTGACGATATAGTCGTCCCACGGGCCGACGCCAACGCTATACGCGTTGGAGATATCGACCTCGCCCTGCGCATTCAGCTTGAGGATCGGGTGCGGATAGTCCATCACCGAGCCATTGCCCATGCGGCTGGCGGCAAAGTTGTGCGCGAAGCCCAGCGTGTGGCCAACTTCGTGCGCGGACAGCTGGCGCAAGCGGGCCAGCGCCATTTGCTCGGCCAGTTTGTGCTTGTCAGCGCTGCTGCTCTTGCCGTATGGCGCAAGCAGCGCTTCGGCGATCAGGATGTCCTGCCGCACGCGCTGTGATCCCAGCGTGACCGCGCCGCGCAGGATTTGACCGGTGCGCGGATCGGCCAGCGCATTCCCATAGGACCAGCCGCGTGTGGCGCGATGCACCCACGAGATGACGTTATAGCGTATGTCCTGCGCGTCCACGCCTTCCGGCAGCAGCTCGACGCGGAAGGCATCCTTGAAGCCAGCCTTTTCAAAAGCGCTGGCCCACCACGATGCGCCTTCAATCAACGCCGAACGCACCGGTTCAGGTGCGCCGCGGTCGACGTAGTAGACGATTGGTTTTTTCACCGTGCTGACGGCGGCCGATGGATCGGTCTTTTCCAGTTTGTGCCGCACTTGCCAGTGCACGTCGATGCTGCTGGCCAGCGGCGTGGCGAAGTCGAAGTAACTGGCGTCAAAGCCGCCGGAGTAAGGGTGGTAGACGCGCGGACGCCAGCTATCTGCTGTCGGCAAGCGCACCATGCTGATACGCTGGCGCATCGACAGGCTGGCCGGATCAGCGCCGACCTGACGCACGAATTCTGCCTGCCCCGGACCGGCAAAGGTCAGCAAGACTTCCAGTTCAACGTTGTCCGGGAAAGCCTTCGCCTCAGCCGCCAGCACCGCGCTGCGCGATGGGTCGACCGAGTAAGCGCCCTGCTTCGCATCGGCCAAACGCGCCGCAATACCGTGACGGTCAACCAGCAGGAAACTGGAGAAGTCCACCAGATGACGGTCTTTGTCGCTGGCGAGAATCTCACCGGACCACAGCACCGAGTTGGAGAACGATTCACGCACGGCGGCACGTTCGTCCTTGTCCGCCGAGTTGGCGACGTAGTTGGTGTTCTCCTGCACCAGGAACAGTTTGGAGCCGTGCTTCTCGAAATGCACCATGCGCATCTCGCCGCTCTGCGCACGGTCCAGGCCTACGTCGTTGGAGCCCAGCGCATAGGGCAAGGAGCTGGCTAGCAGGAAGGGCTGCTCCAGCGCGCCGATCGACAGCAGCACCCTGCCCTTGTCGCTGTCGCGCCAGACGTCGATGAAGCCTGGCTGCGATTGCAGGCCGCGCGTGACGTCGGCAATCGTCTTAGCCGTCGGCGCGGCGGCGGGGGCACCGCTTTGTGCCGCATCGGCGACAGCCACCGGCACAACGCCGGCCATCAGCAAGGCAAGCAGCAGCGGTGCTGCAACCGGCGCCCGCATCATTGCTGGCCCGCCTGCGTCGCAGCGCCGCCATCCATCTGCAGCGCGCGGCTCAGGAAGCCCCAGCGGTCAGTCACTTCTTCGATCTGCTTGGTGGTCGGCTTGCCCGCACCGTGGCCTGCTTTGCTGTCGATGCGGATCAGGATAGGCGCGCCGCCGGTTGCCTGGTCGGCCTGCGCGGTGGCGGCAAACTTGAAGCTGTGGGCCGGCACCACGCGGTCATCGTGATCGGCAGTGGTGATCATGGTGGCCGGGTAGCAGGTGCCCTTCTTCAGATTATGCAGCGGCGAGTATTTGACCAGCGCCTTGAACTCTTCGGCGTTATCAGACGATCCGTAGTCCGAAGCCCACGCCCAGCCGATGGTGAATTTGTGGAAGCGCAGCATGTCCATCACGCCCACTTGCGGCACCGCTGCTGCGAACAAGTCCGGACGCTGCGTCATCGCCGCACCAACCAGCAGGCCGCCGTTGCTGCCACCGCCGATCGACAGTTTCGACGGCGACGTCACCTTGTGCGCCACCAGCCATTCTGCCGCGCCGATGAAATCATCAAACACGTTCTGCTTTTGCAGCTTGGTGCCGGCCGCATGCCACGATTCACCATACTCGCCGCCGCCGCGCAAGTTGGCCATCACGTACACACCGCCCATTTCCAGCCACGCCAGGTTCGCCACCGAGAAGGTCGGCGTCAGCGAGATATTGAAACCGCCGTAGCCGTACAGGTAGGTCGGGTTGCTGCCATCCAGCTTCAGGCCTTTTTTCGAGACGATGAACATCGGCACCTTGGTGCCGTCGCGCGAGGTGAAGAACTCCTGGCGGGTTTCAAACGCGCTTGGATCGAAGTCCACTTTCGGCTGGCGATACACGCTGCTCTTGTTGGCTTTCAGGTCGTAGCGATAGATGGTGCTTGGGCTGGTGAAGCTGGTGTAGGCGTAGAAGGTCTCGCTGTCGCCACGCTTGCCGCTAAAGCCGCCGACGGTGCCAAGGCCCGGCAGTTCGATGTCGTGCAGCGCCTTGCCTTTCAGGTCGTAGACCTTGACCAGGCTATGCGCGTCGCTCAGGTAGTCCACCACCAGTTGGCTGTTGAGCAGCGAGGCGGATACCATGGTGTTGCTGCTCTCCGGGACAATCTGGTGCCAGTTCAGCACACCCGGCTTGCGGGTATCGATGCTGACGATGCGGCCGCGCGGCGCATTGCGCTCGGTGCGGAACAGGAACACCGGGCCGTCGTTGCCGATGAAATCATAGGCCGCGTCGAAGTCCTCCAGCAGGCCGACCACTTTCGAATCCTTCTTGCTCAAATCCTTGTAGAACACGCGATTCTTGTTCTCCGTGCCTTGCGAGCCGACGATGATCAGGAAGCGGCCATCTTCCGTTACTTCCGCGCCGAAGCCCCAGTCCTTGTGGTCTGGACGGTCGTACACCAGCACGTCCGCGCTTTGCGGCGTGCCCAGTTTGTGGAAGTACAGTTTCTGGAAGTAGTTGACGTCAGCCAGCTTGGTGGCTTCTTTCGGCTCGTCGTAACGGCTGTAGAAGAAGCCCGAACCATCGTGCAGCCACGCGGTGCGCGAGAACTTGACCCACTTGATGTGGTCTTCAACATCCTTGCCGCTGTCGATATCGCGCACCTTAATCTCGTTCCAGTCCGAGCCCGATGCAGCGGTGCTGTAAGCGAGGTATTTGCCGTTCGGGCTGACCGCCATTCCCGCCAGCGCCACGGTGCCGTCGGCGGCCAGGGTGTTCGGATCGAGCAGCAGTCGCGGGACGTCGGCCAGCGTCTTCATGGTGTATAGCACCGATTGATTTTGCAGGCCGTCGTTACGGCTGTAGAAATAGCGGCCGCCTTCCTTGAACGGCACGCTGAAACGCTCGAAGTTCCACAGCTTGGTCAGGCGCGCCTTGATCGCTTCGCGGTTGGGGATCTGCGCCAGATAGCTTTGCGTCAGCTGGTTCTGCGCCACCACCCAGTTCTTGGTCTCTTCGCTGTTGGCGTCTTCCAGCCAGCGGTACGGATCGGCGACGACGGTGCCGTGATAGTTGTCCTGCTGGTCCACGGTGCGCGACACCGGGTAGTTCAGCGGGGCGCCCGGCGCCGGGCAGTTTTGTGCCGAAGCCGCAGCGTGGGCGATCAGGAGGGAAGCCAGGAGTGCGCGTCGTTGCATGTGTGATCCGTATCCATGTAGGGTTCATCAAGAATACAGATCATAACGTGAAGCGTAGCAAATAAGACACGTTAGCTGAAAAACAAAGACGTTTTTTATTTGGCGTAGCTGACGTCCACCACCGGCTCCGCTTGGGCGCCGATTGCAATCGGGGCGCGCCATTTTTCCAGCCACGGAATCAGCTGATCGCCCGGGATCGGACGGCTCATGAAGTAGCCCTGCCCCTGGTCGCAGCCCAGTTCCGCCAGCAGGCGCCATACGGCTTCGCTCTCAATCCCTTCCGCCACCACGCGCAGGCCCATGTTGTGACCAAGGTCGATGGTCGAACGCACGATCTTGGTGTCGCCTTCGTCCTTCTCCATATTCAGCACGAAGGACTTATCGATCTTCAGCTCATTCACCGGCAGGCGTTTCAGGTAAGCCAGCGACGAGTAGCCGGTGCCGAAATCGTCAATCGACAAATCGAGGCCCATGGAACTCAGGCGCTCCAGCGTATTCTGGGCGCGCACCGGATCGTCCATGATGGCGCTCTCGGTGATCTCCAGGCAGAAGGAGCCCGGCGTCAGCTTGTGGCGCGCCAGCAGGTCGGCAAATTTGGCCGGCAAGTCCTGGTCCAGTAAATCGCGGGTGGACAGATTGACCGACACTTTCAAATGATGGCCTTTGCTCGCCAGCTCGCGGCACAACTCGGCCGATTTCTCCATCACCCAGCGTGTCAGTATGCGGATAAAGCCGGTCTGCTCGGCGAACGGAATGAACTCGTCGGGGAACACATTGCCGCGCTCCGGATGCACCCAGCGCACCAGCGACTCCATGCCCACCACGCGGCCCGTTTGCAGCGATATCTTGGGCTGCACGTGCAGACGGAACTCGTCGCGCTCGATGGCGTTGCGCAGCTCCGTGAGCAGCGACAGGCTCTTGGCGCTGCCCTTGTCCATCGCCGCGTCATAGACCACCGCGCCGTCGTTGCGCTGCTTGGCGGTGTACATCGCCACTTCGGCCATGCTCAGTAAGGTCTCGCCGTCGTCCGCATGTTCCGGATAGCCGGCGATGCCGAGGCCCGCGCCGATGTCGACCATCTGGTCTTCCAGCGACAGCGGCGTCTCCAGTGCAGCCAGGATTTCAGCCGCCATCATCTGCGCCGAATCGAGATTGGTGGCTGGCAGCAGCACTGCAAATTCATCGCCGCCCAAACGCGCCACCTGCGCCGACGATTGGCGGCGATTCGCCAGCAGTAGCTGCAAGCGGCCCGCCACCTGGCGCAGCAGCGAGTCGCCGAAGCTGTGGCCCATCACGTCGTTCACGTGTTTGAAGCGATCCAGGTCCATCATCAGCACGAACAAATCTTCTTCGCGGCCGCGTGCATCGTGCAGCGCGTCGTTCAGCAGCAGCACGAATTGCGCGCGGTTCGGCAAGTTGGTCAGCGTATCCCAGTACGCCAAGCGCCTGATTTCCTGTTCGCGCTTGGCGATACCTTCGCGCATGGCGTCGAAGGCGTGCGCCAGCTGGCCGATTTCATCCTCACGCCGGCTGTCGATGACGACTTTGTAATCGCCGCCCTCCAGCCGCTTGGCGGTCACCGCCAGCTCACTGATCGGCTGCGCAATACGCTTGGCTGTGAACACGATGGCAATCGCCGAGGCGATGATGCCGCCCAGCGTCAGGCCGATCAGCCAGCGTTCGAGGCGGCGATATTCGGCGGTAGCTTCGTCGATGGAGCGCGCCAGCACCACGCTGGCGTTCTGGCCATTGTCTTCGCCGATCGACATCAGGCGCGCACTGTATTGGGTGGTTTCCACCATGATGTCGAACGGGCCGGCAGGTGCGGCTGGCAAGGCTTGCAGCTGGTCGACCACGGCCTGTGCCGAGGGTCCGACAAAGGTCGAGCCGACCGGCAGCCATTTGCCTTTCGAATCGCGTGTCAGCACCGAGGTATGCAACGAGGTGACTTCGCGCATGTCGTTGGCCAGTTGGCGGTCGATCGGGAAAGTCATCACAATCCAGCCGATAGTAACCGGAGCCTTGATCGGCATGGCGACGATCTGGAATGGGCGGTGATCGACAATCGCGACACCGATAGCGCCGTCGGCGGCTTCTGCCGCGTCCAGCATCGACAGCGCTATTTTTTCCAGGCCGGCCGATTGTGCCGGATTGGTGGTGGCGCTGATCTTGCGGTCATCGCCAATCAGCATCGACAGCGAAGCCTTGATGCGGCGGCCGCTGTTGGCCAGCGCCGATTCGATGGTGGCGCGGTCGCTTTCATCGTTATTGCCGATGGCCGCCACAAACGCCGTATCGCGCGCCAGCAGGCGCGCGCCGAAACGCAAGCTTTGCGCATTCTGGTCCAGCAGGCGGCGGAATACCTTGGTGCCGTTATTCAGCTCGGAACTGATGGCGGTGCGCGCGTTGTTGTCGATGCCATGCTGGATCACTACCAGGCCAACCACCTGCACCACCACAATCAGGAACAGGAACAGCGTGACGATGCGGCTTTCGAGGCTACGAAAGCGAAAACGTGTGCTCAGGTACGTCCAATTAAAGACTGGATGCGGCATCGTCCACCACCACTGGCTTCATCGGCAATTTAAAGACGGCGGTGGCCAGATCACTACCCGCCTTCACGGTCAAAGTCTGCTCCGGCGTGGCGCCGCCCAGCGTGTTGTAGTGCCAGGCCTTGACCACGTATTTGCCGCCGGCCGGCAGCTCAATGCGCGCCGCGCCAGAACCGTCGGTTTTGGCGAAATACGGCGTGTCGACGATTTTGACGTAAGCGAGCATTTTGTCATGAATATTGCAACCAAGCACAACTGTACCCGCTTTATCGAATACTTGCGGCGAAGCGGCCTGGCCGGAATACAGTTTCTGGTCGAATTTGTGGGCTGGCGAGAACGAATAGATGTGGTGCCGGACCTTGTCGTTGTTCGGGAAGTTAATCGCCGCGCCGACCTGCACCACAGTCACCAGCGGCAGGAACTTCAAGCCTTTCTGCTCGATTTGCGCGCCGCCTGGCGATTTGGGCGCCGGCGCGCCGCCTTCCGGCTCCACGTAAATCACAGTATCGGGCAGCACCTTGCCGGTCGCGTCCTGCACCTGCACCACAATCCCGGTCGCGCCGGCGCTACTGGCGCCCAGCAGGGTGCAAACAAAGGCTAAACGGCGTTTAAAACGATGCATAAAGTTCCAGTCCTGAACAAAACATTTCCATAATTCATCATGACGTCATAAATGTCCACTAAGATCGTACAGTTAAACCGATATTTAGCAAACTCCAGCCCGTGAATTCTGCACTCCAGCCGGCCACCGGCGCCACAGTCACTTACCTGAAACCTCGCGAAGAAGATGAGGAGGCCGTGTTGCGCGCGCATTTACATGACATCCTGGCACGTCGACAGCTGAGTGCGCTGTTCCAGCCGATTGTACACATGCAGACGGGCGAAATCATCGCCTATGAAGGATTAATCCGCGGACCATCCGACAGTCCGCTGCATTCGCCGATGAATTTATTCAAGGCGGCGCGCCTCAACGGCCTGACGGTGCAGCTGGAACACTTGTGCCGCAAGGTGGTGCTGGAGCGCTTTGCCGAGCTCGGCCTGCCAGGCAAGCTGTTCCTCAACGTCAGCCCGGAAAGCCTGCTGCAGCGCGACGCGCGCCACGGCGAAACGCTGGAAGTGATCCACCAGATCGGCATCAACCCGGACCGCGTGATCATCGAGCTGACCGAAAACCAGCCCACCTACGACTACGACCTGATGCGCGAAGCGGTACTGCACTACCGCAAAATGGGTTTCCAGATTGCTATCGATGACCTCGGCGAAGGCTTTTCCAGCCTGCGCCTGTGGTCGGAGTTGCGGCCCGAGTTCGTCAAGATCGATATGCACTTCATCCAAGGCATCAACCATGACCCGGTGAAACTGCAATTCGTGCGCTCGATCCAGGAAATCGCCGAAAAATCCAACACCCGCGTGATTGCCGAGGGCATCGAGACGCAAGCCGAGTTGCTGGTGCTGCGCGACGTCGGCGTCGCTTATGGCCAGGGCTACCACCTGGGCCGCCCGCATCCGACTCCGGCCCGGGCCGCGCCAGCGGAAGTGGTCAAGACACTGTCGCGCAACGGTGTGGCGGTGTACCCGCAACGCGCCGCCGACAAGCAAGCGACGATCTGCAAGCTGCTGCATGAGGTGCAGGCGGTGCCGTCAAGCATGAACAACAACGAGGTGTATGAGATTTTCCAGCGCAATCCAGACTTGCTGATTATTCCGGTGGTGGACGATGGCGAACCGCTGGGCCTGATCAGCCGCTTCGTGATGATCGAGCACTTCGCCCGCCCATACGAGCGCGAACTGTACGGTAAAAAGTCCTGCCGCCAGTTCATGGACCAGAAACCGCTGATCGCCGACACCGGCACCAGCTTGCAGGACCTGAGTTTCCGCATGGCGCAGGCCGACGCCCATCACCTGTTCAACGGCTTCATCATCACCGACCAGGGGCGCTACCTCGGCATGGGTACCGGCCACGACCTGATGCGCGAAATCACGCAGATGCAGATCCACGCCGCGCGCTACGCCAACCCGTTGACCCAGCTGCCCGGCAATGTGCCGATCACCGAGCATATCGACCGCCTGCTGGAAAGCAGCACGCGCTTCTGGGTCTGCTATTTCGACCTCGACCACTTCAAGCCGTTCAACGACGTCTACGGCTACCGGCGCGGCGACGACGTGATCCAGCTAACCGGCAACCTGCTCACCAGCCATTGCGACCGCGACCGCGATTTCGTCGGCCACATCGGCGGCGACGACTTCATGGTGCTGTTCCAGAGCGAGGATTGGGAAGCGCGCTGCCAGGCCATTCTGGAGGAATTCGGCCGCAACGTGCAAGACTTTTACAGCACCGAGGACCGCGAGCGCGGCGGCTACATCAGCGAAGACCGGCAAGGCAAGAAGGTGTTTTATTCGCTGATGAGTTTGTCGATCGGCGCGATCCGGGTCGAGCCGCAGCAGTACTACACCCACCACCAGATTGCCACGGCAGCGGCGGAATCGAAAAAGCAAGCCAAGAAAGTCTACGGCAACAGCCTGTTCCTCGACCGCCGCCAGCGCTGATCACTCCACCAGCCGGCTTGGCGGGACGGCCACCGCCGGATGCGAACGCCACCATGTGCGCACCAGCTCCAGCCCGCTCTCCACGGATTGCGGCGTCATCGCCAGCTGCATTTTGCTACGGTTGCTGAGCGCCGCGCCATCGCCGCCCTGCGCCGACAGCGTCAGCCACATAAACGATAGCAGCGGATCACGCTGCACCCCGAGGCCGTTGGCATACATCACACCGAGGTTGTTTTGCGCGCTGGCGTCGCCCTGCTCAGCGGCGCTGCGGTACCAGACTGCGGCCAGTTCATCGTTCTGACTGACGCCGTGGCCGTTGGCATACATCACCGCCACATTGAATTGCGCGCTGACCGCACCCTGCTCCGCCGCCCGCCGATACCATTCCAACGCGCGGCGGTCGTCGCGGTCGATGATGCGGCCGTGCGCGTACATGGCGCCGAGGTTGTACTGCGCCAGCACATGGCCGGCCTCAGCGGCGCGGTGATACCAGACCAGCGCCAGGTCCTCATCGCGCTCGATGCCCCGGCCCAGCGCCAGCATCAGGGCCAGGTTGAACTGCGCATCGACGTCGTCCTGCTCGGCGGCGCGCAGCATCCATGATACGGCGCGGGGCAGATCGGCCGGCACGCCCAGCCCTTCGGCGTAGGCCACGCCGACCAGCCGCTGCGCCGCCGGGATGTCGCGCATCGCCGCTTGCCGGAACCACGCCGTGGCCTGCATTTCGTTGCGCGCCATGCCTAGGCCAAGCTTGTACATCAGCCCGAGGCGCAACTGCGCCTGGGCGTCATTTTGCAGCGCGGCTTTGCGGTACCACGCCAGCGCCAGCGGATAGTTGCGCGGGATGCCGCGGCCGTCGGCATAGCTTTCGCCGAGCAGCGTCTGGGCGCTGGCCAGCCCCTGCTCGGCGGCGCGGCAAAACCAGCTGAAGGCCATTTCATCGCTGCACACCAGGCCGCGTCCCTTGCGGTACATCTGGCCGAGGTTTTGCTGGGCCGATGCCTCGCCCTGGCGTGCGGCGCTGCGGAACCAGTGCACAGCAAGGTCATCGTCCGGCTCCACGCCGCGTCCGTAGTAGTAGATGGCGCCCAGCTGGTTCTGGGCGTAGGCGATGCCTTGGGCGGCAGCCTTGCTCATCCAGCGGAAGGCTTGCGCTTCGTCGCGCGCCACACCGTCGCCGCTTTTAAACATGCGGCCGAGATTAAATTGCGCATAGGGACAGCCGCGTTCGGCGGCTTGCAGAAACCAGCGGTAACTGTCGTACGCGGCTTGGGGCGAGCAGAGCTTTTTCACGGGACACCTCTGACCAAAGTTTTAACAATCTTGATCAAAGTGTAAAACGCGCCACCCTTCAGGGTTTGCGCGCGCTCAAACGCGCCATGATGAAATGCTATCGATTATTGACCAGCGCGCTTTTTGAGGAACTGCGGCACTTTGGCGGCCGCCAGTTTATTGACGGAGACCAGCAAGTCGGTGTCGACCTGGCCGATGCCGTGATGGGAGCGCAGGTGGCGGCCAATGTGGATCAGCACTTTTGCCGCCACTTCGGCATCGGCCTCGGCCCGGTGGGCATTGCCGCCAAAGCGGATGCCGAGCGAACGCGAAAGGTCGCCCAGCTTGTAGCTGCTCAGCTCAGGGAACACGCGGCGCGATAGTTTGAGCGAGCACACCAGCGATTGATGGCGCGGCGTGAGGTCCAGCTGCTCGGCCTCGGCACGCAGGAATTTTTCGTCAAAGCTGGCGTTGTGCGCCGACAGCGCGTCGCTGCCAATAAAATCCAGCAGTTGCGGCACCACTTCGCCGACCGGCGGCGCGCTGTTCACCATCGCTTGCGTGATGCCGGTCAGGCCGGTGATGAAGGATGGGATACGCACGCCGCAATTCACCAGCGACACGTAACGATCGACGATTTCGCCGCCGACGATGCGCAGCGCCGCCACTTCGGTAATGCGGTCACCCATTGCAGGCGACAGCCCGGTGGTCTCAAAGTCCAGCATGACGATGGCTTGATCGAACATGGCTTATCCGAACTTACGCACGGCATCCAGCGCCAGGCCGGCGCCGATGCTGCCGAACAGGTCACCCTCGACCTTGCGCGCCGACGGCACCAGCGCACCGATGCGTTCGCGCAGCTTGAGCACGCCGCTGGAACCGCCGGTGAAGAACACCGTGTCCACGTCTTCGGCTTTCACGCCGGCGTCGCGCAACAAATTAGTGACCGTGGTTTCGACCGAGCCGACCAGGTGGTCAATGGCGCCGTTGAACTGGTCGCGGTTCAGGTCCAGCGTGACCGGCGGGGCCAGGCGGTCCAGCTCCAGCTGCACTTGCGGGGCGCCGGACAGGGCGATCTTGCCCTCTTCCGCCTTCATCGCCAGCCAGTGACCGGCGCGCTCGTCGATCAGGCGCTGCAGGCGCTGCAGCTTTTCCTGTTCGCCCGAATCACGGATCAGGTCGGACAGCTGGGTCCACATTTTCTTGGTGTAGACCTGGTTGATGGTGTGCCACGTGGCCAGGTTGAAGAAGTAGCTGGACGGGACTTCGCTGTTATTGCGCAGGCGGCTGCCGTAGCCGAGCAGCGGCATGATGGACGACAGGCTCAGGTATTTATCGAAGTCGGTGCCGCCGATGTGAACGCCGCCGTTGGCCAGGATATCGTCGCGGCGTTCGGCTTTTTTCGCGCGCTCGGGCGATAGGCGCACCAGCGAAAAGTCGGAAGTACCACCGCCGATGTCGGCGATCAGCACCAGTTCTTCGCGGTCGATTTGCGACTCGTAGTCAAACGCAGCGGCGATCGGTTCGAACTGGAAAGCGATGTCCTTGAAGCCGACCGAACGGGCCACTTCGCCCAGCGTGTCTTGCGCCAGCTGGTCGTTTTCCTTGCTGTCGTCGATGAAGTGGACCGGGCGGCCAAACACGGCCGAGGTGAACTCACGGCCGGCAGCGCGCTCGGCGCGATGCTTCAGCTCGCCGATAAACTGGGCCAGCAGCATGCGGAACGGCAGCGCGCGGCCACCGACCTCGGTCTGGCCGTCGATCAGGCTGGTGCCGAGCAAGCTCTTCATGGAGCGCATCAAACGCCCCTCGTAGCCGGCCAGGTATTCACCCAGTGCGGCACGGCCGTAGGTAACCTCGTCGTCATCCGCGTTGAAGAAGACGACCGATGGCAAGGTGGTCTTGCCATCCTCGAGTCCCAGCATCACCGGGTGGCCGGGACGCACCCAACCAACGGTGGAATTGGACGTACCGAAATCAACGCCGCAAGCAATGGCCATCTCGCCCCTTCCTGTAAATAAGGGGCGGGATTTTATCAGAAATAGCTCTTTTTTGCATTGTTGCCACGGGTGGAGCACCATTTCTTTGCGGAAAGTCGATATTTATTGCCATTGGGTAAGTTTTTAATTATTCTAGATTACCTGAAAAGAATGCACGCCCAAGGCTGCGCCCCTGAGACGATGACCAAATCCAAGCTGTCAGTTGAGCAATGCGCGACCGAGCTGAAAGCCGCTATCGCCGGCGAAAATCGCCGCGTGACGTCATATGATGTGGCGCAGTTGGCCGGGGTGTCGCAATCGGCGGTGTCGCGCTGCTTCAAACCGGGCGCCAGCGTCTCCAAGGACAAACACGCGGCAGTGATGCAGGCCGCCGCCCTGCTCGATTACATCCCCAACGCCGCCGCCCGCAGCCTGATCACGCGCCGCTCGAATATGGTGGCCGTGATCATCACCAACCAGGCCAACCTCTACTATCCGGAGCTGCTGGCCGAAGTCAGCCAGCAATTCAATGCGCGCGGCAAGCGCTTGCTACTGTTCACCCTGCAGCGCGAGAGCGATGTTGACCGCGTGCTGGCCGACGTCTGGCAATACCAGGTCGACGGCGTGATTGCCGCCGCCCGACTGTCGCCCGAACACATCGCAGAATTCGACCGCCGTCGCATGCCGCTGGTGCTGTTCAACCGCATGCTGCGCGACCATTCCGTCAACACCGTCACCTGCGACCATCTGGAAACCGGACGGCTGCTGGTGTCGCGCCTGGCCGCTGCCGGCCATCGCCAGTTCGGCATCATTGCCGGCGACGAAGAATTGAGCGTGGCCTACGAACGCCGGCGCGGCGCCTGCGAGCGCATCGCCGAACTGGGCTTGCCGGCGCCGGTAGTGGTGCCTGGCCAGTACGATTATCGCAGCGGCGCGCTCGGCCTGAAAGCCATCATCGCGCAGCTGGGCGCGGTGCCGGATGCGATTATCTGCGGTAGCGACCTGATGGCGATCGGTTGCCTCGACAGCGCGCGCCACGAGCTAGGCATCGACGTACCGGGCCAGCTGTCGGTGGCAGGTTTCGATGCGGTGGAGCCATCCAACTGGGTCAGCTACAACCTGACCACCTTGCGCCAGCCGATGCCGAAAATGGCGGCGGCCGCAGCCGACCTGCTGTGCGCGCGCATGGCGCATCACGATACAGAAACCGAGAAGCGCGTATTCAGCGCCCAGTTCATCGAAGGCGCCACCGCGCGCCTGACGCCGGTGGGCGCCCGTCTCGCGCCCGTCCGCACGGCTACCGGTTTGCCGCTGCCGGTCGCTATAATGTAGCGGATGAACCAGCCCAATCCCTCGAACTCTCCCCGCTTTACGCCGCAAGGCCTGATCCCGACCGCTGAGCAAACCGCCATCCAGCTGGCGCAGAACAAGGTCGTGCTGGTCGACGCCAACGCTGGCGCGGCCAAGACCACCACGCTGGCGCTGCGCATCGGCGAAGCGCTGGCGCGCGGTCTCGCGCCGGAGCAGATCCTGGCCCTGACCTTCACGCCGGAGGCGCGCGAAGTCCTGCGCCGCCGTCTGCTGGAAGTGGGCCTGGCGCGCGCGACAGTGGACCGCATCGCGGTGCTGAGCTTTGAAGATTTTTCGGCATGGATGCTGGACTTGAGCGACGGCGACAACGTGCGCCAGTGCAGCGAAGTGCGCGCCCTGAAGCACTACGCGCTGCAAGCCATGGACTATGCGGGCGAGCGCTACGCCGGTAGCGTCGACGGGCTGGAACTGCACACCCACAGCCTGGCGCTGAGCCAATTCCTCGATGTGCAGCTGAGCCTGAAGGCCACCATGGCCTTGGAATCCGACGTTGAATTCATGGGGCCGGAAGAAGCGGCCGAAGTGCTGGGCGTGCCGCTGACCGATTACCTGACCACCCTCGAATACGAGCGCCTGCGGCTGGACGGCGGCGCCGGCGCCGTGTTCCGCGGCCCGTTCGACGCCACCTACGACCTGGCCTGCAATCTGCACGGCGGCAGCCGGCTGGTCGACCAGTTCCCCGACTACCGGCTGCTGCTATGCGACGAGCTGCACGATTTGAACGAAGCCGCCTTCCGCATTCTGGATGCGCTGGTGGACCGGCCGCAATGCTATTTCGTCGGCGCGGGCGACAAGGACCAGGTGATCCACGCCAAGCTGGGCGCCAGTGAAGAGTACCTGAACCGCCGCTTCGCCGAACGCTACCCCAAGCTGCAGCGCTATCCGCTGACCCAGACCTATCGCCACGGCCCGCACTTGGCCTACGCCATGGCCGAGTTCAAGCAAAAGCAGGTGGAGTCCAGCCTGCCGCTGCGCACCGAGATCGGCCAAGCGCACTACGCCAGCGATGCCGACTGCGCGCAGCGCGTGTTGGCCGCCGTGCGCCAGTGGAAGGCCGACGGCTACGATATCGACGGCTGCGCCATCCTGATCCGCGACCGCCATCAATCGATGGCAATTGAAAACGCGCTGATCGAAGCCGATATCGACTACCGCACGCCCCCCATGGCCGGCTATTTGCAGCGCGATGAAATCCTGTTCCTGCGCGGCCTGCTGGCAATCGCGCTGAAAGACTTCGCCGCCGTGAAGTCCGAGCAGGTGCGCACCGCCATCGTGGACGCCTTGGTGGCCTTCAGCGAAATGAAATTCTCCGCGCGCAGTATGGACAATTTCAAACAGCAAATCGTGAAAAGCCCCGACCTGCTCGGCGAGCTGTTCCTGATGGAAGACGAGCGCCGCGACGGCGTTGCATCGAGCTATCGCGATGTCGCCAGCGAAGGCACCAAGCGTGCCGTGATCAGCGCGCTGGCCTGGCTATCGAGCATCGATCCGTCCACGCCAGCCGCCGCCGTCCTGACCGAACTGTGCGAGCGCGTGCAGCTCGCCGCCACCGCACGCCGCATCTTCGTGCGCGCCTACGATGCGGGTGTGATCACCAAATCCATCAACAGCCTGCTGGCAGCGGCAGCCAGCTCCGGCCAGAGCCTGGGCGAATTCTGGAGCGCGGTCAACGCGCGCGAAGCCTTCGTGCGCCGCAAGCGCGACCGCAAGTCGGTGCTGATCGAATGTGCGGCCAACGCCAAAGGCAAGGAATTCGACCACGTCATCTTGCCTTTCCTTCAAGAGGGCGAATTTCCCCATCCTTTGCAGCCCAAGCGCGAGGAAGAGAACCTGTTTTACGTGGCCGCCACCCGCGCCCGCGCGCGCCTGACGCTGCTTTCACCAGCCGACCCGGCGCAGCGCAGCAGCTTCATCGGACAAATGCGTTTGCCTAAATCTTCAGCAGCGGCCGAAGCCGCTTTGGAGCGCAATGAACGGGCGCCCGCCCCGGCCCCGGCCTCGCGCCGCTACCTGACGGCCGGCTTCCACGAAAAGGATCAGGTGAAAGCACTTGGCGCCAAATTCGACATCGCCCGCCGTGCCTGGTATGTAGAAAGTGATATCGATTTAAAGCCTTTTGCCCCTTGGTTGAAAAAATAATGCACGGTACCAATATTTCCAAGGGAAACCCTTATATAATACCGGTCGCGGCTGGAGGTACAGCCTCACACCCTTGTGTGTCCCACAAACAAAACCAATTCGGGAGTTTTACGATGAAAGCTAAAACCAATCTTCTGCTGGCAGCCTGCACCATCGCTCTGCTGAGCGCTTGCTCGACCCCAGCTCCAGCCCCTGCACCAGCACCGGCTCCAGCTCCAGTTGCTCCGGCACCAGCCCCAGCACCAGTAGCCGCGCCAGTACCAGCACCAGTTGCTGCACCACTGCCAGCCTACCTGGATCCAAACAGCTCGATCTACAAAAACCGTAGCGTCTTCTTCGACTTCGACAAATACACCGTCAAGCCAGAGTTCGACACCCTGGTTGCTGATCACGCCAAGTTCCTGGCCGCTAACCCGAACGTAGCGATCAAAGTCGAAGGCAACACCGATGACCGCGGCGGCGCAGAATACAACCTGGCCCTGGGCCAGAAGCGCGCGCAAGCCCTGATCACCGCCCTGAAAGTACAAGGCGTGAAAGAAGGCCAGGTAGAAGCCGTTTCGTACGGTAAAGAGAAATCGACCGGTACCGATGACGCAGCACGCGCTCACGACCGTCGCGATGACATCATCTACCCAAGCAAGTAATTATTTGCGGTAATATTGAACGCCCGGCACTGCCGGGCGTTTTTCATTGTGGCTCTCTCTTTTGAGAGCGGTGAAAAGTTGCTGTAGTAGTTAAGCTGGAAGTTTCCATTCATCCCCAATCAGGCGAAGGAAGTTTCATGAAGAATCTCACTACTGCTGCCGGCGCGCCGGTCGTTGACAACCAAAACACCCAGACCGCCGGTCCGCGCGGCCCAGTCCTGCTGCAAGATGTGTGGCACCTGGAAAAGCTGGCCCACTTCGCCCGCGAAGTCATTCCTGAACGCCGCATGCACGCCAAGGGTTCGGGCGCGTACGGCACCTTCACCGTCACCCACGACATCAGCCAATACACGCGCGCGGCGTTATTCTCGGAAGTCGGCAAGAAAACCGACGTGTTCCTGCGCTTCTCCACCGTGGCCGGCGAGCGCGGCGCGGCCGATGCCGAGCGCGATATCCGCGGCTTCGCCGTCAAGTTCTACACCGAGCATGGCAACTGGGACATCGTTGGCAATAACACGCCAGTGTTCTTCTTCCGCGATCCGCTGAAATTCCCGGACCTGAACCACGTGGTCAAGCGCGACCCGAAAACCAACCTGCGCAACGCCGAAAATAACTGGGACTTCTGGACCTTGCTGCCGGAAGCGCTGCATCAAGTCACCATCGTCATGAGCGACCGTGGGATTCCGAAAGGCTACCGCCATATGCACGGTTTCGGCAGCCACACCTTCAGCTTTATCAATGCGGCCAATGAGCGCTATTGGGTCAAGTTCCACTTCGTGTCGCAGCAAGGGATTGAAAACCTGAGCGATGCCGAATCCACCGCACTGATCGGCGTCGACCGCGAAAGCTCGCAGCGCGACCTGTTCGACGCCATCGAGCGCAAGGACTTCCCGCGCTGGAAACTGGCGGTGCAGATCATGCCGGAGGCCGATGCCTCCAAAGTACCGTACCACCCATTCGACCTGACCAAAATCTGGCCGCACAAGGATTACCCGCTAATCGACGTCGGCGTGCTGGAACTGAACCGCAACCCGGAAAACTATCACGCCGAGGTGGAGCAATCGGCCTTCTCGCCGGCCAACGTGGTGCCGGGAGTGAGCTTCTCGCCGGACAAGATGCTGCAATCGCGCCTGTTCTCGTATGGCGATGCGGCGCGCTACCGTTTGGGCGTCAACCATCACCAGATTCCGGTAAACGCGCCGAAATGCCCGTTCCACAACTACCACCGCGACGGCGCCATGCGCATCCTGCCAAACGAAGGCGGCAGCACGCCATACGAGCCGAATAGCCGTGGCGAGTGGACCGAAAGCCCGCAGTTCAAGGAACCGCCGCTGTCGCTGGAGGGTGCGGCCGACCACTGGAACCACCGCGTCGACACCGACTACTACTCGCAGCCCGGCAATCTGTTCCGCCTGCTGACCGCAGAGAAAAAGCAGCTGCTGTTTGAAAACACGGCGCGCGCCATCCGAGGCGTTTCGAAACCAGTCCAGCAGCGCCACATCGACAACTGCACCCAGGCCGATCCAGCCTACGGCGCCGGCGTCGCTGCCGCTATCGCAGCACTCGAAGCTAAATAAGCACTTATGCCGTAGCCATCACGCCCGAGCGCTGCAACAGCAGCACGCAGCGCTCGGACAGGTGCAACACCTGCAATGCTTTGCCGGCACGGGCATAGCGCTCGCTCAGCGCGGCCACGGCCACCACCGCCGAGTGGTCCGCCAAGCGCAAATAGCGGCCATCCAGCACCACCTGCTGCGGATCGCCTTGCAGATCAAACAGTTCATTGAAGCCCGCAACCGAAGCGAAGAACAGCGTGCCATGCGGCGTGTAGGTCTTGACGCTATCTGTCACCGTCGCCTCGGTACGGATCTCACGTGCGTGGCGCCATGCAAAGCTGAGCGCTGCTATCACAATCCCACACAGCACTGCGGTCGCCAGGTCGGTCGCCACCGTGATGACGGTCACGGCCACAATCAGCAAAGCATCGTGACGCGGCACCTTGCCGAGCACCTGCAACGAGCTCCATGCAAAAGTCTGCTGCGCCACCACCAGCATCACACCAACCAGTGCCGCCAGCGGGATGCGCTCGATCAGCGGCGATAAAAACAGTATAAACAGTAATATCATTATCCCGGCCACCGCACCGGAAACACGCGTACGGCCGCCGGAGCTGAGATTAATCATGGTCTGGCCGATCATGGCGCAGCCACCCATGCCGCCAAACAGGCCGGATGCCAGATTGGCGGCACCCAGCGCCACGCATTCGCGGTCCGGCAAACCGCGCGTGGCGGTGATTTCATCGGTGAGATTAAAGGTCAGCAGCGTCTCCAGCAGGCCAACCATGGCCATCAGCGCCGCGTAGGGCAGCACAATGCGCAAGGTCGCCATATCAAACGGCACCGCCGGCAAGGCAAACGACGGCAAGCCGCCGGCGATATGCGCCATGTCGCCCAAGGTATGCACCGGCAGCTGCAGCAGCCACGCCAACAGGCCAACGCCGAGAATCGCCACCAGCGCTGGCGGTAGTGCCTTGGTCACACGCGGCAACCAGTACACGACCATCATGGTCAGCAGCACCAGGCCGGCCATCCACGCCAGCGCGCTGCCTTGCAGCCATTGGCCATCCACCTTGAAATGTTGCAGTTGCGACCACGCAATCACAATCGCCAGGCCATTGACGAAGCCGAGCATCACCGGATGGGGCACCATGCTGACCAGCTTCCCTAGCCGCAGCACGCCAAACAGCAGCATGATCAGGCCGCTCAACAGCACCGTCGCCAGGAAGTATTGCAAGCCGTGCTGGGCGACCAGCGCCACAATCACCACCGCCATCGACCCGGCGGCGCCGGAAATCATGCCGGGACGGCCACCGAACAGCGCGGTTATCGTGCAAATAAAGAACGCACCGTACAGCCCGGTAAGCGGATTCAGGTGCGCCACCAGCGCAAACGCTATGCATTCGGGAACCAGCGCAAACGACGTGGTCAAGCCCGCCAGCGCGTTATGAGAAAATTTGGACAAGGGGAGTTTCTGCGGAGAACGATGCAAAAATGCAACAACGCCCTTATTTTACACGGGCAGTCTCGACTTCTCATCGTCATGGGTGAACTGGCGCACATTCAGAACTGGACTTGAGCAGGCACAATGGCGAGGCATAACCGATCAACTTAGCCAGTCAAACTACGCCATGACTACCCTGCACACCGCCAGCTACGCCCTGCAAAGACAGAAAATAGCCGTGGAACGGACGCTGTACGCCCGTTCAGCCGAAGAATCCCTGCTGGCGGCCCGCTGGGCCAGCGCTTGGCACAAGCTGGTGCAGCGCAAGCTGGATCAGGACCTGGCTGCCCGCCTGCCGGCGCGACGCGGGTTTGACGGTTTCCAACTTACCCCGCCCTCCCGCGTGCTGCATTAATTACGCTGCATAACGTTGCGCGGCAACTTGGCTGGCGGCAGGTACTTGATAGCAGCTGCCGGCGCGACGTTCCATGCCATCACGATCCAATACCGTCACGCAGCCGCGGCGATATGCAATTAGCCCTTCCTGTGACAGCTTGCCGGCCGCGCCAGTGATACTCTCGCGGCGCACGCCCAACATATTGGCGATCATCTCCTGCGTCACCTTCAGTTCATTGGACAGCGAACGGTCCAGCCGTTCCAGCAGCCAGCGGCACAACTTCTGCTCGATGCTGGTATGGCGGCTGCCCGCCACGCTCTGTGCCAACTGGGCAAACATCATGCTGGTGTAGCGCATCAGTTGCTGCGCCAACGGCCCACCGGTGTAGAACAGCTCGCGCAGCGTGGCGGTTTTCAAGCGATAGCCATAGCCGGCGGTTTGCACCACAGCAGCAAAACTGGCGCGTTCAGCGGGATTCAGGGCTACACCAACCACGCCCTCGCGGCCCACCACTGCGATCTCAGTGGTGGCGCCATCCTCCATCACGTACTGCAGCGAGACGATAGCGTTGGTCGGGAAATAGGTGTATTCGATGGCATCGCCGTAATCGAACAAGTGCTTGCCTTCTGCCAGCGCGACCAGTTCCAGGTTGCCAAACAAGGCCAGCAGATCCTCGCGCGTCAGCGCCCGCAGTAAATCGTTTTGTTGTGCGCCGATCAGGCTAACGGTATGGCTTGCGTTCATGATGTGCCCCTGAGGATGAATGTCTTTGATGTAGACACTATATCCAGCGGCCTAAGCCGCCGGTATAGGAGCACTTTGTAGTCTTATGTAGGCTATGAACATTGCAAAATGTCATCTTAGTCCTACGAAAAATCCGGGGTCAGGTCCTCCATTTCTACACGATCTCATCATTCAACCGTGATCTAGCACAAAGCCGACAGGAGGAAATTGGCTACGCTGCCCATATGACACGACCACTCCGACTTGAATACCCAGGTGCGCTCTACCACGTGACCAGTCGTGGCGACCGCAAAGCGCCCATTTTTCGTGACGACACTGACAGAGCGATGTGGCTGCAAACGCTAGGCGAGGTTTGCGGGCAATTCCAGTTTGTCGTCTATGCGTTTTGCCAGATGGGGAATCACTATCATCTGCTGGTGGAAACCCTCGATGGCAAGCTAGCCCGTGGAATGCGCCAGCTGAATGGCATCTACTCGCAGTATTTCAACCGCCGCCACGAATTAGTAGGACACGTATTCCAAGGCCGCTACAACGCAATTCTGGTTGAAAAGCACAGCTACCTATGCGAATTAGCACGCTACATTGTCCTGAACCCGGTTCGTGCCCACCTGGTTCGCTCTCCGGAAGAGTGGGCTTGGAGCAGCTACAACCACACCTACACCGAACTTCCAGCGCCAAGCTGGCTGGACGTCCAATGGCTACTATCCAAGTTCAGCTCGCCACACCACCACGCTAGAGAGTCCTATCGCAAATTTGTCCTGGCTGGCGTTGGTCTCGCCAGCCCACTAAAAGATACCTATCGCCAATTGATACTCGGCAGCGAGCAGTTCATCAAACAACTACAGTTACCTGCCGAAGTGCTCAACATCAATGGTGTATCAAAAGTGCAAAGAAGCTCGCTGGCCTTATCGCTCAAAGCCTACCAACAGCAACTCCCCGATCGCGACACAGCGATGGCCGAAGCCTACCGCTCCCATGCTTATACCCTCAGTGAAATCGCCCGCCACTTCGGCGTCTCTCTCACAACGGCGAGCCGCGCCGTAAAGAAGCGGCTCTGATAGCGTTGAGTTCGTGTAGAAATGGGGGACCTGACCCCGGAGTTTAGTAGGCGACGCGCAGTTGCAGGTAGGCGGTGCGCGGGGCGGCGGCCATGCGGCCGGCGTTGCCGTCAACGTTGCGGGTGTAGTAGCGCTTGTCCGTCAGGTTGTTGACGCCCGCCGCCACTTCGTAGGCGCGCTGCTTCCACGACAGTTGCGCGTTCCAGGTGCGGAAGCCCGGGATCAAGCCGACGCCGCCGTTTGCCGCTTCCGCCACGGTGTTGGCGGTGTCGGAATATTGCTTGCTCTGGTGCGTGGTCGACAGGTTGGCAGTCCATGCGCCGACGCGGTAGCGCGCGCCTATGGTGTCGGTGTTGCGCGAGTAGAATGGCACGTCCAGCCCCGCCGTGGCGCCCGATTCCTGGATCGCCTTGGTGTAGGTGTAGTTGGCGTAGACGTTCAGGCCCGCCAGCGCACTCGCTTCGTCAAACGAGTAGTCGACCGCAGTTTCGATACCGTCATGATTAGTCGCGCCGATGTTCTGGAAGGTGGCCGGCGTGATGCCAGGCACTTGCGCGATCTGGTTGTCGAACTTGAGCTTGAAGGCGGTGATCTCCGCGCTCAACGCCGCATCTTTCCAGCGCGCGCCCAGTTCCGCCGTCTTCGCCACTTCCGGCTTCAGCGGGTTGGACGGCGTTTGCGAATTCAACTGGGTATTCTGCACCGCGCCAAACGAGGTGGTGTAGTTGGCAAATACGGTCAGTGCGCGATGCAGCAGGTACGCCACATTCAGCGACGGCAACGCTTTATTATTGCCGGTCTCGAAGCTGGACTTGGCCGTCGCGTCTTCACGCGTCGACGCGATGTGCTCGTAGCGCACTCCCGGCGTGATGCGCCATGCGCCCAACGCGATGCGGTCGTCGATGTAGGCCGAGTGGGCATCGGTGCTATTGATGAAGCTGGTCGTTGCGCCATTTACGCCGGTTGCCACGCTCTGCGCATAGCTGTTATCGTCGCCGCGCTCGCGCAGATAGCGGTAGCCGACCGTGACGTCATGCGTCATGCCGCCGCCGTTGAAGCGCTGCGTGTAGCGCGGCTCGATGCCGGTCACCTGGTAATTGCGCGGCTGCCAGGTCACCTGCGTCTTGGCAGCATTGATCAGCGAACTCTGGCGGAAGCTCTCGTTGTAGTACGCCTTGACTTCAAACTCCTGCGTGGCCGAGATCGTATTCAGGTAGCCCACGTCCACGCCCTTGCGGTCACCGCTCCAGAAGTCGGTCGGGCGCGTGTTCTGGTACGGATTGGCGTTGTACTGCGCCACCGTCAGGCCGCCCGGCGTGTGTGACAGCACGTCGTAGTACGACACCTTGCCGTAAACCTCGCTGTGATGGTCCAACGGGTAGCGGAATTTCAGCGCGAAGTCGTTGACGCGCTCGCCACTGCCCTGGCGCCATTCCGAGCCTTCCATGCCCGAGTACATCAGCGCCACGCCCAGTCCGCTGGCAGCGGTGCCGCCCACAAACGCGCTGTACTGGCGATTGCTGCCGCCCTGGCCAAAGTCGTTATAACGCACAGTGGCATCGCCGCTGACGCCCTCGCCCTGCGGAATCGCACGGCTGCGGAAGTTGATGATGCCGCCGACGTTTTGCGGACCGTAGCGCACCGCACCGCCGCCGCGCACCACGTCGATCGATTCAATATTGTTCAAGCTGACGGGCGCAAACGACAGCTGCGGCTGACCGTATGGCGCCACCGCCAGTGGAATCCCGTCCAGCAGCACGGTCGAGCGCGGCGAGTAGCGTCCGGTCAGGCCGCGCACGCCGATGTTGAGCGAGATCGCGCTGCCCGCCGTGCCCGAGTTGTCGGTCGACTGCACGCCCGGAATCCGGCGCAACACGTCGCCGATATTGGCCGCACCGCTGGCCGCGATGTCCTCCTGATTGACCACCGTGCGCGCCCCGGCAAAATTCTTTACGCTGTTTTGCAGGCCGGAGCCCAGCCAGCTGCCGGAAACCTGGATAGATTCGATCGGCGTTTCATCGGTTTGTTGGGCGTGCGCAGCGGGCGCCAGCAACACGGCCACTGCAGCAGCCACTACGGTCAATTTGAATTCAGGCATGTGAAGAAAGCTTATTGATAAGCAACAACGCAAATGATAACACTTCTCATTCTCAATTTCCAGAGGAGCAACAGATCCGTTATAATTGCCGCATGCTCAAGCACCTCAAACGTCAAACGCTGCACTTGTGGATCGCCATCATGGCCGTCCTCTTTGCTGCGCTTGCGCCGACGGTGTCGCACGCGCTGGCTGCGTCGACTACCGGCGTGCTGGCGGAGATGTGCTCGGTCGGCGGCCCGGCCAAGAAGGCGCCGACCAATGTCATGCACGGCATGGAGCATTGCTCGTACTGCGCCACGCACGGCGGTTCGCCCGCACTGCTGCCGCCAGCATTGAATGGCTTTGCCGTCATCGGTGGCGACGATTTCTATCCGCCCCTGTTTTACACGGCGCCGCAGCCGCTGCACACCTGGAGCGCCGCCAGTCCGCGCGGGCCGCCCACCACTTCCTGATCGTTAGTCTTAGTTTCCGCTGTCCTCTTTAGCGAGGATCGCGGCCATCTTTACGCATCATCAGGAATACCATGAAAACCACTATGTCTCCACTGGCATTAGCGCTGCTGGCCGCGTTCGCGGCCGCCCATGCCGAAGACGCTCCTCAACATCAACTGGGCACTGTCACGATTACCGGCAATCGCCCTACTTCGCTGCCGACGCAAATTCCAACCACGATCGAAGGCATCACGCGCGAAGAGATCGAGCGTGACATCAACGCCACCGATGCAGAGGACGCGCTCAAATATCTCCCTAGCCTGCTAGTGCGCAAGCGCTACATCGGCGATTACAATCACGCAGTGCTGTCGACTCGCGCCTCAGGCACCGGCAACAGCGCGCGCTCGATGGTGTATGCGGATGGCATCCTGCTGTCCAATTACCTGGGCAACGGCGCGAGCTTTGCGCCACGCTGGGGCATGGTCAGCCCCGAGGAAATTGAACGCGTCGATGTGCTGTATGGCCCCTTCTCCGCAGCCTACGGCGGCAACTCGGTGGGCGCGGTGGTCGATTACGTCACCCGCATGCCGACCAAATTTGAAGCGCACGCCAAGCTGACGCTCACGCACCAGCCGTTCAAACTTTACGGCACCAACGATAATTACGACGGCAAGCAAGGCAGCTTCTCGCTCGGCGACCGCAATGGCGCGTGGTCGTGGTTCGTCGATTTGAACCGCACCGACAGCGAAGGCCAGCCACTCACCTTCCCAACGCGCACACTGGCCAGCGGCAAGGCAGGTACGGCGGGCACCCCGGTGACCGGTGCGGTGTCCGGCGTGGATCGCACCAACAATCCGTGGTACCTGCTCGGCACAGCCACGCAATACCACACCGTGCAGGACCAGTTCAAAGCCAAGCTGGCGTATGACTTCTCACCGACCATGCGCGCTACCTACACCTTCGGCTTATGGCGCAACGATTCCGAGGGTCGTCCAACCACCTACTTGCGCGATGCGGCTGGCCAGCCGGTCTACTTCGGCGCCATTAACATCGATGGCCGCAGCTACTCGTTGGGGAAGACCGATTTCAATCTGTCGAACGAAGACCTGCAGCACATCATGCACGGCCTGACGGTGAAGACCAACACCAAGGGCGTATTCGACTGGGAAGTGGCAGCCAGCCTGTATGACTACAACAAGGACCAGCTGCGCGCGCCCGTCAACGAATTGCCTGGCGCGCTATCCGGCGGCAAGGGCCGTCTCGTGAACCAGGGCGGCACTGGTTGGAATACCTTGTCTGCGCGCGGCGTCTGGCGTCCGGATGCAGCGCACGTGGCGGAATTCGGCTACCAGCGCGAGGCCTACAAATTAAGCAGCAAGGAGACGCCGACCGATGACTGGATCAGCGGCGCGACCGTCGGCGATCCAACCTCACGCTTTGCAGGCAAGACCGAAACCAATAGCTTGTATGCGCAAGACATGTGGAAGTTCGCGCCGCAATGGAAGACAGTGCTGGGGGCGCGCTTCGAGCATTGGCACGCGCACGATGGTTTGACGGGCAACGCCACTACGGCCAAGCCGCATCCGGAGCGCAGCGAAAATTATGTGTCGCCTAAGGCGGCGCTGGCCTACCAGGCTAGCGAAGACTGGGTGCTGAAAGCATCGCTGGGCCGCGCGGTGCGCATGCCGACGGTGTCCGAGCTGTATCAAGGTGGCCTCAACGCCGCCGGCCAGTTGACCAATAACGATCCGAACCTGAAGCCGGAAAAATCCTGGACCACGGAGCTAAGCGGCGAGCACAAACTGGCCGACGGCTATCTGCGCCTGACCGCATTCGGCGAGCGCACTGCCGATGCGCTGTACTCGCAAACCAATGTGCTGGTCGCGCCGATGGTGACCAACATCCAGAACGTGGACCTGATCCGCACCAAGGGGCTGGAAGTCTCCTACGCCGCCAAGATACTCGGTTTCGACCTGAGTTCCAGCCTGACGTGGACCGATTCGAAAATCATCCGCAACGACAAGGCGCCAAGCAGTGTAGGTAAATGGCAGCCGCGCATTCCGGAATGGCGCGCCACCGGCGTGGCGACCTATGAGTTCAACGATAAGCTCTCGGCCACGCTGGCCGCGCGCTACAGCGGCAAGCAGTATTCGACGCTGGATAATTCGGACATCAACGGCTTCGCCTACCAAGGCTCCAGCAAGTACTTCACGGCTGATACGCGCGTGCGCTACCGCTTCAACCAGCAGTGGAGCATGGCGCTGGGCGTGGATAATCTGAACAACTACCAGTACTGGAACTTCCACCCTTATCCGCAACGCACCTACGTCGCTGAACTGAAGTTCGACCTGTAAGACTTGTAAAAACCGAAGCGCCGCTGATTTTTTAGCGGCGCTTCGTGCACGCCTAAACATTCATATGATATACTTCTTTATGTCGAAACTTCATAGATCGCGAGAACCATCATGCTGAGTACTGAACATAAAGCCATCATTTCCGCCACTGTGCCTATCCTGGAGCAAGGCGGCGAAGCGCTGACCCGCCACTTCTACCAGTCCCTGTTCCGCGACTATCCGGAAGTAACGCCGTTCTTCAACCAGGCCAACCAGGCCGGCGGTACACAGCAGCGCGCGCTGGCCAATGCGGTGCTGATGTATGCGAAAAATATCGAGAAGCTGGAAAACCTTGGCCCGCTGGTCAACACCATCATCAACAAACACGTGTCGCTGCAGATCCAGCCGGAGCACTACCCTATCGTCGGCGCCGCGCTGCTGAAGGCGATCCGCGAAGTGCTGGGCGCGGAAGTGGCGACCGATGCGGTGATCGACGCATGGGGCGCGGCCTACGGCCAACTGGCCGACATCCTGATCGGCGCGGAAGAAAACATCTACAAAACAAATGAGCAGGCCGAAGGCGGCTGGCGCGGCGCCCGTAGTTTCAAGGTCGCCAGCAAAACGGTGGAGAGTGACGAAATCACGTCCTTCGTGCTGGTGCCCGCCGATGGCGGCAAGGTGGTGGTGCACAAGCCAGGCCAGTACATCGGCCTGACGGTGAAGGTGAACGGCGTTGAGCAGCGCCGCCAGTACTCGCTGTCGGCCGCAGCGAATGGCGCCGATTATCGCATCAGCGTGAAGCGCGAGGACGGTGGTCTCGTATCCGGTTTCCTGCACGATCAGGTGCAGGTGGGCGATACGCTGTCGCTGTTCCCGCCCGCCGGCGACTTTGTGCTGGCAGACAGCGACAAGCCGCTGGTGCTGATCAGCGGCGGTGTCGGCATCACGCCAACGCTGGCGATGCTGACGGCGGCGCTGGCCGGTTCGCGTCCGGTGCACTTCATCCACGCCGCGCGTCACGCCGGTGTGCACGCCTTCCGCGAGCATATCGATGCGCTGGCGGCCAAGCATCCGCAGTTGAAGCGTTTCTATTGCTACGAGAAGGCCGATGACGCGCATGCGTCGCAGCCGCATGCCACCGGTTACCTGAACCAGCAGCAGCTGGCCAAGTGGCTGCCGGAGACGCGCGATGTCGATGCCTACTTCCTCGGTCCCAAGCCGTTCATGAAGGCGGTCAAGGCGCAGCTGCTGGAGCTGGGCGTGCCGGCATCGCAGACTTACTATGAGTTCTTTGGCCCGGCAGAGGCGCTGGCCTGATACGGTTTTCAACTATGTAAAGCCGGATTTCTTCGTGTACTCGGGTGAAGGCGGATGCAATACTAAAAGCATCAACGCCTCCCCCCAAGGAAAACATGAAGCGCAGAACCCTGTTGAAACTGGCGGCCGGCAGTGCCGCTGTCGCCGGTTTTTCTCCCGTCTCGCTGGTCGTCGCCGCTCCGCTCAAGGAGCTGCGTCTGGACTACGCTTACTACTCGCCTGCTAGCCTGGTGCTGAAGCGCTTCGGCTGGCTAGAGGATGAGTTCAAAGCCGACGGCGTTCAGGTGCGCTGGGTGCTGAGCGCCGGCAGCAATCGCGCGCTGGAATATCTCAACGCGAACAGCATCGACATCGGTTCGACTGCGGGCCTGGCTGCCTTGCTGGCCAAGGCGAACGGCAATCCGATCAAGACACCTTACATTTTCTCGCGTCCCGAGTGGACCGCGCTGGTGGTGCGCAAGGATTCCAACATCCGCTCTGTCGCCGATTTGAAAGGCAAGAAGGTCGCCGCCACCAAAGGCACCGATCCTTACCTGTTCCTGCTGCGGTCCTTGCAGACTGCAGGCCTGAAACGCAGCGATATCGAACATGTGAGCTTACAGCATGCGGATGGCCGCGCGGCGCTGGAACAAGGCAAGGTGGATGCGTGGGCCGGTCTCGATCCACACATGGCAGCCAGTGAGCTGGAAAGCGGCTCGAAGCTGATTTACCGGAATGTGGCTTTCAACACCTACGGCTTCCTGAACGTACGCGAAGACTTCCTGGCGACCCGTCCGGCGGAAGTGGCGCGCGTGATCAAGGCATATGAAAAAGCACGTGCATGGATACGAGCGAATCCGAGCGAAGCGGCGAAGATTTTGTCAGAAGAAGCCAAGGTGTCGCTGTCCGTCGCGCTGTTGCAGGTGAAGCTGCGCACG
Organism: Duganella flavida; assembly: GCF_009857445.1. Taxonomy (GTDB): domain Bacteria; phylum Pseudomonadota; class Gammaproteobacteria; order Burkholderiales; family Burkholderiaceae_D; genus Rugamonas; species Rugamonas flavida. The sequence continues at coordinate 504,008 of NZ_WWCN01000003.1, forward strand.
GACTTCAGCAATCCACAGCCTGGCGCAGAGCATGTGAAGGCCTTGCAGGTCGCTGCGCCGATCCTGAAGGCGGAAGCGCTGGTGAAAGCCGACACGGACCTGAACCGCGCCATCGCGGAGCTGGTCGACACGCGTTTCGCGCAGCCCTATATCGCGCGTAGCTAGGAGCGGTAAGCATGAGTAATCACCTCGCCGCGCCGGTGGATGCGCCGTCTGCGGCGGATGCGGCGGAACTTGCCCATGCCGCCAGCGCGGCGCGAGCCGGTCTGGCGTCGCTCGTGCGCGGTGTGGCCGGGCAGCGCGCGCGCCGCGTGCTGCTTGCCTTGCTGCTACCGGTGACGGCGCTGCTGGCGATGGAGTTTTCTGTGCGCGGCGGCTTGATTCCTTCAAACCTGCTGCCGGCGCCAAGCCAAATTCTCGATACGCTGCGCGACCTTGGCGCACAAGGCCTGTTCGGACATATCGCCGCCAGCACCTTGCGTGTGGCGGCCGGCTTTGCGAGCGGCGCGATACTGGCTGTGCTGCTGGGCGCCACGGTCGGCTTGAGCCGCCACGCAGAAGCTATTCTCGATCCGACGTTCCAGGCACTGCGCGCGATTCCATCGCTGGCGTGGGTGCCTTTGCTGCTCCTCTGGCTAGGCATAGACGAGGCGCCAAAAATCGTGCTGATTGCGATCGGCGCCTTCTTCCCGATCTACATGGGCGTCGCCTCCGGCATACGCGGCGTGGACCGCAAGTTGATTGAAGTCGCTCGACTCTACCGGCTCTCCAACATCGCTTTGACCAAGCGCGTGCTGCTGCCTGCCGCACTGCCAGCTATCCTGACCGGCTTGCGCAACGGCCTTAGTCTCGCGTGGATGTTCATGGTCGCCGCAGAACTGATCGCCGCCAGCAAAGGCCTAGGCTACCTGCTCTCCGACGGCCGCGAAACCAGCCGCGCCGACATCGTCCTCGCGGCCATCACCTTGTTGGCCATCCTCGGCAAAATCAGCGACACGCTGATGGCCGCCATTGAACAACGCAGCCTCGCATGGCGCGACAGCTACGCGTGAGCATTGCACTCGATATTCACGTCAAAGAAAAGCGCTACGGCGCCCGCACCGTGATGCGCGACGTCAGCCTGCAACTACAACAAGGCGAAATCGTCAGCCTGATCGGCGCCAGCGGCTGTGGCAAAAGCAGCCTGCTGTCCATCGCTTCAGGACTGGACCAGAATTTCAGCGGCGAGATCCGGCTCGATGGCGCGCTCCTGCAAGGCGCCAGCAGCGACATCGGTTTTATCTTCCAGGAGCCGCGCCTGTTCCCGTGGCTGACAGTTGCGGAGAATGTCGCCTTCGACAGCAACAACGCACTGTCGACGCAACGATTGGTCACGCGCCTGCTGGCGGAAGTCGGCCTGCACAACCATGCCAACGCGCTACCCAAGCAGCTCTCTGGCGGACAAGCGCAACGCGCCGCCATCGCACGCGGCTTGTTCACACAGCCGCGCGTGCTGCTGCTCGATGAGCCCTTCTCCGCCGTCGATGCCTTCACGCGCATGAAGCTACAGGACCTGCTATTGAAAGTGGCCCTGGAACACCAGCTCACCGTGCTGCTGGTCACGCACGACATCGACGAAGCACTCTACCTGAGTGACCGCATCGTCCTGCTGGACGGTGGCCTGACCGAGTTCCATCCCGGCCCGGCCCCGCGCAAACGCGGCGACGTGGATGCGGCCCAGCTCAAGGCCGCAATCCTCGACAGCCTGCACGTTTAGAACTTGGCGCGCACGCCGAACACCACGTTACGGCCAGGCAGCGGCGCGATATCCTTCAACACCGAAGTCGAAGTGCGGATCTCGGCGTTGGTCAGGTTCTTCGCCAGCAGGAACCAGGTCAGGTCGTAATCGCCCAGCTTTTGCGTGTACGAAGCGTTGGCGTTCAGCTGGTTGTAGGACGGCGTGGTCGTGGTCTCGAACGACGCCAGGCGATCCTGCGATTGCGCGTGCACCAGCGACAAACCAGCGCGCCAAGCGCCCATCTTGTACGCGGTGCTCACGCCGACGCGGCTGGCCGGTTGCAGCGGCAGGTTGCCGCCCCGTTCCAGCTTGCCGTGCGTGGTGTCGGCGAACAGACGGCCAGACCAGCCGGCGCCGGTCGGGTTATATTCCAGCTCCGCTTCCGCGCCCTGGATCGTGGCGTCAGCCTGCTCGAAGATACGCTCGCGCAGTTCGCCGCCCGGATTGCCTTCTTCGTCCAGCAGCTTACCGGTGATGTGGCCGTAGATGAAATCACTGACCTTGTTACGGAATAGGTTGGCCTTCCAGCGCACCAGACCCGAGGTCTTCTGCAGGTTGACTTCGATATTGCGCGAGGTCTCCTTCTTGAAATCGGCGTTACCGATATCGAAGGTTACAGTGGCGTCGTGCGGACCGCTGGAGTACAGCTCCTCAGTCGACGGCGCGCGCTGCGCATACGACAGGGTCGCGCCCACTGCGTAGCCAGGCACGAACGGCCACAATGCACCTACCGATCCCGATTGCAGGTTGAACGAGCGGTCCACGCCCGTCACCGGTTCGCGCTTGACGCGCTCCACACGTGCGCCCGCGTTGAACTTGACCGGGCCGATGTCGCGTTCTTCCACCAGGAAGGCCGCGTTGGAGGTCGAATGCGTGACCGGCACCGTATCCGGTCCGCCTTCCGCGCTCAACGCGGAGAAGTTGGTGTTTTCAGTTTGCACGCCGAAGGTGCCGTGCCAGCCGGCCACCGGTTTGTGCGCCAGTTCCACGCGCGTCTCCAGCGAGTGGTTCTTGAACAGCACTTCCGGCGCGCCGTCTTCGCCGATTTCGGCGTGCTTGTAGTCGGTGTAGCCGGCCTTGAACTTAAAGCTCTCGAAGCCTGCAAACGGCGCCTTTACCAGGCTATCGATGTCGTAGCGATTTTGCTTTTGGTCGATCTTGGAGCCTTCCTCACTTGGAATGCCGTACACATTCGACAAGCGCGATGCCGATACGCCGACAAAGCCCCAGCTGTCCACATACGAACCGCCGATGCCGCCGGTGCGCGAGCGCGTATCGGAATGCTGCAAGCGGCCGACCGGCGTGTTGTAGTCGTCGGCATTGCGCAGGTTACCATCGATGTGCCATGCCAGCTTATCGACCGAACCATCCAAGGTGCCGGAGGCATTGCGGCCACTATCTACCGTGCTGGCGCGTGCTTCCATCTGGCCGGTCAGCTTTGGCTCCAGCGTGGTGGGAATACGTTCGTTGACGACATTGACCAAGCCGCCGATCGCGCCCGAGCCATACAGCAGCGCGGCCGGGCCGCGCAGGATTTCGATCTGCTGTGCCACCGCGCCTTCCGCCGCCACTGCGTGGTCGTTGGACAGGCCGGAGACGTCGGAGACGGCCATGCCGTTCTCCAGCATCTTGACGCGCGCGCCTTCCAGTCCGCGAATAATGGGGCGCGATGCGCCAGCGCCGAACGCCGATGCGGACACGCCCAGTTCCTGCGACAGCGTCTCGCCCAGCGAGCTACCGGCTTTGTCGCGCAGCTCATCGCCGGCCAGCACCTTGGCCGGTGCCAAAATTTGTTCGTTGGCGCTATTGCCAAATGGGTTAGCCGTAACAACAACTTGTTGAACCGGTGCGGCCTGGCCGAAAGCCAGCGACGAATAAGCGGACAGGATCGCGCTGGCCAGCAGCGTGCGTTGAATCTTCATGTAAAACCTCTAGCGATATAAGTGACACGCGCGCAGCAGCGCCTTCCCGGCGGCTGCGGCGAAATAAAAATCAAAACGGATTTCGGGTGTCAGGCCAGAGGGGGTGCGCGCGATTGGAAGACGCAGGTGGTCCGTTCGCACGCAGCCAGCGTTGCCGGCAGGTGCACCGGACCGGTGCTGAGGGTGGAGATAGCGAGTGTGAGCGGCGAACTGGTAATGGCCGCAGCCATCTGCGCCACCGACACGCATTCCGCGCAGACCTTGTGCACGGCTACGCGCTTGCGGTGCTCGGCATGGTCTTCGTCGGTCAGTACCAGGTTTTGCTGCTCGATGCCGCTCCAGTGGCTGTAGACGTGCGTTACCCCGACCTGCTGCGTCAGGAGCAGCAGGAGCGCAAGGAACACGTGAACAAAGGGAGTACGGCGCAACATGGCCGATATTCTAACCGCAAGCGCGCCGCCTGCGCCAGCAGGCATTAATGTTATGATGCGCGGCCATGAAAAAACCGCTCATCACTCTCGCCTGCGCATTGACGCTCACCGCCTGCGCACCCTTCACTGCCCGCCAATCAGCCTCTCAAGACATCACGGTTTCCAGCCTGCGCTACATCGGCGAGCAGCGTTTGCCGTGGCGCCAGCAATTCCAGGGCACGACCATCGGCGGCTTGTCCGGCATCGACTACGACGCCGTCAACGACGAATGGGTGATGATCAGCGACGACCGCTCGCAATTCAATCCTGCGCGCCTGTACCGCGCCAAGCTGTCCTACGATGCGCGGTCGTTCAAATCGGTGCAGGTCACCGGCGTGACGACGCTGCTGCAGCCAGAAGGGACGCCCTACCCTTCGCGCGAGGAATACAAACGCAGCATCGGCATGGTGCCGGACCTTGAAACCATCCGCGTCGATCCTCAGGACGGCAGTATCTGGTATGGCAGCGAGGGCGATGTCGGGCTGTCGCTCGATCCCTTCATTCGCCGCGCCGCGCCGGATGGCCGCCACCAATTCACGCTGCCGCTGCCGCCGATGTTCACGGTGTCGAAGGAGCACAAATTCGGCCCGCGCCACAACCAGAGCTTTGAAGGCTTGAGCTTTACGCCGGATGGCCGCACCCTGTGGGTGTCGCTGGAAGGCCCGATGTACCAGGACGGCCCGGAGCCGACGCCGGCGCAAGGCGCGGTCAACCGCATCACCCACTTCAGCCGCGACGGCAAGGTGCTGGGCCAGTATGCCTATCCGCTCGAACCGATTCCGGCCGCACCGGGCAAAGGCAAGTACGCCGACAACGGCATTTCGGAAATCCTGTCGCTCAGCGAACAGCGCATGCTGGTGATGGAGCGCTCCGGCGTGCAGGCTGATGACGGCAGCTACAAGGATTATGTGCGCATCTACGAAATCGACGCCACGGGTGCCACCGATATCCAGCAGCTGCCGACCTTGAAGGACGCCAGCTACCAGCTGGTGAAGAAGCGTTTGGTGCTGGACCTCGGCACGCTGCATTTGCCCATCGTCGACAACCTGGAAGGCATGTCGTTCGGGCCGCGCCTGGCCAATGGCCACGCCAGCCTGGTGCTGATTTCGGATGATAACTTTAGCAAGACACAAGTCACCCAGCTATTGCTATTCGAATTGCTTCCATGAATCTGTCATACTATTGCTTTTAGTGGCTATCCCAAACAACGATGGACCCGAGACGCGAGCATGTCAGGCGCCTGCTACAGGTGGACGCCTACATCACTGACCTTCATGGAAAGAATGCACAACCGGCGCAGATTATCGATATCTCGCGCATGGGCGTGGCATTTGTCAGCGATACCGCCATGCCGACCAATGAGCAGTACCTCTTGAGCTTCAACTTCCCCGGCAGTGACATCCGCAACGAGATCACGCTGACGGTGCTGCATTGCGCCAGCATCGGCTCGCAGGGCCGCTTCCGCAACGGCGCGCGCTTCCTCGTCATTTCCGAAGCCTGCGCCGACCGCATCTTCGAATACGTCACCACCGCACCGGCATAAGCAGCCTACCAGCCGATATCCTTTAATAGCGGGTAGGTCAAGTCGAACGGCGGCTGGCCCTCGTGCTTGAGATCGGCATTGATGGCTGGCTCCATCAACTGATTCGGCGTGGCGCTGGTGTCGTAATGCGATACCGACGAGCCCGGCTGATTGGGGCGCGGCGCGTACATCAGCACCCTGCCCAGTACATCCGTCCCAGCACGCAGCGCCAGGTTCACACCGAGGTTGGCAAACAGTCCCGAGTGCATGCGCGTGCGCGCGGCAATAGCTTGCTTGAGCGCCGCACCATCCTCTAGCGTGATACGCACGGCCGAAATGACGATGCGTGTATCGCTGCCACCCAGGCCCGGCGGCGGCGCAGCGGCCACGTTGTCCACGACAATCACACCAATCGCACCGGCATTCTGCACATTGCGCACCTTGACCACGAAGGTGCACAGGCCACGGTCCACCAGCGCAATTTTTCCTTTCACCGCCAACGCGTTGACCACTGACAGCGGCGCGCAGGCCAGCCCCAGGTCAGGCGGCGTGTCGATCACGGGCATCACCTCGCCGGTCAGCCCCGGCGTGCCCAGCGGCGGACCAAACGCTGCCGTGCCTACTTGAATCACGCCCGCCACAGCTGGCGGTGACAAGATAGTGAGCACCGGCGTGCCGGCTTGCAGCACCGCACTGGCCGCATTGGTGACCCGCACCCCGCTCCACACCAGCTTGCCTGACTTGACGGCCGAGGCCGCGCGCTCGGCGTTGTTCATGTCTTTCCACACTTTGCCAGTGCTGGTATCGAGAAGGAAGTAATCCCAGATGCTGGGAAGGCCGGCCAGCAGCTCGCCGCTTTGGTCGTCGGTATAAGTCTGGAAGCCGAGGCCATGTGCGAACTCATGCAGCAACACCGTCACCAGGTCGGTGTTGGCGCCGTGCTGGTTGTCGAGCCCAAGATAAAACGGCGAACCGGTAAAGCAGCCCGGCTGGCCAAGATTGACGTTGAAACGCGCCCGCACATCCGGCGTGGCAGGGTCGGCGTCGAGGCCCAGCAGCTTGTTGGTCTCGGCCTTGCCGAACCACGCATGGGCTTGCGGCGCGCCGGGGAAATCGGCAAACACTTCCAGCGCGCCGGCGCTACCCAGCACGGCGGCGGTGTCGGTGCACGGCAAGGCGTCCCAGGTAGCCAGCACGCGAATCAGCACGCTGCTATCAAGCGTCGCGCCCCATTTGCTGGCTGCGGCCTGGAATGCGTTGAGGCGCTGTGCACCCAGCGTGGTGCCGGTGTTGCCGCCGACCGGCGCCACCGGTGTCGGGTCGTTGAAGCCGATGCCAGCAGGATCGCCGTTGACGATGGTAATGGTGGCGGCCGGCCAGCAAGCGGACGAGACCAGCAGCGCGGCGATGGCGAGCAGGCGTTTCATTTTCGTTCTCCTGGCAGCGGCGCACAGGTTTCGGTGACGCTGCCATCAGCGGCTTTATGCGCTAACGCAAAGCGGGCCTGACGCTCATCCAGCATCAGGCTGACGCCGCCGTGTGCTGCTTTGGGCAGCGGCGGCGCCTGGCGGACCAGCGGCGCCGGTGCGCGCGCGGCCGCCGTCAACAGTGCGGCCTGTTCGGGATTGGGGCCGGTCAGCTGGCCGGTGACAGGATCTTTGTAGGCCATGAAGCCGCCCTGCCCGGCAACCGACGGCGCCAGCGGTTGCGCGACGACCTGCACGTGCGGGAAGCTCATGATGCCGTCGTTACCGGCCTGCGCCGCCATCATGCTGGCGTACACACCGGCCGCTGCCAGCCAACGCTTGCGCGGACGGCATCCAGCGCGCAGCGCCAGTGCGCCGAGGCAGATCAGCGCCACCGTGCCTGGTTCGGGAATGGCGTTGATGCTGAGGCTGTCGATACCAATGTAGTCGCCATTGAGACTGATGTCATCGACCACGTAGCGGAAGGCAAAGCGGCCGCGGTCCGGCGTGGCCAGGCCGTTGACCAGCAAGGTGTAATCCTGCCAGCCGGTGTCGGTACGGGATTCGTAAGCGGCCAGCAGATCCTTGCCAGCGTACACCTCCACGCGGTCAAGCAAGCCTTCGCCGAGGAGGCGTAGCGAGAACGTCAGCGACTCGCCATTGGCCAGCACCACTTCCGGCGTCAGCAGCCAATTGCTGACCGAGCCGCCAAAAGCTGCATTGTTGAAGTTGGCCGCGATATAGGAATCCGCCCCCGTTACTATATACAGACCTTGATCCTCAAGGTTTTGGCCAGCCAAGTTCGGCATGATTGTTGCCCCCAGTCGCCCATGATCCGGGGGGTGTTGTCACCGAACTTGGTGGGTGGCTGGTGATCGCT
>NZ_WWCN01000040.1 GCF_009857445.1 Duganella flavida
CAACCGTCAAGTTAAGCGCCGATGAATGGATCGACTATATGCACCTGTATAAGACCGATCATAGCGAATGGAAGATCGTCAATGTGCTCTGGCAGTATTACGACACGACGCGCCAGGGCAGCAAAAAGTAGTTCTAGCGCTTGTGATAGTTGTGAGTGCTATCGGCCAGGAGCCGACCTTCAATTGAACCGCGATTAGCAAGGTAAAATTGATATGCCGAAAGCAAATGTCTTTCTGACGAACGTAGTTTTTGCCATCGTTGCAGCCAGTCTTACTTACTGGCTCAGCGCCGAATTCAGAGCTGACGGTGCACTTGGTACGCTACAGAGATTAGCGCAACCGTTCGTTTTCTTGCCCTACTTGGCCAGTGCTATGTTCGGTGAGAACGCGCATTCTCCGAGCGCGCCGAGCTTTGCGGTTGCACTCTTTGTACAGTATTTTTTATTGTTTGCGGTGCTTTCGAAAATTCTCAGGCGCAGTCGAGCAAGCACATGACCGCTAATTAATTTTGTCTTTGGGCAGAAACCGGCCATTTGCAGACGCTGGAATTTAAATAACATATAAGGTATTGATGAGGGAAAAGCACAATGAACCTATTTGGCAAGCTGTTTGGTGGAAAAAAAAGGTCCAAGGGACAAGCGTCAAGGGTAGCGAACCCGTACTATCGGTGGAAGAGTCACTTTGGCAGCAAGTCGACGACGCGCGCTCCCGGTTGTTCGAACAGCATTTTGGTCCATTGCCAAACGACATCCTCAAGATGATGGACCTTTCTGGCGTATGGCCAGGCGGCGGGCTCTACGTCATCCCGACCAAGATCGCGGGTGAGCCAGGCTTCATCTACACGACCTTCGGGCTTTCCAATCCCGATATGCCTACCAAAGTGGAGATGGTTGATGCGCAGCCCACATCCAACGACAGTAACGGCTTGCGAGCCGTTGGCTTTGCCGGTACGTTGCGCCAGAAAGCGAAAGTAAGGCCAGGCACCGATCGACCAGGGTATGGCTATGAGTTGATCATCCTCACCAAGGAGAAGGCTGATTGGCCACTTTGGCTACTGCAATGGGCGACGAAAGCGGAATTGGGCAAAGACGCAGACCTTCTCGGCATCGTGGAGCAGCATCAGGGCCTCACAGTTGAGCAGATTGGGATCGGCGAAGGTAAATTTGTGAACCTGCTCATCAGCAAGGCGCATGCACCGCTCCCCGATTACCTTGACCTTCCAAACGGGAGGATGGAACTGCTTGTCGCGACGGTGATCACTGAAGATGAAATGCGTTGGTCGATGACGAACGGGCGAAATAACTTGTTAGGCGAGTTGACGAAAGCTGGAGTGGGCCAGATTAGCGCACTGGACCGGTCGAGCGTTGTTTGTATCGAGGAGCCCGACTTTGCGCAGGTGGAAAGCCTCGAACAAGCAAAAGCACTTGAGGCAAAGGGGCAATTGGCAAAGCTCTTGATGTTCCCCGCAGAGTTTGGGGGGGAGGATATGGCGATAAATGTCCTTTATGTGCCACTAAGGACGGTTAGGCAACGGACAGCGCATTTACAAACGCTCGGGGCATGGGTTAACGAAGGCGCAGTAAATAACTTGAACGTCCGCCCTGAATATAAAGGTACAAGTTTTGTACCTTCGCGCATACATATGAATGCATCGCACTCGGACAGCGGAGAGCAACGGACGCTGACGCTAGATGTGTGGTGAACATGTGGCTTAACCTGGGATTAGAAGACTCACTACGGCCAGTAACGGACGTTAGCCGGTCACCTTTTTAGAATTATATGCATGGATGGGACTGCGACGCCGGTCTCATATAGCTTAGCCCCTTCGAATACAGTTGGAATCAAAAATGCTATCAAAAGAACAAGTTGACGCAATAGGCGATCAACTTCTGTATAAAGCTCGAGATCCAGCCGTCGTCCAAGATTCAGTCTTGCGCCGCTGGAAAAATGCCAATCCAGCTTCCGCTATATTTATTTTCCCCTTGATAGTGACCCCGCAGTTGGTCAATATTTGGCTACGTCACAAAAAAGAAATTCCTGATATTTTTTATTATTTTCTGTTGGCTCTACTCTGTATTTTCGGAATTTTGGTTATAGTTGTTGTGGTCTATCAAAGAAGAACTCCGCTTATAAAAATTGATAACGGCGTGCTTCTCTGCTTTGGGAGCGTGCCGTGGCGAAAGAAGACCTTTCTTCTGTCGGAAGTATATGCAGTAATTTTTACCAAGAGTCCGAGCCGTTGGCGTGGTGCTTACCAGCTCTCAGTTCAGACCTACGGAGTTGAACATAATATTTGGCTCCCTATTTGCAAGCCTTCGCCTGTTCCGCTGATTCGGAAGATGCTTTTTGCAAACTTCGGAGACAAGTTCATTGAATCTGAGATTTAAGTGTCCGGTACAAATCGGCGTAGGCTCATCTGCACAATGGCGTCCCCCACCGCTTGCCATAGTTTTGCAGATTGGCGAGCTGCTGTCCTTAATGCCGCAGTCTGTGTTCGGCCAGGAGCAGCCGGTGATCAATATTGAAAAATGAAAGATGAGACATGCATAAACTGCTTTGTAGCATAGGTCTAAGCGTGCTTGTATGTATCAGTGCAGGAGCGCAGCAGTTAATGCATTGTGAGCCACGACAGGGTCGTGTTTTACGCTCAGTAAACGAACTTCCAGATCAAGTTCAAGCTCTGATAGGGCGTTCTGTTGAGGGGGCTTCCGGTATCGCAGACGTCAATGAGAAATTCAATCCTACGGACGTTATTATCGATCCATCAGTTCCCAGGCGAAGAATAGTTAGCGGATTTATCAGCGATAGCTGCATTCGGCTAGCAATAGAGCATGGCGGGCGAGGACGCTACACCGAGCATGTAGAGTTTCAGTTGACACCACAAGGTTGGCATAAGATTGATTAAGTTAGCCGATAACGGCCACTAGCCGCCATTCAGCAATTTGAAAACGTAGCATTGCTTCTCTAATTCTTGGGGTTACAATTTTGGATAAGATGATTGTTCTGCGAGTTTCCGACGATGATGGAGTGGAGTTGAATGGTGTCAAACTACGTTCAACAAATGAGGTCGCGGAAGCTCTTGAGAAAATTCTTGCCGAACACTCTGATGTGACTGTTTCTGTCGAGGCCAGCGACTCCATATATTATGAGTCAATCGGCAAGGCTATTTACGGTAGCCATCAGGCGGGGTTTTCAGGTGAAAGATTCCGCATACTAGTCCATGGCAAGCCTCGGTAAGCCTGACCTCAATCAGCGTTGCGCCATCGATTGCTGCTAGCGGCCAAGAGCAGACTCATTGATTATTTGAAGTAAGTAAGGATTATCTTGGACCACATAACATTCCAGCAGAATTTCCCCCCTGCTACTGATATTCCTGTCTTGCTATGCAAGCTTCTTGAGTTTCAAAACAAGGCCACCGATTGGTATAGCGGGTATTTTGAACTCGATAAATGGAAGTTTGGCAACCCAGCGTGGTTTGGTGAATCATCAACAGCAGAGCAATTTGCAGTCTTTGGCTGTGGTCCAGATGGTTCGCTTTACGCACTTTGGCTCTATCCGGGCCGCACACTAGACGACGCCCCTGTAGTCTTTCTTGGCTCGGAGGGCACGGACTGTAACTTGATCGCAGGCGACTTGCGCCAGTTTTTGGAATTATTAGCGCTTGGAGCTGACGAATTGGGTTTCGAAATTAATTGGGGGGAGATCCAAATTGGTAACGAGGAAGCACCTCGCTTGGCTGAGTTTCGTGATTGGCTCTGGTCAAGCTTCCAGATTCGGAAACCGTCGAATCCTATTGCAGCGGTTCTAGAGAGCAGAACACATCATCCAGATTTTGAGAAGTGGATGGCGATTTGGCAAGAGGCTCGTACCTGAATACAGCAAGCCATCATCGCTAGATACTGCAACCGGCCAACAACGGACATTAAGCGCTTACTTTCGCAAAGATTTCAATGTGATGAATTTCCCTTTTGAACCTCGCTCTACATCCCAATTGCGGCAGGGCCAATACTGGGGTTTTGAGCTGAGTAATGGCTCATTTGCTTGCGGCTTGATTTTGGCTCGTACGACGTCAGAAGGGAAAATAAATCGCACGCTGTTTTTCGGTGGACTTCTAAATTGGTCCGGCCCATCATTACCTATGCCATCGAACCTAGAAGGCGTCGGTATATTGCAAAGCGGGTTTATGCACATTCGGGCAATTCAGCTTAACGGTGGTCAAGTGAATGGTGCCGTTGATGGTACTTGGGATGTCGCGCCAGAGGTGGTGTACACGGGGCTTACTAGCGATGGCCTGCCAATTTGGGGTTATGGCTGTTCGTTTGCTCGCAGAATTGTTCGTTTGCTCGCAGAATTGATAATCATCTAGCCGTCCTCCCTTCGGCCGAGCCGAGGAATAAAGTCACGGTACGAATCCGAACTTTATCGAGGAGGACGTCATGTTATTTTGTGGCATTGATCT
>NZ_WWCN01000041.1 GCF_009857445.1 Duganella flavida
AGTCTTACAAAACCGCCTGCGCACGCTTTACGCCCAGTAATTCCGATTAACGCTTGCACCCTACGTATTACCGCGGCTGCTGGCACGTAGTTAGCCGGTGCTTATTCTTCAGGTACCGTCATGAGGACCAGATATTAGCCAATCCCTTTTCTTCCCTGACAAAAGAGCTTTACAACCCGAAGGCCTTCTTCACTCACGCGGCATTGCTGGATCAGGCTTTCGCCCATTGTCCAAAATTCCCCACTGCTGCCTCCCGTAGGAGTCTGGACCGTGTCTCAGTTCCAGTGTGGCTGGTCGTCCTCTCAGACCAGCTACTGATCGTTGCCTTGGTAGGCTTTTACCCTACCAACTAGCTAATCAGATATCGGCCGCTCCATGAGCATGAGGTCTTGCGAGCCCCCACTTTCTCCCTTAGGACGTATGCGGTATTAGCGTAACTTTCGCTACGTTATCCCCCACTCCTGGGTACGTTCCGATATATTACTCACCCGTTCGCCACTCGCCACCAGAGCAAGCTCCGTGCTGCCGTTCGACTTGCATGTGTAAGGCATGCCGCCAGCGTTCAATCTGAGCCAGGATCAAACTCTTTAGTTTAATCTCTGTTTGTGACCACTGCTGGTCACTGGTTCGCTCTTCTCAAAAATACTGACAGTATTTCTACTGAATATTTCTTTGTTGAGCATTTAATGCTTTTTGTTGCAGCACCAAATGCCCACACTTATCGACTGTTAATTTTTAAAGATCTTGTCTTGGCTGCGAAGCGTTTTGTTCGCAGCAGAGAGATGAGATTATGAAGCGTTTCTTACATCTCGTCAACCCCTCGTTTTTCGCTACATCACTTTGTTTCGATGCTGCGTTTCGCGAGGGACCGAACTATAGCAAAGGCCGCAGATGCTTAGCAAGGCTTTTTGATATATTTAGTTTTCATCGTTTCCAAGGAAGACATCTTGCTCACCATTTCCCTGCTTGTCGTTGCTGCGGAAGCGTCTGGAATTCGGCGCGCTTGGAAGAATAAATCTCGCGCACGGTGTAGCGAGTGAACACCCTGTAGGTCACACCCGGCACCGCCGGCTCCGCGGTCGAGCCCTTGGTGTGAAGAAATCCTCACGGCCGGTTTGTGACTTTTTTCTCAAAAGCGTAGATACTGGTTCCATTAACAAAACGTGGAGCGCAGCATGGCCAAAGTCGCCGTCATCGAGGACGATCTCCCCACCAGCAACCAGCTGCGGGCGTGGATAGAATCGGCGCGGCACGGCATTGTGGTCGACCAATGGTTCAATCGCGACGATGCCGAAGCGGCCATCGCGCGCGAGCGCTACGACCTGGTGGTGCTGGATATCGAACTGGGACGCGAGCGCCATGCCGGCGTCGCCATCATCAACGCCATCAACAAGCGGCATGCGACGCCGGTACTGGTGGTATCGGCGATGCCGGCCACCATCTACCGCAGTATCATGAAAGCGCTGGACGCGTGGGACTATCTGCAAAAGGCCACGTTCGAGGAAGCTGATTTCATCGAGACCTTCCTCGAGATCCTGCGCTCAGTCCCGGCAGCCGCTGCCGACACCACGGAGCTGAGCATGGACCCACTGCGCCAGCGCACACCAATGTGGCGCGGCCACCGCATCAACCTGCCGCTAACGGCACAACGCATTCTGGCGGCGTTGTTTGCGCAGCACGGCCAGGTGGTCTCCTACGATGAATTATTTGAAGTGGTAAAAAGCGGACGCAATCGCGACAACATCCGCAAGCATGTCAGCACCATCCGCGACGCCTTCCGCGAAATCGATCCCGGCTTCGCCTGCATAGAGAATGTACCGATGCGCGGCTTCCGCTGGACCGACACGCAATGAACTGGCGCCGGTTGAACATCGTACCTTACCGGCTACGGCTGCTGCTACGTGCAGCTTTTGTATTCCTGATGACCGCCACTGCGGGACTGGCGCTGTCGGTGCTGCAGCAAGAGAAGCAGATCAGCTACAAAAATTATCAGGGCAGCTTTCAGAAAACGCGCGTGCAAATCGCGGCGACGCTGCGCCACCCCACCGGCCAGCTTGCGCTGCTCAATCCTCAGCCTGCGACCGGCGGTGCGCTGCATCCATTGCTGCTGCCGTTCGCCGCACTGGATTTCGACGACCAGCAAAAAGTGCAGCAAGCGGTGGCGATGTCCGGCTGTCTGGCGCAGTACGGGAACAACGGTTCGCTGTGCGTCGGCATCGGCAACAACCCTTGGGCGGGCGGCTTCATTTATGTGGCAGGCACCTTTGACAGCGCACAGTTGGTGTCGCACGTGCGCGGCGACCAAATCGTCGACCTGGCGCACCGCGTTAAGGTGAAGGTAGCGCTGCGCGGACAGAGCTATGAATGGATAGCGCCATTTGAAGAGAGCATCGAACCGCAGCGCCAAGCCGGTATGCACGGACGACTGACGGGCTTTTATCCGGCCGACGTCGCGCGCGGTAAAGCGCCGGTGGTGAAAGACTTCCGCGGCTGGATCTGGCAAAGCCCGCGCTGCAATCAGCCAGATGCCGCTGATGACGATGCGGCTTGTACACGTAGTGCCTTCTTCTCCTTGCGCTTGCCGGTCGCCGTACTGCAGCAAGCTTTGTTTGAAAAGCGCCGTCCGGAGTGGCCGCCTGCAGACCTGGATCGCATCAATGTCGGCGTCGCCGTACTAGCGCCGGGAGATGGCGCGCCGCTGCTCGATAGCAGCACCGGACCAGCCGCGCCGCCGTTCTCGCTGTCAGACTTGAAACCCATGCTGCTGCCTGGCGAAAGCCTGCAGATTAAACGCCAGTCGGATAGCGTCATGCTGCCGTTGCTGGTAGCGCCCGTCGATCCGGAAGACCAGTCCTGGCATTTCGTCACCACGCTGATTCGCCACCTGCCGGTCGATGCCTACGATGTGCCACTGGAGGCGAAGGAGATTATCGCCACGCCGGCAGGCAGTTATGAAGTGGTGTTGAAAGGCGATGTGCGCAGCGTTAGCAAAAGTTTGAGCATCGTGGCCAGCCGGCTGGTGTGGTTTGTCGGCGCGATGCTGGCGGCCTTGATGCTAGCGTGGCTGGTGATTGAAATCGGCATCATCCGGCGCATCAAAGTACTCATCAAACGCGCTGATGATGTTGGCGAACGCGTTAAAGCGGCGCGCGGATTTTCGGAGAGCGATCTCGCCGACCTGCGCGGCGAAGATGAACTGGGCGTGCTGGCGACAGGCTTGCACGACCTGCTGCGGCGCGTACGCGAAGATGTAGAGCGCGGACATATCCGCGCCGAGCAGGAACGCGATATGTGGCATGCGGTCGGTCACGAAATCATGTCGCCGCTGCAGTCGCTGATGGTGCTGCACGGTGAACCGGGCAACGAAAGCCAGCGCTATATCAGCCGCATGCAGCAAGCGGTGCGCGTGCTGTACGGCCAGGCCTCGCCGAGTGAAGCGTTCCAGACTTCTGAGTTGCAGGTAACCGAGATTGAGCTGGCGGGGTTTCTACAAAACGTCGCCGACAACGCTGCATGCGTGGGCATAGAAAACGTGGTGTATGAAGGGCCGGCGGCGCCATTGACTGTGCGCGCAGATGAATACTCATTGGAGGACGTGATCACGCATGTACTGCGCAACGCGGAGCGATACCGGCTGGCCGGCAGCGCGATCACCATCACACTGGAAGATAACGGCACCAGCGCAACGGTCAGCATCCGCAATCAGGGATCGCAGATCGCGCCTGAAATGCTCGGCAAAATATTTGAGTACGGCGTATCGGAGCAGCCAGGCAATCGGGGACAGGGATTATTTGTCGCGAAGACTTATATGGCCAAGATGGGCGGCACGATCATCGCGCAAAATTACGACGATGGCGTGAGCTTTGTATTGAGTTTGCAGCGCGGCGCGTAAGCGCGTAAACGCAAAAAGGCCCGGTCACAGACCGGGCCTTCTTACTTAATAACTAGCTTGACGATAACCTACTTTCACACTGGTTGCAGCACTATCATCGGCGTAGAGTCGTTTCACGGTCCTGTTCGGGATGGGAAGGGGTGGGACCGACTTACTATGGTCATCAAGCTTTGA
>NZ_WWCN01000042.1 GCF_009857445.1 Duganella flavida
CTGGTCACTGGTTCGCTCACTCAAAATACTGACAGTATTACTACTGTATTATTTCTTGTAGAGCATTTAATGCTTTTTGTTGCAGCATCAAACGCCCACATTTATCGACTGTAATTTTTTAAAGATCTGTTACTGCTTGCTGCGAATCGTTGTGTCCGTCAGCGAAGAGACAAGATTATGCCGCGTGGCCTTCATTCCGTCAACCCTCTTTTTTCGTTTGCTACAATCGCTTCCTTTGATTTCGATAGAAAGCAGCAATGAGTAACGCAATTAAACGCGGTGGTTTCAGCTCCAGCTTTGGCGTTCTAACCGCCACACTGGGTTCGGCTGTCGGCCTCGGCAATATCTGGAAGTTCCCTTCCCTGACCGGCGCCAACGGCGGCGCCGGCTTCCTGCTGGTATATCTGCTGGCGACGCTGGTGATCGGCCTGCCGGTAATGATTGCAGAAATTACGATGGGCCGCGCCGCCAAGGCCAACCCCATTACCACGCTACAGACGCTGTCGCCCAAGAAGGGCTTGCCGTGGTGGCTGATCGGTGCGGGTGGCATGTTGGCCGCCTTCCTGATTCTGTCTTTCTATTCTGAAGTAGTGGCCTGGGTATTCGCCTATGTATTCAAAGCCATCGGCGGTAGCATCCTCAGCAGCGATCGCCATGTGACTGAAAGTGCATTCGGTGCGTTAATTGCCGATCCGGTGCAGTCGCTGCTGTGGCAGTGGGGTGTACTGGTGTTCATCGGCGGCATCCTGCTACTGGGCGTGACCAAGGGCATTGAAGGAATAACCAAGAAGCTGATGCCCGTCCTGTTCGTATTGCTACTGCTGCTGTGTGCGGTTAGCCTGACCTTGCCCAAGGTCGGTGAAGGTTTGGCCTTCCTCTTCAAGCCGGACTTCAGCAAGATCACTGCCGGCGTCATCCTGACTGCGATGGGCCTGGCGTTCTTCAAGCTGTCGCTGGGCATGGGCACCATGATGACCTACGGCTCCTACTTCCGCGACGACCAAAATATTCCCGCCACCACGCTGCGCGTCATGCTGGCCGATCTGTTCGTCTCCATGCTGGCGGGGATCGCCATCTTCCCGGCGGTGTTCAGCTTCGGCTTTGAGCCGGCGGCCGGCCCGGCGCTGGTGTTCATCACCATTCCGACGGTGTTCTCACAAATCCCCGGTGGCCAGCTGCTGATGATTGCCTTCTTTGCGCTGGCCGCTGTCGCCGCGACCGGCGCCATGCTATCGATGATGGAAGTGCCGGTAGTGATCCTGCACGAGCGCTTCGGCATGAGCCGCCCGAAAGCCACGCTGCTGACCATTGCCGCGCTGGTGGTACTGGGCTCCAGCTGCGCGCTGACCAACAGCCTGCTGGCCGACTTCAAATTGTTCGGCAAGAATATGTTCGATCTGTTCGACTTTGCCTCGTCCAATGTGCTGCTGCCGCTGGGTGGCATTTTGCTAGCCGTGTTTGTGGGCTGGGTGTGGGGTCGCGACAACTTCCAACGCGCGCTGTCGAACCAGGGGGAATTGCAGAACGCCGCTGTGACAAGTGCGGTGTTCTTCCTGCTGCGCTATGTGTCGCCGTTGCTGATTCTGATAGTGATGCTGAAAGGCCTCGATTTGTTCTGAGGCAGCGTTATATACTAGCCGCACCATGAAATAGTCAGGGTGCGCGATGAACCAGAGCGAGGTCCCCGTAGTGCCGATGCCGACGATTCTGATCGTCGACGACTCACCGTCCTACCTGGCCGCGCTGCTAGACCGGCTGGAACGGCACGGCTTCCTGATCGTGCTGGCGCAAACTGCGGCCGAAGGCCTGATGCGCGCCGCGTTTGCCGAGCCAGACCTGATCCTGCTCGACGTCGTCATGCCCGACATCGACGGCTTCGAAGCCTGCCGGCGCCTGAAGGCCGGCAAAAACACCAAGGATATCCCGGTCATCTTCATGACCGGCCTGACCGATCCCAAGCAAAAAGTCACCGGCTTCGATGCCGGCGGCGTCGACTACATCACCAAGCCCTTCCAGATCGAGGAAGTGCTGGCCCGCATCAATACCCACCTGGCCCTGCGCCGCGCCAACCGCGAGCTGCACGACATGATCGCGACACTGGCCAAGGCGCGCGAAGACCTGGTGCGCAATGAAAAGCTGGCGGGGCTGGGCGCGCTGGTGGCCGGCATCGCGCATGAACTGAATACGCCGATCGGCAACAGCCTGATGGCGGCCACCACCTTCGAGATGCAAACCGACGATATCAGCCAGCACATCACGGCCGAAGGCGGCATCAAGCGTAAGGAGTTTGAGCATTACATTGAGAACGCGCGGCTGTCGGTGGACATCCTCAGTCGCAATCTGCACCGCGCGGCCGACATCGTCACCAACTTCAAGCAGGTGGCGGTTGACCAGACCAGCTCGGCGCGGCGCAGCTTCCTGCTGGCGGAGGTCATTGCCGGCAATCTGCTGACGCTACAGCCGACCATCAAACGCACGCCATTCGTCATCCAGCAGCAGGTGCCGCCGGAGCTGATGATGGAAAGTTATCCCGGTCCGCTGGGCCAGGTGGTGACCAACCTGATCAACAACGCCATCCTGCATGGTTATGAAGGCCGAAGTGAAGGCCTGATTGCGGTCAGCGCGACGCTGTCGTCGCAAGGCTGGGTGACGCTAAGCGTGGAAGATCACGGTGTCGGCATTGCGCGCGAAGATTTGTCGCGCATCTACGATCCGTTTTTTACGACCAAGATGGGAGTGGGTGGATCAGGACTGGGCTTGAATATCGCGCACAACATCGTGACCGAGATCCTCGGCGGCAAAATCGATGTGAACAGTGAGGTGGGAGGCGGGACGCGCTTTACGCTGACGCTGCCGATGTCGGCACCGCTGAAATGAAAACAGAAATGAAAAAGGCCCGCACAGAACGCTGAGCGGGCCTAATTCGGTATAACTAGCTTGACGATAACCTACTTTCACACTGGTTGCAGCACTATCATCGGCGTAGAGTCGTTTCACGGTCCTGTTCGGGATGGGAAGGGGTGGGACCGACTTACTATGGTCATCAAGCTTTGAC
>NZ_WWCN01000043.1 GCF_009857445.1 Duganella flavida
GGCCGCGCTGGCGGCGGCGCCGGCGCAGCGTGCTGCGCTGGGCGAACGCTGCCGCCGCTATTTTCAGGCCCATCACGCGGTGGGCGCGGCGCTGGCCGTGCTGGAACCGGTGCTGCTGGATCTGGTGCAGGGCAGGGAGGCAGCATGGCGTTGAAGCGCGCGCTGGGCTGGGGCGCGGCGCAGTCGGTGCTGCGCATGGTGCTTGGCTTCCTCAGCATCAAGATCACCGCCGTCTACCTGGGACCGGCCGGCCTGGCCCTGGTCGGCCAGTTCGGCAATTTTTTCACCCTGATGAGCGGCGCCTTTGGCACCGCCATCAACACCGCCGTGGTCAACCTGACCGCCAAGGCCGGCGATGATGGCGTCGATGGCTTGGCCACGTTGTGGGGCACGGCGATGCGCCTGGCGCTGCTGATCGGCCTGGCGCTGTGCGTGCTGGTGGCGCTGGCATCGCAGCCGATTGCGGCCTGGCTGCTCAAGGATGGGGCCTACTGGCCCGCCATCGTCGCCGGCGCCGCCAGTATTCCGCTGTCGATGGCGGGCTTCGTCATTACGGGCGGCCTGAACGGGCAAAAGCGTATTTCCGTGCTGGGCGTGATCGGCATCGTGTCCTCGCTGCTAGGATCGCTGGTGTTTGTGCCCCTGTGTTACTGGTTCGGTGTCTGGGGCGGCCTGCTGGCCTTTGCCGTGTCCAACTGCTGCGTGCTGCTGACAGCGCTGGGTGTGCTGGCGCGCGAGCGCACTGCCGCGCTGGCGCCGTTTGGCGGCCGCTGGGACCCGGCGGTGGTGCGCAGCCTGTGGGCTTTCTTCCCGATGCTGCTGGTCCATTCGATCACCGAGCCGATTGCGCCGCTGATGGTGCGCGATGCGCTGGTGGTGCAGCTGGGCGCCACGACGGCCGGCTTCTGGCAGGCGGCATTGCGGCTGTCGGACATGTACAGTCTGGTGCTGACCACGGCCGTGTCGATGTACCTGATGCCGCACCTGGCCGGCATCAAGGACGAGCGCGAATTCGGGCGCGAGCTGTGGCGTACCATGGGCAAGGTAGCCGGCCTGACGGCAGTCGGCGCGCTCGCGATCTACCTGCTGCGCGACCTGGTGATTGCGATCGTGTTTACCCGCCAGTTCGTGCCGGTACGCGAGTTGCTGGGCTATCTTTTCCTCGGCAACGTGCTCAAAATGGCGGCCTGGCCGCTGCGCATGGCGTTGGTCATCAAGCTGCGGGCAAAATGGTACATTGTGCTTGAGATTGTCGTGGCGGTGCTGCAGATCGCACTGACCCATGCCTGGTTGCCGCTGCTGGGCGCCCAGGCGGCAACGGCTGCCTACGCCGCTGCCTACGGACTGGCGCTGCTGGTCCTTCTCTATTCGAATAAGGGATATCTCTATGAAAACTGGCGCTAAGAAGAAATCGAACGCAGCGCAATGGCTGCTGATCTCGCTGGGCCTGTTCCTGGCGGTGTTCCTGGGCCTGGTCAGCGCCGTGGCCAACGGCTGGATCGCGCTGCTGATGTTCCTGCCGGTCATTCCGGCCATGATGGTCCTGCGCGATTTCCGTGTCGGCGTGGTACTACTGATGTTGTTGTTACCGGTGCAATATGCGCCGTTGATGCCGCAGTCGAGCGCCCTGAATTTTGTCAACCTGGCGACCTTGCTGACCTTCGCGGCACTGTTCCTCAATCATTTCATGGGCCATGTGCAGCTGGTCAAGGTGCCGCGCTTCTTCTGGTGGGCCTACCTGATCCCGATCAGCGTGGGCATGCTGCTGGGCCTGCGCCACATCCATGAAGCGCCGAATATTTCCGACTACGCCATTCTGCAGACGCCGTTTTCCTATCTCATGTTTGCCTTCGTGCGTCCCTTGCTCACCCTGGTGGCGGCGTGGCTGTTGGGGGCGGCGGTGTTGCGCAGCAAACGTCCGCGCCTGTTCATCTTCCCCTTGATGCTCGCCGCGCTGTTGCCGGCGCTGCTGCTACTGGGCTTCGAAGCGAAGGTCGGCAGCGGCGGCATGGGTCTGATGGTGCTGCGCGGCATGCTTGATGTGCTGGGCATGCATGCCAACGGTTTCGGCCAGTTCTTCGGCATCGCCTTTACCATCCTGCTGTTCATGGCGCCGGCGATGGAGCGTCCGCTTGAACGGCTGTTCCTGATGCTCACCATCGGCGCCGTCCTGGTGGCGCTGATCCTGACCTTCTCGCGCGGCGGCTACGTGGTGGCGCTGGTGGGCTTCACCGCCTTCGTGATCATCGAGCGCAAATACCGTTACGCCGTGATGGTAATGGCGGTGGTGCTGGCCGTCGGCCTGGTGGCGCCCGACGCCGTGCTGGGGCGCCTGACCACTGGCATCGAGGATACGGAATCCTCGCGCGGCGTCGTCGCGGCCAAGACCGAAGCGCTGACGGCCGGGCGGGCGTGGCTGTGGAAGCAGATGCTGCCGGAAGTGAAAAAGAGCCCGCTGTGGGGGTCGGGCGTCGGCTCGGTGGCCTGGAGCGCCGCTGCCAAGAGCGGCATGATCCGCTTTGCCCACCCGCACAATGTCTTCCTGCGCGTGCTGCTTGACCTCGGCCTGATCGGTTTCGGCCTGATGGTCGTGTTCTGCCGCCTGCTGATCCGGCGCCTGCGCGCCATCGCCGCCGACCCGGCCACGCCGCACTCCATGGCGGCGCTGGCCAAGGGCACTTGGGTGGCGCTGATAGCGATGCTGCTGGGCGACTTCGCCGGCGGCCACTACCTGTCCGGCCCCGAGACCGCCATCCTGTGGCTGTCCATTGGCATCCTGCTGCCGTTGATGGCCAAGTATGAACCGCTGCGCAAGCGCGCGGGGGTGCCGCCGCCGGTGGTGGCTGCATGACGGCACGGCCTGGCGGCACGCTGCGGGTAGGGTTGCTGAGCGCGCCGCAGGCGGCGCCTGCCGCAGTGCGCTGCC
>NZ_WWCN01000044.1 GCF_009857445.1 Duganella flavida
TTGATGACCATAGTAAGTCGGTCCCACCCCTTCCCATCCCGAACAGGACCGTGAAACGACTCTACGCCGATGATAGTGCTGCAACCAGTGTGAAAGTAGGTTATCGTCAAGCTAGTTATTTAGAAAAAGCCCCTCCGGACAGTGTCCGGCGGGGCTTTTTTGCGTCCGTATGGACGGAACACGATGCGGGCGAGCTTACCACCGAGCTGCATCGCTACAAGCCGGATGCGGCTGCGGTGGCGTCCTCTGAACTTTAGAACTGGTAGCGCACGCCAAAGGTCAGCAGGCTGACTTCGCTCTTGGTCAGGTAGCTGCCTTCCAGGTTGAGCGACCAGTGGCGATTGAAGGCGTAGCCAACACCGAGACCCACGATCGGATCGGTGTCGTCATGGTCGCTCAGCGAAGGGCGATTGCCCTTCATGGTGGTGCGGCCGATGCCGAGGCGGCCGTAGATGCGGAAGTGCTGGTCCAGGTTGGCCGTGCCCAGTGCGGCGATACCGTAGTGCGTGTCCGGATAGTAGCCGGCAGGTGCAAAGCTGCCGCGGAAGGGATCGAGGCTGAGGCCGCGCGTATAAACTTCGAAGCCGAAGTTAGGCGTGTACTGGTAGCCGATGGCGGCGCTCAGGGTGGCGTCGCCACTATTGTCAGCATACTTGGATGAAATCGATGCGCGCCCGATGTCGGTCGACAAGTACACGCCGGGCTCGAAGGATTGGGCAAACGAAGGGGCGGCCGCCAGCAGGCCGAGTGCTACTGCGCTGATCATAAGACGCATGGATGCTCCTGATAAAAGAGTGGTACGACAGAACGCAGCATTTGCTTTTTTTGTAATGCTGCCCTGCGCGCATAGTACCCCGCAATTATTTTTAAAGCAATCTTGATGATTCTGCAGGTTGGACGGTCAGGAAGCGGCGCATAGCGTGCACTTCTTCGCTTGGACTGCGGCCGAAATAGCGCTTGAATTCGCGGCTGAACTGGGACGGACTTTCATAGCCGACCTGCGCCGATGCTGATTGCGCCGTGATATCGCTGCGTGCCATCAGCAACCGCGCCTGGTGCAGGCGGGCCGCCTTCAAATACTGGATCGGCGAGCAATGTGTCGCCGACTTGAAGTGGACGTGAAAAGCGGGCACGCTCATATTGGCCTCCGCCGCCAGCATGCCGACATCGATGTCCGCTGCATAGTCGGCATGGATGCGGCGCAGTGCCTTGGCAATGCGGCCGAACTGGCCCTGGCTAGTCAGCGCCGCGCGCATGGCGGCGCCTTGCTCGCCCATGAGTACCCGATAGCAGATTTCGCGCACGATGCCCGGCCCCAGCACGCGCGCTTCGAGCGGCGAGTTGAGCGCCTCAAGCAGGCGCTGCACGGTTTCACGCAGGCGCTCATCCATGCGGGTGGTCATCATCCCTTTGGGCATGGCCGGGATTTCATTGTCGGTCTGGTCGATGGCGAACATCAGGTCAGCCAGCGTGGTGCGGTCGACGCGGATTGAAATCCCCAGGAAGGGATGTTCTTCAGATGCTTCGGTAGTGGCGGTGAACGGCATCGGCACCGCCACTACCAGATAGTGATTGGCGTCGAACTGCAGGATATCGCTGCCAAAATAGGTTTGCTTGCGGCCCTGCAGCGCGATAGCGATGCAGGGATCGTACATGGCCGGCGACTTGGTCGCGCTCTGGGTGGAGCGCGTCAGGCGTACATCGTCCACCAGCGACTGGGTATAACCCTCGCTGCGCGCTAGTTGATTGTGCAAGGCAATCATGCGTTCCACACTACACTCCTCATTGCGATGATGAATAGGAATGATCCATGAATCCCGGGTGGGCCGCCAGCTTTGCTGCTGCGGTTTATAGTATTGGGCAAGAACTACATAGGCCTGAGCATTCGCAGTAGCCAGTTTAGTCCGTAAGATGCAGCCTCGTGTTAATGGCTTTGAAAGGATCGCATCATGACTCAAGCCCATCGCAAAGTAATTTTGATTGCCGGCGCCAGCCGGGGTAGTGGTCCGGCCACCGCGCGCCAGTTGGCAGGCGAAGGCCACCACGTGGTGCTGGGCGCCCGCCGCTCGAGCAAGCTACAGTCGCTGGTCACGGAAATCCGCCAGGCGGGCGGATCGGCTGAATGGTACGTGCTGGATGTGAACCAGCCGGATGAGATGCGTGAGTTCCTGGCGTTTGCTGAAGACGTGCACAAGCGCGTCGATGTCGTCATTAACAATTAGCCCTTGTCAAAGCGGGGTAGCCTTGTTATGATTCTGTCCCTCGCGAAACAAAGCATGCAAATGCAGAGTTAAGCGAAGAAAATGAAGTAAAAGAAGAGCTTGACGAAATGTTTGAAACGCTTCATAATCTTGCCTCTTCGCTGATGAACAAAACGCTTCTTCAGCTAGCAGTAAAAGACAACGATCTTTAAAAATTAACAGTCGATAAGTGTGGGCATTTGGTGCTGCAACAAAAAGCATTAAATGCTCAACAAAGAAATATTCAGTAGAAATACTGTCAGTATTTTTGAGAAGAGCGAACCAGTGACCAGCAGTGGTCACAAACAGAGATTAAACTAAAGAGTTTGATCCTGGCTCAGATTGAACGCTGGCGGCATGCCTTACACATGCAAGTCGA
>NZ_WWCN01000045.1 GCF_009857445.1 Duganella flavida
CACGCGGTCATACGACCCTTCATATCCCAGCTCTTGCAGCTCTGCATGGAGTTGCTTCAAATTGCGGCGCTGCTTACGCGGCTTGCTCGCCTCGCTCTTCAGCCATCCCGATAATTGCAGAGAATATTTGTCCAGTCCGCTCGCGATATGGCGTTCGGCATAGCTGGGCTCAGTGATCTCCGAACGCAGGTAGCGCCGGACAGTATTGCGAGAGATGCCCAGTCGCCTGGCGATCTCGCGTAGAGGAATCTGGTCACGTATGTGCCAGAGTCGAATGATGCCTAGTAAAGCCACGTTGATCACTCCGTTCTCCTGCCGATAAGACAGGTCGAATTGTGCTCTTCACGTGGGTCACCCATTAGCCGTCCACAGTCAAGAGCGCGAATGCTTTCCTCGCATACCTCGCGATCAACTTCAATAACTTAGCCATCACCTTTGGACTAGCTGCATACGTTTGCGAGCTAAGTCCCGAACGGCGCGAACAGGCTGAGGCATGATGTAGCCTTCGGGCAGTAGCCCGAGACGGAGGATGTGAGCCAGATGACGGGCATCGGATTCGTCACCGCGATGCTTAAGGCCATCATATTGTTTTATCGCAGTGGTGTTCGCCAGGTGGAGCGAGTATCCAGCCGCCACTAAGCCGTCAACCAGCCAGTACCAGTTGTACGTGGACTCCACGACTACACCGAATAACTCCTGCTGATACGGACTGAGCGCTGCGCAGATGGTTGCCAGATCGTTGGGTAAGCGCTTGGAATACACGACCTTGTCGGCGTCGTCGGAGACGACGACAAGGCAGTTGTTGGAATGAAGATCAATGCCACAAAATAACATGACGTCCTCCTCGATAAAGTTCGGATTCGTACCGTGACTTTATTCCTCGGCGTGGCCGAAGGGAGGACGGCTAGATGATTATCAGATTCAGTTGCAAATTACTGGGGAAAGTGGGTCACTTTTCGATGCAAATCAACACCGAAATATCAGATACACTTTCCTCGCGCTTTGGCGACTGCTATGAATGGCAACGCTAGATACCCTGTGAGCAAAAATGTAGGTTGGCGCTTTAGACCGTCTGAGTGAAGACAGTCCTGTACCTTAGCTTCAATAAAAGCAGCAGTCATAATATCCGTATTGGCGGACCTGAATGCTATGGCGCTTTGATAATACGGCAGCGGCGGTGCTTCGTTTTTTAACGTTTCAGCGACTGCTTTGCTTATCGATGCATCGACGCGTCCCTGCATGGCCTTCAACTGAACTTCGGATGTGACGGTATCGTTCAATGGATCCTTCACGTTTTCGGCAGAAATAGCCGCTGTAGAAAATATCAAGATCCCCAGAAACAGTAGTTTCACAACGCGCCTCCTCTCCGAATAGATGCTTTCAGGCCGTACGCCATATTGAGCAAGTTACGTTAGGTCCGTTTATGGCCGAGAACGGTCCTTTAAAACTCTAACTCATCTAGCCGTCCCTGTCAGATTAATCATCATTACACTGATTTTAGTTATATTTGAAATCATAGGCATATTTTTTTGGAAAAACAACTATCTCATTGTTATCATCCACATAGCGCAGATAGACGTGATTTATGTCATCCTC
>NZ_WWCN01000046.1 GCF_009857445.1 Duganella flavida
CCCGTTACTATATACAGACCTTGATCCTCAAGGTTTTGGCCAGCCAAGTTCGGCATGATTGTTGCCCCCAGTCGCCCATGATCCGGGGGGTGTTGTCACCGAACTTGGTGGGTGGCTGGTGATCGCTGATAGGGACTTGGTCCAGAGGAAATCCTGAGGCCATCCGTAACGTGGATGCCGAGACCTGCTGCCGTAAGTTGTTGGCCATTACAACCTCTTGTAGCGGGAGGTCGCATGGACGCGATTGAACATTACGATACTGTAGATGTCTTTATTGGAGTTGACGTCGGCAAGGGAGAACACCATGCCGTTGCACTGAGCAGAGCTGGCAAACGTTTGTTCGATAAGGCGATGCCAAATGACGAAACGAGACTGCGAGCGCTGATTTCCAGCCTCAAGGAACACGGCAAGCTACTGCTGGTCGTTGACCAGCCTACAACCATCGGAGCATTGCCGGTGACCGTCGCCAGAGCCGAGGGTATCCTGGTGGCATATCTCCCCGGCCTTGCCATGCGCCGAATTGCGGATCTGCACGCTGGCGAAGCCAAGACCGATGCACGAGACGCCGCCATCATTGCCGAAGCGGCACGCTCAATGCCGCATGCACTGCGCTCACTTCGTCTCGATGATGAGCAGTTGGCGGAGCTGACCATGCTGTGCGGTTTTGATGATGATCTGGCCGATCAGATTACCCAGACAAGTAACCGAATTCGCGGACTACTGACACAAATCCATCCAGCGCTGGAACGCGTTCTTGGCCCACGACTTGATCACCCAGCTGTACTGGATCTACTACAACGGCATCCGTCACCGGCGAGCCTTGCCGCCACCAGCGAAAAGAGCCTTGCGAACAAACTGAGCAAGCTCGCCCCTCGAATGGGTAAAGGCTTAGCCCATGAAGTTTTCCTGGCACTTTCCGAGCAGACGGTGATTGTGCCAGGAACAAACGCCGCAACAATTGTCTTGCCGCGCCTGGCGCACCAGCTCGCGGCGCTGCGCCGTCAGCGCGACGAGGTCGCCCAAGAGGTTGAACGGCTGGTGCAAGTACACCCTCTTTATTCAGTCCTGACCAGCATGCCAGGAGTCGGCGTCAGGACCGCTGCCCGACTCCTTACAGAGGTCGCCGCAAAAGCGTTTGCCTCTGCTGCTCATCTCGCGGCCTATGCTGGGCTGGCGCCAGTTACCCGTCGTTCCGGCTCCTCGATTCGCGGTGAACATCCATCGAGACGAGGCAATAAAGTGCTCAAGCGAGCGTTGTTCCTGTCGGCCTTTGCCGCGCTCCGGGACCCAGTGTCGCGGGCTTACTATGCCCGAAAGATCAGCCAAGGCAAACGGCACAACCAAGCACTGATCGCTCTCGCAAGGCGGCGCTGCGACGTGATGTACGCCATGATGCGAGACGGGACACTTTATTGCCCTGCACCTCTCGCAACTGCTTGACGAAGTACATAGGGACACCCCC
>NZ_WWCN01000047.1 GCF_009857445.1 Duganella flavida
AAGCTTGATGACCATAGTAAGTCGGTCCCACCCCTTCCCATCCCGAACAGGACCGTGAAACGACTCTACGCCGATGATAGTGCTGCAACCAGTGTGAAAGTAGGTTATCGTCAAGCTAGTTATTCCGAAAGAAGCCCCAACAGATTAGATGCTGTTGGGGCTTTTTTTTATGTATCATTAGTCGTTGCAAGAGCCAACTTCTAAAGGGTGCATACATGTCAAAAAAATATCGCTTGGTAACGCGCAGTGACTTCGATGGTCTGGTTTGCGCGGTACTGTTAAAGCACCTGGACTTGATTGACGAAATTCTGTTTGTCCATCCCAAGGACATGCAAGACGGGAAGATCACGATCACCGACCGTGACATCACCACCAACCTGCCGTATGTGGCGGGGGCGCATATCGCCTTCGATCACCACCTCTCCGAAACCATCCGCAATACCGGCGAACGCCAGAACCATGTGATCCATCCCGAGGCGCCTTCTGCTGCGCGCGTGGTGTACGACTACTATGGCGGCCTGAAAGCCTTCCCAGCATCGTGGGACGACATGATGGCGGCGGTCGACAAGGGCGACGCCGCGCGCTTCAACGAGCAGGAAGTGCTGAATCCGGAAGGCTGGGACTTGCTGAACTTCTTGATGGATGCGCGTACCGGCCTGGGCCGCTTCCGCGAATTCCGCATCTCGAACTACAACCTGATGATGGACCTGATCGACTACTGCAAGAACCATACGATCGAACAGATCATGGAGCTGCCGGACGTGAAGGAGCGTAAGGAGCTGTACTTCGAACACTCGGAAAAATGCAAAGACCAGATCCGCCGTTGCGCCACCGTGCACAAGAATCTGCTGGTGCTGGATCTGCGCAATGAAGAGATCATCTTTGCTGGCAACCGCTTCATTGTCTACGCGCTGTATCCGCAGACGAATATCTCGATCCACGTACTGTGGGGCCTGAAGAACCAGAACACGGTGTTCGCGACCGGCAAATCGATTTTGAACCGTACCTCGAAAACCAATATCGGCGCGCTGATGCTGGAATACGGCGGCGGTGGCCATGAGAATGCCGGCACCTGCCAGGTCGATAACGAGATGGCGGAAGATGTGCTGGGTGCGTTGATCCACCGGATCACCAGCGAAGGCTAAAATTAAAAAAGCGCCCTAGTGAACTGAACCCCAAGAGTTGGACACCAACTCTTGGGGTTTTTTAATGACCAAATTCAATGAGCGCTTGAAGCTGTCGGTAGTAAAGCAGTGCCTATCAGGTAAAAGTACGTATGCCGAGGTTGCACGTCGCAATGGCGTTTCGGAAACGGTTGCGAGGTCGTGGGTGGCCTTTTATGAACGCCATGGCGTAGCAGGATTGCGTCAGAAGTTTGAGCACTATGATGCGCAGTTCCGGCTTCAGGTATTGAAGC
>NZ_WWCN01000048.1 GCF_009857445.1 Duganella flavida
GTGCACGTAGCAATCGGAAGTGGTTCCAAGAAAAGCCTCTAAGCTTCAGTCATACGAGACCGTACCGCAAACCGACACAGGTGGGCGAGATGAGTATTCTAAGGCGCTTGAGAGAACTCGGGAGAAGGAACTCGGCAAATTGGTACCGTAACTTCGGGAAAAGGTACGCCTCGGTAGCTTGGTCACTTTACTGTGATAGGGCGAAAAGGTTGCAATAAACTGGTGGCTGCGACTGTTTAATAAAAACACAGCACTCTGCAAACACGAAAGTGGACGTATAGGGTGTGACGCCTGCCCGGTGCTGGAAGATTAAATGATGGGGTGCAAGCTCTTGATTGAAGTCCCAGTAAACGGCGGCCGTAACTATAACGGTCCTAAGGTAGCGAAATTCCTTGTCGGGTAAGTTCCGACCTGCACGAATGGCGTAACGATGGCCACACTGTCTCCTCCCGAGACTCAGCGAAGTTGAAATGTTTGTGATGATGCAATCTACCCGCGGCTAGACGGAAAGACCCCATGAACCTTTACTGTAGCTTTGCATTGGACTTTGAATCAATCTGTGTAGGATAGGTGGGAGGCTTTGAAGTAGGGACGCCAGTCTCTATGGAGCCATCCTTGAAATACCACCCTGGTTCATTTGAGGTTCTAACCTTGGTCCGTTATCCGGATCGGGGACAGTGCATGGTAGGCAGTTTGACTGGGGCGGTCTCCTCCTAAAGTGTAACGGAGGAGTTCGAAGGTACGCTAGGTACGGTCGGACATCGTGCTAATAGTGCAATGGCATAAGCGTGCTTAACTGCGAGACCGACAAGTCGAGCAGGTACGAAAGTAGGACATAGTGATCCGGTGGTTCTGTATGGAAGGGCCATCGCTCAACGGATAAAAGGTACTCTGGGGATAACAGGCTGATTCCTCCCAAGAGTTCATATCGACGGGGGAGTTTGGCACCTCGATGTCGGCTCATCACATCCTGGGGCTGTAGCCGGTCCCAAGGGTATGGCTGTTCGCCATTTAAAGTGGTACGTGAGCTGGGTTTAAAACGTCGTGAGACAGTTTGGTCCCTATCTGCCGTGGGCGTTGGAAATTTGAAGGGGGCTGCTCCTAGTACGAGAGGACCGGAGTGGACGAACCTCTGGTGTACCGGTTGTCACGCCAGTGGCATTGCCGGGTAGCTAAGTTCGGAAGAGATAACCGCTGAAAGCATCTAAGCGGGAAACTTGCCTTAAGATGAGATTTCCCAGAGCCTTGAGCTCTTTGAAGGGTCGTTCGAGACCAGGACGTTGATAGGTCAGGTGTGGAAGTGCAGTAATGCATTAAGCTAACTGATACTAATTGCCCGTACGGCTTGTCCCTATAACCTT
>NZ_WWCN01000049.1 GCF_009857445.1 Duganella flavida
CTGTGCCTGCAAGGCCCGAATAATAGCCAAGTTGGCCTTCATGCCGCTGGCTTCGACCGGGCCGACAGGCATGCTGTCGATGTCCATTTCCGTCAGCAGCTTGATTTCTCTGCAGGTAAGGTAGCTAGCTGCCGTAAAGGTAATGCCCTTCGACATAGGCAATACCATGCAGCCTCATTATTGCTTCGTCTTCGGCTGTTGGAGAATATGCCGCCAGCCACAGTGGCTGAAACGCCTTGTCTTGCAAAAATCCTTGTTTAGCATGCGTCATAGCTGCATAGCGTAAGGCATCTCCGAACCGATCGTATTTGTACTCCCGGAAAGTGTACCGCTTCCCATCAAACGTGATTTCATAACGAGCGGCCAGGCTTTCGTCCGACTCCTGGCCGGCATCAGTGCCGCAGGTAATTTTCATGATTTTTCTCCCACAGCGGGCCTGCTGTCCATTCGGCTTTAAGATTTTCGCCGTGCTCACTTAAGGGCATCGGTGTCTGCTTCCTCGCAGTGCAGAATGCTGCCTCCGTATGACCCCGTGAATTCCTTTGCAGGTTTGGCCAGTACAGGCTCGATGAATGCGATTGCATTGGCACGCGCTGGAGGCTTACCTGTGTTTGATTGACGCGGCATCAGCGGGGCAGGTTGATTTCGCGCCACCGTAAGTAGTCGAGGCCGGAGGCGGTAAGACAGAAGCTACCGCCTAGATCGCGCTTCACAAGTCCAAGCGCTGCTAGAATTCCCGCTTCAGGGAAGATCGGCTGATAGTCTCTGCCGAGACTTTCCATTAACTGCAACGTGTTGAGTTCTTTGATGCTGACGCTTGGAAACACGAAAGTTCTCCCTTGGGGGGCATGGGCCGATTGTCACTAATTTAATGCAGTGTATGCCTTGAGTTGGCCTTTACCTAGCACTATTGTGTTCGTTTGCTCGCTGAATTGATAATCATCTAGCCGTCCTCCCTTCGGCCGAGCCGAGGAATAAAGTCACGGTACGAATCCGAACTTTATCGAGGAGGACGTCATGTTATTTTGTGGCATTGATCTTCATTCCAACAACTG
>NZ_WWCN01000004.1 GCF_009857445.1 Duganella flavida
CACAACCAAGCACTGATCGCTCTCGCAAGGCGGCGCTGCGACGTGATGTACGCCATGATGCGAGACGGGACACTTTATTGCCCTGCACCTCTCGCAACTGCTTGACGAAGTACATAGGGACACCCCCTAAGCCGACATTGCTTTACCACCGCTGGAAACGAGCGGAATTGTTACACGACGAACGATGCACAGACCGACGATGTCCATGCTCACATGAACGATAACAGCCGTAAGTAGGCCGACGTAGAGTGCGAGGAAACCCAAAACTACGCTGACAGAAAAAATTCCAAGGGCTTGAAAGAGCACTCGTGCATTTAAAATATTGAATCGATAGGCACGGGTATGAGCCAGCACGAAAAGAGCTGAAGTTGCCCACACTCCAATCAAGGGCTGTAGAGCTCCACGGAATAACAACTCCTCGCCAATACCAGCGGCAAGTGCAATCCATAAAGGATTCCAGCCTCGTAGGTCTAAACGCGCATAGCTCTCGACGGTGCTCTGTGTCGCTTTATGCTTGACCATGTATTTGAACCCTATGGCGGATGCCGCCCAGTACAATGCTCCCAATACAAACCCTAAAATGGCTTGGAGGAAGAGTGAGGGGCCGGCGAGAAGCGTAGAAATGTATGGCGGGCGTTTAAAGATGAGAGTGATTGTGACGGCGAGTGTGCAGAACAATACACATGTGAGAAGTTGCCGACTTAAACCAAATTTTTTTGTCATTTTAACTTTCACATATTTGGTTGGAGCCTTCCACAGAGCGAACGACATCCTAATTGGCGACCGATTAAGTATGAACAAACATTCTGCCGAAGTACCCTACCAAAGGTCCGCTTGTGGCCGAACTCAGCCAAAAGCTCGGAAAAGCAGCTTGCTAAAATATAAAATCCCAGATTCTCACCCTCGGCTGAAGCCGCCCCAAAGCGTGTACTGGGACGAAGCATAGAAAGAACTCAACGAAGAAGTTAGGGGCCGACACGGTTTTTTTGCGGAGGCCCGCTCAACTGCCGCGTTATGCCTTGCTTACAAGAGATGCACGAGTATTTCTCCGAGCCCCTACCAGAAACCCCTGCCATCGCATGGCTTGAGGATTGACTGCATCAGCCCCTGCTTCGATTAACGCAGTCACTGTACCAGTGGCCGGGAATAGTATACCAATAGCGTCGCCCAACATCGCTTTTCCGACCGACCGATAATGACGACTTTGATCGCAGTGCTTGAGAAATAACTTTTCCTGAGCATCTTGGAGCGCGTTTTCTACCTCAGCCTTCACCTCCTTCACTTCATTAGGTGACGCCATCCCCTGCTGTTGAGTTACCCATTTTCTAAATTCAGCTAGATATCGGTTAGCTCTCACTTCTTCAATAACTGGGTGATAGGGGCCTTGAGGAGTTAGATAGTTAGGAATATTTTCGAGTACTAGTAATTGTGTAAGTAGTGATTGACTGGCTGTATTAGAATCCGGCTCCAGAAATGGCTCAAGGCGCGAATTTGTTACCAATTCAATAGATGGATCGTTTAGCCTCTTGCATATGTATGCATCGATTGCCAAGTTGTAAGGATCAGCGTTTGCTTGACGTTGAAATGGGCCAATACTTAGGCCATGGGAATGATTGTCAATGCCCATTCCGTTAATGGCTCCTGCGTTTTCCAAGGACTCCTGAAACGACAATCCTTGTTCAATGGGCTTGTCTGGGGCATTCCACGCGGTCTTCCAGACTTCATTGACCTCTTCTTCCGTCACCTTTGGAAAAATACTTCCCTCGTCGAGAAATGAAACGTACGGAAGTGCACGCATGTTTTCGGGACACAAACTCCGTGACAAAAACACCAACTCATCAAATAACAGCAATAATCCAAATGGCGAATCAAGGACCGGATTGGGTGAGCTGTATGTATCTGCTTTGGCCTGGGTGGCGTGATTTTGATAATCAAAACCAATAGGTGTAGAAAGACCGATAAATGCTTTTCTCATTTTCTTTCCATGAAAAATTTTCAGAATTATTTCAAATTTTTGGTGCGAGATATATAGTGAAACACTTCATTGAACATAGAATACTGATAAAACATTAAATCCAATTTTTCTTGTAATTTTATAAATTAATTGTTGTTATTGAATTACCTAATTAAGGGGATAAATAAACAATAAAGTGCAAAAACAACTAACGCATTCAGAACTAAGCCGTCATCATAAGGCCTTTCTGGGCCCAACTTCCGCTTGTGGCCGGAAGCGGCCCCAAGGTTATTCCGACCTTGATTAATTGGCTTTCAGCATAGCAGTTTGCGCGTTGGCAAAGTTCACCAATTTCCACTCAGGCCGCAGTGCTTGGTTGTCGCCGCGCCTAGGTGAGCAAGAGGAGTGTAAAGAGGTTAGTATAGTGTGGCCACAATGGGAACATTGCGGCCCTTTTAACTTTCAGGAAAGGATCTACCGTGGCAGCGAAAAAGATACTGTTTTTGACGGGCGACTTTGCGGAAGATTACGAAACGATGGTGCCGTTCCAGGCGCTGCAAGCGGTTGGCCACATCGTGCACGCGGTGTGCCCGGACAAGAAGGCCGGTGACACCATTAATACCGCCATCCACGATTTCGAAGGCGACCAGACCTACACCGAAAAGCCCGGCCACCGTTTTACGCTCAATGCCAATTTTGCCGACTCCGATGTGAGCAAATACGATGCGCTGGCCATTGCCGGCGGCCGCGCGCCGGAGTACCTGCGTTTGAATCCGCGCGTGATTGAGCTGGTGCAGCAGTTCGCCGCCGCCAACAAGCCGATCGCCGCGATTTGCCACGGCGCGCAGTTGCTAGCTGCGGCCGAAGTCATAAAAGGCAAGACCATCTCTGCGTACCCGGCTTGCTCGCCGGAGGTCAAGCTGGCCGGCGCCATTTACGCCGACATTCCGGTCGACCAAGCGGTCACCGATGGCATCTTCGTCACCGCGCCGGCATGGCCTGCGCATCCGGCTTGGATTGCGCAGTTCCTGCAAAAACTGGGTACGGAAATTAAGCTGTAGCCAGGTTCTTCGCGTGGAAGCGCAAATGGTCTTCCACAAAGGTTGAGATGAAGTAGTAGCCGTGATCGTAGCGCTCATGCCGACGCAATGTCAGCGGCTGCGCTGCGGTCATGCACGCGGCTTCAAACGCCTGCGGGTACAACTGCTCTTGCAGGAATTTGTCGCCTAAACCTTGATCGATCAGGATGCCGGCCGGGAAGGGCGTCTTCGATTGCGCCATCAGCATGCTAGCGTCGTACTGCGCCCACTCGGCCTTGTCCTCGCCCAGATAACCGTTGAACGCCTTCACGCCCCACGGGCATTTCGATGGCGCGGCAATCGGCGCAAACGCCGACACTGAACGGAAGAGGTCCGGACGTTTCAGCGCCATCGTCAGCGCGCCATGTCCGCCCATCGAGTGGCCGAAGATGCCGATGCGTGCGGCGTCCACCGGCAGTTCTTGCGCCGCCAGTTCGTGCAGTTCGTGAATGTAGCTGTACATGCGATAGTGCTTGGCCCACGCAGGCTGCGTCGCATCCAGATAGAAGCCGGCGCCGACGCCGAAATCCCAGCTATCGTTTTCGCCTTCCACGCCAGCACCGCGCGGTGACGTGTCGGGCGCGATCAGCATCAAACCCAGTTCCGCCGCCACGCGCTGCGCGCCGGCCTTGATCATGAAGGTCTCTTCGGTGCAGGTCAGGCCCGCGAGGTAAAACAGCGCAGGCACCGCGCCTTGTTCCGCTTGTGGCGGAATGAAAACCGAGAAGCGCATCGGCAGGCCGATCTCGCGCGAGTCATGACGATAGAAGCGCTGCACGCCGCCGTAGCAAGCGTGTTCGCTGACAAGTTCCAGCATATTGTTTCCTTATGTTCCCCAGCGCACAGTGAAAAAGCTGGTAATAGCCCAGAATTGTACAAGTATCTTTAAAAAGGAGAAGTACATGCCGGATATTCAGGTCATTTTGGCCGATCTGGGCTGGCCGCTGGCGATTGCCGTGGCGTGGCTGTCGGGGGAATTCGTGCATCGATGGACGCGCCTGCCGCGCATCAGTGTTTACGGTTTGGTTGGTTTTTTATTGGCACAGGCTTTTCCGGAAGCCCTCAGCAGCGGCGCTAATAGCAATGTGACCCTGCTTGCAAACATGGCCTTCGGCCTGATCCTGTTTGAATTTGGCTACCGCATCAATCTGCACTGGCTGCGGATTAATCCCTGGATTGCGGTCAGTGGTTTGGTGGAATCGGCCGCCACGTTTGGCGTGGTCTACCTGATCGCGCATCTGAGCGGCATGCCGCCGTTGACCTCTCTGTTACTGGCCTCGCTGGCCATGTCCACTTCGCCGGCCGGTGTGCTGCGCGTGATTAATGAAGAAGATAGTTCGGGCCAGGTGACTGAGCGTGTGCTGCACCTGGTCGCCATCAACAGCGTGATCGCGCTGTTCGTGTTCAAGGTGGTGGTGGGCTTCTGGGTGTTCCAGACCTCGGGCAGTTTGACGCAGGCGATTTCGCACAGCGGCATCGAGCTGCTGCTGTCGGCCGCGATGGGCGCGCTGATGGGCTTTATCGTGCCGCTGGTGCTGCGCCGCCTCGGCGCGCTGGCGCAGGATGGCACGATTGCGTTTGCGCTTGGCGTGATCCTGCTGGTGGCGGCATCGCGTGCGTTTGACGTGTCACCGGTGCTGGCCACGCTGACCTTTGGCCTTACGGCGCGTCACAAGCGCGTGGCCTTCAGCCGCACCGAGCGTAACTTCGGCGGCATCGGCGAGCTGCTGACCGTGCTGCTGTTCGTGTTTGCCGTCTCCACGCTGGAATGGGAGCGCGTGGTCGATGGCGCTGCGCTGGGCGCGGTGCTGCTGCTGGCGCGCTTTGCGGTCAAGGCGTTCAGCGTCGCCGCGTTCTCGCGCGTGAGCGGCATTACGTGGCGCAAGGGACTGTTGACCGGTATCGCGCTGTCGCCGATGTCGGTGTTTGTCACGCTGCTGCTGGAGCAGACTAAATACATGGGCATCGTGCTGGTGGACGAACTGGCCGCGCTGGCGGCAATGACGCTGCTGCTGGAGGTGCTCGGCCCCGTCATCACGCAGCGCGCGCTGCACTGGGCGAATGAAACGCCGAAGGAGGAACGATAATGGCATTGGAAGAATTCAAATCGTCGCAACCGCTGACCATGGGCGTGGAACTGGAGCTGCAGTTGGTTAGCTTGTCGGATTTCGACCTGACCGCATCCAGCCCGGACTTGCTGCACCTGTTGAGCCGCAAGCCTTTCCCCGGCAACGTCACGCCGGAGATCACTGAGAGCATGATCGAGATTAACAGCGACGTGCACACCAATCACAGCGAACTGGTGGCGCAGCTGCAGGTCATTCGCGACACGCTGGTGCAGGCGGGCGAGCAGCTCAACATCGGCATTTGCGGCGGCGGCACGCACCCGTTCCAGAAATGGTCGGAGCGCCGCATTTTTTCGAAGCCGCGCTTCAAGGAAGTGTCGGAGCTGTATGGCTATCTGGCCAAGCAGTTCACCATCTTCGGCCAGCACGTGCACATTGGCTGCGCGTCGGGCGACGATGCGCTGTTCTTGCTGCATTCATTGAGCCGCTACGTGCCGCACTTTATCGCGCTGTCGTCGTCGTCACCGTATGTGCAGGGGAATGACACGCTGTTCAACTCCGCGCGTCTGAATTCCGTATTCGCTTTCCCGATGAGCGGCCGCGCGCCGTTCACGCAAAGCTGGTCCACCTTCGAACACGAATACTTCGCCAAGATGGAGCACACGGGCGTCATCAAGAGCATGAAGGACTTCTACTGGGACATCCGTCCCAAGCCGGAATTCGGCACCATCGAGCTGCGTGTGTGCGACACGCCGCTGACGGTGGAACGCGCTGCGGCGTTGGCCGTGTACCTGCAGG
This sequence comes from Duganella flavida, assembly GCF_009857445.1. GTDB lineage: Bacteria > Pseudomonadota > Gammaproteobacteria > Burkholderiales > Burkholderiaceae_D > Rugamonas > Rugamonas flavida. The sequence continues at coordinate 5,898 of NZ_WWCN01000004.1, forward strand.
CGCTGTGCCGCTACCTGCTGGAGCGGCGCGAGGAGCCGCCGGCGGAAGACGATTACCTGGTCTACAACTACAACCGTTTCCAGGCTTGCCGCTTCGGCCTCGATGGCGCCATCGTCCATCCAAAAACCTACGAGAACCTGTCGCTGCGCGAAGACATCCTGACCACGCTGCGCAAGATGGAGCCACATGCGGCGGCGCTGGGTGGCACGGCGGGCTTGCAGCACTTGGTGCAGGTAACGCATGAAGGCAGCGACGCGCACTATCTGCGCCAGCAGTTCGACAGCAGCGGCAGTGTGGAAGGTGTGGTTGACGCGGCGATCCAGCGTTTCCGCGGCGGTTGATTATTTGAAGGTGATCGCCTTGTTCAAGCGGTTGATCACCTCATCCGGCACCGACTTGCTGCACATGATGTGGCGGTCGCCGCCGCGCGGCATGTCCTTCAGCGACAACAGGCGCAGGTTGGCGGCGCTATCGCCAGCCTCGTTCTTGAGGATGTAGGCGCCTTCATCTTCCGACACAAACATCAGGTCCACTGAACCCTTGGCCACCGACTGCACCATTTTCAAGGTGGAGGCGGTGGACACGGCCACCACCGGGTGCCATTTCTGGATGAATTTGTCCAGCCCACCGTATGAGAAATTATCCTTGATCAGCACGCGGATATCGCGCTGCGACGCCAGTTCCTGCATGGTGGTGATGCCACGCTCGGCAAAGGCCACGTTAGCCAGCAGCATCCAGCCCTTGTCGCGGTAGATGGCCTTGGTGTATTTGGCGTACGCCATCCGCTCCGGCACTGCGAACCAGCCGATGGTGCAGTTCAGTCCATGTGGATCTTTCACCATCGCCAGTTGGCGGTTGGTCGGCACCAAGTGCCATTGCACCGGGATGCCGGCGGCTTTGAAGGCGGCCGCAGTCGGTGCACCGGTCAGGCCGGCGGGTACACCATCAGCTTGCTGGATCAGGTAGGGCGGACGTTCGGAGTAGGCGACATGGATGGTGTCCTCCGCCTGGCCAGCCAGTGGAGCGAGCAGCAAGCTTGCTGTTATCAGGGCAGTGCTACGCGGGCATTTCATGAAAATCGATCCGGCTTTACGAAGACCGCCAGTCTACACCCGGCGATAACATAAAATCAAAACACATTTTTTAATAGCATCATTTGAGAGGCTAGAAGCGTGTCTCCCGCGCCACGCGCAGGAAGTTGTCGAGGATGGCCGTGCAATCGAGCAGCTCGACGCCGCCGGCGCGGTGGAATTCCGGATGCCATTGCAGGCCCATCACGAACGGCGCCTTGCGGTAGCGGATCGCTTCCACCACATTGTCCGGGACGGACAGGGCTTCGACCGACATATCGCGCCCCAGCGTCTTCACCGCCTGGTGGTGGATAGAGTTCACCAGCCCGCTACTGCGGCCCTTGAACAGACGCGCCAGCGAAGAGCCCACAGGAAAGCTGACTTCATGGCGATTGCGGTCGTACGCATCGTTGACATGGGCCAGCGAGTCCGGCATATCGGTGGCGATATCCTGGTACAGCGTGCCGCCGAAAGCCACGTTGATCAGCTGGCAGCCACGGCAAATACCCAGCACCGGCTTGCCCGCTTCGACAAATTCATGCAGCAGCTCCAGCTCGTACATATCGCGAGCGCGGTCGCCGCCCCATTCGGGCCGGGTCGCCGTTTCGGAATAGCTTTGCGGCGAGACGTCGGCGCCGCCTTGCAGCACCAGTCCGTCCAGATGCTTGGCGTAGTCGCGCAAGCGGATGTTGGAGGGATGCAGCAAGCCCTCCGTGTTCACGGTCGGGATCATGAACACCAGAACGTCGCGTGACATCACCCATTGCGCGATTGACTCTTCCAGATATTGCAGGTTCTTGCTGCGCAGGCCAGTGGCACCGGGCTCGGGATGGTAGATGCGGGCTGACACGCCGATGTGCAGCGGCCGCTGGATGATGTGGCGCGTGGCCGCCGCCGCCAAACGACGGTAGCGCGCCATGATGACCCGGCCCCACAGGCTGAACACCGTGTCGCCGGGATCGAGGTAGCGCGGCGTGGCGTCAGCGTGGCGGGTCTTGCGCTCGTGATGGCGGCGCTCGCTCTGGTCGCTGGCGCGGCGCTGTTGTTGGGATTGCGATGGATCTTGCGGCGGATCGCGGTCGTGGTCGTCGGGGCCGGCGCTCATACTGTTTCCTGTTAGTCTCCGATGCGCCTAGTGTGCCACACGTCGAAGTCAGCAGTCGCCCGGTTCAAGTTGTGCGGACAGCGTGTCGGCAAAGGCGGTGACGAGCGGATCGGCGTCGCGGCGGGTAGCCAGGCCGACGGTGGTGTGCAGCTGGCCGTGTGATAGCCTGACGAAACGCACGCCGCCCGGTGCGGTCAGGCGCATGCATTCGGGGACGATGGCGATGCCGAGTCCGGCCTCGATCAGATTCAGCTGCGAGGATTTGCGCGACAGGGCGCGCGCCGGCTTCGGGAAGAAGCCTTGCTCAAGGCAGAGATTGGCCACCAGGTAGCTCAGGCCACCACGGTCCTTGTGCGGAATCGAGATGAAGGCGTGCTCGCTCAACTCGGACAGGTCGACATTCTTGCGCGCCGCCAGCGGCGAGTGCTGCGACACCGCCACCATCAGCCGCTCGCTGCCGATCTCGCGCACCTGGATGTGCGGATGGCGGCGCAAAGTGGGCAGGCGCAGCAGGCCGATATCGGCGCGGCCTTCTTCGATTTCCATGGTTTGATTTTCCGATGGCAGCATGGACACGTCCAGCGTTACACCGGGATGCGCGTCCAGCGCTTGCGTCAGTGCGGCGGTGATGCGCGGCGTCAGGATCACCGAACTGGAATGCTGCAAGCGGATCAAACCTTGCGCGCCTTGTCCCACATGGCGCGCTTGCAGCAGCGTGTCGTCGATTTCTTCGAGAATGCGCTTGCCGCGTTCGAAGAATAGCTGGCCGGCCGGCGTCAGCTCGAACTGGCGCGCGTCGCGCACCAGCAGCGGCGTTTGCAGCTCGTCCTCCAGCTCCTTGATTTGCCGGCTCAGCGCCGACTGCGCGATGTATAACTTCTCGGCCGCGCGCGAATAGCTGCCGGCCTCCACGATCTCAATAAAATACCTGAACTGTTTAAGCGAAATCACCGTTATGCCGTTTCGAGATAGATGGCTGCCGTTTTTGCTATTGGATCAAATCCGGGCTGGCCGTTAAAGTGAAGCGTCCCTTCTTCATTTACGGAGCCTGCCATGTTGGCATTCATAGGCGTGATCGGCGTGGTGCTGAGTATTGCAGTAAAACTGATTTGCGTCCAGATCGGATGCACGGGCGCCGCCGGCGAGCGCGAAGACTAGCGTAGGCGGTGCTTGAGGATCTTGCCGGTGGCCGCTGCGGGTAGGGCGGCCATCAGGATGATCTGCGATGGGCGTTTGTAGGGCGCCAGCTGCTGCGCGAGATAGTGCGACAGCTCTTCGCTGGTGATGGTGTGGCGTGGATCGGGTTCCACGAAGGCCACCACGTCCTCGTCGCCGTCGCTGGCCGCGCGGCCTATCACGGCGGACTGCGTGACGGCCGGATGCGCATTCAGCACCGTCTCCACCTCCAACGGATAGACGTTGAAGCCTGAGTGGATGATCAACTCCTTGGTGCGGCCGGCGATGAACAGGGCGCCGTCGGCATCCTGGCGCACGATGTCGCCGGTATTGAGCCAGCCGTCTTCGCGCAGCACGGCGGCCGTCAATGCTGGCTCCTGATAGTAGCCGCGCATCACGTTGGGACCGCGCACCCACAGTTCGCCGGTGTCGCCGCCGTCCGCGCCAACTTCAACGCGGATGTCGATGCCGGGAATCGCTTGGCCGACCGAGGTATCGCTGCGCGGCTGGTCGAGGCGCGTCTGGCTGACGGTGGGCGCGGTCTCGGTCAGGCCATAGCCGTTATGCAGCGGCACGCCAAGCAGCTGTTCCACTTGCGCTTTCAAGGTCGGCATCAGCGGCGAGCCGCCGGCGTAGGCAAAGCGCAGGTGCGTCTCCATCTTTTTCTGCACGCCGCCCAGATGCGCGAGCAAACGCGCATACATGGCCGGCACGCCTTGCACGATGGTCAGGCGGTCGTCGCGCAAAGCGTTGAGCAGCGCTTCCGGCGTGAAGCGCGGGCACAGGTACAGGCAAGCGCCCGCATACAGAGTCCCCAGCATCACCGATGTCAGGCCGTAGACGTGTGTCATCGGCAGCACGCCGTACGCGCGGTCGGATGGCGTCAGGCCGCGCAGCGTGCTCGATACGGCGGCGATGAACAGCAGGTTGCGGTGCGTAAGCATCACGCCTTTGGGATTGCCGGTGGTGCCGGTGGTGTAGATCAGCGCCGCTATTTGCTCCTCGCCGGCGGCATGCACCGGCTCCGGCGTGCAGTGGGGATTGAGCGCGCTCACCATCCATGGCCCGAGCGGCGTGTGCTCGGTCACGGCCGCATGGTGTTCGGCATGGGCCGAGGTTTCCGGCGAGGCGGGCGAGGGCAGGTAGATGGCAAGCCGCGCGCCGCTGTGGCGCAGGATCACGTCCACCTCGCGCGCTGACAGGCGGCCATTGATGTGCACCAGCCATGCATCCAGTTCGGCGGCGGCAAAACTGAGCACGACTTGTGACACGCAGTTTTCGCCGATTACGGCCAGCCGGTCGCCGGGCCGCAACTGCCAGCGGCGCAGTTGCGCGGCGGCTTGCGTGACGGCGTCCGCCAGTTCGGCATATGTCCAGTGGCGCTGGCCGTCGTGCAGCGCGTGAGCATGCGGGGTGCGCTCGGCCCAGCGGCGGGGAATGTCGGAAATCCGTGCCGGCAGGCCGGCCAGCAGTGCAGCGGTGTTCAAGCCTTGATATTAATGAGGGTGCCGATATTTTGGTCGGCGGCCTGGATCACCTTGGCCGACAGGTCGAACTGCGCTTTGTAGACCAGCGAGTTGGTGGTTTCGGTCGCGAGGTTGGTGGCGCTGGGCGCATCCACCTGCAACAGTTCTTGCCCGCGCATGGAAATCGATACGCCGGTGCCGGCCGGGGCGCTCTCCTGGAACACCGCCTGCGTCGGCTGAAAACCCTGGGTGCCGATGTTGGCAATCGCGTGCGCACTGTTACCCAACGCGCGTTCGGCAGCGTTGAGACCGGTGACACCAGAGCTGAGTGCGGCGATGGCCATATAATTTCCCTTCGGCAAGAAGACTCCAGTGTACACCGTGACGTCAACTGTTGCAATTTCACTTGGCAGCTTGATAAGATCGTGGGGCAGGCGTAGCATGAAACTGGATTCCAATGTGGAAGTGACTGGCCATGCGTTTCTGTTTACTGATCTGTTGTTTGTGCTGGAGCCTGGCAGCGGCGGCTGAGCCGACCGTGGTGGTCTACCCGCGCGTGGACGGCGACGGCGGCGAGCACGGCGAGTACGGCATCGCCTTGCTGCAGCTGGCGCTGGCCAAGGCCGGCGGCAACTACCGCGCCGAACTGTCGCCGGCGCGCATGCAGCAAAACCGGGCGCTGGCCGATTTGCAGTCGCCCAACGGCCACATCGACGTGGTCGGCACCATGACCTCGGCCGAGCGCGAGGCCAAGCTGCTGCCGGTGCGCATCCCCATGACGCGCGGCCTGATCGGCTGGCGCATCGGCCTGCTGCGCGCCGACCACAAGGAGCTGTTGCAAACGGTACACGGGCTGGACGATCTCAAGCGTTTCAACGCCGGGCAAGGCTATGACTGGCCGGATTTGCAAATCCTGCGCCACAGCGGGGTGCCGGTGCAGGCGATTACGGTCTATAACACCCTGTTCGGCATGCTGGGCGCCAACCGCTTCGACTGGGCGCCGCGCTCGGTCAATGAGATCTGGGCCGAGGTAGCGCGCCACCCCGAGCTGGTGGTCGATCCCTATGTGGTGGTGCGTTATCCGACCGCCGACTATTTCTTCGTCAACCGCAGCAATAGCGCGCTGGCCGAGGAAATCCGGCGCGGCCTGGAGGCGGCGCTGGCCGATGGCAGCTTTGAAAAACTGTTCTACCTCCACTATGGCGCCCGTATCCGCGAATCCCGGCTCGACAAGCGCGTGCTGATTAGCCTGCCCAACCCCTTGCTGTCGCCGCAAACGCCGCTGAATCGCAAGGAATTATGGTTCACCCTGGACGATCTTAAACGTATCCCATAGCTATTGCACTTGTGCTATTCTTGCGCCCGATATTGTTCATAAGAAACACTTATTGGGGAAAAATGCATGGCTTTGTTTGATTTTCTAGAGAAGGAACGCACCGTTGCCGGTGCAGGTTTCAATCGATGGCTGGTGCCGCCTGCGGCGCTGGCAATTCACCTGTGTATTGGTATGGCGTACGGCTTCTCGGTGTTCTGGCTGCCGCTGTCGAAGGCGCTGGGCATCAAGGAAGCGCTGGCGTGCCCGGCAGATATTGGTGTGCTGGAACGCATCCTGTCGTCCGGCTGCGACTGGCAGATTTCCATGCTGGGCTGGATGTACACCATGTTCTTCGTATTCCTCGGCTTGTCCGCGTGGCTGTTCGGCGGCTGGCTGGAACACGCCGGTCCGCGTAAAGCGGGCGTGGTGTCGGCCTTGTGCTGGTGCGGCGGCCTGGTGATCTCGGCGCTGGGGGTGTACCAGCACCAGATCTGGCTGATGTGGTTGGGCTCCGGCGTAATCGGCGGTATCGGCCTGGGCCTGGGCTATATCTCGCCAGTGTCGACCCTGATTAAATGGTTCCCGGACCGCCGCGGCATGGCGACCGGCATGGCCATCATGGGTTTCGGCGGCGGCGCCATGATCGGCGCACCGCTGGCCGACAAGCTGATGAAATTCTTCGCCACCGCGGATTCGGTGGGCGTGTGGCAGACCTTCCTGGTGATGGCGGCGATTTACTTCGTGTTCATGCTGGCCGGCGCGCTGTCCTATCGCGTGCCGCCGACTGGCTGGAAACCAGCGGGCTGGACGCCGCCGGCCACCAACACCAATGCCATGATCACTACGCGCCACGTGCACGCCAGCAAGGTGTGGGGCATTCCGCAGTTCTGGCTGGTGTGGCTGGTGCTGTGCCTGAACGTGACGGCCGGTATCGGTATTCTGGGCATGGCTTCGCCTCTGCTGCAGGAAATCTTCGGCGGCCAATTGCTGGGCGTGCCGCTGGCGTTCAATGAGCTGGACACCGCGCAGAAAGCGCAGATCGCCGCCATTGCTGCTGGCTTCACTGGTTTGCTGTCGCTGTTCAATATCGGCGGCCGCTTCGTGTGGGCGTCGTGCTCGGATTACCTGGGCCGCAAAGTCACCTACGGCATCTTCTTCGTGCTGGGCCTGGGCCTGTACGCGTCGATTCCATCGATGGCGCACGGCGGCCACCTGGCGCTGTTCGTTGGCTTCTTCTGCATCATCCTGTCGATGTACGGCGGCGGCTTCGCTACCGTGCCGGCGTATCTGGCCGACCTGTTCGGCACCCAGATGGTGGGCGCCATCCACGGCCGCCTGTTGACCGCTTGGTCGGCGGCGGGCGTGTTCGGTCCTATCCTGGTCAACTATGTGCGCGAGTACCAGATCGCCAACGGCGTGCCGAAGGCGCAAGCCTATGACATCACCATGTACGTGCTGGCCGGGCTGCTGGTCGTCGGCCTGATCTGCAATCTGCTGGTGCGTCCGGTAGCCGATAAGCACTTCATGACCGACGCCGAATTGGCCGCCGAGAAGAAGCTGGCGCATGAGCGCGACGCCGCTGCCTCGAACGGTGCGGCCGTGGCCTCGAACGGCGTCACCAGCCCGGTGATGGTGGCGTTCGGCTGGCTGGCAGTCGGCATTCCGCTGGCGATCGGTATTGCTATCACGGTGCAAAAAGCCGCTGTCCTGTTTAAGTAGGAAAATTCGGGTTTGCCGGCACGTTTGATTTAGATCAAAGGTGCCCGGTGAGGTTAACGTAGCCTTGACGTTCGCGCTGCAATCGCAGCGCGGACAACTCCCTGGCACTTAACTTTCGAGGCAAATCCATGTATCCATTTTCCCAATCTGTCACCCCTGCAGCAAAAACTCACCTGGAAGCGCAACTGTCGTTCTTCAACGACCTGTCCAAATCGCTTTTCCGCACGGTCCAGCAGTACAGCGACCTGAACATCCAACTGGCACAAACCCTGCTGGAAGAATCCACGCAGGTTGGCCAGCAGGTCATCACGGCGCATCGCCCCACCGAGGCCTTGTCCGTTGCCGCAGCCCATGCCCAGCCAACCGCTGAAAAGCTGCGCGCGTATCAGCAACACTTGTCCCGCATCGCCGCCGATACCCACGTTGACCTGTCCAAAGTGGCAGAAGAACACGTGCAGGAAACCAGCCGCACCGCCAAAGCGCTGGCTGACGAAGTGGCGCGTGTGACCACGGAAGAAACGGAAAAGACCCTGCGCAACCACAAGGATGCGGTGGATCGCTTTACCGATCCATTCTCGTTCAGCAAAGACGATGCCCGCCAGTCGCGCGGCAATGAAGGGCGCGGCGGCCAGACCCTGCAAAGCGCCCAGAACGGCGCCGAAGGGCGTGAAAGCGGTAGCATGCAAGGCGGCCAGGCCACGGCGGCCCAAACCGCTGCGCAAGCGGCTAGCCAGGCTGGCAAACAGACTGGCGCTCGGAAAGAAACCTGAACTACGTTTAACGTTTTAAGCTGCCGCGCCGCGCGAAGCAACTTCGCGTGGCGCGGCATTTTTTTCGCCCTTGGATTATCATGCTCAGCTTGATGTCTGGAGATTCATGATGAGCAATTCCCCTAACGCGCAGCCGGAGTCGCTGCATATCGTCTGTCCGCATTGCGATGCGGTGAACCGCGTGCCAGCGGCCAAGCTATCGGCCGAGCCGGTGTGCGGCAAATGCCAGAAGGCGCTGTTCACCGGCGCACCGGTGGATTTGGGCAGCGCGCGGTTTCTGAAACAGATCGAGCGTAGCGATATTCCGGTGCTGGTGGATTTTTGGGCGCCGTGGTGCGGCCCGTGCCGTACGATGGCGCCGTTTTACGCGCAGGCTGCCCAGCGGCTGGAACCGCAGTTCCGTGTGGTGAAAGTGGATACCGAGCAGGCGCAGGACCTGGCCACGCGCTACGCCATCCGCAGCATCCCGACGCTGGCCCTGTTCAAAGGCGGCCGCGAAGTGGCGCGCCAGCCAGGTGCGATGGATGCCGCCAACATCGTCGCATGGGCGATGCAAAACAACCGTTGATCAGGTCTCGCTGGCGCGCTCCAGCCACTTGCGGATGCCGTCGAGCGTGCGAAAGTCGGCGACCGAGCGGGTGCTGATGCGCGGATGGCGGTTCTGCAGCATGCGCGATAGCGCTGCACCGGGACCTAGCTCCAGTGCGACAGTGATGCCCGCTTCGGCGGCGGCATCCATGCACGCCAGCCAACGAATCTTCTCTGCCAGTTGCCGTGACAGCGTTTCGACGGCGCGTGCCTGAGCGCTGACCGGCGCCGCATCAATGCCAGCCAAGATCGGCGCTTGCATCGGCTGGAGCACAGCCTCGCGCAAAGCTTCCGCGAACGGCGCGACGGCGTTTTGCATGTAATGCGTGTGTGATGCCACTTCGACCGGCAGGCGCTTGCTGCGCGCCCCCGCAGCTTCAATCGCTTGCTGTAGCGTGTCTGACTGCGCAGCGGGGCCGCCAGCGATGCACGTGTCTTCCCCGGTTTCGATGCTGACCTGATAGCCATGCTGCGCGGCCAGGGTGCTGGCGCTGGCAAGCGGCAGACCGGTGATCGTCAGCAGTGTTTGGCCGGGCGCGGCACGCTGGCAATCATCCATCAACTGCGCGCGTTGTGTCGCCAGCGCGACGGCCTGTCCGGGTGCGAATGCTCCCGCCACGCCGTATGCCGACAGCTCGCCGATACTGTAGCCGGCCACCAGCGCCGGCGGCGGTGCGAAGTCACGGATCGCCTCCCACATGCACAGCGTGGCCGCAACAATCAAGGGCTGCGCGATGCGATTGGCGAAGATATCGCCATCGACGGCCAGCGCTTGGCCGTCCGGCGAGAGCGCAGGGATGCATCCGGCCAAGCGGTCTGTCAGTGCGCTCGCCGCAGGGCTGGCGCGCGCGAGGTCGAACATGCCAGCATGTTGGTCGCCTTGGCCGGGGCAGAGCAGCAGCAGGCGCGCGCGGGTCATGCGTGGTCCAGCCGCGCGAGTGACTGTACGAAGCAGCACGCCGCCAGCAAATCCGCTGCGCCGCCGGGCGACAGCCGGTGCCGCACGAAGACCTGATGGCTGTCGATGGCGCGCGCGCGCCAGCCAGCATTGGCGGTGCCGCCCAGCGCAAGAAATCGCTCGGCATGGTCACGCACGATCTGCGCGCCATCTGGCCCGGCGCGGTGATAGACATTGCTATCGCTGATATGCGCCATCAATGTGTATAGCGTGTCGATGCGCTCCTCGGTGACGGAAGCGCCACGCGCGCTTGCTGCCAGCAGGGCAGGCAGGCCGACCTCAAACACCGACGGCAGTCCCAGCGCACCTTCCTCCCGCGCGCCACTCACCGCATATCGTGCCGCCACGCGCAAGCCATTGCTCAGATGTGCGTCGCTCGTCGGCACGATGGCGCCGTGGCGTGAGCCCGCAGCCTCGCACCCGATGTGCACCGCATCGCGGCCTGCGGCTGGCGATTGGTGAGCGGGCGTGGCGATTGGCGCTGCATGGCCGGCGAGTTCCTCGCCCCAGCGGATCAACATGGCAGCACGCAGCGCGGATGGGGCCAGCGGTGTGCCTTGCGCACGCGCGCGGCCCGCAGTGGCGCACAACATGCCGAGGCTGAAAATCGCTCCGCGGTGGGTGTTAATGCCACGCGTCGCCTTCAGCATCGCCGCCTCCGCAGCGATGCCCAGCTGCTTCAGTTGCACGAACGGCGCATCGTCCCAACCTGCCAGGCAGATTTTGCGGAAGTAGTGACGCAGCGCGAACATACTGCGCATGAAAGTGCCAGCATCCATGTCGTCATGACTGCCGCTATCCACCGGCGACACCAGTCCCGGCTTCGGATACAGGCACAATTCCGCATGCAAACTGCGCACCGCCAACCGTGCCACCTCCCGCGCAAATGCCCGCCGCGCCGCCATTCCTGCCGCAGCGACGCGAGTGCTGGTGATTGCCTGCGCCTTCTGGCGGACGGACGAGGTGCGCATCATTGGGCCTCCTGCGTGGTCAATGTCGCCAGCAACGAGGCGGTATCCGCCAGACGTACAGCGTGCAATTCCTTTACCATTACCTTGGCCGGATGGCGCATCGCCATCTGCCACTCCTTCCACGATACCGCCGCTCCACCGGGGAAAACAATCTCGCCATCCAGTGGCAACTGCCGCGTGTAACGCTCCAGCAGCGCCACGCCTTCATCGAGCGCGTGCCTGCTTGCCGGATGAAACAGCACGTCCACATCCGACGTAGGCGACACATACTGCAACCCAGTCAACGCCTGCATCGCCAGCGAGCCAAACACGCGCAAGTCCAGTGCCGTAGCCTCATCGCACAACGCATTCAACTGTTCATGCCACGCGCCGGAAAACGGCAGTGCCGCATGCAACGCCATCGCATCCGACGACCGCACTACATGCGCTGCTTGAACGCGTAACGCAATCCTCACTTTCCGGCCCGCGCTATCTGGCGGCACGGGCAGGCCGAGGCACACTTCATCCGGAGCGGCATCCGCATCCAGCCGCCGCACCACAGCAGGCCAGTCGCGCCGCTGCCACTGCGTCAAGGCCGCCGTGTGCTGCGGCTGCGCAGCACGCGCCGCTTGCCAGCCAGCCTCGCTGAGCCACACCAGCATATGACGTTCAAGCTTGCACATGACCGCCCGATACCACTGCATCAATCACCGGCTGCGCCAACTTGCGTCCACCACGCTGCAAACCGAGCGCACTACGCTGGTCGCCGCTCGTCGCTTGAGCCAACGCCGCGCGCAAATGCGCCGCCAGATCGCTATGCCAGATCGACTCCAGCCCACCCATGCGCAGATAATTCTCCGGCCCCGGCGCAAACACCGGATTACTTTGCGCCAGCTCCGTCAACAACTCTTCCGGCACCTTGGTAATGCGTGCCATCGCCGGCAAGCCCATAACGCGGATGGTAGCATCGGGCAGCGCATGGCAAGCATCCGCCATCAAGCCGCTGGTGATGAAGCCTCCCGACAGCGCCTGGTCGTACACCAAGCCGATAATTTTGTGACCTTTGCGCCGCGCCAGATCCACGCATTTGCCTAGGTGCGCCATGTAGCTGTTGATGCCCAACATCTCGTCGCGATGGCGCAGGCGCTGGCCTTGCGTATCGATCAGCATCACAATCGGCATGCCGGGAAATTCGCGCACGGTACGCAAGATGGCCTGCGCTTGCGCCAGTGCGATCTCCACGCCTATCGGCGTGTGGTTAGTCGTGCCGATCACCGCCACCGCGCTGCCATCCACTTGTGCGCTTCCGCATAAAAACTCGTTCTGTTCGACGATGGCATGGCCTTCGGGGAACAGCGTATCCGCCAGTTTTTTCCAGTCCATCTTAAACTCCCCGGCGGCGCGTTGCCGACGCCGCGATAAAACTGTCCACGTCCAGCATCGGAATATTGGCCGCATCCGGCATCTGCATCGCGTTCCAGATATCGACAGGATCGGGCAGGGCGCCGAAGTTTTGCAAACGTGCTTCCAGCATTTGCTGCTCCGCTTCCAGTGCTTCCAATGTCAGGCCAGTCGCGCCACCTGCTAACGCGGCCACCGCTTCCTGCGCCGCAACGCGGAAGGCAGCGACATCGTCGGCCACAATGCGCTGGCAATCGCCTAGCAGGTAGCGATGTTTGCCGCCGGACGTGCGCCACACCAGCGCACGGTCGCGCGAATCGAATTCCTCCACGCCGTTGGCTGTTTCAATCACTTCCGGGCCGGACATGGCGAGGCGGCCTTCTTCTGACATGATGACCACATTCGCGCAGCGCGTCACGATGCCCATGCCGCCGAACGCGCCGTTCGCGCCGCCGACCAGCGCAATCACCGCCACGCCGGCGTCGCGCGCATCGAGCAGGGCACGCATTACTTCCGACACGGCGATCAGGCCCGCATTGGCCTCATGCAGTCGCACGCCGCCCGATTCCACCAGCAGCACCACGGCTGCTACCTTGTCGGCAATCGCCTTGCGCAGCAGGCCAACCAGCTTGGCGCCGTGCACCTCGCCGACCGCACCGCCCATGAACGCGCCTTCCTGCGCCGCTACATACACCGGCACGTCGCCCAGCAGCGCGCGGCCGATGGCGACGCCGTCGTCAAATGCCACCGGCGCATTTAACTGCGCGAGGTGAGGGCTGGTGACGCGCGCCGACGGCGGAATGAATTCCTCAAAGCTGCCCTCGTTGAATAGATGCTGCAGTCGCTCGCGCGCGGTCGCTTCCTGATAGCTGATCGTGCGGCTCATGATGCATCTCCCAACATGGTCTGCACGGCCTGGTCGAGACGCAGGCTGACCACCGCCGGCGTCGCACCCATGTCGTTGATCGAAATGCGCGTATCGGCCAGCAGCCAGCGTGCGTGGAAGTCGCGCATCACCGCTTCCCAGATTGCGCCGAAGCCGACGGCGGCGGTGCTGATCTCGATGGTGCAAGCACCATCTAGCGCCGCCGGCTCGATCAGCACCTCCAGATTGCCCGAGCCGACCACGCCCACCACTTCCGGCGCGGCGTTCAAGCGGCGCGTACCTTGCTCGAATCGATAATTCAGTGTTTCCATCTTCAGACTCCTTTACCAGTTGCGGAAACGCTTGGGCGGGTTGTACAAACCGCCCGATGCGCGCACCAGGTCTTTCATATTGCGGGCCGCCAGCAGATCGCGCGTGGCAAGGCGCTTGTCGATACCGAGATCCTCGGCACGCGTGATGATGCCGCGATCGCGCAAATTCTCCACCATGCGCCGGTCGCGGCCCAGTCCTACCGGCGTGTAGCCGGCCACGCCGCGTATCGCCTGCTCGCGTTCCTCGTCGGTACGGCACAGCAGCAGGTTGGCGATGCCTTCCTCGGTCAGGATGTGGGTGACGTCATCGCCGTAGATCATCACCGGAGGAATCGCCATCTTGGCCTGTTCCATCAGCTCCCACGCGTCGAGCTTTTCAACGAAGGCGGGCTGCATATGCTCGCGGAAGGTCTCTACCATCTGCACCACCAGCTTCTGGCCGCGCGGGATGGTGTTGCGGCCAGCGCGCGCCTGCTCGCCGGCCTTGAGCCACGCCGGACTGGCGTGACGCCGCCCACGCGCGTCCGCTCCCATATTGGATGCACCGCCAAAGCCGGAGATGCGGCCCGCAGTAGCTGTCGATGAATTGCCCTGTAAATCAATCTGCAAGGTCGAGCCGATGAACATGTCGCAAGCATAGTGGCCGGCGGCCTGGCACATGGCGCGGTTGCTGCGCATGGTGCCGTCCGGGCCAATCGCGAAAACGTCCGGCCGCGCATGGATGTAGTCCTCCATACCTAGCTCCGAGCCAAACGAATGCACGGAACTGACGAAGCCCGCCTCAATCGCCGGGATCAGCGCCGGGTGCGGATTCAGCGCCCAATGCTTGCCGATCTTGCCGCGCAGGCCGAGCGATTCGGCATACGTCGGCAGCAGCAATTCAATCGCGGCGGTGTCGAAACCGATGCCGTGATTCAGGCGCTGCACCTCGTACTCGGCGTAGATGCCTTTGATGGCCATCATCGCCATCAGCACCTGTATCTCTGAAATCTGCGCCGGATCGCGCGTGAACAGCGGCTCGATGTAGTAAGGGCGCGGCGACTGCACCACGAAATCCACCCAGTCGCCCGGCACGTCGACGCGCGGCAGCGTGTCCACCAGCTTATTCACCTGCACGATGACGATGCCTTGTTTGAACGCCGTGGCCTCGACGATGGCCGGCGTATCCTCGGTATTCGGCCCGGTGTACAGGTTGCCATGACGGTCCGCCGCTTCCGCTGCGATCAAACAAACGCGTGGCGGCAGGTCGATGAAGTAGCGGCTGAATAGTTCGAGGTAGGTGTGAATGGCGCCGATATTCAGCTTGCCGGCGGACGCCAGCCGCGCCACCCGCGTTGCTTGCGGGCCGGAGAACGAAAAGTCCAGCCGCGACGCTACGCCGCGCTCGAACACGTCGAGATGCTCCGGCAGCGCCAGCACCGACTGCAGCATGTGCAGGTTGTTGACGCGCTCCGGATTCAGGTTAGCCAGCGCATGGCCGAGAAAATCGGCCTGTTTCTGGTTATTCCCTTCGAGGCAGACGCGGTCGCCGCATTCGATGACCGCATGCAGCAGGTCGGCGATGCGCGCCGCCGGCAGGCTTTTGCCGTCCAGTTCCGCGCCCAGCGCCGCGCGGGCACGCTGCAATCGCGCCGCGCGGTTTTGCTGCAAGGTGTTCCAGGACATTTTATTTTGCTCCCATAATCATGTCAGGCAGGCCGGTTGCAATCGACGGGAAGACGCACAGCAGCAGTACGGCGACGACCATCAGCAACAGGAAGGGGAATACGCCCCAGATCACATCCTTGAGCGGAATGTCCGGTGCGATGTTCTTGATGACGAAAATATTCAGTCCTACCGGCGGGTGTATCAGGCCCATTTCCATCACCACCGTCATGACGATGCCGAACCAGATCAGGTCAAAACCAGCTTCGCGCAGCGGCGGCAGGATGATCGGCGCCGTCATCAGGATGATGGAAACCGGCGGCAGGAAGAAGCCGAACACAATCACCATTAGCAGGATTACCGCCAGCAGTACCCATTTTGACAGGTGCAGGCCGACCACCCACGCGGCGGCCGATTGGCTGATGTGCAGGTAGCTCATCACGTAGGAATACAGCAGCGACATGCCGATGATCAGTAGCAGCATGGTCGATTCCTTGATCGACGAGCCGAGGATGGGCGACAAATCCTTTGGCTTCCATACGCCGTAAATCACGGCCAGCAGCGCCAATGCCAGCAGCGCGCCGAGACCCGCCGTTTCGGATGGCGTAGCGAAGCCGCCATACAGCGCTACCATTACACCGATCAGCAGGATGATGAAGGGCAGTACGCGCGGCAGCATCTCGACTTTTTCGCTTAGCGTGAAATGTTCGTCTTCAAGGTAGGCCGACTTCTCGCCGCCTTTCTGATAGATGTCCAGCGCCATGCGGTATTCCTTGCGAGCGCGGTAGACGGCGTAACCGGCGAACAGCACCACCAGCAGCACGCCCGGCCCGATCCCGGCCAGGAACAAGCGGCCCAGCGACTGCTCGGCGGCCACCGCGTACAGAATCATGGTGATCGACGGCGGCAGCAAAATGCCCAGCGTGCCGCCGGCGGCGATGATCCCGGCCGCGAAGCCAGGCGAGTAGCCACGCTTGCGCATCTCTGGAATGCCGGCTGAACCGATGGCCGAGCAGGTGGCAGGCGAGGAACCGGCCATCGCCGCGAACAGTGCGCAGGCAAACACGTTGGCGATGCCAAGGCCGCCGGGGACCTTGTGCATCCAGGTGTGTATCGCGGAATACAAGTCCTTGCCGGCCGGTGATTTGCCGATCGCCGCACCCTTCAAGATAAACAGGGGAATCGACAGTAGCGTGATCGACGCCATCTCTTCGTAGACGTTCTGCGTGATGGTGTCCAGCGAGGACGCTGGCATGAAGAAGTACATAAAGCCGGTGGCGACGACGCCCAGCGCGAATGCGATCGGCATCCCGGAGAACATCACCACCAGCGTCACGGCGCCGTACAGCGCGCCCAAGGTCAGGTCACTCATGCTGCATGCTCCGGTTTATTGGTGAGGCGGGCCAGCGTTTGCAGCAGGATTTGCAGCGTCAGCAGGGTCATGCCGGCGGCCATCATGGAGTAGGGGATCCATAGCGGCGGCGCGAAAGTGGAAGAGGTGGTCTGGCCATCGACCCAGGCTTCATGGAACAGCAGCCACGATTTCCACGTGAAGAAAGCGCAGAACAGCATCGACACCAGATCCACGAAGAACAGCCGCACTGCATTCACGCGGCGCGGTAGCAGGCCGGCCAGCGCTTCAATGCCGATATGGCCGCGATGGTATTGGACGTAGGCGGTGCAGAAGAAGGTCACACCGACCAGCATGAATACCGAGGCCTCGTCCTGCCAGTCGGTGGGCGCGTGGAAGAAGTAGCGCGACACCACCGAGTAAGTCAGCACGAGGGAAGTCAGCACCAGCGCCACCATCGATAGCATCATCAGGAAGCGATTGAGCTTGTCCATCCACGCCGTCAACGCGGCGATGATGGCGTTGTCGGGCGGTGCAGGGCCGCGTGACGGCTGCAGTTCGACGCCGTGGCTCACAGCGTTTTCTCCGCCAGTTTAAGCAGGTTGGCGCAGCTCGGGCTCTTCTCGCTGTAGTCCTTCCATGCGGTGGTCTTGGCGATGTCCTGCCATTTTTTCAGCGCGGCTGGATTCATGTCGACCACTTTGGAGCCGGTCTTCTGGTAGACGTTGGCCACCTGCTGGTCGTCTTCCTTGGACGACTTGAGCGCGAAGGCTTCCAGCTCGGCGCCAACGGTGAGCAGCAACTGCTGCTGGTCCTTCGGCAGGCGGTCGAACACGGAGCGCGACATCATCAGCGGCTCCAGCATGAACCAGTAGGAGCCTGCACGCGCGGTGGTCAGCGCTTTCGAGACTTCTTCAAGACGGAACGAGATCAGCGAAGTGGAGGAGGTGAGCGCCGCTTCCATCGCGCCGGTCTGCATGGCGGCGTAGATTTCGTTGGACGGCAGCGTCACCACGGCGGCGCCTGCGGCCTTCAGCATCAGGTCCATTTCGCGCGAGCCGCCGCGTATCTTCATGCCCTTGGCGTCGTCCGGATCGACCACCGGCTTGCCGCGCGACGCCATGCCGCCGCCTTGCCAGATCCAGCTCAGCATCACGATGCCTTTGTCGTACAAGATGCGCGCCAGCTCCTTGCCGACTTCCGCATTCTTCCAGCCGTAGGCCTGGTCGTAGGAGGTGACCAGGCCGGGCATCAGGCCGATGTTCACTTCCGGGACTTCGCCGCCGGCGTACGACAGCGGCACCAGCGATAAATCCAGCGCCCCTTTGCGCATGGCCGAGAACTGGGCGTTGGTCTTCATCAGCGAGGAGCCGGGATAGATGGAAAACTTGAGCGCGCCCTTGGAACGCTTTTCCACTTCAGCCGCAAACATGCGGGTCAGACGGTCACGGAAATCACCCTCCGTGAGCGTACCACCGGGGAACTGATGGGAAATCTTGAGCGCGGTCTGCGCCCAAGCTGGTTGCAACAACAAGGGGCTGGCGGCCAGGGCTGCCAGTACGGACCTGCGGGTGATAGCGGTCATACGTCCTCCAAGGTTGGTCGAATTATGCAAATTTCTGTTTTGTGTATACAAGAATAGCGCTTGCGAATACATTGTCAAGCGATATAATGCAAACATGACGACCCATTCCATTACTCTGCGAGAACAAATCGAGGAAATGATCGCCGTTGGCGAGCTAAAGCCGGGTCAACATCTGGACGAAACTGAACTCGCGACGCGCTTCGGCGTATCGCGTACGCCGATCCGGGAAACCCTGATCCAGCTATCGTCGATGGGACTGGTAGTGATCCGTCCACGGCGCGGGGCCATCGTGGCGGAGTTGGGGCCGCAGCAGCTGGTGGAAATGTTTGAAGTGATGTCGGAACTGGAATCGACCTGCGGCCGCCTCGCCGCGCGCCGTATGACGCCGGAAGAGCAGCAAGCCTTGCTAGCCGCGCACCAGGCCTGCCAGCAAGCGCTGGAGGCGGAAGAGCCGGACGTCTACTACTACCGCAACGAAGTCTTCCACGAAGCGATCTACGCGGGCAGCCACAATCAATTTCTGATCGAGCAGACGCGCGCCCTGTACCGCCGCCTGCGTCCTTACCGCCGCCTGCAACTGCGGGTGCGCAACCGTCTGGCCACCTCTTACAACGAACATGACGGTGTCGTCCAGGCCATCCTCGCCGGTGACGGCGACCGCGCCGCCCAACTGCTACGCGAACACGTCATGATCCAGGGCCAGCGCTTCTCCGACCTGATGGCCTCGCTGCCACAGCTGCGTCAAGACGCCGCCTGAGTATTGGGTGGCATTGATACCAAACGCATTATGCGGGCAGGGCATAGCAGGGCTGGCTTCTGGCTGCATGGACTTGCATTAAGCTGGAGGGCGCCAGGAGACGCTGCAATGCACCTCACTATTCGAAATCACCGACAGTCTCTTCTTGCAAACAGCCGAGAGGCATCTCTACCTCGTCCAAAACGATTTGTGCACTTTCTTCTAAAATGGAATTAAACATCGGTGAAGCGTTCGCAACTAACTTCGTGAAAAGCATGCAAAGTAATAGCGCGAGTACAGCAAGCTTTCCCGCTTGGGACGAAGTACTGCGCTTTGTTGACGCAGCCGCTAAACCCAGTTTTTTACTCGATATAATCATGGATTCATGGTCGGTAGCTGCGGCCAGGGAGGGATTTTGCTGAGGTTGTTTGAATGTGCTTTTCAGCAGAACCGATGAGATTCTACAAGATTTAAAAAGCGAAATTATTGCAGATTAGAAAGGTTAGAGGTTCAATCACCAGTGTGTCGCCGTCCCAGTTCGCGACATTGGCGCCGAAGGAATACCGCCTTGGATGCAAACCGCCCCGGCTCCGGCGCATGGTTTTGCGAGTAGATCATCGCTCGCTTGCGTTTGTCGTTCAACGGCAAACCGTTGAACTGCTGCGGCGCGGTTGCTCCGAGCGCGACATCGCCAAACTATGGGGCGGCAACTTCCTGCGCGTCCTCGGGGAGGCGCAAAAGCTGGCTACAGCACTTTGATAAAGTGGCGGGGAAAGTTATCAGTGGCTTGCCATTTTGCGCATAATGCGCACCGGCTTGATTGCCGGTTCTGCGGTGGGCAGCATGTCTTCCAGCGTTTGCTGGTCGAGCACTGCGAGGAAGGCCTTGGTGGCCTCGTTGAGGGTGTGTTTGAGTTTGCAGTTGGGCGTCAGCGGGCAGGTGTCGCTGGCGCGGTCGAAGCATTCAGCCATGAAGAAATCGGTCTCGGTGGTGCGTACCAGGGCGCCGATGTTGATTTCTTTTGGCTCTTTCGCCAAGCGCAGGCCGCCGTTGCGGCCGCGTACCGTCTCCACCAGTCCGGACAAGCCCAATTGATAGACCACCTTCATCAGGTGATTTTTTGATATGACGTGCAGGTCGGCGATGTCCTGGATGGTAACCAGTCGATCCCGATTCGCTGCCAGGTAGAGCAGCGTGCGCAGCGAGTAATCGGTAAATGAAGTCAGGCGCATTCGGTAGATCAGGCTTATGACAGTTTAATGCGCCATTCTACATGCTTGAGCGTGATCTTGCGTACCGAGGCCGGCGGCGGCTGGCCATGACTAATCGTGGATGACCGGCTTGCCCGCTTGCGCCAGCACCCAGGCGATCACGCTCAACACCAGGCTGGCGAGGACGCCCCATGCCAGATTCAGCGCGCTATCGAACAGCAGTGGTGCGACCAAGCCTGAGACCAGCGCAAACAGCAGCATCTGGATGAAGGATTGCATCGACGCTGCGAGACCACTGTTATTCGGGAAGTACTCCAGCGCGATCAGCGACAGCGGCGTCATAGCCAGCGCCAGGCCGAAGGAATACACGAACAGCGGCATCACCGCCCACGGTACCGCTGCCACGAAGGCGGCGTTGTAGGCGACATTAATCACGCCCGCACTAATCATCACCGCAAAGCCCAGCCAGACCTGCTGCTTGCGCGAGAACTTGTGGGCGAATTTGCCGGACAGCGCGGAGCCGATTACCATGCCGCTAATCAGCGGCACGAACATCCACGCGAACGCGGTCTCCGGCAGGTGCAGGATATTCATTACGAAATAGGCGGCGGAGCCGATGTACAGCGCCACGCCCGCAAAGCACATGCCCACCGCAACAGACAGCAGCAGGAAGTGGTGATGGCACAGCACCTTCCAGTAATTTTTGGCGATCACGCCGAGGTGGAAGGGATGGCGATCCTTCACGGCCAGGCTTTCCGGCAGCGCGCGCTGCACGGCCACCAGCATCAGGATGCCGAAGGCGCTGAGGAACCAGAAGATTGAACGCCAGCCGAAGCTCACTTGCAGCCAGCCACCCAGCACCGGCGCAATGGCCGGCGCAAGGCCGAACACCATCATGATGTGCGACAGGATTTTCTGTGCGGCGGCGCCGGAGAAGCGGTCCTGCACAATTGCGCGGCCCACCACCGAGCCTGCGCCTGCGGCCAGTCCCTGCACGATGCGGCAAGCCAGCAGCACGCCGATCGACGGCGCCATCGCCGCTACCACGGAGGCGACGATGTACAGCACCAGCGACACCATGATCACCGGGCGGCGGCCGAAGGAGTCGGACAGCGTTCCGTAGAACAGCATCATGAAAGCGAAGCAGAACAGGAACATGGACAGCGTCTGCTGCACCAGCATCGGGCTGGCGTTGAAGCCCTGCGTAATGGCCGGGAAAGAGGGCAGGTAGGTATCAATTGCCAGTGGACCGACCATAGAGAGGCCTGCCAGCAGCAGCGTCAGCAAAATATTCATGAATCGCGTATTCTTCGTTGGACCCGGCATTTTACGCGATAATCGACAAAACATGACCATAGATACCTTTGATGGCACCTCCGTCAAGCCCTCGCACTGGAACCTCGGCAGCGTGATCGAGCAGCTGCGCGTGTCGCGCGAGGCGACCCATAACATCCGCCACCATGGCCGCATCCGCGAGCTGCCGTCGCGCGATGCGCTGACTACTATCGTGAATGTCCTGCAGGCGGTGCTGTTCCCGACCCACTACGGCCGCCCCAATTTGACCGACGAGAGCATCGACTTCTTCGTCGGCGATACGCTGAACACCACCTTGAACCGCTTGGCCGAGCAAGTACGGCGCGGCCTGCAGTTCTCGGCCGAAGAAGCGACGCCCGATGACGATGCGATGACGCGCCAGGCGCACGACATCACGCGCCAGTTCGCGGCCAGCCTGCCGGAGGTGCGGGCCTTGCTGGTGTCCGACGTGCAGGCGGCGTTTTCGGGCGACCCGGCGGCGACGTCGGTGGCCGAGATCATGCTGTGCTATCCGGGCACCATCGCGATTCTGTATTATCGATTGGCGCATAGCCTGCACCGTCTAGGCTCGCCATTTTTAGCGCGCTTGATTTCTGATATCGCCCACTCGCTGACCGGGATCGACATCCACCCGGCGGCGCAGATCGGCGCCAGCTTTTTCATCGACCACGGCACCGGCGTGGTGATCGGCGAGACCGCCATCATCGGTCAGCGCGTGCGCCTGTACCAGCACGTGACGCTGGGCGCGAAACGTTTCCCGGCGGACGAACAGGGCGCCTTGATCAAAGGCGTGCCGCGCCACCCGATCGTCGAAGACGACGTGGTGATCTACGCCGGAGCGACAGTCTTGGGCCGCATCACCATCGGCGCCGGCTCCACCATCGGCGGCAATGTGTGGCTGACCCAGAGCGTGCCTGCAGCCAGCAACGTCTCCCAGGCGCAGATGCGCAACGACTGACGTAACCTGCCATCCGGCTTTCGGCATCAACTTACATTTGCTTACACGGGAAACCGGCTTTATACATCGAATTCGTCGGCTCATGCGTTGTTATTCCTGACTCGGAATTCGCCGGGCAAAAGATCAAGGAACTGATAATGACGAAGAAGATCATCTACGCGGCGGCCATCGCCATCGCCTTAAGCGCTTGCACCACCGTTGTAAAGGAGCGTGTGGTGGTACACGATCATCCGGCCACCGTGCGTTATGCGCCGGTGCCGATTCAGGAAGCAATAACGCCAGCGCCGGCGCCTGGCTACGCCTGGGTGCAGGGCCATTGGGCATGGCGTGACCACGGCTGGCAGTGGCAGCGTGGCTACTGGTATCAAGGCCCGTCGCGGCCAATGCCAGCGGTCATTGTGGAACAGATCACGGTCGCTCCTAGTCCCGCTCATTATTGGGTGCCGGGCCACTGGAGCTGGCACCACAATGAGTGGGAATGGATGCGTGGTCATTGGGAACGCTAAGGAAACAGCCGCTCAGGCAGTGATGCGCGCGCGGCGGTTGAACACTTTTTCGCGCAGGGTGCCGGCGGTGTATTCGGTGCGGTAGCGGCCGCGCTGCTGGAGTTCTGGCACGATCAGGTCGACCACGTCGCGCATGCTTTCGTGGGTGATGGCGTAGGCCAGGTTGAAGCCGTCGATGCCGGTTTCGTCTTGCCACATCTCCAGCTGGTCTGCGATTTGCGTTGGGTCGCCTATCAGCACTGGTCCGCGGCCGCCAAGGCCGACGAATTCTGCCGCTTCACGTACGGTCCATCTGCGGTTGGGATCTGCGGCACTGAATGATGCCAGCGCCGAACGGCCGGCGTCGGAGTCGATGTATTCAATCGTCGCGTCCAGTGGGAATTGGCTGAAATCTACGCCCGTCCAGCCGGACAGCAAGGCCAGCGCCGCTTCGATGTTGATGTGGCGTTTGTAGTCTTCATGTTTGGCGCGCGCTTCGGCTTCGGTCGGTGCGGTGATGATCAGCGCTTGCGCGTAGATTTTGAGATCGTCGCCATTGCGGCCTGCGGCGCGCACGGCGGCTCGCAAGTCGTCGGCGTATTTCTTCACCACGCGGATGCTAGGCCCGCTGACGAAGGTGCACTCGGCATGCTTTGCCGCAAACGCCGTACCGCGCGGCGAGGTGCCGGCTTGATACAGCAGCGGTGTGCGCTGCGGCGACGGTTCGCACAGGTGGAAGCCGGGCACCTTGAAATACTTGCCTTCATGCGCGATTGGATGGATGCGCGACGGCTCGGCGTACACGCCGCGCTCTTTGTCATTAACCACCGCGTCGTCGTCCCAGCTTTGTTCCCACAGCTTGTAGACTACGTCCATGTATTCATCGGCGAGGTCGTAGCGTTCGTCGTGACTCAGTTGCTGGTCCAGTCCCAGGTTGCGCGCTGCGCTGTCCAGATATCCCGTGACGATGTTCCAGCCGATGCGCCCGCGCGTCAGGTGGTCCAGCGTCGACATGCGGCGCGCGAAGGTGTAGGGATGCTCATACGTCAGCGCACACGTTACGCCGAAGCCGAGATGCTTGGTGGCCTGCGACATGATCGGCACTAGCGCCAGAGGATCGTTCAGTGGTGCTTGTGCCGCATGGCGCAAGGCCGCATCGGCGCTACCTTGGTAGACATCGTAGGCGCCCAACACGTCGGCCAGGAAAATGGCATCGAACAGACCGCGTTCCAGCAACTGCGCCAGTTCGGTCCAATAGTCCGGATCCGTGTAGCGGTGGCTTTCGTTGCGCGGGTGAGTCCACAGCCCAGGCGACTGGTGACTCACGGTGTTCATCTGGAAGGCGTTGAAACGTATGAGTTTGCGCATTACTTTTCTAGCGCGAGCTGGTAGTCGGTCTTGGCGTAGTCGGCGAAGTGTTTATTGGTCACTTCCAGGAATTCACGCGAACGGTAGGCGGCGGCGATGTCCTTGGCGAACTGCTTGTCCTTGTCGGCGGTGCGGATGGCAACCAGATTGGCGTAGGCCGGCGAGATTTTCTCGGTGATCAGCGCGTCCTTCAGTTTCAGGCCCGAGGCCAGCGCGTAATTCCCGTTGACGAAGGCATAATCGGCGTCCTGCAAGGAGCGCGGCAATTGCGCGGCTTCCAGCGGCAGCAGTTTGATTTTTTTGATGTTGGCGGCGACGTCTCTTTCCGAGGCCTTGATTGGATCGGTTTTCTCGCGCAGCTTAATCCATCCCAGTTGATCGAGCAGCACCAGCGCGCGCGCCTGGTTGGTCGGGTCGTTCGGCAGGGCGACGGTGGTGCCTTCCTTCACATCGTTCAGCGTCTTGTGCTTTTTGCTGTAGATGGCGATAGGCGCGGTCGGGATTTTGACCAGTTCCGACAGCGCCAGTTTATGGTCGGCCGAGAATTTGGTCAGGTAGATAATGTGCTGGAAGATGTTAGCGTCCAGCGAGCCTTCGGCCAACGCGTAGTTAGGCTGGATGTAGTCGTTGAATTCCACCAGCTTGACCTTGTAGCCTTGCTTTTCCAGGATAGGCTTGATGCCCAGTTTGACCTGGTCGGCATATGGGCCGGAGCTGGTGCCGATCACTAGTTCTTTCGGATCTTTGGCGTGGGCGGAGATGGCGATTGCTGCGGCAGTTGCGGCCAGTAGGAGCTTGCGGCGAGTGTTCATTGAGTGTTTCCTTGATTAGCGTTTGTCGATGCGTTTGGCGATGCGGTTGCCGGCGAATTGAATCACTTGCACCATCAGGATCAGGATGGCGACAGTGGCGACCATGATGTCGGTTTCGAAGCGGTAGTAGCCGTAGCGGATGGCGAGGTCGCCGATGCCGCCGCCGCCCACCACGCCGGCGACGGCGGAGTAGGACAGGAAGCTGATGGACAGCACGGTCAGCGCCAGTACCAGGCCGGAGCGCGCTTCCACCAGCAACACGCGCAGGATGATTTGCAGTTCCGATGCGCCCATTGCATGGGCGGCTTCGATCACGCCACGCGGCACTTCGCGCAGGTTTTGTTCGACCAGCCGCGCGAAGTAGGGGATGGCGGCGAAGGACAGCGGCACGGCGGCGGCGAGTGGGCCGATCGAGGTACCGGCGATGATGCGCGTGAATGGCACCAGCGCCACCAGCAGGATGATGAAGGGGAACGAGCGGACGGTGTTCACCACCCAGCCCAGTACCAGTGCGGCAGGGCGGTTTTGCAGCGATTGGCCTTCGGCGACGAGGAATAGCACGATGCCCAGCGGGCCGCCGATCAGGATGGCGGCGGACAGGCCTATGGCCAGCATGAGCAGCGTCTGGCCGAGTGCTTCCCACATTTCAGGCAGCATGGCGTAGATGGCGCCGGCCGAAACGGCCAGTGAGGAGATGAGTTCAGACATGGGCGGTCTCCGGCAGCTGGGTGAGAGCGGCAAGCGCATTGGCAGCGCTAGCCGCCACGGAAGCGGCCAGCTCGCGGCCTAGCGCGGTGAGGCGCGGGGCGGACAGGCTGGCTGCATCGTCGAGCGCGAATTGCTCGGCGATGGCGCCGTCTTCAATCACTGCCACGCGGTTGCAAATCTCGCCGATCACGTCTAGTTCATGGCTGACGATCACGATGGTCACGTCCAGCCGCTGGTTGATGTCCTTCAGCGTCGCCAGCAGCGCGCGCGTGGTTTCGGCATCCAGCGCCGATGTCGGTTCGTCGCACAACAGCACCGCAGGCCCGCTGGCCAGCGCCCGCGCGATGGCGACGCGCTGTTTCTGCCCGCCCGACAGCTGCGCCGGATAACTGGCGCTCTTGTCGCTCAAGCCCACCAGCTCCAGGCAATCCGCCACGCGCGCGGCGATCTGCTGCTTCGACTGCCCGCCGTGAATGCGCAACGGGAAGGCCACGTTGTCGAACACGCTGGCGTTCTGCAGCAGATTAAACTGCTGGAAGATCATGCCGATGTTGGCGCGTGCGTCGCGCAAGTCGCGTTTGGACAGCGAGGTCAATTCGCGGCCATCGACCGTAATCGCCCCTTGGTCCGGGCGCTCCAGCAGGTTAATCAATCGCAGCAAGGTGGACTTGCCTGCGCCGCTTTTGCCGATCAGGCCAAAGATATCGCCTTGGGCCACATCCAGCGATACATCGCGCACCGCATGGAAGTCGCCAAAGGCCTTGCTCGCATGTTCGATGCGAATCAGGGGAGTAGTCATCAGGAATATGCAGTAGGTTCAGGCAGCGTACCTTCGAGCGCATAGCGTCCGAGGTCGCGGATTTTATAGTCGACCGGATCGTGCAGGGTATGCACGCGCACATTGCGCCAATAGCGGTCGAAGCCAAATTTGGCGGAGGTCGAGCGCGCGCCGGTCAGTTCGAAGATGTCGTTGCTGACGTCTATGCCGGCTTGGTGCGCCAGCACCTTGGCCTCGGCCACGGAAATCGCCAGCTCGCCGCGCTGCTGCGCGGTGACGGCCGCGCCGAGCCGGAACAAGCGCTCCAGCTCTGCAGCCGCCTGGTCGGCCAGCACCGCCGCAGGCCGTAGCTTGAGCCACAGCTGGCCGAAGCGATGCTGCACCAGCGGATCCGCATTCGCTGCCGACACGCCGGACGCGAACCACGGCCGCGCCTCATGTGCCATGTACTGGCGCGCCGCTTCGAACGCACCTTCGCCGATGCCGAGATAAAGATTCGCCATAATCAGTTGCGCCACTTGGGAGCGCAGCGTCGCTTGCGCGGTCGGCTTGGCGCCCGGCGCTTGCAGCACCTGCGTGGACGGCAGCGAGACCGCATTGAAATGCACATTGCCGCTGTCGGTTTGCTTCTGGCCGAAGGCATCCCAGTCGGCTTGCACCGCCACGCCGTGCTGGCGCGTCGGCACCACGCCGATCAAGGCGCTTTGTGTGGCCTCGTGCCAGGCCGAGATGGTGAGCCAGTCCGAGCCCACCGAGCCGGATGAAAAACTCTTCACGCCGTCGAGCAGGAAACCGTAGTCCGCATCGCTGGCGATGGTGCGTTTATCCAGCGGATTGAGGGCGTTACCCCAGAACAGATTCTGCTCCACGGTCTGCGTCAGGAAGCGGCGCTGCTGCTGCGCGCTGCCATATAGCTGTATGCCGGCCAGCTGCAAATGATGGAAGCCGAAGATATGGGCCAGCGCGCTGTCGGCGCGGGCCAGTATGCGGATCACCTGATAGACCGTTGGCCAGTCCGCGCCTTGGCCGCCGTACACGGTGGGTATAGATAAAGTCAGCAGGCCGGATTCGCGTATCCATTCGCGTTCCTGTGCTGCGTGGCCGCCGGCCTGGTCGCGGGCGGTGGCGGTGGTTGCCAGTCGCTGCGCCAGTTCGGTCGCGACATGCAGCGGATCGCGGGCACGGTCGTGCGCCGCTTTGAGTAGTGCTTGAGACATGGTATGTCCGTCGTCTTGGTATCGGTGTTTTTAGTATTGCATCCAGCGCTAAACGCAGTACACGAAGAATTCCGGCTTTTGATATGCGAAAAAATCATGCTTTGGTTTTCGCATATCAAAACGTAAAACTATTCGTTTTGATTTCTATCGGGCGGCTTTATTCTGGCGCCACCATATAAGACAGGGGACAGACCATGAGCATTCTTCTACTCGGCGGCAGCCCTGCGGCGCCTTCCAGTACCGGCCGTTTGCTGGAGCATGTAGGCGACAAGCTGGCCGCGCTCGGCCACCGCCACAGCAAACTGAATGTCCGCGATCTGCCGGCGAAAGCGCTGTTGCACGCGGACTTCGCCGATCTGGCGCTGAAGCGCGCGATCGAAGTGGTCGCCGAAGCCGATGCCATCGTCATCGCTACACCAATTTACAAGGCCTCCTACACCGGCATCCTGAAAGCCTTCCTCGACCTGCTGCCGCAAGACGGCTTGAAAGATAAGCTGGTGCTGCCCTTGGCCACCGGCGGCAGCCAGTCGCACATGCTGGCGCTGGACTATGCGCTGCGCCCAGTGCTGCAAGCGCTGGATGCGCGCCAGGTCTTCACCAGTATTTACGCCACCTCGCAGCAGCTGTCGTGGAGCGACGTTAGCGGCTTGACCGTGGACCAGTCCATCGCCTGGCGCGTGCAAGCTGGCGTGGACGCGCTGTCTGCAGCGCTGCATGCGCAACGCCAGCAGCCCGGCGAGGTCTTCGTCGCCAACGCCCAGCCAGTGCGGCTGGCACGATAAGGAGCCATCATGAGCATCGATCAGAAACGCGCGGCGCGCCGCCATACTTTGGGCCTGCTGTTTGCTGCAGGCGTGATGGCGGCAGCGGGCGGGCAAGCCAACGCGCAGGCGCCGGCCAAACAGGAAGTCCGCATCGGCTACCAGAAATACGGCACCCTCACGCTGCTGAAGGGGCGCGGCACGCTGGAGCAGCGTCTCGCGCAGCGCAACGTTACCGTCAAGTGGACTGAGTTCCCGGCTGGCCCGCAGCTACTGGAAGGCCTGAACGTCGGCAGCGTGGATTTCGGTACCGTCGGCGAAGCGCCGCCTATCTTTGCGCAGGCTGCCGGCGCCAATCTGGTTTATGTCGGTAATGAGCCGCCGTCGCCGGGTAGTGAGGCCATCGTTGTGCCGAAAGATTCCAAGCTGCGTAGCCTGGCCGATTTGAAGGGCAAGAAGGTGGTGCTGAACAAAGGCTCGAACGTGCACTACCTGCTGGTGAAGGCGCTGGAGAAGGCCGGCATCGCCTATAAGGATATCGACGTGGTCTACCTGCCGCCTGCTGATGCGCGTGCGGCGTTTGAACGCGGTGCGGTTGATGCATGGGTGATCTGGGATCCCTTCCTGGCCGCTGCCGAGAAGCAGCTGAGCGCCCGCGTCCTGGCTGACGGCAAAGGCCTGGTGGCGAATCACCAGTTCTACCTGGCCGCGCGTCCGTACGCTGAAAAGAACGGCGACATCGTTCGCATCCTGCTGGAAGAAATCGCCAAGGTGGACGAGTGGGGCGCCAAGAATCCCAAGGAAGTAGCGCAGATCCTGTCCGCGCAAACCGGACTGGATGTAGACGTGGTGGCGCTGGCGGCATCGCGCTACAGCTACGGCGTCAAGCCGATCACCAACGACGTACTGGAACAGCAGCAGAAACTGGCCGACGCTTTCGCCAACCTGAAGCTGATCCCGAAACCGATCGCTGTCAAGGATGCGCAGCTGCCGGCGAAACAACTGGCGGCGCAATAAGGAATCAACGATGTCTCTCAATGTTTTCTGGTTTATCCCTACCCACGGCGACAGCCGCTATCTCGGCACGTCGAAGGGCGCACGTCCGATCGACGCCAACTACCTGAAACAGGTAGCGGTAGCTGCCGACACGCTGGGCTACGATGGCGTGTTGCTGCCGACCGGCCGTTCTTGCGAAGATGCCTGGGTGGTGGCGTCGTCGCTGATTCACGTGACGCAGCAGCTGAAATTTTTAGTGGCGATCCGTCCGGGCCTGACCACGCCGGGCCTGGCGGTGCGCATGGCTTCCACTTTCGACCGTTTGTCGAATGGCCGCCTGCTGATCAACGTCGTCACCGGCGGCGACCAGGGCGAACTGGAAGCGGACGGCTTATTCGCCGACCACGCCAAGCGCTACGAAATTTCGGATGAATTCATCCGCGTGTGGCGCGCTTCGCTGGCGGGCGAGGGCGGCGACAAGGGTTACGATTTCGAGGGCAAACATATTCAAGTCAAGGGCGCGAAGACGCTGTATCCGCCGGTACAGAAGCCATATCCGCCCTTGTACTTTGGCGGTTCGTCCGAACCGGCGCACGAACTGGCTGCGGAGCAGATGGACGTGTACCTGACCTGGGGCGAACCGCCGGCGGCCGTCGCGGCAAAGCTGGACGACATCCGCGCCCGCGCCGCCAAGCATGGCCGTACGGTGAAATTCGGCATCCGCCTGCACGTGATCGTGCGTGAGACGAATGAGGAAGCATGGCGCGCCGCCGATGAGTTGATTAGCCACCTGGACGACGACACCATCACCAAGGCGCAAGCAGCATTTTCGAAAATGGATTCCGTTGGACAGCAACGCATGGCAGCCCTGCACGGTGGCCGCCGCGACAAGCTGGAAGTATCGCCCAACCTCTGGGCCGGCGTGGGACTGGTGCGTGGTGGCGCCGGGACCGCGCTGGTGGGCGACCCCGAAACCGTGGCGGCGCGCATCAAGGAGTATGCGGATCTCGGCATCGAGACCTTCATTTTCTCGGGCTACCCGCATCTTGAAGAGTCGTACCGCTTTGCGGAGCTGGTGTTCCCGCTGCTGGGCAAGGGCAAGGATCACGGCGAGCAATCGCTGACCGGCCCATTCGGCGAAATCATGGCCAGCGATATCGTGCCGAAGAAGAAGGCCGCGTAAATGAAGAAGCAAAGTGTATGGACGCCGTGGATACTGCCGGTGCTGCTGATCGCAGTGTGGCAAGTGTCGTCGCAACTGGGCTGGCTGTCCAGCCGCATCTTGCCCGAGCCGTGGGCGGTGGCGAAGGCTTTCTGGGCGCTGGCTGTCTCCGGCGAGTTGTGGGTGCATCTGCGTACTAGCTTGTGGCGCGCGGCCAGCGGCTTTGCCATCGGTGCGAGCCTCGGCCTGCTGCTTGGCCTGTTGACCGGCAGCTTCCGCCAGGCGGAAACGCTGCTCGACACCACGCTGCAGATGATCCGCAACATCCCGGCGCTAGCCTTGATTCCGCTGGTGATCCTGTGGTTCGGCATCGACGAAACGGCCAAGCTGTTCTTGCTGGCGGTGGGCGTGTTCTTCCCGGTGTACCTGAATACTTTCCACGGCATCCGCTCGGCTGACCAAGGCTTGATTGAAATGGCGCGTAGCTACGGCCTGTCTGGCTGGCCGCTGTACCGCGATGTGATTTTGCCGGCGGCGCTGCCGTCAATCCTGGTGGGCGTACGTTTTTCGCTGGGCCTGGTGTGGGTGCTGCTGATTGTGGCGGAGACGATTTCGGCACAAGCGGGCATCGGCTACATGACCATGAATGCACGTGAGTTTTTGCAGACCGACGTGGTGCTGGTCGGGATCTTGTTGTA
The DNA here is from genome assembly GCF_009857445.1 of Duganella flavida. GTDB lineage: Bacteria > Pseudomonadota > Gammaproteobacteria > Burkholderiales > Burkholderiaceae_D > Rugamonas > Rugamonas flavida. The sequence continues at coordinate 37,397 of NZ_WWCN01000004.1, forward strand.
CGCCTTGCTGGGCAAGCTGGCGGATTTGGTGTCGCGCGGATTGGAGAAGCACTTCCTGCGCTGGAACCCCGCATACCGTTAAGGAGATCACATGTTTATATCCACCGCTTTATTTGATACTGGCACGACGCTGCGCGATGGTGCGACGTGGACCTCGGCCCAACCGCCGCGCCGGCAGGGCGTGTCGCTGGAACTGGACCAGGTGAGCAAATCGTTCGGCACGCGGCAAGTGCTGAACGACGTGCAGCTGGAGCTGAAGGCGGGCGAGTTTGTCGCCATCGTCGGTCGTAGCGGCTGTGGCAAAAGCACGCTGCTGCGCGCGATTGCAGGGCTGGAGAGCACCGACCAGGGCAGCATCGCGATAGGCAAAGGCAGCATCGCGGCCAGCATCCGCATCATGTTCCAGGAGGCGCGCCTGCTGCCGTGGAAGACGGTGCTGGAGAATGTGGCCATCGGCCTGCCGCATGCGCTGAACGCGGCGGCGGCGACCTTGGCCACTGTAGGTCTCGCGGAGCGCGCCAACGATTGGCCGTCGGAGCTGTCGGGTGGCCAGCGCCAGCGCGTGGCCCTGGCGCGCGCGCTGCTGCATGAGCCGCAGTTGCTGCTGCTGGACGAGCCACTGGGGGCGCTTGATGCGCTGACCCGTATCGAGATGCAGCAGCTGATCGAATCTCTATGGCTGTCGCGCGGTTTCACCGCAGTGCTGGTGACGCACGATGTGCAGGAAGCCCTGGCCTTGGCCGATCGCGTGGTGCTGATCGAAGAAGGCCGCATCACGCTGGACTTGAAAGTCGACCTGCCACGCCCGCGCGGCCGTGGCAACCCCGCCTTCGCCGCACTGGAACAGCGCCTGCTGTCCCGCATCCTGAACCAAACTCCCGTCACCTCGGCCGTTGCGGCCGCAGCATAAAGCCAGCCTTAAGGCAGATACCGCTTTCCTATCGTTTCGTTATCATAACCGTATTCGGATATGATCGATTTTATCGATAGTAAAGCGGTAAATTTTTCGTTTTACAACTTTAGATGTCGCGAGCATAATCAGCGTCACTTGAACAATTATGTTCACCACATTAGGAGTTTCTAAATGAAAAAAATCGTTGCCCTGCTGATCGCTGCTGGTGTTTCGCTGACCGCTTTCGCGGCTCCGGAAAGCTTCTCGTCGGACGCTAACCACACCTTCTCCAGCTTCAGCTACAGCCACTTTGGCTACTCGACCCAGCAAAGCCGTTTCAACAACACCACCGCCAAGTTCACCATCGACCGCGCTGCCAAAACCGGCTCGGTAGAAGCGACCATTGACGCCAAATCGGTGGACACCGGCTCCAAGCTGTTCGACGGCCACATCCAGGGCGAAGATTTCCTCGACACCGCTAAGTTCCCGACCATCACCTACAAGTCGACCAAGGTCAACTTTAAAGGCGACGTGCCGGCCACCGTTGAAGGCAACCTGACCATCAAGGGCGTGACCAAGCCAGTGACCCTGACCATCACCCACTTCTCGTGCATGGACCACCCAATGATGAAGAAACTGGCTTGCGGCGCCAACGCCACTGCCACCATCAAGCGTACCGAGTTCAACGCCGGCAAATACGCGCCGCACGTGGGCGATGACGTGACCCTGTCGTTCGCTATCGAAGCACTGAAAGACTAATACCGGGAACTGGGCTCGCCTCAATTCTCTGACACCGCCGGCGCTGTACGCATGTAGAGCGCCGGTTTTTATTTTCCAGGAGTAGTTCATGAAATTGACGCAGCTCGCATTCGCGGCGGCTTTCGCCTGCGCGTCCCAGTCGCACGCAGCGACGGACCTCATCATCACGAATGGCAAGGTCGCCACCATGACCAAAGAGGGCGCTTTCGCGCAAGCCCTCGCCATCAAGGACGGCAAGATAGCAGCCGTGGGCAGCAACGCCCAAATCCTCAAACTCAAATCCGCACACACGCAAGTCATCGACGCCGCCGGCAAGACCGTGATCCCCGGCCTGAATGACTCGCACCTGCACATCATCCGCGAAGGCCTGAACTACAACGCCGAGCTGCGCTGGGATGGTGTCACCTCGCTCAAGCAAGCCTTGCAGATGTTGAAGGAGCAGGCCGCACGCACGCCGGACGGTGCATGGATCAAAGTGGTCGGCGGCTGGAACGAATTCCAGTTCGAAGAAAAACGCCTGCCGACGCTGGAAGAAATCAATGAAGCAGTGCCGGACAAGCCGGTGTTCCTGCTCTATCTGTATGGCCTCGGCTTCCTGAACAAAAAGGGCATCGACACGCTGGGCTACAGCGCCGACACCAAATTCAAGGACGGCGTGGTCGAGCTGGGCGCGGACGGCAAACCAACTGGCAAGCTGATCGCCAAGCCCAACGCGATGATCCTGTACACCACGCTGGCCAAGACCAACGTGCTGCCACGCGAACAGCAGCTGAACTCAACGCAGCAGTACTACTCCGAACTCAACCGCCTCGGCCTGACCAGCGCCATTGATGCGGGCGGTGGCGGACAAGCCTATCCGGACGATTATGCCGTCAGCCTGGAACTGGCGAAAAACGGCAAGCTGACCGTGCGCACCTCCTACTACCTGTTCGCGCAAAAGCCGGGCAAGGAGCTGGAAGATTACCAGCGCTGGCTGACGCTCACCCATCCTGACAAGAACGAGCACCTGTTCTACGCCAACGGCTACAACACCGAAGGCGGCGGTGAGAACCTGGTGTGGAGCGCAGCCGACTTTGAAAACTTCCTCGAACCGCGTCCCGACATGCCGTCGCAAATGGAGAGCGAACTGGAGCCGGTGCTGCGCCTGCTGGTCAAGAACCGCTGGCCGTTCCGCATCCACGCCACCTACGACGAGAGCATCGACCGCGACCTGGCGGTGATCGAAAAAGTGAATAAAGACACGCCGCTGAACGGCCTGCGCTGGTTCTTCGACCACGCCGAGACCATCAGCGACAAGCAGCTGGCGCGCGTAAAAGCGCTGGGCGGCGGTATAGCGGTGCAGGACCGCATGTACTTCCAGGGCGAGCTGTACTGGAAGCAGTACGGCGCGCAAACGCGCCAGATGCCGCCGATTCAGAAAATGCTGGCGATGAAAATCCCAGTCGGCCTTGGCACCGACGGCACCCGCGTGTCCAGCTACGGCCCATGGCCGTCGATCTATTGGGCAGTGACTGGCAAGACTGCCGGCGGCCTGAAAATCTGGCAGGACAAGGATGTGCTGAGCCGCTATCAGGCACTGAAGCTGATGACCCAAGGCAGCGCATGGATGAGCGGCGAAGAAAAGCTGAAAGGTACGCTGGCCAAAGGCCAGTACGCCGACCTGGTGATCCTGCCGCAGGACTACTTCACGATGGATGTGGAGAAGATCAAGAACCTCGAAGCCAGCCTGACCATCGTCAACGGCAAGGTGGTGTATGCCGCGCCTGAGTACGGCCAGTACGCGCCGGCCAAGCTGGAAGTCGCACCGGACTGGAGTCCCGTCAAATACTACGGCGGCTACCAGAACAAGTAATCAGCCGACGAACCAGCCGATCACCGCGCCCGCAGCCAGCAGCCACAACAGATGGATGCGGGTGCGCCAGATCAGCAAGCCGGCGCCGGCCGCCACCAGCCACAGCGGCCAATCCTGGGCCGGGTTGCCGTTGGCAGTGGCCAGGATCACGCCGACCGATACCATCAAGCCCACCACCACCGGCGCCAGGCCTTGCTTGAAGGCGCGCACGCCCAGCAGTTCGCGATTCTGGTGGCCCCAGCGCGCTGCGAGATAAGTCAGCGTGGTGCTCGGGATCAGGATGCCCAGCATGGTCACCGCCACGCCGGCAAACGCCAGCGCGTAGCTGCCCGCGTTGAGGCCGACATTCCAGCCCATCAGCGCCACGAACAGCACATTCGGTCCCGGTGCGGCTTGCGCGATGGCGATGGCGTTGTTGAACTGCGCTTGTGTCAGCCAGTGATGTTCTTCCACCAGATAGCGGTGCATTTCGGTCGAAGTGGAAATCGCGCCGCCAATCGACATCAGCGACATCAGCATGTAGTGCGCGAACAGGTCCAGCCAGTCCGCCGCGCTGAGGACGATATGCAGTGGCGCCTCGCTCATGCCGCGCCTCCCTTCAGCTTGCGGTAGGTGAGCGCATAACCGAGCCCACCCAGCACCAGCAGCGTGTACGCCAACGGCAAGCGCAGCACCAGCACAAAGCCCACGCACAGCAGCGCAATCGCCGCGTTTTGCCAGCGCGGCAGCGGATGCCTGCGCAAGGCCGACGCCAGCTTGAGGCCGGTCGCGGCAATCATCCCGGCGGTCACAGCGGCCATGCCGCGCAGCGCCCCCGTTACGCCCGGATGGCTGCCGTACTGGGCGTACAGCAGTGCCAGCACCAGCACCACCAGCAGCGGCACGCACAGCATGCCAGCCAGTGCCACCAGCGCACCGCGCAGGCCGAAATAGCGGTCGCCGATCATCAGCGACAGGTTGACTACGTTCGGCCCCGGCATGATTTGCGCGACCGCCCAGTCTTCGATGAATTCCTCCGGTGTCAGCCACTTCTTGCGCTCGACCATTTCACGCTGTACCACGGCCAGCACGCCGCCGAATCCTTGCAGCGCCAGGACGGTGAAAGAAATGAATAAATCCAGCAAGGAAGTAGGGCGGGGGCGGGCGGTCTCGGGCGTCATACCGCATTATAGAACGGCATAAATTTAATTGCGGAATGATAGGAGCTTGCCATTGACTTTGTACCATGGTCGGCCATACTCCTTGAGCGCATCACCGATCGGGCGGCAGCCCTGACTCTCACCAAGGATCATGATGAACGTTACGATAGTCCAGCAGCGCCAAGACGAGGCCGGCAGCGCAGTGGTCGAGCGCGGCATCACCGTACAGTCCAGCTTCAACACCGTATGTGCCATCGAATACCTGAAATCGCATAATGTGCATCCGAAAGTAATCGAACGGGTGTTATTACACCCTGATCAGCGGCGAAAAACGGTGCATTGATATGCGCTGCCGGCGTTTACTTATGCACAAATCATGTTGACAAGAATTTTTTTGAAAAGTTTTCTTGTTACAATCTGTGAAAATCTAAGTCATTGATTTTAAAGGGTAATGTTTTTGCCTCTTGGATGGGCAGTTTGTTGAAAACCGCGCCGTTACAGGGGCTCTGCATTGTCAATGGGGGTATATCCACATAGATATCCACAGCAATTGTGGATATCCTGAAAAACGCTTATGGACCAGTCACTTAAGCGAAACTTAAAGTGGTTTTTTGAGTGCCTGCAGCACGCTGCCGACCAATACGGCGCCACCGTCGTCACTGGTGGCGGTGACACGCAGGCGCACTTCCTGGCCATCGCGGCGCCAGGTGCTGATCACATCGGTCCAGGCTTCGCCGTCTTTTAGCGCTTGCAGCGCATCGGCCAACTGGTCTTGCGGATAGGGTGAGGGATGCAGCAGGCGCGGATCGGCGCCCAGCAGTTCCTCGCGGCTGAACTGGTACACCGCGCACAGCTTATCGTTGACCGAGGCAATCTTGCCGCGCTCGTCCAGCGTGGCGATCACGGCGTGCTGGTCGACCACGCTCAATAGCCGGCGCGCTTCATCCAGTTCGGCCTGCAGCGACACCATTTGCCGGTGCGCCTGCTCCAGGCCGGCGTACGCGCGCAGCGAGGAAATCACCGTGGTGAACAGCTTGCGCGTGGTCAGGTCGGTCTTGCACCAGAAATCGTTGATGTCGTAGTCGAGGATGATGCTGTGTTCCAGCGCCTGGCCAGGCTGGCCGGTGCGCAGCACGATGCGCACCAGCTGGTTGTGCAGCTGGTCGCGGATCTGGCGCGCCACCATCAGGCCGGCGTCGCTGGTTTCCATGATGACGTCCAGCAGCACCAGCGCGATGTCGGGCGTATTGCGTAGTACGTTGAGGGCTTCCTCGCCGCTGTAGGCGTGCAGGAAACTGAGCCGGCGGCCCTGGAAGCAGGCATTACTCAGCGAGAATTTCGTGACGACGTGCACGTCCACATCGTCGTCCACGATCAGGACGCGCCAAGGCGGCGGCCCACCGGCGGCGCTAGCATTGCCCGTGCGCGGCTGGTTGCTGGGCGGCGCCTCGTCTTCTATCATCCAATCGGTATCGTCGTCGTTCTGATTCATGCATCAAGTCCCAGTTAGGTCGAACAGGCCGATCTCAGAGTGACACTATTCCTCGCCAGCACTTTTGTCAAAGAATTCGCAGTGTGGCGAAACAACGGGTGTGGTTCTTCCCACTTATGCACATAAAATTATTTTTAAAGAAGCGAAAAAGCCGCCCGGCGGCGACTTTTTCCATTTTGTAAGTCATTGATTTTAAGCGATAAAAAATCTGCCTGTGGATTAAGCAATTTATTGTTTCGCCCGCCGTTAAAGGCGTTCTCGGCTGTCAAGAGGGGCTTATTCACATGCTTATCCACAGTTGATGTGGATATCTGGAAAAACCGCTTTAGATACGCTGACTTATGCTTTTTGGTGGAGAAAATGCTTGCGCTACGTCATGCGACAAGTGGCGGCTCAGCAGGATCAGGAACACCACCAGCGCATGCAGCGCCAGCGCGAAGGTCACGGCCACGTTGGCTTGGGCGCCAGCCAGCGCCGGGTAGGCCAGCAGGGCCAGCGCTGGCGACACGCCGTAACGATCGGAGTTTAACATTTGCTTGGCATCCAGTTTGACCCAGGCAATGATGCCGATGCCGAATAGTACCCAGCCGGCCCCTGGGGCGTCGAGGTTGCCGAGCATGAAGGCGGCCAGCAAGGCGATGGCGCTGAGGGGCAGGGGCAGCTTGTGCAGGCGTTTCATGATGTGCTCTCTCTGTATGCGGTGGAATTGAGAGACAGATTAACGCCTGCGCCTAAATAGGTAAATTTTATTATTTCTATTATTTCGATAAATTTTCTGTTTTTCTCTAAATCGCCGCGAGCAGCCTGCGCACCGCGCCGTGCGCCATCACCAGCTCCGGGCCGTCGTGCAGCATGGCGTTGTACTTGGCGCGGAATTCCTGGTCGCCTTCCTCGCATGGGCCGATCAGCATTTCCAGCGACTGGCGGAAGGCCTTGGCCTCGGCCGGCGTGACCGGCTCTTTTTCGTCCAGCCGTTCGTCGATCTGCGTCATCAGGCCGGACAGCTTTTGCAGCCAGGCAAAATGGGGATGGTTGGTAATCAGCTGCAGATGTTCCAATGGACTGCCGACATTGCCGAAGTACTGGCTTTCGATGTGGATCAGCTGTTTGTGCAGGTCGCGCAGGGCGCGCGTCAATTGGTGGAGTTGTGTGTTCATGATGCCATCTTAGCAGAGGCAGGGTGAGTGCAAAGCCTGCATTAAGGTAGATAGTGTTTCAGTCGCGCGCCCCCTAAGATAAAGGTTCTCTAGACCCCACATGGAACCCCATCATGAGCAATCCTAAATTAGAAGTCCTGACCCCGCACAACAGCCAACTTATCTTCATCGATCACCAGCCGCAAATGGCTTTCGGCGTGCAATCGATCGACCGCCAGGTACTGAAAAATAACACCGTGGCGCTGGCCAAGGCCGCCAAGGCGTTCAACATCCCGACCACCATCACCACCGTCGAGACCGAAGCCTTCTCGGGCCACACCTATCCGGAACTGCTGGACGTGTTCCCGGAAAAGGATATCCTCGAACGTTCGTCAATGAACTCCTGGGACGACCAGAAAGTGCGTGATGCACTGAAAGCCAACGGCAAGAAAAAGGTCATCGTGGCGGGCCTGTGGACGGAAGTCTGCAACACCACCTTCGCTTTGTGTGCCATGTTGGAAGGCGACTACGAAATCTACATGGTGGCCGACGCTTCGGGCGGCACCTCGAAAGAAGCCCACGACTACGCCATGCAGCGCATGATCCAGGCCGGCGTGGTGCCGGTGACCTGGCAGCAAGTGCTGCTGGAATGGCAGCGCGACTGGGCCCACCGCGAAACCTATGACGCCGTCATGGCCATCGTGCGTGAACACTCGGGCGCCTACGGCATGGGCGTGGACTACGCCTACACCATGGTGCACAAAGCGCCGGAACGCACCCAAGGCAGCCATAAAGTGCTGGCTGCCGTGCCGGCCAAGTAAGCAGCTGCGGTTAAGCACGTAACGCCGCCTGCATCATCCTTGTGTAAATGGGGCCGCCGGCGCACTGGCTGCGCCCCTTGCTTAAGAAGCAGTCCTTAGTTCAGGTGCACCAGACCGCGCCGGGCGGCCACCATTGCAGCCTCGGTGCGGGTGCAGACGTTGAGCTTGGACATAATGCTCTTGACGTGAAATTTGACCGTGCCGATGCCGATGCCGGCTTCACGCGCAATCACCTTGTTGCTCATGCCGCTGGCCAGGTGCACCAGGATGTCGCGTTCGCGCGGCGTCAGCTGGTTGCCGTGGATGCGGCTGGCCAGCTTCAGGGCCAGCTCCGGCATCATGAATTTACGGCCTTGCAGAACGGCGTGGATGCAGGTCATCAGATCGTCGAGCGGGGCGTTCTTCAGCATATAGGCTTGGGCCCCGGCGCGCATGCTGCGGTCGGCATGTTCTTCGCCGTCATGGCCGCTGAGGATGATCACCTTGGCGTCCGGATGATGAGCGCGAATGCGACCCAGCGCCTCGACGCCGTCGCAATCGGGCAGGTCCAGATCCATCAGCAACAGGTCCGGCTGCAAGCGCTCGCACATCTCCACCGCCTGCGTACCGTTGCTGGCTTGTCCAAGCAGCGTGAACTTCCCATCGGACGTAATCAACGCAGCCATGCCGGCGCGGATCAGCGGATGGACATCGGCAATGATGATGGAAGCGGTATGCATGGTCGGGCTCCAGAGGAAGTTGATGTGACCATTTTCACCAACCTTGCCCGCTGCGTATAGTTATACGAAGGTATAGTCAGCCACACACCAATTTCAGGCGCTCAAGCTCCGCGAGGAAGCGTTCGGCGGCGAGGGCGGGAGGCCAGGGTTCCCAGGCGGTGCCGCCGTAGATGGATTGCAGCGGATCTTCGCTGAGTGGCGGTACTTTTATTTTCAGCGTTTGCTGGACTTCTTGTGCGGACCAGCCGGTAACGTGTACCGCTTCGCTGGCAGCGGCGAGGCGGTCGGCCAGCTTGTGGGCGGCATGCTCTTTCTGCGTCCAGCGCGGCAGGCCGTAGCGCAGGAAGACGGCGGCTTCCAGTTTCACTGTCAGCGTTTTGAAGGCTTCGCCCAGGAAGGGCTTGAGCGGAGAGATGCAGTCGAATCCCAGCAAGCCTTCTTCCGCGTCGTGCAGCAGTTCGCGCAGCGCGAAGATGGGTGATAGCGACAGCCCGGCCGCTGCACCTGCGGCGGCGCGCACATGCATCACCGTCAGCGAATGCTGCGCTACCGACAGCGGCAACGGCCACGCCGAATGTCCGCCCCAGCGATAGGTGCGCGCGAGACCCAATGCGAGGTCGCTATCGTCCCAGTCAAACGGTGTGGGATCGAGCAAATCCAGACGCCGCCCGGACGGCATGCGCACCCAGGCGCGTTGTTCTTGATGATCTCTGGCCATGGCAAATTCTATATCGAAAGCCGCAATTTGTTTTGGGCAATAGTACCTGATCTGAAATACACTGAAGGATTAGCGACTTCTCTCTTCCGCGACGACATGGCGACCAGACCTTCCTATATTTACCAGGGCGGCTCGGTGATGATGCACTCACCGCTGCAATTGAAGAATTCCGAGATGTACGGCTTTTTCGTCAAAGGCGATCTGGCCAAATTACAGGCTACGCTGGACGATACGCTGAACGCCGTCGCCGGCCAGCGCATCAGATTCAAGGCGCTGTCGCCGTATGTGCTGATCACCTTCACGCGCGTGAATCACGCGGATTCTGCCGCCCCGGTGGACCATGCCAAGGGCTGGATTACGGAAATCGATATCGTCACCTGGATCATGGTGGGAGCGATGGATGACGAGGGCAAGCTGGCCCACATCTATTACTACCCAGCCCATATCTTCGTCGACGATGCGATGGCGCTGATTAATGGCCGTGAGCTGTTCGGCTATCCCAAGTACCTGTGCGAATATGAGATCGACGCCAAGCGCTGCGCCTTGTCGGCCAAGGGTTTTCATCCGTTTGCGCCAGAGACGAAAATCGCCATGCACCCACTGCTGGAGGTGAACGCCACGCAGGCCACGGACGGCGAACGTGAGGTCAGCAGCATCGCCGACATCATTGAGCAGGCGATCACGCTGTTCCTGTCGATACCGGACTTCTTCAACATGGATGTCGCGGGCTGGGAGGACATCATCTCGCTGCTGCGTCATCCGCGCATCGACCAGATCTTCCTCAAGCAGTTCCCGGACAGCGCGGGCCTGAAAGCGGTCTACCAGGCGATTCTGGCGGCGCCGGCCACCATCGAGAAAATCCACAGCGGCAAAGTGCTGGGTTCCGAATATGAGGCCGTGCTGCATGCCTTTGACAGCTTCCCGCTGAACCAGACGCTGGGCTTGAAACTGGGGCCGCAGCAAGCCATCCTGCCGTATTACCTGAACTTTGATTTCACCGCGCAACCGGGCGAAGAGCTGGTCGATAATTCGTCCGTCGCGCCGCAGAAGATTGCGATCCTGGGCGGCGGCGTCGGCGCAGTGACCACCGCTTACTATCTGAGCGACCAGCCGGGATGGCAGAACAACTACGACATCACCGTGTACCAGCAAGGCTGGCGTCTGGGCGGCAAGGGAGCGAGCGGGCGCAACGCCAAGCTGGGACAGCGGATTGAAGAACATGGCCTGCACATCTGGTTCGGCTTCTACGCGAATGCCTTCAAGATGATCAAAGCGGCCTATGCCAGCCTGGATCGTCCGGCCGGCTCGCCGCTGGCGACCTGGCGCGACGCCTTCAAGCAGCAGGATTACGTGGCCTTGTCGGAGCAGGTGGGCGATCAGTGGCATAACTGGTCCATCGAATTCCCAACGCTGCCGGGCGAACCGGGCGAGGGCGATGAAAAGATCACGCTGTGGCAGATGGCGGTGGCGATGGTGGGCTGGATCGAGAAGTGGATACACAGCCTGGATCATCTGACCCAGGAGCTGGCGCCGCATGTGTCGCACACGGGCGCGATTCCGGACTGGGTGCATGACCTGGCCGCAGGCGTGACGTCGTCGGTGCATGAGTTGTTGAATGATATATCGCTGCTGGCCAGCGCGCTGTCCGGCATGGTGTTCAATATGGCGGCAGATGCGGATGAGGGGCAGCATCTGGCGTTGGCCGCTGCGATGGCGGGTGTGCGCGGTAAGCTGCATGCGCGCTACGGCAAGCTGATTGCCAACGCCGATGGAGATATAGCGGACGATATCCGCCGCCTGTTCATCTGTCTGGACCTCGGTATCACGGTCATGAAAGGCGTGTTTGAAGATGGCGTCATCAGGCATGGCTTCGATGTCATCAACGATATCGACTTCCGTGACTGGCTGCGCAAGCATGGCGGCGACCAAGAGCTGTGTGTGAATTCGGCGCCGGTGCGTGGTTTCTACGACCTGGTGTTTGCCTACGAAGGCGGTAACTTCGACCAGCCGAATGCGGAAGCGGGCACCCTGCTGCGCGCGATGGCGCGCATCGGCCTGGCCTACAAAGGCGGCATCATGTTCAAGATGCAGGCCGGGATGGGCGATACCATCTTCACGCCGATGTATCAGGCTTTGCTGGCGCGGGGCGTCAAATTCAAATTCTTCCACAAGGTGGAGGAGCTGGTGCCGGACGGCAGCCAGATTGGCAGCATCCGCATGACGCAGCAAGTGGCGCTGGCAGGCGGCAGCTACGCTCCACTGGTGCCCGTGAAAGATCTGGAATGCTGGCCGAGCGAGCCGCTGTACGGCCAGATCGACACGGCGCAGGCGGAATTGCTGCAGTCCGGGAAAATCAATCTGGAGTCGCACTGGACTGACTGGCCGGCGGTATACCGCGAGGCGTTTGACAAGGAACTGCCGGTCGTTACGTTGAAGCGCGGTATCGACTTTGACCAGGTGGTGTTTGGCATTTCGGTTGGTTCGCTGCCGGTGCTATGTCCGCAGCTGCTGGCGCAAAGCCCGGCGCTGCTGGCTACCTCCGAAAAAGTGCAGACGGTAGCCACGCAGGCCTATCAGGTCTGGCTGGACAAGGATCTGGCGCAGATGGGCTGGACCTATCAGCCTGACGGCCAGCAGCCGGTGCTGAGCGGCTTCACCGAACCCTATGACACCTGGGCGCCGATGGACCAGTTGCTGGTGCGCGAAGACTGGCCAGCGCCGCTGGATCCGCGCAACGTGTCTTACTTCTGCAGCGCGCTGCCGGTGGAGAGCTATCCGCCGGTCAGCGATCACGGTTTCCCCGCGCGGATGGCGGAAGTGGCCAAGGCAGGCGCCGTCAATCAGCTGGGCAAGCAGATCGCCTCTCTGTGGCCGGCCGCCGGACCAGCAGGCGCGTTCCCATGGCATTGGCTGGTGGACGGCAGCGAGGCCACCGGCGTGCAGCGCTTTGACGCGCAGTACTGGCGCGCCAACGTCGATCCTTCCGAGCGTTATGTGATGTCGGTGGTGAATTCAACCAAGTACCGCTTGCGCACCGACCAGTCGGGATTTTCCAACCTGTTCCTGACCGGTGACTGGATCAAGACAGGCATCAACGCAGGTTGCGTGGAAGCGGCGGTCATGGCGGGCATGCAGACCTCGCGCGCGATCAGTGGCTATCCGGCCGTGATCGAAGGCGAGGTCGATTTCTAAAGCTGCTTGTGCATGAAGGTGGTGCCGCAGTAGGCGCCATCTGGCATCAAGGCGTAGTTCGGCACGACGCCAACTGTTTGCCAGCCGGCGCGCTGGTACAGGCGTTCGGCGTCGCCACCCGTCACGGTGTCCAGTACCAGCACGGTCTTTCCCTGTTCCCGCGCGGTGTGGTCCACGGCGGCCATCAGTTGAGCGGCCACACCGCGGCGGCGGGCGTCGCGGTGCACCAGCATCTTGGCGATGTCGGCGCGGTGCGGCTGGTTGTCGGGCAATGCGGTGATCAACTGCACGGTGCCTACGATGCGGCCTTCGCTGGTTTGCGCTACCAGCAGCACACGTTCACCGCGCTCCGCGCCTTGCAGCACACCGTGCCAAAAAGCTAGCGCTTTAGCGCGCGCCAGCGGCAGCATGAAGCTCACGGATGCACCCCCTTCCACGCAATCGATCAAGACATCGGACAGCGCTTGCGCCAGCGGCTCGGCGCGTTCGAGGGCTTCGCCGGAGCCGATGCGTCGCACGATGATGGTCATGTGCTTCTCCTATTGGTGGGTTGCGTGGTCAGCGCTACGAGGTAGCGCGCTTGCTTGCGAGTAGGATTGTGATAGACGATGTGGCGGTCGAGCCGCATGGCCAGCGTGTCACCGGCATCCAGCCGCCAGCGCTGGTCTCCCACGCTAATTTCCATCGCACCTTCGATCATCCACACTTGCTGGTGGATGTCGGCGTTGTGCGGCACGCTGTCGTAGGCCACGCGCTGGCCGGGCGGGAACACCACGTCTACCAGCTGTAGAGGCGACGGCGCGGGCGGCGACAGGCTGCGGCGCATGTAGCCGGATGCAGGATCGGTCCACACCGGTTGTTCGGCCACGCGTGCAAGTGGCGAGGGCTCTGCCTCCGGGGCGCCTTTGTCTTCGAACAGCGCAGCCAGCGCTACGCCCAGCGCGCTGGCCAGTTTGTCGAGCACCGTTGCAGTAGGGCTGCTCTCTCCGCGCTCGATCAGCGAAATATTAGAGCGGCTGACGCCACTGCGCACGGCCAGTGCATCCAGCGATAGACCGTGCGCATCGCGCAGCTCCCGCACGCGGCGGGCAATGAGAAGATTGATGTCCATGGATTTCCATTTTACAGGAAATCCATGTCCAGTAAACTGGAATCAACGCTTGCCGTCCGCCTTGTCGCCACGCGCGCCAGCGGTGCGGTCACGGTGGGTCACCGTTTTGGCTGTGGCGGATGCGCTCTGCTGATTGGTTGGGGTGTCGTTGGCGCGGTTGCCGCTCGCGTGGTTGCCGCTTTCGGACATGCCTTCCTGCTTCGGATCGTAGCCCTCGGATGGCATATTGGCGCCGGGTTTGAAGCCTTTTTCGCTAGGTTTGCTCATGATGCTTCTCCTTGTAGAAAACTGCATCCTAAGCCGCCTTGGCCTTGCGCGATGTGTGCCAGCGCACGGAGTGCGGCGGTGCGGCGTGCCGCGCTAGGCAAGCCGGATACTGCGCTTACTCCGGCGCGGCCGAAGTAACCATCAGCCGCGCAAAACTGGCGATACTGGCCACACCGGCAAATACTGCGCCCAAGATCAGCGCATACGAGGTGCCGCGTATGGACGACAATGTGAAGCAGTAAGCCACCAGCGCCGCGCCGGTGGCCTGGCCGATCAGGCGTGCAGTGGCGACGATGCCGCTGGCGCCGCCCGCCCGGTGCGGCGGCGCGCTGCCCATGATGGCCTTCAGGTTAGGCGCCTGGAAGAAACCGAAGCCGATGCCGCACCACGCCATGCGCCACGCGATGTCGAAGGCCGACGGCTGCGCCGGCAGCATCAGCATCGCTACCAGCCCGGAAGACAGCAGTGCCAAGCCGATACCGCCCAGCGCACCGGGCGAATAACGGTCGCTCAGGCGGCCGGCGATGGGCGCCATCACCGCCACCAGCACGGCCCAAGGCGTCATCAGGAAGCCGGTTTCGATCGGCGAGCGGCCCAGCGTGGTCTCGAAATAAAACGGCAGCGAAACGAAGGCCAGTCCTTGCGCAGCAAAGGTGCAGACGGCCGTCAGCGCGGAGAGCGTGAAAAGCGGCCGCTTGAACAAGTCCACCGGCAGCATGGGTGCGGCGTGGCCGGCTTGGCGGCGCAGCAGCAGGACGAAGAACAGCAGCGTGGCGGCCAGCTCCGGCAGCAGCTTGTGCCAGCCTTCCTGATGCGCGGCATCGCCGAAGGTCAGGATCAGCAGGCCAAAGGCGAAGACGTTGAGTATCGCGGTCGGCGCATCGATGGTGTGGCCGGCGCGCGCCGAATGCGGCAGCGCGCGGCGCGCCAGCAGCACCGCCGCCACGCCCAGCGGCACGTTGATGGCAAATAGCCATGGCCACGGCGCGACGGACAAGATCAGCGAGGCGGCCGTGGGGCCGATCGCAAACGCCACCGCTACCACCAGCGAATTGAGGCCGAACCCATGGCCGTGCAAGCGCGCCGGGAAAATGGTGCGCACCATCGCCGTATTCACGCCCATCATGGCCGCGCCGCCGATGCCCTGGAACAGCCGCGCTACCACCAGCGAGGGCAGCGACCACGCCAGCGCGCAGGCCAGCGACGCCGCCGTGAACACGCCCAGCCCGAAGATGC
Organism: Duganella flavida; assembly: GCF_009857445.1. Classification (GTDB taxonomy): domain Bacteria; phylum Pseudomonadota; class Gammaproteobacteria; order Burkholderiales; family Burkholderiaceae_D; genus Rugamonas; species Rugamonas flavida. Next base: position 52,731 of record NZ_WWCN01000004.1, read on the forward strand.
ATACGCGCCGGTAGCCGATGACTTCACCCAGCGCGGCAAACGGCAGCAAGGTGGCGACCATGGCCAATTGATAAACGTTGACGATCCAGACCGAGGCAGCGGGCGATGTATGCAGCTGGTCGGCGATGGCCGGCAGGGCAGTGTTGGCGATGGCGGTATCGAGCGACGCCATGCCGACGCCGATGGAGACCGACAGCATGGCCAGCTGGCGCGCGCCTTGCGGCAGGCCGTCGCGCGCAGCCAGCGCGCTATCAGGAGTATTCATTTGATATCCGGTGCGAGGTAAAACTGTGAAGCGTGTCCACTATTGTCGCGGAAAATCGGAAACTCTGCTTAAGCCACGTTGACGTTGCGCAGGTCGGCGCAAGCTTTGTCCAGCGCCGCTTCGACGTCGGGCAGCATGTCGATCACTTCCACCAGGTCGCCGGCGCTGGCGGCGGCTTCCATCGCGTGGCACAGCGAGTGCAAGTGGGTCGAATTGAGATAGCCGGCGCTGCCTTTCAGCGCGTGGATGGCCGCCGCCGCCGCACCGCTATTGCCGGCGATGACGGCGGCACGCGCCGTCTCCAGCCGGCGTGGCGCTTCGTCGAGGAAGGCCTGGGTGATGCGCTGCATATGTTTGTGCGACAGTCCGGCCAGCGGCATGATACGCACCGTGTCCGGACGGACGTCGGCGCACACCGCCGGAATGACGCCAAACTGCTGGTCCAGCATCTCCGTGCGCTCGGCCTCCAGCCGCGCCGCATCGGTGGGGCGCAGCGGACGGCCGCGGCTCAGGTGTTGCGCGATCACTTTTTCCACTTGGTCGTACAGCAGGCGCTCGTCCACTGGCTTGCTGAGGAAGCCGTCCATGCCCACTGCCAGATAGCGCGCGCGGTCATGGTCGCTGGCGTTGGCGGTCAGCGCGATAATCGGGATGCCGGGATCGAGCACGCGATAGTCTTCGCTGCCGCCGGAGCGGATCAGGCGCGCGGCCTGTTCGCCATCCATCATCGGCATGCGGCCGTCCATCAGCACCATGTCGTAGGCGGCGGTGCTCAGCGCATGCAGCGCTTGCAGGCCGTTTTCGACCACGCGAATGTCGTGGCCCATGCCTTCCAACAGCGTGCTGACGATGATCTGGTTGGTACGCACGTCTTCCGCGCACAGCACGCGCAGGCGGTGGGCGTGGTGCTCTTTGCGCGGTTGCAGCGACAGGTCGACGCTCGGCTCCGAGCCCATTGCCAGCGGCAGCGTGAAGCTGAACGTGGAGCCGGCGCCAACGCGGCTCTCGGCGGCTATCGAGCCGCCCATCAGTTCTACCAGCTCCTTGCAGATGGCCAAGCCAAGACCGGTGCCGCCGTAGCGGCGCGTGGTGGAGTGGTCGGCCTGTTCAAATTTCCGGAACAGGCGTGGCAATGTGTCGGCCGGGATGCCGGGGCCGGTGTCGCTGACGTCGATGCTGATGCTGGTGTGGCCGTCGGCCGTCTGCAGTGCCGATGCGTCCAGCCGTACTTCGCCGCGGTCAGTGAACTTGATGGCGTTGCCGAGCAGGTTAAGCAGGATCTGGCGCAGGCGGGTCGGGTCGCCGCGCACGTAGCGCGGCAGGTCCAGTGCCAGCTCGTAGCGCAGCAGCAGGCTTTTGGCGTCGGCCTGCTGCTGCAGAATGCCGACGGCGTCGTCGATCAGCGCAATCAGGTCGAAGTCGACGTTTTCAATCGACAGGCGGCCGGCATCGATCTTGGAAAAATCGAGGATGTCGTTGAGGATGGCCAGCAGCGATTCGCTATTCTGCAAGCCGATGCGCAAATACTCCTCGGTCCTGCCGCGCACTGACTGGTCGCGCATGGCGAACTTGATCATGCCGATCACGCCGGCCAGCGGCGTGCGGATGTCGTGACTCATGGCGGACAGGAAGTCGATGCGGTGGCGGCTGACGATTTCCGCGTGCTCCTTGGCTTCCGTCAGTTCGGCGGTGCGCTCTTTCACGCGCTGTTCCAGCGTGTTGCGCAGCAGGCGAATCTGGTCGGCCAGCGCGAACGCCAGCAGCACGCCGTCTAGCGTACCGCCCAATAAAGTGAACAGCTGCGCGTTGGTCACCAGCGCCGGAATCAGGCCGACGTTGGCCGGCAGGATCACGAGGCCGGGCACCATCAACGCCACGAAGCCCAGTACGAAAAAGCGCGCCGGGTAGTAGCCGCGCCGCCAGACGATGATGCCGCTGGCCAGTGCCATGGTCATCCAGATGGTGATGACGATGGTGGCGATGGTGTGGGCGTAACTGAGCGCCAGGAAGCAGCTGGGCAGCGTCACCAGCGGCAGCACGATGTTGATACGGCTCAGTGCATACAGGCGCGGCGCGGTTTCCTTCAGGCGCAGGAAGGTGGTGTAGAACAGCGTGCTGAGAACCGGCAGCAGGAAGAACGGCACGTAATGCCAGTGCAGGTCATGCCAGCTGAATAAATCGGCCGACAGGTGGAAGGTCATGCCCCATGCGATGGCGTAGCACAGCACATACAGCGAGTAGTACAGCGAGGAGCGGTCGCGCGTGATGGAGTAGATGAAGAAGTTGAACACGGTGAGCGCCAGCAGCGCGCCGATCGAGCCGATGATCAGCACGTTCTCACTCGCCACCAGCTGCTGGTAGGCAGGGCGCGGCAGCACCGAGAACACCGGCGTGCGCGCGTAGTAGGGACTGGAGAAGCGGATCAACACGTGATAGCGCTGGCCCGCTTCCAGGTCGATGTCTTTACCGTAATGCAGCAGGTAGGAGTGCGGCTGGCGGTAGCCGGTCAGCATCTGGTGGAGGCTGCCGTCCTCGCCGTAGACCTGGATGTCGACCATGTCGATCAGCGTATCGTTCGGATCAATCACCCAGTGCGGCTGCAGGCCGTCGTTGCGCAGTTCTGCGTACAGCCAGTAGCTGCCACCCAGCAGGTTGACTTTGGAGGCGGGCGTGAGCCGCGCCAGCATGGCGGGCAAGCCGCTAGCGTTGACGGGATAGGGCTCGCCGCCATCGACAAACAGGCGGCCGCTCTGGGCGAGGTCGATGCTGCTACCGACGAGGGACAGTGTTTGCGCCTGCGCAGGGGGCGCATACACCATACACAGCGCGCACAGCGCCAGCATGAAGCTGTAAATCTTACTGGCTATGCTCATTCGTGTTCCGTGCGCCGGCAGTCCGTGGAAGGTGGTATCACCCATTTTAAACGAGAACTTAACTATTTGGTATGATGGCCGCTTTGCCCCCTAGGGAACCATCTTGTTAATTACACCAGAACAGCTCATAGGATTTCTCAGCGCCGCGCTGTTGATTACGGTCTCGCCGGGCCCGGACAACCTGATGGTGCTGAGCGTCGGCATGTCGCGCGGACGGCGCCAGGGCATGATGTTCGGCCTCGGTTGCGCGCTGGGCTGCCTCAGTCACACGGTGCTGGCCACGCTGGGCGTAGGCGCCTTGATCAAGGCCTCGCCGCTGGCGTTCACCGCGCTGAAAGTGGTGGGCGGCCTTTACCTGATCTGGCTCGGTTTTGGCGCCTTGCGCAGCCGTGGCGGCGCGCGTGTGGAAGGTGCGGGCTTGCCGGATGAAAGCCTGCGCAAGCTGTTCACCAAAGGACTGTTCGCGAATGCGATCAATCCGAAAGTGGTGCTGTTCTTCCTGTCCTTCCTGCCGCAGTTTGTGGTGGCGGAGCGCGGCGACGCCAGCTGGCAAACGGCGCAACTCGGCCTGCTGTTCACGGCGCAGGCGATCGTGCTGTTTGGCCTACTGGGCTATTTCTCGGGCGCGGTGGGCGCCTGGATCAACCGCACGCCAAGCGCCGGCAAGTGGATGGACCGCGTGGCCGGTGCGATTTTCGTCGGCCTTGGATTGCGCCTGATCGTGGCGCGCTAAAAAAAGTTTGTTCGGGAGGGCGCGATGTCATCATGGCGTCATGCACCACTGAGATACTGTCCTTGCTCTTTCAAGTCTCTCCCGATTTGAAACTTTAGGCCCGCGCCTTATCAAGGCGGCGGGCTTTTTTTTATCTGGCGTTTAGTTCGAAACGCAGCTCCATCTGGTCTTGCACGGACATGGCGCCCGCCATGACGGAGAAGGGCGTCAGGCCGAAATCGGTTTGCTTCAGGTTGACCGTGCCCTTCACATAGATGCCGCCATTTTCCTCGCGCAGCGCTACCGGAATCGCCAGCGTGCGGGTGACGCCGTGCAGCGTGATCGACACTTGCAGCGGCTCTCCCGGCGCACCGCGTTCCGCGTGCACCTGCACCAGCGGATAGCGTTCCGCATCCAGCACCTTGGTCAGCATATTGTGGCGCGTGCCTTCGATAGCGTCGGCCGACGGCTGCTTTTCCAGGCCGGCGATGTGGCGCAGATCTGCTTCATCGATTTTCATCTCATCGAGACGGAAGGTGAAATCGGCGCGGCTTTGCGACGGCGAGACGGTGCCGCTGATGGCATGGCTGGCCACCACGTGGTCATGGCCGAGGCGTGCCAGCACGCCGCCGCGCCGCACCGTAACGGCGATCAGCGACTGCGCGCTGTCAATCTGGAGCAGCGGACCGCTGTCTTGCGGCAGCGCTGCCGGTGCTGGTGCCGGCGTAGCGGCGACTGGCACAGCGGCCGGTGGCGGCAGCTGCGAGCAGGCGGCCAGCATACACAATGCCGTCAGCGCGGGAATAATGTAATTTTTATACGTCATCTAGGTGTTTTAAGCATTCTTAATGAAGTCCTAAGCCTGCCTTTGCCGATCAATGGCAAAGTAGAACCCATAGCGCAAGGTTAAGCCCAGCGCCCGGTTGCCGGACCGTTCAAGCCCGGCACAAATTTCGTTCAAGCGGCAGTATCGCCGCTGAACCACTGAACATCCCCACGCTTTCGAGCGTTTTGCAACCAGCACCATCTAACGATGATGCTGGTTTTTTTTTGCCCCGGCGCGTTAGCCCGCGTGCTGCGCCAGCCACGCGTCGATCTGCGGCAGGCGCTTGTTGCGCACCTTGATGCGGTACTCGACGGCGGCAATTGCGGTCTTGGTATCGCCTGCGGCGTTGGCCGCCAGGTGCTGTTTGGCGTAGGCTTGCAGCTTGCCGACCATGGCCGGATCTGCCGAGCGTCCACCCAAGCTCGGGAAATAGCGGCTGCGGCTGCCGACTTCCATTTTCTGCTCGACCTGTGCCAGGTTGGCGATGGCGAAGTCGAACGCCAGGTCCGGATGGCGGCTTGCCACCCGGCTGATCATCGCCGCACCGGTGGTGGCACCCGGTTCGTCGGTCAGCGCCAGGTCCAAAGTGCGCTGCGCCAGCTTGTCGTCGCGCGCGGCGGCGAGGAAACCATACAGCTCGTCCTTGGTGGTGGCCGACGGTTCGGCCTTGGCGGCGGCGCGCAGCTGGTTCCAGGTCGCTTCATCGGCATTGGCGCCGATCACGCCCAGTACCGGACGGCGCAGCGCGGCCGGCAGCGCATCCTTGTCGGCCTGCGAAGCAGCGTACAGGCGGCGCGCTTCGGCCAGCACGGCATCGTCGCCGGCCTTGCCGAGGGCAGTAATCAAGGTTTCGCGCAGATTGGCCACGGTCGCCGCTTCATCCTTGGTAGCGGTCCAGCCGATGCGCGCCAGCACTGGCGCCAGGCGGGCGCGCGTGAAGCGGTCCAGCACCGCGCGCTGTTCGGGCTTGCTGTCGTAGTGGTCGCGCAGGCCCGCCAGCACTTGCGCGATCTCCTGCCATACTTCCGGCGCAACGTTGACCGGCGTACGGTTGGCCAGCTCCAGGAAGCCGGAGGCCGGCGCCTTGCCCGCCAGTCCCAGCGACCACGTATCGCCCAGCAGGCCCAGTTGGTCGATGGCCGGCAGCTGGGCAAAGTTTTCGGCCAGCGCGGCAAACGCCTTCGGTGCGTACAGCGTGCGGTAGTAACCACTCTGGCCGGCGTTGACCAGCACCGCGCCGCAACCCGGCAGCGTGAGACTGGCCTTGCCGCCGCTGATGATGGTGCGCACGGTGGCGTTGCCCACGGTCTGCGCGATCACCGGCACGCGCCAGCTCAATGGCTTCTTGTTTTCCTGGTCCTTGCTGAATTCTCCCTGCGTCAGCTGGATGGTGGTCTTGCCGTTTTTGCAGACCGCTTCCGATACTCTCACCAGCGGCACGCCCGGCTGCAGCGTGAAGTCATGCGCAATGGCCACCACCGGTTTGTGCGCAGCCTGTTCCACGGCACTCCACAAGTCGCTGGACACGGTATTGCCGTAGGCATGCTTGGCCATGTAGGCGCGCACACCGGCGCGCCACGCATCGGCGCCGACGTAGTTTTCCAGCATATTGATCACCGCCGAACCCTTGTCATAGGTGATGGAGTCGAAGGCCTGGCTGATCTCTTCGGCGCTGCGGATGTGCTGCACCACCGGGTGCGTGGTGGCCAGTGCGTCGCGCTCCATCGCCGAATCGCGCGAGCCCACGCCGCGCAGCTTCCAGTTCCATTCCGGATGCAGCAGGTTGGTGGTGCGCGATTCCATCCACGAGGCGAAGCCTTCGTTCAGCCACAGGTCGTCCCACCACGACATGGTGACCAAATCGCCGAACCACTGGTGGGCGATTTCATGCGCGGCCACCAGGAAGGAGGTTTCCTTGTCGGTCTGCGTGGCGGTGCGCGGATCGAGCAGCATGGCATATTCAAAGGTGAAGATGGCGCCCCAGTTTTCCATCGCGCCGAAGGACTGGCTGCGGCCAGGTGCGGCGACGTTGTCCAGTTTCGGCAGCGGGAACTTCACGCCGAAGTAGTCGTTGTACTCTTTCAGTACCGCGCGCGAGCTGTCGAGCGCAAACTGGGCCTGCGCCACATGGCCTTTTTGCGTAACCACGCCCAGTTCCACGCCGCCCTCCATGGCGCTGGCGCGTTCGAATTCACCGAGGCCGAAGAACAGCAGGTAGGTTGACATCTTCGGCGTGGTGGCAAAGCGCACCAGTTCACGGCCGTCGGCCAGCTTGGTGGTGGAGGCGACCGGCATGTTCGACACCGCCATCTGGCCGGCCGGAATGGTGGCTTCCAGCGCGAAGGTGGCTTTGTAGGATGGCTCATCCCACGACGGGATCACGCTGCGCGCATCGGTGGACTCGAATTGGGTGTAGAGCGCGCGCTTTTTGGCGCCGCCGTTTTCATAATCAAGTGAGAACAGGCCGGCCGGCTGGTCGCCGATCTTACCGGTGTAATCGAGCTTGAGCTGGTAGCTGCCCGGCTTGAGCGCCTCGGCAAAGTGGAAGGTGGCGGTTTGATTTTTTTCATCGACCTCGATATTGCCGGCCGCTTGCACCGGTTTGCCCGGGCCGGCGCTGATGGTGGCCGCACTGAATTTCAGGTCGACGGCGTTGAGCGTCAGGCTGCTGCTGGCTTGCTTGACGTTGAGCGCTATCGTGACGCTGGCGCTGAAGCTGCTGTTGGCTGCATCAGGCGTGAGGGAGATAGCGTAGTGGGTCGGTGCGGCGTTGCGCGGCAATTGGGTGGTGACCTGTGCGGCCTTGCCGGCAGCGGTAGCTGCGTTGGCGGCGAATGGCGCGGACAATCCGAGCGCCGCGATCACGGCGAGCGAAATCAAAGTGCGTTGCATGCTGATCCTTTTATTGTGTGGCCTTGTAGGCAAGCGGACAATCTAAAGTGAACTGCATGCGCTGTCAAATCCCTAATGGGATTATCATCTGGCTTCAACAATCCATCTAAAAGGCAGAGACATGATCGACCTGTACACGGCCGCCACGCCCAACGGCCACAAGATTTCCATCGCGCTGGAAGAGCTGGAGCTGGCGTATACCCTGCATACGCTGGACCTGTCGGCCGGCACGCAGAAGGAAGCGTGGTTCCTGGCGATTAATCCGAATGGCCGCATCCCGGCCATTGTTGACCGCTCTGAGGATAACTTCGCCGTGTTTGAATCCGGCGCGATCCTGGCCTACCTCGCCGAAAAAACCGGCGAATTGATGCCGGCCGATTTCAAGGGCCGCTCGCAAGTGATGCAGTGGCTGATGTTCCAGATGGGCGGCGTCGGCCCGATGATGGGACAGGCCAATGTGTTCCATCGCTATTTTCCGGAGAAGATCCAGCCGGCCATCGACCGTTATCAGGGCGAGAGCAAGCGCCTGTTCCGCGTGCTGGATGCCCACCTGGCGCATAATGAATTTCTGGCTGGCGAGTATTCGATTGCCGATATCGCCAACTGGGCCTGGGTCCGTACCCATAACTGGTCGGGCGTGAGCGTGGACGATTTGCCGCATTTGCAGCGCTGGATCGATGCGATTGCGGCGCGGCCTGCGGTGCAGCGCGGTATTCTGCTGCCGCCGCGCGCAGAACGCACCGATCCAACGACTGTTCGCACCATGCTGGAGACAGGACAATCACGATGAAATTTTATACTTCCCCACGCACGCCAAATCCACGTCGCGTCGCTATGTTCATGGCCGAAAAGGGCTTGAGCGGCATTGAGCAAGTGCAGATCGATCTGGGCGCGGGCGAGCATCGCAGCGCCGAGTATTTGGCGCGCAATCCGTTTGGCCGCATTCCGGCGCTGGAGCTGGATGATGGCCGCATCCTGTGCGAGACGCGCGCCATCTGCTCATGGCTGGAGGGTTATGCGCCGGAGCCGAATTTGATGGGCGAAGGCTACGACGAGCGTGCGTTTATCGAAATGGCGGACCGTCGCGTGGAGCTGCATCTGTTTTACGGCATCGCCAACTGCATCCGCCATACGCATCCGGGTTTGGCGGCGCTGGAGCAGCCGCAGTTCCCCGACTACGGTGCGGCGCAGGGCGAGAAAATGCGTGAGACGGCGCGCTGGCTGGACGACGTGCTAGCTACGCAGCCGTTTGTGGCGGGCCAGCGGTTTACCATCGCCGACATTACGGCGTTTTGTGCGCTGGAGTTTGCGCGCGGCTTGATGAAGTTCCGTCCGGGCCAGGAGGGCCTGGCGCACTTGCAGGCCTGGCGTGACCGTATCGCTGAACGGCCCAGCGCTTCAGTTTAGGCGATGCGCTTGTACCACGACTGGTGGGCCAGCAGCGGCTTGTAGTGGTGCGACAGCAGATCGTGTTGGTCCAGCGGGCGGTCCAGCGCCAGTGTGCCGAACGGCGCCAGGCTGTCATCGAATAGCTGCAGCACGCGCTTGCGCAGCGCCGGGCCGAAGTCGGGCAGGGCGCGGTGCCCGAGGATCATCTGGAATTCGTTGAACGAGGCGTCGGTGACGAGGTTGTACTGCGCCCAGGTGATGCGGCTGTTCAGGTGCGGTTTCAGTACGGCGCGCAGGCCGTCGTCGCTGACGTCGAAGTAGTCGATTAGTTTGCCGGTGCCGCCGCTGCGCACGTAGTTGGCTTGCAGTTCGCCGAGGCGCTCCATCGGCAGGCTGGCTTGCTGGGCTTCGGTCAGCATGGCGTCGCTGGCAACGGTGGCATAGATTTCGGTGCGTGGCGCCAGTTGTTCCTGTTCCAGCAGGATGGCCAGCGTCCATGCTTGCTGTACGCCGGCGCAATCGGCCAGCCAGACGCGCGGCAGGGCGGCGCCGTGCAGCACGCCCAGCGACAGGCGCAGCATCGAAGCTTCCAGTGCATTGTCGAACATCAGGGCTGGCGTGACGTAGAGTGCGTGCAGCAGGGTGTTGTAGGCTTCTGCGTCGTGCAGGATGCGCGATTGCAGGGCGGAGATGGTGGCCAGGCCGAGCTCCGCGCGCAGGGCCTGGACTTTGTATGCGACGACGGCGCGTTCGTAGCCGCGGAAGTCGTAGCCGTGGCACTGGAACAGCGCTTCCAATAACAGCTCCAGCTCCAGTTCCTCTACCGACGATGGCGAGTGCCGCCGCGCCGCGCCGTTGGCGGAGACGATCAGCGGCGTGCCGGGCTGCACGTCCGGCGTCGCCACAGCGCCCCGAGGCTGCACTTCGGCTGCCGGAGTTGAGCGCGGTGAGGCAGCGCTCAAGGCGGCGCGGAGGGAGGCGATGAGCGACGACATCAGTGCAACCATACGCGCATCAGCGACAGCAGCTGTGCCACATCCACCGGCTTGGTGATGTAGTCCGATGCGCCGGCCGCGATACATTTATCGCGGTCGCCCTTCATCGCCTTCGCCGTCAGCGTGATGATCGGCAGCGACTTGAATTTCGGGATGCGGCGGATCGCGCGCATGGTGTCGTAGCCGTCCATCTCCGGCATCATGATGTCCATCAGGACGATCTCGATGGTCGGATCGCGCTCCAGCACCTCGATGCCGTCGCGCCCGTTTTCGGCGAACAGCACCTGCATCTGCTGGCGCTCCAGTAGCGACGACAGTGCAAAAATATTGCGCAAGTCATCGTCGACGATCAGCACCTTGCGTCCTGCCAGCCCGCCTTCCGCCGCGTGGATCTCTTCCAGCATGCGGCGCTGCGCTTCCGGCAAACTGGCCTGCGAACGGTGCAGGAACAGCGCCGTTTCGTCCAGCAGCCGCTCCGGTGAACGCGCATCCTTGATCACGATGGTCTTGGCGTAGCGCTTCAGCTTTGCTACTTCCTTGCGGTTCAAGTCCTTGGCCGTGTTGATCACAATCGGCAGATCGCGCAGCGACTCATTCTTGCCGATGATGTCCAGCAGGTCGAAGCCGCTGATGTCGGGCAGCGTCAGGTCCAGCACCATGCAGTCGAAATGCTGCTCGCGCAGTACGTCCAGCGCCGCCTGGCCGGTTTCCACCGCCACGATATGAATGTCCACATTGCCGATCAGCGCGATGATGGAATCGCGCTGCGCCTGTTCGTCGTCCACGACCAGCAGGCTGCGTTTTCCGCCCAACAGGAATTTCTGGATGCGGCTGAATTCTTCCGTCAACGCTTCCTTGCTGACCGGTTTATTCAGGTAGGAGATGGCGCCGAGGCGCAGCGCGCGCTCACGCTCGCGAAGGCTGGACATCACATGCACCGGGATATGGCGCGTGCTTGGATCGCGTTTCAAACGGTCCAGCACCGTGAAACCGTCGATATCCGGCAGGTCGAGGTCGAGGAAGATGGCCGACGGCAGGTAGTCGCGCGCCAGGCTCAGTGCCGAATCGCCCTGCATGGTCACGATGCCCTTGAAGTTCTTCTCGCGTGCGAAGGCCAGTACAATCTGCGAGAAGCGATCATCGTCCTCGATGATTAACACCGACGGATCGCCCGGCGCCACCAGTCCGCGGTCGTCGCTGCCGCTGAATTCATCCAGTTCGGCATCCGGTTCGATGGTGGTTTCAGCATGCGCAGGCGGCGTGTACACCACCTGCGGCGTCGGCGCCGGCAGGCGCACTTGCGGCGCGCGCACCGTGTCGTAGTTGATGAAGCCCGCGCGGTTGTAAGGCAGGAACAGGGTGAAGGTCGAACCGCTGCCGACCACCGATTCGACGCGAATCTCGCCGCCCAGCAGGCGCGCCAGCTCGCGCGAGATCGACAGGCCTAGGCCGGTGCCGCCGTATTTGCGGGCGGTGGAGCCGTCGGCCTGCTGGAACGCTTCGAAAATCAGCTGCAGCTTGTCGGCCGCGATGCCGACGCCGGTGTCGCTGACTGCAAACGACAGCACCGCGTCTGCATGCAGCAGGTTGGCGTGGTCGCTGGAGAAGCCGCTGGTGACCAGACTGATATTCAAAGACACCTGGCCGTGGGTGGTGAACTTGAAGGCGTTGGACAGCAGGTTTTTCAGCACCTGCTGCAAGCGCGTGGTGTCGGTCATCATCGCCGTCGGCAGGCTGTCTTTCAGCTCGACAAAGAAGCCGAGATGCTTGGCCTCCGCCATGTGGCGGAAGGTGCGGTCCACATAGTTGCGCAGGTTCTGGAAGCGATATTCCGACACGTCCAGCGTGACCGTGCCCGATTCGATCTTCGACAGGTCCAGGATGTCGTTAATCAGCGTTAGCAAGTCGGAGCCGGAGCCGTGGATGGTCTTGGCGAATTCCACCTGCTTGCCCGACAGGTTGCCGTCCGGGTTGTCGCCTAGCTGCTGCGCCAGGATCAGCAGCGAATTCAAAGGCGTGCGCAGTTCGTGCGACATATTCGCCAGGAATTCGGATTTGTATTTGGAGGACAGCGCCAGCTGGGTGGCTTTTTCTTCCAGCGCCAGTTTGGCTTGCTCCACCTCGCGGTTTTTCCGTTCCACCTCGATGTTTTGCTCGGACAGCAGGCGCGCTTTCTCCGCCAGCTCCTGGTTGGTCTGCTGCAGTTCCTGCGCCAGCGACTGCGATTGCGTGAGCAGCGATTCGGTACGGCTGTTTGCCTCGATAGTGTTCAGCACCACGCCGATCGATTCCATCAGCTGGTCGAGGAAGGAGAGGTGGGTTTCGGTGAAACGGTCCAGCGATGCGATCTCAATCACCGCCTTCACCTGCTGCTCGAACAGAATCGGCAGCACCACGATATTGGTCGGCGGGGCCGCGCCCAAACCGGACGACACCACGATGTAATCGCGCGGTACGTCGGTCAGCCAGATGCGCACTTTCTCCAGTGCGCACTGGCCCACCAGGCCTTCGCCCGGCAGGAAGGACGTCGGCAGCTTGCGGCTGGAGCGGTAGCCATAGCTGGCGATCATGCGCAGGCGCGCGTCGCTGTCGCCGGCGTCCATCATGTAGAACACGCCGTGGTGGGCCGATACCAGCGGCGCCAGTTCGGACAGGATCAGTTTCGTCACAGCTTGCAGGTCGCGCTGGCCTTGCAGCAGGCGGGTGAAGCGCGCAAGGTTGGTCTTCAGCCAGTCCTGCTGGGCGTTTTTCTGCGTGGTTTCTTTCAGGTTGCGGATCATCTCATTGATGTTGTCCTTCAGGTAGGACACCTCGCCGCGCGCTTCCACCTGGATGGAACGCGACAAGTCGCCGCGCGTCACGGCGGTTGCCACCTCCGCAATCGCGCGCACCTGGTTGGTCAAGTTAGCCGCCAGCTGGTTGACGTTCTCGGTCAAGTCCTTCCACGTACCGGCCACGCCGGACACGTTAGCCTGGCCGCCCAGCTTACCTTCCGTACCCACCTCGCGCGCTACCCGCGTCACCTCGGAAGCGAAGGAGGACAGCTGGTCTACCATCACGTTAATGGTGTCTTTCAGTTCTAGAATCTCGCCCTTCACGTCCACCGTAATTTTCTTCGACAAGTCACCACGCGCCACCGCCGTCGTCACCGCCGCGATGTTACGCACCTGGCCCGTCAGGTTGGATGCCATGAAGTTCACGTTGTCGGTCAAATCCTTCCAGGTGCCGCCTACGCCTGGCACGTAAGCCTGGCCACCCAGCTTACCTTCCGTACCCACTTCGCGCGCCACCCGTGTTACTTCGGATGCGAAGGAGGACAACTGGTCCACCATCACGTTAATGGTGTTTTTCAGTTCGAGAATTTCGCCCTTCACGTCCACCGTGATTTTCTTCGACAGGTCGCCGTTTGCCACGGCGGTGGTCACGTCCGCGATGTTACGCACCTGGCCTGTCAGGTTGGACGCCATGAAGTTCACGTTGTCGGTCAAGTCCTTCCAGGTGCCGGCCACGCCGGACACATTCGCCTGGCCACCCAGCTTACCCTCGGTACCCACCTCGCGCGCCACGCGGGTCACTTCGGATGCGAAGGAGTTCAATTGGTCCACCATCACGTTGATGGTGTTTTTCAGTTCAAGAATCTCGCCTTTCACGTCCACCGTAATCTTCTTGGACAAGTCGCCGTTCGCCACGGCGGTGGTCACCTCGGCGATGTTACGTACCTGGCCCGTCAAGTTACCCGCCATCGAGTTCACCGAGTCGGTCAAATCCTTCCACGTACCGCCGACGCCTTTCACCTGCGCCTGTCCACCCAGCTTACCCTCCGTGCCCACCTCGCGCGCCACCCGCGTCACTTCGGATGCGAAGGAGGACAGCTGGTCGACCATCACGTTAATGGTGTTTTTCAGTTCGAGAATCTCGCCCTTCACATCCACCGTAATTTTCTTGGACAAGTCGCCGTTTGCCACGGCGGTAGTCACCGCCGCAATGTTACGTACCTGGCCTGTCAAGTTGGACGCCATGAAGTTCACGTTGTCGGTCAAGTCTTTCCACGTGCCGCCCACGCCCGGCACATAAGCCTGTCCGCCCAGCTTACCTTCTGTACCCACCTCACGTGCCACGCGCGTTACTTCCGATGCGAAGGAACGCAACTGGTCCACCATCACGTTGATGGTATCTTTCAATTGCAGGATTTCCCCGCGTACGTCTACCGTGATTTTTTTCGACAAGTCGCCGTTCGCCACGGCGGTAGTCACCTCGGCGATGTTACGCACCTGCGACGTCAGGTTACCCGCCATCGAGTTCACCGAGTCGGTCAAGTCCTTCCACGTGCCGGCCACGCCCTTCACCTGCGCCTGGCCACCGAGCTTACCTTCCGTACCTACCTCGCGCGCCACGCGTGTTACTTCGGAGGAGAAGGAGGACAGCTGCTCCACCATGGTATTCGCCGTCATGGCGGCCCGCAGGTACTGGCCTTTCAGCGGATGACCATCCACCTCCAGCGACATGGTCTGCGACAAATCGCCTTTCGCCACCGCACCGATCACGCGCGCCATTTCCGACGTTGGGCGTACCAGGTCGTCGATCAGCGTGTTGACGGAGCTGATGATGGTGGCCCAGCCGCCGGCCGTATTCGGCATCTCGGCGCGCTGCGTCAGGCGGCCTTCGCGGCCCACCACACGGCTCACTTCCGTCACCTCGCGCACCATACGCGCTTTGGTTTCGATGATGTCGTTCAGCGTGTCGGCGATCTTGCCCGCCATGCCGACCCAGTCGGACGGCATGCGCACTGAAAAATCACCTTTTTTCAGCGCCATCAGCGTGGACAGCAGCAGCTTCGCGTCGAGCTGCTCGCCCATGTCGGTCATATTATTCATGGCTTAGGTCCTCATTGCTTGGGAGGGTGTAGAGAGGTTGAATTCGGGGCCGGCGGCTTGTTCCAGCAGGCCTGCCGCAGGTAGCGGCGGATAAAACAAGGCGCCCTGGCAGGTGTGGCAGCCCAGCTCCTGCAAGACTTCCAGTTGCTGGCGCGTTTCCACGCCCAGCGCCACCACGCGCATGGACAGTGCCCGCGCCAGGTGGATCACGGCAGCCACGATGTCGGTACCGCCTTCTTCATTCCCGATGCCGTGCACGAAGCTGCGGTCGATTTTCAAGGTATTGAGCTGCCAGCGTTTGCACGCCGCCAGCGAGGAACGCGCGCTGCCGAAATCGTCCAGCGCTATGCGCACGCCGGTGCCTTGCATATGGGTGAGCAGTTGCGCCAGCGGCTCGGTCGCGCCAAGCAGCAGCTTTTCACTGAGTTCGATGCCGATGGCGCCGGGCGGCAGGCCGTGCTTGCGCATGGCCGGCAGCAGTACTTGCAGCAGGTCCGGATGCAGCTGCTGGGTGGCGAGGTTGAGCCAGATGCATGGCGCCGTGGCAGGCGTATGCGCGCCGCGCAGGTTCGCGCTCACGGCATGCCACAACGCCGCCTGCGAACAGCACTGCGCGATCACCCATGCGTCGATGCGGTCCAGTAGCGCGCGTTCCTGCACCAGCGGCAGGAACTGCGCCGCTTCCATGGCGCCGTGCACCGGATGGCGCCAGTGCAGCAGCGCTTCGGCGGCGATCACGCTGCCGGTGTGGAGGTCCACCTGCGGCTCGTAGCGCAATTCCAGCTGGCCGGCAGCCAGCGCCTTGCGCAGCTCCAGCGTCCAGCGTTCGCGCTCACGTTCGCGGACGTTCAGCTCCTCGTGGAAGAACTGCACCGGCGTTGCGGCAGATTTTTTGGCGTGGTACATGGCGGTGTCGGCGTTCTTCATTAGCGCCTGTGCGTTGGCGCCGTCCTGCGGATACAGGGCGATGCCGATGCTGGCGGCAGTCTTGACACGGTGGCTGCCAATGTCGAAGGGCAGAGCACACGCAGTCTCGATTTTCCGCCCTACGCGCGCGGCGTTGGCCGACGCCGATTTGCCTTCGATGAGCACCACGAATTCATCGCCGCCCAGCCGCGCCACGATGTCGGCCACGCGCACTGCCGCCGTCAGGCGCGCCGCCACCTGGCGTAGCAGTTCGTCGCCAGCTTCGTGGCCGTAGGTGTCGTTGATCGGCTTGAATTTATCCAGGTCGAGGAACAACAGCGCGAAGCCGATGCCGCTGCGGTCGGAAGTGGCCACTGCATGCTCCAGCTGCTGGATCAGGGCGCGGCGATTCAGCAGGTTGGTTAGCGCATCGCGCGTGGACAGGGCATGGGCGTGCTGCTCCGCCAGTTTGCGCTCCTTGATTTCCTGTTCCAGTTCGGTGTTGATGCGTTCAAGATCCTGCAGGCGCCGTACGCGCAAGTCCTGGTTGAGGCGCGCCAGTCCCTCGGTCTTGATGCGCAGCTGCATATTCTTCTTGGCCATCTCGACGAACACCGCCACCTTGGCTTGCAGGATTTGCGGAATCACGGGCGTGAACAGATAATCGGCCGCGCCTTTTTGATAGGCCTTGAGGCGGTTCAGTTCATCGGCGTAGTGCGCGGTGATGAAGATGATGGGCGTGCCGGCCGAACGCGGATGCGAGTGGATCGCTTCGGCCGTATCGAAACCGTCCATGCCGGGCATGCTCACGTCCAGTAAGATGACGGCAAATTCCTGGCGCAGCACGTGGCGCAGCGCTTCCTTGCCGGAACCGGCGGTGACCAGCTCATAGACGTGTTGATCCACTGCCTCCAATAGCAGGCTTTCCAGCGCGTACAGGCTGGCCGGGTCGTCGTTGACGAGGAGGACTTTTGGGGTCTGCACGGCGGGTCGACGGTAGCAAATGGGAAGTAAGAGTGTGCCTGTTATTTTATCGTTTTACCAACTGCGCTTCCAGCTTTTCCACAACCCACAATGTTATTGGAATTAAATTTTCCTCAGCGCACGATTGACGCTTCGCCAGCTGCGCAATTCTCACCAATTCTTCCACTGGTTCCCGCGCGGCATTGATAGTATGCTGCTGTGATGCAAAAAACTTCTCTCATATAGCGATTCTGCATGCTGAAATCGGCCCATAGAAGAAAAGTCGTCACCGGTTCGCGCCTGGTTTTTTGGGGCGTGGGCTGTGCCTTGGCAGCTGGCGTGGGAGCGCTGCTCTACAGCGCCGCCGCTCGCACGGTGGACGACGATGCGGCCCAGCGTTTTGAGAACCTCGCACGCAGCACGCAGTACGGCATTTCGGCGCGCATCAAATCCTATGCTGATCTGACGCGCGGACTGGCGGCGCTGTTCCAGACCTCGGACGCCGTCACGCGCAAGCAGTTCAGCCAATACGTGGCCAACCTTGATATTCCGCGCCACTTCCCGGCCATTGAGGCGTTGACCTGGGCGCCATCGATTTCGGCGGCACAGCGTGACGCCTTCGTGGCTGGCGTGCGCGCCGAGGGCTTCCCCGATTTTGACATCAAGCCGCTGGGCCGCCGCGAGCAGTACGCAGTGCTGACTTATCTGGAGCCGCAAACCATGCTGGAAGAACGGCACGGCGTTGACATCGCAGCCAATCCGGCCATAGCGAAAATACTGGCGAATTCGCGCGACAGCGGACAAGTGGCCGCATCGGGCCTGCCGATCGTGGTCCGGCTGCCGACGCCGCACTATGGCCTCGGCGTGCGCTTGCCGGTGTATCGGCGCGACATGCCGGCAACTACCGTGGCCGAACGCCGCGCCGCCTATCTCGGTTCAGTGGGCGCGGGCTTCAGCATTCCGCGGCTGGTGCAAGGCGCGATCGACGAGATGACGGTGCGCCAGGTGCATTTAACGCTGTACGCCGACGGCAGCGCCGACGTCGAGCAGCGCCGCCTGGTGATCGAAGCCAGCGACCGTCTGCTGTTCAACGACACCGGTGCGATGGTGGCGACGCGGCAGACCCCGACCGAACGCGCGCAGATGTTTGAGACTGTGCTGCCGATCGACTTCAATGGCAGCTTGTGGAAGGCGCAGTTCCAGGTCCGCAAGGACGCGCTGCTGACTGGTTTCGATTTGTACTTCCCATGGATCGCCGCGCTGACCGGCTTTGCCGGCATGCTGCTGTTGTACAGCTATGTGTTCGTGCTGTATGCCTCGCGCCGGCGCGCCATCAAACAGGGGCTGTTGCTCGACACGGTGCTGAATAACGTCGACGCGCACGTGTACATGAAGGACCAGGAGCGGCGCTACCTGTACGTCAACGCGCGCATGGCCGAGAGTCTCGGCTTGCCGGCTGAGGACATCATCGGCAAGCTGGATCGCGAACTGATGCCGACCAAGGCGGCCGATTCCCAGTGGGCGCTGGAACGGCCGGTGTTTGCCGACGGCGCCAAGCGTTCCGGTGAAACGCAATTCATCGACCGCGACGGCGCGGTGCAGCATCAGTGGACCGTCAAGGTGCCGGTGGAGCTGGGGCGTTCGTTCATGGCGGTGATCGGCATGTCCACCGACGTGACGGAGCTGCACAAGCTGAAAGAGGAAGCCGATGCGGCCAACCAGGCCAAGAGCGATTTCCTGTCCAATATGAGCCACGAGATCCGCACGCCGATGAACTCCATCATCGGCATGGCGCACCTGGCGCTGAAATCGGTCACGCATCCTAAACAACGCGATTATCTGCAGAAGATTTATCATTCGGGCCAGCACCTGCTGGGCATCATCAACGACATCCTCGACTTTTCTAAGATCGAAGCGGGCAAGATGGACCTGGAGGTGCTGGACTTTACGCTCGATACGCTGCTGTCGAATATCTCCAGCCAGCTGGGTGAGAGCGCGCACGCCAAGGGGCTGGAGCTGGTGTATGAAATCTGGCCTGGCCTGTCGCACCAGCTGCGCGGCGATCCGCTGCGGTTGGAGCAGGTGCTGCTCAACTTCGCCAGCAACGCGATCAAGTTTTCCGAAAACGGCAAGGTGGTGATACGCGCGCGCCCGCTGGAGGAGCGCGACACCCACATTATGGTGCGCTTTGAAGTGGTGGACCACGGCATTGGCATGACGCCGGCGCAGCTGGAGCAGCTGTTCCAGTCCTTCCATCAGGCGGATACGTCGACCACGCGGCGCTACGGCGGCACCGGCCTTGGACTGGTGATCAGCAAACAGCTGGCCGAGTTGATGGGCGGCGGCGTGGGTGTGGACAGCAAGCCAGGCGAGGGGAGCACCTTCTGGTTCACGGCGCGGCTGGCCAAGGGCGTGCGCTTCCTGCAGCCGAGCGACGAATCGGTGCAGCCTGATGTGCTGGATAGCATACGCGGCGCGTCCATCCTGCTGGTTGAGGACAATATCTTTAGCCAGCAGGTGGGGCAGGAGCTGCTGGAAGATGCCGGCGCCACGGTGTGCGTGGCCAACAACGGCAAGGAGGCCATCGACCTGCTGCTCAAGGAACGCTTCGACTGTGTGCTGATGGATGTGCAGATGCCGGTGATGGATGGTTACGAGGCCACGCGCCTGATCCGCGCGCATCCGAAGTTGTCGGCCACACTGATCATCGCCATGACCGCCAACGCGGGGCGCGATGACCAGCAGCGCTGCCTCGATGCGGGCATGGACGAATTTGTGACCAAGCCGATAGCGCCCAAGCTGCTGTTCAATATGCTGTCCAAGTGGATGAGCCAACGTGCACGCGCGGCCAGCAGCGTGCCGCGCAAGCCGGCGCCGCCACCGCCGTCGTACTTCTCGGTGCTGCCGACGCCACCGGTGTTCGTGCCACGCCAGATGGCGCCAGCCGCACCGGCCATGCCAGCATCCCCGCCAGCACCGCCGCCGATCGCTGAAGCGCCGGCCGAGTTGTTCGACGTGGCGGCGCTGGCCGAGACCTTCTCCGGCAAGCCTGACAAGATGCGCAAGTACGCGCTGCTGTTCCTGACCTCCGCGCGAGACGGACTGGCCGAAATGGACGAAGCGCTGGCAATGGAAGACCTGGAGCACCTGTCGGAACTCGGCCACCGCACCAAATCCGCCGCGCGCGCGGTGGGCGCCATGCAGTTCGGGAACCTGTGCTACGAACTGGAACAGGTACGCAAGGATGCTGACGCCAGCAACGCTACACGGTTGGTGCAGGCACTGCACGCCATGCTGGACGTGCTGGACCAGCACATCGAACAGGAACTGCTGGCATACGATCCGGGCTAGAGCGATAATACGGCTTCGATCCTATTAAAGAGCCCTATGCACCCTGGCATCACCCCCGGCCTGCTGATTTTGCACGGTAACCAGATGGAGCAGCTGCGCGCTGCCGTCTTCCAATGGCTGCGCAATCACCCGCTCGGGGCGCTGGAGTCGGAAATCTTTTTGGTGCAATCGAACGGCGTGGCCGAGTGGCTGAAGATTGCGCTGGCCGAGGAAAACGGCATCTGCGCCGCCGCCCGCGTGGCGCTGCCGGCGCGGTTTTTATGGGATGCCTATCGCGGTATGCTAGGGCGCGAAAGTGTGCCGCCCATTTCCGCCTTCGACAAAGGTCCGCTGACCTGGCGTTTGATGCGTCTCCTGCCTACGCTGCTGGGTGATCCCGTGTTCGCGCCGCTGCGCCATTTCCTTGCCGACGGCGAGGCCGAGCGCCGCCTGCAACTGGCCGAACGGCTGGCCGACTTGTTCGACCAGTACCAGGTCTATCGCGCCGATTGGCTGGACGACTGGGCCGCAGGCCGCGACCAGTTGCGCAACGCGCGCGGTGATGTGACGCCGCTGCCGGAAGACCAGCGCTGGCAAGGCCAGTTGTGGCGCGCCGTGATCGCTGACGTCGAGCCGCATGAACGCGGCTTAGGCCGCGCCACTGTGCACACCGAATTCGTCCGCGCCAGTGCCGCCGGCGAAGAGCCGCTGGGCCGCTTGCCGCGCCGGGTGGTGATCTTCGGCGTGTCGGCGCTGCCGTTCCAGACCTTGCAGGCGCTGGCCTCCATCGCGCGCTACACGCAGGTGCTGCTGGCGGTGCCGAATCCCTGCCAGTACTACTGGGGCGATATCATCGAAGGGCGCGACCTGCTGCGCAGCGCACATCGCCGCCAACAGCCGCGCAACGGCCAGGATCTCGGCCAGATTCCGTTGGAAGAACTGCATGCGCACAGCCATCCGCTGCTGGCTAGCTGGGGGCGGCAAGGCCGCGACTTCGTGCGCATGCTGGATGAATTTGACGAAGCCGCGCAAGCCGTAGCCGCTTTGGCCGATGGCGACGCGGTCGCGCCGTTGCGGGTGGATCTGTTCAGCGAAGGCGGGGGCGAAACGCTGCTGACGCAAGTGCAGGCCGCCGTGCGTGAGCTGCTGCCGCTGTCCGAGCATCCGCAAATTCCACCGGCGGATGACGACCGCTCGATCGAATTCCACATCACCCACAGCGTGCAGCGCGAAGTGGAAGTGCTGCATGACCAGCTGCTGCAAATGTTTGCCGACGCCGAACAGGCAGGCCGCCCGCTGCGCCCGCGCGACGTGGTGGTGATGGTGCCGGACATCGACACCTTCTCGGCCGCCATCCACGCCGTCTTTGCCCAGCACCGCCGCACGGACGCCCGCTACATCCCGTTCGAAATCGGCGACGTCAACGACCGTAGCGTCAATCCGCTGCTGGTGGCGCTGGAATGGCTGCTACGCTTGCCGCATCAGCGCTGCCGCCAGAGCGAAGTGCGCGACCTGCTGGACGTGCCGGCGCTGGCCGCCCGCTTCGGACTGCACGAAGATGACTTGCCGACGCTGGGCCGCTGGATTGAAGGCGCGGGCGTGCGCTGGGGCCTGGACCAGCAGCACCGCAGCGGCCTGGGTCTCGGCCCGGCCGGCGAACAGAATGCCTGGATCTTCGGCGTACGCCGCATGCTGCTCGGCTACGCCAGCGGCGCCGGTGGTGACAACGGCGGCAGCTTTGCCGGGATTGAACCGTACGCGGAAGTCGGCGGGCTGGATGCCGCGCTGGCCGGATCACTGGCGCAGCTGGTGGAAGCGCTGCTGCACTGGCGCGCCGTGCTGGCCGAATCGCGCTCGCCGGCTGAGTGGGGCATGCAGGCGCGCGCGCTGCTGGCGGCCTTCTTCACATCGAACGAGGAGGGCGACCGCCTGACGCTGGCGCAGCTGGACGACGCCTTGAATAAATGGCTGGACACTTGCGAAGGCGCAGGCTACGAGGAAGCCGCGCCGCTGGCCGTGCTGCGCGAAGCCTGGCTAGGCCTGATGGACGAGCCGACCTTGAACCACCAATTCGTCTCCGGCGGCGTCACCTTCTGCACGTTGATGCCGATGCGCGCGGTGCCGTTCCGCGTGGTCTGCCTGCTGGGCATGAACGACGGCGATTTCCCGCGCCGCGCGCCGAAGGCCGACTTCGACCTGCTGGCGCAGCCGGGCATGGCCCGTCCGGGCGACCGCTCGCGCCGCGACGATGACCGCTACCTGATGCTGGAAGCGGTGCTGGCCGCGCGCGACAAGCTGTATATCAGCTGGGTCGGACGCAATGTACGTGACAACAGCGAGCAGCCGCCATCGGTGCTGGTGTCGCAGCTGCGCGATTATCTAGTCAATGGCTGGCAGTTGGACCTGCATGCGCGTACCACCGAGCACGCGCTGCAACCGTTCAGCCGCCGTTACTTCGAAGATGGCGGCCTGCTGACCTATGCGCGCGAATGGCGCGAGGCCCACGGCGTGAAAGTCGGGGAAGGTGAAGCCGCCGCCTTGCCGCCATTCGACATCGACGACAAATTCCGTCTCAAACTCGCGCAGCTGCACAACTTCCTGCGCCAGCCGGTGCGCTTCTTCTTCCGCCAGCGCCTGGGCGTGATGTTCGGCGAGGCCGCGCTGGTGGGCGAAGACGAAGAACCGTTTTCGCTCAACGCGCTGGAACGCTACCTGCTCGAAGACACCATGCTCGATGACGCCGACACGCCGGAAGAAATCGACCAGGTCTACGACAAACTGACGCAACGCGCCGAACGCCTCGCGCGCGAAGGTGTGCTGCCGATCGGTTTGATCGGTCAGCAATACCAGCACCAATTGGTGCAAGCACTGGTGCCGGTGCGCTGCGCGTGGCTGACGCTGCGCCAGCATTACGAACTGCCGGCTGCGAAAGTGGCGCTGAACCTGGTGCTGGCCGGCGTGCCGCTGGATGACTGGATCGACCAGTTGCGCAGCAACGGCAGCGAAACCGTGTGGCTGGCGCAGATGTCATCGCGCGTGGCCGACAAGCAGGGCAAGCCGCGTGGCGACAAGCTGATTGCGATGTGGCTGCGCCAACTGGCCGTATCGGCCACCGGCATGCAGGTCACCGGCTACCTCGTGGCGCGCGACGCCATCGTCACCATGAAGCCGCTACCGCCAGAAGCGGCGCAGGAAGCCTTGCGTGAATTGGTTTGCCTGTGGCGCGATGGTATGAACCGTCCGCTGCCGACGGCCTGCAAAACGGCGCTGGCGCTGGTGCAGGAAGGCGACCCGCGCGCGACTTACGATGGCGGTTTCGATATCGACGGCGAGAGCGCGGACCTGTGTCTCGCGCGCCTGTGGCCGGACTTTGCGGCACTCAGCGGCCAAGATGATTTTGACGACGTCTCGCGCGCCCTGTATGGCCCGCTGGCGGAATGGATGGAACACTACGTGACGATTGAGCAGATCGACCCCGAGGGCGCAGCATGAACACCGCTAACCAACTCGCCCCGTTGACCTTCCCGCTGCACGGCTCACGCCTGATCGAGGCCAGCGCCGGCACAGGAAAAACGTGGACCATCGCCGCGCTGTATGTGCGGCTGGTGCTGGGCCACGGCGGCGCGGACGGCTTCCAGCGCCCGCTGCTGCCGGCCGACATCCTCGTCATGACGTTCACCCGCGCCGCCACGCGCGAGCTGTCCAATCGCGTGCGCGAACGGCTGGTGGAAGCGGCAGCCTATTTCCGCACGCAAGAAGAACGAGAACAGCGCGACGATTATCTCGATGCGCTGCTGGAGTCCTATCCCGACCACAGCGCACAGCAGCAAGCCGCGCACCGCCTGCAACTGGCGGCGGAAACGATGGACGAAGCGGCCATCTTTACCATCGACGCATGGTGCCAGCGCATGCTGCGCGAGCACGCCTTCGACAGCGGCAGCTTGTTTGACGAAGAACTGGTCAGCGACGAGCAATCGCTGTTCGAAGATGCGGCGCACGATTACTGGCGCCAGCAAGTCTATCCGCTCAACGCCGTCTCGCTGGAAGCGCTGCTGTCCTGCTGGAGCGATGTGGGGGCGCTGAAAAGCAGCATCCGCGAATTGGTGAAGCGGGCCGACATCATCGGCGAAGCTGCGGCGCGCGGCGAGTCGCTGGGCGTATTGATCGCCGAAGTGCAGCGCAAGCAGCAAGCGCAGCTCGCAGAACTCAAGGCCGGCTGGTACGAACGCGCCACGCGCATGGAGCAATGGATCGCCCAGCACCGCGCGGTCGATCCCAAGTGCTTCAACGGCAACAAGATGCGGCCCGATTCGCTCACCAGCTGGTTCAATGGCCTGCGCGAGTGGTCGCAAAATCCGGCCAGCGTGATGCCGGACATTTCGGACACGGCGTGGAATCGCCTGACGGTGGAAGGCATTGAAGACGCCTTCTCCAAAAACTTCAGCGCCGCCGTGCCGGACGACTTCGACGCCATACTGCCGTTGAAAAACGCCTTGCGCGACATCGAACCGTTGGCGCACGCGCTTTACCGTCACGCCGCCGCCGCCGTGGCCGACCGCATGGCCGAGCTGAAAAAGCGCAGCCGCCAGTTCGGTTTCGCCGACATGCTGGACCGCTTGAACGACGCACTGCAAGGCGAGAACGGCGCCGCGCTGCGCAAGCGCATCACCGATCAATATCCGGTGGCGATGGTGGATGAATTCCAGGATACGGCGCCGAACCAGTACCAGATTTTCAACGAACTGTATCGCGTGGCGGATAACGATCCCGCAACAGGGCTGTTCCTGATCGGTGATCCCAAACAATCGATCTACGGCTTCCGTGGCGCGGACATCCACAGCTACCTGTCTGCGCGCCGCGCCACGGCGGGCCGCCACTACCAGCTGGGCACCAACTACCGCTCGACAAAGCCGGTGGTGGACGCGGTCAACCACCTGTTCCTGCACGCGGAAGGCCGCGCTGCAGGCGAAGGCTTCCCGCGCGGGGCGTTCCGCTTTCGCGACATCCATACGCATGAAAATCCGCTGCCGTTTGAAGCAGTCGCCGCGCAAGGGCGCAAGGAGCGCATGGTTGATGCAGCGGGCGACGTACCCGCGCTGGTCATCGCCTGCAGCGCCGCGCAAGACCTGAAGGCTGAAGGCTACCGAGAGTTCTTCGCGCATCACTGCGCGGAAGACATCGTCGCCAAGCTGAATGACGCGCGCGTTGGTTTCGGCGGCGACGAGTTCAAACGCTTGCAGCCTGCCGATATTGCAGTGCTGGTGCGCGACCGCAAGGAGGCTGCTGCCATCCGCCGCGCGCTGCAACGGCGCGGCGTGCCGAGCGTCTACCTGTCGGACAAAGACTCCGTCACCGATAGCGAGGAAGCAGCGGACGTGCTGCGTTGGCTGTCCGCCGTTGCCAATCCGCTGGACGGCGCTCTGGCACGTGCGGCCTTCGCCACGCGCACTGCGGGCTTGCCGCTAGCCGAACTGGCTCGCTTGTCGTCGGACGAACTGGCGTGGGAAGAACGCGTGGAACAGTTGAAGGCACTGCACATTATCTGGCAGCGTCAAGGTGTGCTGGCCATGCTGCGGCGCTTTATCCACGAGCTGCAACTGCCGGCGGCGTTGCTGCAGCAAGTTGGTGGCGAGCGCCGTTTGACCAACTTGCTGCACCTGGCGGAACTGCTGCAATCGGCCAGCCGCCAGCTGGATGGCGAACAGGCGCTGATACGCTGGCTCGCCGAGCAGATTGAAGGCGGCGAGGGCGCCGGTGATGAGCGCGTGCTGCGTTTGGAGAGCGATGCCGAGTTGGTGAAAGTGGTCACGGTCCACAAGTCCAAAGGGCTTGAATATCCGCTGGTGTACCTGCCGTTTGCCGTCACCGCGCGCAAGGTTGATAAGCGCAACCGCAGCTTCTTCGAATTCAGCGACGATGAAGGCGTCCGCCAGATCGACATGGCGCTCAGCGACACCGCGATGGAGCTGGTCGAACGCGCGCGCCTGCAAGAGGATTTGCGCCTGATGTACGTGGCGCTGACGCGCGCGCGTCACTTCCTGTGGCTGGGCGTGACCGCGCTGTCGGCGCGCAAGGCGGGAGACAACACGCTACACGAATCGGCGCTCGGCTATTTGCTGACGGGTGGTTCGCCGCTGCCGTCGGACCTGATGATGGAGCGCTGGCAGCATGCCTGCCAAGGCTGCGACGCGATCAGCCTCACCACGCTGGCGATGGGCGCGCAGCCTGTCACGCGTTTGAGCCGCGTCGAAGAACGCCCGCCGTTGCTGGAGCCCTTGCACTATGGTGGCCATTTCGAACGCGATTGGTCGGTTGGCAGTTTTAGTTCGCTGGCGCGGCGCACAGGGCCGACAGGCGCCATCAGTGCCGATGGCCCGGTGCCGCGCGACGCCTTGCAGGAAAAGCTGCTGGAGGGCGGCGACCTGCCCGCCATCGTGCAGCCGGCGCGTGTGGAAGACGCGCCGTGGCATCGCTTCCCGCGTGGCTCGGTGCCCGGTAACTTCCTGCACGAGCAGCTGGAGTGGATGGGGCAGGAGGGCTTTGCGGTTGTCGAGTCGGAGCATTTTGAATCGCGCCTGACGCGCCGCGTGGAGCGTGCCGGCTGGGGTAACCGTCTTGAGGATACGCTGGCGTGGCTGCGCGAAATCGCCGTCACGCCGCTGCCGTATTTTGATGCGTCCTTGAGCCGCATAGTGGGTGCGCTGCCGGAGATGGAGTTTTGGTTCCCGAGCGAGCGCCTTGCCACCGGCGCGCTGGACCGGCTGTGCGCCCAGCACCTGCTGGGCGGCGTGTCGCGCCCTGCGCTGCCGGAGCGTGCGCTGCACGGCATGCTGAAGGGCTTCTGCGACCTGGTGTTCGAACACGAGGGGCGCTACTGGGTGCTGGACTACAAATCGAATGCGCTGGGTGGCGGCGATGCGGCCTACCACGAGCCGGCGCTGGTGGCTGCAATGGCCGAGCATCGCTATGACATCCAGGGTGCGATTTACATGCTGGCGCTGCACCGGCTGCTGCAAAGCCGCCTGGGCGATGCCTACGACCCGGCCGAGCAGCTGGGCGGGGCGGTGTTCATGTTCCTGCGCGGCATAGGCAATGCCCAAACACGCGGCTGCTACTGGATGGCGCCGGATCCCGAATTGCTGGATGGGCTCGATAGCCTGCTGGGTGTAACTCATGGGTAAAGAATTTTTCGCGCAGGTCGATGCGCTGACCGAGGCCGGCCAGCTGCGCCGTCTGAGCGGCGCGTTTGCGCGTTTCATCGCCTCGGTGGGCGAGGCCTCGCCGCAATTGATGGCCGCCTGTGTGCTGTTGTCCGAGCTGGAAGGGCGCGGCCACAGCTGCCTGCTGTTAAGTGAATTGAATGCCGATCCGGCTGCGCTGCTGGGCTGGAGCGGCGACGAGTGGCGCGATCTTCGTTCATCTGTTGGTAATTGGCCGGAAAACGTTGCAGATTGGCGCGATCTGCTGGCAGCGTGCACGCAGGTCTGGCCGGTCGGCGGCGATAATGTTAACCAGCCGCTAGTGCTGGACGGTGACCGTCTCTACCTGCGCCGCTACTGGCAAGACGAAACCCACGTGGCCGGTGCGGTGCGCGGACGGGCGCTGGGCGGCGTGTTGGCGGC
This sequence comes from Duganella flavida, assembly GCF_009857445.1. Taxonomy (GTDB): domain Bacteria; phylum Pseudomonadota; class Gammaproteobacteria; order Burkholderiales; family Burkholderiaceae_D; genus Rugamonas; species Rugamonas flavida. Next base: position 80,378 of record NZ_WWCN01000004.1, read on the forward strand.
TGATGCGGAGGCGGAAACGGCTGAAATCCGCCGCTGGCTGGATATTTTGTTCCCACACGCCCCACGCGGCGGCAGTACGGACTGGCAGAAAATTGCGTGTGCGGTGGCCATGCGCGGCAAGCTGGGTATCATTACCGGCGGCCCGGGCACAGGCAAGACCTACACCGTGGCGCGCTTGCTGGCTTTATTATTTGCCACTGCGGGCGAGCGCCAAGCTGGTTTGCGGGTGGCGCTGGCGGCGCCTACCGGCAAGGCTGCGGCACGACTTAAGCAATCGATTGATATTGCGCTGGATGAGTTGGCTGGAAAAGTGGGCTCGGCGCTGCCGCTGCGCGAACTGGCTGCGCGTATGGGCGCGGCGCGGACGTTGCACAGCTTGCTCGGAGCGCGCCCCGATACACGGGCTTTCCAGCATCATGCAGGCAACCAGTTGGATGTTGATGTGCTGATTGTTGATGAGGCGTCAATGATTCACCTGGAAATGATGTCGGCGCTGCTGGCGGCATTGCCGCCGCAAGCGACGTTGATCTTGCTTGGTGATAAGGATCAACTGGCATCGGTAGAGGCCGGCGCTGTGCTGGGCGATCTGTGCCACAACGCCGAGGCGGGCGAGTATTTGCCGGAAACCTTGTCATATGTGGAGGCATGTACCGGCCAGCAGGTGCCTGGGCAGTACGCTGGACACGGCGGGCCGATCGCCCAGCAAACCGTGATGCTGCGAGAAAGCCGTCGTTTTGGCGGCCCGATCGGTGCGTTGGCGCTGGCTGTGAATGCCGGCGATGCTGGCAAGGCGGTGGAAGTGTTGCGTTCCGGGGAAGATGGCAAGGTGGCCTGGACCGATCTGGCGCAGTCTTCCGACCTGTTGCAGCTGGCCTTGACGGGCTATCGGCCATATTTGCAATTGATTAAGAATTTGTCGGAAAATGCCGATGACATCGTACGACTTGGCATTTTGAGAAGCTTTGAAAGCTTCCGGATTTTATGTGCAGTGCGTGAAGGCGAATGGGGTGTGTCGGGCTTGAATGATGCAATTGAACAAAGATTGCAGGCGGCTGGACTGCTCAAACGGACTGGTGAGTGGTACGTCGGCCGGCCGGTAATGGTGACGCGAAACGACTATGCGACCGGTGTTTTCAATGGTGACATTGGCCTGACGTTGCCCGATCCTGCGCGTCCGGGGGCGCTGCGGGTGTACTTCTCGGAAGGTGAGACGGTGCGCAGCGTGCTGGCCACGAGGTTAAGAAACGTGGAAACCGCGTTTGCCATGACGGTGCATAAATCACAAGGTTCCGAGTTTGCACATACGGCGATGGTGTTGCCGAAAGACGGCGGTGGGATGCTGGCGCGGGAGTTGATCTACACCGGCATCACCCGCGCCCGCGACTACTTTACGTTACTGACACCGAACGGCCAAGTGCTGTTGGACGCCATCGGTCAACGCACGCAACGGGCTAGTGGTTTGCGTCATCTGCTCGATAGTTAAGCCAGTTATTAGCATATTGAAACCAAGTTCTGGCTTCTAACCCATTTGCTTTTGCCTCGACGCCAGCATTACCACTTAGGGGTCTGACCCCGTACGGGGTCAGACCCCGCATGGCAGTGCGGGTTTACATCGCGCGGCGCGTACGCTTGGCCGACTTGCTGGTTTTCTTTGACGCTTTCATGACTTTTGGTTTGTCATCCGGGCCGGCAATAAAGCGGCGAATGTTGACTGCATCCATCAAGCGCGCCGAGTTAGCCTTGGCGTTCAGCAACACCAGCGTGGCATTTTTACCCGCCGACTTGAAGCGCATGATCAGGCAGCGGCCGGCTTCCTCGGTGTAGCCGGTCTTGGACAAACCTACATCCCAACCCTTGGCGCCGACCAGGCGGTTGGTGTTGTGATACTCAACCTTGCGGCCTTTGATACTGATCACATCCTTGGTGTCGGTGGTGATGCGGCGTATGTCCGGGTAAGCCGAAGCGGCCGTCGCAATCTTCACCAATTCAGTCGCGGTCGACATATTGTGCGGCGACAAGCCGGTTGGCTCCTCGATCACAGTCTGCGTCAAGCCCAGGGCACGGATCTTGTTTTTGACTGCCAGGCGGAAAGCATCCATACCACCAGGATAGGTGCGGCCCAGTGAAGCGGCAGCACGGTTGTCTGACGACATCAGTGCCAGTTGCAGCACATCGCCGCGCGAAATTTCCGCGCCGACCGGCACGCGCGAGGCGCTATGTTTCAACATATCAACGTCCAGGCGATCAATGGCGATTTTTTCTTCCATGTCTTGCTTGGCATCCAGCACCACCATCGCAGTCATCAGCTTGGTCAGCGAGGCGATGGGGACTTGGGTGTTGGCATTTTTTTCGAGCAACACTTTACCGGTGCCGTCTTCGACTACCAGCACGGATTGCGAACCAAGCGGAACCGCAGCGAAGGCAGCCGCAGTAAACGAGGTCAGCAATACAGCAACAATTTTCTTGAGCATATGGATATTCGGGGAACAGGAGTCTATCGGACGCACCTGGGCGGTGCGGCGCGCGTAAAAATCTAGCTATACGGCAATATTCTCTAAGGATAGACAATATCATTAAAGTGGGTTCTCGTCTATTGTCTGTAAGTGTCGGATTCTTATATTTTTTTCCTCACTAAGCCCGTCTTAAGTAAAAAAAGCCCCGGGACCGTCAGATCCCGGGGCTTTGCGGTAGCGCAACAGCTATGGCTTATTTGTTGTAGATCTTGTCGAATTCGCCGCCATCGTCGAAGAATTTCTTCTGCGCAGCTTTCCAGCCGCCGAACAGCTCATCTACCGAGAATAGGCTGATCTGGCGGAAGTTGGCGTTATATTTCTTGAAGGCTTTTTCCGAGCGTGGACGCAGCGAGTGCTTGGCGATGATTTCCTGGCCTTCTTCGCTGTACAGGAAGTTCAAGTAGCCGGTCGCTTGCTTGCGCAGGTTGCGTTTGTCGACCACCTTGTCGACGACCGCCACAGGCGATTCGGCCAGGATGGAGGTGGCAGGGTAGACCACGTCAAATTTGTCGCCGAACTCGGCGCGTACCAGGTTGACTTCGTTTTCGAAGGTGATCAGGACGTCGCCGATTTCACGCTGGGTGAAAGTGGTGGTGGCGCCGCGGCCGCCGGCGTCCAGGATGGGCACGTTCTTGAAGATTTTGCCGACCAACTCGCGCGCTTGCGCTTCGTTGCCGCCTTTTTTCAGCACCGAACCCCACGCGGCCAGGAAGGTGTAGCGGCCGTTGCCCGAGGTTTTAGGATTCGGGATGATGACCTGCACGCCCGGCTTGGCCAGGTCGTCCCAGGTCTTGATCTGTTTCGGGTTGCCCTTGCGCACCAGATACACCACGGTGGAGTAGAACGGCGCAGCGCCGTTCGGGAATTTCTTGGCCCAGTCAGCCGCCACCATGCCGCGCTCGACCAGAATGTCGATGTCATTGGCCTGGTTCATGGTCACCACGGACGCTTCCATGCCGTCCGCTACCGAGCGGGCTTGCTTGGAGGAACCGCCGTGCGATTGGTTGACGTTGATGGTTTCGCCGGTACGCTTCTTCCAGTCGGCTTCAAATACCGGGTTGATGTCTTTAAAGAGCTCGCGGGTGACGTCATAGGATGCGTTCAGCAGCACGGTGTCCGCCGCCTGCGCCTGCGGCAGGCCCAGCAAGGTGGCCGAAGCGGCCAGGAAAGAGGCGATAACAACGCGGCGAGTCGTATTTTTAGTGGTCATAATGAGCTTTCGTTATATCAAGCCTTGATAGTGTAAAATTTCGCCCGGAAAAGATACGAATTTTTCGTAATATGCTTAGAAGTACACTATAAAACGCATATGGATTTTTGAAAACATTCGTGGGCAAACGTGGTGCCACGCTCTAGTCTGGCAGCATCCGACGGCTTTCTCCCGCTTGGTGTATAGTCGTTCCCAGTACTAAAGTAATGTTTTGTGAGCGTACATGAGTCTTGAAATTCGTATTGCCGCTTCGACGGATGCAGAAGCGGCATGCACTGTCTTACGCCGTTCGATCAAGGAATGCTGCGAACTGGATCATAAAAACGATCCCGCCATTCTTGATGCCTGGCTAGGCAATAAAACTCCGCAGATGGTGGCGAACTGGTTCAGCTCGCCCACCAATTTTTCGCTGGTGGCTATCAGCGAAGGTGCCGTCGTCGGCGTCGCTTTGCTCACCGGCGCCGGCAAGCTGGCGCTCTGCTATTTGCTGCCGGAAGCGCGCGGGCAGGGCGTCGGCAAGGCGCTGCTGGCGCGCATGGAAGAGCAGGCTTGCGGCTGGGGTGTGAAGGCGCTGCAACTGCACAGCACAGCCACCGGCAAAGCCTTCTTCGCCCAGCGCGGCTATACCGACGCCGGCATGGTGCGCTCGCCGTACGGTGTGGAGACGGTATTCTTCTGGAAACAGCTGGATGACGAGGCGACTTGCCCGAATGCGCCCAAGCGCAAGAAATTCTGCAACTGCAATACTGCCTAGTAAGCTACCAGCAATTCCTCGCTCTCGCGCCATTCCGGCGTTGCTCCCACTTCCTCACCCGCGACAAACAGCTTCAGTTCGCCTTCGGCAAAACGCGTCCAATGTTCGTTGGAGGTGAGGGGCTGGGTGGCGATCACGGCGATGCGGTCGTCGCGCTGGTTGTGACGGCTGAAGTCGATGCTGAGATCGCAATCTACCAGCTGCGCCACCGAGAACGGAAAGGCGCGCGTCACCACGTGCAGCTCGGTGCTGCAATGGGCGAATAGCAGGTCGCCGTTCGACAGGATGAAATTGAACGGACCGTAGACGCCAATCCCGGCGGCCAGTTCAGCCAGCGCCGCGTACAGCTCGTGGCGTTCAGGCTGCTCGTCGAAGCGCTGAGCCAGCTCGGACAGCAGGTAGCAGAAGGCGCGCTCGCTGTCGGTGTCGCCCCAGGGGGCATAACGTCCCGTGGACGGCGTGAACAATTTCAGGTCGCCGTTGTGGGCGAAGGACCAGGTCCGCCCCCACAGCTCGCGCGTGAACGGATGGCTGTTTTCCAGCGATATCCGGCCTTGCGTAGCCTTGCGGATGTGGGCCACCACGTTGCGCGCCTTGATCTGGCTATCGCGAAACTGCGCCGCCAGCGGCGAGTGGATCGAAGGCAGGTAGTCGGTGTACAGTCGGCAGCCGTTCTGCGTGTGCAGGGCGATGCCCCAGCCATCCTTGTGCTCGCCAGTGCGGCCGCCGCGCTCGATGAATCCCGTGAAGGAAAAGTCCACGGCGGCGGGTTGCTTGCTGCTCATCGCGAGTAATTGGCACATAGGGAGACGGCGTAGTTAAACGATGTCCCCACGATAACGGCCGTGCTGCCCGGGCGGAACGAATGTTTTGGCATATCCATAGCTGAAAGCATTCGTTCTGCTTTCTCCTGCGCGGGCATACGCTGTCGACATTGTTAGTATCCCACGAGGAGTTCCATGTCATTTCCCATCCTGCAAAAGTACCTGGCGCGTCTATCCGACGCCACCGGCGCTGCTTCCAGTATCTGGCTCGATCACGAGGGCAAGGCGCAAGGGCGGTTTTTCAATTGCACCATGAGCAGCGCCTTCCAGCCGATCCGGCATCTGGACAGCGGCGAAGTGCAAGCCTACGAGGGACTGGCGCGCAGCGTGTCGGCGCAGGACCAGGGATTGTCGCTGTGGAAGCTGCTCGACCACGCCGCCAGCGACGATGAATCGATCGAACTGGACCGGCTGTGCCGTATGCTGCACTCGATTAATTTCTTCCGCCAGGCCGAACATAACCAAACCGACCTCTACCTGAATGTGCATGACCGTCTGCTGAGCGCGGTCAGCAGCAACCACGGCCACGCTTTCCGCCGCATCCTCGATGCGCTGGAGCTGCCGCTGGACCGGGTGGTGCTGCAATTGCCGGCGGCGACGCCGCAGCAAGGCTGGCTGTTGAATTATGTGTCGGACAACTACCGTCGCAACGGCTTCCGTTTTGCAGTGAACGTGAACAGCCCGCGCGACGCACTGGGCGTGCTGGACCGGCTGCGGCCGGACGTGTTCAAGCTCGACGTGCGCGAAATACAGGATAAGGCAGGATTGGCGGACTTGCTGCAGCGTTGCGCTGCGTCCCGAGTAGAGGTGGTGTTCAAGCGGCTGGAAACGCCGCAACACCTGGCGGCCTTGCGCGAACTCAGCGCGGCCGCAGGTGTGTCATTGCTGGTGCAAGGGTATCTGCTTGACGAGCCACGCGCGGCCTTGTTGCAAGAGCCGGCGCGGCAAGCAGCATAAACATTAGTTCAGGACCCAGTTGTATTGCACTTGTGCCCAGACTGGTTCGCTGCCGTTGCTGGCTGGCTTGAATTTGCAGGCGGTGCTGGCGCGCAGCGAAGCTTTGTCCAGCGCCACGTGGCCGCTCGACGAAATCACTTTGGTGTCTTGCACATTGCCTTTGGCGTCGACCAGGACTGCCAGCTTGACGTTGCCGGTCAGTTCGTCGTCTTGCCACGAGTTACGGTAGTTAGGCACGTTGCACTCGGCGTTGTTCAGGCGGTCGGTAGGGGCAGCGGCGCTGGCTGGGTTGATGGTCGACAGGGCGATCAGCGACAGGGCGATGATAGAACGAGTGATCATGGTAGGCTCCAATTAATTAGTTCGACGGGAAAACATATCTGGTACGGCTGAACTATACTGCGTCGCACCATATATGAATACTTTATTGTTGGAATGCCGGCCATTAGCTATTCGTATAACTGGAATGGTGAAAGAGTTTCTGATACGAAATTTTTGTATCGTGCAGGCAGCTGTATCATTTCTTAAACGTAAGTTAGGACGGTTTTTCTTTCCCTCCGCATAAGCTATAGTGACAATATTGATTTTTACGGTAAGAGAACACTAATGGCTACGCGCAGGGATTTTTTAGGGCTGACGGCCGCAAGTTTCTTGGCTGTACCGCTGATAGGCTGTGCATCGAGTGCGTCGGTGCGGCATGGCAGCGTTGCCACGGCCACCGCCAAGCCAGCGCCGGTGCCGCCAGCGCAAAGCAGCATGGCACGTGCTGCCGAGCAGTTGGCGCCATCCGGCAGCGGCGGCGCGATGGATCCGCCCCCCGATATTTTCGACGCTCAGGCGCTGGACCTGGAATTCTGGCTGCGTCCGCGCACCATCGAAGTGATCCGCCCGGCCAGCAAGGAGCGCGCCAAGCTGCTGTACTGGAAAGACGGCGAGATCATCGACTCGGCCTATCAGGACTTGTGCCACCTGATGCGCGACGTCAACGGCGGCAATGAAACCCGCACCATTGATCCCAAGCTGTTTGAAACGCTGTGGGGCACACAAGCCTTCGTGCAGCGCTACGGCATCGACGCGCCGCTGGAAATCCTGTCCGGCTACCGCACGCCCGCGTCCAACAACAAGTTGCGCGAAGCCGGCGTTCCGGCCGCGCGCCAGTCGCTGCACATTGTCGGCCGCGCGGCCGACATCCGCATCGCCAACCTGAATTCCGAAGTGCTGGGCGGGCTGGTGAAGAGCTTCCGCCAGGGTGGCGTCGGCTTCTACTATCGCGCCGGCCCGCGCGGCGGCTGGATCCACGCCGACACCGGCCTGCAACGTACCTGGAAGGGTTGACCCCGGATCGGCTACACTGATGGTTTGGCAAGTCGAGGAATACCATGCAGGACAATCAGGAGCAGCCACGCTTCCGCCCGGTGCCGTGGAGCGGGCTGGAGACGCCAGCCGACGTCGAGCTGTGGATCGAGGAACATAACCAAGCCTTGCAGCAGCACATCGGCAAGAATGAAACCGGCTACGGCGTGTGCTTCACGCTGGCCGAAGGCGGCGAGATTTACATGCAGACCACGCAGGATGGTCACATCGTGCTGGACGTGACCGAGGAAGCGGAATGGATCGCACCGCTGATCATGGCCGCCGCCCGTGTGCAGGAAGCGCCGCCGGGCCGCATGTGGGTGCTGCCTGATGATAAGCTGGTGCAGTTGATGATAGGACTCAGCGGCCTGATTGCCAGCTCCATCCTGGTGGTTGGCCATAACTTCGGACTGCGCCGCCGTATGGGCGCCTGGTAAAGGAACCTCATGCACAAACGTCTTTTCTTGTTGACGCTGGCGGCGGCGCTGGCTTTGCCGGTCTCGGCTGCTGATTTGCTGGCCACAGTGAAGACGCGCGGCACGCTCAAGGTGGCGCTGGAGGGCACTTATCCGCCGTTCAATTACAAGGAAAAAACCGGCGAGCTGGCCGGTTATGACGTCGATGTGGCCAAGTTGCTGGCTACTAGACTCGGCCTGAAGGTGGAGTTCGTCAGCAGCGAGTGGGCCAGCATCCTGGCTGGGCTGGCTGCCAACAAATACGACGTGATCATTTCGCAGGTCGGCATCAATCCCAAGCGAGAACAGGCGTTTGATTTTTCCCAGCCTTATATTTACTCGATGCCGCAGCTGATTGTGCGCAGCAACGAGACCGCCACCTACAAATCGCTGGCCGATTTGAAAGGCAAGAAACTGGGCGTGGGGCAGGGCAGCGTCTACGAGCAGCAAGCCAAGGCGGTACCAGGCGTGGAAGTGCGCAGCTACGCGGCGGCGCCGGACACCATGTCCGACCTGGCCTCCGGCCGCATCGACGCGGCGCTCAACGATAGCCTGATGTCGGCCTACCTGCTGAAGATTTCCAAGCTGCCGATCAAGGCCGGCGCGCAAGTCGGCGCGGTCGAGCGCATGGGTATTCCATTCAAGAAGGGCAATCCCGAATTCAAGCAGGCGCTCAACAAGGCGCTGGCCGATGCGGCCGCCGACGGCAGCCTGAAAGCCATTTCGCTGAAATGGTTCGGCGTCGACGTCAGCAAGGCGCCGTAAGCGATGGAGTGGCTGGAGTTGCTGCGCGAGGCGGCGCCGGTGATGCTGCGCGGCGCCGGCTACACGGTGCTGTTCGCGCTGGCCGCCATGCTGGGCGGCTTGCTGATCGGCTTTCCGGTGGCGGTGTTGCGCTTGCTGCCATATCGCTGGCTGTCGTGGCCGGCCAGCGTGTATGTCAGCCTGATGCGCGGCACGCCGCTGCTGGTGCAGATGTTCGTGATTTACTACGGCTTGCCCAGCGTCGGTATTGAATTCACGCCGGTCACCGCCGGCATCCTGGCGCTGAGCCTGAACTCGGGCGCCTTCCTGTCCGAGAGTTTGCGCGGCGCCATCGCCTCGATCAGCAAGGGCCAGTGGGCGGCCAGTTTCAGCCTTGGCCTCGGCTACTGGAGCACGCTGTACTACGTGGTGCTGCCGCAGGCGCTGCGGGTGGCGGTGCCGGCCATGAGCAATACGCTGATCAGTCTGATCAAGGATACCTCGCTGGTATCGGTCATCACGCTCACCGAGCTGATGCTGTCGACCAAGGAAGTGATTGCCACCACGTTCCAGCCGCTGCCGATGTATCTGGCCGCCGCCGGCATTTATTGGCTGCTCAGCCTGCTGTTTGAAGCGCTGCAACGGCGCGCGGAACAACGCTTGAACCGCGCACACCACTCCCGATAGCCCATCTGCTCGACATCCCGGTTCCGAAATGTTAGTCTGAAGACATCAAAGAAGGGGGTGTATGGAGAAGACTATGCACGCTGAGCTGCCCGGATTGGCGGTCCTCGCCGAGGAAGCCGCCATGGCGCCGTACGCGAGCGCCGCAGACGAGCCGGAGCAAGCCTATTTCAATGATATCTACCTGCTGGCGCCGGTCGGCTATTTCGTGCTGGCCTTCGACACCACCATCCTGCAGATGAATGTGGTGGGCGCCGATTTGCTGGGTCTGCCGCGCGCCAATCCCGAGCGGGCGCCGTTCCGCCAGTTCATCGCGGCGCGCTTCCACGACGACTTCGACCGCTTCTTGCGGCGCGCCATCAACTCCGGCCAGCCCGAGCAGTGCGACCTGCAAATGCTGCGCAACCGTAACCTGCAAGGTTTCCCGGTGTCGCTGCGCGCCAGCGTTGATGGCAGCGGGCAGGGCATCCGCATGGTGCTGGAACTGGCCGAGGGCAAGCTGGCGGCGCTGGAGCGCAGCGAGGAACGTTTCCGCCGCATCGTCCACAACGCCGAGGAAGGCATCTGGGAAATCGACGCCGCCGCGCGCACCAGCTTTGTGAATCCGAAGATGGCGCTGATGCTGGGCTACAGCATTGAGGAAATGCTGGAACAGCCGCTGGTGGCCTTCATGGATGAAGAGGGCCGCGCCATCCTCGAACGCAATATCGCGCGCCGCCAGCAGGGCATGTCGGAGCGCCACGAGTTCAAGTTCATCCGCAAGGACGGCGGCGACCTGTGGGCTACGCTGGCCACCAATCCCATCTTCGACAACGACGGCAGCTACCGCGGCGCGCTGGCGTTGGTGACCGACGTCACCGACAGCCGCGCCTCGGCCGAGCTGATCTGGCATCAGGCGAATTTCGATCAGCTCACCGCGCTGCCCAACCGCCACATGTTCCACGACCGCCTGAACCAGGAAATCAAGAAGGCGCGGCGCGAGGGCTTGCAGCTGGCGCTGCTGTTCATCGACCTCGACGGCTTCAAGGAAGTCAACGACACGCTCGGCCACCAGCAGGGCGACGCGGTGCTGGTGGAGGCGGCGCGCCGCATCGGCCTGTGCGTGCGCAGCTCGGACACGGTAGCGCGCTTGGGCGGCGATGAGTTCACCGTGATCTTGTCCGGGCTTGAGCACGCTGACGGCATCGACCGCCTGGTGCAGGGCATGCTGGCGCTGCTGAGCCGGCCGGTGACGGTGGAGGGCGCGCTGCCGTCGGTCTCGGCCAGCGTTGGCATCGCGCTGTATCCGGCCGACGCCGCCACGCCGGAAGACTTGCTGCGCTGCGCCGACCAGGCCATGTACGCGGCCAAGCAGAGCGGCCGCAATCGCTACAGCTATTTCACACCCGACTTGCAGCTGGCGGCGCGGACGCGCCAGCAAGTGACGCTGGATTTGCGTTCGGCGCTGGCGCACGAACAGTTCGAGTTGCACTACCAGCCCATCGTCAACTTGCAAAATGGTCAGATCGAGCGCGCCGAAGCCTTGCTGCGCTGGCGCCATCCGCAGCGCGGGCTGCTCAGTCCAGCAGACTTCCTGGCGTATGCCGAAGCCGGCGGCATGATGCTGGAAATCGGCGACTGGGTGTTCCGCCAGGCGGCGCAGCAGGCCAAGCGCTGGCAGGAGGAGTTGGGCAGCGGCTTCCAGGTCAGCGTCAACCAGTCGGCGGCGCAGCTGCGTGGCGATACCGCGCTATACGTCGACTGGCTGCAGCATGCCAGCCGCCTCGGTCTGCCGCCGCGCAGCATCGTGCTGGAGATTACCGAGGGGGTGCTGCTGGACGGCGCCAGCCGCGTCACCGAGCGCTTGCGCGACCTGCGCGAGATGGGCTTGCAGGTGGCGCTGGATAACTTCGGCACCGGCTATTCCTCGCTCTCCCACCTCAAGCACTTCGGCATCGACTTGCTCAAGCTCGACCACAGTTTCATCCAGCACCTGGCCAGCGACAGTGGCGATCTGGCCATGTGCGAGGCGCTGATCGTCATGGCCCACAAGCTGGGCCTGCGGGTGGTGGCGGAAGGGGTGGAAACGGCGGCGCAGAGCGGCTTGCTGGCCATGGCCGGCTGCGATTATGCACAAGGGTTTGTGTTTGCCGGCGCCATGCCGGCGCCTGAGTTGTCGGCGCTGGCGCACCGGGGGCTGGGCTTGCTAGCTTAGTGCAGCAGAATTAGCGCAAACTCAGCAGCGACACCACGCGTTCGCGGCTGATGCCAGCCAGTGCCGAGGTGATCGACAGCAGCGACTGGTAGCCGGGCTGTTTGGTGGTCGACAGGAAGTTCTGCGCCACTTGGTCCATGCCATTCTTGGTGGCGGCTGGCGCGGCGTTCTGCACGCGCGCGCTCACTTGCGCCAGTGCCTGGTGCACCGAGGAGATCGACTGTTCGACCTTGGCCAGCGCCTGCACCACTTGCTGCAGGGTGGTGCGGATGCCGTCAACGTCCGCCGTGTTCCAGCTGTCCGGATCGACTTCCGGCGCTTCGGCTTCCGCCTTCACGCGGTTCAGCTGGCCGGTCGGGAAGCGTACGCCGCCACCTTGCACGGCGATGGTGTCACGTACATTGGCCCACTGCGCTTCCGAAGTCGAAAACTCCAGCTGGCCGTCATCATTGATGTCTGCGCGCACGCCGCTCGGCGCCAGCGCCTCGTCAAAACGCTGGGCGATTTGCTCGTCGCTCAGGCCCGGTTCCACCACCACCGAACGCACGTTCTGGCCACCGCCGACGGAAATTGCGAGCACTTCGCGGCCGCCGCTGCGCAGGTTGGCCAGGCTCATGCCGCGCACGGTGAAATTGGTGGTGGTGCCCTTGTTGCTGAACTTCAGGCGCGCATCCAGTGTGCCACCCGAGGCATTGCTGCGGTTGCGCCAGCTGTTGCTGAACTGGCGCACGCGCGACTCCAGTGCGCCGTCGGAACGCTGGCGATTGGCCAGGCGGCTGCTCAGGTCGGCCTTCAGATTGCGCAGCTGGGCCGCGCTCTGTTCGAGGAAATCGAGTGCCTGCTGGGCGCCGGAAATATCGCCTTGCAGCGGCTGGTCCCAGTTGTTCAGGCCGCGGCGCAGTGGCGCCGCCGAGTTCGGCGTCGGCGTAACCGGCGTCGCGGTGGCGGCGTTTTCGCCGTTCAGACCCAGCGACGTGCCGTCCACCGCAGCGGCATTGCCGGCATGGGCGCCTGGCACAATGACTTGGGGTGTAGAGGTGGACGTGATTTGCATACGCGGGTCGGCTTAAAAAGTTTACAGGACGTTGAACAGCGACAGGTTGGTGATCTTCGAGTAAGCCTTGTACGAAGCCTGCAGCGCGTTGTTGTAGCCGTTCAGTTCAGTGGCGGCCTCGGTCATGTCGAGCGCGCCCAGGTCGAGGATCGCAGTCTTGTTCGACAGGCTGACGTTGGCGTGGTTGCCATCCAGGGTTTCCATCACGTTTTGCGCGCCGCCAAAGTTGGCGATCTTGCCGGCGATGGCATCGAGTTCGCTGCTGGCGCCGTCCATATTGGCGCGGATCGCCGCTTGCAAGGTCGGCGTCGCTGCGCTGATGCCCGGCTGCGACAATTCGTCGATGGTACTGTCCATCTGGTTCAGCAGCGTTTCCAGGCCCGAGACGTCAACGTTGACGGTCTGGGTGATGCCGTTGCCCACCACCGATTTCTGCTGGTTGGTGTTGCCGGTGAAGGTGTAGCGCGAACCGACCGGGGCGCTGGCATCGTAGCTGATGGCCGGGGTGTTGGTCAGGGTGCCGGAAAATACATAGCGGCCTTCCTGGTCTTTCTCGTTGGCGCTGTAGTACAGGCTGTCACGCAGGGAGGTCATGGTATTGGTCATCGACTTCAGGTCGGCGCCGGTGTTGCTGGCGTCGGCGGCCCAGACCAGCAAATCGTGGCTCTGGGTGATGTCGTTGGTCATACTGGTCAGGTAGGTCTCGTTGGTCGACAAACGGATCTTGATGGCGGCGATATTGTCGCGGTACTGGCCGACGATGGCTTCTTCGCGGTTCAGGCGCGACAGGCGCACGGCGGTGACCGGGTCGTCCGACGGCACCTGGATCTTGTTGCCGCTGGCCATACGTGCGGTCAGCGAGGCCAGTTTGCTCTGGTTGTCCAACAGGCCGCGGCTCATGGTGGCCTGGAATTGACTAGTGGCGATACGCATTCAGGCTCTCCTTAACCGAACATTTGCAAGGTCGATTCGAACAGGGTGTTGGCCACGGCAATCACCTTCATATTCGCTTGGTACATATTCTGGAATTCCACCAGGTTGATGGCTTCTTCGTCGGTATTCACGGCGCTGGTCGACTTCCAGTCATCTTCCGCCTGGCTGCGGATGGTGGTGGCGGTGGCCAGCTGCGACTGGTTCTGCTGGCTGTCGATGCCCAGCTTGCCGACGATCTGGGTATCGGCATCGCCCAGTAGCACGCTGCCCAGCGTGGTCAGGGTGATCGGCTGGCCCTTGATGTCGACGATTTTTTGCAGGTTGCCGCTGTCGCCTGGCGTACCGTCGCTGGAGAACGCCAGGTCGGTGGTCTGAAAGCCGGCCGCCACTTGCAGCAAGCCGGTGGCGCTGGCCGGATTGAATTCCAGCAGCGCTTGGCCAGCGCTACCGTCGCTCTTGAAGCCGGCTACCAGCTGGGCGTTGACCGCAGTCGACATTTGCTCGGCGATTTCCTTGATCGAGCCTTGCAGCGGCAGCAGGGTGTTTTGCTTGTAGTCGCCGAGGCCGCCCAGTTGGCCGCCGACCTTGGTGTCGTCCAGCTTGAACTTGGTGCCAGCAAAGGTCAGGGTCAGGACCGAGGAGCCGCTGGTGGTGACGTAGTCGAGCGACGCCGACAGATTGGTGACCACCAGTGGCTGGCCGCTCTTGAGCGAGACGCTGGCCGAACCGTCTGGGTTGTTGATGACTTCCACCCCTACTTGCGAGGCGACGCCGTCGATCAGCTGTTCGCGCTTGTCCTGCAGCGCCGAGGTGTTGGAGCCGGCACCTTGCAGCTGGATGATCTGCTGGTTGAGCGAGGCGATGCCTTTCAGCGACTCGTTCAGCGACGGCAGGATGGCCTGTTGCTGTTGCAGTACCGACACCAGCTGGTTGGCGGTGACGTTGTAGATCGAGTTAATCTGCTGCGACATGGAGTCGGCGGCGGTGATCACTTGCTGGCGCAGCGGGGTTGAGGTCGGGTCGACGCCGGCCGCATTCAGGGCCTTGAAGAAGTTATCGACGCCGTAGCTGATGCTCGACTTGTCATCGCTCATCACGGTTTCCATCTGAGTCAGGTAAGGCTGCACTTGCGAGTGCGCACCGAGCTCCGAGTTGGAACGCCACATTTGCTGGGACTTGTAGGAATCGCTGAAACGCAGCAGTGAGCCGATCTGCACACCATTGCCGGCCGATTTGGCGCCGGCGTCAGACGCGGTCGCAGTCAGCAGCACGCCTTGGCGGGTGTAGCCTTTGGTCTGCGAGTTGGCGATATTCTGACTGACGGTGTTCAGTGCAGCCTGGGCGGCCAGGGCGCCCGACAGTGCGTTATACGAGATGGTCATGTAGCGGGTCTTTCCTGGTGAAGTCCGAGGGGCCCGTGGGGGCTTTACCCCACCGGTCCGATATCAGTAGAGGGCGACCGTTTATTGCTGCTGATTAAGCGGCGCGCTGACATTTTGCGATTCAGCAACATTGGCGCTCGCCATCGATGCTGGCGCAGCTTGCTGTTGTGGCAAGAGTTGGCGCAGGATGGCGTCGGCCACGCCGAAGGCGCGCTTGCCGGCCAGCTGGTCGGCCACCAGGTTGTCGGCCATGTCCAGCATATCGTTGTTGATGCTGCTCTTGCTCGGGCTGTCGTCGGCCGCCAGCGCGCGGTTACCGTCGCGCATCTGGTGCAGCATGTGGCCGATGAAAAAGCTTTCAAACTTGATGGCCGCTTCGGTGGCCTTGGCGCGGTAGGCCGGGTCGACCGTGTCGCCTTCCTGGGCTGCTTGCGGCGCCACAAAGGTGCTGCTGAGCTGGCCGGCCGTGCCCTTGGACAGCAGGCGGGTAGGATCGAAGGAAGAGGAGTCCATGCTTAATCCTTAAATAACAACCAGTTCGCCTTCGATGGCGCCGGCCTGGTCCAGCGCTTGCAGGATGGCCATGATGTCGTCCGGGGTGGCGCCTAGGCTGTTGACCACGTCGATAATCGATTGCAGCTTGGCGCCGGCCGGCCATTTGAACATTTGCGCCGGGCCCTGGTCGGCTGTCACCTGCGACTGCGGTGAAGACACCGTGGTGCCGCCGGCCAGCGCGTTCGGCTGGCTGACCTTGGTCGATTCGGAAATCACCACTTTCAGCGAACCGTGGGTGACGGCGGCCGCGCGCACGCGCAGACCCTCGGCAATCACCACCGTGCCGGTGCGCGAGTTGAACACCACTTTCGGCGCATCTTCGCCGACTTCGATATTCAGCGACTCCAGCTTGGCCATGAAGGCCACGCGCTGGGTTGGATTGGACGGCGCTACCACGTCAACGCTGGTGGCGTCGCTGGCGGTGGCGATGTCGCCAAAGCGCTTGTTGATCGAATCGACAATGTTGATCGCAGTCTGGAAGTGCGGATGGCGCAGCGACAGGCGTACCGTCGGCTTGCTGGTGAAGTCGGTCGGGATTTCACGCTCGATGTTGGCGCCGCTTGGAATGCGGCCCGAGGTCGGGGTGTTGACGGTAATCGAGGAGCCGCTCTTGCCCTGGGCGCTGAAGCCGCCCACTACCACATTACCTTGCGCCAGCGCGTAGACTTCGCCGTCGGCCGCGCGCATCGGCGTCAGCAGCAGGGCGCCGCCGCGCAAGCTCTTGGCGTCGCCCATCGAGGACACCACCACGTCAATGCTCTGGCCCTTGCGATAGCCGGGCGGGAACACCGCCGACACCATCACGGTCGCCACGTTCTTGGATTTGGCGTCGGTTCCGTCCGGCACTTTGACGCCGAACTGCTTGAGCATATTGATCACCGACTGGCTGGAAAACTTGACCTGGGTCGAGTCGCCGCTGCCGTTCAGGCCGACCACCAGGCCGTAGCCGACCAGCGGGTTGTCGCGTACGCCTTCAATGGCGACCAGGTTGCGCAGCACCTGTGCAGCGTGGACCGGCAGGGCCATGCTCAGGGCCAGCGGCAGGGCGAGGAGGAGCTTGCGGAAATTCATGGGATCACCCGTAACTTAGAACGGCATCAGCGGGCCGGTGAAGAAGCGCGTCAGCCAGCCCGGCTGCTGCGTATCGGCCAGCGTGCCTTGCGCCGAATAGGCGATGCGCGCATTGGCAATGCGCTGCGACGACACCTGGTTGTCGGCGTCGATATCGGCCGCGCGCAGGTAGCCGCGCAGGCGGACGAATTCTTCGCCGTTGTTGAGGGTCAGGGTTTTTTCACCGGCCACACGCAGCAGGCCGTTCGGCAGTACTTCCTGCACGATCACGGTGATGGCGCCGGTCAGGGCGTTTTGCTGGGTGCTGGTAGCGTCGCCGGCAAAGGTGTTGGAGGCGCCCAGGCCGACTGCGGCCTTGCCGAAGGTCTTGCCCAGCAGGTTAGGCGCAGTAATGTTGTCGGCCGACTGCTTGGAATAGCTGGTGCCGGCTTTCTTGCTGGCCTGCGTGGTTTCCTGCAGGTTGACGGTAACGATATCGCCGACGCGGAATGCCCGGCTGTCCGAGGTCAACGACATGCTGACGTCGGTGCTGAAGACGCCGCCCGAGACGCCGCGCGGCAGGGTATTGCGCGATACGGTAGGCGGCTCGTCGGACGGACCGGGACGCACGGCCGGCGGCTGCAACTGGGCACAGCCGGCCAGCGTCAATGCCGCAAGCAGGGCAGGCAGTGCGAGTTTCATTATCGTGCTGCCTGTGACAGGTACTGCAGCATATTGTCGGCGGCCGACAGCACCTTGGTGTTCATCTCGTAGGTGCGCTGGGCAGCAATCATGTCGACCATTTCTTCCACCACCTGCACGTTCGAGCCTTCCAGCGTGCCCTGCTTGATCTTGCCCCACTGGGCGGTACCCGGCGTGCCTTCGGTCGGCGTGCCCGACGACGGCGTTTCGGCAAACAGGTTTTCACCCAGGGCCAGCAGGCCGGTCGGGTTGATGAAGGAGGTCAGGGTCAGCTGGCCCAGCTGCTGCAAGGTGACGTTGTCGGCGATCTTGGCCGAGACCACGCCGTCTTCCGCGATGGTGATGGCAGTGGCATTGGCCGGCACGGTGATCTGCGGAATCAGCGGCAAGCCATTGGCGTTGACCAGGATGCCGTTGGCGTCGACCTGCAGCTGGCCGGCGCGGGTGTAGGCGGTGGTGCCGTCAGGCTGGCGCACCGACAGGAAGCCGTTGCCCATCACCGAAATGTCAAGGTCGCGCTGGGTGGTTTGCAGGATGCCCTGGGTGAACACCTTTTGGGTGCCGACCATGTGCACGCCGTTGCCGAGCTGGACACCGGACGGGGTCAGGGTGTTGTTGTCGGCGCGCTGGGCGCCTGGCTGCTGCTCGACCGAGTAGAACAGGTCTTCGAATACAGCGCGGTCGCGCTTGAAGCCGACGGTGTTGGCATTGGCCAGGTTGTTGGCGATGGTTTGCAGTTTCTGGTCTTGCGCCTGCACGCCGGTTTTGCTGATCCACATTGCTGGATTCATGATTTTCTCCCTGTTGTATCGTGGTGGATTAGCTGCCGCTAATCAGGCGGTTGCCGGCTTCAGTCATGGAGTCGGTAGACGAGAACAACTTCATCTGGATTTCGAAGGTACGGTTCAGGCTCATCACCGACACCATTTCCTCGACTGCCGAGACATTGCTGCCTTCCAGGTAGCCGGAGCGCAGCGTTACAGTGGGATCGGTATTCAGCGGATTGCCGTCGCGCGCCACCAGCAAGCCTTGCTGGTTTTTGGTCAGCTCCGACCCTTCCGCCTTCACCAGGCGCAGCTTGTCGATCACCTGCATGGTGGTGGTGCCCGGCGCCTGGATCGACACCGTGCCATCGTTGCCGACGGTGATCTTGGTGTACTCGGGCAGGGTGATCGGGCCGCCTTCGCCCAGCACCACGTCGCCGTTGATGCGCAGGGTGCCGGTTTCATCGAGCGTCATATTGCCGGCGCGGGTGTAGGCTTCGCCGTTGGCGGTCTGCACCGCCAGGTAGCCACTGCCGCTGAGCGCAACGTCGAGCTCGCGGCCGGTGCTTTTCATGGTGCCGGTCTTGCCCGACACGCTATTGGCCTGCAGTTGCGACATATGGCGGTCATCGTAACCGTAGCCGTTGACGGCTTGCGCCGCCGACAGCTCCATATTGGCGCGGAAGCCGCCGGTATCGATGTTCGCCAGGTTGTTGGCGTGCACCTGTTGCCCGCGCAGGGCCCGTTCGGCCCCGCTCATGGCGGTGTAAATCAGCGCGTCCATGGTTCAGCGATCCTTAGATGGCTTGCATCAGCGATTGCAGCATGGTGGACTCGGTCTGGATCACTTTCGAGTTGGCCTGGTAGTTGCGCTGCGAGGTCATCAGGCCCACCAGTTCCGACGTGATGTCGACGTTGGACTGCTCCAGCGTGCTGACGCTCAGGGTGCCAGCCATGCCGACGCCGGCGGCGGTGATCAGCGGTTCGCCCGAACTGGTCGAGGTGGTCCAGCTGGTGTCGCTGATGGCGGTCAGTGCGCCTTCGTCCGGGAAGGTGGCGACGGCCACGCGGCCGACGGTCTGCTTCTGGCCGTTGGTGTAGCTGGCGATCACGCTGCCATCGGTGCCCAGCGTCAGGTCGTTGAAGGTGCCCGAAGCATAGCCGTCGGCATTGTTGGTCGAGGTGGTGGCTTCGCCGGCAAAGCCGGTGGTGCCGGTGTAGTTGATGACGATGTCGTTCAGCACGCCGCCGTTGGCGGTCACGGTGCCGGCCAGCGCGAGCGTGATGCTGCCGGCGGCGGCGGTTGGGTCTGGCGTCAGCATCTGGCCGGTGGTGCCGTCGAAGGTCATGGTGGTCGGGGTGCCGACTTCCAGGCCGTCCAGCACGTAGTGTACGTCGACCGAGTTGGCGGTCGAGGCGCCGCTGCCGCCGCCGGTGCGGGCGAAGTATTGGGTCAGGGTGTGCTTGCCGCCCAGGCTGTCATACAGCACCGAGGCCTTGGACATATTGAAGGTGGCGGTGTCCGGTGCGTCGGCAGCGGTGGCCGGCGCGGTCCAGCCGGCGGTCGGCGCGACCCAGTCAGCCGACAGGTTGCCGACGTAGGTCACTTTGTCCGAGGCCACGGCCGGGATCGCGCCGGTCGGGATCGCCACGTTGCCCAGTGCGCCCATCACGCCGGTCTTGACGTCCACCGGGTAGCCCTGCACCTTGCGGCCGGAAGCGTCGATCAGGTAGCCATCCTTGGAGGCGTTGAAAATGCCGACCCGGGTGTACTGGGTTTCGTTGGTCGAGGCATCCTTGGTGATGAAGAAGCCCTTGCCGTTGATCGAGGCGTCCAGTGCGCGGCCGGTGTTCAAAATGCCGCCTTGCAGGCCGATATTCTGGGTGGTCGAGCCGACCTGCACACCCGTCACCTGATTGCCGGCTACCAGCGTCGCGAAGTTGGCGCGGCTGGCTTTGTAGCCGTAGGTGCCGGCATTGGCGATGTTGTGGCTGGTGATGTCCAGCGAATCGTTAATGGCCTGGATGCCAGACAATGCGATATCGAAACTCATGATGGATACCTTCCTTTAGAGACTAGATTGAGCGGCAGATGCGGATGCGGTCGATGGACCGTTGAATGCGGTAATCGCGGTGGTGGAGGTCTCGCCGATATTGCTGACGTTGAGCACCACGCTGCCGGCTGACGACAGGCGCACGCTGTTCAGGCGGCCCTGGATGTCGAGCGCCGGGGTTTCCTTGCTGGAGGTCTCGACCGCCATGGTGTAAGTGCCGGCTGGCAGGCCCAGCGACGCAGGGTCGATGCTGAAGGCCACCGTGCCCGGCGCTTGCGTGCCGAGGTTGACGTTGTGTTTGACGCCGTCGCTGCCGGTCAGCACCAGGGTGGTCTTGGTGCTGGAGGCCGCCAGCGTGGTCTGGCCGGTGACCTTGGTGCTGCCGTCCAGCGCCACCGAAGTGGTCTCGGCCATCACGTTGGAGCCGACTTGCGCGCCCAGCGCCAGCACCTGCATGCTCTGCAGCACACTGGCGCTGGAGCTGGTCAGGCTGGTCAGGTTTTGCAGCGTTTCCGTTTGCGACAGCTGGGTCAGCTGTTGGACGAATTGCGCCGGATCGGTCGGCGACAGCGGATCCTGGTTCTGGATCTGTGCCACCAGCAGCTTGGTGAACATGTTCGACGCTTCGCTCGAGGCATTGCCAGTAATGCTGGTGCCGGAGGAGGTGGACGTGGTGCTGCCGTTATTGAGGAGACTGACGGTCATGACTTAGCCTTCACCGAGTTTAAGGAGGGAGCTCTGCATCGAACGGATGCGGCCGAGGACTTCAACATTGGTTTCAAAGGCGCGCGAGGCCGACATCATGTCGGTCATTTCGGCCACCTGGTTCACATTCGGGTAAAACACCATGCCTTCGGCATTGGCCACCGGGTTGCCGGGTTCGTAGACCTGGCGCAGCGGCTCGTCCGACTGCACCACGTCCAGCACTTGCACCTTGCCGCCGGCGCTGGCCATGCCGTCCTGGCCATCGCCCATCACAGCGGCAAACACCGGCTTGCGCGCGCGGTAGGTATCGGCTTCGGTGCCGGCCACGGAGTCGGCATTGGCCAGGTTGGAGGCGATGGTATTCAGGCGCACGGTCTGGGCCGCCATCGCCGAACCGGCGATTTCTGAGATAGCTTTGAAGGACATGCTGGTTCCTGCCTTACTGGCCGCTGATGGCTTTCGCCAGGCCCTTGAGTTTCATGTTGACGAAGGTCAGGCTGGTGGCGAAGTCGGTGGCGTTCTGCGAGAAGGCCGCCTGCTCAACGCCGATTTCGACCGTATTGCCGTCACGCGTAGGGTGGTAGGGCACGCGGTACATTTGCGCGCTCTCGCCGCCATCGCCGAGGTCGCCGTTGCCGACCGCCTGCACATTGGCCAGCGTGGCGCTGAAATCCATGTCCTGCGCCTGGAAGCCGGGCGTGTTTTCATTGGCGATATTGGACGCCAGGATGCGCGTGCGCTCGGCGCGCAAGGCCAGTGCATCCGCGTGGACGCCGGCCGCATCTTTGAAGTTAATGCCCATTACTCTTCCCCTGTGGTGACGTTGCAGTAAAACGTGTCGACATGAGTGGCGGCAACAGCAAGCCGCCCTGTAGAATGACCTCTCGCATCATAGTAGAGGTTATTGCTCATGTTCAACAAATGTATTGTAACTGTTTCGGCGGCAATGTTGCTGTTTTGCATTCCAATTTCGCAGGTATTTTCTGCTTCGGCGCCGGTGGCGGCCGAGCAGGTACCGGGCATGGTGGAAGCGGCGGCGCGCCAGCATGTGGTGCGCTGGGCCGAAGCGGCCGGTTTGAGCGAGCCCCAGGTCAGTGTCACGGTGCTGCCGGGCACGCGTCCCTTAGCGGCTTGTGGCCAAGCGGTGACGGTGCAGGGCGCCGATACCCGGCTGCCGTCGCGCATGCGTTTCATCGCGGTCTGCGCCGGCGCCAACGGCTGGCGGTATGAATTCATCGTGCGCGCGCTGGTCTCGGCGCGCATTGCAGTCATGGCAAGCGATGTGGCAGCAGGGAAAGTACTGGCCGATGAAGATGTGTTGCTGGAGCGCCACGACATTTCAGCCATCAGCGACAGCATCAGCGATCCGCAAGAGGCGGTCGGCATGAGTGGCAAGCGCACACTGCGCGCCGGTGAAATTTTGCGCAAAGGTTTGCTCAGTGCGCCGACTATGGTCAAGCGCGGCGAACCGGTGCGCATTGTCGCGCGGCGCGAGCAAATTGAGGTCAGCATGGCCGGCGAGGCGCTGGATGCCGGGGCGCGCGGCGACACCGTGCGCGTGCGCAATGCGAATGGCACGGTGATACGCGCCCGGGTAACAGGCGCAGCCACGGTAGAACCTGTCTCAGCGCCGGTCACAGCTAGTTCTCCGTCGGAGTAATGCCGGCCAGGCCGCCGCCGCGCTGCAATTGCGCGGCTACCTTGCTCAGCTTGTCTACATAGTTGGGATCGGTGGCATAGCCGGCCTTGGCCAGTCCGCTGGCAAAGGCGCGCGCATCGCTGCCGGTGTTGAGTGCTGCCGCATAGCGCGGATTGGTGCTCAGCATGCTGGCGTAGTCGCGGAAGGCGCTGGCTGTGTCCGGATAGCTGCGGAAGCGCTCGGTCTTGCGCAGCATGGCGCCGTGTTCATATTCGGTGGTGCTGGCCACGGCCACTTCGCCTTGCCAGGTGTTGCCGGCTTTCAGGCCGAACAGGTTGTTGGCGCTGGCGGCGCCGTTTTTCAGCGGCTGCTTGCCCCAGCCCGATTCCAGCGCTGCGTGGGCCGCCACCAGTTCCGGTGCCACGCCCAGCTTGCCGGCGGTTTCTTCGGCCCAGGGCTTGATCGAGGCCAGGAATTGCTGCTGGGTGGCGCTGTCGACGCCATTGTCTTCCTCGTCGCTGACGCCGCCTGCGCGGCTGCGCAAGGCCATCGCTTGCAAGCTCATGGCTTGGGAAGAGGGCTGGGCGTTGCTGCTGAGGGGGCTGTCGCCACGCGCGATGTAGGCGGCCACATCGGCTTGCACTTGCTGGAAGGCGGAGTTGAATGCGCCGGATGCAGCCATGCCGCCAGTCGCCACAGTAGGGCGGCTGGCAGTCATATTCGATACGGTTGCAGCCGTCGGCGCAGTGGCCTGCGTTCCGCTAAGCTGGCGCATAAATTTGCTCCTCGCCATGCAGCACGCGCTGCATGATGGTGTATTGCTCTACCAGGAGGTCGCCATTGCGTTTGCTCAGTACCTTGCACCCGATGACGGCCTGTTCCAGCGTGTTCCAGTCCGCTTCCATTCTCTCCCGTGCTGCATTTTTCAGCAAGGCAAAAGCCTGCAACATGGTGCCGTTCGGGCCTACCAGGCGTTGTACCAGCGCCACGCGCAGGGCGCGGCGCTCCTGCATGGTGTCCACCAGGGTGGAAATAGCCTCGGCTACCGGGCCCAGTTCAGCCGCCTTGTGGCGCAGCGCGGCCTGGAATTGCTGTTGCAGCAGGTCGTTCAATTGCGGGTAAGCCTGTAAATCATCCGCGATCCCGGCCAGTAACAGACGCATGGCGTCCTGGCGCGGGAGGTTGTTGCTCACTATCACTGCTCACTCCCGTGGAAACGCTGGATCAGGCCGGCCAGCTTGCCCGGATCGAAGGGCAGTTCGCCCTTGGCCAGGGCGTTGCGCAGCAAGTCGACCTTTTCCTGGTCGATTTCCGGCATTTCGCGCATGGCTTGCAGGGCCGGCTGCATCACGGACGATTGCAGTGGCGCCGGCGCTGGCGGCTGGACTGCTTCCGCCGCTTCTGCCGGGGCGCTATCGGCTACGCGCTGGACGGCCATCCCGTCCGCGGTCGATGTCGTGATTCTCATACGTGTGCCTCGTGTTGGCTTGGTTTCCATACGAACTCTTATTCGAACTCTTACTTGTTCCGGCGCGGATCACGCAGCGGACTCTCGCCGCCCAGCTTGCTGCGCAGCTGCTGCAGCAGCGTGGCGTCCGGCAAGGCGGTGTCGACGTCGTGGGTCAGCGGATCCGATGCGTCCGGCACACCAAACATGGTGGAGATGGTCTTGGCCTGTGCCGTGGTCAGGATCAGCAATTCAATGCGGCGATTGACGCCGGCGTCGACGCGCTTGGTGTCGAGCGGCGCGCGGTCCGCCATGCCCACCACCTGCAACACCGATTCGCGGTTCATGCCGCCAGCCAGCAGCTGGGCCCGGGCCGACATGGCGCGGTTGGCCGATAGCGTCCAGTTGGAAAAGGCCGCGTAGCTGGTATCGGCGTACTGCAGCGAGTCAGTGTGGCCGACGATCAGCATCTGGTTGTCCATCTGCGCGAACAGCGGCCCCATCTTGCGCAGCAGGGCGCGGAACTTATCGGTCGGCACGGCGCTGCCGCGCACGAACATGCCCTGGCGGTCAGTATCGTGCAGCATCACGCGCAAACCATACGGCGTGACGATGGATTCGAGGTTGCTCGACAGGCCGGCCTCGGCGCTCATCTTGGTCAGCACCTTGGACAGTGCGGCCAGATCGTCCGGGCTGTCGTACTTGACCTTGGAGGACGGCTGTTCCGGCGTATCAACGGCTTCGGCCGTGGCCTTTTTCTTGCCTTCGGATTCAGACGAACCGAAGTGCGGCATCGGGAAACGGTCGATCAGGCTGCCGCGCGGGCCGCCCACTTGCTCCGGCATCACGCCCTTGCCCTGGTCGGTCTTGGCGCCGTCGGCCTCGGTCAGGATTTGCTGCAGTGACTCGGTGTTGCGCGCTGCCATCAGCCACAGCACGAGGAACAAGCACATCAGCGCCAGACAGAAGTCGGCGAACGCCACCTTCCAGGCACCGCCGTGATCGTCGTGCTTGTGCTTGCCACCACCACGCTTGATGATGGTCTGGTCATGCGCCTTGTCATGCGGCTTTAGCACCACGTCCTCCGCGACCAGAGTTATCGGATGGCTCACTGTCGCGGCCTTCCAGATCGTTAATCCAGCGTTCCAGCTGGGCGAAGCTCGGCTTGATGTTGAGCTGTACCAGGCGGCGGCCGGCGTCAATCGCCAGCAGCGGCGGCTTGCCGGCCACGTGGGTCACCAGCACCACTTTGACGGTTTCCTTGTTGGCCGCTTCCGAGTTGACCAGCTGCTTCAGCATATTGCACAGCGGGTCGATCAGGCCATAGCACAGGAAAATACCGATGAAGGTACCGACCATGGCCGCGCCGACGTGCTCGGCGATCTCGCCCGAGGTCGCGCCTTCGCTCACGGTGTTCATGGTAATCACAATCCCCAGCACCGCCGCCAGAATCCCGAAGCCCGGCATCGCCTCGCCGATTTTGTTGAGCGACTTGGCTGGCTGTTCCTGCTCGGTGTGGATGGCTTCCAGTTCCTGGTCCAGCACGCCTTCGAGTTCATGGGCGTTGATTTTACCCATGGCCATCAGGCGGAAGTTGTCGACGATGAAGGCCAGCAGTTTCGGTTCTTCCAGCACGCGCGGGTAGCGCTGGAACAGCGGGCTGTCTTTCGGCGCCTCAACGTGCGCATCGAGCGCCTTCAGGCCACCGGCGGCCAGTTGCAGCAACTCGTACATCAGCAGCAGCAACTGGCGCTGAAATTCCGAGTCATACTTTTTCTTCATGATCTTCTTGATCTGCGTGCCCAGTTCCTTCAGCACGTGGCCAGGGTTGCCGATCACCAGCGCGCCCAGGCCGGAACCGGCAATCACGATCAGCTCGATCGGTTGCCAAATCTGATGGAAGGCCCCGCCCATCAGGAAGAACCCGCCGAAGACGCTGCCTAAAACGATAAGAATGCCGACTATTTGCTGCATGATGATTCGCCTTTCCGCGTCATTTTTCTAATTCCTGTGCGATCCGCCGTGTGCGTCAGACGCTTTGCAGTACTGCTTTCATTTTGTTCAGCGCCGCCTTGTTGAGCTGGCAGACGCGGGCGTCAGTCAGGTCCAGTACGGCGGCGATTTCTTTGTAGCTCAGCTCGAACTCGTAATACATCTGCACCACCCGTTGCTCGCGCTCGTCCAGACCGCGCAAAGCTTGTTCCAGGCTACGCCGCACCACCAGCTGGTCTTCCGGGCTCGGCGCGCTGTCGTTGCTGACGCTTTCCTGCAAGACCTCGTCGAAGCTGGCAATTAGTTCGGCGTTTTCATCCATCAGGTAAGCCTGGTAGCCATCCGGCGTCAGCGCCAGCGCTTCCATGATTTCGTGTTCGCTCGGTTCGCGCCCCAGCCTGCGGGTCAGGGCGCGTACGCCGTCGCGCAGCTTGTGGCTTTGCTGGCGCACCGCGCGCGGCCGCCAGTCCTGGCGGCGCAGCTCATCCAGGATGGCGCCGCGGATGCGCAAGCTGGCGTAACTGCCGAAGGCGCCGTCCGGCTCGCCGTAGCGGCGCAGCGCTTCCAGCAGCCCCATCAGGCCGATCTGTTCCATATCGTCGCGGTCGATGGCGCCGGCGATTTGCGAATTGAGCTGGCGCACGATGCGCTTGACCAGCGGCGCATATGCCAGCAGATGCTTTTGCTCGTCAGCTACGCTGTGCACCAGCGGCGTGGCGCCGTGCTCACTGTAGCTTTCGGCATAAGCGTCTGCAAATTCCTCTACATATCCCATGCCCGCTCCACTTGTGTTCATGCTGCTGCGGCCTACTCGACAATGAGCTTGCCTAACATGACTTCGTCAAAAGGCTTTTCGCGGCCCGATTCTTCGAATTCATGGTCGAAGGCCTTGTTCAATTCTCCGGCAAACTGGTCGATGGTCATGAGCTTGGCGGTGGCCATCGGCAAGTTGGACAGGGTCTTCACTGCCACGCTGCGCAGCATGGGCAGGGTTTCCTTGGCTTCCTTCTCGCGCTTGGCGTCGGTGGCCACCACCAGGTCGGCCGACAGGTAATGCGTGAGGTTGTCGCCCGCTTCGTGCTTGAGCATCACCACCACTTTATCGACCGTCAGGTACTTGGGCGGCAGTTCCGACTTTTTCTCTTCCTTCTTGGCTGGTTTTTTCTTGCTGTCCTTGCCGTCCTTGGTTTCGGCTGCGTGCTCGTCGCCGCCCTTGGACATGAACCAGACCGCGCCGCCGGCTACCCCGGCGGCCAGCACGGCCACCGCAGCAAAGATAATGATGACTTTTTTATTCATTGTGCAGATTACTCCCCGGTCATGGCAAAGGTGGCGGTGCTGTCATCTTCGGACAGGGCGCGGCTTGGTGTGCGGTTGTCATCCTGGCCGCGCTGCTGGCCATTTCGCCCACCTTGGCCACCCTGGTCGGCCTGCGCTTGCGCGCGCGACGACGACACGGTGACGGCCACATCGCTGAACTGGCGGTTCGACAAATCCTGGCGCACGCTGTCGCCGATGGTGTTCAGCTGGCGCAGCACTTCGCTGTTGTTGGCGCTGAGGTTGACCTGCAGCGCGCCGGCGCTGTGGCGGATCGAGATTTCGATGCTGCCCATATTCGGCGGTTCAAGGCGGATCACGGCCTGCTCGTTATTGCGTTGCAGCTGCAGTTGCAGGCGGTCGCCCAGCGCTTCGCGCAATGGTTGTTGCCACTGTTCCGGCGTGCCGGCCAGCGTGACGCTGCTGCTGGTGGTGGCCGGGGCGGCGGTTGGCGCGGCGCTGCCGGCGTGGGTGGTGTTGATGCTGGTGCCGGCCAGCGAGAAGCTGCGCTCGTCGCCGCTGCCGGCGACGGTGGCCGCCGCTGCGGCTGGTGCAGCGGTGCTGGCGGTGTTGGTAGCCGTGGTGTCGGCGCTGCGGGTCACGATGCGTGCGCCGTTGACCCAGGCTTCCTTGAGCGGTGCGACGGCAACTGGCTGGGCGGCAGCATCAGCGTCCACCGCCGGGGCAGGGCTGTCGGACGGCGCGCTTGCTGGCGCACCGGCTTCGGACTGGCGCGCGGCGACGGCAGCCAGCGTGGCGTTGTTGGTCTGGGCGAACACGCCTTGCTGCACGGTGGCTGGCGCGGCGGCTTGGGCGGCAACGGCAGCCGTGGCTGCGGCGTCGTCGGCTAGCGGTGCGGCCGGGGTCACGGCCACGCTGGCGGCGGCCAGGTTGAGGCGGGTGGCGCTGCTGTTCAAGGTGGCGGTGGCGCTGATGGCGTCCACCGTGCTGCTGTCGCTGGCGTTGCTGGTCAGCGGTGCGACCGGCGCAGGCGCGGCGGCGTTCAACAGCGAGGTGATCATGGCTGGCAGCACATTGCCAGCGGCGGCGCTGCCGGAGCCGGTGCTGTCATCGCTGTCGCTCTTGGCGCCGGTGTCGGTGCTGCTGTCGCTGTCAGTGGCCACATCGGCCAGGTTCAGCAGCTGGGAAAACAGCGGCGCGGCGACCGGCTCCGCATCGGCCAAGGCTTGGGCGGCCAGCTGGGCTGCGCTTGGCGCGGTGTTGTCGGCCTGGGTGCGGCTGCCGGCCTGGTTGGCGGCCGCTGGCTGGCGGCTGTTGCCGGTCTGGTTGTTCTGACTGGTTTGGGCCGGCTTGGCCGAAGCCTGGCCGGCGCTGCTCTCAGTGCCATTGCTGGTAGCCGGCTTGCCGCTGGCAGCCGTGCTCTTGACGCCGGCGCCGGCGTTGTTGGCAGCCACCGGGGCGGTCAGTTCGGCTTGCGCGGCCTTGGCCGCTGCCGTTGCGCTGGAGAGTGTCGTGCTCATGCTTGGATTCCGCTTTCTGCTAATTCGCTTTCGAGGGCATAAGCCAGCCAGCCCTCTTTGTTTGCCTGCATCTCTTGCAACCGTTTGCCCAGTTCTCCGGAGGCGCGGTCGCAGCGCTTGACTGCTTCGTTGTGCATCTGGCGCAGGGCGGCGAGGGCCGCCCATTCGGCGCTGCTCCACTTGCCCTGCGCTGCCATCTGCGGCAATACGGTTCCCATTAACGTGTTAATCGCCGCCAGCGTTTTCCAGTCTTCGGAAGCGATGGCGGCGCTCATTTTCTGCGCCATTTGCAGCAAAGTGCGTTGTCTATCCATTGGTCTTCGCCTGCACGCCCAGCCATCCTTTTTTAATCGTGGTCAGTAGAGTCGTCACTTCATCAATAATGGCCGGGTCGAGGCTGACGCCCGCCGTGTACAAACGGCCGGCACAGTATTCGTACAGGCGGTCGAGATTCACCACCACTTCGCCACCGTTGTCGAAGTCCAGCGAGCTCGACAGGCCGTTGATGATGTCGGTGCACTTGTTCAGGCTCTTGGCCTTGAGCTCGTAGCGCTTGCCGACGATGTGGCCGCGCGCACGCGCCAGCTCTTCGAGCAGGCCGTCGGTGAGCACCAGCACCAGCTCAATCGGCGAGGCCCGGGCAACCTGGGCGTCGAGATTGGTGGAGTGGTAACTGCTATAGGCTTCCTGATTCAACATGGTATTCACCGTACGGTCAAAAAAATTACAAAGTGCGTGTTAGCTCGAGCTATCGCTGGAGAACAGCGCGGTAAACATATTCGATGTGGTCGTCATCGACGATTGCAGCGACTGCAGCGCGGTAAATTGCGCCAGATAACGGTTGTAGGCGTTATCGAACTGGCCTTTCAGCACGGCCTGGCGGTCGGTCAAATCGCTCTGCTGCTTGGTCACCACGTCGCGGCGGTTGGCGATGTAGCCGCCAGCGGTACTGGTCCAGGCGGTGGTCAGCTTGTTCATCGCACCCAGCACGCCGCTGTCGACGCCGATGCCGGCGCGGCCGAACAGGGTGTCGATGGTGCCCGGATTAGCCGCCAGCGTTTTGTTGAGGCGGGTGGTATCGAGCGACAGCGAACCGTCCTTGGTGGAGGTAATGCCGAAGTTAATCAACGAGACGCCGCCGGTGGCCGAGCGCAATACCGAGTTCAGGCGGTCGCGCAGCGCAGCCACGCCGGCATCGTTGTAGAAAGCGGCGTCGGCCGCAGTCGGCGACGGATTGCTGCCATCGGTCGACTCGACCACGGTATGGTCACCGGCGGCGGTCAGCGTTTTGATGGTGGCGAGCAGGCTGTTGTAGGCCGTCACGAAGCTCTGCACATTGGTAGCGGTGCCGGTGTTGTCGGACGCTACGGTCATGGTCACTGGCGAGGCGCCAACTGCCTGGGCCTGGTTGATGGTGAAGGACACATCGTCGACCAGATTGAAAGTGTTGGACGCTTGCTGCACCTTGGTGCCCGAGGTGCCGCCGACCCAGACGATGGCGTCGTTGGCGGTGGCCAGCGTGGTTTGCGCCGACAGCGCCGATTGCAGGTTGGTGTCGTTCAGGCCAGAGACGTCGATCGAGGCGACCGCATTGTTGGCGCCGGTCTTGGCCGACGTCAGCACCAGCTTGGACTGGCCGTTGACGGTCATGGTGGCGGCGGTGACGCGCGAGCCGTTGTTGGCGGCCGAATTGATGGCGGCAGCCACTTCCTTGGCACTCAGCACGCCATCCATATTGCTGTCAGCGCTAGCCAGGTCAACCTGGAAGGTGGAGCCGTCTGCCAGCACCACATTCATGGCGCCGGCGTTGGTGGCGACGCTGTCGTTGACGTTGTACGAGACCTGGCCGGCGGTAGCCAGCTGCTCGACATAGAACGAGTAGGTGCCAGCGATGGCCTTCGAGGTGGCGGTGCCGGTGGCGATGGCGGTGTTGCTGAAGGTGGCGGTGTTGCTGGTCACCGACTTGGTGCTGCTGGTGAGCGAGGTCAACGTGCTCTGGAACGTAGTCAGCGCGTCGCTCAGCGTGGTCAGGCCCTTTGCCGTGGCAGTGGCCTTGGTCGACTGCGAGGTCAGGATCGCCTGGGTACCGGCCACGTAAGCGTTGGCCAGGTTTTCCGCAGTGGTTTTCGGATCGTAGGTCGGACTGCTAATGACGGATGTTGCCATGATCGTGCTCCTGGAAAGGATATTTGAAGTGTACCCCGATATAGGGCGACCTTAATCGTTTCCGTATGAAAATATTTCCAACTATTTTTTGTAACTGCGGTTAAACCAAATTTATTTCTGGCCGCGCAGCCACACTTGTGTTGCTAATTCATCATGTTGCTTGCGTTCTTTGACATTCTTCTGCTGGTCGAAGACCTTTTGTTCCTTGGTCAACACCATGTCCATCACCTCGCGCTTGGCCCAGGCTTTGTTGAGCGCCTGCTGCGACACCGCCATGTCAGCCTCGTGCATGTGCAGGTCGAGCCGGTGGCTGTCGGCCATGGCCATCACGGCCTGCTTGTAGTCGCCGCAGTTGCCGGCCAGGGCAGGGTGCAGGTTGCCGCTGGCGCCGCTATTGGTGTACAGGCTGGTCAGGCGTTCCAGGTTTTTCTGGTAGCGCTCACGCGTGTTGGCCTTCTCCGCCATTTCCGTCTGCAGGCGCTCGACTTCCGTGTTGCGCAGGGCCACCAGGGTGGTCAGGTTGCGGATTTTCTGTTGGCTCATGATGTCATCAGCTTTTCAAGTTGAGCAATGCAATTGCCGATGGGAGCTTCTTCCTTGGTGCCCTGGCACAGGAAGTCTTCGACTCTGGGATGTAACTGGACTGCCTTGTCGGTAATTGGGTCGGCGCCGGGTACATAAGCGCCGAGCGGGATCAGGTCGCGCACGCGGTCGTGGCGTGCCATGCTGGCTTTCAGCGCGCGCGCCGCCATCACGTGTTCGTGGCTGATGACCTGGGTCATGCAGCGGCTGACCGATGCGGCAATATCGATCGCCGGGTAGTGGCCGCGTTCGGCCAGTTCGCGCGTCATCACGATGTGGCCGTCGAGAATCGCGCGGGCGGTGTCGACCACCGGATCCTGGTGGTCGTCGCCCTCGGCCAGCACGGTGTAAATGGCGCTCATGCTGCCGGACTGGTTTTCGCCGTTGCCGGCCGATTCCACCAGCTGCGGCAAGTTGGAAAACACCGACGGCGGATAACCCTTGGTGGCTGGCGGCTCCCCCAATGCCAGCGCTACTTCGCGCAGCGCCATGGCGTAGCGGGTCAGCGAATCGACCAGCAGCAGCACGTTCTTGCCCTGGTCGCGGTAGTGGGCGGCGATCGAGTGGCACAGTTCGGTAGCCATGACGCGCATCAGCGGGCTTTCGTCGGCCGGCGCAATCACCAGCACGGCTTTTTGTAAACCTTCCTTGCCGAGCGACATGTCGACAAACTCGCGCACCTCGCGCGAACGTTCGCCGATCAGGCCGACCACCACGACGTCGGCCACGGTCTGGCGCGTCATGATGCCGAGCAGCACCGATTTGCCGACGCCGGAACCGGCCATCAGGCCGACCCGCTGGCCCTTGCCCAAGGTCAGCATGGAATTGATGGCGCGTACGCCGACGTCCAGCGGTTCGGTGACCGGTTTTTTCTTCAGCGGATGGATGCGCGGCGGCTGCGAGTCGAGCGGGAAATCGCCGGTCAGCTTGCCGAGGCCATCGATCGGCTCGCCCAGCCCATTGACCATGCGACCCAGCCAGCCGGAACCGATTTGCAGGCTGATTTTTTCAGGGGAGGGCAGCACGCGCGCGCCGGTGGTCAGGCCCACGGCTTTTTTGAACGGCATCAGGTACGACAGCTTGTCGCGGAAACCAACCACTTGCGCGTCGAGCCACTCGCCGCCGACTGTCTCAATCTGGCAACGTTGACCCGTGTGCAAAGGGCAACCTACAGCCTCAAGCAATAAACCGGATGCGCCTACCAGACGACCCGTCGGGGTCGCCATAGGTACTGAACCCAGTTCCAGATTGCGTAAGGCATCTGCGATCACTCTTCGATCTCCGGTTCATCGCCGCTGTCGGCGATCTGTAATTGATTATCGACCTGTTCCATGACAGCCGCAAGACGTTGATGACATCCGGCATCAACTTCATTATCGCCAGCCTTGATGCGGCATTCGCCGGCGTCGAGGCGGGCGTCGGGGATCAGGTTCCAGCGCTTGGAACGTTTCGGATCGAGCTCGGCAATACGCTTCAGTTCTTCCGGGTTCAGGTAGACATCGATTTCATCGCGGGTCGGCGGCATCGAGGCCAGGGTTTCTTCCACCAGCGCCATCAATTGCACCGGCTGCAGCGCCAGTTCGGCACGGATCACCTGGCGTGCGACTTTCGCCACCAGATCGACCACTTCCTTGCGCTGGGCGGCGCGGTAGTCGGAACGCAGTTTTTTCAGGCTTTTCAGCATGGCGTCGACCGGACGCGCCATCTGGTCGTAGGCGACCAGGGTTTCATGGCGGCCTTCTTCACGGCCTTGTTCCTGGCCGGACAGGCGGCCGGACTCAAAGCCGTCTTCCTGGCCGCGCGCGAGACCGATTTCATAACCGTCGCGCTGACCCTGTTCAAAACCTTCGCTGACCGAGGCGGCCCACTGGGCACCGCCATCACCGCTGTGGCCGTGGCTATGGCTGTGCGCGGCCGCTGCGGCGGCGCGCTGGGTAGTGAACTGCGCCAGCGGCGGGAAGCGGTACGGACGGAATTGCTTCATTCAATCACCTGCTCGGCAAACAGCTGGATCTCGACTTCGCCGGCATCGGCCAGGGCTTTGACGGTGGCCATGATTTCCTGGCGGGTTTGTTCGATACGCGACATCGGCACCGGACCGGCGCGGCGCATCATGTCTTCGAAGGCCTGGGCCTGGCGTTTTGGCATGGTTTTCAGCACGGCGTCGCGCACGGCGATGTCGGCGCCCTTGAGCGCAATGGCCCACTGTTCCAGCGGTACGTCTTCCAGGATGCGGGTAATCGCCTGTTCGGTCTGGTTGCCGAGGATGAAGAAGTCGTACATCGACAGTTCGATCTTGGACACCACGTCCGGGTCGTGGGCACGCAGCAGTTCCACCATCTGCGCACGGTTGCTTGGCAGGCGATTGAGGATCTCGGCAGTCATGCGGATGCCTTCCACGCTGGTGCCTTGCGAATCGAAGGAGCTCAGGCAGCGGTCCACCAGCTCGTCCAGCTCTTGCAGCAGGTCAGCGTCGACTTCTTCCATACGGGCCAGGTTGAGCAACACCAAGTCGCGGCTGTCTTGCGGCAGGCCGTCGATGATCTGGCCGGCCAGTGCGGACGGCAGGAAGGCCAGGAACACCGCCTGCATCTGCACGTGTTCGTTGGAGATGTATTCGGCCAGCCATTTTGGCGAAGCCCACTGCAGGCGCGCCATTTTCGGTCGCAGTTCGTCGCCGTAGATGTTGTTCAGCACGGTATTCGCGAGGTCGCCGCCCAGCGCCAGGTCGAGCGAACGTTTCAGGTAGCTGCGCGAAGCGCCATGCACGCCCGACTGTTCGCGGTAGTCGTCGAAGAATTTTTGCATCGCGTTCTTCACCGATTCCACCTTGATGCCGCTCATGCGCGACATCACTTGCGTCACTTCCAGCAATTCCTCGCGCGACAGGCAGCGCAGCACGGCGGCGGCCGGCTCTTCGCCTATGCTCAGCAGCACAATGGCTGCCTGCTCGACAGGCGTCAGCTTGGTCGGTACGGCGTATTCGCCGTCATCATCCATGTTATTGAGTTCGGCCATTTTTCTGCATCCATTGTTTGACGACTTCGGCGACGCGTTCTGGTTCTTTCGCGGCCAGTACTTTCAGGTGATCGACCATCACGTCCACTGCCGAGCCCGGAGGCGGCAGGTCGTAGTTTTCCAGCAGCGGCACCACCGGCATGCCTGGTGCAGCGCCAGCGCCACCCAGGGCAGGGGCGCCGCCGGCGGTGCCCGGGGCCGCGCCACCAGCCAGTGCAGCCTGTTCTTTGGCAGCAGCTTCCTTGGCTTCCTTGGCAGCGACCACGGCAGCCTGTTCGGCGGCACGGCGCTCGGCGGTGATGCGGGCGGCTTCTTTCGGATCCGGGGTGAAGCGCATGGTGACCAGGCGCAGCAGCGGACGGGCCAGCAACAGGTAGCCGAGCAGGGCGGCGATGGCGTAGCCGGCGTATTTGGTGATGTCGACGATGTTGTCACGCTCTTCCCACCACTGGACCGGAGCGGCCTTGCGCGGGAAGTTCATGGCCGACACCACCAGTTGGTCGCCGCGTTCGGCGTTGATGCCGAGACCGTTGCGCAGGATCTTGTCGATGTTGGCGATTTCGGCCGGGCTCCAGCCGTTTTTCGGCGTCGGCGCGGCAGCTTGCGCCAGCACCACAGCCACGCTCAGCTTCTCAAGGCGGCCACGGCTGCGTTTGGTCTGGATGATGCTGCGGTCGTAGGCGTACTGGCGGGTAGTGGCATTCTTGCGCGCGGTGCCGTCCGGCTGCTGGGCATCGGCGCCGGTGCCGGCGGTTTGCTGGTTGGCGGCGGCCGGATTGGCGGCTGCTGGCGGCGGACGGTTGGACAGGGTGCCTGGCACGCCCATCACCATGCGGTTGCGGTCCTGTTCTTCGCGCATGGCTTCGCTGGTGACTTTCGGATCGGCGCCGTATTTTTCCACGGTTTCTTCGACGCGGTCGTTGTCGACGGCAGCGGCGACCGACATGCGGTAGTTGTCATCGCCAATGACCGGGCCGATCAGGCCCTTGATGTTGGCTTTCACCTCGTCGGCGTAGCGCTTGCTGGCGTCGTTGCCGGTAGTGCCAGCGTCAAAGCCTTCAGTCAGGTCGATGTGGGACGACAGCAGGTTGCCGGCCTGGTCCACCAGGCTGACACGTTGCGGCGCCAGGCTGGCCACACTGCCGGCCACCATGTTGACGACGGCGGCAATCGCTTCCGGTTCCAGCGTGCGGCCCGGTTTTAGCGCTACCACGACCGAGGCCGAAGATTTCTCGCCATCCGACGACACGAAGGAGGTCGACTTGGCGATCGACAGGTGCACGCGCGCATGCGAGATCGCGTCCAGCGTCATGATCGATTGCGCCAGTTCGCCTTCCAGGCCACGGCGGAAACGCACGTCCTGCACGAATTGCGACACGCCCAGCGGGTCGTTCTTGTCCATCAGCTCCAGCCCGGCTGGCAACTGCGCGGTCACGCCCTTGGCGGCCAGCAGCATGCGCACCTTGCCCAGCATCGAATCCGGCACCAGCACCTGGCCGCTGTCGGGGTGGATGCGGTAAGGGATGTGGTCGCTGTCGAGCACGGTCATCATGTCCGGCGCCGAGACTCGTTCGCGCGCGCCGAATACCGGTTTGTAGCTGGCCTGGTTGTTCCACATGTACATCAGGATCAGCGCGGTCAGGCCGATGGCCAGCGTCAGCAGGGGGTACAGGGTTTTCAGCAGATTCGGGGACAGCGCCGGCACGGCCGGGTTCGCGCGCCAACGCTCAAAGGCGGACTTGATGGTGTTAATCACGTTGAGTGCTTTCGCAGAGGCTTACAGCGGTAATTTGATGAGTTCGTCGAGGCCGCCCATCACCTTGTTGCGCACTTGCATCAACATCGAGAAGGACAGGCTGGCTTCCTGGCTGGACAGCATGGCGCCGACCAGGTCGTCGCTCTTGCCGGCATCGACATCGGCCATTTTCTGGCCGGCGTCGACGTCCTGGGTGTTGACGTTGTTGATGGCGCCTTGCATGGTCTGGGAGAAAGAGGCGGCGGACTGGCCGTCCTGCACTCCGTACTGGCTGGCGGCAGCGATGGTTTGCTGGCTGCTATTTGCCATGTTTTGCGCCGCGCTCGTCAGCGACGCCAGGTCGGCCTGTATCAGGCTGGAGAATCCGTTGCTCATGGTGCTACCCCCGTTTTTACCGCGTTTTTTTAATGCAATGAATCCAGATGACTACCTTAGCGAGATTGCCGAGATGCAGCAAGCCCATGGTGCAGATATTGTTCCGGCTTATACCAATCGTGCTACACATCCGTTGCGCATGTCACAGTCTTGTAAGAAAGATAGTGTAACCCTGTCGGTCAAAATCGGACACGAGGGCAAGCGAACGCTCGGCATGGCGCGGGAAGGGAAGCAGTGGATGGTGTCAGTCGGCGTTTCGTACACTGTTTTGTTTCATTCCAACCAAAACAGTTTTTTTAAAGCAAATCTCGTTGCAAATCATTGTGTAAGCGCCGTTTGTTGATGTGCGTATCGCAACAGATGTAGTGCGGTAAGCTTACCGGCTAGCAACATTCTTGTAAAGCGCTATTTGTCTTGGGGGAATTATTCAGGTAAATATTGTTTAATAGCAATAATGTGAATTTTGATGTATGCTGCTACCGAGATCGTCCTACTTTAAGTTACGATTAGCAACCAAGCCAAAAAATTGCGCCTGAAGTAACCAGTTTTTAGCTGGATAGTGCGATGATGGAGGAGTAGGGCAGAATTATCCGACATGGCCAATACATGACAACGACAAAACAGACGCAACATCAAGTACTGGACCCCAGCCTGCTGGGCCGTCCGGTGCACCTGCTGCATATCTTTGCGGCCCAGTTGCGCGACGATCTGACGCAGTCCATGCGCCTGAATATGAACCGCCGTTACTGGGGCGGCTTCCAGGTCGAGGAGGTGGCGTTCAGCCGCCTGGAAGGCAATGAAATCCGCAGCCGCTGGCTCAGTTTTGCCGCGCCGGCCGGCCAGATCGCCTTCTCGCTGGAGCGCAAAGTGCTGCTCAGCGTACTCAATTACCGTTATGGCAGCGGCGCCAAGGGCGAAGCCAAAGCCGAGGCCGCCGCGCCGGTGGACGAAAGTACGGTACGCGTGACCGCCACCGAAGAGCGTCTTGCTGTGGTGCTTGGGCAACAGTTGGCTGGCACCCTGGCCGGCCGTATCGAACTCAACCTCCCCGTGATCGAGAAGCCGGCCCTGGCCGAAGGCGAGGCGGTGGATGAGCATGCCGATACCGAATTCAAACCAGCACCCGGTTCGCATCCGGTCAAGGGCACCTGGGTAATCACCGTCACCGTGGCTGAGACCGCCGGTGGCGCGCGCGGCCAGTTCTGGTTTGCGCTCGACAAGAACCTGATGGCCAGCGTGCTGCGCGGCCTGCTGCGCGACCGCGACGCCGGCAAGAAATCCAAGGCCGCCGCCCCGTTGGCGCAGCGCCTGCAGGTGGGCCTGATAGGCCGCCTGGCCAGCAAGGAAGTCACGCTGGGCAGTTTGTACGATTTGCAGGTTGGCGATGTCATCCCGATCAGCCTGGCAAGAGCCGACGTCTTGCTCGAAGATTCCCGCCTGTTTACGGCCGCCGTCACCGAGCACAAAGGCAAACTCTGTTTAACCTCTTTTGAAGACGCCGAATAATGATGAACATGAACGTAGCCAACCCTAGCGACGCCCTGCTGGAAGACCTGTCCGAAGAGATGATCATCGATCAGCCCGGCGCTGAACTGACCGATCTGCCGGCTGCACCCGCGCGCCGCGACTTGCCTGCCATGATGCGCAAGATTCCGGTCACGCTGACGCTGGAAGTGGGGTCGGCCCGCATCTCGCTGCAAGATCTGATGAACATCGGTCCGGATAGCGTGGTGGAGCTGGACGTGCTGGCCGGCGAACCGCTGGTCATCAAGGTGAATGGCACCGCCATCGGCCGCGCCGAAGTGGTGGTAGCAGGTGAAAACTACGGCCTCAAAGTGATCGACCTGGACGGCCTGAATCTCGACATGATGACTCCATGACCTGGAGCTTGAACTTGCAGTGGCGGCGCCGCCTGCTGGCGCTCGCGCCCGTTGCTGCCTTGCTGGGCCTGGCTTGCTTGCCGGGCGCGGCCCACGCGGTGGACCTGCTGGCCAGCGTGGTGCCGGGAGCGAAGACCGAACTGACGGTCAAGATGCAAATCCTGATCATCATGACCTTGCTGGGCTTGCTCCCAGTGATGGTCATGATGATGACCAGCTTTACCCGTTTTGTGATTGTGCTGTCGCTGCTGCGCCAGGCTCTGGGCCTGCAGCAGGGCTTGCCCAACCGGGTGATTACCGGCGTGGCGCTGATCCTGACGCTGCTGGTGATGCGCCCGGTCGGCAATGAAATCTGGACCCAGGCCTTCGTGCCGTACGACCAGGACAAGATCGGACTGGAAACCGCGCTGCAGCTGGCCGAAAAGCCGGTGTCGCGCTTCATGCTGGCGCAAACCAGCAAGGCCGCGCTGCAGCAGATCGCCCACCTGGCCGGCGAAGACAAGATTACCGAACCATCGCAGCACGCCTTTACCGTCAAGCTGGCGGCGTTCGTGCTGTCGGAACTGAAGACCGCGTTCCAGATCGGCTGCATGCTGTTCATTCCGTTTTTGGTGATCGACCTGGTGGTGTCCTCGGTGCTGATGGCGATGGGTATGATGATGCTGTCGCCGCTGGTGATTTCGCTGCCGTTCAAGCTGCTGCTGTTCGTGCTGGTCGATGGCTGGACCCTGACCGTGAATACGCTGGTGACCAGCGTGCAGGCCTACTGAAGAAGAGGCGCACCTTATGCTGACTCCTGAAATTGCCGTCGACCTGGTCGTCGAGTCGCTGCACATTGTGATGCTGCTGGTGGTGATCCTGGTCGTGCCCGGCCTGGTCACCGGCTTGCTGGTGGCGCTGTTCCAGGCCGCTACCCAGATTAATGAACAGACCCTGAGTTTCCTACCGAGGTTGCTGATCACGCTGCTGGCCATCATCCTGGCCGGGCGCTGGATGGCGACTTATCTGATGGACTTCTGTGTGTCCATCTTTACCCGCGCCGCCACGCTGGTCGGCTAGCTTTACTGCCATGGAATCCGTCCTCGCCCAGTTGCTGCCGCTGCTGACCGCCATCTGGTGGCCGTTCTGCCGCATCCTGGCGATGTTCATCGGCGCGCCGGTGCTGGGCGAGGCAGTGACGCCGACCACGGTGCGGATTCTGATCGCGCTGGTGCTGGCCATCCTGATGCTGCCGCTGACCGGCGGCCATCCGCCGATCAATCCATTTTCCATGCACGGCGTTGTCGCCACCATCGAGCAGGGCCTGCTGGGCTTTGTGCTGGGGCTGGCGTTCCACTTTGCGATGTCGGTGATCGGTGTGCTGGGCTTCATGGTGTCATCGCAGATGGGCTTGTCGATGGCGGTGATGAATGACCCGCTCAACGGCCAATCGTCGGACGTGACCTCGGCGCTGCTGTCGACGCTGGCCATCATTGTGTTCTTTGCGATTGATGGCCATCTGGTGATTGCCAACGTGATCGGCCAAAGTTTCAAGGCGTGGCCACTGGGACAGGGCTTTGGCCCGGGATTGCTGGAAGCGGTGGCCTACAATGTGGCGTGGATTTTTTCGGCCGCCATGCTGCTGGCCATCCCGGTGGTGTTTTCCACGCTGGTGGTGCAGCTCGGCTTCGGCTTTTTGAACCGTGTGGCGCCCAGCCTGAATTTGTTCGCGCTGGGTTTTTCCGTGATCACTATCTTCGGCCTGCTGATGCTGGCGCAGGTGGTGAAGTTCATCCCCGAGCACTATATCCGCATGACCAATATGGTGCTGGAGATGATACGTCAGCAAATGCAGGTGGCGCATGGCTGACGAGAGCACAGGCGATAAAACAGAAAAGGCTTCACAGCAGAAGCTGAAGAAGTCACGCCAGGAAGGGCAGGTGGTCCGCTCGCGCGACCTGTCGACTGCGATCGGGATCCTGGTCAGCCTCAAGCTGTTCGTCTACCTGCTGCCCGGCTATCTGATGGAATTTAACGAAATCTTCCACCAGAGTTTTGCGCCATTCGACAGTGATGGCGCCATCGACAACGCCATGTCGACCGTGTTCAGCAGCTCGATGTGGTTGCTGATCAAGATGGTGCTGCCACTGTTTGTGGTGCCGCTGTTTATCATGCTGGGCGCCATGGTGCCGGGCGGCTGGGTGGTCTCGACCAGCCATTGGGAACCCAAGCTGTCGCGCATGAGCCCGGCGGCTAATCTTGGTCGCCTGTTCAGCGGCAAGCATGCGTTTGAAGTGGCAATCTCGATTGGCAAGGCAGGTGTGCTGATTGCGGTGCTGATCCACGTCGCCCGTTCCAGTGTGAACGACTACACCCAGCTGCAGATGATGCCGATGGGGCAGGCCATGCTGAACGGCTCCAACCTGATGCTGGACGGCTTGATGTCGATGGTGGCGGTGTTCGTCATCTTCGCGCTGGTGGACGTGCCGGCGCAGGCCTGGTTCTTCGCCAAGAATCAGCGCATGTCCAAGCAGGATTTGAAGGAAGAGCATAAATCGACCGAGGGCCGGCCCGAGGTCAAGCAGCGTATCCGCCAGTTGCAGCGGGCACTGGCGCGGCGCAGCGCGCGCAAGAGCGTGCCGACTGCCGACGTGGTAATCGTCAACCCGGAGCACTATGCAGTGGCGCTCAAGTACGATGCCCTCAAGGCCGAGGCGCCGTTCGTGATCGCCAAAGGCGTCGATGAAATGGCGCTGTACATCAAGCAGCTGGCCACCGAATTCAAGATTGAAGTGATGGAGCTGCCGCCGCTGGCGCGCGCCATCTACAACACCAGCCAGGTCAACCAGCAGATTCCGGTGCAGCTGTATCAAGCCGTATCGCAAGTGCTGAACTATGTGCTGCAGTTGCAAGCATTCCGTACCGGACGGCGCGCCGCCGAACCGGAACGTCCAAAAGAAGTTGTTGTACCTACATCCATGAGCGAGGTTAAGCAGTGAATTTTTTCCAAACCATGATTGCGGAGATACGCCGTCACAAGTTTGCCACCCCGGCATTCTTGCTGATTATTCTGGCGATGATCATGCTGCCGCTGCCGCCGATTTTGCTGGACGTGATGTTCACGTTCAATATCGTGCTGGCCTTGATTGTGATTTTGGGCTCGGTATCGGTGCGCCGTCCGCTGGACTTCTCGGTGTTCCCGACCGTCCTGCTGGCCACCACCATGCTGCGCCTGACGCTGAACGTGGCGTCGACCCGCGTGGTGCTGCTGCACGGCCATGAAGGCACGGCCGCTGCCGGTCACGTGATTGAGGCCTTTGGTAACGTGGTGGTCGGCGGTAACTACGTGGTCGGTATCGTGGTGTTCGTGATTCTGATGATCATCAACTTCATGGTGGTGACCAAGGGTGCGGAACGTATTTCGGAAGTGTCGGCGCGTTTCACGCTGGACGCCTTGCCGGGCAAGCAGATGGCGATTGACGCCGACCTGAACGCCGGCCTGATCAACCAAGAGAAGGCGCAGCAGCGCCGTCTGGAAGTGGCGTCGGAAGCCGACTTCTACGGCGCCATGGACGGTGCCTCCAAGTTCGTGCGCGGCGATGCCGTGGCCTCGATCCTGATCCTGATCATCAACATGGTCGGTGGCGTGGCGATTGGCGCGCTGATGCAGGACATGTCGTTTGGCGCGGCCTTCAAACAGTACGCGTTGCTGACCATCGGTGACGGCCTGGTGGCGCAGATCCCGGCGCTGCTGCTGTCGGCTGCGGCGGCAATCCTGGTGACCCGTATTTCGGATTCGGGCGACTTCGAGCAGCAAGTGGGCAGCCAGGTCCTGACCTCGCCGCAAGT
Organism: Duganella flavida; assembly: GCF_009857445.1. Lineage (GTDB taxonomy): Bacteria > Pseudomonadota > Gammaproteobacteria > Burkholderiales > Burkholderiaceae_D > Rugamonas > Rugamonas flavida. Next base: position 122,746 of record NZ_WWCN01000004.1, read on the forward strand.
GATGTTTAGTGCGGCCGGCATGATGCTGGTCCTGGCGCTGGTGCCGGGCATGCCGTGGCAGATGTTTGCGCCGTTCTCCGGCATCCTGGCTTACGTCGGCTGGAAGCTGCTGAACAGAGTACAAAAGCCCGATACCTCCAATCTGGACGCCATCGAGGCGGCGCTACGCGACGAACGCGCGCCCGACCTCGACTGGTACAGCCTGCCGTCCGTGCAGCCGCTGCAGATCGCCGTTGGCTACAAGCTGGTGACGCTGATCGACAAGGCGCATGGCGAGCCGCTGAGCAAGCGCGTCAAAGGCGTGCGCCAGAGTTTGTCGGAATCGATGGGCTTGCTGTTGCCACCCATCGGCGTGCGCGATGACCTGGGCCTCAAGCCAACCCAGTACTCGGTGATTTTGTCGGGCAGCGTGGTGTCGCAGGCCGAAGTGTTTGCCGACCGCCTGATGGCGATTCCATCGCCGAATGTGTACGGCCAGATCGACGGCATCCCCGGCATCGAGCCGGCGTACGGCATGCCGGTGACGTGGATCGAAACCAGCGAGAAAGCCAATGCGCTGGGCCTAGGCTACCAGGTGGTGGAGGCGCCGAGCGCGATTGCCACCCACTTGTCCAAGCTGATCCGCGAATACCTGCCGGAGCTGTTCCGCCATGAGGACGTGCCGGCGCTGATGGAGCGCCTGACCGCCATTGCGCCCAAGCTGGCCTCGGCGCTGGACAAGTCCCTGACCCATACCCAGATGCTGCGCGTATTCCGCGTACTGCTGGCGGAGAACGTGTCGCTGAAAGATATCGTGCCGATCGCCACCACGCTGGTGGATAGTTCGGAAACCACCAAGGATCCTATCCTGTTGGCGGCGGAAGTGCGCTGCGCCCTGCGGCGCCAGATCGTCAGCAGCCTGTTTGGCCAGAAGACCGAGATGCAAGCCTTCAACCTTGGCGGCGATCTGGAAAACATGCTGCTCGGTTCGCTGAATCAGGCGCGCCAGAGCGGCAAGGTGGTGCTGGACAATTACCCGATCGATCCACACCTGCTGGCGCAGCTGCAAGTGAATATGCCGGTGGCGCGCGAGCAGATGAAGCAGCAGGGCACGCCGCCGCTGCTGCTGGTGCTGCCGCAGATCCGTCCACTGCTGGCGCGCTATGCCCGCCTGTTCGCGCCGGGCTTGCACGTGCTGTCCTACAACGAGATTCCGGAGAATCGCGAAGTCAGCATCATCGGTACGGTAGGTTAAGCGCTCTCGGAGAACAAATCATCGGCGATGGCGGGCTGCGACAGCAGTACCGCCACTTCCGCCATCGCGCGGAACAGGGCTTGCGTCAGGGCCGCCGTGTGCATGCGGCTTGGGTGGGAATGTTCGCCGGTCGCGGCCGGCAGTTCGCGGCGCAGGCGGCAGCGCAGGATGCTCAGGCCGGAGCGGCTGACCACCGCTGCCAACTGTGGCAGCAAGTCGCGCATGTGCTGCATGGCCGAGGTTTGCGCAGCGCCCACTTCCAGCACCACGCCATTGCCGCTGGCCGGCTCCATCTGGATCACCACCCGGCCCACGCCGGGCAGCATCAGCTCCAGTCGCAAGGCCACGCGCGTGCGGCGACGGCGGTTGCGGTCGTATTCTTCATCATCCTTGACCACCACTTTCAGCACCAGCCGTTCCGCGCCCCAGGCGTAGACGGCAAAGCGCCATGGTTCCATCTCGGTCACCAGCGGCGTGCCGGGACGGCCGTCGCGCATCGAGGAGGGGGTGTTATCGGCCATGAACAGACTGGCGGGCAGGTGCTGGCCGGTGGCTTGCTCCAGCCAGGCGGCACGTTGTTCGCTGTAGGTGCGCACCATCACTTGCCACGAGGCGGCCATGGCGCTGGTATCAGGCGGCTGCCAGACCATCTGGCGTGACAGGAACAGCTGGTTGGGACGCATGGCGGCGGGATCGCCGGCATCTGGCACTTCGCCCAAGGCGGCGGCCAGCGCCTCGGCATGCGAGGGCGGCAGTGTTTGTTGCTGATCCGGGCCATCGAGGATGGCGCCAACGGCATTGGGGCCGTTGGTACTGTTCGGGCCACTGGGGCCGAGCGGACCAACCGGAAAATCGACATCGATCGTGCCATCGCTGCCCGGTACGCGCGCGACCTGTCCTGGCTGCGCTTGCGGCCGGTCCGGTACGCCAAGCGGGCGTAAAGAGGGTCCGATACGATCTACAGCCATCAGGCTCGCTTTCTGGAAATGCGTGTATAAAAAAAGCCAACCGAAAAGCTCCGGTTGGCCCTTTTAGTAAACCGGATATCAGAAGATGTCCGGATATTACTACGATTACTGCAGCAGGGACATAACCAGCGACGAGGTGCTGTTCGACTGTTTCAACATCGCGGTGCCAGCTTGCAGCAGCATCTGCGACGAGGTCATGTTCGACGATTCAGCAGCGAAGTCGGTGTCCATGATGCGGCCGGTTGCAGCCTTGGTGTTGGTCGAGATGTTCGACAAGTTGTTGTACACGTGGTCCAGGCGGTTAGCGGTAGCACCCAGCGACGAACGTACCGAACCAACTTGGTCGATTGCGGTCGAAATGGTGTCGATGGTGGCGTTAGCAGCGGTCTGGCCGGCGGTGTTGGTGGCGCCAGCAGCGGTACCGTCCGAACCGTCCGAGATTTCAACGCCAACTGCGGCGCCGCCAGCAGCGTAACGTGCGCTCACGGTGCCCAGGCTGGTGGTCAGCGTGGTCATCGCAGTCGTCAGATCCATGCTCATGGTTTCCGACTTGCTTGCGCCGATCTGGAAGGTCATGGCCGAAGCGATGCTACCGCCGTCCAGCAGCTTGGCGCCGCCGAAGGTGGTGTTTTTCATGACGTTGTTCAGCTCGCTACCCAGAGCGTCGTATTCCGACTGCAGAGCAGCCTGGTCTTTTGCGGTCGACGATGCGTCAGCTGCTTGGGTGGCCAGGTCTTTCATGCGGGTCAGCATGGTGGTCACTTCGTCAAACGCGCCTTCGGCGGTTTGCAGCATCGAGATCGAGTTTTGGGTGTTGCGCATGGCCATGGCCATACCGCTGGTTTGGGCTTTCAGACGGGTTGCGATTTGCAGGCCTGCAGCGTCGTCCATGGCCGAATTGACACGGAAGCCGGTGCTCAGGCGGGTCTGCGAAGTCGACAGTGCCGACTGGGTGCGACCGATCGAGTTCTGTGCGGAAAGGGCCGCAGAATTAGTGTGAAGGCTCAGCATGAAATAACTCCTGGTAGGTGGATTCAGTTCGGAGCAACGGATCCTTTGTGCTCTCCCAAGTACAAGACGACCGTATCTGGAAGGACATTAAATGCTTTGTGGAAATTTATGAAAAATTTTTTACTTGGCACCAAAAAAACCGCTATCCGCCGCATTTTTCCATCAACCGATTATGGGCCGATTACTCGACAGGGGCAAGAATTCGTACCGCGCGCCAAAAGAAAAACAGCGCGGGGGTGAGCCGCGCTGTTCTTAAAGTGTTGCTTTTTTACATATTCGGATAGTTCGGGCCGCCTCCGCCTTCCGGCGTGATCCAGACGATGTTCTGGGTCGGGTCCTTGATATCGCAGGTTTTGCAGTGGACGCAGTTCTGGGCGTTGATCTGCAGGCGGTCGGTGCCTTCGTCGGTTTTGACGAATTCGTACACGCCGGCAGGGCAGTAGCGCGCTTCAGGGCCAGCATACTGGGCCAGGTTGACGTCCACCGGCACGCTCGGGTTCTTCAGCGTCAGGTGGATAGGCTGGTCTTCGGCGTGGTTGGTGTTCGAGATGAACACCGACGACAGGCGGTCGAAGGTCAGCTTGCCATCCGGCTTAGGATAGTTGATCGGCGCAAACTGCGAAGCCGGTTTCAGGCATTCATGGTCGGCATAGGAGTGGCGCAGGGTCCATGGCGCTTTGCCGCGGAACACGATCTGGTCGATGCCGGCCATCACCGAGCCCAGGTACAGGCCCTTGCTCAGCCACGGCTTGACGTTACGCGCCACGTGCAGTTCTTCGTGCAGCCACGATTGTTCGAACGCGGCCGGGAAGGAGGCCAGTTCGTCGCCCTGGCGGCTGGCGCCCAGTGCTTCGAACACCGATTCAGCGGCCAGCATGCCGGACTTGATGGCGGCGTGCGAACCCTTGATGCGGCTCATGTTCAGGAAACCGGCGTCGCAGCCGATCAACGCGCCGCCCGGGAATACCAGCTTCGGCAGCGATTGCAGGCCGCCGGCGGTGATCGCGCGCGCACCGTAGGAAATACGCTTGGCGCCTTCGAAGAAGGTGCGGATTTCCGGGTGGGTCTTGTAGCGCTGGAATTCTTCGTATGGCGACAGGTATGGATTTTCGTAGTTCAGGCCAACCACGTAACCGACCACCACCTGGTTGTTTTCCAGGTGGTACAGGAAGGAACCGCCGTAGGTTTTGCTGTCCAGCGGCCAGCCGGTGGTGTGCACCACCAGGCCAGGCTGGTGCTTGGCTGGATCGATCTCCCACAGTTCTTTAATGCCGATGCCGTAGGATTGCGGATCCTTGCCCTTGTTCAGGTCGTACTTGGCGATCAGCTGCTTGCCCAGGTGGCCGCGCGCGCCTTCGGCGAACAGGGTGTATTTGCCGTGCAGTTCCATGCCCAGTTGGAATTCCGGACCGGCTTCGCCGTCGCGTTTTACACCCATATTGCCGGTCGCTACGCCTTTGACCGAGCCGTCATCGTTGTACAGCACTTCCGCCGCTGCGAAGCCCGGGAAGATTTCCACGCCCAGCGCTTCCGCTTGCTGGCCCAGCCAGCGCACCACATTACCCAGCGAAATCACGTAGTTGCCGTGGTTTTCAAAGCACTTCGGCAACAGCATGTTCGGCGTTTTGTAGGCCTTGGTTTCGGTCAGGAACAGCACGCGGTCTTCGGTGACAGCGGTGTTCAGCGGTGCGCCTTTTTCTTTCCAATCCGGGATTAGTTCGGTCAGGGCTTTCGGGTCCATCACGGCGCCGGACAGGGTGTGGGCGCCCAGTTCGCCGCCTTTTTCCAGCAGGACGACGGACACTTCCTGGCCTTTTTCAGCAGCCAGCTGTTTGATCTTGATCGCTGCCGACAAGCCTGCTGGGCCGCCGCCGACGATGACGACGTCATACTCCATCGCGTCGCGTGGGCCATACTGTTCTACAAGATTTTGAGGCTGAGTCATGGTCTGTTGTTATAGTGATTGTGGTGAATGTAAAAATTTTAGCACGAACGTGCTTCTTTTTTGACTGGTTTGCTGCCATTTTCCGCGACATTATTAGACACCGCAATCTAATACTGGGAATTTGTGTAATGATTCTATTTAATCACCAACATTAGGGAGTCACCGTGGGCATTGAAGTCAACTTTGAGGGAAAAATTGCGCTGATCACCGGCGCCTCCAGCGGTCTGGGAGCCCGGTTTGCCAAAGTGCTGGCCCAGGCGGGCGCGCAAGTGGTGCTGGCGTCGCGCCGCACCGAGCGCCTCAAGGAATTACGCGCCGAGATCGAGGCCGATGGTGGCGCGGCCCACGTGGTCAGCCTGGATGTGACCGACTTCGCCAGCATCAAGTCGGCCATCGCCCATGCCGAGACCGAAGCCGGGCCGATCGATATCCTGGTCAATAACTCCGGCGTTTCGACCACCCAGCGGCTGGCCGATGTCACGCCGGAAGACTACGCTTTCGTGATGGACACCAATCTGCGCGGCGCGTTTTTCGTCGCCCAGCAGACCGCCAAGCGCATGATTGCGCGTGCCAAGGGTGATCCAAGCAAGACACACCGCATCATCAACATCGCCTCGGTGGCGGGCTTGCGCGTGCTGCCGCAGATTGGCGTGTACTGCATGAGCAAGGCCGGCGTGGTGCAGATGACCAAGGCCATGGCGGTGGAGTGGGGCAAGTACGGTATCAATACCAACGCCATTTGCCCTGGCTATATTTCGACCGAGATCAACGAGGATTATTTCGCCAGCGAGCAGGGCCAGAAGCTGATCGAGATGCTGCCGCGCAAGCGTCCGGGCAAGCCGGAAGACCTGGATGGCTTGCTGTTGCTGCTGGCTGGCGAGGACTCGAATTTCATCAACGGCGCGATTATCTCGGCCGATGACGGTATGACTGCCACTTAAAGCTGCACGCCGACCAGCTTGTGGACGAGTTCTGACGAGGTGGCGGCCGAGAATTTGCGCATCAGCTTGGCGCGGTGCATTTCCACCGTGCGCGGGCTGAGGTCGACCTGGCGGGCGATGGTCTTGCTGGTTTTGCCTTCCACCAGCAGGGCGGCGATTTCGCGTTCGCGCGGCGTCAGTTCGGCCGTCACCGGGCGCTTTTCGCTCACATCTTCAAAGGTCCAGATGCCGGGACCGAGCGGCTCGCTGGATTTCATCGCGTGGCCGGTCACATGGCACCAGAATAGTTCGCCGTCAGCGCGGCGCATGATGCGCTCGTCCGAATAGCGGCCACGGGCGTTCATGATAGGGATGATGCGGTCGCCGGTGCGCAGGAACTCGTCCATCGTTGGATAGAGGGTGAGGAAGGACAAACCGTCCAGCTGGGCGCGGCTGTAGCCGAACATGCCGGCCAGCGCCTCATTGCTGGACTGGATCACGCGGTTTTCGGAGATGCACATGCCCACCGGCGCATGCAGGAAGATGGATTCGTAATCGATGGCAGGCTGTACGCTCATGGGGCCGGGCAGGTATTTCTACGGTATTGAACTTTTGATGTGCGTATTCTATGCTGGATCGCTGCTCTGCTAACGCATTTAACAACGTTGGCAAGGTACACGCAACATAAATCACAAGGGACATATATGAATAAAATCTTTCCGGACGCCGCCAGCGCCTTGGCCGGCGTTGTGCAAAACGGCCAAACCATTGCAGTCGGCGGCTTCGGCCTGTGCGGCATCCCGGAGGCGCTGATCGGCGCACTGCGCGATTCCGGCGTCACCGGCCTGACCGCCATTTCCAACAACGCGGGCGTGGACGGCTTCGGCTTGGGCCAACTGCTGGAAACCCGCCAGATCAAGAAAATGATCGCTTCCTACGTCGGTGAAAACAAAGAGTTCGCGCGCCAGTACCTGGCTGGCGAGCTGGAGCTGGAATTCACGCCGCAAGGCACGCTGGCGGAAAAGCTGCGTGCCGGCGGCGCTGGCATCCCGGCCTTCTTCACCAAGACCGGCGTCGGCACCATCGTTGCCGACGGCAAGGAAATTCGTGAGTTCGACGGCGAGCAGTACGTGATGGAACGCAGCCTGGTGGCCGATGTAGCGCTGGTCAAGGCATGGAAGGCCGACAAGGCCGGCAACCTGGTGTTCCGCAAAACCGCGCGCAACTTCAACCCGAACGCGGCCATGGCCGGCAAGATCTGCATCGTGGAAGTCGAGCAGATCGTCGAGACTGGCACGATTGATCCGGACCAGGTGCACCTGCCGAGTATCTACGTGCACCGCATCGTGCTCAACGCCATGCCGGAAAAACGTATCGAACAGCGCACCATCCGCGCCGCAAACTAAGAATATCGGAGATTACTATGGCATGGACTCGTGATGAAATGGCCGCGCGCGCGGCCAAGGAACTGCAAGACGGTTACTACGTCAACCTCGGCATCGGCTTGCCGACGCTGGTGGCTAACTACGTCCCGTCGGGGATCGAAGTCTTCCTGCAATCGGAAAACGGCTTGCTGGGCATCGGCCCGTTCCCGACCGAAGCGGACATCGACGCTGACCTGATCAACGCTGGCAAGCAGACCGTGACGGCGCTGCCGGGCGCTGCCTACTTCAGCTCGGCCGACTCGTTCGGTATGATCCGCGGCGGCAAGATCAATCTGGCGATTTTGGGCGCGATGCAGGTGTCGGAAAAGGGCGACCTGGCCAACTGGATGATCCCGGGCAAAATGGTCAAGGGCATGGGCGGCGCGATGGATCTGGTGGCCGGTGTAAAAAAAGTGGTGGTGCTGATGGAGCACGTTGCCACTGCCAAAGACGGCTCGACCTCGCACAAACTGCTGCCGAAATGCGACCTGCCGTTGACCGGCGTGGGCGTGGTAGACATCGTCATCACCGACCTCGGCGTGATGGAAGTGACCGAGGCTGGCCTGAAAGTGACCGAACTGGCGCCCGGCGTCAGCAAAGACCAGATTCAGGCCGCCACCGGCGTCAAGCTGGATTTCTCGGCGCTGTAATTTGGCGGGGTTGACGCTGCTTGTCGCTGTAAAAGCGCGCGGCACCAACCCAACCCGCACACCGCTGCGGCCAGGGTCTGACCCCGTCCGGGGTCAGACCCTTTTGTTTGGGGTACTGCAATCAACATACCGGTTTAGAGTCAACTACCTCTCATCCGCTGTACCCCGGAATGGCGATGCCACGATAGCGGCGGCGGTAGAACACCACGCCGACCGCGCCTGTCAATACGACGGCAATCAGGCCCAGCAGATCCTGTCCGCCATGTGTCTCCACCGCCGGCTGGCTGGAGATCATGGTGGACGCGGTAAATTTCTTCCCTACGCTGCGGGCGCCGATGACCAGTTCGTTGCTGTTGATGGCGTTGACCAGATACAGCCCGTGGCCGCCCGGATGCACGGTCATTTTCCCATCGCGGTAGACAAACGAGCGGCGCTCGTCGCCGATCCGGATGCTGCCGACCACATGGCCGGCGTTGTTGATGGCGGTGGCGAAGCTGTCACCGTAGCCGATTAGCGCGCCGAGGTCTTGCATTTTTCCTTGTTCCCACACGAAGGCGTGCCAGCGCCGCTCCGGCGTTTCGGACGCACCCACCACCACGCCTTTGTCGTTGATGCCGGTGGCGCTGCTGGCGCGGCCGCCCAACGTCCCCAAGTCCTGCATGCTGCCGCTCTGGTAAAGGAAGGCGCGCCGGTAGCCATCCGCCAGCGCGGCGGTGCCGACTACGGCGCCCTGATTGTTGATGCCGGCCGCGTAGCTGATCTTGCCGCCCAGCGTCCCGAGGTCCTGCTGCTCCTGCTCACCGTCCTTGAGGAAGGCGCGGTAGTAGCCGTCGCTGGTGTCGGCATAACCCACGGTCTGGCCGCGATCATTGAGCGCCGCGCCGTAGCTGCTGTTACCGCCCAATGTGCCGAGGTCCTGCATCGCCTGGCCGTGGCGGACGACGAAAGCGCGCCAGTAGCCACGGGCGTTCTGCGCCGTGCCGATCACATCGCCGGCAGCGTTGATGCCTTTGGTGAAGGCGTCGCTACCGCCGAGCGTGCCCAGCTCGATGGGGCGGCCATCGTACAGCACTGCGCGCTGGTGGCCATCTTCATCTTCGATGATGCCGACCATTTGCCCGCGCGCGTTGATGTCGACCGCGATGCTTTGTTCCTTGCCGATTGCGCCCAGTGTGAGTTCCGCCATGAATGTCTCCTCGTATGCAAATACTGGAATATTCTGCAACTCTTGTGCCACGCCGATTTAAGCACAAAACTGTTCAGGATTGAACGCCGCACTGTCCGGAAATGAACAAAAAGCCCCGGGCATTGCTGCGCGGGGCTTTTGGGCGGAGTAGGGGAGGCTTAGCGGCCAGGCAGTGCTTCCAGCGGCTCCGGGTCCTTGATGGTCGAACCTGGATTCGCCAGCTCGGCTTTCATCTTGTCGTGATCCAGTTCTTTTTCCCAGTTCGACACCACTACGGCAGCAACGCCGTTGCCGATGAAGTTGGTCAGTGCGCGGCACTCGGACATGAAGCGGTCGATGCCGAGGATCAGTGCCATGCCGGCCACTGGAATATCCGGCACCACGTGCAGCGTCGCCGCCAGCGTGATGAAGCCGGCGCCAGTAATGCCTGATGCGCCTTTCGAGGTCAGCATCGCCACGCCAAGGATGGTCAGTTCCTGCAGCAGGGTCAGTTCGGTGTTGGTCGCTTGCGCCACGAACAGGGCGGCCATGGTCATGTAGATGTTGGTGCCGTCCAGGTTGAACGAGTAGCCGGTCGGGACCACCAGACCCACCACCGATTTCGAGCAGCCCAGGCGTTCCAGTTTATTCATCAGCGACGGCAGGGCCGATTCCGACGAGCTGGTGCCAAGCACGATCAGCAGTTCTTCCTTGATATAGAGGATGAAGCGGCCGATGGAGAAGCCGGTCAGGCGCGCCACAGTGCCCAGTACTACCACCACGAAGATAATGCAGGTAGCGTAGAAGCAGCCCATCAGGGAAGCCAGCGGCAGCAGCGATTTGATGCCGTATTTGCCGATGGTGAAAGCCATCGCGCCAAATGCGCCGATCGGTGCGACTTTCATCACGATGTTGACCACGCCGAAGATGGCGTGCGAGGCGTCATCGATCAGCTTGACCAGCGGCTTGCCGCGCTCGCCCAGCAGCGAGATCGCGAAACCAAACAGGATGGCGATCAGCAGCACTTGCAGGATGTCGCCCTTGGCAAACGCATCAACCACCGTATTCGGGATGATGTTCATCAGGAATTCGACGGTGGTCAGCGGGTGTGCTTTGGTGGTGTACTGCTCGATGGACTTGGCATCCAGCGTGGCGGCGGTGGCGTTGAAGCCGGCGCCCGGTTTGAAGATGTTGGCGACGAACAGGCCGATCACCAGCGCGAAGGTGGAAATCACTTCAAAGTACAGCAGCGCCTTGCCGCCAACACGGCCGATCTTCTTCACGTCCTGCATACCGGCGATACCCGACACCACGGTACAGAAAATCACCGGTGCGATGATCATCTTGATCAGCTTGATGAAGCCGTCGCCGAACGGCTTCATGGCCACGCCGCTGTCCGGATAGAAAGCGCCGAGCAGGATGCCGCAGGCAATGGCAAAAAGTACCTGCACGTACAGGACTTTATAGAATGGTTTTTTCACGTGTTCTCCTCGTATTTTATTTCGTGTGAGGAGTGCATCATCGCGCAATCATGCAGATATCACTATTGTGGAAAGCCGCAAATAACGGCCAGTGATATCTGCCTTTGGTAAGGGATAGTACTTACTGGCGTTTATTGCGCTACCCAGCCGCCGTCCATATTCCACGCCACGCCGCGTACCTGCTTGGCCGCGTCCGAGCACAGGAACACCGCCAGCGCGCCCAGTTCTTCCGGCGTGACGAAGTCGCCCGACGGCTGCTTGTCGGCCAGCAGCGCCTTCTTGGCGGCTTCGTTGCTGATGCCGTCCTTGGCGGCGCGATCATCCACCTGCTTTTGCACCAGCGGCGTCAGCACAAAGCCGGGGCAGATGGCGTTGACGGTGATGCCAGTGGTGGCGGTCTCCAGCGCGTTGGTCTTGGTCAGGCCAACCAGCCCGTGTTTGGCGGCGACATAAGCCGACTTGCCGGCTGACGCCACCAGGCCGTGCGCCGACGCCAGGTTGATGATGCGGCCCCAGTTGTTGGCGCGCATACGTGGCAGCACCAGGCGCGAGGTGTGGAAGGCCGAGGTCAGGTTGATGGCAATAATGGCATCCCATTTCTCGACCGGGAAATCTTCGACATTGGCGACGTACTGGATGCCGGCGTTATTCACCAGCACATCGACACCGCCAAACTTCTCGCCGGCGAACTGGATCATGGCTTCGATCTCGGCTGGCTTGGTCATATCGGCGTTGTGATAGGCCACTTGCACGTCGAATTCCTTGGCCAGGTCGATCTGCAGTTGCGCGATTTCCTGGCTGTCGCCAAAGCCGTTCAGCAGCACGTTGGCGCCCTCGGCCGCCAGCGAGCGGGCGATGCCCAGGCCGATGCCGGAGGTGGAGCCGGTAACTAACGCGGTCTTAGCGCTCAAAGTCTTGTTTGCCATATTCTGTCCTCTGGAGAGTTGATGATTAAGAGTGCGCTGCGCTACACTTCGGTAAGATTTTGTCACAACGCGGTAAAATGGTCATTCTGAACATCATTACATAAAAACCATTGAGGAAGCCGCATGCTAAAAGCAAAAATAAAGTCTGTTCAATGCCTGTCGCTGGCTGGCCTGCATCGCATGTCCTATAAAGAATGGGGCGATGAGAGCAATCCCAATGTACTGGTCTGCGTTCACGGCGTTACCCGTGTGGCGGACGACTTTGACAACATGGCGCGCGCCTTGGCCAACGACTATCGCGTGATCGCTCCCGATATCGTCGGCCGCGGCCGCTCCGACTGGCTGAAGAACCCGCAGCTGTACCGCATTCCGCAGTATGTCAGCGATATCGTAACTCTGCTGGCGCGTGTGCTGCCAGACGCCGAAAGTCAGAAGGTCGACTGGTTCGGCACCTCGATGGGCGGGCTGATCGGCATGGGTCTGGCCTCGCTGCCGGGCAATCCGATTCGCAAGCTGGTGCTCAACGATATCGGTCCGGTGCTGGCGCCGATGGCGATGCAACGCATCGGCGACTACATCGGCCAGGACTTGCGCTTTGAAACTTTTGAAGCCGGCGCCAAGTTCATCCGCGACGTCTCGCTGTCGTTTGGCGAGCACACGGAGGCGGAATGGCACAAGCTGGCCGCCGATGTGCTGCGCCAGGACAAGGACGGCAAATGGGTGCGCCACTACGATATGGGTCTGGCCTTGCCGTTCCGTTCGGCCACGCCGGAATCGGCCGACGCCGACCAGGCCATGCTGTGGGCCGCTTACGACGCCATCACTTGTCCAACGCTGCTGGTGCGCGGCGCTGACTCCGACCTGCTGTCGCCGGAAACGGCCAAGCTGATGACGGAGCGCGGCCCCAAAGCCACGCTGGTGGAAATCCCGAACGTCGGCCATGCGCCGACCTTTATTCACGACGATCAAATCGCAATAGCAAAGCAATTCCTGTTAGGTTAAGAAGAGTATGGAAATCAAACGACTGCACGTGGGCAAACGCCTGTCCGAAGTGGCGATCCACAACAACACCGTGTATCTGGCCGGCCAGATCCCGGACGACCTGTCGCTCGACATTAACGGCCAGACGCGCGAAGTGCTGGCCCACATCGACCGCCTGCTGGGTGAGTCCGGCAGCGACAAGACCTGCATCCTGAGCTGCCAGATCTACATCAAGGACATGGCCGACTTCCCGGGCATGAACGAGGAGTGGGACGCGTGGGTGGCGCAAGGCCACACGCCGCCGCGCGCCACGGTGGAAGCTAAACTGTACGACCCGCGCGTACTGGTTGAAATCGTCGTTATCGCCGCGCAGCGCTAGGAGTCCCATGGTTTCCACCACCGCGCTCAACAGCGCAACGTCGGAGCAGCTGGTGCAGGGCCTGTCGCCTGATGACAGCGCCCGCATGCTGGCAGCGCTGGACTTTGCCGGCAGCGCCTACGCGGACAAGCTGGGCGCCAGCGGCCAACCGGCGATCGACTGCGCTATTGGCGTGGCTGGCACGCTGGCCTCGCTGAACACCGACGTCGAGACCCGCATCGCCGGCTTGATGTTCGAGTTAACCTTGCTGGATCCCGAGCAGGCGCCGATTATCGAACCGCGCTTTGGCCAGGGTGTCAACGACCTGGTGGCTGGTGTACGCCAGCTGATCCGCTTACGTGAACTGACCCAGACGCAAAATGCACCGGTTGCAGGGCGCGGCCGCAATGCCGCGCAACTGGCGGTGGCGCAGGTGGAAACCCTGCGCAAGATGCTGCTGGCGATGGCCTCCGATATGCGTGTGGTGCTGGTGCGTCTGGCGTCGTGCGTGACCACCTTGCGCCACTTCGCCGACATCAAGCTGTTCAACGACATGACTGCCGCTTACGGCCGCGAGACGCTGGACCTGTATGCGCCGCTGGCCAACCGCCTCGGTATCTGGCAGCTGAAGTGGGAGCTGGAGGATTTGTCGTTCCGCTTCATCGAACCGGAAACGTACAAGCGCATTGCCAAGATGCTGGAAGAGAAGCGCGTGATGCGCGAAGGTTTCGTCACCAGCGCGATCGCGCGGCTGCAATCGGAGATGGCGTCGGCAGGGATTCAGGCCGAGGTGTTTGGCCGTCCAAAACACATCTACTCCATCTGGGGCAAGATGAAAGGCAAGGAGCTGGACTTCACCGATCTGTACGATGTACGCGCGTTCCGCGTGATCGTGGCGGACGTGAAGACCTGCTACACCGTGCTGGGCGTGGTGCACAACATCTGGACCCCGATTCCAAAAGAATTCGACGACTACATCTCGCGTCCGAAGCCGAATGGCTACCAGTCGCTGCACACGGTGGTGACGGCGGAAGATGGCCGTCCGCTGGAGGTGCAGATCCGCACCCAGGAAATGCATAGCTTTGCCGAGTACGGCGTGGCGGCGCACTGGCGCTACAAGGAAACTGGCGGCTCCACTTTCACCGCGCAGCAGTACGACGAGAAGATCGCCTGGCTGCGTCAGCTGCTGGCGTGGAAAACCGACGTGGCGGATGCCGTGGTCGGACAGGAAGAACAGCAGCGCGAGTGGGTGGAGAAACTCAAGGCCGCCGCGCTGGACGACCGCATCTTTGTGCTGACGCCGCAAGCGCGCGTGATCGAATTGCCGGTCGGCGCAACGCCGGTGGACTTTGCCTATCATCTGCACAGTGACGTCGGCCACCGCTGCCGTGGTGCGCGCGTGGATGGCGTAATGGTGCCGCTGAATACGGCGCTGAAAAATGGCCAGACCTGCGAGATCATCACCGCCAAAGGCGCGCCGGGTACGGCTGGTCCGTCGCGCGATTGGCTCAGTGATGAGTACACGGTTGCGACCCGCACACGCTCCAAGATTCGTGCGTGGTTCCATGCCATCGACATGCAGGAAACCCTGTCGCACGGCCGCGCGCTGGTAGAGAAGACCTTGCAGCGCGAGGGCAAGACCGCCGTCAACCTGGAAGCGCTGGCCAACAAGCTGGGCTTCGCCAAGGTCGACGATTTGTTCCTGTCAGTCGGCAAGGATGAGTTCAGCCTGCGCGCCATTGAGAACGCACTGCATGACAGCGGCGAGCCGACCGGTCCTGCGGATGAAGTTCTCCTCAACAAGAGCCGCGCATCCAGCGTGGAGCAGGGTGCCAAGTCGGGTGTGCTGGTGGTTGGCACGGATGGCCTGATGACGCAGCTGGCCAAGTGCTGCAAGCCGGCGCCGCCGGATGGCATCGTTGGTTTTGTCACGCGCGGCAAAGGCGTGTCGATCCACCGCGCGACGTGCAAAAACTTCGCTGAAATGCGCGCCAAAGCGCCGGAGCGGGTGATTGTCACGGAGTGGGGACGTGCAGGTTCGGATACGGTCTACCCGGTCGATATCTTTATTCTGGCAAACGACCGTCAGGGTCTGCTGCGCGATATCTCCGAGATTTTCTCGCGCGAGAAAATCAACGTTATCGGCGTCAACACCCAGTCGGCAAAAGGCTTCGCGCGGATGACCTTCACCGCTGAAATCGGCGCCACAGCGCAGCTGCACAAGGCGCTGAGTGCGATCTCCGAAGTCGGCGGCGTGCAGGAAGCCCGCCGCGCTTGAAACCCGGGGTCAGTTCTGCCATTGGTACATGGGCTCGTGTGCGATTGGCAGAACTGACCCCGGAGTTTCGGAGTTTATGCCGCCATCGTCTGCGCAATGCGCGCGGCGATGGCTTCTGCCAGCAAGTGGATGTGATAGCCGTCCACGAAGCCATGGTGCGCTTGCACCGACATCGTCATCGCCAGCTTGCTATCGTCGCGCTGGTCGCTGAAACGGCCCCATGCCAAGGATGGAATGTCGTAGTCCTTGTGCTTGTAGATCGGGTGCTCGATCGAGGCCAGCTTCAGCCACGGCATGCAGGTGATGTGGATGTTGCGGCGCTGGTCATACTCGCTCAAAGCTTCCGAGGTATTGATGATCCCGGTGCTTGCCTCCGCCACTCTCTTGGCCTCGACACTGCGCGCCACAAACTCCTTCAAGTCGGCCGTCATCTCAAAGCGTGCAAAGTTCAGGTTCTGGTCCTGGTTGATGACGGTGTACGAAGCCCAGAAATCCTGGATCTTGATCACCTCGCCCTGGTGGACGCGGTACATGAAGTTGTCGATGCCTTCCAGCGCGTGCAGTACGTGGTACAGGAAGAAGTGGAATGGCGCCAGCCCGTGCTGTTTGCAGTAAGGCCGGAACTCCGGCACCTCCAACTCAAAGCTCAGGTTGACGAGTGGTTTTTCGAACGATGCAAAAGCATTGTATCGGTCGCGGCGTTTTTCAAAATTATGCATGGTGATACTGTGGTGTTAAGGTTGTGTGCTGTCCAGCGTGAGTGGCTTGATGGTCCGCTGTAAAGCTTGCACGCGCGGATCGTTTGGCGCAATCATGCTGAGCGCGATAATCGCGTCGTCTGATATCGCAGGTGAGGATTCTGCTGCCGCCAGCAGCTCGGGAATGTAGCGGTTAGCTTTGTCGCCGGCATGACCAATCAGTTCTCCCAGCGACATCATGGGCGCGGGATGTTCCGGACTTGGGGCAATGCGCGGCATTGTATGGCTGGACATCAGCAGTTTGACTAGTGCGGGTAGCGTTGGCTCCAGCATGGCCTGAATCTGTTGGGCCTCGTTCTTTTCCCGCCAACCGTTCATGGAAATATATCCGACCGATTGCGTGAGTTCGATCAGGGCCGTGTCGACTTTGGCGACGTCTGTAGAGGCCAGGTCACTGCCGATGATTTGGCCCAGTCCTTGCCCTAGCTGCTCGGCTGGCTCCGGCATATGTGTGAGTACAGTCGTCATTGCCGCCAGTACGCAAGCGCGTGGTGTGGCGGCGCTGTTGCGGGCAAAATCGAGCATCTCGGCTGCAGTTGGCGAGTCGTCCGGCAGGCCGGAGTTGCGGCCGGCATATTCTGCGCCGCTGATGTGGCAGGCGGCGTTGCTGATGCGCTGCCGGTCGTGCGTGGCCAGCGCTTCCTTCAGGATGCCGAAGGCGGTGCAGGATTGACCTTGTGCAGCGCCCAGATCGGTATTCAGAATATTGGTCGGGCGAGCGTGATCTTCCACCTCCAGCAGTCCAGCCCAGCCTTGAATGCTGACGCGTCCTTTAGGCGTCTCACAACGGTTGTAGACGATTTCTCGTGTGCCGCCCAGTGCAGTGGCGCCAAACGCGCGATCGCCGCAGAGCGCGCCGAAGTAGTGCGGGACTGGATCGCCGTTGAAATCGCTGCGGTAGTAGATCGCGGATTTGTATTGCTGGTAGGCGGCGGGTAACTCGTAATGGAAGTTTTGAACCACTGCCGGCTGTTGGCTGGAGCACATGCCAGAGTTGGTTTCCAGTTGCAGCAGTTCCCTTGCCGGCGCGCCATCCAGTACCAGTTGGTGGTTGGCGCCATCGAGCTTGATTGGTTCGGCATCGATGAAGAAATCAGTTTGCGCAGGATAACGCCACTGCTCCTTGCTGTTCATATAGCGGATCGTATAGTGCGCCCCCGGTTTGAAGCCACCGACAGGTTCCACACGGGCCAAGTAGCGCTGTGGTTTGCCTTTAACGCCAAGGTCGGGCCAGCTAAGTTGTGCTTTCAGCGGTCCCGGCTGGGCATCTGACACGATGAGGAAGGCGGAGGGCTGCAGCTTTTCGTTTTGGGTCAGGAACAGGGTGCCGCGTGCATTGGCGGGCAGACGTTTGAGATCGGCGTGGACAAATCCGGTTTCAGGCAGTGACATGCAGGAGCAGGCCCAAGCTGGGCTGAGCGCGAATGCCGCGCTGAGCGCAATAAGAAAGCGGATCATGCGTCCCCCGGCGGGGCGACTTCTGCTTGCAGGGTGATGTGGTCAATGCCGTGCTTTTCCAGCAGCATGGCTTTGATATTGTGCAGGATTTCCGGCCAGCGTTCCAGGTTGACGATTTCGACGTGGCCGATCAAGGCCGGCTGGCCCGGTGACATATCCCACACGTGCAGGTCGTGCACGGAGCAGATGCCATCCAGTTGCTCAAGGTCGGCGCCGACTTTTAAGTAGTCGATCTGTTCGGGCACACCGCCCATCAGGAAATGGTAGGACTCGCGCAGCACGCTCACGGTGGACTTCAAAATCAGCAGCGCCACGAACAACGACAGCAGCGGGTCGATCTGCATCCAGCCGGTGTAGTAGATGACTGCGCCGGAAACCAACGCCGCCACCGAGCCCAGTAAATCGCCCAGTACATTTACCAGCGCGGCCCGGGTGTTCATATTGCTGTCGCCGCGCGAGAGCATCCATGCCAGTACGAGATTAATCACGAGGCCCAGCCCGGCCACCACGAAGACGGTTGCGCCATGCACTTGCTCTGGCTGCGAAAAGCGGCTGATGGCTTCGTAGCCGATCCAGCTGACCAATACCAGCAGCACCAGGCTATTCACAAACGCTGCCAGCGCTTCTGCGCGGCCGAAGCCGAACGAGTGGCGCGCGGAAGGAGGGCGCTTGGCGATCAGTTGCGCCAGCAAGGCCAGGCCCAGTGCCGCTGCATCAGTCACCATATGGCCCGCATCGGAAATCAGCGCCAGCGAATTGGACATGAAGCCAGTCACCACTTCCACTACTGCAAAGCCCAGTGTCAGCACCAGCGACCAGGCCAGCACGGACTGGCTGCGCTGCACGGTGTAGTGTTTGTAGTGGGCGTCACCATCACGATGTTCGTGCAGGTGGGCGGAAGGCGAGGTGTGGGCTTGCATAGGTGGCTTATTGAATGGGATAGGCAACAGTTTAATGCAAGCCAGAAACGCCTGCTTTGTACTTCTCATAGGAGAAAAAGAAATGTTTCCTATGATGACCCTTGTTTTTCTTCGGATCGCTCTCTATAATGCTGGTCTTCGGGCGGTTAGTTCAGCTGGTTAGAATACTTGGTCGACATCCAAGGGGTCGGGGATTCGAATTCCTCACCGCCCACCAGAATACGTAGGTTAGCAGTAAATAAGCAGTAAAATAGAGAAGGTCAACGGGCGGTTAGTTCAGCTGGTTAGAATACTTGGTCGACATCCAAGGGGTCGGGGATTCGAATTCCTCACCGCCCACCAGAACACATGTAAGAGCGAGAAAGGCAATCACGGTTATGACACCGCGAACTACTACCAAGCTTTGGGAGTGACGCTAGTTAACGGGATTCTTTTGCTTGAAAAAAGAGAAAACGCGGCTAGCCCGCGTTTTTTTTCGTCCCAATTTTTAACACCCTTCTTTTTAGATCACCGGAGATCACAATGATTTCAGTTCGCCTTCCTGATGGTTCCGCCCGCGAATTCGACGGCCCGGTCACCGTGGCCCAAGTGGCGTCCAGCATTGCAACCAGCCTCGGCAAGGCCGCGCTGGCTGGTAAAGTCGATGGCAAAGTGGTGGATACCTCTTTCCTGATCGAGAAAAACGTCGATCTGGCTATCGTGACCGATAAAGACCCGGAAGGTCTGGACGTGATTCGTCACTCGACCGCCCACTTGCTGGCTTATGCCGTCAAGGAGTTGTTCCCTGATGCGCAAGTGACCATCGGTCCTGTGATCGACAACGGTTTCTACTATGACTTCTCGTACAAGCGTCCGTTCACGCCTGATGACTTGGTCGCCATCGAAAAAAAAATGGGCGAGCTGGCGAAAAAAGACGAGCCAGTCACCCGCAAAGTGCTGCCGCGCGATGAAGCTGTGGCGTACTTCAAATCGATCGGCGAAGCCTACAAGGCCGAGATCATCGCATCGATCCCTGCTGATCAAGACGTTTCGCTGTACAGCGAAGGCAGCTTCACCGACCTGTGCCGCGGCCCGCACGTGCCATCGACCGGCAAGCTGAAAGTGTTCAAGCTGATGAAGCTGGCCGGCGCTTACTGGCGCGGCGACAGCAAGAACGAAATGCTGCAACGCGTGTACGGCACCGCTTGGGCAAAAAAAGAAGATCAAGAACAGTATCTGTTCCAGCTGGAAGAAGCGGAAAAGCGCGACCACCGCAAGCTGGGCAAGCAGCTGGACTTCTTCCACTTCCAGGATGAAGCGCCGGGCCTGGTGTTCTGGCACCCGAAAGGCTGGACCATCTGGCAGCAAGTGGAGCAGTACATGCGCAACAAGTATCAGGTCAATGGCTACCAGGAAGTCAAAGCGCCACAGATTCTGGACGCCAGCCTGTGGGGTAAAACCGGCCACTGGGACAACTACCGCGAAAACATGTTCGTGACCGAATCGGAAAACCGTTCGTACGCGCTGAAGCCGATGAACTGCCCGGGCCACGTGCAGATCTTCAACAGCAATATGCGTTCTTACCGCGACCTGCCGCTGCGCTACGGTGAGTTCGGCCAGTGCCACCGCAACGAACCGTCGGGCGCGCTGCACGGCATCATGCGCGTGCGCGGCTTTACCCAGGATGATGGTCACATCTTCTGTACCGAAGAACAGATCGAGCCGGAAGTGGTGTCCTTCCATACGCAAGCCATGGAAGTCTATAAGGATTTCCACTTCAATAATATCGACGTCAAGCTGGCGCTGCGCCCGGATAACCGCATCGGCACCGATGCGGTCTGGGATGAGGCCGAGGAGGCGCTGCGCTCCGGCCTGCGCGCCTGTGGTGTGACCTGGACCGAGCTGCCGGGTGAGGGCGCGTTCTACGGTCCGAAGATCGAGTACCACCTAAAGGATTCGCTGGGCCGTCCATGGCAGGTCGGCACCATGCAGGTTGACTTCTTCATGCCGGAGCGCCTGGGTGCCGAGTACGTGGCTGCGGACAATAGCCGCAAGGTGCCAGTCATGCTGCACCGTGCAATCGTTGGTTCGATGGAGCGCTTCATTGGCATCCTGATCGAAAACTATGCTGGCGCGCTGCCGGCATGGCTGGCGCCAGTGCAGGTATCGGTGCTGAACATTTCGGATGCGCAGGCTGAATATGTGCAGCAAGTGGCTGAAAAGCTGCGCCGCTGCGGCTTCCGCGTACAAACCGATTTGCGCAACGAGAAAATAAACTATAAAATACGCGAACATTCCGTCCAAAAACTGCCTTACATCTTAGTTGTAGGTGACAAAGAGCGGGATGCCAACACCGTCGCCGTGCGGGCACGGGGCAATGTCGATTTGGGCGTCATGTCCATCGATGCCCTGATAGAGCGACTGCAACAAGACGTCGCCACCAAAGCCTAAGCGCACTGGCAATTCATTAGATTTTAAAAGGAATCACCATAGCTACTGACAAGTCGCATCGCATCAATGGCGAAATCACTGCCCCTGAAATGCGTTTAAGTGGGGTCGATAACGAGCCTCTCGGTATCGTGAGTTTGGCCGAAGCCTTCCGCCTGGCGGAAGCGGCAGACGTCGACCTGGTCGAGATCGCGCCTACCGCGGTCCCACCGGTCTGCCGTCTGATGGACTACGGCAAATTCAAGTATTCGGAGCAGAAAAAGGCTCACGAAGCGAAATTGAAGCAGAAAATCATCGCCGTGAAGGAAGTCAAATTCCGTCCGGGCACCGATGATGGCGACTACAATATCAAGCTGCGTAACCTGATCAAGTTCCTGGAAGAGGGTGATAAGACCAAAATCACCCTGCGCTTCCGTGGCCGCGAGATGGCGCACCAAGATATTGGTTTCCGCATGCTGGAACGCCTGAAAGCCGACCTGGAGCCGCATGGCCAGGTTGAGCAATTCCCGAAAATGGAAGGCCGCCAGATGATTATGGTGCTGGCGCCGAAGAAGAAAAAGTGACCGCAGGTCATCCCCGCGCAGGCGGGGATCCAAAAAAAGGACACGTTTGTGTCCTTTTTTCTTTTTTCTAGGCTATAATGTTCGGCGGTAGTAAATGTAGTGGACTCGCATCCGCTGCACAAACAAGTGAGAGCAGGCATCTAAGAGCGACGTAGTGTTGCCACCTGTAATCCTGTTTAATAGGAGCTGTCCGAGAGGGCAGAATATCTATGCCAAAAATGAAAACCAAGAGCTCTGCGAAAAAACGTTTTCGCGTGCGTCCAGGTGGTACCGTTAAATCGGGTATGGCTTTCAAACGCCACATCCTGACCAAGAAGACGACTAAGAACAAGCGTCAACTGCGCGGCACCCGTAACATCAATGCGTCCGACGTCCAGCGCGTCTACGCTATGATGCCATCCGCTTAATCTCACACTCATCTAAGGAGCTAATATGCCTCGAGTAAAACGTGGGGTTACTGCGCGTGCCCGTCATAAAAAAGTACTGAATCTTGCCAAAGGCTACCGCGGTCGTCGTAGCAAGGTATACCGTATTGCCAAGCAAGCAGTGATGCGCGCTGGCCAGTACGCATACCGTGACCGTCGTAACAAGAAGCGCGTCTTCCGCCGCCTGTGGATCGCTCGTATTAACGCTGCTTCCCGTGAGCACGGCGTTACCTACAGTGTATTCATGAACGGTCTGAAGAAAGCTGCTATCGAACTGGACCGTAAAGTTCTGGCCGATATGGCTGTTATGGACAAGCCAGCCTTCGCTGCGATTGTCAACGTCGTTAAAGCTAAAATCGCTGCTTAATTTTTAAGCGCGGATTTACGCAAAAGAACGGGGCAAGGGTCAAACCTGTGCCCCGTTTTTTGATTCAAGGATAAGAAAAACGCATGGACTCCCTGGAACAACTCGTCGCTTCAGCAGTGCAGGATTTCGACGCGGCCAAAGACGACGCCGCCGCACTGGAAAATGCCAAAGCCAAATACCTGGGCAAAACTGGCCAGATTACCGAATTGATGAAGGGCTTGGGCAAGCTCGACCCGGACGCCAAGAAGGCGCAGGGCGCGCTGATCAACGCCGCCAAGCAGCAGATCGAAGCCGCGCTGACCGCGCGCCGTGATGCACTGGCCGAGGCGCAGCTGCAAGCCCGTTTGAATGCCGAGGCAATTGACGTCTCGCTGCCTGGCCGCGGCCGCGCCGGCGGTGGCATTCACCCGGTGATGCGTACCTGGGAACGTGTGGAAGAAATCTTCCGCTCGATCGGTTTCGACGTGGCCGACGGCCCGGAAATCGAAAATGACTGGACCAACTTTACCGCGCTGAACAGCCCGGAAAACCATCCTGCGCGTTCGATGCAGGACACCTTCTACATCGAAGGCAACGACACCCAGGGCAAGCCGCTGCTGCTGCGCACCCACACCTCGCCGATGCAGGTGCGTTATGCGCGCAACAATAAACCGCCGATCAAGGTGATCGCGCCGGGCCGCACCTACCGCGTCGACAGCGACGCCACCCACTCGCCGATGTTCCACCAAGTGGAAGGCCTGTGGATCGCCGAGAACATCAGCTTTGCTGACCTCAAGGGCGTGTACCTGAACTTCGTCAAGGCCTTCTTCGAGACCGACGATTTGCAAGTGCGCTTCCGTCCGTCGTACTTCCCGTTCACCGAACCGTCGGCCGAGATCGACATCGCGTTTGGTAGCGGTCCGCTGAAAGGCCGCTGGCTGGAAGTCTCCGGCTCGGGCCAGGTGCACCCGTCGGTGGTGCGCAATTTCGGCCTGGATCCGGAGAAGTATATTGGTTTCGCGTTCGGCTCCGGCCTTGAGCGTCTGACCATGCTGCGCTACGGGATCAACGACTTGCGCCTGTTCTACGAAGGCGACCTGCGTTTCCTGAAGCAGTTCAACTAATACGGACACGATAAAAAGAAAGCTCGAACGAATATGCAATTCTCCGAAAACTGGCTCCGTACCATGGTCGATCCGAAGATGACTTCGGACGAACTGGCCCATCTGTTGACGATGTCCGGCCTGGAAGTGGAAGAAGTAGAAGCGGTCGCGCCGCCGTTCTCCAACGTGGTCGTTGGCCACGTGCGCGACATGGCCAAGCACCCGAATGCTGACCGCCTGAACGTCTGCCAGGTCGACGTCGGCACCGGCACCTTGCTGAACATCGTCTGCGGCGCGCCGAACGTGCGCCCGGGCCTGAAAGTGGTATGCGCCATGGCTGGCGCCGTGCTGCCACCGGGCGCCGATGGCAAGCCGTTTGAAATCAAGGTAGGCCAGCTGCGCGGCGTTGAGTCGCAAGGCATGCTGTGCTCGGCCAAGGAACTGAAATTGTCGGAAGAGGGCAGCGGCCTGCTGGAACTGCCGGACGACGCACCAGTCGGCCAGAACTTCCGCGATTACTACGCACTGAACGACCTGAAATTCACCATCAAGCTGACGCCGAACAAGGCGGACTGCCTGTCGGTGCTGGGCGTGGCGCGTGAAGTATCGGCCCTGACCGGTGTGGCGCTGACTGCGCCATCGTTCCGCGCAGCGACCGTCAACAGCGCGGAAAAACTGCCGGTGAAAATTTCGGCGCCGGACCTGTGCGGCCGTTTCTCGGGCCGCGTGATCCGCAACCTGAACGCCAAAGCCGTCACCCCGGACTGGATGAAGCAGCGCCTTGAGCGCAGCGGCCAGCGTTCGGTATCGGCGCTGGTGGACATCTCCAACTACGTGATGCTGGAACTGGGCCGTCCGACCCACGTGTTCGACCTGGCCAAGATCCACGGCGGCCTCGATGTGCGCTGGGGCCGCAAGGGCGAATCGCTCAAGCTGCTGAACGGTAACACCATCGAGATCGATGAGTGGGTCGGTGTGATCGCCGACGAGAAAGAAATCGAATCGCTGGCCGGCATCATGGGCGGCGACGCCACCGCCGTGTCGCTGGAGACCGAATCGATTTATCTGGAAGCTGCTTTCTGGTGGCCGAACGCGATCCAGGGCCGCGCCCGCAAGTACAATTTCTCGACCGACGCAGCGCACCGCTTCGAACGTGGCGTGGACTATGCCACCACGGTTGAGCACATCGAGCGCATCACCTCGCTGCTGATCGAAATCTGCGGCACCACCACCACCCAGGTGGGCCCGGTGGACGACCAGATCGTCAACGTGCCAAAACGTGAGCCAGTGCAAATGCGCACCGCGCGCGCGCAGAAGGTCATCGGCGTGGCGCTGGACGACAAAGTCATCGCTGACATCTTCACCCGCCTGGCGCTGCCGTTCTCGCTGACGGATGGCGTGTTCTCGGTGACCGCTCCATCGTACCGCTTCGACATCGAAATCGAAGAAGACCTGATCGAGGAAGTGGCGCGTGTCTACGGCTTCGAGAACATCCCGACCGTGGCGCCGGTAGCAGCCAACACCATGATCATCGCGCCGGAAAACACCCGCTCGCTGTTCGCGGTGCGCCACCAACTGGCCGACCTCGGTTACCAGGAAGTGGTCAACATGAGCTTCGTGGAAGCCGCGTGGGAGCAGGACTTCGGCGGCAACGCCAACCCGATCAAGCTGCAAAACCCGATCGCCAGCCAGCTGAGCGTGATGCGTTCGAGCCTGGTCGGCAGCCTGGTTGCCAACGTGCGCTACAACCTGAACCGCAAAACCAACCGCGTGCGCGCGTTTGAAATCGGCGCCATCTACCAGCGCGACGACAGCGTGGCCGACGGTCCGCTGACTGTGGCTGGCTATCACCAGCCGAAACGCGTGGCCGGTATCGCTTATGGTCCGGTGGCGGACGAGCAGTGGGGCCAGGACACCCGCGCCGTCGACTTCTTCGACGTCAAGGCCGACCTGGAGCACCTGTTCGCCCCAGTACAGCTGCGTTTCGTGAAAGCGGAACACCCGGCGCTGCACCCGGGACGCTCGGCCCACGTGCTGCTGGACGGTAAAGTCATCGGCTTCATCGGTGAGCTGCACCCGCGCTGGCTGCAGAAATACGAGCTGCCAAACGCCCCGGTGGTGTTTGAAGTCGAGGCGATTGCCTTGCAGCAACGACCTGTGCCAA
The DNA here is from genome assembly GCF_009857445.1 of Duganella flavida. Classification (GTDB taxonomy): domain Bacteria; phylum Pseudomonadota; class Gammaproteobacteria; order Burkholderiales; family Burkholderiaceae_D; genus Rugamonas; species Rugamonas flavida. Next base: position 148,251 of record NZ_WWCN01000004.1, read on the forward strand.
AATATGATGAGATTTCCAAGTTCCCGGGCGCCACCCGTGACCTGGCAGTCGTCGTCAAGCAAGATGTGCCGGCGCAGACGCTGCTGGACGCGTTTGATGCCGCTGTGCAAGCAATTCCGCAAGGAAAAATTGTGCAAGCCATTGTTTTGTTTGATGAATATCGTGGTAAAGGTTTAGAGGCAGACGAAAAATCGCTTGCTTTCCGCTTTAGCTTGCAAGATACTCAAAACACGCTGCAAGACGATGTGGTGGAGGCCGTGATGGCTGCCGCCGGTGACGCCGTCAAGCAAAATCACGGCGCGCGCCTGCGTACCTAAAGCGTTTATTTTTTGACCATTCGGGAGTCCGGCTTGTGCCGGACTTGTTCATTTTTACTATAAGGCAGGGCTGGAAAATTAATAATAACGACGTTGATTCCGCCGTACTCCAATCCGCATTGGCTGCCGATTTGCACCGGGCCATGCAGGTTGCCAAGGTGCGCCAGGATGCGGAAAAAGATTTGCCTACGCTGACCAAGGCGGAGCTGGCCGAACTGTTGTTCGAGCAAGTCGGCCTGAACAAGCGTGAGGCCAAGGACATGGTAGAGACTTTCTTTGACGAGATCCGCAACGCGCTTGAGCGCGGCGAGGCCGTCAAGCTGTCCGGTTTCGGTAACTTCCAGCTGCGCGACAAGCCGCAGCGGCCGGGCCGCAATCCGAAGACCGGCGAGGAAATCCCGATCACGGCGCGCCGCGTCGTGACTTTCCACGCCAGCCAGAAACTCAAGGGCATGGTCGAAGAGAGCAACCCATCGATGGCGCGCGCCGCCTGAACGGGAGTTAAGCTGCAATGAACGATCGTCTCGCCAAGTCCGAACTGGTCGTCCTGCCGCCGATTCCAGCCAAGCGCTATTTCACGATCGGTGAAGTAAGCGAGCTGTGCGGCGTGAAGCCGCACGTGCTGCGCTACTGGGAGCAGGAATTCACCCAGCTCAAGCCGGTCAAGCGCCGCGGCAACCGCCGCTATTATCAGCACCACGAAGTGCTGCTGATCCGCCGCATCCGCGAGCTGTTATACGAACAGGGCTTCACCATCAGCGGCGCCCGCAATAAACTGGACAACCGTGGCTACGACAGCGGCGCCGAGATGGACGCTGCCGTCCATGGCGCGCCGCCGGAGATGCCGCCGCCGCTGGACCGGGAGCATATACGCAGTGAGCTGCTGTCCATCCTGGCGCTGCTGAAAGTCGACTGAAACGCCATGCGCACTGCTGGCGTAAGGAGCGGCTGGCGATTTGATTGCTGCTATACTTTCAATATTATTCGATTATTAGCGGCGGAGCCTGGGCACGACGAGAGGAAACAATGATACGCGTTGCCATTTGTGACGATCACCAAATTGTAAGAGCAGGCTTTAAACAGATTTTTTCATCCTCGGACGATTTCGAGGTGGTGGCGGAAGCCGGTACCGGCCGCGAAGCGCTGGACATCGCCCGCCGTGAAATTTGCGATGTGCTGTTGCTCGATATCGCTATGCCGGATCAAAGCGGGATCGATACCTTGCGCACCATCCGCCAGGGCCAGCCCGACCTGCCGGTGCTGATCCTGTCTGGCTATCCGGCGCAGCAGTATGCGCTCAACCTGTTCAAGATGGGCGCCAACGGCTACCTGAACAAGGAGTGCGAGGCCGACGAACTGATTACCGCCGTGCGCACCGTGTTCCAAGGCCGCCGCTATGTCAGCTCCACCGTGGGCGAACTGCTGGCGCAGACTTTTGACCGCGATCCCAACACGGCCTTGCACACGGAATTGTCGGACCGCGAGTTCCAGGTGTTCCTGCGCCTGGCGCGCGGCGCCACCGTGTCGGACATTGGTGTGGCGCTGTCGCTCAGCATTAAAACCGTGAGCACGTACCGTACCCGCATCATGGAAAAGATGGGCATGCAGTCCAACTCGGACCTGACTTACTACGCCATGAAGAATAATCTGCTGGATTAGCGCGCACTGTTGGGGTGCGCACAGACGCACTGAATTTTCTTCCAGTCTATAATTTGCATCTCTACACTGGGAAGGAAATGGATGTATTTCACCGTCGAAACAGCGCCGCACCATCGCCTGCCGTTGTACAAGACCGTCTTGTGCGTGACATGCGCTTTGCTGCTGATCGTCAACGGTTTCAGCCTGTTCCATAATTTGCAAGCAATGCGCAGTGCGCAATTCCTGCTGAGCCAGACTGCGCGCGTGGCCGATCGCCTGCAATACCTGAACGTGCTGGTGCTGGATGCCGAAAGCAGCATGCGCAGCTATTTCCTGTCCGGTCGCGATGCCTATCTGGGGCCGACCCGTACCGCGTTGTCTGACAGCGAGAACGAATTCAAGGAACTGGAAAAACTGCTGGCCGATAATCCGTCGCAGTTGAAAAACCTGGCACAGCTGCACACGCTGGTGCGCCGCCGCCTGAGCATCATGAGCCAGGCCATCGATGTCTATCGCGACGGCGGCTTGCAGGAAATCGTCAAGATCGCCAAGCTCAGCGACGACCGCTCCAGCATGGACGAAATCCGCCTGCTGGTGGTCATCATGGAGCAAGAGCAGAACGAAACGCTGAACGCGCGCAGCGCTGCGTTCTATCAGGAATACCAGAAGGCGGTGCTGCTCGGGGTCGGCATCAATGTGGTGGCGATCCTGGTGCTGGTGATGTTCTACCAGCTGGTGCGGCGCAGCTTTGCGCACCGCGCGGCGGTGGAGCATGCGCTGCAGTCGGCCAATGAAAACCTGGAGTCGACCGTGCAGCAGCGGACCGAACAGCTATCGGTGCTGTCGCGCCACCTGATCAGCATCAGCGAGGAAGAGAAGGTGCGCCTGTCGCGCGAACTGCACGACGAGCTGGGCGCCAACCTGACCTCGATCAGCATGGATATCGCCGCCGTCACCCAGCAGCTGCGCAAGACCCATCCGGAACTGGCCGAACAGCTCAAGCGCGCGCGCGGCACGCTGGTGGAAACGGTGGAGATGAAGCGCCGCATCGTCGAGAATTTGCGCCCGAGCCTGCTGGACAACCTCGGTCTGTGCGCTGCCATTGAAAGCTATTGCGACGAGTTCAGCCGAGTATCGCAAGTGCGCTGCGATTGCAATATAGGGGCCGATATCGAAAGCGCCGCGCGCCATTCCGGCGATTTGTCGATCGCCTTGTTCCGCATCGTGCAGGAATCGCTGACCAATATCCGCAAGTACGCCAAGGCCAGCCGCGTGACGGTGACCTTGAGCCGTAACGCTGAAGGGCTGATGCTGCGTGTGATTGACGACGGCATCGGCATCGCGCCTGACACCATCATCAAGCCGATGTCGCATGGTTTGTTGGGCATGCGCGAGCGCGCCTTGCAACTGGGCGGTACCATGAATATCCGCCGTGGCCGCAACGATAGCGGTACTTGCATTGAGGTGTCGATCCCGCTGCGCGAGCTGGAGCTGGTGGTTGAACGGCGGGTGGAGTTACCGCCGGCCCTTTCGGAAGTGATCAGCAGCGCGCTACATCAACCCGCAAGCGATCAAACTCGGACTTCGCCACCTTATAGCACTCACCCGCATACGCCTCCAAGCCTGAGCGATCAAGCACAGTGATGTTGCCGCGGCGGTAGGTGATCAGGCCGTCGTCCTGCAGCTTGCCGGCGGCGGCGGTGATGCTTTCACGGCGCACGCCCAGCATGATGGAAATCATTTCCTGCGTCACCTTCAGCGCATTCGATGGCGAGCGGTCGAGGCGGTCCAGCAGCCAGCGGCACAGCTTTTGTTCAATCGAGCTGTGGCGGCCGCCGACCGCGTTCTGCGCCATTTGCGCAAACAGTGCGGTGTTGTAGCGCATCAGCAGGGCCGGCAGCGTGCCGCCCTTGGCGAAAGCGTCGCGCAAGTGCTGGGCTTTCATGCGATAGCCGTAGCCAGCGGCCTGCACCACGGCGCTGCACATGGCGCGCTCGCCTTCGAACAGCGAGACACCCACTACACCTTCATGGCCGACCACGGCAATCTCGGTGGTAGCGCCGTCTTCCATGACGTAGCGCAGCGAGACGATGGCGGTGGTTGGGAAGTGCGCATACTCCATGGCCGTGCCAAATTCAAACAGCTCCTTGCCGAATGGCAGCTGCACCAGTTCCAGATGTTCAAACAGGGATTCCAGGGCTTCGCGTGGCAGAGCAGCCAGCAATTCGTTTTGCTGGGCGCCGGTCAGGGTGACAGGGCGGAACGCGATTTTGTTGTTCATGGTGATCCTCACAGCTAGTTACGTGTTGACGTAACTTTATGAGGATTGTTAATTGCCGAACATAAGCGTAGGGGACGCGGGAATGTAGGCTTGGACCATACACAGCTGTAGTCCTGATCCTACACAGACCACGGCCACTGTCTTTCTCGGGGAGGCACCGGCATAATGGCATAACTCCTGATGATGTGGCGCACGATTATGCATGTACTGGTGGTAGAAGATGATGCGGTGTTGGCGGACGGCCTGAGCCGCGTGCTTGGCAGTCACGGCATGACCGTTGACGTGGTCGGCAACGGCGCCCAGGCCGACCAGCTGTTGCAGCGGGCCGGCGCAATAGCCGCCGAGGTGGTGGTGCTCGACATCGGCCTGCCCGGCATGGACGGCTTCGAGGTAGTCCGTCGCCTGCGCGCGCGCGGCAGCGCGCTGCCGGTGCTGCTGCTGACGGCGCGCGATGCGGTCGAGGACCGGGTGCGCGGACTGGAGCAGGGCGCCGACGATTACCTGGTCAAGCCGTTTGCCACCGCCGAGCTGGTGGCGCGGGTGAAGGCCTTGGCGCGGCGTCACACCGCGCCGCAAACCGCGCTGGCCCTGGGCCTGTTGTCGCTGGACGTGGCGGCCAAGCGCGCGCGCGTCGGCGACAAGGCGGTCGAGCTGTCGGTGCGCGAGTGGGCGGTGCTGGAATACCTGCTGCAGCATGCGTCGCGCGTGGTGTCCAAGCAGCAGATCATCGACGCCATCCTGCCGTGGGGCGACGATATTACGCCGAACGCGGTGGAAGTCTATATTTCGCGCCTGCGTTTGAAGATTGCCGACGGCGGCGTTGCGATCCGCACCATCCGCGGCTTTGGCTACATGCTGGAGCCGGTGGCATGAGCAGTATTCGCTTGCGCCTGCTACGCTGGGTGATCCCGCCCATCCTGCTGATGAATCTCGGCGCCGGCGCCTTGGCCTACATGCTGGCCTCGCCGCATTTGCGCGAGGCGGTGCTGCGCACGCTGGTGCTGGTGGAGATTGTGTTTGCGCTGGCCTGCGTGGGCCTGATCTGGTTCTCGGTCAGCAATGGCTTGCAGCCACTGAACCGCTTGCGCGCGCGGCTCAACGCGCGCGGCGGCGACGATCTCGCACCGATTATCGTGGACGAGGTGCCGTACGAACTGGAGCCGGTGGTCTCGGCCTTCAACGGCTTGCTGGCCAAGGTGGGCGAGGGCGCGCAGGCGCGGCAGGACTTCCTGGCCAACGTGGCGCACCAGCTGCGCACGCCGCTGGCCGGCCTCAAGACCCAGCTGGAATGGCTGGAAGCGCGCCACGCCGAGCCCGACACGGCGCAATCGCTGAAGCTGATGCTATCCGCCACCGAGCGCATGATACGGCAGACCAACCAGCTGCTGTCGCTGGCGCGCGCCGAGCCACACCAGTTCGAGAAGACCCGGCTGGAGCCGCTGGCGCTGGACGCGCTGGTGGCGGATGCGGTGCAATCCTTTGTCGACCAGGCCGCGCTGAAGGCCATCGATATAGGCTTTGAGCTGGAGCCGGTCACCATCACCGGCGACCGCTTCCTGCTGCGCGACCTGATCGACAACCTGATCGACAACGCCATCCGCTACACGCCGCCGCGCGGCACGGTGACGGTGACCGTGCGTCCCGGCTTGCTGATGGTGGAAGACAACGGCCCCGGCATCCCGCCAGCCAAGCGCGAGCAAGTGTTCAGCCGCTACGTGCGGCTGGATGACAAGACCCACGGCAGCGGCCTCGGCCTCGCCATCGTGCGCGACATCGCCATGGTGCATGGCGCCAAACTGACGATTTCCGACCCGCCGGGTGGGCAAGGCGCGCTGTTTACGGTGAAATTTCCATAGATTTGTGCGATTGTCAGGGTTTTGTCAGGGTTTCCTCAGGGAAATGACAGCCAGCCCAGTTACACTGTTTCTCATACACTATGAGGAGCACGTCCATGAAACGCATCCAGCAAGGTTTTACCCTGATTGAGGTCATGATCGTCGTGGCCATCGTCGGTATCTTGATGGCCGTGGCGGTGCCTGCCTACAGCGACTACGTCACCCGTGGCCGCCTGAGCGAAGCCTTCACCGCCCTGGGCGGAGCGCAGCCGGCCGCCGAGCAGTTCTGGTCTAACACCCGCAGCTACAGCGGCTTCGATAGCTCGCCCAGCTTCCCTGGCACCGGCACCAACTTCACCTACGCGCTGAGCAACGCCACCGCGTCGACCTACACCATCACCGCCACCGGCACCGGCAAGATGGCCGGCTTTGTGTACACCATCAACGAAAGCGGCGGCCACGCCACCACTGGCAGCCCGACCGGCTGGGGCACCAGCACCTCGTGCTGGGTCGATCATAAAGGTGGCGCATGTTCCAACTAGCACAGCGCGGCTTCACGCTGGTCGAGCTGATGGTGACCATCACCATCTTCGGCTTCATGCTGGCGCTCGGCATTCCCAACGCCAGCAACTGGCTGCTGACCAACCGTGCCCGCGGCGCCAGCGAGTTCTACCTCGACGGCTTCGCCATGGCGCGGCGCCAGGCGGTGTCGCACAACGCCATCAGCCGCATTTCGCTGACACCCAACACCAACACCGGCCAGATGGACTGGCAGGTGGATATCTGCTTTATCGGCGCCAACACCACATGCGCGCCGAATGACGCCACCTGGTCGACCACCGCTGCGGCGGCGGCCAATGATCCGGAAGGCGCGACAGGCTTCAAGTCGGTGTACCGCTCGGCCGATGCGCTGCCGGATTCCGAGGTGCTGCTGCCGACCACGCTGCCGGCCGGCGCCTCGCAGGTGTACTACACGGCCACTGGCTGGGTCGACACCAATTTCGGCCAGCGCCTGACCCAGCTGCGCCTTGATCCGGCCAGCAAATACGCGCACAACGTGCCGGTGGTGGCGCTGGTCGTGACGCTGGCCGGCATGGCCAGCAAGTGTGATCCGACCTTGGCCGCGACCGATAACCGGGCCTGCCCACCATGAACACTTTCCCACCACGCCGGCGCCGCCAGGGCGGCATTGCACTGCTGGAGGCGATGCTGGCCATCGTCATCCTCGGCATCGGCCTGCTCGGCACGGTTGGCTTGCAGGCGCGCGCCTACTCGGCCCTGTCGGACGCTGGCACGCGCGCCGAAGCCACGTTGGCAGCGGAAAAACTGATTGGCGTGATCAATGCCGACCTGCCGAATATCACCCAGTACAACCTGGCCGAGGGTGCCACGCCGAATACCACGCTGTCGGCCTGGGTCGCCGAGACCAAGCGGAATATCCCGGGTGCGGTGCTGTTTGTACAGGTGCAGGACCAGGCGGCGCAGAACCGCTACCAGGTCGATATTTCCATCCGCTGGCAGCGCAAGGCCAAGAGCGAGCCGAACCGCCACCGCGTCACTTCCTACATCGCACGCTGACATGACGACCTTCTCGCAACGCCGCAGCGGCGGCTTCTCCTTGGTGGAGCTGATGGTCAGCGTGGTAATTGGCCTGCTGGCGCTGCTGTTTGCCACGCGGCTGGTGATCAGCGGCGAGGCCAACAAGGACGCTGCCGTTGGTGGTTCCGACTCCATGCAAAACGGCATGCTGGCCATGTTCTCGCTCAGCAGCGACGCCGGCACTGCCGGCTGGGGCTTGAACGACCGCACCGTGGCCGGCTGCAACACCACCTTCAGCGACCAGCGCGGCTACGCGCTGCTGGGCGCCAAGCGCGGCGGCGTTGATATCACGCCGCTGGCGTCGGTGGTGATCCAGTCCAACGGCACTGCGCCCGATGTGATCTCGTTCAACAGCGGCAGCTCCAACGCCGGCGTCGGCTCGATTTCGATGACCGGCGATTACGGCGGCGAGAGTTATTTGCTCGGCGCCCAGACCGGTCCCTACGGCTACAACAACGGCGATGTGCTGGTGGTGGCGCCGCAAACGCCGGACCGTCCATGCACGGTGGTGCAGATTACCGGCTTTAATCCCGCCGCCGGCCGCACCGACCAGCTGCCGCTCGGTGTGGGCAGCCAGTACCGCTACAACCTGGCCGGCGGCGTGGCGCAGGGCTATGCCAAGAACGTCACCTTCATGTACAACCTCGGCCAGCCGGATCTGCTGCATTTCCACACCTGGTCGGTGCGCAACGGCGTACTGCTGCTGCGCGCCACCGACCTGGCCGGTGCGGAACTGAACGGCGCCTCGGTGGCCGACAACATCGTCTCGATCAAGGCGCAATACGGCTTCGACAACCGCGTGTTACCGAACTACGATCCCAACCCGGCTGGCAACGGCAAGCAGATGGTGGTGACCAGCACCGGCATGCAGATCACGGTGTGGAGCCCGACCATGATCGACGCTGACAACGACGGCGTCATCGGCAGTCCTGGCGACTACCAGCGCATCGCCGCTGTGCGCATTGCGGTGGTGGCGCGCGGCAAGAACGTCGAGAAGCCAGCCCCGGGCGGCGCCTGCAGCGCCAGCACCGCGCTGCCGGAAGTGTTCAGCAACGCCGTACCGAATGGCGTGGCGGCGGTGAAGATGACGGTCAACGTGGCGGTGGCCGGCGACCCGGTGGACTGGAAGTGCTACCGCTACCGCGTGTTTGAAACCATCGTGCCCATCCTTAATTCCCAGTACCGCCCATGAGACAGCTTACTTTCCAGCGCGGCATTGCCTTGCCGATCATGCTCATCATGCTGGCGGTGATGATGGTCAGCAGTATTTACCTGATCAAGTCCACCACCTCCAGCACGCTGACCACCGCCAACCTGGCGTATGAAGCGGCGCTCACCAAGGCGGCCGACGCCGGCCTGCACGCCGGCTTCACCTACTTGCGCACCGTCCCCAACAAGAACCTGTTGCTGACCGACCAGGCCGCCGCCGGCTATGTGGCGACCTTGCCGCCGACCTGGAGCGTCAGCAATCCCAACTTCTGGCTAGGTGCGATCACGATGGCGCCCGATGCCGATCTCAACCGGGTGCAGTACGTGATCCACCGCATGTGCAACCTGCCGCTGCCTTACGACGACCCGACCAACCGCTGCCAGACCACGGCACCGCGGCCCGGCACCACCGGCCCGCGCGCGCTGGGCGAAACGCTGAAGATAGACGCTTCCAACCTGGCCGTCGCGGCGCAGATCCACTACGTGGTGACGGCGCGCGTGTTCGGCCCGCGCGGCGGCAATGTGGTGACGCAGGCCGTCATCATGAAAGGACCTTGAGGACTCATCATGAAAAAGCTACTTTCCCTGCTACTGTTGCCCGCGTTGCTGATGGCGCTGCCGGCCTTCGCCGCGCCGACCCAGATCGCGCAAGTGCCGCTGCTGAACATCACCGGCACCGGCACCGTCAAGCCCAACCTGATGCTGCTGTTTGATAACTCCGGCTCGATGGATCAGACCTACACGCCGGACTATGTCAACGACAACCTGTGCCGTAGCAATGTGTCGCTGGCGGCCGGCATCATGGCGTGTAACGTCGGCCATCCGCCGTTCATGAGCCCGGACTTCAACAAGCAGTATTACAATCCGGCCTTGCATTACCAGGTGCCGATCAAATCGGACGGCACTTATTACCCTGAGCAGAATGCGGCCAATACCAGCAACTGGACCTCGGTCAGCGGCGACGGCTTCGGCGCCCGCAAGGCCGATATGTTCGGCAACACCGTCACCAGCAACATCAACCTGGTGACCGGCTTCCCGGACCTGGAATGGTGCACCAGCACTGCCGCCACTTCCTGCCAGTTCAACACTTCCACCTACAGCTACCCGGACGCCACCTACAAGTCGCCGATCGCCATCACCACCGCCCCGTACTACTACACCATCGGCGTTGGCCAGTACTGCACCGACGACACCATGACCAACTGCAAGTCGACCTCGATCGGCGCGGCGGCGCCGTCGGGCTACCCGGTGCCGGTCAAGGTGCGCTGGTGCAGCGACAAACTGCTGACCTCTTGCCAGGGCAAGCGCGTGGGCGCCTTTATTTATCCGAGCTACTCGGCGCCGGCCGGTGCGATTGCTTCGTACGGCACCATCGCCATCGGCAATTCGACCACCGCCACCTCGCTCAACATCACGAACATCGCGATTGCTGAATCAGGCGGCAGCGTCAACATCACCAGCGGCACCATGACCGCCAGCACCGGCACCAACACCGCGCTCAAGGCGCAGACCATGGCCAGCACGGTGGCGGCCAACATCATCGCTCGCAGCACCACCAACCAGTACTACGCCTGCGTGAAAACGCCGACCGGCCAGCCGACCGTGCCTGCCTGCAGCGTGTTCGGCATTACGCTGTCAGCGGACAACGTGGTGGCGGTGGTGCCGGTCAGCTGCACCGGCAGCAAGAGCGTGGCCAACTGCGTGACCATCAACGACAATTCGCGCGCTGGCTGGGGCTTTACCGTTACCGCCAATTCGGTGCGCGTGGCGCCCGCGTATGTGACCTTCAGCGGCACCACCTCCAGCAGCGGCACGCCGGCGATGGGTGCGACCAGCTATAACTCCACCAGCCTGTTCAGCAGCATGTCGATCGGGAAAACTCAGACGGCGGCGCAAGTAGCGGCGTTGTTCATCGCCAAAATCGGCACCAGCGGCACCTACAAGGCGTACGCCGGTACCAATGCTGCGTGCGTCAACACGCTGCCGAGTAACAGTGTGTGCGTGGTCGACAGCGGTTCAACCGCCAACACCGGGGTGCTCACCATCGGCGCTGTCAGCAATGCCGGCACGCTGGTCAGCACCACGGTGGCGGCGGCGATGGACACCATCCCCACCACTACGGCGGCGTTGTCCGCCGGTTCCGGCGCGCCGAATCCGTTTGTGCGCGTGAACATCGTCAGCGGCTCGACCTATCCGAAGTCGGCCGACCGTACCGATTGCGCCGGCGCCACCTGTACCTATGCCGAGGAGATGAACAACTTCGCCAACTGGTATGTGTATTACAAGAGCCGTTTGCAAATGATGAAGACCTCGCTCGGCATTGCGTTCTCGCCGATTACCGCCAACTACAAGGTTGGCTACGTCAAGCTCTCCAATGCCGGCGCCGGCGCCGCAATGGATTTAAAACCAGCTGACTTTACCGGCAGTGCACGCTCGACCTGGTACACCACGCTGTACAACACCACCACCTCGGGCTCGACGCCGATCCGCACCGCGATGGACAACGTCGGCCGCATGTTCGCCAACCTCACGCCGTACAACTATGCGGCCGGACAGGAAGTGGTGCAGTACCCATGCCAGCCTAACTTCATGATCCTGACCACGGACGGCTACTGGAACGGCACCTCCACCGCCAACGTGGTCAATAACGACAACGTCGAAAACGCGTCGCGCTTCTGTACGCTGTCGTCCGGTTGTGTTGACAAGCGGGCGCAATCGCAGCCGTCGATTTCGGACGTGGCGCTGCACTGGTATAACGGCGGTTCCAGCACCGGCACCATATCGCTGCGGCCGTCGCTGGAGCCGGACATGACCAAACCCGGCTCGGTGCCCGCCGCCAACGGCGAGAATACCCACCTGCACATGAACACCTACACCCTCGGCCTGGGTGTGGACGGCGTGATGGCGTACGACCCGAACTACGACACCGCACCCAAGCCGGGCGGCGATTTCTATAACCTGATCACGCAAGCGCCGACCGGCTGCCCATGGAATGGCGGTGGCGCCTATGTGTGGCCGGATCCGGACGTGACCAACACCGCCAGCACGGTGCAGGAGCGGGTCGACGATTTGTGGCACGCGGCCATCAACGGCCATGGCAAGTACTTCAGCGCCCAGGATCCGAAAGACGTGGTGGCTGGCTTGCGCGAGGCACTATCGAATATGCAGGTGCGCACCGGCGCGGCAGCGGCAGCAGCCACCTCGACGCCTAACATCACGCTGACCGACAACGATATTTTCTCGGCTACCTTCACCACCGTGCGCTGGTATGGCGAACTGACCGACCGCAAGATCGACACCACCACCGGCGACGTGATCAAGACGCCGGCCTGGAGCACCAGCAACACGGTCGGCAAATCGATTGCCACGCGCAAGATCAAGATGATGCAGGCTAACCAGGCGCCCGGCACCACGCCGGTCGACTTCAGCTTCAGCGTGATGGATAGCGCGACCCAGGCCTGGTTCGCCAACAAGTGCAGCATCCTGGCCCAGTGCACGCTGTTGTCGACGGCGGACAAGGCCACCGTCAACAGCGGCACCAATATGGTCAACTGGCTGCGCGGGGTGCAGGACTACGCGGACGACAACCTGTTCCGCGCCTACACCACCACCACCGACTCCACCGGCGCCACGGTGCCGATCGTGATCGGCGATATCGCTTCGTCCAAGCCGGCCTATCTGCGCGAGCCGCACAACAATTACCCGGACCCGGACTATGCCACGTACAAGGTGAGCAAGGCCAGCCGTCCAGGCACGGTCTTCGTCGCTGCCAATGACGGCATGCTGCACGCGTTCGACGGCGCCAACGGCAATGAGCGCTGGGCTTATGTGCCGCGCATCGTCATGAGCAAGCTGGCGGCATTGGCCAGCACCACCTACGGCACCAACCACCAGTTCAACGCCGACGGTTCGCCGGAAGTGGCGGACGTGAAGATCAACGGCGCCTGGACCACCATGCTGGTCGGCGGCCTGAATGCGGGCGGGCGCGGCTACTACGCGCTGGACGTGTCCGATCCGACTGCGCCCAAGGTGATGTGGGAAATCTGCGCCGACGTTGCCGTGTGCCCGCAAAACCGGGTGGCGGAGCTGGGTGAGCTGGGCCTGAGTTTCGGCAATCCGCAGTTCGGCATCTGGCAGGGCAAGTGGGTGGTGTTCCTGACGTCGGGCTACAACAATATTCCGGGCACCGACAATGTCAGCACCGGCAGCGGCGTCGGCATGCTGTTCATCATCGACGCCGCGACCGGCAAGGTGCTGAAGACGGCCAGCACGGCGTCCGGCGACACCACCACGCCATCCGGCCTGGCCAAGATCACCGCCATCAGCAACGACCCGCTGGCCGACGCCACGGTCAGCTACATCTACGGCGGCGACAACCAGGGCCAGATGTGGCGCTTCGACCTGACCGCCACCACCGGCGCCATCTCGGTGCTGAAGATGGGCGATGCCGGCGCCACCAAGCCGATCACCACCCGTCCGGATGTGACGCTGTGCGGCGTGCCGGTCACCACCACCGACGCCAGCGGCGTGTCTACCACCAAGACCACCGGCGTACGCGTGGTGGTGTTCGGCACCGGCCGCCTGCTGGACGTGCCGGATACCTCCAACACGGCGGTGCAGAGCCTGTTCGCACTGAAAGATGGCGGCACGGCCGAGGGCACTATCCCGAATTCCGCCCTGGTGCAGCAGACGCTGAGCGTGCTCGGCTCGACCACCAACTCGGTGACTTATGGCGTGACCAGCAATCCGGTCGACTTGAACGTCAAGGACGGCTGGTACTTCCACTGGAATATTAATGCGGGCGAGCGCATGAATCTGGATCCGCAAATTGTCAGCGGCGTGGTGAATGTGGTGACCAACGTGCCATCGTCCTCGTCGGCGTGCTCGGTGGGCGGCACCAGTAATCTGTACCAGGTGGATGTGTGCACCGGGCAGGGGGTGAATGGCGACCCCGCCGGCGCCACGCTGTCCAACACCTCGGCGGCCGTCGGTTTCATCATCGTGCGCCTGCCAAGCGGGCAGTTGAAGCTGATTACCACCTTCGCCGACGGCAGCAACGCCACCAGCCGCACCAAGGAACTGGATACGGCCGAGGCACACCGGGTCGGATGGCGTCGTATTAAAGGACAATAAGGGGTATAATCGAGGGTTTGCAGAACCGCCTCAGCTCCCCGATACAATGGTCAACGATACCGAAAACACTATCCCTGAAAATAACGACGACGCGTCGTCAGCGGCCGGCCTGAAAACGCCGGCCCTGATTGCGCGCGAAGTACAGCGCCGCCGCACCTTCGGCATCATCTCCCACCCGGATGCGGGTAAAACCACGCTGACCGAAAAGCTGCTGCTGTTCTCGGGCGCGATCCAGATGGCCGGTACCGTGAAAGCCCGTAAATCGGGCCGCCACGCGACCTCGGACTGGATGGAGATCGAGAAGCAGCGCGGCATTTCGGTGGCGTCGTCGGTGATGCAGTTTGAATTCCGCGACCACGTGGTCAACCTGCTGGACACCCCGGGCCACCAGGACTTCTCGGAAGATACCTACCGCGTGCTGACCGCCGTCGACTCGGCGCTGATGGTGATCGACGCCGCCAAGGGTGTGGAAGCACAGACCATCAAGCTGCTGGACGTGTGCCGCATGCGCAACACGCCTATCGTCACCTTCATGAACAAGATGGACCGCGAAACCCGCGATCCGCTGGAATTGCTGGACGAGCTGGAATCGGTGCTGAAGATCCAGTGCGCGCCGGTGACCTGGCCGATTGGCATGGGCAAGAATTTCCGCGGTGTGTACCACCTGCTGAACGACACCATCATGCTGTTCAAGGCCGGTGAAGAGCGTGCCGACGGCGCGTTCGAGATCATCGAAGGCATCGACAACCCGCGTCTGCAGGAAATGTTCCCGCTGGAAATGGATCAGCTGCGCATGGAAGTGGAGCTGGTCAGCGGCGCCTCGACCCCGTTCAACCTGGAAGAGTTTCTGGCGGGTGTGCAAACCCCGGTGTTCTTCGGTTCGGCAATCAACAACTTCGGCGTGCGCGAGATCCTGTCGGCGCTGGTCGACTGGGCCCCGGCGCCACGCGAACGCGACGCCAGCGTGCGTGCGGTCGATCCGAAAGAAGAGCCGTTCACCGGTTTCGTGTTCAAGATCCAGGCCAATATGGACCCTGCGCACCGCGACCGGATTGCTTTCCTGCGCGTCTGCTCGGGCCGCTTTGAGCGCGGCATGAAGGTGAAGCACTTGCGTCTGGGACGTGAGGTGAAGGTATCGTCGGTGGTGACGTTTATGGCGTCTACCCGCGAACAAGTGGAAGAGGCATACGCCGGCGATATTATCGGCTTGCCGAATCACGGCAATATGCAAATCGGCGATTCATTCTCCGAAGGCGAAATGCTGACCTTTACCGGTATTCCATTTTTTGCCCCGGACTTTTTCCGCCAGGTGCGTATCCGTAATCCGCTGAAAATTAAACAGCTGCATAAAGGTTTGCAACAGCTGGGCGAAGAGGGCGCGGTACAGGTATTTAAACCGGTGCAGGGCGGTGAACTGGTATTGGGCGCGGTCGGCGTGCTGCAGTTTGAAGTGGTTGCCAGCCGTCTGATGAATGAATATGGCGTGGACGCTGTATTTGAAGGCACCAGTATCAGCAGCGCGCGCTGGGTTTCCAGTGACGATAAAAAAGCGTTGGCTGATTTTGAAGACCAACTCGGACATAACGTCGCTTACGATGCCGCTGGTAATCTGGCCTATCTGGCGACCTCCAGCGTCAACCTGCGCCTGACCCAGGAACGCTGGCCGAAACTGCAGTTCCACGCAACGCGCGAACACTCGGCCAAGCTGGTCTGAGTTTCCCTCGCTCCAACGAAACCCCGCCGTGTGCGGGGTTTTTTTATGGCTGCAGCAAGCTTTCAAGCCAAGTCTTGGCGCGTTCTCGCCAAGTTCTGGCGAGGATCAAATTCTTCGCTTGACAAGGCCGGTGTATGAGCCTACTGTATTACTCAACTAATACACAAATACGAAGATCATGGCCTCCCACACTTCTTCCTTGTTCTCGATCACGACCGGTTCGTCGGATCCTATTTATCGCCAGTTAATTGAGCAGGTGCGGCGATTAATTGCCGCTGCCGTTTTAAAACCCGGCGATGTTTTACCGTCGGTGCGGGATGTGGCGGTGACGTTAGCCGTTAATCCCATGACGGTTTCCAAGGCTTATAACATGATGGAAACCGAAGGTTTATTAAGCCGCGCACGCGGGGTGGGCATGCTGGTGGCCGATAGTAAATCGCCGCAAGGCCCGGAACATCTTTTAAGGCCGACGCTGGAGCGCGCCGCCGCTGAAGCCCGGCAATTGGAATTGGATAATGAAACTGTGATGGCGCTGTTTGCGAAAATTCTTGGAGAAACTAAATGAAACCAGCAGTCGTGGAAATAAACAATCTGCACAAAGCTTTTGGTCAACAGCAAGTATTGCAGGGCGTTAATTGGAATATTGAGCCGGGTAAAGTTATTGGCTTGCTCGGACGCAATGGCGCGGGTAAATCGACGTTGATGGAGTGCTTGCTGGGCTTGCGCGAGGCTGATGCCGGCGGCGTCAAGCTGTTCGGCCAGCCGGTCGGCGCGATGGATGAGACGGCAAGGGCCAGCATCGGCTACGTGCCGCAAAAGTCGGAACTGTTTGAATGGTTGACGCCCTTGCAACTGCTGGATTACTTCAAAGCGCTGTATCCGCGCTGGAATCAGGCCAAGGTGGATGGCCTGATGCAGCGCTGGGGACTGGCCGGCGACAAGCAAACCAAGCATATCAGCAAGCTTTCTGGCGGCGAAAAACAACGCCTCTCCATCATCCGCGCGCTGGCCCACGATCCGAAACTGCTGGTGCTGGATGAGCCAGTCGCCAGCCTCGACCCGGTTGGGCGCCGGGATTTCCTGCAGGAACTCATCAGCGATGTGATCGAGCGTGATACCACGGTGATCTTCTCCACCCACATTTTGTCTGACCTGGAGCGGGTGGCGCTGGACGTGGCGTTCTTGCAGGGTGGCAAGATTGTGCTGCAAGGGGCGCTGGATGAATTGCTGGAAGGAAAAAATCTCAGTCTGGAAGACTTGTTTGTCGAGGTGACCAAATGAACCGGCAACTCGTGACGCAGGTGCTGCGCGACCGCGCCTCCTGCGGCCTGCTGGTGCGCCTGAGCTGGTTTGTTGGCGCTTGCGCGGTGGGGCAGCTGATTTTTGCCTACACCGTTGGCAATCCGGCATTCGGCAATCTCCTGATGCTGTTTCTGGTCTGCGGCCTGGCTTACTTGTGGTGCGGTGCGATCCTGAAGAGCTCGGTGCAGCAGAACTTGCCATCGAACGCGGTGCTGGTGCCGGGACTGCGGTCCAGCCTGATGCGCATGACGGCGGTGCTGTATCTGGTCGCCACGCTGTTCACCGCAGCGCTGAGCTGGCTGTTGCTGGACCGTCCCGGCTACGGGCTGCTGGGGGCGGGCTTGTTCAGCATCTACGTACTGTACGCGCAGCGCTACAACTGGCTGAACTTGCTGCCGTCGGTAATCGTGGTTGGCTCGATGTGGATTACCAAACATCCGATGGACAAGCTGCTGGCGGCGGCCGATACGGTGGGTGAGCCGCTGGTGACCGCCATCGGCGCGGTGTTGCTGGCGCTGCTGGGCAGGCATGCCTTGCACGCCGTGTTCCCGCGCGGCGGCGACCGCCACTTTGCATGGCACCAATGCTTTAGCCGCCAGCTGGCGCGTGCCAAGGGCACGGTGCTGAACACGGAGCCGGGCGGCGGCATGCGCTGGCTGGCGTGGCTGCGCATGCCCTACAACGCGGCACTGCGTTTCGATAGCCGCCGTGGCGCCGCCCAAGGCCGTCAGATGATGCACGTGCTGGGCACGTCGGCGCATGACGGTGGCGTGATTGCCTACGCGCTGGTGTCGGTGATCGCCATGTCGTGGGCCGGCCGCTATCTTGCGAGCCAGACCGACCAGATCTTCGTGATGGTGTGCAGCACCATGATGCAGGGCATGCTGATGATGAGCGTGCTGATGTACGCGGCCACGGTGGCGACGCAGATGGTGCGCTACAGCGGCGAGCAGGGCTTGTATCGCCTGACGCCGGCCGCGCCGGCTACCGCGCAAATCAACCGTGTGCTGCTGGGGACGCTGATGTTCCGCTGCCTGCGCTTGTGGGGGCTGTCGGTGCTGGCGATTGTGTGCATCGACATGATCGTGCTGGGCCAGTTCGAGCTGCGCGGCATTACCTTTGTGCTGGCGATGCTGATGCTGCCGTTTGCCGGCTTGCTGCTGCGCGATTACGCCAGCGCGCCGTTGCAGCAGAATTCACTGCTAACGGTCGCCGTCAGCACGCTGGTGGTGGTGATCTACATTACGCTTGCGGTGGTAGATCAGACGTATCCGGGCTTGCCACTGTTCTGGTTCGGTGGCGCGGTGGGTGTGGCGACGGTAGTGGCGCTGCGCCTGCGCTGGCAGCAGTTGATGGCCTCGCCGGCGGCGCTGCCGTCCGGCCGCATGGCGGCCTAATTGGTTTGCAGGACCAGTCCTAGCGTGACTACCGGCTCGCTGGCGCCGCGCGCCATGCGGCTGCCCCAGGTGGCGTCGATTTGCAGGTGATCCGGGATCAGCGCGTGGGCGAAGCCGACTTGGTAACGCGAACCGCTGCGCTGGCGGCCGAAAGTTTCGGCGGTCAGCGAGTTGCGTTCGCTGAGTTTGAACTCGGCGCCGATACCCCAGCTGGCATCGGTACGGCGCCGCGATTGCATGCGCACCACGCCGGCGTTCAGGTGCAGCAACACGCTGTCGTCGCGCAGTGAAAAGCTGAGTGGCATGTTGGCCGACAAGTCGCCGTCCAAGCCGCGCCCGCTGCGGAACTGGTTGGCCAGCACCAGCCCGATGCCCCAGCCGCCGGGGTCGAGTGTCTTGAACACGGTCTTGGCTTGCAAGCGGCCGTAATGCATGGTGCGGCGGTTGTCTTCCATCCAGGCGCCGCCGGCCGCCAGTTCCCACGTGCCGCCGACGTTGCAGGCTGGCGTGGCCCAGAATTCGCGCACCTCGTCGGCACGCAAGGCGTAGGTCTCCAGCTGGCATTGGCCAGGATCGACGATGGCGGCATCGTCCACCGTCATCGGACGGCCGGCGTGGGCGGGCAGGGTGGCGTAGGCCAGCAGGCAGGCGCATGCAGCACGGCGCGTGTTCAGGAAATTCATCACGCCAGTGTAGTGCGGCCAGATGAAGTCCTGATGACAGCGCTTTATTTGGCGGGCGTGGCCAGCGGCTTGCCTTTTTCGACTACGTATACACCGACCAGTTTCATGGTGCCGGTGCCGACGTTAATGGCGTCATGGATGGTGCCGGCCGGGATCACGAACGACTCGCCCGCCTTGACGCGGCGCGGGTCTTCACCTTCGATGCGCAACTCGCCTTCGCCTTCCAGCACGTAGCTGATTTCATCGCCGGGATGTGAATGGCGGCCAGCGGCCACGCCCGGATCCAGCTCCACTTTGGCGACCACCGCTTCGCGGCCGGGGACAGAGACATCGGCTTTCTGAATGACGGTGCGGCGGATGGTGCCGGTTTGCGCTTGTGCGGTGCTGGCAGCGAGTACGGCAATCAGGATCAGCTTGCTGAGTTTCATGGCGTGTCCCTTGGCGTTGTTGGAACGTCAATTCTACGCCGTCCCAGCCAGAGTGCGTCGGCTATTGCGGCTATCCAGCACACGAGGCACACCAGCGAGGCTGCATTGGTGGCGGGATTGTCGATGCCGGCGCTGTGGATGCGCTCGGTGATGGCAATCGGATCGAAGGCTAGTGCGCCGCTGTTCAGCTCGTCCAAAATGCGGTCGGCCAGCTGCAGCGTAGTGCGCAGCAGGTAGAACGCGGCAGCCGCAGTGGGCAGCAGGAACACCAGTCCGCGTGCGGCGCGGCGCGGCTGCAACGCGAGGTGGCCCAGTCCGGGAAAAATCAATGCTGATATCAGGGCCGCCTTGGTCGATGCTTTCATATCGCTCCTGTTGTTACTTCGTGCCTATTGATCAAACGCAAGAACGCGTTGGGTTGGCTCACGTAGATTACAACATCTTGGCTGCCGGGGGGAATCATGCGTGCGATGATCGGAATGGCTGTGATGGTGTGCTGCGCGGTGCAGGCCGCACCGAATGAAAAAGACGCGGTGGCGCTGGCCGAGAAGGGCGCACAGTTCGTGCGCACGCACGGCCGTGCCGAGATGGTGGCGCGTATCAACAGCAAGGATCCGGAATTCAACCAGGGCGCGTTGTACCTGGCGATGCGCGATTTGAACGGCATCACGGTGGCGCATCCGACGACCGCGCTGATCGGCAAGAATTTGCTCGATGTGCCGGACGCCGACGGCAAACTGTTTCGGCAGGATATGGTGGCCCTGGCGCGCGGACCGGGGCGCGGCTGGGTCGACTACAAATTCCGCAATCCGGAGACGGGCAAGGTCGAAGCCAAGCGCACCTTCGTGCTGCGGGTGGAGGACGTGGCGCTGGAAGCCGGTATCTACAAGCACTGAGCCATCGTGCAGACCATGTTAAGCAAACTGCGAATCGGGCCCAAGCTGCTGTTGGCGCCGGGTGTGGTGCTGATCCTGCTGATTGTGCTGTCGGCGGGCGCCTATCTCGGACTGGTGCGGCAGAACCAGTCGCTCGACAATATGGTGCAGCAGCGCGCCGTGCGCCTGAAGGCGGCGGCCGACCTGGTCGCCAATGCGCACAAGGCGCATACCGAAATCTACCAGCTGCTCACGTGGATTAACGCCAGCTTCTCGACCCCGCGTGTGGATGCGCTGGTGCGCGACATCCACTTGCGTCACGCGGCGCTGGACCGCCAGTTCGCGCAGCTGGAAATGGCCACGCAATCCGATCCAGCTGAGCGCCGTTTTGTGATGCAGTCGCAGGCTGCGCATACCGTGTATGTGAAGGCGATGCAGGACGTGATTGAGCTGGCGATGGTCGACCAGTCGATGGCGGCCAACGCCATGTCCAAGGCCGAGCGGGCGTTTGACGTGGTGGCGCAGCGGCTGGAGGAGTTGTCCAAACTGGAGCAAAGCCTGAGCGAGCACGCCTACGCCGAAGCCGAGACTGACTTCCGCGTGCTGTCGACGTGGATGCCGATAGTGGTGGCGTTATCGATTGCCTTGTCGCTGCTGGTGACGATGGCGGTGCGGAATGCGATGTTGAAAGAAGTACGCGAGATCGGCGCGGCAGCGGTGGATCTGGCCGAGGGCAACCTGACTGTGCGCCAGCGCGTGTACGGGCGCGATGAAATCGCCGAAACCTCGCGCGCGTTGGACACCAGCATCCGCAACCTGAACACCACGCTGAAAACGATACTGGCGTCAGCGCAGTCGATCGACAATGCGTCACGCGAAATCGCGCAAGGCAATGCGCTGCTGACGCGGCGCACGCGTACGCAAGCGGGCGAACTGGAAGCCGCCAGTGACGCCATGCAGGCAATCAGCGGACAGGTGGCGCAGGTTGCCACGCACGCCGAACTGGCCGGCCAACTGGCACATTGCGCCAACAGCTTCGCGGCACGCGGTGGTGGCGTGGTGCAGCGGCTGGTGGTGATGATGGCGTCGATCCGCGGCAGCTCGCGGCGGGTGGTGGAAATTGTCGGCGTGATCGACGGGTTGGCGGTGCAGACGCACATGCTGGCCTTGAGCGCAGCGGTGGAAGCAGCGCGCGCGGGCGAACATGGTCTAGGCTTTGCGGTGGTGGCGGGTGAGGTACGCATATTGGCGCAGCGCTCGGCGACGGCAGCACAGGAAATCAAACTGCTGATTGCGGATTCGGTAGCGGAGATCGACAGCGGCACGCGCTCAGCGGAAGATGCGGCCGACAGCATGACCGAGATCGTCGATTCAGTGCGGCAGGTGAGCGACATTCTCGGCCGTATCGGCGAAGGCAATACGGCGCAGGGGCAGGGCGTGCAGGGCATGCAGCAGGCCATCGTCAGCATGGACCAGATCACGCAGCAAAACCTGGCGCTGGTGCAGCAGGCCGCGGCGGCAGCGAGCACCTTGCAGCGGCAGGCGCTCTACCTGTCGGAAGCGGTGGCCATCTTCAAACTGGACGAAGGCATCGAACCACCCGACACCACCCGTCCCGCCGGCAGCCACCGCATCGTTCGCCTACGCCTGGCTTCCGTGCGCAGCTAGTGTTGGCGACTCGTTGCTCCAGCGGTCGCCCTGTTGCTGGATGTAGCGAGCGTAGACGTATTTCCACGGCATGGCGAGGGGAATGATGATCACGAACAGGCATTCGAAGGTAGTGCTGATGATGGCTTCGTCCGCCGTGCCGCTTTGCCATGCGGGCAGGGCGACGACCAGCAGCCAGATGGTTTTCCAGGTCAGCTCCCACAGCAGCACCGGTATCATTTGTAGCGGATAGCGGATGCCGAGCACGCTCAGCAGGCTAAACGCCGTCAGCATGCACTTGACCACGCCCTGCGACAGCCCCCAGGGCTTGTCGTGATGAATGACGCTTGGCCACACCACCAGCGCCAATCCCACCACGATAATCAAATACACAACTCTCAGCGAATACAGGCGAAACAGCGATACGTGTGGCATGGTGCGGCTCCTCGGTGTTGGTTGGATTACTCGACTTCCTTCAGTACTTTTTCAATCGCGATAATGCGGGTTTTCAGGTCGGCCAGCGCCGCCGCCGTTTCCTCTTGCGCAGCAACCGCGCGTTCGGCGATGGCGCGGTACGACTCTTCATTTTGCGCCTGGAGCTGCGCCTTCTTGATGCTGGTCTGCGAGCGAATCAAGACAATCATGAAGATCGTTCCAAAGAAGATGGCGAGCGTGGTGATGTAAATTGCTTCAGACATAAGACGCCTCTATTTTTCCGGGTTGGTAGTCAAAGTTTTTACTGCTTCGGCAATCGCGGCCGGCGTCAGGTCGATGGCGAATGGCGCGGCTTCAAAAAAATTCAGCGCCTTGCCGTCTTCCGACAGTTCAAGCTTGCTGGTGACCAGTCCCGCTTCCTCCAGTTTCTGCAAATGCAGATGCAGCAAAGGGCGGCTGATATTCAACTCACGGGCCAACTGGCTGACATAGTTCCTGCCCCCCACCGCCAGCGCCGCCACCACCCGCAGCCGATGTGGGTTGGACAGTGCAGAAAGCGCCGCCAGCAACTGATCACCGGTGAGATGTTTTGATTTCATGTGTAAAGAATATCTGACAGGTGTAAGCAAGTCAAAGCTTTTTTGCGGCTTACCACCGGGCGGCCCCGAATCTCAGACGAAACTGAGGTTACGCTTTGAGGCGTCGTAATTGGTCAGGTTGGGCAGGAGGCTGAGCAGGTCGGTGTCGGAAGCACCCATCCATTTGCCCAGAGTGGCCGCGTATTGATCAACCGAGGTGGTTGGCAGGAGTCGGCCCTGGCCAACGTCATCCGGACCATTGTTGGCCACGGCTGGCGGCACGCCATAAAAAGTCTGTCCCTTGACGGCGCCGCCTAGCACGAAGTGCATGCTACCCCAGCCGTGATCGGAGCCGGCGTTATTCACAGTCAGGGTGCGGCCGAAATCGGAGGCAGTGAAGGCGGTGACATTGTTGGCCACGCCCAGTTCGACGGTCGTTTTATAAAATGCGGCGAGGGCGTCGGCGACGGCGGTCAACAGCCCGGGATGGGTCGTATCGAGACCAGTATGGGTGTCGAAGCCCCCCATCGAGACGAAAAACACCTGGCGCTTGGCGCCCAGGGCGCCGGCGCTGGCGATCATCTTGGCAACCATTTTCAGCTGGTTACCCAGGTCGTTCTTCTCGGGGAAGGCGGTCTGGATGGTTGGCGCCGCCGCCAACGCCGACCCCAGGGCGCCGTTGACGCTGATGGAGCGTGCCGTCACGCGCGCATATTCCTGCTCCATCAAATGGGTGCGTGGCTGGGTCACCAGCGATGCCAGCGCAGCGCTGGCGGCACTCGATCCGAACATCGGCTTTTGCAGCGCCGCAAACGACACCGGGCCAGTCTCCGATACCTGGTACTGCACTGCCGTTTTACCGGACAGGAACACCGCGTTGCCAGAGACATTGATGCAAGTCAGCGTGGCGTTGCCGTTGCCCGCCTCGAACAGGTCACCCATGCGCCCACCCCAGCCCGACGTCGCGCCTTCCGGCGCCGACGACTGCCATACCGATTGCTGGTCATTGTGCGAAAACAGCTTGGGTGGCAGCGGCACTGACTTATTGGTGTATTGCAGCTTGGTGGTGGGTTGCACCAGTGTGCCGATGTTGAGCATCACACCCATTTTGCCGGCGTTGAAGATCGGCAGCAGCGGCGCCAGTTCTGGCGCCATCGCGTACTGGCGCGCAAAGTCGCCGGCATCGCGCGGCGCCGTGGCCGGCACCAGCACCGTGCCGGTCAGGCTGCTGCGGCTGTAGCCCAGTGTCGGACGCAGATTGTAATAGGCGTTGTAGCTGCTGGCATCGTAAGGAATCAGCGTATTGCCGTAATCGTTGCCGCCATACAGGAAGACGCAAACGATGGCTTTGTAGTCGGTCGCATTGGCGGCTGCGGCTTCGGCCATGGCGGCCAGGTTAAGTGCCCACGGGGCGGCCACGCCGGCCACCGAGAGTGCCGAGGCGCGTTGCAAAAAGGCGCGGCGCGAGGCGCTTACCGAAAAAGAACGGCTCATAATGGCTTCCTTTCGTCAGCTGATTCAGCTTATTTCAATACGATGAATTCGGGCGCGGCCAGCGTCAGCGTCAGCGCGGCGTAGATGCGATTCAGGCGGGCGGCGGCGGTCCCACGCGGCATGGCGTTGAGCGCGCCGACGATCAGCGTCTGCGTGGCTGCGCTTAACTGGCCGGCTGCCAGTACGGTGTTGATTTCGGCCAGCAGTGTAGCCGCCGTGTCGGCCAGCGGTATCAAGCTGCTGTAATCAGCCAGCACGTCGCCGACGCCGCTGGCCACCGCATGCTGCATGTAGTTGACGTAGCCCACCACCGACGATTCATCGGTGAGCTGGAACTCCGGCGCCACCAGGGCCGCTGCGGCGATACCGCTATTGGGCGGCACGTAACCGGGGCGGAAAAAGTTAAACACCGACGGCGAGCGCAGCGGGCTTTGCCCCAGGCGGCGGGCCGGATCGGAGGTGTTGCCGATGGCCCAGGCATCACTGGCGGAGGTGGCGCTGTAGGCGCGGGCCCAGTTCACGAAGCGCATGATCGGCTCGCGTTGCTTGCCAAAGCTGGCGGCGCTGGCCGATGGCGGCGCCTGGCGCGCTTCGGGATCGAGCAGCAACGCGCGTATCACCGCCTTCAGATTACCTTTGACGCCCTTGCCATCATTGTTGAAAACGCTAGCAATACGGCTGACGTAAGCCGGGCTCGGATTGCTGGTGACCAGATGTTGTATCAATTGACGGCTGATGAAAGGGCCGACATTGGCATGCGCGAAGATGATGTCGAGCGCCGCTTTCAACGCGTCGGCGCCGCCCAGGCCAGTGCCGACGGTGGCGTCGAGAAAGGTCGAGGCGCCGGTTTCGTGTTTGGCCGGATACTGCTTCATCGGCCGGCGCATGAAGTCCGGGGTGCTGGTGTCGCCGCCGGCCAGGTCGATATCCCAGCCGGTGAAGATGCGCGCCAGGCCGCTGACGTCGTCCTGGGCATAGGTGTAGACCGGGGCGCCATTGACCAGCTTGGGCGTGCCGTCCAGGTTGAGCTGCACCAGGCCGATGCTAAACAGCTGCATCAGTTCGCGCGCGTAGTTTTCGTCGGGGTGCGAGCCGGTGCTGGGATTGGCCTTGATACTGCCGCGGAACGTCAGAAACTGCCCCATCGGCACGCTGGTCGAGATCTGGCCCAGCAGCGTTCGATAATTGCCGAAGGCGTTGGCTTCCAGCAGGTCGAGGTAGGCGGCGGCCGAAAAGGCGCGCCAGCCCAGCCCGACCAGGCCGTCGATGGCGGTCACCACTATTTCAGACAGCGCCAGCGTGACACGCTGACGCAGCGTATCGGGCGACGTGATCAGCTTGCGCCAGGCGGCCGCGTCGAAGCCGGCTTCACTGTTTTTGTTGGCTGCGGCGTTGTAACCCTTGGATGCCATCCAGTCCCAGCGCGTGCCAGAAGCGGGCAGGGCGAACTGGGCGTCGAGCCAGCCGGCGTAGCCCTGCGCTTGCACCTGAGCGATCAGCGCGCGGTTGGCGCCCATCGATGCCTGCGCCAGAAAACGCGAGGCGTCGGCAGCGGCGATCGGCGCGGTGACTGTGCTCGTGCCTGTGGTCTCAACCCGCAGCACTTCGGCCTGCATTTTGGGCGTGGCGACCTCGGCGGTGACGCCATCGTTGCCGCCGCCGCATGCGCTGAGCAGTGCGGTAGCAGACAGGCCAGCGGCCAGCAGGCCGGCGCCGTTGGGCTGATCGTCGCGCGGCGTGGCGGCGCCCATATCATCGGGGCGAACAACCGTATCGGGTAGGTCGATAGTAGTCATGGCATATCCTGTGCGGGCTGGAGACTTTGAAGGGAAATAATAAAGACTTGCCTATTGGAAAGATAGTCGGATTTGGGGAAATCCGCGACAGGACTTTTGTAAGCGACTGTAATGTGTTGCGTAATAGCCGCTTAACGATGTGAATTGACTTGTTGCCGCGCCTGAAATGAACAACGGCCCGATCGACAATACGATCGGGCCGTTAAGGCGCCTCCTTAGTGTTACGCCGTTCAGTTGTAAAAAACGCTCTTAACTAAACAGCATCAGGCACTTGGCAGGGATTTTTTACTCGTAGTCGCTGATCGGCGCGCAGCCGCAGAACAGGTTGCGGTCGCCGTAGACGTTGTCGGCGCGGCCGACTGGTGGCCAGTACTTTTGCTTGCGCAGCGATGGCACCGGATAAGCCGCCACTTCGCGCGAGTACTTGCGATCCCATACGTCGGCCGTCAGCACTTCCGCAGTGTGTGGCGCAAACTTCAGCGGGTTGTTCAGCTTGTCGAACTCGCCGCTTTCCACTTTGGCGATTTCGCCGCGAATGGCGATCATGGCGTCGATGAAGCGGTCCATTTCGGCTTTTGATTCCGATTCGGTCGGCTCGATCATCAGCGTGCCCGGCACCGGGAACGACATGGTCGGTGCGTGGAAGCCGAAGTCCATCAGGCGCTTGGCCACGTCTTCGTTCGAGATGCCGGTGGCATCCTGCAGCGGACGCAGGTCGATGATGCACTCGTGCGCCACCAGGCCGTCGTGGCCCGAGTACAGCACTGGGTAGTGCGGCGACAGGCGACGGGCGATGTAGTTGGCGCCCAGGATGGCGGTTTCGGTCGCAGCGGTCAGGCCTTCTGCGCCCATCATGGCGATGTACATCCACGAAATCGGCAGGATCGATGCCGAGCCATATGGCGCAGCCGATACCGAACCAATGCCAGCGTTGTCGCGGATGTAGCCGTTCGAGCGCTGGTTAGGCAGGAACTTGGCCAGGTGCGCGCCGACGCCGATAGGACCAACGCCTGGACCACCACCGCCGTGTGGGATGCAGAAGGTTTTGTGCAGGTTCAGGTGCGATACGTCGCCGCCGAACGCGCCCGGTGCGGCCACGCCCACCAGTGCATTCATGTTGGCGCCGTCGACGTACACTTGGCCGCCGTGGCTATGAACGATTTCGCACAGTTCGCGGATGCCTTCTTCGAACACGCCGTGGGTCGAAGGGTAGGTGACCATCACGCAGGCCAGGTTCTTCGAGTGCAGTTCCGCTTTGGCTTTCAGGTCCGCCAGATCGACGTTGCCGTTTTCGTCGCAAGCGGTCACCACCACCTGCATGCCGACCATCGAAGCCGATGCCGGATTGGTGCCGTGCGCCGACGATGGAATCAGGCAGATGTTGCGATGGCCTTCGCCACGCGACTGGTGGTAAGCCTGGATCACCAGCAGACCGGCGTATTCGCCTTGCGAGCCGGCGTTAGGCTGCAGCGAGACGGCGGCGTAGCCGGTCACTGCGCACAGCATTTCTTCCAGCGAGTCGATCATCTCGCGGTAGCCTGCGGTTTGCGCGACTGGTGCGAACGGGTGCATGGTCGAGAATTCTGGCCAGGTCACCGGGATCATTTCGCTGGTGGCGTTCAGCTTCATGGTGCAGGAGCCCAGCGGGATCATGGTGCGGTCCAGCGCCAGGTCTTTGTCGGCCAGCGAACGCAGGTAGCGCAGCATCTCGGTTTCCGAGTGATAGCGGTTGAACACTGGGTGCGACAGGTACGCGGAAGTACGCGCCAGCGCTTCAGGGAACGAACGGTCAACGCCAGCTTCCACGGTGTCGAAGTCCGGGCCGTGGGCCGGGCCGCCGACTGGGTGCGAGAACACGGTCCACAGCAGCGCGATATCTTCGCGGGTGGTGGTTTCGTCCAGCGACACACCAACGTGCGAAGCGTCGATTACGCGCAGGTTGACGCCGTGCGAGTGCGCCGATGCGTGTAGCTGTTCGGCGTTTTTAACGTTGACGGTCAGGGTGTCGAACCAGCTGTCGTTGGTGATGGTGTAGCCCAGCGTTTTCAGGTTCGCGGCCAGCACGCCGGTCAGGCGATGCACGCGCTTGGCGATTTGCTGCAGGCCTTTCGGACCGTGGTAGACGGCGTACATCGACGCCATCACTGCCAGCAGTACCTGCGCGGTGCAGATGTTCGAGGTGGCTTTTTCGCGGCGGATGTGCTGCTCGCGGGTTTGCAGCGCCAGACGATAAGCCTTGTTGCCTTGTGCGTCGATGGTCACGCCTACCAGGCGGCCTGGCATCGAGCGTTTGAATTCATCGCGGGTGGCCATGTAACCAGCGTGCGGGCCGCCAAAGCCCAGCGGTACGCCGAAGCGCTGCGAGTTACCGACGACGACGTCGGCGCCCCATTCGCCTGGAGGCGTCAGCATGGTCAGCGCCAGCAGGTCGGCGGCAGCAACCACCATCGCGCCTTTGGCTTTGATGGCTTCCACGTCGGCTTTGTAATCGCGCACGTTACCGTTCACGCCTGGGTATTGCAGCAGCACGCCGAAGCATTCGCCCACCGCTGCCAGTTCGGCTGGGTGGAAGGTTTTTACGATGATGTCGAGCGGCTTGGCGCGGGTCTGAATCACTTCCAGCGTTTGCGGCAGCACGTCGTCGGCGACGTAGAACACGTTCGATTTCGACTTGCTCACGCGCTGGATCAGCGTCATGGCTTCCGCAGCGGCGGTGCCTTCGTCCAGCATCGACGCGTTGGCGATGCCCATGCCGGTCAGGTCGGTGATGGTTTGCTGGAAGTTCAGGATCGCTTCCAGGCGGCCTTGCGAAATCTCTGGCTGGTATGGCGTGTAGGCGGTGTACCAGGCCGGGTTTTCAAAGATGTTACGCAGGACGACGTTCGGCGTCAGCGTGTTGTAGTAGCCCTGGCCGATCAGCGACTTGAGCACCTTGTTTTTCGAAGCGATTTTTTTCAGCTTGTTCAGCGCTTCGTTTTCCGGCATCGGCTGGGTGTAGGCGCCCAGTGGCAGGGCTTCCTTGTTGCGGATGTTGGCCGGGACGATGGCGTCGATCAGGGCAGCGCGCGTGGCGTAACCGAGGACCGACAGCATTTCCTGCTGTTCGGTGGCGTCTGGGCCGATGTGACGGGCGATGAAGGCGTCGCGTGCTTCGAGTTGGGTCAGGCTGGTGCGGGTCATGATATGGCGAGGGCAGAGAGAAAGAAGGGCGGTCGTTCCCGCGCAAGCGGGAACCCATACTGAGTGGCCGGAGCCGGCGCTCTATGGCTCCCCGCCTACGCGGGGATGACGACGGGAATTAACCGATGTTTTTGCCGTAGGCAGCTGCGTCCAGCAGGCCGTTGATCGCGCCGGCGTCGGCTGGCTTGATCTTGAACAGCCAGTTGGCGTAAGCGTCGGCGTTGATCGATTCAGGCGCGTTCACCACTTCTTCGTTCACGGCCACGACTTCGCCGGCCACTGGTGCGTAGATGTCGCTGGCGGCTTTCACCGATTCCACTACAGCGGCATCATCGCCGGCGCCGTAGGTGGTGCCAACTTTTGGCAGTTCGACGAAGACGATGTCACCCAGTGCGTCCTGCGCGTACTCGGTGATGCCTACAGTGACGGTGCCGTCGGCTTCAGCGCGTACCCATTCGTGGGATTCGGTGTACTTCAGGTCTGCAGGAATGTTCATGTAAAGCTCCAGATGGATGAGAGGTATAAATTAGACTGCCAGGATTTTACCGTTACGTACGAACGGCAATTTAACCACAGATGCGGCCAGCTTCTTGTCGCGGATTTCCACGTGCACGGTGTCGCCCACGTTCACGCCGTTCGGCACGCGCGCCAGTGCAATCGCTTGCTGCATGGTCGGGCTGAAGGTGCCACTGGTGATTTCGCCGGTGGCTTCAGTGCCGGCCACGATGACTTTTTGGTGGGCGCGCAGTACGCCGCCTTTTTCGCGCAGGATCAGGCCGACGAATTGGGCGTTCTGGCCCTTGGCTTGCAGTGCGGCCTTGCCGATGAAGTCACGCTCGGCCACCAGGTCGATGGTCCATGCCAGGCCGGCATCCAGCGGGTTCACGGTTTCGTCCATGTCCTGGCCGTACAGGTTCATGCCGGCTTCCAGGCGCAGGGTGTCGCGCGCGCCCAGACCTGCTGGCTTCACACCAGCGGCGACCAGTGCATTCCACAGGTTCTCGGCTTGTTCAGCGGCGACGCCGATTTCAAAACCGTCTTCGCCGGTGTAGCCGGTGCGGGCGATCATCGCCTCGCCAAAAGCGGCGCTCTGCGCGAAGGCGACGTTGAACGGCTTCATCTCGGCCGTGCCTTCTTTCGATTCAGGGATCACTTCCCACACCTTGGCGCGGGCGTTCGGGCCTTGCACGGCGATCAGCGCCATGGCGTTGTCGCCATCGCGACGCTGGGTGATGGTCAGGCCGGTGCTGTTCTGTGCCTGCATCCACGCCACGTCCTTCTCGGCGGTGCCGGCGTTGACCACCAGGCGGAACCAGTTTTCGTTGATGAAGTAGACGATCAAGTCGTCAATCACGGTGCCTTCTGGATTCAGCATGCAGGAGTAGAGCGCCTTGCCCGATACTTGCAACTTGTCGACATTGTTGGCCAGCAGGCCGCGCAGGAAGCCGCGCACGTTCTCGCCTTTGATGTCGACCACGCACATGTGGGCCACGTCGAACATGCCGACGTCGGTACGCACGGCGTTGTGCTCTTCGATCTGCGAACCGTAGTTGACAGGCATGTCCCAGCCGCCGAAATCGACCATACGGGCGCCGGCTGCGCGGTGTGCGTTATTAAGTGGGGTAGCTTTGAGCGTCATGGTACGTTCCGAACGAAAAGAGGTTAACAGGGAATGCCAATGATTCCTAAACCCCTCTGTCCTTTGTACCTGAGAGATAGCGGAGCGAAGTAAAACCTCGCCTGCCGCACGCCCCTTCGGTGGATTGCCGCTGCAATCTCTCTCCAGAGTTTGAGCTCATTCAGAGCCCCTTGACCGGTCCTTTTGCCTGAGAGTTTTTGGGTAGTGCCCCTTCGGCGGCAACGCTGGATTGCCCTCTCCCGATCAAGACTCGGGAATATATGTCAGAAGGGCCTGAATGTCAATCTTACCCAGCTGCGCACGAATGAACCCGGCAGCAACTATTTTGGCGGCAATTTGCTAGAATAAATCACATTATTTTGAGAGCCCAGCCATGAGCCTAGACCATACCAGCTACGAGGGACATGCGTGGTTCACGCTGTCCGGAGACGTCAACAGTGACATGGTACGCCGTGTCTTTGACGCCGTAGCCGACATGACGGAAGACCGCATCACCACCGCCCACATCCTGATCCAGTCCAATGGCGGCTACGTCAGCGACGGCATTTGCCTGTACAACTACCTGAGCAAACTGCCGATCAAGATCGTTACTTACAACGCCGGCGCGGTGGCGTCGATCGCTGTGATCCTGTTTTTAGCTGGCGCTGAACGCTATGCCAGCGACACCGCGCGCTTCATGGTGCACAAATCGCACGCCAGCGCGCCGCACGGCGCCCGTCCGGACGCACTGCGCATCATCGTCGAAGGCTTGCAGGCGGACGATGCTCGCACCGAGCAAATCCTGCGCAGCCATGTCGAGCTGACCGAAGAAAATTGGCGCGTGCACGAGTATTCCGACCTGCACCTGACGGCGTCGGAAGCGTTGAAAGTCGGATTGATACGGGAAGTGACTGACTTCGAGCCGCCTGCGGGCCAGCGCGTGACCAACATCTGACGGCGATCTGACGGCGGCGATGCGGCGCGCGTGGCGCCGCATATACCGCTGCTGTCCTACTTAGCGGTTGCCGCCGGTTTGTTTGTTGCCGTCATTTTTGTGGCTTTGACGGCCGGCGTCCACGTGCTGCTCATGGGTGCCGCCTTGGGTGCCGGTATTGCGTCCGCTACCGGACGAGCCCTGGTTGCCCGACTGCTTGTTGTTGCCTTGATTGGAGCCTTGCTTGTTACTGCCACCTTTTTGATTCGCGTCCATTTTGATTCCTTTACGAAGTGAATAGAGCGCCAGAGACGTGTTAGCGTTTCTGGTGGGGCAATGATGCGGTTTCAGCGTGGGGCTCGGTATCGGAGTTTCCCTGTCAGGTATGTAGGAGCATGGCTTGCGGCGGAGGTTGAGGAAAATTCAACCTTGCCATTTTAGCTGCATGCTGACTGGGTTTGCGCGGGATAAAGTTGCTACAAATCGGCAAATCACGCGAAAAATTGCATATTCTTGGTTTCATGGTATTGCTTTGTGGAAATGCTGTGTGACAATGCAGGAATAAAGACGAACGCTGAGCAGGTCCGCCCATGAATGCAACTTCCACCACATCCGCCACGCCGAAAAAGACGGTGTCGCCGCGGCATGCCCTGTTGGAAGAGCTGATCGGCATCGCCGTCAAGCAGGCGGGTGACCAGTATCTGGATTTGGCCAACAAGCTGGCCGGGGTCCTGATCGACGCCACCGATGGCGACACGCGCCAGATCCAGCAGCGCCTGCGCGCGGGCAACCAGCTACGCAACCGTAATTTCGCTTTCCTGCACCTGGCCACCAGTACGCTGGAGAAATCGCTGCGGCATGAGATCGCCCAACTGGCGCCGGCCGCCAAACCGGCGGCGCGCGACAGTGCCTTGTCGCTGTCGCTGGTGCCGTTCGAGGAAATGGACAACAAGGTGGCGCTGAGCGGTGTCAGCAAACCGTTCGAGACGCTGTACGCGGACCAGCTGCAAACCCTGAACGTGCGGCTGGCCTTCCTGATGGACCGCGACATCCTGCGCGTCAACCAGAATCCATTCCGGCCGGAGGTGTTTTTGATCGCCTTGCAGCAGGCGTGGACCGAGTTTGATCCGGAGGAGGAGTCGGCAGGGCTGTTACAGCCGCTGCTTAAGCCGGGCATGTTCATCGAGATGGGGCCGATGCTGGAGGCGTTGAGCCTGGCCTTGCAGAGCAGCGGCGTGCTGCCGGGTGAAGTGGACCGCTACAAACGCCGCAAATCGGATACCGCCAAGGACGAAGCGGCCGGCAAAGCGCGTTCCAATCAAGCGGCACTGGCGCAGCAGCTGCGCCAGTTCTTTGCCTCCAGCGACGTGGCCGGATCGGCGGCCGGCCAGATTGTGGACGGCATCGCCAATGGCATGATGGCGGGCGTGGACCTGAGCATTCCCGACCTGCCCGCCGCCGCGCTGTCCGGCGGCAGCGCCTGGGCCCCGAATGCGGACCGTGCCCGCGCAGTAGGCGCAGTAGGCGCAGCCGCCGTGGCAGGCCTCGGTGGCGTCATGCCAGCTGGCGGCTTCGTCGTTGGCGCTGCGCCCGGCTTTGCGCAGGCTGGCGGCGCGTGGGTGCAAGGTCCGGTACAAGGCTTCCACGTCGGCGCGATGACCAACGAAGAAGCCCAGCTCGCCGCGCAACTCGGCGCCAAGCAGCCATTGCTGGCCTATCTCGCCGAACTGCAAAAAGCCGTGCCGCTGCCCGCTTCGGTTGCTGCAGTCGCATCGCCCTCAGCACCGGCCGTCGACGGCGCACCGCCTGCCAACGTCTTCTATCTGCCCAACCTCAAGCAATCCATGCCGCAAGGCAGCCTGACGCGCGCCGACGAAAGCACCATCGACCTGCTGTCGGCCGTCTTCGACACCGTATTCCGCGACCAGAGCATCTCGCCTGAAATCCGCGAACTGATCCGCTTCCTGCAAATCCCCGTGCTGAAAGCCGCACTGGTCGACAAAAACTTCTTCTTCCAGGAAGCGCACCCGGCGCGGCGTCTGCTGGAGTTGATGTCGCGCATGGGCTGGGAGCAGCGCAAGGGCCCGGACGATCCACTGTTCCAGGCCATGCAGCGCAGCGTCGACCGTGTCGGCCGCGACTATGAGCAGGAACTGTCGGTCTTCACCGAAGCCGTCAACGAACTGGAAGCCTCGATCCAGGCAGAAGAAAAAGCCGCTGCCGCAGCGATCGCCGCCCCAATTGCCGCCGCGCTCAAGCAGGAAAAGATGGCCGAGTCGACCAAGTTGGCCAAGAACGCCGTCGCCCTGCGCATCGGCACCGGCGAAGTGATCGCCGTGGTGGAAGCCTTCCTTGAGCAGCGCTGGGTCTCGGTGCTGACCATCGCCTACAGCATCGAAGACGAAAAGCCGGGCGCCGTCAACAACGCCACCAAGACCATGGACGACCTGATCTGGAGTGTGCGCCCCAAGCTGAAACCGGAAGAGCGCAAGCAACTGATCGCCAAGCTGCCAGGCCTGCTGTCCACGCTGAACAAATGGCTGGACGTGATAAAGTGGCAGGACGCCGACCGCCTGCAATTCTTTGCTGAACTGGCGGAATGCCACGCCTCCATCGTGCGCGCGCCGCTGGAAATGTCGCCGGAGCGACAGCTGGAAATCTCCATGCAGGTCGCGCAGCAAGCTGCCGAACGCCGCCTGGAGCTGCAAGCCAAGGCCGAAGCCGAAGAGCAAGCCCGCGCCGAACAGCCGGCGCCGGATGAAGACGAAGAAGACGCCATCATCGAAGTCGACGGCCTGGCACGCGGCATGTGGCTGGAATTCATGGACGAGCAGGGCGCCAGCCGCAAAGTCAAACTGGCGTGGATCAGCCCGCGCCGCACGCTCTACATCTTCTCTACCGCCGCGCGCCAGGAAGCCTTTTCCATGTCCGGCGACGAGCTAGCCAAGCACTTCCGCGAAGGTACTGCCCAAGTCGTGCGCACCGACGGCGTAGTCACCATCGCGCTATCCCAGGCCCTCTCGCGCACCGCCGACAACGACGCATCCATCAACCTCCCAGCCGCCGTCGGCTGATAGTCACGGCACGCCGTTGGCGCCGTGTTGGCGGTAGCCGGGGCGAGTGGAGAGGCGTTCGGACCAGGTTTGCAGTGCGGGCAGGGGTGGTCGCTCGATGGGCGTCGAGAGCCAGCGGTTCAGCGACAAGCCCAGCACCACGTCTGCCAGAGTAAATTGGTCGCCGCAGACGTAGGCGCTGGTGCCGGCCAGTTGCGCGTCGAGCAGCGCCATCAGGCGGTTCCACTCGGCTGCGCTGGCAATGACGGCGGCAGCATCGGCATGCGCCGGACTGCGGCGGACCAGCGCCATGAAGGCGTAGCGCCAGGCGTTGTTCAACTCCGTGGCCTGCCAGTCCATCCATTTTTCCACCTGCGCCCGCGCCAGCGGCTCCGCCGGCAGCAGGTCGGTGCGGCCGTGCTTGCTGGCCAGGTAGCGGCAAATGGTGTTGGATTCCCATAGCGCCTGTCCCTCATCAATAATGACTGGCACCATGCCGTTGGGATTCAAACGCAGGAATTCGGCCGTGCCGGTCGGCTGGAAGCCGCTGCCATACTGCTCCAGCTCGTAAGGCAGGCCGATTTCCGCGCAAGTCCACAGCACCTTGCGCACATTAATCGAGGTGGATTTTCCAAGTATTTTGAGCATCGCAATATTTCATCCGGGTAATTGTTCGCCATAATACATATGCATGTGTTTTAATGCGTGCTGCGGTGCAAAATACAAGGAGCTGGCGGTACATGATGATGTGGTGGCATTGGTTAAGTGTAATCGGTAGTCTGGCCGTGACGGGTCCGATCGGCGTGGCGATTGTGGTCTGGCTGCTGGCCGGCAAATCCTGGCGCCTGACGGCTATCTGGCTGGCGCTGTTCGGCGCCGGCATGGCGCTGGTGGTGGCTACCAAGATGGCCTTCATCGGCTGGGGTGTGGGCGTGGCGTCGGTCGAGTTCGCCGGCCTGAGTGGCCATGCGATGCGCGCCGCCGCCGTGTTCCCGGTGGCCGGCTTCCTTGCCACCCGTTCCTCGCCGCTGAAAATTCGCCTGCTCGGCACCGCCGCCGGCGTGCTGCTGGCCGTGCTGATCTCCATTTCACGCGTCTATGTGCGCGCCCATCCGCCGTCCGAGGCGCTGACCGGCTGCCTGCTGGGTCTGGCCGTGGCCGGCGTCTTCATCTGGTACGCCAGCACCGAGCATCACATGGCGCTGAGCCGCCTGTTGGTACTGCTGTGCATCCCGGTGCTGCTGGTGGCGCCGCAGGTCGAGCCTATCCCGGCCGAGCAGTGGATTACCAGGGCCGCGCTCTACCTGTCCGGCCGCGACCAGCCTTACACCCGCGATATGTGGCGCGCACCGCGCTCGCCGCTCGACTGACGGCGCTGCAACGTTGCGCGTTTTCCGGCCTTATTCGATGCACAAAATGGTATTATTGTGAACTTTTCCAGCCCACACACCAGATAACAACGTGCGTCTATCTTCCATTAAATTGTCGGGATTTAAGTCTTTCGTTGATCCCACCAATTTCCAGGTACCGGGTCAGTTGGTAGGCGTGGTGGGTCCCAACGGTTGCGGCAAGTCGAACATCATCGACGCCGTGCGCTGGGTGCTGGGCGAATCCAAGGCGTCCGAGCTGCGCGGCGAGTCCATGCAGGACGTGATTTTCAATGGCTCGACTCACCGCAAGCCGGCCGGCCGTTCGTCGGTAGAGCTGGTGTTTGACAATAACGCCGGCAAAGCGGCAGGGCAGTGGGGCCAGTATGCCGAAATCGCCGTCAAGCGCACGCTGACGCGCGACGGCACTTCCACTTATTACATCAACGGCCAGCCAGTGCGCCGCCGCGATATCCAGGACATTTTCCTCGGCACCGGCCTCGGTCCGCGCGCCTACGCGATTATCGGGCAGGGCATGATCTCGCGGATTATCGAATCGCGCCCGGAAGAGCTGCGCGTGTTCCTCGAAGAAGCCGCGGGCGTCTCCAAGTACAAGGAGCGCCGCCGCGAAACCGAAAACCGCCTGCACGACACGCGCGAAAACCTGCTGCGCGTGGAAGACATCCTGCGCGAGCTGAATACCAACCTGGAAAAGCTGGAAGGCCAGGCCGCCGTCGCGACCCGCTTCCACCAGCTGCAAGCCGACCAGGAAGAAAAGCAAAAACTGCTTTGGCTGCTGCGCAAGGTGGAAGCCGAGAACGAGCAGAAAAAGTACTTCCGCGAAGTCGAGCAGGCGCAGAACGATCTGGAAGAACAAACCGCCAAGCTGCGCAACGTCGAGCTGTCGCTGGAGCAGATGCGCCAGTCGCACTTTGCGGCCGGCGACCGCCTGCACACGGCGCAAGGCTCGCTGTACCAGACCAACGCCGAAATCGGCAGCCTGGAAGCGCAGATCAAGTTCGTGGTCGAATCGCGTGGCCGCCTGCAAGCGCAGTTGGCCGCGTTGACCGCGCAGCGCGATCAGTGGCAGCGCCAGGCTACGGAAGGCAACGAGCAAATCGAAGAAGCCGAATTCAATCTGGAAGAGTTGAGCGCCAAGGTCGAAGAATCGCAAGTGATAGCCGAGCAAAAGGCCGAGTCGCTGCCGATGCTGGAACAAGCGTGGAAGGAAGCGCAGACCAAGAGCACCGAATCGCGCTCACGCATTATGCAGGCGCAGCAGCAGCTGGAGCTGGAATCGGCGCACCAGCGTAACGCCAACAACATCCTCAACGGCCTGGCCGTGCGGCGCGAACGCCTGCAGCAAGAGAAGAGCGGTTTGAGTTTGCCGGACAGCGCGCATCTGTCGAACCTGCGCATGCAGTTGGAGGAAAAACAGCAAGCGCTGGAAGAGCAAAGCTACCTGCTCGAAGAAGCGCACGAGCAGCAACCGAAGCTGGAACAGGAACGCCAGGAAGCGCAGCAGCAGGTCAACGCGGAAACCGCCGCCAACGCTCAACTGGAAGCGCGCCTCAACGCACTGCGCCAGTTGCAGGAGCGGGTGCAAACGCAAGGCAAAGTCACGCCGTGGCTGCAAAAGCACGAGCTGGAATCGCTGCCGCGTCTGTGGCAAAAACTGAATATCGAAACAGGCTGGGAGCCGGCGCTGGAATCGCTGCTGCGCGAG
The DNA here is from genome assembly GCF_009857445.1 of Duganella flavida. GTDB lineage: Bacteria > Pseudomonadota > Gammaproteobacteria > Burkholderiales > Burkholderiaceae_D > Rugamonas > Rugamonas flavida. The sequence goes on from NZ_WWCN01000004.1 coordinate 186,490, forward strand.
CGCACCTCGGCGCTGCAAATGTCGAATATCGAATGGGCCAAGGCCTTCTTCAGCGACGCGCCGCCGGCCAAGCTGGCGCTGTATGCGCCGTCGACCGCCGTGCCGCCTGCGCCAGTGGAAGCGCCGGGCCTCAAGCCGTTCCTGAATCTGCTGAAGATTAACGATCCGGGCCTGCGCGGGTTGCTGCAAGACTGGCTGCACAACGTCTACACCGCAGAAGACACGGCCGAAGCTTTCGCCGACCGCAGCAAGCTGCCGGCCGGCGGCGTGATCGTCACACGCCAGGGTCACGTCGTCACGCAGAACAGCGTGCGTTTCTACGCCGCTGATTCGGAGCAGGACGGCATGCTGGGACGTCAGCAGGAAATCGACAACATCACCAAGCAGCTGCGCGCGCAGCAGATGCTGGCTGACGAAGCGCGTTCGCGCTCGGTGCGTGCCGAAGCCGCCGTGTCGGAACTGACGCGCCGTCTGACCGAGTACCGCGCCAAGCTGCAAAGCCTGCAATCGTCAGTGCATACACTGCAACTGGAAGTGGTCAAGCTGTCCGAGATCGAAGCGCGCTTCAACCAGCGTAGCACGCAAATCGAAACCGATCTCGCAGAAATCGCCGCGCAGGAAGAAGAGCAAACTCATATCAAGCTGGAATCGGAAGAGAAGTTCGAACAGCTCGATATGGAACTCGGCAACCTGCAAGGCGAGCATGAAGACGGTCAGACTGAATTTATGCAAAAAGAGCAGCGCCTGGCCGATGCCCGCGAAGCTTTGCGTGATCTGGAACGCGCCGCGCAGGAAGTGCAGTTTGCGGAGAAAACCCAGCGCAGCAAGATCGAAGAATTCCGCCGCAATATCGCCACCGCGTCGGCGCAAGTAGCGCAAGTTACGGAGAGCATCGAGTCCGGCCGCATGGAGCTGGAAGGCCTCGAACAAGGCACGGCCAACGAAGGCTTGCAGGAGCTGCTGGACCGCCGTACCACGCAAGAAAAAGCGCTGTCCGACGCGCGCCATGAGCTCGACCAGATCGCGCAGCAACTGCGCCTGTTCGAAGAAGGCCGCATGTCGACCGAGCGCGCGCTGCAACCGCAGCGCGACAAAATCATGGAGATGCAGCTGAAGGAGCAGGCCGCGCGCCTGAACCAGGAGCAGTTCGCCGCGCAATTGGCCGAAGTGCAGGCCGACGAAGCGGCGTTGTCCGAGAAGCTGCTTCCCGATATGAAGGCATCGTACCTGCAAGGTGAAGTCACGCGCCTGACCAATGCCATCTCCTCGCTTGGTGCGGTGAACCTGGCGGCGCTGGACGAACTGGCCACCGCTTCCGAGCGCAAGAACTTCCTCGATTCGCAAAACGCGGATTTGACGGAAGCGATCAACACGCTGGAAGACGCCATCACCAAGATCGACAAGGAAACGCGCGATCTGCTGCAAGACACGTTCGACCGCGTCAATGGTCACTTCTCCGAGCTGTTCCCGATTTTGTTCGGTGGCGGCCAGGCGAAATTGATCATGACCGGCGATGAAATCCTGGACTCCGGCGTGCAGGTCATGGCCCAGCCGCCGGGCAAAAAGAACGCCACCATTCACCTGCTGTCCGGCGGTGAAAAAGCGCTGACCGCCACCGCGCTGGTGTTCTCCATGTTCCGCTTGAATCCCGCGCCATTCTGCTTGCTCGACGAGGTCGACGCGCCGCTGGATGACGCCAATACCGAGCGGTTCTGCCGCATGGTCAAGCGCATGTCCGAACATACTCAATTCCTCTTCATCTCGCACAACAAGATTGCGATGGAGATGGCCAATCAACTGATCGGTGTGACGATGCAGGAACAAGGTGTATCGCGCATCGTGGCGGTGGATATGGAATCCGCCGCAAACTTCGCTTCCGAGGCTCAAGCAGCATGACAGATCTTCAACTCAGTTTAATCGCAGCCGCCGGTGTGTTTGTCGCCGGCGTCTTCACGTACAACAAAATCCAGGAATACAAGGCCAAGAAAAGCGTGGAACGCGCTTTCTCGTCGGATCACGACGATGTGCTGATGCGCACCGGCGACGATGCGGCCGCGCCGCGCCAGGAACCTAGCTTCTCGCTCGACAGCGCAACCCCCGGCGTGGCCGGTGGCGAAGCTGCGGCAGCGGCATCCGCGCTGAGCGCAGTGGCGGCAGAATTCACGACCGACGACGAAACCGGCGCACCAGCCAGCGACGACCAGCTGGCCGCACGCGCCAACGCCGCCACCGCAGCAGCAGCGGAACAAGCCACGGCGCTGGTCGATCCGCTGATCGACTGCCTGCTGCCATTGACGCTGGAAGCTCCTGCACGCGGCGACAAACTGCTGCCGGTGCTGCAAACCCTGCGCATGGTCGGCAACAAGCCAGTGCACTATATCGGCAAGGCCGTCAGCGGCGATTGGGAACCGATTGCGCACGGCGGCGTCTACACCGAACTGCAAGGCGGCGTGCAGCTGGCCAGCCGCAGCACCGCGCTGAATGAACTGGAGTACTCGGAACTGGTGACGCGCCTGCGCGCGATGGCTGACGAAATTGGCGCTGAACCAACCATCCCGGACATGATCGAAGTGATGGCCGAAGCGCGCAACCTGCACCGCTTCGTAGCCGGTCATGACGCGCAGTTGGGCGTCAACCTGCAAAGCAATGGCGCGCCATGGTCGGTCACTACCCTGATCGCCGCACTGGAGAAACAAGGCTTCGACGTGCGTCCTGACGGCCGCTTCGTCATGCCTGACGGCGACGGCGGCTTCCTGTTCTCGCTGTCGACCAATGTCACCCCGGCCGAAGAAACCACGGCCCGTCTGACGCTGCTGCTGGACGTGCCGTGCGTGGCGCCGGCGCGCGACGGCTTCGGCGCGATGGTCGCTTGCGCCAAGGCGCTGGTTGCGCGTTTGGACGCCACCATCGTCGACGACTACAACCAGCCGTTGTCCGACGCCGCACTGAAGGAAATCGCCGGCCAGGTGCAGGACTTCTACGGCGAAATGAATGACGCCGACATTCCAGCCGGTTCCACCCGCGCACTGCGTCTGTTCAGCTAAGAAGGTTTGTAATGACGGAAGTAGATTTCAAAACGCGCATCGAACAACTCAGCGCGGAGCTGAACCGGCATTTGCACGCCTATCACGTAGAAGACGCGCCCACCATTCCGGACGCGGAGTACGACAAGCTGTTTAGCGAGCTGCAAAAGCTCGAAGAAGAACATCCAGAGCTGGCGCTGCCGGACTCGCCGACCAAGCGTGTCGGCGCCGCGCCGCTGCCGCAGTTCGACCAGGTCACCCATACGGTGCCGATGCTGTCGTTGAATAACGGCTTCACCGATGAAGATATCGAGAACTTCGACCGCCGTGTGCGCGAAGGCCTTGATACGGTGGCGCTGATCGAATACGCGGCCGAAGTGAAGTACGACGGCCTCGCCATCAACCTGCGCTACGTGGATGGCCTGCTGGTGCAAGCCGCCACCCGTGGCGACGGCTATACGGGTGAAGACGTCACCGCCAATATCCGCACCATCCGCAGCATTCCGCTGCGCCTGAAGACCGACAATCCACCCGCCATCCTCGATGTGCGCGGTGAGGTGCTGATGTTCAAGCGCGATTTCGAAGCGATGAATGAACGCCAGCGTGAAGCGGGCCAGAAGGAATTCGTTAATCCGCGCAACGCAGCGGCGGGCAGCTTGCGCCAGCTGGATTCGCGCATCACCGCATCGCGCAAGCTGAGTTTCTTCGCTTACGGCGTTGGCGCGCTGGAAGGCGCTGAGATGCCGTTGTCGCACTCCGCGTTGCTGGACTGGTATCGCACGCTCGGCCTGCCGGTAGCGAAAGAAGCGACCGTGGTGCGCGGCTACGACGGCCTGATGGCCTACTACAAACAGATCGGCGAAGCTCGTCCGACTATGCCATACGAAATCGACGGTGTGGTGTACAAGGCTAATCGCGTGGAAGACCAGCGCACGCTGGGCTTCGTCTCGCGCGCGCCGCGTTTCGCGCTGGCGCACAAATTCCCCGCTGAAGAAGCGCTGACCGTGGTGCAGGCGATTGAAGTACAGGTTGGCCGCACCGGTGCGATTACGCCGGTGGCGCGTCTGGCCTCCGTGTTCGTCGGTGGTGTCAACGTCACCAACGCCACGCTGCATAACGAAGATGAAGTACGTCGCAAGGACGTACGCGTTGGCGATACCGTGATCGTGCGCCGCGCTGGCGATGTGATTCCGGAAGTGCTGGCCGTGGTGCTGGAGCGCCGTCCATCGCCGGAGCCGGAAGCCTACGTGCTGCCTAAGGCTTGCCCGGTGTGCGGCTCCCACGTAGTGCGCGAAGAAGGCGAGGCGATTGCACGCTGCTCCGGTGGTTTGTTCTGCTCCGCGCAGCGCAAGGAAGCCATCCGCCACTTCGCCGGCCGCCGCATGATGGACATCGAAGGCCTGGGCGACCGCTACATCGACAACCTAGTAGAAGCAAACAAAGTCCAGCGCGTGGCCGACCTGTACGCGCTCAAGCTGGAAGACCTGCTGGAGATGAAACGCCTTGCTGATGAACGCGATGGCACCACTCCCGAGACGGTCGCACAAGGTAAGATCGCCACCAAATGGGCGGACAATCTGCTGGAAGCCATCGCCGCCAGCAAGAACCCGCCGCTGGAGCGCCTGCTGTTCGCACTAAGTATTCGCCACGTCGGCGAATCGACCGCCAAGACGCTGGCCGAATGGCTGGGCCGCTTTGACCTGATTCGCCGCGTACCTGCCGCGCTGCTGCGCGTACTGCCCGACATTGGTGGCACCGTGGCCGAATCGATTGCCGACTTTTTCGCCGAACCGAAAAATCAGGAAGCCATCGATGCGTTGCTGGCCGCCGGCGTTGCACCGGCGGGCGAGCACGCACCAAGCGCCAAGCTGCGCGAAAAGCTCGACCCAATCAAGCTAATGGCCGCACTGGCGATTCCAAAATTGACGGAGCCGCGCAGCAAGCAGCTGGTCGAAGAGGGCGTCACGCTGGAAGCGCTGGCTTACCTGCAGGTGTTTAATGTATTCGGTCTCCCGGCCGCTGTCGCGGAATCGCTGGACCAGTGGATGCTCCAGCCGGGCAATCGCGAACAAGTCAAAGCGCTGCACCTGCTGCGTGTAGACCTGCTGGCACAGCTGCCGGAAACCGTGACTACCGAAGGCCACCTGACCGGCAAGACCTTTGTATTGACCGGCACCTTGCCGACCATGGGCCGCGACCAGGCCGCCGCGCTGATTGAAGCGCAAGGTGGTAAAGTGTCCGGCTCAGTATCCAAGAAAACCCATTACCTTGTCGCTGGCGCCGATGCGGGCAGCAAGCTGGCCAAGGCGCAGGAATTGGAAGTTACCATTCTTGATGAAGCGGGATTGCTCGCACTACTCGAAGAAAAACACGAAGAAAAATAGTCATGTTAAAAATTCAAAAAGCCGTATTCCCTGTCGCTGGCCTGGGCAGCCGTTTCCTGCCTGCGACCAAGGCGCAACCGAAGGAGATGCTGCCTATCGTCGACAAGCCGCTGATTCAATACGCGGTGGAAGAGGCGGTGGCCGCCGGTATCACCGAGATGGTGTTCATCACCGGCCGTAATAAGCGTGCTATCGAAGACCACTTCGACAAGGCCTACGAGCTGGAATCGGAACTGGAAGCTGCCAATAAACAGCAGCTGCTGGAACTGGTACGCAACGTGATTCCGAAACACGTCAACTGCATCTACATCCGCCAGTCGGAGCCGCTGGGCCTCGGCCACGCGGTGCTGTGCGCGCGTCCGGTGATCGGCGATGAGCCGTTTGCCGTGCTGCTGGCGGACGACTTCATGGACACCTCGGCCGGCGTCAAGCCGGTGCTGGCGCAGATGACGGACTTGTATGCCTATGAGCGTTCCAGCATCCTCGCGGTGCAGGAAGTGCCGCGCGAAGCGACGCGCCAGTACGGCATCGTCAGCTCCAGCGGCTACCAGCCGAAGCTGGAACTGGTGCACAGCATCGTCGAGAAGCCGGCGCCGGAAAAAGCGCCGTCCACGCTGGCTGTGGTGGGACGCTATGTGCTGTCGGGCCGCATCTTCGACTATCTGGAAAACCTCGGCAGCGGCGCGGGCGGCGAGATCCAGCTGACCGACGGTATTGCGGAATTGATGAAGCATGAACGCGTGCTGGCTTATCGCTACGACGGCCAGCGCTATGACTGCGGCTCCAAGCTGGGCTACCTGAAAGCCACCACCGCGATGGGTCTCAAGCACGCGGAAACCGGCGATGACTACTGCCAGTTCCTGCGCGAGATCCAGTGCGGCATTGAGGGTGGCGCAAAATGACCGTCCGTGAAATTTTGAAGATGGGCGATCCGCGCCTGCTACGCGTGGCCGAACCGGTGACCGAGTTTGACACGCCGGCCATGCGCGCGCTGATCGCCGACATGTTCGACACCATGCACGCGGCCAATGGCGCCGGGTTGGCGGCGCCGCAGATCGGCGTCAACCTGCAGCTGGTGATCTACGGCTTTAAACAAAATCCGCGTTACCCGGACGCGCCGCAAGTGCCGGAAACGGTATTAATCAATCCTGTCCTCACACCCTTGTCGGAAGAGATGGAAGAGGGCTTTGAAGGCTGTCTGTCAGTGCCCGGCCTGCGCGGCAGCGTACCGCGCTACACCAAGCTGCGTTACGAAGGTGTGGATCAACACAACCAGCCGATCAAACGCGACGTGGACGGCTTCCACGCGCGCGTGGTGCAGCATGAAGTGGATCACCTGCTGGGCAAGTTGTACCCGATGCGCATCAAGGACTTCTCCAAATTCGGCTTCACCGAGGTGATGTTCCCTGGCCTCGATCCCAACGACGACGACTGAGATCATGAAGCCGCAGCCGCCGCAGCAACCGGTACGTCCGCGCGTGGGGCAGGTGCGTGGCGAGTTCCAGCTCGGGACTTCGCGCATCAAGCGCATCGGCGTGAACCGCTGGCACTGGGGCGACATCTATCACTGGATGCTGACACTGAGCTGGCCGCGCTTTTTCCTGCTGGTCGGCGTGCTGTACTTCCTCACCAATCTTGGATTTGCGCTGGCGTTCTACCTGGTGCCAGGCTCGATCTCCAATGCGCGTCCCGGTTACTTCCCGGACTGCGTGTTCTTTTCGATTGAGACGCTGGCCACTGTGGGTTACGGCTACATGAATCCGGCCACCACGTATGGCCACATCGTTGCATCGACCGAGATTTTGCTCGGCATGGTGGAAGTGGCGGCGGTGACAGGCCTGCTGTTCGCGCGCTTCTCGCGGCCGACGTCACGCATCATGTTCTCCAACGTGGCGGTGATCACACCGTTCAACGGCGTGCCGACGCTGATGCTGCGGGCCGGGAACGAGCGCGCCAACCTGATATTGGAAGCCTCGGTGCGCGCCTCGCTGGTGCGCCGCGAGACCACGCTGGAAGGGCAGGTTTTCACCCGCTTCTATGATTTGCAACTGGAGCGCGAGCACTCCGGCGTGTTTGCGCTGACGTGGACCATCCTGCACAAGATCGACGAAACCAGTCCGCTGTTTGGCAAGACGCAGCAGGATTTGCAGAACGAGGGCACTACGCTGTCGGTGGCGATATCCGGCACCGATGACACGCTCAATGATTTCGTCCATGCACGCCAGACCTATGCGGCGGAGCATATCTACTTCAATCACCATTTTGCCGACATCATGTCAGACAAAATCGACGGCAATGTGCGCGTGCTCGATTACAGCAAATTCCACGACATCTATCCAGACGGTAGCCGCGAAGGCAGCATGCCTGGCGCCGCGCTGGCGCATCCGGGCTAACCGCCCAGCAGGTCGCGCGCGTTCAGCAAAGCGTAGACTATGTTGGGATGCTCGCGGAAGCAGCGGCGGACGGCGGCAGGCAGCGCTTCATGTGTCTTGCGGCACAGGCCCGGTTGTTCCGCCAGTTTGATCGACAGGCCCATCACGGTACTGACGCCGCGCGCGCTGGGCGTGATCGTGAGCGTGATGCCTAGCAGCTCCCGCAGGCGCTGCTCAACGCGGCCAAGATCCTCGTAGGTGGAAATGGCTTCGATCTTCTCGACCAGCCGCTTCTCTTCTTCGCGCGTGAGCCGCAAGATGCGGATGTCCGCACCATCGCGTTCCCAAGCCTCCAGCAACTCATCGCGCCCGCAAACGCAAGCGCCAGGCGGGCACTCTTTACGGATCGGGAAAGGCAGGGCTGGTGGCATGGTCAGCTTATTTTACTCCAATCGCTGCTGCAACAGCGTGAGGACGGCGGCTTCCACCGGTGGACTCAGTATGGTGCCGCCGAGATAAGACTCGATGATGACCGGATGGATGTAGCATTTGCGGCATATCGTCGGCGTGTTGCCAAGCTTTTTGGCAACCGATGCGATGGCCTGCACGATATTCTTTTTTGCCTGCGCTTCCGAGTCGAACTTGTCGTACTCCTGCAGCGCGGCTGCCGCCAGCACGGTGCCGGCCCAGGTACGGAAGTCCTTGGCGGTATAGTCCGCGCCACTAATGGTTTGCAGATAGTCGTTGACATCTGCGGAGTCAATCGCGTGCGGGTTGCCGTCGTCGTCTTCGTATTGAAATAACTCTTGTCCCGGCAAGTCACGTATGCGGCCAATGATGTTGGCGAGACGGCGGTCATGCACTTCCACGGCGTGATGCACGCCGCTCTTGCCGCGAAAACGGAACTGAACTTTGCTGCCATCCAGCCGCACGTGCCGATCGCGCAGCGTGGTCAAACCGAAGGATTTGTTCTCGCGCGCGTATTCCTCGTTCCCGATACGCATCAGCGTTGCTTCGAGCAGCAGGACGATGGTGGCCAGTACCTTCTCGCGCGGCAGGCCAGGTTTGCGCAGCGCCTGTTCGGCTGTCTGCCGTATCGCAGGCAAGGCCTTGCCGAAATCGAGCATGCGGCCATATTTTGCATCGTCACGGTGGGTGCGCCAGCGTGCGTGATAGCGATACTGTTTGCGGCCGCGCGCATCACGGCCTGTCACTTGCAGGTGGCCCAGTGGGTGCTTGCAGATCCAGACCTCGGTCCACGCCGGCGGGATGACCAGCGCCTTGATGCGTGCCAGCGTGTCGGTATCGGTGACGATTTGGCCGTCGGCGTCGCGATAGCGAAAGTGTTTGCCCCGCAGCTGGCGCGCGATGCCCGGCTGCTTATCATGGACGTAGCGCAGGCCCGCCTGTTTGGCGGCGATGGTGGCAGGGGCGGGCGGTGCGGCGTATGGGTCGCGTTTCATGGCAGTCCTCACTGATCTGATCAAGAGGATGCTACGCCGGCCCACACACCGGCGTTGTGCGCTAGCGCACGATTAGTGCACGCGTCAGTCCATGCCTCAGTCCATGCGTTTGAGGCGCTGGCCGACAATGCTCCACTTACAGGCGTCGCCGTCCACGGTGCCGGTCAGCACCCAGCCGGTGCCGATCTTCTCGACGCCGATCTTGCATTCCAGCTCCTTGGCCAGCTTCTCGGCCCAGCCCTTGGCGGCGCCTTGCCCTTTAAATAGCTCATTGCCTTCGTAGATCACGGTGGCGTCGAAAACAGGGGCGGCGAAAATGGTCATGATGGTCTTCCCAAAAAAATAAGCCGTTATTGTGCCACGGCCGGCGATTTGTATTAAGATTCGCGATCTTATTTTTTATGCAAGGTTGGCGATGAAGTGGATGGCAGTTGTGATGATGGCGGTAGTAGCGCAATGCGCGGCGGCGAGCATTGAGGATAGCGTTAAGCACGTGCGCGATTTGCGCCAGCAGGCGGATAGCCTGAGCCGTGCCGGCGCCAAGGCCACGCCAACCGATTTGCAGCGCGCCACGGCACTGCTGGAGGAAGCGCAGCGCCACTTGAACGAGGCTGCGCAGGCCACCGGCAATCCGTCGCTGCGGCTGGAAAGCTACAACAATCTGCTGCCGCTAGCGGCCCTCTACAGCCGGCAGGGGCGCAAGCAAGAAGCGCTGGCCGCGCTGGACCAGACGCGCACGATGCTGTGGTATCCAGCCGCCGCTCAGATGCTGAGCACCGACACCGATTTCGACGCCATCCGCAAGGAGCCACGCTTCCAATCCGTGCTGGCGGCATCCGCGCTACCCGAGCGGCTGTGGCAAGGCCCGGCAAGCGCGCAGCCATACAAGGACGCGCTGACCGTTGAAGAGCGCATCGCCGGCCTGACGCAGTTCTGGACCGAAGCGCGCCATAGCTTTGTCTATTTCGACAAAGTGCCGGAACTGGACTGGGACAAAGTCTACATGGACTACTTGCCCAGGGTGATGGCCGCGCAGACCACGCGCGACTACTACGCCGTCATGCGCCAATTGGCACCGTTGCTGAGGGATGGCCATACCAACATCTGGGCGCCCGGTGAATTGAGCAGCGAGTTCGAAGCCGTGCCGCCGCTGCGCACCACGCTGGTGGAGGGCCGCGTGCTGGTGGAATTTGTCGACGATGCCGCGCTACCGGTACGCGTAGGCGACGAACTGCTCGCCATCGACAGCGTGCCGGTGCACGAATACGCCAGGCAGCACGTCGATCCGCTGATCAGCGCAGGCGCGCCACAGGACCGCGAGTTCCAGACTTACACGACAGCGCTGCTGCGCGGCCGCGCCGCCGATCCTGTCACGCTGCGCCTGCGCGCCGCCAACGGCAAAGAGCGTGAAGAGAAGATCGCCCGCAACGCCGGCTATCACTGGCCGGAAGCGCCGCAATTCAAGCTGCTGGCGAATGGTGTGGCCTACATCCGCATCGACCACTTCAGCGATGACTCGGGACTGAAAGCCTTTGAGGCCGCGCTGCCGCAGATTTTGAAAGCACGCTCGCTCATCATCGACATGCGGCGTAACGGCGGCGGCAACGGCGAAATCGGCCTCAAGATCCTCAGCTACCTGACGCACAAGCCGATCATCAGCGCGGTCAGCTACATCCGCGGCGACGACGCCTACCTGCGCGCGTCCAGCGGCCCGCTGGTGCGCTGGACGCAGCTGGCGGGCATGCCTTACGTGCAGGCGCGCGAACAGGTCTACGATGGCCCCGTGGCGGTGCTGAGCGGCCCGCAAACCTATTCCGCTTCGGAGGACTTCGTAGTCACCTACGCCATCATGCAGCGTGGCCTGACGCTCGGCGAGGCCACAGGCGGCAGCACCGGGCAGGCGATCAACTTCAAACTGCCGGGAGGCGGCGTGGCGCGGGTGTGCGCAAAACGCGACACATTCCCCGATGGCCGCGAATTTGTCGGCATTGGCGTGCCGCCGCAGATTGCAGTGAAACAGACCGTGGCAGGCCTGCGCGCAGGCCGCGATGCGGTGCTGGAGCGCGCGCTGGCGGAACTTTCCGGGCGCTAAACCGTCCTGTCGCAGCGATGCGACTACGTCATTCAACGTATTCCTGTGAGGTTGTCGCGTAGCTAATCTTGTCTCATCCAAAACCAAACGGGGAGAGCAAGATGGCGTTGAAGAAGGTAGTGCTGGCAGTAGCTGTGGCGGCGATGGGCAATGCATGGGCCGGCGCCACGGTCAACTTCGGTGAAGACAAGTCGGTCAGCGTTGGCTTCGGCCTGCGCGAGAGCTACACCAGTGCGGAGAACGGCGCGCCGAGCGGCGGCCGTTCCAGCGATTTCAATCTGGACAGTGGTCGCCTGTTCTTCGGCGCGTCGCTGAACAAGAACATCAAAGGGATGTTCAACACCGAATGGGACGGCGAACAAATCCGCGTGCTGGACGCGGCAGGGCAGTTTGCCATTTCGCCGGAACTCAATATCTGGGCGGGCCGTCTGCTGTCACCATCCGACCGCGCCAACATGGCCGGTCCCTACTACTCGCTGGGCGGCGGCTACTGGGCCGGCGTGGCTTCGCGCTACGGCTACAACGGCGGCATCTTTCGCGGCCGTGACGACGGCGTGGTCGTATGGGGCAATGCCGGCGATGGCGGCCGCCTTGGCTACTCCTTCGGCGCCTTCGAAGGCCACACCTTCGGTATCGGTTCGCTGACGCAGAACCAGGCCAAGACGGCCGGCATCAAAGCTGACGATTCGCTGATGTACGCAGGCCGCATGCAGTACGACTTCTGGGATGCGGAACCGGGCTACTACGGCACCGGCAATTACCTCGGCGGCGCCGACATCCTGGCCATCGGCGTGGCGGGACGCTACCAGAAAGACGGTATCCTCACCGTTGCCAAAGTCGGCAAGTACAGCTCCTACAACGTCGACTTCCTGCTGGAGAAACGCATCAAGGGCGCAGGCGCGTTCGCCGTGGAAGCAGCCTGGTACAAGTACGACACCGACGACATCATCAAATCCGAACAGGGCAAGGCCTATTCGGCCGGCGCATCCTACATCTTCGAGGACAAAGCCGGATGGGGCAAGTTCCAGCCGTTCGTGCGCTGGCAGAAGTTCGCCGCCGATACCAACATCGACACCAAGCAGTTCGACGTCGGCACCAACTACATCATCGACGGCTACAACGCGCAGATCAGCGCCGTGTACTCGAAGACCAAGATCACCAGCGCTGCCGACAACGACAAGTTCTCGGTGTCCCTGCAACTTCAATACTGATTAACCACCACGGAGCTCACAAATGCAAAATCGTCGTAACTTTATCGGCACCCTGAGCCGCATCGCCGCAGCCACCGCATTGATGGCGGCTGGTGCCCAGGCCTACGCTGCGGACACCATCAAGGTCGGCATCCTGCACTCGCTGTCCGGCACCATGGCGATTTCGGAAACGTCGCTGAAAGACGTAGCCCTGATGACCATCGATGAAATCAACGCCAAGGGCGGTGTGTTGGGCAAGAAGCTGGAACCAGTGGTGGTGGACCCGGCTTCCAACTGGCCGCTGTTCGCTGAAAAAGCGCGTGGCCTGATTTCGCAGGACAAGGTGTCGGTGGTCTTTGGCTGCTGGACTTCGGTGTCGCGCAAATCGGTGCTGCCGGTGTTTAAAGAACTGAACTCGCTGCTGTTCTACCCAGTGCAGTACGAAGGCGAAGAGCTGGAGAAGAATGTGTTCTACACCGGCGCCGCGCCGAACCAGCAGGCGATTCCTGCGGTCGAGTACCTGATGAGCAAAGAGGGCGGCGGTGCCAAGCGCTTCGTGCTGCTGGGGACCGACTACGTCTACCCACGCACCACCAACAAAATCCTGCGCGCATACCTGAAGAGCAAAGGCGTGAAGGATAGCGATATCGACGAGGTGTACACCCCGTTCGGCCACTCGGACTATCAGACCATCGTCGCCAACATCAAGAAGTTTTCGGCTGGCGGCAAGACGGCTGTGATTTCGACCATCAACGGCGACTCCAACGTGCCGTTCTACAAAGAGCTGGGTAACGCCGGCCTGAAAGCGACCGACGTACCGGTGGTGGCGTTCTCGGTCGGTGAGGAAGAACTGCGTGGCGTGGACACCAAGCCGCTGCTGGGCCACCTGGCGGCATGGAATTACTTCGAGTCGGTGAAAAATCCGGTGAACACGGACTTCATCAAAAAGTGGAAGGCTTATGCCATTGCCAAGAAACTGCCGAACGCGAACACGGTGGTGACCAATGATCCAATGGAAGCCACCTACGTCGGCATCCACATGTGGGCGCAAGCGGTGGAAAAAGCCAAATCGACCGACACCGACAAAGTAATCGCAGCGATGGGCGGCCAGACTTTCAAAGCACCGTCTGGCTTCACGCTGACGATGGATGCGACCAACCACCACCTGCACAAGCCGGTGTTCATTGGCGAGATTCGTCCGGACGGCCAGTTCAACGTGGTCTGGAAAACCCTAGGCCCGGTCCGCGCCAATCCTTGGAGCCCGTTCATTCCGGGTAACGAAGGCAAGCAAAAGCTGTAAGCGGCGCCACGTCAGCATGGATTCCCGCGTACGCGGGAATGACGTCGCTCCCGCGCACGCGGGAGCCCATGCTGAGCAGACTGCATCACATAAGGAATCCGCATCTTGAAAAAACTCCTGCTCCTTGCATGCCTGCTGTTCGCAGGCCTTGCGCGTGCGGCGATCGATCCCGCCGTGCTGGCGCCGCTAGCCGGCAACGATCCGGACGCACGCGTTGAAGCCGTCGCCAAAATCGGCGCACTCGCGACCGATGAAGCCACACGCCTGCTCACCGCCATGCAAAACGGCGACGTCTACGCCACGCCCGACAAAAAGCTCTACATCGTCGCCGACGACAAAGCCACCGACGCCGCTACTGGCGCCATCGGCCTGCTGCCGGAAGGGCTGGACGGCCTGATGGTCAACAACCGCCTGCGCGGCGCCATCGATGAAGCCCTGTCCGCACTCAAGATGTTTTCGCCAGATCGCGCGCAGCGGCTGGCCGCAGTCACCGAACTGCAAAAAAGCGCCACACTGGCGCAAGCCTCGTTGATCGAGAAAGCGCTGGGCAAGGAAACCGATAACGACATCCGCGAGCTGCTGCGCCTTGTCGCCGCCACTGCCAACCTGCAATCGCCAGACGCCGCCAAGCGCCGCGGCGCAGTGGAAGCGCTGGCCGGCAGCAGTAACGCCAACCTCCGTCCCGCGCTGCAAACGATGGTGACCAGCGACGCCGATGACAGCGTGCGCATCGCCGCCGCCCACACCCTGCAAGCGCTGGACAGCCGCCTGGCGCGCACTGAATTCATCGGCAACGTCTTCTACGGCATCTCGCTAGCCAGCGTGCTGCTGCTGGCGGCACTGGGCCTCGCCATTACCTTTGGCCTGATGGGCATCATCAACATGGCGCACGGCGAACTGCTGATGATTGGCGCTTACACGACGTATCTCTGCCAGCTGGCCTTCCGCCGCTGGGCTCCGGATGCATTGGACTGGTACCTGGCAGCCGCGCTGCCAGCTGCCTTTGTGGTCACCGCCGCAGTGGGCATCGCTTTGGAGCGCACCGTGATCCGCTGGCTCTACGGCCGCCCGCTGGAAACCCTGCTGGCCACCTGGGGCATTAGCCTGATGCTGATGCAAGCAGTGCGCACCATCTTCGGTGCGCAAAATGTGGAGGTGGCGAATCCTGCCTGGATGTCCGGCGGCGTGACCGTACTTGGCTCGCTGGTTCTGGCCTACAACCGCATCGTCATCATCGTGTTCGCGCTGCTGGTGGTGGCTGGCGTGTGGCTGATCCTGAACAAAACGCGTCTCGGCCTGTTTGTGCGCGCGGTGATGCAGAACCGCCGTATGGCAGGCTGCGTGGGCGTCTCCACCGCCAAGATTGACATGATGACTTTCGGCCTCGGCTCCGGCATCGCAGGCCTGGGTGGCGTAGCGCTGTCGCAGCTTGGGAACGTGGGACCGGACCTTGGTCAGGGCTATATCGTCGATTCGTTCATGGTGGTGGTGCTGGGTGGCGTCGGCCAACTGGCTGGTACCGTGATCGCCGCGCTGGGCCTCGGCGAAGCGAACAAATTCCTGGAGCCGGTGGCGGGCGCGGTGCTGGCCAAGATCGCCATCCTGATCTTCATCATCATCTTTATCCAGAAACGTCCGCAAGGGCTGTTCGCCATGAAAGGACGGAGCGTAGAATGAACCATCCATCCCTGTTTTCGCGTCGCGCCTGGAGTGGCATCGTCGCCGCCACCGTGGTGCTAGCGGCGCTGCCGCTGCTGAATCTCTTCTTTGCCGACGGCCATGCGCTGCACGTGCCGAGCTACATGGTGAGCCTGATCGGCAAATTCATGTGCTACGCGCTGGCCGCGCTGGCGCTCGACATGGTGTGGGGTTATGCCGGCATCCTGTCGCTGGGTCACGGCGTGTTCTTCGCACTGGGCGCGTACGCACACGGCATGTACCTGATGCGTTCCATCGGCCGTGAAGGCGTGTACCAGAGCGACCTGCCGGACTTCATGGTATTCCTCGACTGGAAATCCTACCCGTGGTACTGGAGCGGCACCGACAGCTTCTGGGTGGCGCTGGCATTGGTGGTACTGGTGCCGGGCGTGCTGGCCTTCGTGTTCGGCTATTTCGCCTTCCGTTCGCGGATAAAAGGCGTGTACTTCTCAATCATCACGCAGGCCATGACCTATGCCTTCATGCTGCTGTTCTTCCGTAATAACACCGGCTTTGGCGGGAATAACGGCTTCACGGACTTCAAGCGGATACTGGGTTATTCCATCAGCGCGCCGGGCACCAAGGCTGCGCTGTATCTGGCCACGCTGGCGGTGCTGGTCGGCGCGCTGCTGCTGTGCCGCTGGATCGTCACCTCCAAGCTGGGACGCGTGCTGCAGGCGGTGCGCGATTCAGAGTCGCGCCTGATGTTCATCGGCTACAACCCGCTGTGGTTCAAGCTATTTGTGTGGACGCTGTCGGCGGTACTGTGCGGGATTGCGGGTGCGCTGTATGTGCCGCAGGTGGGCATCATCAATCCATCCGAGATGTCGCCGGCGAATTCGATTGAGATGGTGATCTGGGCGGCGGTCGGTGGGCGCGGCACGCTGCTTGGTCCTGTGATCGGTGCGTTCTCGGTGAATGGTTTGAAAAGCTGGTTCACCGGAGCCTTCCCGAACCTGTGGCTGTTCGCGCTTGGTTTGATCTTCATCCTGGTCACGCGCTATCTGCCGCGCGGCCTGGCAGGACTGGTACGCAAGGAGCAAGCATGAGCGTCAATGAACATCTGGAAGAACGTTTGCAGCAGGAGACGGGGCCGGACGCGATCGGCGCGCAGGGCCCTTCGTATGGCCGCGTGGCCGGGGAAGGGCTGGATACGACGCACGGCGCCATCCTGTACCTCGAAGAGATCAGCGTGGTGTTCGACGGCTTCCGCGCTTTGAATAAACTGAGCCTGGATATTTCGGTGGGCGAACTGCGTTGTATCATCGGGCCGAATGGCGCGGGCAAGACCACCATGATGGACGTCATCACCGGCAAGACGCGGCCGACCTCGGGCACCGCCTTCTTCGGCCAGACCATGGACCTGAGCCGCATGGCCGAGCATGAGATTGCGCATGCTGGCATCGGCCGCAAGTTCCAGCGTCCGACTGTGTTTGAGCAGCACACGGTGTTTGAAAACCTTGAGCTGGCGATGAAGATGGACAAGCGCGTGCGGCCTACGCTGTTTGCGCGGCTGTCGTCCGAACAGCGCGGCAAGATCGAAGAAATCCTCAAGTTGATACGCCTGAACGGTAGCGAGCAGCGCATGGCTGGCTTGCTGTCGCACGGCCAGAAGCAGTGGCTGGAAATCGGCATGCTGCTGATGCAGGAGCCGCAACTGATTCTGCTGGATGAACCGGTAGCCGGCATGTCCGACGCCGAAACGGCGCGCACGGCGGAATTGCTGAACGAATTGCGTGGCAAGCACTCCATCATGGTGGTCGAACACGACATGGCCTTTGTCACCGAGATTGCACAGCAAGGGACGGTGACGGTGCTGCACGAAGGCTCGGTGCTGGCGCAAGGGCGCATGGATGAAGTACAAGCCGACGAGCGAGTGATCGAAGTTTATCTGGGACGGTGACGATATGCTGCAAGTAGAAAAAATCAACCAATACTACGGCGCGGCACATACCCTGCGTGGTGTGTCGCTGGAACTGGAAAAGGGCAAGTGCATGGCGCTGTTGGGTCGTAATGGCGTCGGCAAGACCACGCTGCTCAAGTGCCTGATGGGCGTACTGCCTGTATCTGCGGGCAGCGTTAGATTGGAGGGGCGCGACATCACCAAGCTTGCACCGCACCAGCGTGCGTGGGCCGGCATTGCTTACGTGCCGCAAGGCCGTGAAATCTTCGCGCGCTTAACGGTGGAAGAAAACCTGCTGATGGGCCTCGCTACGCACAGTGGCAAAAAAGCGCACACCATCAAGGGCGAAGTGTATGAGCTGTTCCCGGTGCTGAAAGAGATGCTGCACCGGCGCGGCGGCGACCTGTCTGGCGGCCAGCAACAACAGCTGGCGATCGCGCGTGCGCTGCTGGCGGAGCCGAAGCTGATCATCCTCGACGAACCGACCGAAGGCATCCAGCCATCGATCATCAAGGATATCGGCAACGTCATCCGCCTGCTGCGCCAGCGCGGCGACATGGCCATCCTGCTGTGCGAACAATACTTCGACTTCGCCCACGAACTGGCCGACCAGTTCATGGTCCTCTCACGCGGCGAGGTCGTCGCCTCCGGCGCCCAAGCTGCTATGAACGACCCAGACGTCAAGCGCCACTTGGCGGTCTGATTTGATCGTGGAGTTTGCCGGGGTGCTCAACATGGCTAATCGTTGGTGCTAATTTGCTATCTTGAAAAGGACCCCTAACGAAAGGGTCTGACCCCGTACGGGGTCAGACCCTGGCCGCAGTGGTGTGCGGGGTGGGTTGGTGCCGCGCGCTTTTCAAACGATCAGCAACGTCAAACCCTTTTACTGGTGGGTCTTGAAGAAGTTGCGGGTGATGGTGTCCATCTCCCCGCTGCGTTTCATTTGCTGGATGGCGGCGTCGAATTGTTTGACGAAGTCGGATTTGTAGGTGTAGCGGCCTTTGTCGCGGCTGGTGTAGCCTAGGTAGCCTTGGTTGGCGGCGATCTGGATTGCTTCGGCTAGTTCGGCGTGGGCGAGGCCTTCATGGTATTTGCCGGAGGCCTTGAGCTGGTTGAGCGTCCACTGGATCGATACGCGGTCGTTGATGTAGCAGTCGATGCGCTTCATGCCTAGCTTGATGATGTTGGTCTCGCTGTCCTTGCCTTCTTCGATGCGCAGGTGGCCGGCTTTGACGGCGGCGTCGAACGCTTCGCCGCCGACGATGAAGCCGGCGTTGTTGCCGATGGTGAGCCCGTAAAAATCTTCCGGCCAGCGCTTGCGCGGTTTGGCGGCGATGACGTCCTTACGGCAGTAGGCCACCACGTGTTCTTCAAACAGCGGCTGCGAGTACGGCCAGGTCCACGGCTCGTCCTTGGTGTTCATGTACGGCGGGTAGAGCGCGAAGCCGGTGCCGGATTTGAGCAGCGCCATGCCGCGTTTCCACGGCACGGTGTGCACTTCGATTTTGTAGCCCTGCATATGGCTGAAGGCCGCCTGTACGATGTCGTGATACAGGCCTGCGGGCTTGCCGTCTTTTTCGTAGGAGTAGGGCGGATAGCCTGCGTCGGCATAGACAGTGACGGGAATATCTGCCGCATGCACGAAGGTGCTCACCACATACAGCAGCAGACCCACCATGCCGCCTACCAGCGTGCCGTTGACGCGGATGAATTGCAGGTCCTTGCCGATATTGAGTTCAATCTGGCGTGACATGTCCTTGTTGTCCCACGCCTTGACGGTATCGCTGATGTGGCGCGTCAGGAAGCTGGAGAGGGCCGGCGCCAGCGTCCGCGCCATGCCAGCCAAATGCTGGTTGAGCGAGGCGCGCATTTCGGGATGCGTCAACAGTTCTTCGCTGAGCCAAGCGCTGGCCTGCACCACGCCGGCGTTGAGGCGCGAGTCTTCGGCGTCGATGTCGGCCTTGATCCAGTCGCGCACACTGCGCCACAGGTCGAGCGTGTAGCGGTTGAAGGTTTCGCTGTCGCGCAGATAGTGTTTGAATTCTTCGCCCTTGGCGATGAAGGCGGGATCGGTTTGCAGCCGCACCACGAAACTCTGCACCATTTCATCGAAGCGGAGACGCAGCTTGTGGTCCTTGTCTGCGGCGACATTTTCCATGATGTTGTTGAGCGTACTGGCGATCATGACGGCGCCGTTATCGCTGATCCATTCAGTCGGCAGCACCAGCTCCATCGCCGCGTGTTCACGCTTCAGCCAACTGGCGATCAGTTCCGCGATCACTTCGCGCGTGGAGGGACGGTTCAGGAGACCGATCAGCGCGCGCATGCCGTCGTCCAGCAGTTCCTGATGACGGCCGTCGCGTGTCAGGCCGCCGATGACAGTGCCCAGCGTCGGCGCCATATCGAGCTTGCCGATAGCGGCGTGCAGGGCGTCTTTCAGTAGCTGCTGGATGCGCGCATCGTCGGCGGTGGCGAGGATTTCCGGCACCAGCTTGGCGAGGTGCGTGGCGAGGTAGCTGCGGTTGGCCGGCTCCTTGAGCCATGCCGCCACGCTGGTGGCGGGATCGGTTTTCAGGATGACGGCAGCCAGTGATTCCGGCTTGAGGAATTTATCTTCCACGAAGCCGGCCAGGTTGTCGGCGATGCGGTCCTTGTTATTGGGGATGATGGCGGTGTGGCGCGACACGAACGGGATGGGCACTTTGCGGAACAGCGCCACTACGGCAAACCAGTCGGCCAATGCGCCGACCATCGCTGCTTCGGACACGGCGCGCAAGCCGTCAGTCCAGAGGCCGCGCGGCAGCAGCGAGGTGACCACGAAAACAATGCAAACACCGGCCAGCAGTGACAGGGCCAGTAACTTGGAGCGTTTGAGTTCCTCTTCTTTGGTCATACTGTCAAGTGTATGACAATTTGCTCAGGAACGATCCATTTTTGCCATGGCCACAGAAGCCGCGGAAGTGCGCGTTTCTACACCTAGTTTCACGAACACGTGTTCGAGGTGTTTGTTGATGGTGCGCGGGCTGGTGCCGAGGATGTCGCCGATGTCGCGGTTGGTCTTGCCTTTGATGACCCAGTTCAGCACCTCCGACTCGCGCTGCGTCAGTTTGAAGGTAGCCATTAGCTTTTCAATTTGCGCGGTGTCCGATTCTTCGCGCAGCACGATCATCCACTGCTCGTTTTCGCTGAACTCTGCCGCCGAGAAGATCAGGCGGCGACCACTGCGCGCGAGCGTCAGCGGCGGATGCGATTGGCCCTGGCTGTGCGCCAGCTGCGTCGCATGCAGCCATGCGGGCAGCTCGGCATCGGCCATGTAGCCTTGCATCAGCGTGCGCGCCAACGGCGTTTGCCAGACGACTTTACCGTCGCGCGGGGTCATGGCGATGACGGCGTTGCCGAAGGCGTCGAGCGCAGTGCGGGCCTGGTCCATCAGGCGTGCGGTTTGCATGTGCGAGGCGATGCGGGCTAACACCTCGCTGGTGCGCAGCGGCTTGGTCACGTAGTCGTTGCCGCCGGCGTCGAAGGCGGCGACGACGTGTTCCGCCTCGGTCAGACCGGTCATGAATACGACCGGGATGTGGCGTGTGGCGAGGTTGGCTTTCAGGTGGCGGCAGGTGTCGAAGCCGTTCATGCCGGGCATGATGGCGTCCAGCAGGATGATGTGCGGCTGCGCTTCGGCGGCGCGGATCAGTGCTGTTTCGCCGTTGTTCGCCACCAGCACGGTGTAGCCGGATTCGTCGAGCGCGTCGTGCAGCACGGCGAGGTTTTCCGGGACGTCGTCCACCACCAGTACGATGTTGGATTCACTGTTGAAGTTCATTGGTTTCTTTCACAAAGTCCGCCATCGCATCGAGCTGGAAGCGGGCGGCAAAGTTGCGCATGGTGTCGGCGAATTGCGGGTACTGCGGCGCAATCTCGTCGAGTTTTTTCTGGATGCCGCGCACGTAGCCGACGCGTATTAGTTCGCGTAGCGCGGTCATGATGTCTTCAGGCGGGAATACCAGTTCTGACGGCGCGGCGGGAGCAGGGCGTTCTTCGCGGGCTTGGGTGATCCATTCCAGCGACAGGCGCGCACCGATCCAGTCCAGTAGTTCGCTCACGTTCACCGGTTTGACGAAGAAGTCTTCAGCGCGGATGGCGGCTGGATTTTCCATGCCTTTGTCGAAGGCGTTGGCGGAGACGATGGCGATAGGCGTCACCGACATTTCTCGGCGGCGCAGGATGTAGCTGGCTTCCCAGCCGTCCATGCCGGGCATGGCGAGGTCCATCAGGATCAAGTCCGGTTTGAAGGTGGCGTATTGGTCGATGCATTCGAGGCCGGATTCGGCTTGTGCTATTTCGAAGCCCAATGGTTGCAGGATGTTGAGCAGCAGTTCGCGGTCCACGCGTTCGTTGTCGACTACCAGGATGCGGCGGCGCGCGCCGTGGTAGCCGGTGCGTTGCGGCGTTGCCTCGCGGCGGCGTCCACCTGCGTAGCTGCCGCCAGCGCCGTCCCCACCTGCGCTGCTGCGCGCATCACGAACATGCACGCTAGGCAGGAACAGGCGCACCTGGAAGATGCTGCCGCGCGCCGAGCTGCGGACTTTTAGTTCGCCGCCCATCAACTGCGTGAGCATGCGGGCGATTGGTAACCCAAGGCCGGTGCCGCTGGCGTTGGCATGTGCGCTGGCGCTGCCGCGCGAGAATGGTTCGAAGATGTGATCAATCTCTTCTTGGAGGATGCCAGGGCCTGTATCTTCGATTTCAAACGACGCCATTTCGCGCGCATACTGCAAGCGCATGACGATGCCACCATGGCTGGTGAACTTGACTGCGTTGCCAAGGATGTTGATCAGGATTTGTCCGAGCCGCTTGCGGTCCGCGCGTACGCAGTGCGGCAGGCTGCCCGTTAGCTCATAGCGGAAGCTCAGTCCCTTGTTGGCCGCCTGCAGTTCGAACATGCGCACCACCTGGCCGATGAAATCGGGGAAGTCCAGCTCCTTCATATCGAAGTTTAATTTGCCGCTCTCGATGCGGGCGATGTCCAGCGTGCCTTCGATCAGCGATAGCAAATGCTCGCCGCTGTTGCGGATCACGCGCACGGCTTGCTGGCGATGCGCCGGAATCGCCGGATCGTTGTCCAGTAGTTGGGCGTAGCCGAGGATGGAATTCAGCGGCGTGCGGATTTCGTGGCTGATGCCGGCGATGTAGCGGCTCTTGGCTTGATTGGCCAGATCTGCGGCTTGCTTGGCTTGCTGTAGCTGGGCGTCGGTTTGCTGGTGTAGCTCGATCTCGCGCGTCAGCAGGCCGGTTTGGCGGTTCGATTCTTCCTGCGCCACTCGGCGGCTCTCGCTGGTCAGCACCAGCCACCATGCGACGATGCCGCTCAATAGCAGCAGTGCCGCAAACACCTTGAAGAACACCAGCTGCAATTGCGGCAGCAGCGCGGCATCCGGCAGCACGGATTGTTCGTGGTAGTAGATTAACCCAAGCAGTGCTCCTAGCGACAGTACGGTGACGATCATCAGCAGCAGGTAGTGTCCCAGCCCGCTGCTCAAATAGCGCCACAGCGATTGCGGCAGGATGGCGCGCATAGCCTCTTGCCACTGCACGGCCACGCGCGCGTGCGGCTTGCAGGTGTCGTTGCAGCGCGCATCGAGGCAGCAGCACAGGGAGCAGATCGAACCTTGGTAGGCCGGGCAGTGCGCCATGTCGTCGGCTTCGTATTCTTTTTCGCAGATCACGCAGGTTTTGCTGTGCAGCGCTTCGGCAGGGCGGGCGATGTAGTACTTGCCGCGCGTCGCCAATGCGATCAGCGGGGAGGTCACCAGCGCCGTCACCAGCGCGATGAAAGCGGAGAAGGCCTGCGCCTGCGCGCCGAAGCTGCCCATGAAAGCCGCCACCGACAACGCGGACGCCAGCAGCATCGCGCCCACGCCGACTGGGTTGATGTCGTACAGGTAGGCGCGGCGGAACTCAATGCCTTTCGGGCTAAGGCCCAACGGCTTGTTGATGACCAGGTCCGCCACCACCGCCGTAATCCAAGAAATGGCGATGTTGGAGTACAGGCCCAGTACCTGGTCCAGCGCCTGGAACACGTCGAGCTCCATCAGCAGCACTGCGATCAGCGCATTGAATACGGCCCACACCACGCGGCCCGGATGGCTGTGCGTCAGGCGCGCGAAGAAGTTGGACCATGCCAGCGAACCAGCATAGGCGTTAGTCATGTTGATCTTCACTTGCGACACCACCACCAGCAGCGCAGTCGCTGCCAGCGCCGCTTGCGGATGCGAGAACACAAGGCCAAATCCAGCCAAATACATATGTGTCGGATTCACCGCCTGTGCCAGCGGCATGGCGCTGCTGATGCACAGCCATGCCAGCAGCGCGCCGCCCAGCATCTTGGCGATGCCGAGCAAGATCCAGCCCGGCCCCGCCATCAGCACACCGAAGTGCCAGCGCAGGCGATTCTGCTTCGTCTGCTGCGGCATGAAGCGCAGGAAGTCGACCTGCTCGCCGATCTGCGTAATCAGCGCTACGCCCACCGCCGTCGCCGCGCCGAACATCAGCACATTGAAGCTGCCGTGCGTGCCTTCGCGGCCGGCGTAGTTCAGCAACTGCGCCGGTAGTTCCGGGCGCTTCATGAAGATCGCGATGAAGGGCAGGGCCATCAACACCAGCCAAACCGGCTGCGTCAGCATCTGGATGCGCGAGATCAGCGTGACGCCGTGCGTCACCAGCGGAATCACCAGCAGTGCGCTGACCATATAGCCTATCCATAGCGGCAGGCCAAAATACAGCTCCAGCGCATAGGCCATGATGGCCGCTTCCAACGCAAAAAGGATGAAAGTGAAGGAGGCGTAGACGAACGACGATATCGTCGAGCCGATGTAGCCGAAGCCTGCGCCGCGCGTCAGCAGATCCATGTCCACGCCGTAACGCGCCGCGTAGTAGCTGATCGGCAGGCCGGTGAGGAAGATGATCAGTCCCACCGCCATGATGGCCCACAGCGCGTTGATAAAGCCGTAGTTGACGGTGATGGTGCCGCCGATCGCTTCCAGCACCAAAAATGAAATCGCCCCGAACGCAGTGTTCGACACGCGAAACACCGACCAGCGGCGGAAGGCGCGCGGCGTGTAGCGCAGCGCGTAATCCTCGATGGTTTCGTTGGCCACCCAAGTGTTGTAGTCGCGCCGGATTTTGACGATGCGCTGAGTTGTGGTCATAAAAAAAGCAGCTAGTGAACTAGCTGCTTTTCAAGCAAGTTACATGCCTATTGAACCGAAAGACCGAAAAATCAGAAGCGATGCTTGCCCGCGTGGAGCTTGTCGAGCAAGCGCTTGAGTTCTTCTTCCATCGCTGGCGACAGATTGGCGAACTGGCAGCCGATCTGCACTTGCTCACCGAGCAGGAAGGAGCGGAAGGTACGCGACAGGCGCACTTCCAGGTCGGCGATCATTACCGAATCCGGGCCCAGCTCCAGGCGCACGCGTTGCAGCTTTTTGCCGACGTGCAGGCCAATCGCATCGCGCGGCGCGGCGCGCATGCCAACGCCGCCAGCCGAGAAGTCGTACAGCTGCAGCTCGTACGGCTTGCCGTTGAGGACGAAGGAAGCCATGTAGTACACGCCCAGCGGTGTTTCCAGCCGCGCCGAGGAGCGACGGTTTAGCACTTGGCACTTGAGTGGGAATTCCAGATTCAGCAAGGTCGGCTGTTCCGGCAGCGTCGGCCAGGTGTCCGAGGTCAGGTTGAACTGCACCTTGGCCGAGCGCATCCACGCAACGAAGGTGGCGGCGCCAGGCGGCAGGAATTCGCCTTCGTTCAGTTCCAGCACGAAGTAGGGATGTTCAGGATCGACCGAGCGGATCCTCGCCATCACCACGTTGGTGGCGGAGGACGGATAAATCGAGACTGCCTCGCCGGATTCCGCCAGCAAGGTCAGGGCATCACCGATGTCATGTTCATCGGTCATGTCGTGGGGTTTCGAACCCGTCGCGATTGGCTCCACAGCGTCTTTTAGGGTGGGGGGCCCGCGTCGAAATTCATTTGGTATTGGATCGTTCACGACGGCATATCTCTTTGATAATGACTTCTACAATGCGAGGTCGATCTAAGCAGTTTACAGCGTATTCAGCTTTTTGGCTTGCAAAAAGGCAAGAATATTTGAGTGCGTGTGGTTCAGAAGCGCTCATCCGGACGCAAATAGCGCCACTGGCCGACCGGCAAGTCACCTAGTTTCACTTTGCCGATGCGGACTCGTTTCAGACCAACAACTTTCAAGCCCACCATGTCGCACATGCGGCGAATCTGGCGCTTCTTGCCTTCCTTCAGCGTGAAGCTGAGCTGATCGTCGTTTTGCCAGCGGACCTTGGCCGGCAGCAGCGGCTTGCCGTCCATCCACAGGCCGTGGTTGAGTTTCTTCAGGTCGCTGTCAGGCAGCTTGCCCGGTTTGGTGTACTCGACGCGTACCAGGTATTCCTTGTCGACCTCGGTAGTTTCGCCTATCAAATGCTTGGCGACGCGGCCGTCTTGCGTCAGCACCAGCAGGCCGACCGAGTCGATGTCGAGGCGGCCAGCCGGCACCAGCGAGCGCAGCTGCGTCGGGTGGAACATCTCAGGCGATGGATCTTCCGGCCAGCGGTTTTCCGGCTTGATCAGCACCACGGCCGGCTGGTAGCCATCTTCGGCCTGGCCGCTGACGTAACCCATCGGCTTGTTGATCAGGATGGTCACGCGCTTGGATTGTTCGGCCGCAGCCTGGCGCTCCACGGTGACTTTCTGGCTTGGGTAAATCTTGGTGCCGAGTTCGTTGACGACTTTGCCGTCAACGCGGACCCAGCCGCGTTCGATCCATTCGTCGGCCTCGCGGCGCGAGCACAGGCCCAGTTCGGACATACGTTTAGACAGGCGGAGTAATTCTTCAGACATGATGATGCTCTTATTTTCTAAAACAGACAGGTTAGACCTTGATGGCGTCCAGCAGGTCGGTTTCCAGCTGGATCTGGTTGCGGGCGTTGTTGAGGGCCGCGCCATCGATCAGGAATACGTCTTCCACACGCTCGCCCAAGGTCATGACCTTGGCGGTGTGCAGGTTGATATGGTATTTGGACAGCACGTTGGCGATCGAGTACAGCAAGCCGGTGCGGTCGTTGGCTGCTACGGATAGCAGGTAGTATTGGCCACGCTCGTCCGGCCGCAAGTCCACCGTCGGCTGGATCGGGAAGGTGCGCGACAGGCGCGACAAGCGGCCCTTGCCCGGCGCTGGTAGCGGCTCGGGCGTGGTCAGCAGGCCGCACAGCTCATGCTCGATCAGGCTGATGATGTCGCGGTAGCTCTTGGCAAAATTCTGCTCGGTGACCAGGAAGGTATCGAGCGCGTAGCCGTGGCGCGTGGTGTGGATCTTGGCATCCAGGATGGAGAAGTTCTTGCGGTCGAAATAGCTGCAAATGCGCGCAAACAAATCCGGCTGGTCCTTGATGTAGACGGCGATCTGCAAGCCCTCGCCAATCGGCGCCAGTCGGCATTTGACCACCGGTTGCTCGCTGTTGAAACGCTCGTACAGCGCGCGCGTTTGCCAGGCGATGTCGGAGGCGTCATGGCGCAGGAAGTAGGCCACGTCCAGCTGCTTCCAGAAGGCTTCGTGCGCGTTGGCCTCCAGACCGTACAGGCGCAGCGTGGCCAGCGCTTCCTGCTGGCGGTTGCGCAGTTCGTTGTCGGCGCTGTGTTCCTCGCCGCCCAGCACGCGCAGGGTGATCTTGTACAGGTCTTCCAGCAGCTTGGCTTTCCACGCGTTCCAGACTTTCGGGCTGGTGCCACGGATGTCGGCCACGGTCAGCAGGTACAGGCCGGTCAGGTGGCGCTCGTCGCCCACCACTTTGGCGAAGGCCTGGATCACGTCCGGATCGGACAAATCCTGCTTCTGCGCCACTTGCGACATGGTCAGGTGGTTCCCGACCAGGAAGATGACCAGTTCGGTATCCTCGTCGCTCATGCCGTGCTCGCGGCAGAACTGCTCGGCGTCAGCCATGCCGAGTTCAGAGTGGTCGCCGCCGCGGCCCTTGGCGATGTCATGGAACAGCGCCGCTAGGAACAGCACCCACGGCTGGCCGAAGTTGGCCATCAGTTGGCTGCAGAACGGGTATTCGTGCGCGTGTTCGGCCATCGTGAAGCGGCGCATATTGCGGACTACCATCAGGATGTGCTGGTCCACCGTGTAGACGTGAAACAGGTCGTGCTGCATCTGGCCGACGATCTTGCGGAAGTTGGGCAAGTAACGGCCCAGGATCGACAAGTCATTCATGCGGCGCAGCGCGTGGATGATGCCGACCGGCGCCTGCATGATGCGCAGGAACAGCGAACGGTTGACCGGATCGGCGCGGAACGCTGCATCGATCTGGAAGCGCTCGTGCCACAGCGCGCGGGTAGCGCGCGCCGTCATGCCTTTGAGCGAAGGACGTTCGGTCATCAGCAGGAAAATTTCCAGCATGGCCGACGGCGTTTTTTCAAAGGTGTCGTCCTCGACGATGTCGATCAGGCCGTTGACATCGTTGAAGCGCTCGTTGATGCGCACCGCCTCGCCCGATTTCGGGAACAGGCGTTCTTCAATGTTTTGCAGCAGGATGGTGTTGAGCTGGGTGACGGTCTTGGCAGCCCAGTAGTAGCGCTGCATCAGGTATTCGCTGGCGCGGCGCATGTGGACGCCGCTGCCGGTGGCGGTCAGGCCCAGTGATTCGGCGATGGCGGTCTGCACGTCAAATACCAAGCGGTCTTCGCGGCGGCCGGCGTGCAGGTGCAGGCGCACGCGGATGTCCTTGAAGGCGCGCTCTTTTTCCATCAGCTGTTTGGCTTCGGTCTGCGTGATCAGGCCGCTGGTGGCCAGCGTGCGCCACGAGTTGGCCAGGCCGGAGGCTTTTACCAGCCAGAGGATCACTTGCAGGTCGCGCAGGCCGCCCGGGCTTTCCTTGCAGTTTGGTTCGAGACTGAACGCCGTGTCTTCATACTTGGCATGACGCTGGCGCATTTCCAGCACTTTGGCGTGGAAGAAGGCGCGCGGGTCCATCGCTTCGGCGTAGCGTGCTTCCAGTAGCTGGAACAGCTGCTCGTCGCCGCAGATGATGCGTGCTTCGAGCAGGCTGGTTTGGACCGTGATGTCGGCGGCGGACTCGCTCAGGCACTCGTCCACGGTGCGGATGCTGTGGCCGATTTCGAGGCCGAGGTCCCACAGCAGCTGCACCAGTTCTTCCAGTTTGGCCGTGGTGTCGGCGTCGGGTGCTTGCTCCAGCAGGATCAGCAGGTCGACATCGGAGTGGGGGAACAGCTCGCCGCGGCCGTAGCCGCCGACGCCAACCAGTGCCGTGTTGTCCGGCAGGCCGGCCGCGTGCCAGGCCGTGGTCAGTACTGCGTCCACGCTCTGGCGCAGGCTGCGCAGCAGTTTTTCCGGCTTGCCATCCTCACGGAATCCCGCGATGACGACCTGGCGGTCGGCCTTCAGCTGGCGCTTCAGTTGCTCGCGCAGTTCCTTCTTCATCACGGCCGCGTTCACGGTTTACGCTGCCTTGGCAGCTGCGCCAGTGATGAAGGCTGGCGGCGGCGGGCTGCCGGCCGACAGGGTCAGCACTTCGTAGCCGGTTTCGGTCACGAGCAGCATGTGTTCCCACTGCGCCGACAGGCTGCGGTCCTTGGTTTTGATGGTCCAGCCGTCGTTCATTTCGCGGATTTCACGCTTGCCGGCGTTGATCATCGGCTCGATGGTGAAGATCATGCCTGCTTCCAGCTTGACGCCGGTGCCAGGGCGGCCGTAGTGCAGCACTTGCGGTTCTTCGTGGAATACCTTGCCGATGCCGTGGCCGCAGAACTCGCGCACCACGCTGTAGCCGGCTTTTTCGGCGTGCTGCTGGATGGCGTGGCCAATGTCGCCCAAAGTGGCGCCCGGCTTGACTTGCTGGATGCCCAGCCACATGCATTCGTAAGTGATGTCGGACAGGCGCTTGGCCAGGATCGACGGTTCGCCGATGAAGAACATGCGGCTGTTGTCGCCGTGGTAGCCGTCCTTGATAACGGTGATGTCGAGGTTGACCACGTCGCCGTTCTTCAGCACTTTGTCGCCCGGGATGCCGTGGCAGATCACGTCGTTGACGGAGGTGCAGATGGCTTTGGGGTAGGGCGTGTAGCCCGGTGGGCAGTAATTCAGCGGCGCCGGGATGGTGCCCTGCACGTTGACCATGTATTCGTGGCACAAGCGATCCAGCTCGCCGGTGGTGACGCCCGCTTTAACGAAGGGGGTGATGTAGTCCAGCACCTCGGAGCCGAGGCGGCCGGCAACGCGCATGCCTTCGATATCTTCAGCGGTTTTGATGGAAATAGACATATTGGATCGCAATCAGCAAAGTAAACGGTGAACACGCCAGCTGCGCCGTGGGCCCGGAAGGGCTACGGCGCATGGCGTGCAATATGTCGAAATTATAAACGACGACGCGGGTGTCGTGCGGCTGGTGCGGGCTGGCCTTATTTAGCTGCCTTGGTCTGGCGGCGCACTTGCCAGCCGACCAGGCCGAGACCTGCCAGCAGCATGGCCCAGGTATCGGCTTCCGGCACCGCTGTAATATGAGGGCCGCCACCGCCGTCGCCGTCGGCGAACACGAAACCGGCGTTATGGGTGTACAGGCCGTAGCGGCTATCGTCTGCCGCTTCCGCCAGTTCTTCCTCGGTCAGGATGTCGCCCAATGCGCCCAGCGCGCGTTTCTGGGCGGCGCGGCGTGCCATTTCCTCCGGGTCGTCCAGTGGCATATCGTCACGCGGTGGTGCGTCGGCCAGGCCGAGGTCGGCAAATTCCACTGGTGCGGCCAGCTCGCGCTCGTCTTCCTTCGGCTTGGCGGCGACGGCAGGGGCGTTGCGGGTGATACGGCTGACGTTGCCGCAAATGCGCGGCACCAGGATGCAATGCTGATCGACGCAATACACTGCGCCCGGCTCGCTGCGGCTTGCGCTCCATTTGCTGCGGGTGACGGTGCCGCAGACCGAGGCGCGGCCGAAGTGCATGTCTCGGATGGCCGCGCCATACTGGTATTTGCCGTTGATGCCGTCGCGCGTGATGTCGACCTTGTCGTCCGACTGGCCTTCGGCCAAGCGCCGCTTCAGCGTGCTGCGCACCGCTTCCGGGATGTCGGTGTAGCGGTCGATGGCGGCAGCGGTGCTGCCGGTATATGGGTTGTGGCCCGGGTTATCCCAGGAGCAAGTGGGCTGGACGGTGGTGGCGGCGACCAGGGTGACGGCTAGCAATAAGGGCATGATGATCTCTCAGGGCTAAACGCAGTCGCAGGTTCTGGGCGCGGCGAATGATTAATGAATCGAAACTTTAATGTCCCCAATGATATTACATTTTAATTAGCTATGGATCTATGGTTACAAATTTGTTTCGGCTATGAGCCATTTTGGTGCGGCCCGCACCGTCGTGGGGCGCTTTGAGGGAGTGGGAATGCTTGCTCTATACCCTGTTTTCAAGGTAGAATCTTGGGTTGCTTGAATTTGGTTTAAGCAATGTTGTAAATTCCGTTAATTTTAAACACGCGAATCCGGTCGACAAGGGTGCCTGGCAATTGCCAAGGTGACTGGTCGGATTCCAGATCTAACCCTGGAGTAAATTATGTCCGTAACTATGCGCGAAATGCTGGAAGCCGGTGTCCACTTCGGTCACCAAACCCGTTTCTGGAACCCAAAGATGGCGCCGTTCATCTTCGGTCACCGCAACAAGATCCATATCATCAACTTGGAAAAGACGATGGGTATGTATCAAGAAGCGATGAAACACGTGAAACAGGTTGCCGCAAGCCGTGGCACCATCCTGATGGTAGGCACCAAGCGTCAAGCACGCGATATCATCGCTGCTGAAGCCCAGCGCGCAGGCGTTCCTTTCGTCGACCAACGCTGGTTGGGCGGCATGCTGACCAACTTCAAAACCATCAAAACCTCGATCAAGCGCCTGAAAGACATGGAAGCCGCTGTGGAAGATGGTTCGGTTGAGAAACTGTCGAAAAAAGAAGCGCTGATGTTCCAACGCGAAATCGTCAAGCTGCAAAAATCGATCGGCGGCATCAAAGACATGGGCGGCGTTCCTGACGCAATCTTCGTCGTTGACGTTGGCTACCATAAAGGCGCCATCACCGAAGCCGCTAAACTGGGTATCCCAGTGATCGGCGTGGTCGATACCAACCACTCGCCAGAAGGCGTGCAGTACGTCATTCCAGGCAACGACGACTCGTCGAAAGCCATCACTCTGTACGCCCGCGGCGTAGCAGATGCGATCCTGGAAGGCCGTTCGGCAGCCGGCGCTGAAGTTGTTGAGCTGGTAAAAGCCGCAGCCGGCGACGAATTCGTCGAAGTTAGCGAACAGGCTTAATCGTTCCTGACAGGCTGTAAGAAAAAAAGGGGTGGCCAACAGCTCCCCCTTTTTTTTGATATACGCACCCCACCGAATACTGAAATACCGAATACAGGAGAAACACATGGCAGCGATTACTGCAGCAATGGTAGGCGAACTGCGCGCGAAAACTGACGCGCCAATGATGGAATGCAAAAAAGCACTGACCGAAGCCGAAGGCGACATGGGTCGTGCGGAAGAGATCCTGCGCGTCAAGCTGGGTGGCAAGGCTGGTAAAGCAGCAAGCCGCATCACCGCTGAAGGCGTGGTAGCGACCTACATCGCCAACGGCGTAGGCGCCCTGGTTGAAGTCAACTCGGAAACCGACTTCGTTGCGAAAAACGACGACTTCCTGAACCTGGCGAACACCGCTGCCCGTCTGGTAGCTGAAAAGAACCCGGCTGACGTCGCTGCTCTGTTGGCGCTGCCAGCAGGCGACGAAGGCAAAACCCTGGACGAAGTGCGTGCTGCACTGATCGGTAAAATCGGCGAAAACATGTCGATCCGCCGCTTCCAGCGTTTCGAAACCACCGCCAAACTGGCTTCGTACCTGCACGGCACCCGTATCGGCGTAGTCGTTGAATTCGACGGCGCGGACGAGCAAGTGGGTAAAGACGTAGCGATGCACATCGCTGCAATGAAACCAGTGTCGCTGTCGGCTGACCAGGTTCCTGCTGAACTGATCGAAAAAGAGCGTTCGGTAGCCCAACTGAAAGCGGACGAAGATGCAGCTGCTGCTGTTGCCGCTGGCAAAACCCCACAAGCTGCCGACATCGTCGCCAAGCGCCTGGAAGGTTCGGTACAGAAGTACCTGAAAGAAGTATCGCTGCTGAACCAAGCTTTCGTGAAAAACGACAAGCAATCGATCGAGCAGATGCTGAAAGAAAAATCGACCGCCGTTAAAGCGTTTGCCATGTACGTGGTAGGCGAGGGCATCGAGAAGAAAGTAGACGACTTCGCAGCAGAAGTGGCCGCTCAAGTGGCCGCCTCCAAAGGAGCGTAATAAAGAAAACGGGCCGAGAGGCCCGTTTTTTTAAGCTGTCTTCCGTAACACCTGCAGTACCCGGCGCTTGGCAATGTATGATAAGCGCCGGAGACTTACCCGAATAAACCCAATAATTAGGAGCCCCGTCTCATGTCTAAACCAGCCTATAAGCGCGTCCTCCTCAAATTGTCCGGCGAAGCCCTGATGGGCGACGATGCCTACGGCATCAATCGCGCCACGATCGAACGGACGGTGGCCGATGTGGCCGAGGTCGCGAAACTGGGCGTGGAATTGGCGATCGTCATTGGCGGCGGCAATATCTTCCGAGGCGTAGCGCCCGGTGCGCAGGGCATGGACCGCGCCACCGCCGACTACATGGGCATGCTGGCCACCGTCATGAACGCGCTGGCCCTGGCTGACGCCATGCGCCACGTTGGCATCACCGCGCGCGTGATGTCGGCGATCGGCATCGAGCAGGTAGTCGAGCCGTACGTGCGCCCGAAAGCGCTGCAATACCTGGAAGAAGGCAAGGTCGTGGTGTTCGCGGCCGGTACCGGCAACCCGTTCTTCACCACCGACACCGCAGCGGCGCTGCGTGGCTCGGAAGTGAGCGCGGAAATCGTGCTGAAGGCCACCAAGGTCGACGGCGTGTACACTGCCGATCCGAAGAAAGACCCGAACGCCACGCTGTATAGCTCGATCAGCTTCGATGAAGCGATCGCCAAGCACCTGCAGGTCATGGACGCCACCGCCTTTGCGCTGTGCCGCGACCAGAAACTGCCGATCAAAGTGTTCTCCATCACCAAGCCAGGCGCGCTGATGCGCGTGATCATGGGCGAGGATGAAGGTACACTGGTTCACGTTTAATTTTCAAGATAACAGGAGAGCAGCAATGTCCGTAGCTGACGTTAAAAAGAGTGCGCAAGACCGCATGGTCAAATCGCTGGAAACCCTGCGTGGCGACCTCGCCAAAGTGCGTACCGGCCGTGCCCACGTAGGTATTCTGGATTCCGTGATGGTCGATTACTACGGTAATCCAACCGCGCTGAACCAGGTAGCCAACCTGACCCTGGTCGATGCCCGTACCATCGGTGTGCAGCCGTTCGAGAAGAAAATGGCCGCCACCATTGAGAAAGCCATCCGCGACGCCGATCTGGGTCTGAACCCAGCGGCACAAGGCGATATGATTCGCGTGCCGACCCCGGCACTGACCGAAGAGCGCCGCAAGGAAATGGTCAAGCTGGTCAAGAGCGAAGGCGAAGATGCAAAAGTCGCTGTACGCAACATCCGTCGTGACGCCAATGAAGGCCTAAAAAAGCTGGTGAAAGACAAGGCCATCTCGGAAGACGACGAGCGCCGCGGCACCGACGACATCCAGAAGCTGACCGACAAGGCCATCGTCGATATCGACAAGATGCTGGCCGAGAAAGAAAAAGAAGTTCTGACGGTGTAAAAAACACGGACGCCCGCACGGCAACGCCTGCCGTGCGGGCGTCTTGTATTTTTGTCTCACACCTGCAATACTTTATACTTTGGCACCGAAGTTTTCATGAAATATACGAGTTCGACTACCGAGGTTCCAGACGCACCTGCCGTGCCACGCCATGTGGCGATCATCATGGACGGCAATGGCCGCTGGGCCACCAAGCGCTTCCTGCCGCGCGTTGGCGGACACGTCAAAGGCGTGGATGCCGTGCGCACCGTGGTCGAGTCCTGCGCCCGCCGCGGCGTTGAATACCTCACCCTGTTTGCCTTCAGTTCGGAAAACTGGCGCCGCCCGGAAGAGGAAGTGTCCCTCCTGATGCGCTTGTTCGTGACCGCACTCGAACGCGAAGTCTCCAAGCTGCATGCCAATAATATCCGTCTGCGCGTGGTGGGTGACCTGACCCGCGCCGACGAAAAACTGCAAAGCATGATCGCCGCTGCCGAGCGCAAGACCGCCGCCAACACCCGCATGACCCTGACCGTATGCTTCAACTATGGCGGCCGCTGGGACGTGATGCAGGCGGTCGGCCAGATGGTCAAAGCCCATCCCGGCCTGACCGACTTCACCGAAGAGCAATTGGCGCCGCACCTGGCCATGGCCTACGCGCCCGAGCCGGACCTGTTCATCCGCACCGGCGGCGAGCAGCGCATTTCCAATTTCCTGTTATGGCAGCTCGCCTACACTGAGCTGTTCTTCACCGACACCTACTGGCCGGACTTTTCCGCCGCGTGTCTCGATGAGGCAATCGCCTCCTACCAGCACCGCGAGCGGCGATTCGGCCGCACCGGCGCACAACTGGCTGAAAAGACAAACTGATGCTGAAAACGAGGATTATTACCGCTGTGGTCTTGCTGGCGGTGCTGCTGCCGGTCCTGTTCTTCAACTATTTCCCCGCGTTTGCCCTGGTGGTGACGCTGTTTGTCGGCGCCGCCGTGTGGGAGGGCGCACGCCTGTTCGGCCTCGCTGAGAGCAAGGCTCGCGTGGCCGGTTTCGTCGGCGGCGCGCTGTTCGTCGGCTTGATGGTCACCGCTAAACCGGGTTCGGTCAACGCGCTGTACGGCGTAGCTGCGCTGCTGTGGATCATCCGCTATGCGCCGACGCTGGGCCTCGGCCTGCCGCAACTGGGCGGCGCGGCCAACTGGTCGCTGGCGATTACCTTTACCTTTGCCGTGTTCGCGTGCTTCTTTGCGATTGTCGGCCTGTACCTGCATTCGCCGCTGTTCCTGCTGTCGGTGATGGTGCTGGTGTGGATTGCCGATATCGGCGCTTACTTCTCGGGCAAGGCTTTCGGCAAACGCAAGCTGGCGCCGACTATTTCGCCGGGCAAGTCGTGGGAGGGCGCGATTGGCGGCGCGATTGCGGTGCTGGCGATTGCTTCGGTGTCGGTGGTGCTGGCTGATGGCTCCGCACCTTGGCTGCAAGACACCTTCGCGTACAAGCTGCACGCCCGCTTCGGCTGGGGTCTGACCCTGTTAATTCTGCTGGTGATCGTGATGTTCTCCGTCATCGGCGACCTGTTTGAATCCGCGCTCAAGCGCCGTATCGGCTTCAAGGACAGCAGCAATCTGCTGCCTGGCCACGGCGGTGTACTGGACCGCGTGGACGCCCTGATCCCAGTGCTGCCGATGGCCGCACTGGTCACGTCCTGGATCTGAAAGAGTCATCATGCAACGTATTACCGTTTTAGGCGCTACCGGATCGATCGGCGTCTCCACGCTGGATGTGGTGGCGCGCCACCCGGACCGTTATTCCGTCTACGCCTTGTCGGCACATAGCCGCGTGGAGGAACTGGCGGCGCAGTGCGTGCAGTTCCGTCCTGCGCGCGCGGTGGTCGGCACCGCCGCAGCTGCCGACCGTCTGGCTGCGCTGCTGCGCGCGGCCGGCGTGAAGACCGAAGTAGAGTGGGGCGAGCAGGCGTTGAGTGCCATCGCCAGCGCATCGGAAGTCGATAGCGTGATGGCCGCCATTGTCGGTGCAGCGGGTCTGGCGCCAACGCTGGCCGCAGCGCGCGCTGGTAAAAAAATCCTGTTGGCGAACAAGGAAGCGCTGGTCATGTCCGGCCAGCTGTTCATGGACGCGGTACAGGAATCGGGCGCAGTGCTGCTGCCGATCGACTCCGAACACAACGCCATCTTCCAATCGATGCCGCAGTTTGGCGGCCGTGTGCCAGCGGTGCGCGACGCCGCCGCCGGCGTGGCCAAGATTCTGCTGACCGCATCGGGCGGCCCATTCCTGACGCGCGACGTCGCCACGCTGGACGCGGTGACGCCGGAGCAGGCCTGCAAGCACCCGAATTGGTCGATGGGCCGCAAGATCTCGGTCGATTCGGCCACCATGATGAACAAGGGCCTGGAAGTAATCGAGGCCCACTGGCTGTTCGGCGCACCTGCTGAGCAAATCGAAGTAGTGATCCACCCGCAGTCGGTAATTCATTCGATGGTGTCCTACGTTGACGGCTCGGTGCTGGCGCAGCTGGGCAACCCTGACATGCGTACGCCGATCGCCCACGCTCTGGCCTACCCGGAGCGCATCACCTCCGGCGTGGCACAGCTGGACCTGACGCAAATCGCCACGCTGCAGTTTGAGAAGCCGGACTTCAACCGCTTCCCATGCCTGGCGCTGGCCTTCGATGCGCTGCGCGCAGGCGGCACCGCGCCGGCCTTGCTGAACGCGGCCAACGAGGTGGCGGTACAAGCCTTCCTCGATTTGAAAATCGGCTTCCGCCAGATCGACCGCGTGATCGCCCAAGTGGTGGACGCGCTGCCGCACGGCGCCGCCCACAGTATCGAAGCGGTGATGGCGCAAGACGCCGCCGCCCGCGCCGCCGCTGAAACCATTATCGCCGGACTGGCAAAATGAACTTTCTCCAAACCGTGCTGGCGTTTGTGGTCTGCCTCGGCTCCCTGGTGGTCTTCCACGAATTGGGGCACTACCTGGTGGCCCGCTGGTGCGGGGTGAAGGTGCTGCGCTTCTCGGTCGGCATGGGCAAGGTGGTCTGGTCGCGCCGTTTCGGGCCCGATCAGACGGAATGGGCCCTCTCGGCACTGCCGTTGGGTGGCTACGTCAAAATGCTGGACGCGCGCGAGGGTGAGCTTACCGGCCTGTCGGAAGCAGACCTGAAGCGTGAGTTCACGCGCCAGAACGTGTGGAAGCGCATCGCCATCGTGATCGCCGGCCCGGCCGCCAACTTCCTGATCGCCATCGTACTGTTCGCGGGCCTGTTCATGCACGGCATCGAGGAGCCAAGCAGCAAAATCAGTGTGCGCTCCGCCGGTTCGGTCGCCGCGCAAGCAGGCCTGCATAGCGGCGACGTAATCACTGCCGTCAACGACCAGCCGGTGCAAGTGTGGTCGGAATTGCGCTGGCAGTTCATTCAATCCGCCATCGACAAACACGATATCCGCCTCGCCGTCGAGCGCGCAGGGCAGGGCCGTATTTCGGCCACCGTGCCGGCATCTGCGTTCACCGGCCTTGATCTTGAAGGCGACGTACCTTCCCAGTTGGGGGTGGGCGTGTCGCGTCCCGCGCCGGTGGTGCATCAGGTGATGCCGGGCAGTCCGGCCGAACGCGCCGGCCTGCGCGAGGGTGACTTGCTGATCGCCGTCGACGGCACGCCAGTCGCCGACGGTATCGCCTTCATCGACATTATCCAGGCTTCGGTCGGCAAGACCGTGCAGGTGGAGCTGAAACGCGCAGGCCAGCCGCTCGCCCTGAGCGTGGCGCCGCAGGCGGAACAAGCAAAAACCGGCAAAGGAACTGTAACAGTCGGTAAGATCGGCGCTTACGTCGCGCTGGCGCCAGATATGATCAACGTGCCATCGTCCCCCATTGCGGCCATCGGTAAAGCCGTCGGCAAAGTGTGGGATACATGTACGATGACGCTGAAAATGATCGGCAAAATGATCACCGGCGAGGCTTCGCTCAAGAACGTCACCGGCCCGATTACGATTGCCGACTATGCGGGGCAAACCGCGCGAATGGGCGCAGCAAGCTATTTAAGCTTTATCGCCTTCATTAGTATTAGTTTAGGTGTAATGAATTTGCTGCCAATTCCCGTTCTGGATGGCGGGCATTTGCTGTATTATTCGCTGGAAGTTTTAACTGGGCGTTCTGTACCGGAGCGCGTCGGAGAGATAGCGCAGCGTTTGGGCATGGGTTTATTACTGACCTTAATGCTGCTGGCGGTCTTTAACGACGTGGCCCGGTTGTTGTAGCAGTTCTCGTTGATTTAGCCATTAGACCCGATGAAATTATATTCTGACCGTATTACTTCAACTTCCTTGCGCCGTAGCCTGATCGGCGCCGCAGTCCTGGCCCTGTGCAGCGGTAGCGCACTGGCGATCGATCCTTTCGTCATCAAAGATATCCGCGTCGAAGGGATCCAGCGTACGGAAGCCGGTACGGTCTTCAGCTATCTGCCGGTCCGCGTCGGCGAAACCTTCAATGACGATAAATCCGTCACCGCCATCAAGGCACTGTATGCCACCGGTTTCTTCAAGGATGTGAAGCTGGAAAAAGACGGCCAAGTGCTGGTGGTACTGGTCGAAGAACGTCCGGCCATCGCCAAGGTGGACTTCACCGGCACCAAGGAATTTGAAAAAGATACGCTGGTCAAAGCGCTGAAAGACATCGGCGTGGGCGAAGCCAAGATTTTCGATA
The DNA here is from genome assembly GCF_009857445.1 of Duganella flavida. GTDB lineage: Bacteria > Pseudomonadota > Gammaproteobacteria > Burkholderiales > Burkholderiaceae_D > Rugamonas > Rugamonas flavida. Next base: position 225,440 of record NZ_WWCN01000004.1, read on the forward strand.
AAGCCTCGGTCGACCGCGCGGAACAAGAGCTGAAGCGCCAGTACCTGTCGCACGGCCTGTATGGCGTGAAAGTCATTACCACCGTTACTCCGATCGAGCGTAACCGCGTCAATATCACCTTCGCGGTGGACGAGGGCGACGTCGCCAAGATCAAAGAGATTAATATCGTCGGCAACAAGGTATTCAGCGACAAGGAGCTGAAAGACCAGTTGGCGCTGAATACGGGCGGCTGGTTCTCGTGGTACACCAAGGCTAACCAGTATTCCAAGACCAAGCTGACCGGCGATATCGAATCGCTCAAGTCCTTCTACCTGAATCGCGGCTACATCGAGATGAATATCGAGTCGACCCAAGTGTCGATCACGCCGGATAAGAAGGACATCTACATCACCGTCAACATCACCGAGGGCGAGAAGTATTCGGTCTCGGATATCAAGTTTGAAGGCGAGACCTTCGGCCGCGAAGATGAGCTGCGCCAGCTGGTGCTGCTGAAAAAAGGCGCGACCTATTCGGGCGAGCTGCTGACCGCCACCAACAAGCTGATTTCGGACCGCCTGGGCACCTTCGGCTATGCTTTTGCCAACGTCAACGCCAATCCGGATATCGACCGCGAGAAGCGCCAGGTGGCCTTCACCTTCTTCATCGATCCGGGCAAGCGCGCGTATGTGCGCCACATGAATATCGCTGGCAACACCAGCACCCGCGACGAAGTTATCCGCCGCGAGTTCCGCCAGTTCGAATCGTCGTGGTACGACGCCAATAAGATCAAACTGTCGCGCGACCGCGTTGACCGTCTGGGTTACTTCAAGGACGTGACCATCGACACACCGGAAGCGCAGGGCACTTCCGACCAGGTGGACGTCAACCTGACCGTGACCGAAAAACCGACCGGTAACTTCCAGATCGGCGGCGCGTTCTCGCAGTCGGAGAAATTCTCGTTCCAGGCCGCGATCCAGCAGGCCAACTTTGCCGGTTCGGGCACCACGGTGGGCCTGGAGCTGAACACGTCGAAATATAGCCGCACCATTTCGTTCTCGCAGACCGACCCTTACTACACCGACGATGGCGTATCGCGCGGCTACGAGCTGTATCTGCGTACGCAGCAGCCGCCGGCGGCCAACATCGGCTACTACACCATCAAGCAGCACGGTGGCCGTATCAGCTACGGCGTGCCGTTCTCGGAAGTCGACACCGTGTTCTTCGGCATTGGCCTGGAACGCTCGATGATCACCACCGATGCGACTTCGCCGACCCGCTTCCGCGAATACGTCAATACGATCAACGGCACCACCTCCGGCATCGGTACCGCGTCCACCAACGCCGTGCCGCTGACGATGGCGTGGGCGCGCGACAGCCGCGACTCGGCGCTGACGCCAACCGTTGGCCGCTACCAGCGCGCCAACCTGGAAATCGACGTGGTCGGTCAGCAGAAATACTACCGCGCGGTGTACGAACACCAGTGGTACAAACCGCTGTATCAGAAGGTCACGCTGGCACTGAAGGGCGAGATCGACTACGGTCACGGCCTGGGTAACAGCAGCTACCCTGTGTTCAAGAACTTCTACGGCGGCGGTATCGGTTCGGTGCGCGGTTACCTGAGCTCCACGCTGGGCGCAGTCGATTACACCTACGGCGATGCGCTGGGCGGTGCTTCGCGCCTGATCGGCAATGCGGAACTGCAGCTGCCGTTCCCAGGTTCGGGCCAGGACCGCAGCTTGCGCTGGTTCGGCTTCCTCGACGGCGGCCAGGTGTACCAGGAAGGCCAGAAGATGCGCGCTTCGGAGCTGCGCTATTCGACCGGCCTGGGTATCAGCTGGATTTCGCCGGTAGGTCCGCTGAAACTGAGTTATGCTAAGCCCCTGAACGCCAAGACCGGCGACCGCCTGGAGCGCTTCCAGTTCCAGATGGGTAGCGGTTTCTGATGGTTTTGGGCATTAATTTTTATCTCGGAGAAATAAGTTGAAGACTGCATCCGCAACCCTGAGCAAATATCTCGCCGTGCTTGCACTGGGCTGGTGTTCCTTGGCGCCGGTGCAGGCCCAGACCTCGGCCTCGCGCATCGCGTGGATCAGCCCTGAGCGTATCTACAATGAATCCAAACTGGCCAAGCTGGCCGAGGAAAAATTGAAGGAAGAATTCAAGGCGCGCGAAAAAGCCATGGCCGACATGGCCGGCCGCCTGAAGACTGCTTCGGAAAAACTGGACAAGGATGCGCCAACGCTGACCGAGGCGGACCGCCTGAAACGCCAGCGCGACGTGTTCGAGCTGGATAAGGAATACCAGCGCCGCCAGCGCGAGTTCCGTGAAGACGTCAGCCAGCGTACCAACGAAGAGCGTCAGGCGATTTCGGAAAAGGCCACCAAAATCATCAAGCAGCTGGCTGCGGTGGAAGGCTTTGATATCGTGTTGCAGGACGCCGTCTGGGCCAGCAACCGCATCGACATCACCGAAAAGGTGCTGGCGGCTTTGGACAAAGACAAATAAAGATTGGATCACCCGATGGGCACTCGACTAGGAGCATTGGTCGAACGCTTGGGCGGACAGTTGGTGGGCGATGCGAACCTGGAAGTAACCGGGATCGCCCCACTGACTGATGCCGGCGTTTCGCACATCAGCTTTCTCAGTAATAGCAAACTGCGCGCGCAAGCGGCGCAGAGCCAGGCGGCGGCACTCATCGTGTCGGCCGCCGATGACGCTTTTATCGCGGCCGGCTACAGCGGCGCGCGCATCGTCGTCCCGAATCCGTATGTGTATTTCGCCCGCGCGGCACAGTATTTCGAATCGCTGACGGCCATCGTGCCGGCGGCCGGCGTGCACGCCACCGCCGTGGTGGCGGACAGCGCGCAGATCGCTGCATCGGCCCATATTGGCCCGCGCGTGGTGATTGAAGACGGCGCCGTGATTGAAGATGGCGCGGTGATCAGCGCCGGCTGTTTCATCGGCCGCGAGGCGGTGATCGGCGAGGGCACCAAGCTGTTTGCCAACGTGACCTTCCAGGCCTACTGCCAGATCGGCAAGCGCGGCATCATCCACTCCGGCGCGGTGATCGGCACCGACGGTTTTGGCTTTGCCAACGAAGGTGGCGTGTACATCAAGATTCCGCAGACTGGCCGTGTGATCATCGGCGACGACGTGGATATCGGCGCCAACACCACTATCGACCGTGGCGCCTTGGCCGATACGATTATTGAAGATGGCGTGAAGCTGGACAACCAGATCCAGATCGGCCACAACTGCCATATCGGCGCGCACACGGCGATGGCCGGCTGCGTAGGCGTGGCAGGCAGCGCCAAGATCGGCAAATACTGCACCTTCGGCGGCGCCGCGATGGTGCTGGGGCATTTGACCATTGCCGATAAGGTGCACGTGGGTTCGGGCAGCATGGTATCGCGCTCGATCCTGGAACCGGGCCAGTACACCGGTTTCTACCCGCTGGCCAAGAACGCCGACTGGGAAAAATCGGCGGTCATCGTGCGCAACTTGCCGGCCATGCGCGATAAAATCCGCGCGCTGGAAAAAACCATTAAGACGAAAACAGAAGAAGACGAATCATGACCACTACCGAAAATAAGACCATGGACATCTGCGAGATCAAGTCCTACCTGCCGCACCGCTATCCGCTGCTGCTGGTTGACCGCGTGATTTCGTACGAAGAAGGCAAGACCATTACCGCCATCAAGAACGTAACCGTGAACGAAGAATTCTTCAACGGCCACTTCCCGCACAAGCCGGTCATGCCGGGCGTGCTGATGATCGAGGCGATGGCGCAAACCGCAGCCCTGCTGTCGTTCAAGACCATGAACCTGAAGCCGGATGAGAACTCGGTGGTGTACTTCGTCGGTATCGACGGTGCGCGCTTCAAGCGCCCGGTAGGTCCTGGCGATCAGCTGCGCATGGATGTCGAGATCCTGCGCAACGCGCGCGGCATCTGGAAATACAAGGCAGTCGGCACGGTCGACGGCCAGGTGGCGGTTGAAGCGGAACTGATGTGCACCATCCGTAGCGCAACCGACGCCTCGCAGCCAGCAGCAGGGCAATAATCATGGCGAAGATCCACGCCACCGCCGTCGTTGATAGCAAGGCCGAACTGCACGATAGCGTAGAAATTGGCCCGTACTCGGTGATCGGTCCTCACGTGACCATCGGCTCGGGCACCAAAGTCGGCCCGCACGTGGTCATCGAAGGCCATACCACTATTGGCAGCGACAACCAGTTCTTCCAGTTCTCGTCGATTGGCGCTGCGCCGCAGGACAAGAAGTGGAAGGGTGAGCCGACTCGCTTGACCATCGGCGACCGCAACACCATCCGCGAATTCTGCACCTTCAACACCGGCACGGTGCAGGACAAGGGCGTGACTTCGCTGGGCAACGACAACTGGATCTCGGCTTACGTCCACCTGGCGCATGACTGCGTTGTGGGTAGCAACACCATCTTCTCGAACAACGCGCAGATCGCGGGCCACGTGGAGATTGGCGACTACGTCATCATGAGCGGCTTCGCCAATGTGCACCAGTTCTGCAAGATCGGCGCGCACGCGTTTGTCGGCATGAGCACCTCGCTGACCCAGGACGTGCCGCCGTTCGTGCTGTTGAACGGTAATCCGGCTGCGGCGCATGGCGTCAATATCGAAGGCCTGAAACGCCGCGGCTTCACCCGTGAGCAGATCAACGGCATCCGCGCTGCATACAAAATCATTTACCGTTCGGGTAACACGCTGGAAGAAGCGAAGGCTTTGCTGATCGCTGAAGAAGCGGCAGTACCGGCTGACGTGGCGCTGCATATGCGTTCCATGCGCGAGTTCCTCGATACCGCGTCCCGTGGCATCGTTCGATAAATCGCTGGCGGGGCAACCCGCCATCGCCCTCGTGGCAGGCGAGCCGTCCGGCGACATGCTGGCGGCTCGTTTGCTTTCCGGCCTGCGTCCGCACTTGCCGGAAGCGCGTTTCCACGGCATCGGCGGCGACCATATGATCGCGCAGGGCTTCGAGTCGCACTGGCCGATGGACCAGTTGACTGTGCGCGGCCTGTTGCCGGTGCTGATGAAGTACCGTGAGCTGAAAGGCATCCAGAACCAGCTGCGCGACCAGCTGCTGGCTGAGCGCCCGTCGGTCTTCATTGGCGCCGACTATCCGGGCTTTAATCTCGGGCTGGAAGAGCAGCTGAAGGCGGCCGGCATCCCTACCATGCACTACATCGGCCCGCAGATCTGGGCCTGGCGCGGTGGCCGCATCAAGAAAATCATCCGCGCTGTATCGCACATGCTGGTGGTGTTCCCGTTCGAGGAAGAGATCTACACGCAGGCCGGCGTGCCGGTCAGCTATGTCGGCCATCCGCTGGCCGAGCTGATTCCGATGACGCCGGACGAAGGTGCCGCCAAGCGCGCACTGGGACTGCCGGAAGACGCCAACGTAGTCACCATCATGCCGGGCAGCCGCATGTCGGAGATCAAGTACAACACGGTAGCCTTCATGCAGGCGGCCAAGCTGCTCAAGCTGCGCGACCGGTCGCTGCGTTTCGTCGCGCCGATGGCGGGCGAACGCCAGAAGCAGTACTTCCTGCAACTGGTGGCGCAAGCGGGCTTGCAAGACATTGAGATCCAGCTGCTGGATGGCCAATCGCACACCGCGATTGCCGCCGCCGATGCGGTGATGGTGGCCTCCGGCACAGCCTCGCTGGAAGTGGCGCTGTTCAAGAAGCCGATGGTCATCGCCTACAAGATGATTGAACTGGAATGGCAAATCCTGCGCCACTTCGGCTACCAGCCGTGGATTGGCTTGCCGAATATTTTAGCGCGCGAGTTTCTGGTGCCGGAGCTGCTGCAGCACGACGCCAACCCCGAAGCGCTGGCGGAAGCCATGTGGAAGCAGCTGAGCGACGCGCCGCATCGCCTGCGCTTGGCGCAGCGTTTCACCGACATGCATCACAGCCTGCTGCGCAACAGCGCGGAGGAAAGCGCAGCCGCCGTGCTGCGAGTAATTGAAGGAAAAAAGTGAAGAACCAAACCTTAGGCCTGTTCGACGACCTGCCGCCATCGCCCGATGAAATCATCTGCGGCGTGGACGAGGCAGGACGCGGGCCGCTGGCCGGTCCGGTGTACGCGGCCGCCGTTATTCTCGATCCAATGCGGCCGATTGAAGGCTTGCGCGATTCGAAAAAACTCAACGAAGCCAAGCGCGATATGCTGGCACCGCTGATCAAGCAGTACGCGCTGGCATGGGCCATCGCCGAAGCGTCGGAAGAAGAAATCGACAAGCTGAATATTTTGCAGGCCTCCATGCTGGCCATGCGCCGCGCCGTGGAAGCCCTGAGCACCGTGCCGACGCTGGCCCTGATCGACGGCAACCGCTGTCCGGTGATGAAGGTGCAGAGCATCGCCATCGTCGGCGGCGACGACAAGGTGGAAGCCATTTCGGCTGCCTCCATCCTTGCCAAGACCGCGCGCGATGCTGCGCTGGTGACGCTGCACGCGCAGTATCCGCAGTACTGCTTCGACCAGCACAAAGGCTACGGCACTGCGCTGCACCTGGCGCGCCTGCGCGAGCATGGCCCGTCGCCAGTGCATCGCCGTTCGTTCGCGCCAGTGCGCGCGCTGCTGGGAGAGGGCAAATGAAGACGATTACCTCGCGCGACAACGCGCAATACAAGGAACTGGTCAAGCTGGCCGGCAGCCAGTCGGCACGCCGCAAGGCAGGCCGCACGCTGCTAGACGGCGTCCATCTGTGCGAATCCTACTTGCAGCTGCGCGGCCTGCCGGAGCAGTGCGTGGTGAGCGAAGGCTCGCTGCAAAATCCTGAAGTGATGGACATCATCGGCAAGCTGGAAGCGCAGCGCGCCCACGTGCTGGCCTTGCCGGATGCGCTGTACAACGCTGTCAGCCAAGTCGAACATGGCGTCGGCGTGATGTTCCTGATCGATACGCCGGAGCGCGCGGTGACCGCGCCTATGAGCGTGTCGGCGGTACTGCTGGACGGCGTGCAGGATCCCGGCAACGTCGGCTCCATCCTGCGCAGCGCGGCTGCTGCGGGCATCAAGCAAGTGTATTGCAGCGCCGGCACAGCATTCTGCTGGTCGCCAAAAGTGCTGCGTGCCGCGATGGGCGCGCATTTTGTGCTCGATATTTTTGAAAATGTCGAACTCGCGGAACTGGTACGCAACGCCAAAGTCCAGACGCTGGCCACCAGCGGCTACGCCACCCAGCGCCTGTACGACGTCGATCTGCGCGTGCCGACCGCGTGGCTGTTCGGCCACGAAGGGCAGGGCGTGGCGGATGATTTGCTGTCGATGGCCACGCACCAGGTGGTGATTCCGCACCTTGGGCAGGTCGAGTCGCTGAACGTGGCTGCCTGCGCGGCAGTTTGCTTTTTCGAGCAAGTAAGGCAGAATCAGGCTTAAGAACACACCGGAGCCGTACATGGATATCGCGCAGTTGCATTTTCTGGTAGCCGAAGGAGATCAGGTTCAACGCCACGCTCTTGCGGATATCCTGGTGCATGTTGGCGTTGGCCACATCACGCAGGCGCCGGATGGCCACACGGCGCTGCGCCACTTCAATGCTGGCATTACGCCGGCGGTGGACATCGCCATCATCGACCTGGCACTGCCGGGAATGGATGCGCTGGAACTGATCCGCCGCCTCGGCGAGGCGCGCTGCAAGGCGGGCATCATCGTGGTGGGCGCGCAGACCAATGCGGTGCTGTTCTCGGTTGAGACCATGGCTGATGCTTACGGCGTGAATGTGCTGGGTGCGATCGGCAAGCCGGTGATTGGCAGCCGCTTGATGGCATTAGTCGCCAACTACCTGCAGCCTGGTGAAGGGCGTGGCGAGTTTGTGCCGGCGCCGAAGCTGTCGTTTGCCGAAGTGGGGCAGGGTTTGCAGGCGCGCGAGTTTGATCCTTTCTTCCAGCCGAAGATTGAGCTGGAGACCGGGCAGGTCAAAGGCCTGGAGATGTTTGCGCGCTGGCGGCATCCGCTGCATGGCGTGCTTGGGCCGGCGTCATTCATGCAGGCGCTGGAAGATCACCGCCGCGTGGATTTCCTCGACTGGACCATGATCGAGAAGTCAGTGGTAGCGTGCCGCACTTTGCATGATCAGGGCGTGCCGATTTCCGTGTCGATCAATGTCGACCAGACCACGCTGGCGCATCCGCAATTCATGGAGCAGATTGCGGCTTGTCTTGAGCGGCATCGCATCATGGCGGACTACATCACGTTTGAAATGACCGAGTCGTCGGTGTTGAGTACCGATCCGCATTTCCTTGAGCGATTGCTGCGCTTGAGGATGAAAGGCTTCGGCCTGGCGATCGACGATTACGGTACGGGGCGCAGCAATCTGCAACTGCTGGCGCGTATTCCGTTTTCGGAATTGAAAATAGATCGCAGCTTCGTGGACGGCGCCTCCAAGCGCGCAGCGATTGGGACCGTGCTGCGTTCTTGCCTCGGCTTGGCGCGCAGCCTCGATCGCAAATCGGTGGCGGTAGGCGTGGAGACCAAGCAGGATTGGGACTTCCTGCAAAGCCTCGGCTGCACCTACGCGCAAGGCTACTACATCGCCAAACCCATGCCCGTAGAAGATTTCCCGGGTTGGCTAGCTGATTGGCAGCACTTCTTCTGAGGCTCTACCCCACACGCTTTTGCCTCGACGCTGGCGTTACCACTTAAGGGTCAGACCCCGTACGGGGTCTGACCCTGCGTGGCCGTGCGGGTTTGCGAACTAGTACTCCCGGCGGTCCGGTTTGATCTCTTGCAGGATCGTGGTCGAGATTTCCTCGATCGACTTGGTGGTCGAGGACAGCCAGCGGATGCCTTCGCGCTTCATCATCAACTCTGCTTCGTTGACCTCATAGCGGCAGTTTTCCAGCGCTGCGTATTTGCTGCCTGCACGGCGTTCATTGCGGATTTCGCTCAAACGTTCCGGCGTAATCGTCAAACCAAAAATCTTGGACTTGAACTCATACAGCGACGACGGCAGCTTGCCGCGCTCGAAGTCGTCCGGAATCAGCGGATAGTTGGCCGCCTTGATCCCATACTGCATCGCCAGATACAAGCTAGTCGGGGTCTTGCCCGAGCGCGACACGCCCACCAGAATCACATCGGCCGACGACAAATTTTTGTGCGACTGGCCGTCATCATGCGCCAGCGAGAAGTTGATCGCCTCGATCCGGTTTTTGTATTCCTCGCTGTCGACGATGTTGTGCGAACGCCCAATCGTGTGGGTCGATTTCACGCCCAACTCTTGTTCCAATGGCGCAACAAACGTCTGGAACATGTCCATATACATGCCCTTGCATAGACGAATGATGTCCGACAACTCGGTCTTCACCAGCGTGGAAAAGATGATCGGGCGCTGACCGTCGGTGGCAAATGCCTCGTTAATTTTGCGCACTGCATCATGCGCCTTGTCCAGCGTATCGATGAACGGCAGGCGCACCTGGCGGAAGCGCAGCTCGAACTGGGTCAGCACCGAGTGACCGAAGGTTTCAGCAGTAATGCCAGTCCCGTCCGAGACAAAAAAGACGGTGCGGGCGGCGGAGGGCAGTGGTGGTCGTTGTTCTTGTGTCATGTAGAGGACGCTATCGGGTATTGTGGTTCGTCAATTCGCGCTTCAGGCTGTAGAATGAGCGCCAATGGTTTTATTGTGCTGCACGACGAACAGAATAACAAGAAACAAGTCTGCGCCTCGCTGGAAGATTTCTATCATCAAAAAGGTGTAATTATGTCCAACGCAGCATTGAAGGAGCAAAACAACGACGCAGTTTACGTTGCCTCGTTCGAAAACTTACGTATGACGGATGTTGAATCCGTCGGCGGCAAGAACGCCTCTCTCGGCGAAATGATCAGCCAGCTGGCGGAAGCCGGCGTGCGCGTGCCCGGTGGTTTCGCCACCACGGCACAAGCTTTCCGCGACTTCCTGTCGCACAGTGCCGACGGCGGCAAGTCGTTGGCCGATCGCATTGCCGATCGCCTCGTCGACCTCAACATCGACGACGTCCGCTCGCTGGCGCAAGCTGGCGCCGAGATCCGTCAATGGATCATCGAGACTCCATTCCAGCCACGCCTGGAAGCGGAAATCAATACCTTCTACGAAAAACTGGTGGCCGATTCGTCGACCGAAATGTCGTTCGCGGTGCGCTCGTCGGCGACTGCTGAAGACTTGCCAGACGCTTCGTTCGCAGGCCAGCAAGAGACCTTCCTGAACGTGGTCGGCATCGACAACGTGCTGGACGCGATGAAGCACGTATTCGCCTCGCTGTACAACGACCGCGCGATTTCGTATCGCGTGCACAAAGGCTTCACCCACGCTGAAGTAGCGCTGTCGGCTGGCGTGCAGCGCATGGTGCGTTCCGACCTGGGCGCGGCTGGCGTGATGTTCACCATCGACACCGAGTCGGGCTTCAAGGACGTGGTGTTCGTGACCTCCAGCTACGGCCTCGGTGAGACCGTGGTGCAGGGCGCAGTGAATCCGGACGAATTCTACGTCCACAAGCCGATGCTGGAAAAAGGCAAGTCGCCTGTTATCCGCCGCAATATCGGTTCGAAACTGATCAAGATGGAATTCACTGCCGAAGCCAAAGCTGGCCGTTCGGTGAAGACCGTTGACGTGCCAGTCGAACTGCGCAACCGCTACTCGCTGAACGACCAGGAAGTGGTGGAACTGGCCAAGTACGCTGTCATCATCGAAAACCACTACGGCCGTCCAATGGACATCGAGTGGGGCAAAGATGGCCGCGACGGCAAGCTGTACATCCTGCAAGCGCGTCCAGAGACCGTGAAGTCGCAGCAGAAAGCCACCGATGTGCAGCAGCGCTTCAAGCTGAAATCGTCGGGCACCGTGCTGGCCTCGGGCCGCGCGATTGGCCAGAAGATCGGTGCCGGTCCGGTGCGCGTGATTCACGACCCGGCCGACATGGAACGTGTACAGCCAGGCGACGTGCTGGTCGCCGACATGACCGACCCTAACTGGGAACCAGTCATGAAGCGCGCTTCCGCCATCGTCACCAACCGCGGCGGACGTACCTGCCACGCAGCGATCATCGCACGTGAACTGGGCGTGCCTGCGGTGGTGGGCTGCGGTGATGCGACCGACGTGCTGAAAGACGGCACCTTCGTGACCGTGTCCTGCGCTGAAGGCGACGAAGGCAAGATCTACGACGGCCTGCTGGAAACCGAAGTATCGGAAGTGCAGCGCGGCGAATTGCCGAAACTGCCGACCAAGATCATGCTGAACGTGGGTAATCCACAGCTGGCGTTTGACTTCCAGGCCGTGCCTAACGGCGGCGTGGGCCTGGCTCGCCTCGAGTTCATCATCAATAACAACATTGGTGTGCACCCGAAAGCGATCCTGGAATATCCAAACATCGACGCTGACTTGAAGAAGGCAGTGGAGTCGGTCGCGCGCGGCCACGCTTCGCCGAAAGCGTTCTACGTCGACAAGCTGGCCGAAGGTATTGCCACCATCGCCGCTGCGTTCTGGCCGAAACCAGTGATCGTGCGCCTGTCGGATTTCAAGTCCAACGAGTACAAGAAACTGATCGGCGGTTCGCGCTACGAGCCGGACGAAGAAAATCCGATGCTGGGCTTCCGCGGCGCGGCGCGCTACCTCGCTGCTGATTTCGCCGGCGCATTCGAAATGGAATGCGCAGCGATGAAGCGCGTGCGTAACGACATGGGCCTGACCAACGTTGAGATCATGGTGCCGTTCGTGCGTACCCTGGGCCAGGCTGAGAAGGTGGTGGACCTGCTGGGCAAGAACGGCTTGGTGCGCGGCGAAAACGGCCTGCGCCTGATCATGATGTGCGAAGTACCGTCGAACGCCATCTTGGCAGACCGCTTCCTCGAACACTTCGACGGCTTCTCGATCGGTTCCAACGACCTGACCCAGCTGACGCTGGGCCTGGACCGCGATTCCGGCATGGCGCTGCTGGCAGCTGACTTCGACGAGCGCGACGACGCGGTGAAAGCCCTGCTGTCGCAAGCGATCCAAGCCTGCCGCGCGCAGGGCAAGTACATCGGCATTTGCGGCCAGGGTCCATCGGACCACCCGGACTTCGCCGCGTGGCTGATGGAGCAGGGCATTGAATCGATGTCGCTGAATCCTGACTCGGTGATCGACACCTGGCAGAAGCTGGCGTCCTTGCAGAAGTAATTGAAGTGATTGACGTAAGCTGAAAATGGTATAGACTGGAGTTATCGAATTTAGTAGTAAAAAACTCTATCAATACCATCTGTCAGCAGCTAAAAACCCTCGCCGCCCATGTTGGGAAGCGAGGGTTTTTTCATTTGAAAGGAGCGCATCATGGCTGATTGGAGCTACTGGCTGGCGGCTGCCGGCGTGGTTGTAATACTCGAACTGTTCAGCGGGACTTTCTACCTGCTGATGATAGCCATCGGGCTGGCGGCCGGCAGTGCTGCGGCCTTGCTGGGCTTCGGCGAGGCGGCGCAATGGCTGGTGGCGGCAGCGGTCGGCATCATTGCGACGCTGGTCTTGCGCCGCAGCCGTTATGGCAAGCCGCAGGAGCGTATCGATGCGGCGCGCAACCCGGACGTGAACCTTGATATCGGCCAGACCGTGCATGTGCCGGCGTGGCAGGATAACGCAGCGCGCGTGATGTATCGCGGCGCGCTGTGGGATGTAGAGTTGGCTCCGGGCGTGAGCGCCACGCCGGGCCCGTTCATCATTCGTGAAGTGCGTGGCAGCCGCCTGATTGTGGCGGCCTAAGATTAATCAACGGAGATTTACATGGACATCAGTTTAGGCAACGTTACCTTTATCTTGTTTGTTTTGGCTGTCGTATTCGTTTTTAAAACCATCAACGTGGTGCCGCAGCAGCACGCGTGGGTGGTGGAGCGGCTCGGTAAATATCATGCGACGCTGGGGCCGGGTCTCAATATCGTGATTCCGTTTGTGGACCGCATCGCCTACAAGCACGTGCTAAAAGAGATACCGCTCGACGTGCCGCCGCAGGTCTGCATCACCAAGGACAACACGCAGCTGCAGGTGGACGGCATCCTGTACTTCCAGATTACTGACGCGATGCGCGCGTCGTACGGCTCGTCCAACTACATCGCCGCGATTACGCAGCTGGCGCAGACCACGCTGCGTTCCGTGATCGGCCGTATGGAACTGGACAAAACGTTTGAAGAGCGTGAACACATCAACACCGCCATCGTGAATGCGATTGACGAATCAGCCTCCAACTGGGGCGTGAAGGTGCTGCGTTACGAGATCAAGGACTTGACGCCGCCGAAAGAAATCCTGCACGCCATGCAGGCGCAGATCACAGCCGAGCGTGAGAAGCGTGCGCTGATCGCCGCATCGGAAGGCCGTCGCCAGGAGCAGATCAACATCGCCAGCGGCGAACGCGAGGCGCAGATTGCACGCTCCGAGGGCGACAAGCAAGCAGCCATCAACCGCGCACAAGGCCAGGCAGCGGCAATTGTGGCGCTGGCGGAGGCGAATGCGTCGGCACTGCGCCAGGTCGGCGCGGCAATCCGCGAACCGGGCGGCGACGAGGCCATGAACCTCAAAGTCGCCGAGCAATACGTTGGCGCGTTCGGCCAGCTTGCCAAGACCAATAATTCGATTATCATACCGGCCAATTTGGGCGAGATGAGCGGCCTGATCGCCACCGCGATGCAGGTCGTCAAAACGCAGAGCAAGATCATCAAGGAGTAAGCATGGGTACTTGGGCGGTAGACGCCTTCGGCAACGACTTCGCGCAGGACTGGGCGGAGGATTTGCACGAGACGAGCAATCTGGACGCGGTCGAAGACACGCTCAATACGGCGCTGGAGAACGGTGGCGAACTGGAAGCACCGTTCGCGGCGGAAGCGCTAGCGGCAATTGAAGTGCTGGCGCGCCTGCAAGGCAAAGGCGGACCGCGCAGCGAGGACAGCGCATCGGTAGACGAATGGGTAGAGGCGCGCAAAGCCAAGGCGGTCAAACCGCGCACCGACTTGGCGGCGAAAGCCGCGCAAGCCATCGAGCGCGTTCTCGGTCCGGACAGCGAACTACGCCAACTGTGGGAAGACAGCGAGCACTACGCAGACTGGCGCGCCTCAGTCGAAGACCTGCGCGCCCGTCTTTAAAATTCGGGGTCAGCTCTGTCATTTGGACATTGCGGAACTAATGCGAAAAATTTAGTTCCCAAATGTCCAAATGACAGAGCTGACCCCGAAGTTGTTTTACTGCTTGCGGCGGCGGGCGGCGAAGCCTACCAGGCCCAGGCCAGCCAGCAGCATGGCGTAGGTTTCTGGCTCAGGTACGGCGGTGGTCAGCGAGACTTTATCCAGCGAGGTGCCCAGGCTGTCGCTGGTGCCGATGGCTTTGAAGCTCAGCGCTTCGGTAGCGCCATTGCCGATCAGGTTGTAGCTGACGGTCTGCCAGCCGCCGCCCAGCGAGTTGTTCACGGTGCCAACCACGCTGCCGCCCCAGCTGATTTCCAGACCTTGCGACGAGGTGGCCACGCCTGGACGGTCCTGGAACTTGAAGGTCAGGGTGTAGTTCTGGCCCATCACGGTCGACACGTTCTGGAACATCGAGCTGTTGGCGGTGGTATCCAGTTCGACGAAGTTCACGCCGTCCGGGGCATTGCCGACTACGTTGTTGCGCAGTTCGATGCCGTAGGCGCCACCGGTCCAGCCGGTCAGGTTGCTGTAGATGTTCCAGGTGCCGTTGGCTTGCAGGTTTTGCTCGAAGCTGCCGTTGGTCAGCAGTTCGGTCGATGCGTGTGCTGCGCCGCTGGCCAGCAGGGCCGCGATGGCGGCAGTTTTCAGAAATTTCATGGCGTTTCCCCGTATGTTGATTATTGGCAATTTGAATTTCACAAAAGACATGCAAATTCTATCTCGGCAACAGCAAAACAAGCTAGGGACATTTGTCATTTTCTGATGTGTTGTACCATTCCGGCATGAACCAAGATATCCAACAGCTGCAAAACTTTCTGCGCGACAATCAACGGGTGCTGGTGCTGACCGGCGCCGGCCTCAGCACGGCCTCCGGCATACCCGATTACCGCGACAAGGACGGCGTGCGGCGCGGCCGCAACCCGATACAGGGGCCGGATTTCCGCAAGTCCGAGGCAGTGCGCCGCCGCTACTGGGCACGCAGCATGGCCGGCTACCCGACTTTGGCCGGGGCTGCGCCCAACGCCGGCCATCACGCGCTGGCCGAGCTGGAAGCAGCCGGGCGCATCCACGGCATCATTACGCAAAACGTCGACGGCTTGCACACGCGGGCCGGCAGCCGCAAGCTGATCGAGCTGCATGGGAATATCCATGGTGTGGTTTGCCTCGATTGCCGCAGCGTGCATCCGCGCGCCGGAATTCAGCAATGGCTGGCGCAGGCGAATCCGGAACTGGTACCGACCGGCCCGGCCGGCGAGGTGGTGCCGGAAGCGCGTCCCGACGGCGATGCTGAGGTGGAGCTGGATGAGCTCCAGGATTTCCAGCTGCCGTACTGCGCAGCGTGCGGCGGCACCTTGCAGCCGGATGTGATCTTCTTCGGCGATAACATCCCGGCCCAGCGCACGGCCGCAGCGCTGCAGCTGGCCGAGGAGGCCGACGCGGTGCTGGTGGTGGGCTCGTCGCTGATGGTGTTCTCGGGCTTCCGCTTTGCCAAGCTGGCAGCCCAAGCGAACAAGCCGATCGCGGCCATCAACATCGGGAAGACCCGGGCGGATGACTTGATCGGCTTGAAGGTGGAAGCGTCGGCAGTGGATGTGCTGCCGTTGCTGGTTTAATTCCGCTGCAGCATGGAACGGACGATGGTTTCCTTGGCCAGCACGTAGTCATGACCGGCCAGCACGAAGTTGGTGTTCGGCTGGATCACTTTGATGTTGATGAATACCATGTCGCTGGTTTCGGCATACGAACCGACCACGATGGCTTGCGCGTTGTGGCTGTTGGCGACTTCACCGATTTCGCGGGTCAGCATCAGCTCGCCCTGGTTGCGTTTCAGGTAGACGCTGTTACGCAGCTTCATTTCCAGCATGCTCAGGCCGCCCTGAGCCATGCGCGTCGAGATCTGCTCCGACACCAGGCGGCCCAGCGTGGTGGTCTGTTCCAGTGAATCGATGTTGACCACGGTGGCGACGATCAGCGGCTTGTCCGCCAGCAGCTTGCCGCTCAGTTGCTGCAGCAGCGCATCGGCCGCCTTGTAGTTGGCATTGATGAACTGGTTCGATGAGATGGTGGCGTAATTGCCTTCTTCATTTTTCGGCGTCGAGGAGCAGCCAGCCAGCAGCAGCGGCAGGGCCAGCACGGAGGTACGCAGTACGTTGTTCAGCATTTACATGTCTCCGCGCACCTGGAAGGTACGGGTCAGTTTAGGTTCTTCAGGCTTCGGATCGACGATGCCGTACAGCACGCGGTCGGTGTCGGCCACGTAGTAGGCCGAGGTGCTGCGCGCCAGATAGCGGTACTGGTCGGACACCGAAACGGTGACGATGATTTCAGTCTTTGGCGTTGCGCCCGGTGCGAACTGGGCATTGAACCAGTCGTAGGCATCCCAGGCGCCGGCGCCAGCGGCGATATTGAGCAGGGCCGGTGCTTCGATCTCGCTCAGCAGCCAGACGCCGGCGCCGAGGATGGCGCGCTCGCCGTGGTAGCGGTATTGCGGACGGTTGGCGCTGAAGCTAACGGCCTGCACATCCATATCAACCTTGAGCGAGCCGGCCGGGCTGCGCGACACCACGTAGCCATCATTGACCAGCGAGGTGGTCAGCTGGGTCGCCAGCGCGCGCTGGAACGGCGTTGGGTCTTTCGGTTCGTTGATGAAGACCGGACGGGGCGGACTCTTCTTGAGCTCGGCGGCCACGCCTTTTTCGATATTGTCGGAAATGACGCCCCAGTGGTAAGCCGCCTGCAGCTTGGCTTGCTTGGTGGTGGGGAAGTTGGCGGCCAGCGGCGTCGGCGTATAGCGTGCCGCGCATCCTGCCAGCAAGATTCCGGCTGCCAGAGCCATTGCAGTTTTCAGCGCCATTATTGCCTCGTCGTCAAAGGTGCGAATGTAAAATCGTTCTCCACCCAGTTTAGCATGGATGTTTCTAATTAGAAATTGTCCGGACAATAAAAAACCCGGTACGGGACCGGGTTTTGTACAGAGTGCGCAACAGTTTTAGCGGCGATGGGTTTTCATCGCGGCCGCCACTTCGCGCTTGCCATCGCGATCTTTCTCGGTAGCACGTTTATCATGCATTTTCTTGCCTTTGGCGAGGCCGATTTCACATTTCACGCGGCCGCCCTTGAAGTGCAGGTTGAGCGGCACCAGGGTGTAGCCGGCGCGCGTGACTTTGCCGATCAGCTTGTCGATCTGTTCGCGATGCAGCAGCAGCTTGCGGGTGCGCACGGCTTCCGGGCTGATGTGGGTGGACGCGGTCGGCAGGGCGCTGATGTGAGCGCCGAACAGGAACAGCTCGTCGCCCTTGATGGTGACGTAGGCTTCCTTGATTTGTACCTTGTTGTCGCGGATGGCCTTGACCTCCCAGCCCTCCAGCACGACGCCCGCTTCATAGCGGTCTTCGATGAAGTAGTCAAAAAAGGCTTTTTTGTTATCAGCTATGGTCATGAGATGGTATCGGTTAAACTACTGCTGCGCGCCCAACAGCGCGAATAATTCAACATCATAGCAAATGGTTAGACAATGGCAGTAGTACACAAATCAGTTTTACTCGCTTATAGCGCCCAGCAAATGTTTGATCTGGTGGCTGCGATTGAGGACTATCCCAAATTTTTGCCGTGGTGCGGTGGTGTTGAGGTCAAGGAGCGCACTGGCGATACGGTGGTGGCCAGCGTTGGCATCAACTACCACGGCGTCAAGCAGAGCTTCACCACTGCCAATGAAAACACGCCCTCCAGTGCTATCAAGATGAGGCTGGTGGACGGTCCTTTCAAGTGCCTGGACGGCACCTGGACCTTCAAGGCGCTGCGTGAGGACGCCTGCAAGATCGACCTCGACCTGCACTACGAATTTTCCAGTGCCTTGCTGGCCAAGCTGGTGGGGCCGGTGTTCGGGATGATCGCCAACAGCATGGTGGATTCCTTCTGCAAACGGGCGGAAACGGTGTATGGCAGCTGAGACCATCAACATCCAGGTGTGCTACGCCAGCGAGGCGACGCAATTCCTGCGCGCCTTGCAAGTCCCGCTCGGCACCACCATCGAACAAGCCATCGCCCTGAGTGGCCTGGCCGAAGCCGCGCCCGGCCTTGATGTGGCCGCACTGGAAACCGGCATCTATGCCAAGAAAAAATCGCGCGACACCGTCCTGCGCGAACACGACCGCATCGAACTCTACCGCCCCCTGATCGCCGACCCCAAGCAAGCCCGCCGCCGCCGCAAAACCGCCGCGCCTGTTTGACCTCTGCAGTGTTGCAAACTGGCTTTGCGGCGATGGGCCTTCCTGCCCGTACCGCAGCAACCTAAGATAAACTCATCGTCACCACCTGCGAAGAGTTCATGATGAGAAGCTATTGGTTGCTCGCGATTACCGTGCTGTATGGCTGCCAGCCCTCCGCCGAGGCCGCTGCTGTTTGCCCGCCGGTGACGCGTGTCGGCGTCAGCGATCTTGGCTATAGCTCCTATCGCGAGAATGGCCGCATCGTCGGTATTGGGGTGGATGTTATCAACGAAATGGCGCGGCGCTCCGGTTGCAAGTTTGAGTTTCAGTGGTTTCCGCGCCAGCGGCTGTTTGTGGAGCTGCAAGCCGGACACATAGACATGGCAATGGGCGCGTTCCGCACGCCGGAGCGCGACGTCTACGCCCGCCACCTGCCTTACGCCTACCTGCAATACGACTTGATCCTGCGCGAAGCACCGGGGCAGAGCTACGCCAGTCTCAGCGATTTCGTTGAGCGAGGAACCGGGCGACTTAATATCACGCGCGGACTGGTTTACGATTCACCAATCGAGACACAACTGGCGTTGTTGGCCGCTGCCGGCCGGCTGGAAGTGGTGAATGATTTTGAAACCGTGTTCGGCAAGCTGGAGATGGGCCGTGCCGACGGCACGGTAGCCACGGCGGCGATCTATGGCAAATACATGAAAAAAGGGCAGCTGAAGCGCAGCGTGGTGCTGCCGATTTCGGAAGCGACGCCGCGCTTTACTGGCATTTATGTTTCCAAGAGTACGGTGCCGGCGCACACCCGCGAGTTTTATGCCTCAGTTCTGAAGGGCATGGTAGCCGAGCAGATGGTGCTCGGCTTTTACTCCCGTTACATCGATGAAGCCACCATCAAACGTACCTTCAAGCCGGGCGTGGGGCCGTTGTTGAACAGCCTGTCCACGCCCGAGTGAAGCTTAGCGGCCGTTGACATCCACCGTTGTCGCATCCAGCTTGACCTTGACGCTGGCTGCTGGCTTGGCGCCGGCGGAATCGGCCAACGTGACGAGGTACTCGCCGGCGGCGATCTTCCAGGTTTTGCTGGCGCTGTCGTACACGCCCAGCAGGCGTGGGTCGATCTTCACCGAGGCTTTGCCGCTGGCGCCGGCCTTCAGTTCCAGCTTGTCCCAGCCGCCGAGGCGCTTAGGTGCTTCCCAGCCGCCAGCCAGCGACGACACGTAGACCTGGCCTACCGCCTTGCCATCGCGCTTGCCGGTGTTCTTGATGCTGAACGTGACTTCGATGCCGGTGCCCGCAGGCTTGGCGCTCAAATCTTCCAGCGCGAAGCTGCTGTACGACAGGCCATAACCGAACGGGAACAGCGGCTTGTGGCCTTTCAGGTCGAACCACTTGTAGCCAATGGCCGCGCCTTCGATGTTGTAGTCGGTGGTGAATTTCTCAATGACGGTTTCGTCCTTGGTCTTGGCGTCGCCGTCAAGTTTAGGACGCGGTAGCTGCGCCAGCGAAGCAGGGAAGGTCGCAGGCAGGCGGCCCGACGGATTCACCTCGCCACTCAGCACGCGCGCAATCGCTGCGCCGCCATTGGAGCCGGTGTACCACGCTTCCAGCACTGCGCCGACGTTGTTCAGCCAAGGCATCACAACCGGGCCGCCGGTTTGCAGCACCACCACGGTTTTCGGATTCGCCTTTGCCACGGCGGCGATCAGTTCATCCTGTTTGCCCGGCAGGTTCAGGTCATCCGAGTCGAAGCTCTCGGCCATCCACTGGTTACCGAAGACGATGACCACATCGCTGCTGGCGGCCAGTTTGGCTGCTGCGGCGACGTCCTTGCCGTCGTTGTAGGCCAGCTTGGCTTTGGTCAGCTTGGCCAGTTCGCCCATCGGCGACGAGCGGTGATACACGATCGGACCAGGGAAGTAGGCCGGGCCTTCGTTCGGCACCGCCGAACCGCCTTTCGGATACACCTGCGCCGAACCGCCGCCCGACAGCACGCCCACGTCTGCGTGGCCGCCGATGATGGCGATGCTGCGCACACCAGCGGCCAGCGGCAGCAGGTCGTTGTGATTCTTCAGCAGCACGATGGCTTCTTCAGCATCGGCCTGCGAGACTTTGCCGTGCGCTGTGAAGTCGATGCCGGCATCGGTCGACGTTGGCGTTGCCACTGGATGTTCCACCACGCCGTTGGCAAACATGGTGCGGGTAATGCGCTTGACCATATCGTCCAGGCGCGCTTCCGGCACGTGGCGATTGACCACGGCTTCTTTCAGCGCTTGGTTGAAGTAGTCCGATTTATCGAACGGGAAGCCGGATTGCTGGTCAAGTCCGCGCAGCGCTGCAGGAATCGTCGAGTGGGTCGCGCCCCAGTCAGACATTACGTAGCCCGGATATTTCCAGTCCTGCTTCAGCACTTCATTCAGCAGGTAGTTGTTCTCGCAGGCGTAGTCGCCGTTGATGCGGTTGTAAGCGCACATCACGGAGCCAGGCTGGCCGCGCTCAATCGCAAATTGCAGCGCCAGCAGGTCGGACATGCGGCCGGCTTGGTCTTCGATTTTGACGTCGATGTGATTGCGGTTGGTTTCCTGGTCGTTGAAGGCGTAGTGCTTAACGGTCGAAATAATATGGTTCGACTGGATGCCGCGAATCTGTTCGCCGACCATCACGCCGGCCAGTAGTGGATCTTCGCCGCCGTATTCGAAGTTGCGGCCATTGCGCGGTTCGCGCATCAGGTTCACGCCGCCGGCCAGCAGCACATTGAAGCCGGTGGAACGGGCTTCGCTGCCGATCATCGCGCCGCCGGCGAAGGCCAGCTTGGGATTCCAGGTTGCGGTGGTGGCCAGGCCCGAAGGCAAAGAGGTACGTTCGTATGGTTTCTTGGAGACGGCTTGCGTCGCCACGCCGACACCGGCGTCCGACTGCCATTGCGACGGCAGGCCAAGACGCGGAATGCCTGGCACCCAGCCTGCCGAATCAGGACGGCCTTCCTTCGGCTGCTCGTGCTTCTTCGGCGAGAACTCGGTCGAGAAGTAGGCGAACACGGTCTGGATTTTTTCGTCCAGCGTCATCGCTTTGACCAGCTGGTCGGCGCGCGCATCCGGGGATTGCGCGGCGTCCAGCCAAGGTTGTTTTGCGTCTGCGGCGTGCGCGCCGGTCAACATGAGTGGATAAGCCAGTGCGAGAGACAGCCAGAGACGCTTTTTCATACGGTACGTTGTCCTTGTAGTTTTAGTTGATCTTCAGCGCGGGATCAAAACCTCCAGCGCATATGCTCCGCCCGCAACGATACCGGTGAAAACGTTTTCAGTCAAACGCTTGCCCTCATGCCAGACTTGCGTCTCGCCGACGTCCGCACGTTGTATAGACACATTGAAGGTCGCATGGCGGAACTGGCGCACCACCTTCATGCGGTCCCACTGCGATGGCAGTTGCGGCTTGATCGCCAGGCCGTCGCTGCATCCTTTCAAACCGCACAGGCCTTCGATGAAGCACTGGTAGGCCCACGACACGGTGCCAGTGTTGAACAACTGGCTGGAGCGGCCGGCGGTGCGTGGATACTCGTTGTACGCGCCGCGATAGTAGTTAGGAATGAACACTGGCAGCTGGCCGCGCTGCAGGTAATCCGCTTCGCTTGGACCGGGCAGCATCTGGCGCAGCAGCGTGTAGGCGCGGTCGCTCTCGCCGATGGTGTACAGGCTGTAGATGTAGAACACGGCGGCGTGGTTGTAGACCGCGCCATTCTCCGCCGATCCCGGATGCTTCTGCGTCACGCGGCCGACATCATCGCGCATGGCGCTGAACGGCGGCGCGAACATCTGCACGCCGTATGGTGTGCACAGTTGCTGCTCGACCTGCGCCACCATCGAGGCGCGCTGGCCGGCGTTGGTGGCGCCGCCGAGGATGGCCCATGCCTGCGGGTTAAGCCAGATGCGTCCTTCCTTGTCCTTGCTGGTGCCGAAGATGACATCATCATCGGTGATGCCGCGCGCGTACCAGTCGCCGTCCCACAGGTGTTCGTTGGCGGCGCGGTTGACGTTGCGCGCGCCGGTGCGGAAGTGCTTCGCACTTTCGGCCAGCGAGGAGCTGGCGCCGGTGGTTTCGCAAATCTCGGCCCACAGGTTGAGCGCATACGCAGTGGCCACAGTCAGCCAGCCGGACACGCCGCGGCCTTTGTAGCCGACCATATTCATCGGATCGCACCAGTCGCCTTGCGCGATGTAGCTGAGGCCACGCTTGTCGCGCGCGTGCAGCAGCCAGTCCATGGCGCTGCTCACGCGCTCCGAGACGGTGAGGGCGATGCCGCTGTCGGCGCCGATTACGTCTTCGTTGAGGATGTCGTAGTCGCCGGTTTCATCGAGGTAGACTTTGAGCGCCACCGGCAGCCACACGCAGTGGTCGGTATGCGGCACCTGGTTGATGTATTTGAGTTCCGCGCCTTCGGCCAGCAGGATCCCGTCCGGCATGGCGCCGCTGGCCTCCTGCTGCGACAGCGCGTGCAGGAAGGCTTTGCGCATCACGCTAGGCTTGATGAAGCTCATGCCCATATTGTCTTGT
This sequence comes from Duganella flavida, assembly GCF_009857445.1. Classification (GTDB taxonomy): domain Bacteria; phylum Pseudomonadota; class Gammaproteobacteria; order Burkholderiales; family Burkholderiaceae_D; genus Rugamonas; species Rugamonas flavida. The sequence continues at coordinate 248,323 of NZ_WWCN01000004.1, forward strand.
AGGTAGTTGCGCGTTTGTGGATCGGTGCTCAGGCGATTGACGTCGCCGTGGTAGAACACCTGGCGCGGCAGCCAGTGGTTGACGAAGTTGTCGAGGTCTGCGTCCGGCGTTTCAATGCGCAGGCATCCGGGGCCGCCGGCGATGTAGGCGGCGTATTCGTCGGCGGCGGTCTTGAAGCCTTCTGCGCTCAGGTATTTGGCGCGCACGGCCTTGATCTCGGTATCGTCAAATGCCGGGCCGAATGCAAAGCGGTAGTCGCGTGCTTCGCCGTCGGCCAGCGCGAGGCGGTACTGCACGGCGGCGGTGGGCGTTTCGTAGCGCGCATCGCTGCCACCCAGTTGTTCGGCATCGATGGCCTGCGGGCGATTCAGCGTGCCTTCGCCTTCAAATGCGGACTGGCGCACTTCCCACGCATCCGGTGCTTGCTCGCACAGGAAGTAGGTCTTGTCCTTGAAGTCCTTTTGCTTGAAGTAGTCTGCTACTTTCTGATACGGCGTGACGCTGCTGGCGACCACGCCGCCCAAGTCCGCGCGGTACTCGCCGGACTGGTTCATCCACGACATGTAACCGATCGGGAAGTAAGGGTAGACACTGAGCTTGCGCGCGCGGCCCGAGATGTTGGTCACGCGCAGCGACCACAGTTCCACCACATCGGCCACCGGCAGGCCTAGCACCAGTTCGATGCGAATGCCGAGGTGCTCGATGGTCCATTCCAGATTGCTTTTGCCGACCGAAAAAGTGTAGCTGTCCACCGGTGCGCGCACCGGCTCATATGGAGCGGAGAACAGTTGGCCCGTCTCTTCGTCCTTGATGTAGAAGAAGCGGCCCGGATGATGCGCGTAGTAGTTCTGCTCCGGCTGCATAAAGGTCTTGGCTTCCAGATTCGGCGCGTACGCGTACTTGGCAGGCTCCGGCTGCATGTACTGCGCGGTGGCGTAACCACGGCAGGTAATCTGGATCATCATCTTCTGGTTCCACAGGAAGCCGGCTGCTTGTGGCATGGCGGTGGCGCTGGTCAGTTCGTAACGGTCGCCGTTGTGGGTGGGGCGTAACATGGGCTATCTCTCTCAGTCAGGATTTGCGCGCTTCGAGATCCGACTGGATCTGCAGCAGCTTATGGTTATCGAGGTTGTAGGAGAACATCACGGCCACCGCGAGCAGCGCGAAGGCAGCAGGAATAAAGGACATCAGCCACACGATGCCGGCCTGCGACACGGCGCTCTGCGCGGCGTTGGCGACGTAACCAAGCTTGGTGAAGATGGCGCCGATCACCGCTACGGCGACGGCGGTGCCCAGCTTCTGCGAGAAGGTGGCGGCAGCGAAGGTCATGGCGGTGGCGCGGCGGCCGGTGCGCCATTCGTTGTAGTCGGCGGTGTCGGCGTACATGGAGAAGGCCAGCGGCGACTTCGGTCCGAGCGCCAGGCCCATGCCGACCTGCAGCACGAACATCAGCGCGATCTGGTCCTTCGGTACGAAGAAGAAGGCCGATGAGAGCAGGGCAGTGATGGTCATCAAAATCATCATCAGCTTGCGCTTGTCGATGAAGCGCGTCATTAGTGGCGTGAGCGAGGCGCCTGCGGCGGCGGCCAGCATGTAGGCCGGCACAAAGCCCGCCATCAAATCCGGACGTTCGACCACGTACTTGAAGTAGTAGGCTGCGCTGCTGGTGCGCAGCGTAATCGTGATCATGATGATCAGCGCCAGGAAGAACAGCGCCACCCACGGACGGTTCTGCGACAGGTCACGCACGTCCTGCCACACATTGGTCTTTTGCTCGGCCGGTGGGGTGATGCGCTCACGCGTGTTGAGGAAGGTAAGTACGAACAGCACGAACGCCAGTGCGCTCCACGCCAGCATGGTCAGTTGCCAGCCCAGTTTATCGTTGCCGCCGCCCAGCTGGTGCACCAGCCATGGCGTGGCTGCCGTCACCAGCGTGCCGCCGGCAAAAGCGCAGATGAAGCGCAGGCCGTTGACGGTGGAGCGCTCCTGCGGATCTGCCGACAGCACGCCGGACAACGCGTTGTAAGGGATGTTGATGCAGGTGTAGCACACCATCATGAACAGATAGGTGCCGTAGGCCCAGATGATTTTGCCGCCTTCCGACAGGTCGGGCGTGGTATAGGTGAGGAAGGCTGCGCCGGCCAGCGGCAGCGGCACCCAGATCAGGTAGGGCCGGAACTTGCCCCAGCGGGTACTGGTGCGGTCAGCCATCGCGCCGATCATGGGGTCGGTGAATGCGTTGATGAGCTTAATCGTGAACATCATGGACGCGGCGGCGGCGGCTGAAATGCCGAACGTGTCGGTGTAGTAAATCAGCAGAAAGGTGGCAATGTTGGTCCAATAAAAATTGAAACCCATGTCGGCCACGCCGTAGCTGATTTTTTCACGCCAGGTCAAATGTTTGTTCACGATTGCTTTCATACGCTTGTAAAAACAGGCAGTAAGGGTATCACTGCCTGAACGGAACCTGTTACTGTTCCGGGGAGAGCTTTTTGATAGCGGTAACTATGTTCGTAAAATCTGTCGTACCAGTTGCACGGGGCGCTGGGCGATGTCCAGCACGAGGCCGGCTTCGTCGTCCTGCAGCGGCTCCAGTGTGGCCAGTTGGCTGTCCAGCAGCGCGGTCGGCATGTAGTGATCGTGGCGTGCCGACATGCGCTCGGCGATCAGTTCGCGCGGACCGGCCAGGTGGGCGAAGCGCAGCTCTGGATCGGCGCTGCGCAGCAGGTCGCGATAGCGCCGCTTCAGCGAGGAACAGGATAGCACCAGCCCATGGTGCTTGAGGCGGGCGTCGCGGATTTCGCGATGCAGGGCCCATAGCCAGTCGGCGCGGTCGGCGTCGGTGAGCGGCACGCCGGCAGTCATCTTGGCCACGTTCTCGAAGGAGTGATAGGTATCGCCTTCGAGAAAGGGCACCTCCAGCGCGCCGGCCAGCTGCAATCCCACCGAACTTTTGCCACAACCGCTGACGCCCATGACGACCCAGCGCGGCGCCTTAACTTTTACACTTTTGAGTATATGAATGATAGCGCTAACAGATTCGCCGAGTTTAGACGGATTGCGAAATTTGTAAAGAACTATCGATGTTGCGACGCAGCAGCGGGGTGTGCGTGCTGCTTAGGCACTTTCCCTTGCCATCAGCGTAAAGCCGAGGTCAATCTGGCGGGTGGCCGGCTGTTCGCCCTTGATGACGGCGCGCAGCAGCGTCGCCGCCTCGAAGCCGATGCGGTAGCGCGGCGTGCCGATGGTGGTTAGCGAGGGATTCATCCACGCTGAAGCGGGCAGGTCGTTGAAGCCGCAAATGGCCAACTGCGACGGCACGGCAATGCCGCGCCGCTGGCACTGGTAGATGGCACCGTGCGCAAGGTCGTCATTACAGCAAAAGATGGCGTCGCAGTCGGGCGCCTGGGCCAGCATGCGGCCCAGCAATTCGGCGCCCAGTGCGATGGTGGACGGCTCGCCCACCATGACTTCCAGCTTGGCGTCGGCGCGGCCGGCTTCCTGCATGGCCTTGCGGTAGCCTTCGGCGCGGCGCAAGGTACGTTCGTCCAGCTGTGCGCCGATGAAACCGATGCGCTTGTGGCCTTTGTCCAGCAGGTAGCGGGTCATGGCGTAGCCAGCCTGGAATTGCGAGAAGCCCACGGTCAGCTGTTCCGGATCGGTCGACATGTCCATCATCGATACTACCGGCACGCGCGAGGTGGTCAGGATTTGCTGCACTTTCGGGCTGTGAGTCAGGCCGGACAGCAGCATGCCGTCCGGGTTGGACTGCAGGTAGGTGTTGATCAGCTTTTCTTCTTCTTTATCGGAGTAGCGGGTGTTGCCGATCAGGATCTGGTAATCGTCAACGTCCAGCGCATCCTGAATGCCGGCCAGCACCTCGGTGAACACGGCATTGGACAGCGATGGCACCAGCACCGCAATTACTTTCGATTGCGATGAAGCCAGTGCGCGGGCGGCGCGGTTGGGTACGTAACCCAGCTCGGCCACGGCGGCGTCGACACGGTCGCGCAGGGCTTGCGACACCATTTCCGGCTGGGTGATGGCGCGCGAGGCGGTCATGGTGGCCACGCCAGCCTTTGCCGCCACCATCGCAAGGGTAATCCGGCCGCTGGCGCGGCTCTTGCCCGCTTGAGTCTTCGTCATTGCTGCAGTCTGAATGATATTGATAGCGATATCATACGGCAGCTATACCCAAAGGAAGAATATCTATTTGCAGTCGGCCAACACTTTTTGCGTGTTTTTGCGTAATTCTTCACGCTGGTCATCGTTCATATAGCCACGTTCGCCGTTTTTGTCGTAGCTACTGAGGCGCAAGCCTTGGTCTAGCGCCTGCTGGTGCTGGCGCGCGGCGTTGCAATTGGCCGCTTCGTCGGCCTTGCGCTGGGCGTTGGCGGCGGTTTGCTTGGCAACATCGGCGGCTTCGCTTCTGCGCTTGTTGAAGTCGGCGTTGCGCTCGGCCAGCGTGGGCGCAGCTTTGGCGGCTTGCGTCTCGGCAGCCGGTTCCGGTTCGGTAGCGTTGGGATTGAACAGCGGCTTGCCGGGTGCCTTGAGGATGCGCTTTTCCGGGATATTCGGCGGCGGCGGGCGATCGGAGAATTGCTTGATGCCTTTATCGTCGATCCACATGTATTGCGCCATCGCCAGCGGGGCGGCGACCAGCAGCAGGGTGGTCAACAGGGTGTTGCGGTAATTCATAAGAGCGCTCCAGAAAGGCATACAGTGATTTCGCCATGATTTACGGCAACTGTCAACTGGAGCGCAAACGGCGATTACGACTGTTGCTTACGACGCGCAGCGAAGCCCAGCAGGGCGAGACCGCCCAGCATCATGCCGTAGGTGGCAGGTTCCGGTACGGCGGTGACGGTGATGGCGCCCTGGTACTGGGCGAACGACGAGGTGGCTTCGTCACCGGTCAGGACCAGCGTGAATGGCGAATTGGCCGAGATGGTCAGTCCGCCGACGCTGAAGTAGCCGGTTGGACCGCCGAGAACTAGCGAGGTGCCGAGGTTGTTGTTCAAGGAAACCGACGCGATATTCAGGAAGTTGGCCTGATACGAGACGGTTACATTGTAGAGCCCGGACGCCAGACCATCGAAGGTCAGCGTGTCGGAGCCACCTTCCAGCAGTGTGGGGGTACCCCAGAACTCGGTGGTACCCAGGCCAACACCGATGGTTTGGTCGGCGGCGGTGGCGGAGAAGGCGGCGCCAGCCAGTAATGCTGCAGCTAGTAGTTTCAGTTTCATCGTAGAACCCCTAAACATGACGTTATAGTGACCGGCAGACACAGCTACCGGACTGTTGTGCCGCAGTGAAGCGGTGAGCCACGATAGTCTTATTATTAGATTGGTGTTAAAACAACGCCAATTCCGCGCTGCAAGATTTAACATTTGACACTTCTGCCCTCATAAACAACAGTCTTTCCCGCTGGGTTGCTTATTTTTTTTCGCAGCATATGTTCCTATTTACTTGCAAGTTGAGTTGTAATATATTCATTTTGCTTTACATTTTTGCATGCCTTCTCGGCGGCACCGGAAGGCCAAACTATTAGAAAATAAAAGGGGAACAAGATGACGCTGGGTAAATTCGCAAAAAAAGTAGTCCTCGCCGGCTTGACGACCATGGCGATGGCATCTGCCGCGCAAGCGACCAACGTGCTGCTGTTTGATGACTTTGTTCACAGCAACGACGTATGGGGTTCGGCCCTGTCCGGCTTGGGTTTGAGCGTGACCACCGTATCGAGCGATGGCGCCTTCAATGCGGCAATCACCGGCAGTTACGATCTGGTGGTCGTTCAGTTCGACAGTACGGGTCACAGCATCAATTTGAACAGCTACCTGAGCGGTGGTGGCAAGTTGATCTATAGCAATTGGATGGCCACCGATGACGCCACCGTAGGCGTTACCCAAGGTGCATACAATCAATACAATCTGACCATCACCTCGGCGGCGCTGGCCGCCGGCCTCAGCAGCGCGACGCAGACGCTGACCAACCCTACTTATGGCATTTTCTCGCGCGAAGTGTCCGGCGCGGTGAGCCTGGCGACGCTGGGTAGCGCATCCGGTATCTTGAATACCGTTGGCGGCAAAGTGATTGTCAATGGCTTCCTGGGGGAGACGCTGGTGAGCACCTCGGACGAGGTTCGCCTGTACCAGAACGAAGTCAACATGCTGGCCGCCGTGCCGGAGCCTGCAACTTACGCAATGCTGGGCGTGGGGCTGGCTATGTTGGGATTTGCAGCACGCAAGAAACGCGCATCGTAAGCGACGGATTTTCGCCAGGAGAAACGCCAGTCGGCAGGTTGGCGTTTCCAATCGCGAGGCGATCCGTTGTTCCATCCCTTGCGCGTTGCGGGATCTTGAAACACTACTTGGCCTGCCAGATATGTGCGCTTCTTTTGGGCAACGAGCGCGTCAAAGGCTCCTTGGCGGAGATCGATTATTCGCCGTCCGCCCTTCGTTTTTGTTCACTCTTGGGTTGCGCCGGCAGCGCGGGCCCTTTCGACTGAAACCTTAAACTCTTGCAGCGAGACGGATGGCCACCGCAGTGCGATGTACTCGCTCGGCCTCATCCCACCGCAAAATGCGAACTGCAAGACATTCCGCATTTGCCCTTCACAAGCGGCGAAGATGGCTTGAATTTCCGTAGTGCTGAACGGGTCGGTTTCGAATGCGACATCGCAGGCTTCCCGACTGAGGATCTTGCGCAACTTAACTCGGTCAAGAGGATCGCTCTCGATGACATCGTCGGTTATGGCCTGCTGACACGCTCTTTGATGGCCTTGCCGAAGTCGCTGGTCGACCTTCTTGTGCGATGGAGCAGGGCGGCACCGTGGATTCTGGTCGGGTGGCAGAGATGGAAAATCTCACTTTGCCACACCGCTTCGTTGTCTGCACCAGCAAGCAGGTCGATTGTGACTGACCTCGCCTTGTCATGGCGACTTGGTCAAGATCGAGCTCAGCGCCTATTTCGGAAGTTCGGGCGAGAGGCCGTTGCTCTAGGCGAGTCGATATGACGGAACGTGATCCGACCTTTGCTTAAATCGTATGCGGACAGTTCAAGGGTGACGCGGTCGCCGGCAAGGATACGGATGAAATTTTTTTTCATTCGGCCAGCGGTGTAGGCAATGAGATTGTGGCCGTTTTCTAATTCGACGCGGAAACGGCTGTCGGGCAGGATGTCTTGGACAACGCCTTGCATCTCGATGAGTTCTTCTTTTGCCATGACTTAGCTCCCCTGAATGAGGTGGATTTGTCGAGCTTGTCCGCCGAAATCTGAGTTGGCGAGCTTGTACGAAACAAGCTTGTGTTCAAGCGAGCCTGCTGGCTGCGCTTCAATAAAATCACTTATGTTGGCCAATACATCATAGCCACCGGCATTCGGCCTGATCTGGCCAATACCCTTTAACCTGCTAAACCAATGGATAGTTCCTGTATGTGTACTGATATGGTGCTCCTAGCTGTGGACGAATGAGCCCAACTCTAAAGTAGAGCCATAGGTCGAGAATCAGACAGGAATGGGCTAGGCCTAAACAGGAAGGAAACAGGACGGTGACAAAGTACCGAGGTGGGGCATTTAGTGTACAGCAAAAGGTTGTATTAACCTAATGAGACATATGTGAGGGCTCTCATCAAGTGTAGTGATCGCGACTTGATCTGACAGTTACCGACTGAACGCCTGATGGAGAGATGAAGATGCCACGCTTGCGCAGCTCGCCTTCGTATAGGTTCGGTTCCACGCTGTCGCCCTTGATCCGGATCGCAACCAAGCGCTCTGGAATGCCCCCTTTTCTATCGACCCAATTTTTGGAAACACCAAGCTTGCTGCCTTCGTAAATCTCTGGAGCTGTCTGGAACCGGCGCCGCCGGTGATCAGCAAGATCCGCCATAACCGCCTGCTGCTGGGAGCATCCCTGAGTTGACCGACATGACTTTCCGCGACATGCGCGCGGTGCTGGCCGGGCAGGTGATCAACCCATGATGCAGCACCAGCAGCGCGAGCACTACGAGCGCATGGTACGGGAAGCGGCAGAAGGCCAGAAATAGAAAAAGGCCGCGTGGGGTTCGCGGCCAAAAACAAACCACTTCAGGTCAGGCATTCCATCCTAGCACGCAAGGAAATGAAACGAATTACGGTTAGGTAATACAGCCGCCGCGTTGCAGCGCGGCCACATCAACGACCAGAGGAACTACGTGTCCATAACTGTACAAAAAGGCCGGCGCCAGCTCAACCTGGCTCGCCGGAAGCCACCGCATTCCGCGGTCTACGATCCGCGCACTGTGTTCATCACCCGCCGGCCTGAACGAGCGGGGGCATGACCAAATCACGCGGTATCAATGCGCCCAAGCATAAATGGACGCCTGAGCAGAACGCGGCCGTGCGCGGCGCTGTGGCCCATGAAAAGGTTGGACTTGTTCGGCAATCCCGCTTGCGCAGTATTGAAACGGATCACCAGGTTTTCATCCAGGCGGACTTTCTTCCCTACAAGCCGTGGAAACAAGCCAGCCATCAAAGTCCAGCTGTTATGAAGTCTGTAAGCAACAAGCAGATGATGGCCACCACCTGGGTAATAGAGTTTTTAAGGACGCGAAGGTATATTTGCATTTTGGAATCCTAGTATGATGGGCCGCATGCCCCTCAAGCCTGGCGCCAAGCCGATGAAGCGCGGATCGCTACTTGCGCAGCGCGTCTATCAGCCCTTGGGCCTCTGCAAGGAGTGACGCAACGCATTCCTCGGGGCATCGAAATATTCGGCCGCGGGTGCTCAGAATTTGTATGCGTGGATCTACCCAATCAAGGGGATTCTCTTCTGGGAGAAGTTCTGCCTCTGCCATAGCTTCGAACGCGGCTGGGGTGGCCTTGTCTACGACAGAGTTTCTGTGGTTGCAGCGAATCGTGATTGCCCAGCCTCCGTACTCACGATTTACTGTCTGAAACATGAAGCCCCCTTCATGCAAGTTATCAAGTTTATCACGATAGTCACACGGATGAGCGATTACTTTTGTGCGGTGCGACACACATGCAGCGGAGGCTGCGGTAAGTCAGTCAGGGCGGCGCCGGTGCCCGGCTCATTGAGGGGCCTGGCGATAACCGCAAGCGACACCCCGGCGCGCCCCTGAAACAATGCAGCAGCCCGTACGCCATCAATTCGGGCTATGATTATCCCCGCGTTGACAATGGTCGCTTTTGCCTGATCTGGCCTGCTTCTGCGCGCACTAAAATTCATATGACAATGTTGTAGGTTGCGCGTAGCAGACCTTGAATCCGCTGAAAACGCGGGCGCATTTTGGGCGAAAACCCGGGCATTTCCAGACAAACCCAAACCATTTCCCCATTGCGGAATTTCGATTTTCGCTATCCTTGAGGAAGTCTGAGGTTGTTGCAGACAAACATCCGCGCTTCCTGTATAATGCCGCTTTGCGCCTATAGGAAATGCTATGCGTCTACTCCAAAAAGCACTCACATTCGATGACGTGCTGCTCGTCCCAGCGTACTCCAACGTTCTTCCTGCGGATACGTCCCTCAAAACCCGTCTGACTCGCAATATCAGCCTGAACATCCCTCTGCTGTCGGCAGCAATGGATACGGTCACCGAGGCTCGCCTGGCGATTGCCATGGCACAAGAGGGCGGTATTGGTATCATTCACAAGAACCTGAATCCGAAAGACCAGGCTCGTGAAGTAGCGCGCGTCAAGCGCTTCGAGGCCGGTGTGCTGCGTGATCCGATCACGATTCCACCGACCATGAAAATCCGCGACGTCATCAAGCTGACCGAGCAATATGGCATTTCCGGTTTCCCAGTTGTTGAAGGCAAAGAAGTGGTCGGTATCATTACCAACCGCGACCTGCGTTTCGAGCAAGAGCTGGATGCGGAAGCCCGCACCAAGATGACTCCACGCGAAAAGCTGGTGTTCGTCAAGGAAGACGCGGACACCGCCGAAGCCAAACGCCTGATGAACAAGCATCGCCTGGAGCGCGTGCTGGTCGTCAACGACGCGTTTGAACTGCGCGGCCTGATCACCGTCAAAGACATCCAGAAGTCCACCGAGCACCCGCTGGCGTCGAAAGACTCGCAAGGCAAGCTGCTGGTAGGCGCTGCGGTCGGCGTCGGCGCCAAAGACGAAGAGCGTATCGACCTGCTGGTCGCCGCCGGCGTTGACGTGCTGGTGGTCGATACTGCCCACGGCCACTCGCAAGGCATCCTGGACCGCGTGCGCTGGATCAAAACCAAATATCCGCAAGTGGACGTCATTGGCGGTAACATCGCTACCGCTGCTGCTGCTAAAGCACTGGTTGAGTACGGCGCGGATGCGGTCAAGGTCGGTATCGGCCCAGGCTCGATCTGCACCACCCGTATCGTCGCTGGCGTCGGTGTACCGCAAATCACCGCCATCTCCAACGTGGCTGAAGCACTGGAAGGCACCGGCGTGCCATGTATCGCTGACGGCGGCATCCGCTTCTCGGGCGATATCTCGAAAGCGCTGGCAGCCGGCGCCTCGACCGTGATGATGGGCTCGATGTTTGCCGGTACTGAAGAAGCTCCGGGCGAAGTGATCCTGTACCAGGGCCGTTCGTACAAATCCTACCGTGGCATGGGTTCGCTGGGCGCAATGTCGGATGGTTCGGCAGACCGCTACTTCCAGGACGCGGCCATGAAGCAGGATAAATTCGTACCAGAAGGTATTGAAGGCCGTGTAGCCTACAAAGGCTCGGTGCTGGCGATTATCTTCCAGCTGGTCGGCGGCGTACGCCAGTCGATGGGCTACTGCGGCTGCGCCACCATCGAAGAGCTGCGCAACAAGGCGGAGTTCGTCGAGATCACCTCGGCCGGTATGCGCGAATCGCACGTGCACGACGTCCAAATCACCAAGGAAGCCCCGAACTACCGTTCGGGCGACTAAGACCTTGCAAACGCCGGCGGCCCGCCGGCGTTTTTCTATATTCAAACGGTTTAAATTCCATGCACTCTAAAATCCTCATTCTCGATTTCGGCTCCCAAGTGACCCAGCTGATCGCGCGCCGCGTGCGCGATTCCGGCGTGTTCTCGGAAGTGTATCCGTATGACGTCAGCGACGAATTCGTGCGCAATTACGGCGCCGCCGGCGTGATTCTGTCGGGCAGCCACAGCTCGACGCTGGAAGGCGACGCGCCCCGCGCACCGGACGCCGTGTTCGAACTGGGCGTGCCAGTGCTGGGTATCTGCTACGGCATGCAAACCATGGCCGCGCAACTGGGCGGTAAAGTAGAAAACGGCAAAGTGCGCGAATTCGGTTACGCTGAGGTGCGCGCCCGCAACCACACCAAGCTGTTGGACGGCATCGTCGACTTCGTCACCGACGAAGGCCACGGCATGCAGAAGGTCTGGATGAGCCACGGCGATAAAGTCCTGGACATGCCGCCGGGCTTCGTGCTGATGGGCGACACCCCATCGTGCCCGATCGCTGCCATGGCCAACGAAGAGAAATCGTTCTACGGCGTGCAGTGGCACCCGGAAGTGACCCACACCGTGCAAGGCAAGGTCATGCTAAGCCGCTTCGTGCACGAAATCTGCGGCTGCAAGTCGGACTGGAATATGCCAGACTACATCTCGGAAGCCGTCGAGAAAATCCGCGCGCAAGTGGGTACAGATGAAGTGATTCTGGGCTTGTCCGGCGGCGTCGATTCGTCGGTGGCGGCAGCGCTGATCCACCGCGCGATTGGTGACCAGCTGACCTGCGTGTTCGTCGACCACGGCCTGCTGCGCCTGAACGAAGGCAAGATGGTCATGGACATGTTCGCCAACAACCTGGGCGTAAAAGTGATCCGTGTGGATGCGGAAGACCAGTTCATGGGCCACCTGGCTGGCGTCAGCGATCCTGAGCAAAAGCGCAAAATCATCGGCCGCGAATTCGTGGAAGTGTTCGACAAGGAGTCGGGCAAGCTGGTGAATGCCAAATGGCTGGCGCAAGGCACCATCTACCCGGACGTGATCGAGTCGGCTGGCAAGGGCAAGAAAGGCCAGACCATCAAGTCGCACCACAACGTGGGCGGCCTGCCAGAGCACATGAAACTGTCGCTGCTGGAACCGCTGCGCGAACTGTTCAAGGACGAAGTGCGCAAGCTGGGCGTGGCACTGGGCCTGCCGCATGAGATGGTCTACCGTCACCCGTTCCCAGGCCCAGGCCTGGGCGTGCGCATCCTGGGCGAGGTGAAGAAGGACTATGCCAACCTGCTGCGCCAGGCCGATGCCATCTTCATCGAAGAACTGCGCAACACGCCGTACGAAGCGACCATCGTGCCGGGCTTCGATCAGGACGCCGAGCCGAAGAACTGGTACGAAGCGACCTCGCAAGCGTTTGCCGTATTCCTGCCAGTGAAATCGGTAGGCGTGATGGGCGATGGCCGCACCTACGAGTATGTAGTGGCACTGCGCGCCGTGCAGACGCAAGACTTCATGACCGCACACTGGGCGCACCTGCCGCACGCGCTGCTGGGTAAAGTGTCGAACCGTATCATCAACGAAGTGCGCGGCATTAACCGCGTGGTGTACGACATCAGCGGCAAACCACCGGCGACGATTGAATGGGAATAATGCCCTAGCCGGCAGCCGCTGGCGCTGGCTGGCAAATGGCTGAGACTAAGCCCCTGATTTTTCAGGGGCTTTTTCTTTTTTGGCACTTGAGATTTGGCAAACTCAAGCAACCGCAAGCAAATGAATTTGATGGTCATCATGATGGCATGGTGATCGGCGTTAGATAATAAAAGGCAACGTATACCATCAAGTCCTGCTCAGGCCGTCATGGTATGGATGATGGTATTTTTTAATGCAACCCTCTGATTTTTATAGGGTTTCAGTCAGCCAGAATGCGCAGTTTCGGTTGATGGTATTTTTGGAGAACTTTCTCTTTTTTTGCCCGGTCTAACTGTGTTTGTGGGCTATCTAAGTGCCTGAATTTTATAGAATTTTCATGTGCTGATGGTATACGAAAGGGGGGCGAATGCTGTCGGATCTAAAGCTCAAAAACCTCAAGCCACGAGAGCGGCTTTACAAGTTGGCCGACCGCGACGGCCTGTATGTCGCGGTGTTGCCGAGTGGGGGGATCTCATTTCGTTTCAACTATCGGGTAAACGGACGCCAGGAGACCGTGACGCTGGGGCGATATGGCATCGGTGGCATGACCTTGGCGGAGGCCCGCAGCGCGCTCGCTGAGGCGCGCAAGACCCTGACGGGCGGTGACTCGCCCGCGCGGAACAAAAATGAGCGGATACAGCACAAGAAGGCTGAGGAGACGTTTGCGGTATGGGTCGAGCGCTGGCTGGAAAAACACCGAATGGCGGAATCGACCCGTGACATGCGGCGCTGGACATACGAACACGATCTGAAGAAGCCGCTGGGGGCGTTGCTGCTTTCGGAGGTCACCGAGCAGCGTTTGCGGGAACTGTGTGACAGGATCGTTGACCGCAAGGCGCCGGCGGTCGCGGTGCATGCGCGTGAGATTGTTTTGCAAGTATTCCGCTACGCCGACTCGCGTGGTGTGAGACATCCCAATCCTGCGCTGGGTGTGCGGCCGATGTCGATTGCCACATTCGTGCCGCGCGACCGCACACTTTCGCCCAACGAGATCCGCTGGTTCTACAAGTATCTGGAACGTATCAACAGTGCGCCCACCATCAAGCTGGCGTGTAAGATGCTTCTGCTGACCTTGGTGCGCAAGTCGGAGCTGACCGAGGCCACCTGGGATGAAGTCGATTTTGAGCGTGCGCTGTGGACCATACCGGGGGCGAGAATGAAACGCCGTAATCCGCATAATGTCTACCTGTCCAGCCAGGCGATGGACATTCTGGTCGCGTTCAAGACATGCGCCGGCTGCTCGCGTTTCATGCTGCCGAACCGCTACGATATCGACCGGCCTATGAGTGATGTCAGCATGAACGCAGTACTGACTAAAGTGGTAGAGGCCGCCAATAGAGATGGATGCGGGCTGGCAGGCTTTTCGCCGCACGACTTGCGTCGTACCGGGTCAACTTTGCTGCACGAGGCTGGCTACAACACCGATTGGATCGAGAAGTGCCTTGCGCACGAGCAGAAGAGCGTCCGCGCCATCTACAACAAGGCGGAATATGCCGAGCAGCGTCGGGTTATGCTACAGGCATGGGCCGATATGATCGACGAATGGACCGCGTAATAGGGGCCTGTATTTTAATCGCGCGCTTGCCGTTTCTGTTTGCCTGCAGGAGAGGGCACTTGCTCGTCAAGTGTCTTTCTCGCCGCGATCCACGCATCGATCTCGGCTAAATCCCAGGCTACCTTGGTATGGCTGATTGCGAAGCGCTTGGGAAATTCGCCGCGCTTCTCCATTTCATCGAGGGTTCGCGTGCTTAGGGGAATTTTTTGTAGCAATTGGTGGCGTTCAATCAGCACGCGGCCTGGCACGTACAAGTCCTTGGGGGCTAAAGTGCGAACGTTCATGGTCGTGGACTTTATTGTTGATCGGGAGACGGCTGTGGTTTGCGCTTGAAGGAATGGCGTGTTTTGAGTATCGCGCTATTTTGAGGCTCGATTGGAGGTGAAGTTGCTGGTAATTTTAGCTAGATCAAAGCTTGATCAAATTTAGTTTCCCTCCGTTTATGTGCGAGCCAATTTTGCAATTTATTGGGATTTGCAGTAATGCTCACCCTAGAACATCCATCCATGCATCAGCAGGGGTATCGATCCAGATTAAATGTTCGTTTGCTGCCGCTGCTGCTGTTGGTCAAGGGGAGATCGTTGTCGCCGATGCAGTTAAGCGCAATGCAATGAATTGTGTTTGGCTAAATCAAGATGGTAGGCAACCTGCCCAAGGAGTTCGCCGTCGATCACCGATATTTGAAGATCAGCCCAGGGATAGAAGGCCGCTGGACTGATTTGTGAAACCCTAGTGAGGCGCTTATTCGGCTTTGATGGCTTCAACTTGGACGGACAGTTTGATGGTCGGCGAAAACGTCGGCAGACCGAAATTCATACCGAAGTCGCTGCGCTGGAATTCACCGACAACTTCGGCCCCGCAGATCTCACGTTTCAAACGAGGGTGAATCAGGCAGTTGAAGTTGTTAATGGTCAGGTGCACAGGCTTAGTTACTCCCATCATGGTGAGATCGCCATCGGCGGACGCAGGCTTGTTACCAGCGAAGTGGATCGCGCGGCTTTTGTAGGTAATGACCGGGAATTTTTCAACGTTCAGAAAGTCTGCAGAGCGCACGTGCTGATCCAGCGCGGCGTTACCGAAGTCGACGGAGGTCGCGTCAATTTTCACGTCCAAGGCGCCCGTTTTCGCGTTGTGGTCCAGCACAACCGTGCCACTGGTACGGGTGAATTTTCCGCTCCATTTCGAAAGACCCATGTGATCAGCTTCAAAGCTTGGGTAGGTATGGCTTGGGTCCAAGTTATAGTTCTGAGCTTGTGCCAAATTGGCTAGGGTGGCGAGGGTAGAAATCAGCAGAATTTTTTTCATGATCGGATGCGTCGGGAAGGGAAAAAAATGCGCTGAGTATAGTGATGCCAACGATATAAAGCAATATATTAAATATGTCTTAAGCTGCGTTTAATTGATGCTTGCGATTGCTTGACCACCTCAGTCGAAGACCCTGTCCCATTGGGATATGGTCAGCCAGGTTTGGGCTTACAAGGCAAGGAAGTGGGCTATGGCATTCAAGATCTGGATTATGACTTTCCCTGGCCGACTGAGGAAAAACATGTCAGCTTCGCTCGGTAATCCCACTTGTCTGCACCAACTTTTCTACACACTACAAATGTATCCAACGCATGTCATCAACGACTTTGCACGGTTCACCGTCTCGTCACTTTCCAGCGCGTCGACGCGCATGCATTGCGGCGGCGCTGTTCCCGCTTAGTTCCTCGTCCTTCTTCATTTTGCCTTGCTTTACTGGATGATTCATTTGACACCTCCCAATGGGTTTTGATGCAGCCCAGTCGCATACCCGCACCCCTATGCCGCCAATTTTCCACTTCGGGCGATTGCAGTGCCGGCGAAGCGTCAGCCTCGATACTGGTTAATTTAGCGTGGCGCTTGACCATGCACTCAAAAAGAAGTATTATGTCTACATGTTTTGTGGTCTGGCCGATTGCAACTACCCGTAAGACATTTAAACTCTATGCAGGAGCATGAAATGAAAGCATCTAACAATACTCAACCATTGGATGAGCATCGCGTGGCCCGGAATTTTTCAGATCGCGTTGCGCTAGGTATCACATTGACGCTTCGTTTTTTTGCCGACACTTTTTTCGCTAAACGCTACGGCAATCGTGCAATCGTTCTGGAAACCGTCGCAGCAGTACCTGGCATGGTTGGCGGGATGCTGGTGCACTTACGCTGCCTGCGCTGGATGGTTGAAGATCAAGGCTGGATTCGTACCTTGCTCGATGAGGCTGAGAACGAGCGCATGCATTTGATGACTTTTGTGCAGATTGCACAGCCTAATTGGTTTGAGCGTTTCGTCATCCTCACCGTTCAGGCCTTATTTTTTATAGCGTTCTTCCTTTTGTACCTGATCTCACCACGCACCGCACACCGTCTGGTCGGATATTTTGAAGAGCAGGCGGTTGTCAGCTACACATTATATTTGGCGGAAATCGATGCGGGTCGTGTGGAAAATGTGTCGGCGCCAGATGTCGCTATTTCCTACTGGAACTTGCCAGTAGACGCCCGCTTGCGCGATGTCGTGCTCGCCGTTCGTCAGGATGAAATGGGACATCGCGACGTGAACCACGAGTTTGCGGACTCGCTGACCTCTATCGAATTCCAGCAAGAAGTTTGAGTCCCCCCTGATAGTCTTCCCGGGCCGCTGATGGCTAGCGATCTTGCGGGATGAGGAATGCATTATTATGTGCGCTACCTGGCAGCAGCGTTTGCATAGGATTTGCATGCGCAGTTTCTGATAAGTACAAAAGCTGCACCTCGCATTGTCCTGCAAAAGAAACTGTCGATCGGGCTTCGCGATGGCACTAAGGGTGCCGCCAGAAATTGCGGCATTTACAGAGATATTTAATGCAGTTTATTACTGCTTCGATTCGAGATAAATCATGACCCATTACGCTACTGAATCAAGGCTTCTGACCTGGTGCCTGACATCGCTCAACCGTGGTCCACTGCTGCGAGTGTCACCTGCTATCGCCCAAACAGTCAGGCTCGGCAGGCCTGGAATTCTTGCCAGCGCTTTTAACAGGACCAAGAATGCGTTTTTCTCGTTGCAGAGAAGTGATCGCCATCATCAGCAGACTAGCCGAAAGCGGGCATTGCACAATGAAGTACAGGCGCCTGTGGAGCAGTGCGCGAGCGAGCAAGACAGTGGTTGCAGGATTTGCCGTAGTGCGAACTTTGAAATCGGTGTTACGTCGTCGGGACAAGAGTACTTATAAGGCATGACGGCCGCCGGAATTCGCTCCAACTATTGAGATTTTTCGCTTTAGTGGTGGGTGGTCGTAGATATCGCTGATGTGCACTTCTGTTCGTTTGCTTGACGGATTTACCCGCTCAGTTTGACCCTCCCGCCATACCCTCGCGAACGCCGCGACTCTGTCGTAAGACCCCTCAAAACCCAATTCCCTTAGATCCTCGTGGATCTGCTTTAAGGTGCGTCGCTGCTTCCTGGAACGAGCTACCTCGGTCTTGAGTATAGCTGAAAGTTGGAACGCATATTTGTCGATCGCGCTGCCTGAGCGCCGCACGGCGTAGGCCGGCTCGGTGATTTGCGCGCGCGGGTACAGCCCCCTAAAGACATGGGGTTGCGGACGCCAGAATTCTTCGTTTCCGTACGAATCAGATATTCGTGCAATTCGTCGATAACGTGGCTATTTTTGACAAGTTAATGGTACGCCAGCATGCAAGAGATCTGTGGGGTAAAGCCTGGAATTTTGAACCGACAACCCCGCTGCAAACGAGAGCGGAGTTGTCTTCTGAGGGGATGGGCCACGCCTCCTGCTGTGTAAGCCAGGCCGCTTACGGCAGTGCGTCAGCTACTGGATAGAGCTGGGTGTTTTCACGGTGAATGCGCTTCGATAGCGCGTTAAAAATACCCTTGGTCTGCTCGGTAAACATCGCTGCAGCGTCGCTGATGGCGGTGTTGCTTGCCCACTGTTTCATATGGGCTTCGAAAGCGGCCGCCAAGCCCCCCATCTCTTCAGAATACTGTTGCGCCAGCTTGCGTGCTTCAGCATCAGTGCTACCGAACATGGACGGATACAGGCTCTGGTCTTCCATCGCCAGATGCAAGCCCACCAGGCCGTGCATTTTACTCAGCTGGCGCCGAATCCCGGCGGCCTCTTGCTCGGAAAGCTCGGGCCCCAACTGCTGGTTGATTTCGCGTGCAATCGTCAAGATCTCTACATGCTGCTTTCTAAAATTATCGGTGCGTGCCATTTTTGATGTCCTACGTTGTGAAGAAATCTGCCGAGTCTGCATCTTCATTCCGAAGACGCCGGCTCTCCTGTGATCTTGTGCCGTACTTCCACGATGTACGACGGTGTAATCAGTCCTGAGTGCGCGGCAAGCCGTTGCCCCATCGCGTCATACCAGTAGCTGCGCGGCAGTTCGCCATGCCACGCCGGGTCCACCAGGTAGCGCAATCGTTCGGGCGCCTCGTCGCCGAAGGCCCAGACACTGGTGTTCTTGCCCAATTGCGATGTTGCCGCGCTGATGGCTGCGGCGTTGGCTGGATCGTCTGCCGTCTCGATGGCGACAGCGGCAACGTCGAACCCTTCGCGATTTTGTGCCGTGGCCAAATTCTTCATGCTGGCATGGCAGAACGTGCAGTCAAGCGACCATAGCAGGAGTACAAACGGCCGGCCGCGCTCGCGTGCCAGTATCCTTTCCATCCCGTCCGCATTAAACGCGTCAACGGCAGGCGACGCCAGCGCTGTGGCGCACACGCTTGCGATCGCAGGCAAAGCAGCCATCATTATCAGCAATTTTCGATTCATGGTTTCGCTCCTGGCAGGCTGATGGTTCTCATACCGTCGGTTTCGGTGCGCCAGACCAGGAAAATTCGCCGGCCATTTTTAGCCAGGCGAGGCTGGTCTGAAGCGCCGTTTGTTGACGCCAGCGTGCGTGTCTGCCATGTGTGGCCCGCGTCCCCAGAGCTCATGCCCCGGATCTGCGTTACCGTGCCGTCGAATTCCTTCCAGGCGATTTCCACTTGCTGGCCGCTCACTGCAACCTCAGCGTTAGCTGCCTGCCCACTCCCCAGGCGAATCGGGGTAACCAGACCCCCTGTGGCGGCTTGGCTGGCGTAGTACAGCCCACCGCCGTCCTCCCCCCCGGTAAACCATGTCTGATGGCGTCGTCCGTCATCCCCGTAGGCGAGAGCGGGGCCTTGGTGCGGGCAAGCGTCGATGGCCCAGTTATCAAAAGTTGCGCGCTCGATGGTCTGCGGCTTGCCGCCAGGTGTGAGCATGGTAAAGGCATGGTCGCGTATATTGGGCTGGAACACGTGGCGCCACAGCAGGACCGCGTGGCCCTCCGAATTCAGTGCGAGGGAACTACGGCAGCACTCGCAGCTGTGGTCCGCAATTTTGTAATCGCCCTGGAAGCTGCGGCCGCCATCCAAGGACACTGCGTAGTATTGCGCGGCGCCGGCATACGGATGGCCTGCTTCCTTGGCTTCTTGCTGATCACGTTTGTCTATCCAGGTGACATAGATGTATCCCTTGGCATCGACCACGGTGGATGCAAAACCGTGGGTGATGACGTTCATGTCCTTGTGCACAGTCACTGGTTCGCTAAAACTGTGGCCACCATTTTCCGAACGCATAAAACGTACCTCGGAGGTATAGGCTTTGGACAAGGGCCGGCTATACGTGATGTAGATTTCTCCCTTGGCGCCAAAATTGATGCGCGGCCGTTCGTCACCGCTGGCGACGACCGATTCGGCATTAATACTGACTTTGGCGCTCCAGGTCTCACCGCTGTCCGCCGAGTGCTCAAGGACCAGATGATCAGCCCCAGTGTCGCCATCACGGCTGACGGTCCACAGCACACCGGAGGGATCGAAAGCCGTAGAACTGCCTAGCTGCTGCTTGGCTGGACGGGCAGCTGGCACCGCCGTGCCAGGCGCATTATGCGCATGCTCGTCGCTGGATGCATTGTGCGTCAACAGGAGCAGCGTCAACACTGCTCCAACCTTGGTGTACCTGGCGCGCATCTTGAACTCGCTCATCCCGTCTCCTTACTTGAAATCGTATTGCAGCTCAGCGATAAAAGTGCGCTGCGTGTAAGGATGGAAGGCCCAGTACGTTTTATTGCCCAAGTTATCGATGCCTACCGAGCCGCTCCATTGCTTATCGAAGTGGTAGCGCAAGCGGACATCGGTGACAAAGTAGCTCGAAACACCGGTATAGCCAGCGCCGTTCGGATCGGAGTTGTCCAGTGTCCCCCATTGCTTGCCGCTGTAGCGTGCGCCCAAGCTGGCAGACCACGTGTCAGTAGGGTGGTAACTGGCCAGCAATGTCGCGCGCTGGCGCGGCACGCGCGGCTGATCTTTCCCCAGGCTGGCAGGGAAGTTCTGGTTGTCGAGGATGGTCGACTGTGTAAAGGTCACGCTGCCGCTGAGATCCAGCCCTTCGAACAGCACGTCATCCGCCTGCGCGGCCAGTTCGATACCGTTGGTGCGAATCCGGCCGACGTTCTGGATGTTGGTGACATTCGGGGTGACATTGACGTTGCGCTGTGAGTAAAGAGCGTCATGCGTGTTCTCGAAGAAGTAGGTCGCGCGCAAGAGTCCCTTCTCAAGTTTCCGTTCTGCAGTGAGTTCGCTGGTGACAGAGCGTTCCGGTTTCAGGTTCGGATCGTTGTTCATCAGTGTGTCACCCACGATAGCGCCCTGGAACAGCTCGGACACCGTGGGATAGCGCAGCGCGCGGCCGGCCGAGGCCTTCACTGTCCAGTTGTCGTCCAGTGCGTGGGACAGCGCGAGTTTGGGCGAGAAACTGGTGTCGCTGCGAGCGGCGAAATTTTTGGTCGACGTACTGCTACCGAGGCTACCGTTGTAGGCTTCCCAGTGTTCAAGGCGGCCGCCGAGCGTCGCCTTCCAGTCAGCAGCGAAGCCCCAGGTGTCTTGCGCGTACAGGCTCTCCAGGCGCGTGTCGCCGTTGAAACTGGAGGCCTTGGCGCCCGCTGCCGCAGTAGTCCATGCGCCGATGTTCGATACCAAAGTGCGTAAGCGGAAACTGTCACGCTGGATGCCGAAGTCGACGACATGGCTGTTGTCAGCATATGGCCGCCAGATGCCTTTGGCCGCGAGCGTGCTCCAGCCGCTGCCGCCCATGTCGGTCAGGGTGCCGGCTTTAGCGCCCGGCCCAGTCAAGAACACGGTTGGCGTGCGGACCTCGTCCTTTTTGTAGTCGTAGTTGCTGGCGGCAAGCTCCCAGTCCCATTCGCCCTTGGTATGGCTCTTGAGCGAAATGCCTTGCATCCAGTGTTCGAGTGCTCCGGTAGCTGGCGCAAAGTCCGACGGAGTCAAGGTGTACTGCCGGCCGGCGACGTTGATGGTGCCACTGGTGACCGGGTTGCCGGCGCTGTCGCGCAGGTAGGAGTTCGCATGGCGGTCAGCGTCGTTTTTCCACCAGCCCAGGGTGTAGCTGGCGCGCACGGTGGGCGTCAGGTCGTAAGCGAGCTTGATCTTCGCATGATCTTGAACGGTATGAATCTGATTGCCGTCGCCCAGAATCAGCCAGTCGGCGTTCGAGGGATTCTTGTCGGCCACTGCGCCGGTGACTGGGGTTCCGCCTTTACCCGCAACGCCGGTGGTAAGCAGCTTGTTGGCAAACGTGATGGGTTGGCCCTCATTGTCCAGGTGGCTGAGGCTAAGCCACCACGACAGACCGCCGTTCTTGTCGCCAATCGACAGGCTGCCCTGGCGGCCGCCGAATCGCTGATTGGTGCCATATTGCTTGAAGCCCTGGCTAAAGCCAGACAGCCGGGCATGGGCCTCCAGCGAGGTCGGCATGCGGGTCAGGTAGTCTACCACCGCGCCGGCGGAGTTCCCGGGATACGCCGCCGAGAACGGTCCGTAGAGAACATCCACCCGTTCGATCTCGTCCGGTGTGACCATGCCCCAGCGTGGTGTGAAGCTGGCGCCGTTGCCAAGCAGGTTGGACAGCAAAATGCCATCCGCATACACCAGCGAACGCGCGCTATTGCCGGTGCCGGATGCGCGGCTGGCCAGCACCGCATGGTCATAGTCGCCGATGTAGCGTTTGCGCACGTTCAGGCTTGGGAAGTATTTCAGTGCGTCTTCGGCGTCAACGGCATTAATACTTTGTTCGATTTGCGCGGCAGTGATGCCCTCGATCGTGGTCGGGATCTGGGTGGGCAGGGACGTGGGGCGGCCAGCGTTGATGGTGACCATTGCCATCGTTGACGCCACGCTGGCGTCTGCCTCGGCATCAGTGCTGCTGGCGCCGGCGTGGGCGCTTTGCACATACAGCATAGCGGCCGCCAAGGTGGACAGCGCGAAAACAGGGGCGAGGCGGCTTTGCAGGCCGCGATTGATCACTACAGACTTTGAAGACATGAGAATTCCTTTGCACCGGAAGCGGCGATGGTTGCCACAGTTCCGTTTCGTTGAGATGTAAGCTCCCCTGACTGCCTGGCAATCATGGTGTTGGGGACGGATAACGGGAATCAAACGAGCGAAGGCGGTCCTCGGGGACTGGATTTGGTGCTGAATTTACCGGGCGGCAGGCCGACTTTGCCGGGTGAGGGTAAAGTCTGATGCGATGGCAACAGCAGGGTAGGGACGTAAAATGCCGTCGGCAGTGCCGTCGCAGCCGGGTGGCACACGCAAACTTTGCAGCAGGCGTGGCCTTTCGTGGCGCCGTCGCGAGGTGCTGAGTCCGCATCGGCCGGACCCATGGCATCCATATCGGAGGCCATGGGCATCGCCATCATTGCATGGCAGATTTCCATGCGGGAGGCTGAGTCGGCTGTGCTCTGGACTTGGGTCAAAGCTTCCGGACTGAGCACGTTCGTGATGATCGCAAAGAGCGCGATCATCAGTGTGAGTGTCCGGTTTCGTAAGATTTGTCCCATATAGAATTATAGAATTGCCAGTCGGTTTATACAAGTAAAATAAATACTTGTTTATGCGCGTGCCATTGTATTTTTGATGCTGGTTATCATTGCAGCAGGTGGCGCCAGACGATGCCAGGGAACGACAGCACCGCGAACAAGGCTGAAGTGATGGCCCAGACTTCCCAGCTTTTATCGACCATCTTTCCCGAGGCGGCTTCCAGCATCAGCGATGCCGACATCCAAAGAGCATAGCCGGCGATCCAGCCGATGAAGTCGTTCCATGCCGGGTGCCAGCGGCACACCGTGGCCAGCCGCAGAAAAGGCAGGTTGGCCAATACCAGCGCCGCCGCTAAATTCAGTACTACTGCTTGAGTGATATCCACCATCGACCTCACAGGCTGCCGTAAGAGTGCAGACCAGACAGGAACATATTCACGCCCAGGAAAGCAAACAGGGTAATGACAAAGCCCACCAGGGACCACCAGGCGAGTAGTGCACCACGGACGTTTTTCACCAGGCGGGTGTGCAGCCAAGCTGCGTAATTGAGCCAGACGATGAGCGCCCAGGTTTCCTTCGGATCCCAGGACCAATAGCCACCCCAGGCTTCGGCCGCCCACAGTGCGCCGAGGATGGTGGCGATCGTAAAGAAGACGAAGCCGAGCGCAATCGCCTTGTATGAGAGTTCATCGAGCCATGCGCGGCTTGGCAGCCTGCTGGCAAAGAATGGCCGCCCGGCTAACAGCCATGCGGCACCAAACATTGCAGCCATAGAGAATGCACCGTAGCCGATGAAGTTGGCAGGCACGTGTATCTTCATCCAGTAGGACTTGAGCGCTGGAATCAGTGGCTGGATTTCATGTGCGCCCATGCCGTACTTGAACATGAAGACCACCGCGGCGCTCACCAGGGCCATGGCAAACAGGCCTAACTGGCGGCTGCCGAAGTGCTGCTCGATATGCAGATATAGCATGGTGGTGAGGAAGCTGAACAGCACGAATACTTCGTAAAGATTGGAGACCGGAATATGGCCGATGTCTGGTCCCATCAGGTAGGACTCATACCAGCGAACCAGCAAGCCGGCCAGGCCGAACACACTGCCGGCCCAGGCGCAACGGGTGCCCAGCTTCATCCAATAATGCGATTGGCGTAGCCACCCCAGCGCATACAGCGTGGTGGAGGCCCAGTAGCTCAGGCCCATCCACATGATGGCTGATTGGCTGGTCAGGAAATACTTCAGCAGGAACACATGGTCGGCAGCCGGCAACTGGCCGCGGTAGAGCGCGATTGCTGACATGGCGAGCGCTGCGGCGCTGGCCGCTAATGGCTGCAGCGCGGGCCATGCCAAGGCCATGAAGCCAAGGCCGATCGCGCTGGCAATCAGGATGGCGCTATCGAATACGTCCAATTGGGCTGAGTAACGCAGCAATGCGTAGCAGGTCGCGCCCAGCAGGGCGCCAATGAACAGGCCGTGCCGCAAGACCCCGTACCGCCGGTCAGCGGCGTTGAATAGTGTGTTGGAATACGCAAGCATTGTCATTACCTCATGGCTGCCGTGAATGGTTTGGTGTTTGTATGGGGCTGACATACCAGCTGGGCGATGGCCTCGACATGGCGGTCAAACTCCCCCTGTAAAGCAGGTGTATGGCGGTTTGCACTAAAAGCCACCAACAGATTGCCGCCCTGGATGTGTAGCCACATGCGGCGTTCGGGAACGAAGTACATGGCCATTACCCCCAGCGCCAATAGTGCTGCGCCCAGATAGACCAGCGGCGCGCCGGGCGCGTGGGTGAGCTGCAGGCCGGTCGCATTGTGCTGCTCAAAGTTATCAAACGTGAACAGCGCAGGCAACTTCATTTCCAGCGCGTCGCTATAGGCAGTCAGTGCGTCGTGCACAAACTGCGGCGGCAATTGATTTTCTGTTGGCATCAGATGCCTGGCGGTGCGTTCAAGCAGCTGCAGGTATAGCTGGCCGATCTTGATTTCCTGCTGGCTGTCGCCGTTCGCCTGAACCTGCTCGACAATCGCCCGATATCCTTTGCGCTGGAATCCTTCCATTAATGCTAGGGACGTATTTTCAAGAGTGGCGGCCAAGTCCCTGTCAACGACTTTTGCCGCAACTTCTTTTGCTGCTGCCGCGCGCAGTTTTTCGTCGGCCAGTGCAGCAATGAACTGCTGGTAAGCGGCAATTGATCCGTTCGCATCTACCGGAATGCGCAGATAGCGCATCGCAGCCTCCTGCGCCTGTTGCCGTCCCAGTAGCCGGTACTGCGCACCATCGATGTCGACCGGACGCTGATAGGCGAGCCAGTCGTCGGACAGGCCTGCACTGTCGCGTATCCGGAACGCTACTGACGGCCCCACATCGCGGCTGTGATCGCCCGGCATGCCTCGCGAGTTCCACTGATTGCTACCGGCGGCATCCTTGTTGAAGACATTGATGGCACGCAGCTCGGTGAACTCGATGCTCACCGGCTCGCCCTTGAGCAGCAAGGGCGCTGCCTGTCCGATCTTGCCGTCTATCAGCTGGCCCTGGCCTGCGCCGGCAGTCGTTGGCAGCAAGCCTATCCCGACCTTGCTGCCGCCGTCGGCAAATCCGGACTGGAACAGCGTCACGCCGCGATAGCTAAAGGGATGGTTGACCTTCAGGGTTACCGGGACCGCATGGGCGCCATCGATGATTTCGATGTCACTGGCGAAGTCCTTCGGTTGGCCATTGGCATAATGCTCGATTCGGAACTGCTTAAGACGGACCCCGAATGGCAATTCCTGCTGCAGGTAGCCCTCGCCCATTTGAATCAGCGCGGTATGCGCGCTATCTCCTTGCGGGATATTCATGCTGGCGCGGTAGGAGCCATTGCTAGCGTTCAGTCTGCTTGCGGCGGGCACGCGATCAGCCGGCAGATCGCGTGTTTCCAGCTTGATCTCGCCGGTCCACAGTTTTAATCGAAGCAGGACATTGCCATCGATGAGTCCACCAATGCAGATCAATACCATGGCGCCGTGCACCAGGAGATAGCCCATGCGCCTGGCGCTACCGCTGCGTGCGGCCAGCAGCGAGCCGCCTGCTATCAAGGCGTGCTTGTATTTGTAGCCCTGCGAGGTCAGGTAGGATGCCAGGCCCACTTGATGAGGCAGCCCGCCATCGAGGTCGAATTCTATGTGATGCTGCAGGCCGCGCAGGCTTGCCACGCTTTTGTTCTCACGATAGCTGCGCATATCGCGCAGCATCGATGGCATGTTTTGCCACAGGCATAGGGCAGTGGACGACGCCATGAAGCCCAGTAGCGCGAAGAACCACCACGCGTGGTAGACGTCGGTCAGGCCGCACAAGGTAAAGAAGCTGGCCCAGAATTCACCGTAGCGGCCGACATAGAGCACCGCAGGCTGGCTCTGTTCGAGGATAGACCCAGTGGTTGCAGCGACCGCTACCACGGTCAGGATGGCAATCGCGAAGCGCATCGAGCGCAGCAGGTTTAACAGGGTTTTCATGCGTTTTCCCCTTGCCGGGTGGCGTCGGATTCAGGCCGCAGTGCAAGCCAGTACACTGCCGGTATGACGATCAGCGAAAACAGGGGCGCGGTAATCATCCCGCCTAGCAACGGTGCGGCGATGCGCTTCATTACGTCAGCGCCAGCGTCGTCAGAGATCATCACCGGCAGCAGGCCGCCCAGGATGACTGCGACCGTCATTGCCTTCGGGCGCAAGCGCAGCAGGGCGCCGGACAAGATCGCCGCATAGGTGTCGGCTGGCTGCTCGCAAAGTGCCTGGTCCAGGTAGAGCAGCATGACGATGCCAAACTCCGTCGCGACCCCGGCGAGCGCGATCATGCCGATCACGACTGCGACGGAAAGTTGATAGCCGAGCAAATAGGTGAGCCAGATGCCGCCGATCACCGAGAACGGCAGGCAGGCCAGCACCAGTGCCACTTTGCGCAGATCGCGGAAGTGCAGGAATAGCAGGGTGGAGACCAGCAGCAAGGTCATCGCGATCGCACTCCACAGGCGCGCTTTGCCCTGCTTGAAGTTCATATACTGGCCTTGCCAGGATAGGGTATAACCGGGCGGCAAGACCAGATGCTCATCCAGCAGCTGCTGGGCTTGCTCAAGATAGCGGCCGGCATCGGCATCGGCCAGGTCGATAAATACATAGGCTACCGGGCGTGCGTTTTCGCTTTTGAGCTCAGTGGGGCCGTCGGCGATCCCGATACGCGCGACTTCACGCAGGGGCACGATGGCGCCGCCAGCCGCTTTCAAGCGAATCTCTTCCAGCGCTTCCACGCCATTCCGGTCCGCGCGAGGGAAGCGCAGCGTGACGGGATAGCGCTCGCGCCCTTCGACGACGGTACTGATGCTTTCTCCCCCCAGTGCCATTTGGAGCGCACGCTGGATGTCAGCGACCGACAAACCGTAGCGGGCGGCGGCCTCACGCAGCACTTCGACATCAATGTAGCGCCCCGCCTGAATGCGTTCAGCAAACACTGAGCGGGTGCCGGGCAGCGGTCGCAGCATTGCTTCGACCTGCTTGGCCTGGGTCTCTAGCGTCGCCAGGTCAGGGCCGCTGATTTTGACCCCCAAGGCGCTGCGTATGCCGGTTGAAAGCATGTCAATCCGGGTCTTGATGGGGAAGCCCCAGGAATTGGTCAGTCCGGCTAGGCGGACGGTTGCATCCAGCTTGGCGATCAAGTCCGCGTTGCTTTTGCTCGATCCGGCTGGCCACTGCGACTTCGGCTTGAGCATGATGGTGGTTTCCAGCATCGACAGCGGTGCCGGGTCGGTCGCGCTATCGGATCTCCCCGCTTTACCGAACACGCGCGCCACTTCCGGCATGGCGGCAATAATGGCGTCGGTGCGCTGTAGCAGATCCGCCGCTTCGGACGCCGAGATGGCCGGCAGCGTGGTCGGCATGTAGAGCAGGTCGCCTTCATCAAGTGGTGGCATGAATTCGCTACCGATGCGGCTAAACGGGATCAGCGCAGTAGCGAGCAAAGCAAGTGCCAGTACCAGCGTGGTTTTGGGGCGGCGCAGGGCCGCGCCTAGCGCGGGGCGATAAAGCTGCTTGAGGAAGCGATTGACCGGGTTGGCCGACTCCGATGGCAGCTTGCCGCCGATGGCGTAGCCCATCAACACCGGTGTCAGGGTAATCGCCAGCATGGCTGCCGCTGCCATCGCATAGGTCTTGGTGTAGGCCAGCGGGGCAAATAGCCGTACTTCCTGGCCGCTCAGCGTAAACACTGGCAAGAACGAAATGGTAATAATCACCAGCGAGAAAAATAGTGCAGGACCGACTTCGCTTGCCGCCTTACGTACCACCAGCCATATATCGTCTGCATGCTGGCGTTCCAGATGGCGATGCATATTCTCGATCATCACGATGGCGGCGTCCACCATGGCACCGACGGCGATCGCAATGCCGCCCAAGGACATGATGTTGGCCGACACCCCTTGGATGCGCATGAGCCAGAGTGCGGCTAATATCCCCAGCGGCAAGGTGACGATGGCCACCAGGGCCGAACGTATGCGAAACAGGAAAACGCCGCAAATCAACGCCACCACGATCGATTCCTCCAGCAGCTTGTCGCGCAAGGTGTGCACCACCCGTTCTATCAAGCCTGAACGGTCGTAAGTCGTCACGATCTCGACACCTGCAGGCAGCCCTTTTTTTAATTGTTCCAGGCGTGCTTTTACGCCTGCGATGGTGGTCAGTGCATTTTCGCCGTGGCGCATCACGATGATGCCGCCAGTGACGTCGCCAGCACCGTTCAGGTCGGCGATGCCGCGGCGTTGCTGCGGGCCCGTCGTCACATTGGCGAGTTGCTTGAGGCGCAGCACCCCGGCATCGGTCGGAACCGGGATATCGTCGAAGTCATCGAGCTTGTTCAGGTAGCCGTTAGAGCGCAGCAGGTATTCTGCGCGCGCCATCTCCAGCGGGGCCCCGCCACCGGTTTGGTTAGCATCCTTAATTGCCTGGGACAGTTGCTCCAGGCTCACACCGTGGGCCGCCAGGCGGGCCGGATCGGCCTCCACCTGGAATTGGCGGGCCTGTCCTCCCAGGGTGGCAACTTCTGCGACACCGGGAACGGATTGCAGTTCTAGTTTGAGGTAAAAGTCTTGCAGCGCGCGCAACTGCGCAGGCGGCACCTTGCCGGATTTGTCCACCAGCGCGTATTCGAACACCCAGCCGACGCCGGAGGCGTCCGGCCCCAAGGTTGGCGCAGCGCCAGCCGGCAACTTGGCGCTCGACTGGCTCAGGCTTTCGAGAATTCGCGAGCGCGCCCAATACAGGTCAGTACCGTCCTTGAATATCACATACACATAGGATTCACCGAACATGGAGAAGCCGCGCACCGCCTTGGTGCCCGGCACCGACAACAGGGAGGCGGCCAGCGGATAGGTAAGCTGGTCTTCCACCAGTTGCGGCGATCGCCCCGGCAGGTCGGTTTTCACGATCACTTGCACATCGGACAGGTCGGGCAGGGCATCGAGCTTGAGTCTGAACAGGGATTCGATGCCGCCGATCAGCAGCAATAGGCACAACGCCAGCACCATCAGGCGATTGCGCACAGACCAGTCGATGATGCGGGCTATCATGGCTGCATTCCCATCATGGCATGGTCGTGCATGGCCGCGGGCTTGGGGGAGGCAGTCATTGTCTTGGCTGGCGCGTTGCTATCCAGGCGCGCTTGCAGTGCCTGCATGGAGGCGGCGCCATCCAAGAGGAACTGGCCATTCACGGCAACCTGGTCGCCCGGTTTCAGGCCCGACTGTACGGCGACCATCTCGCTACTCTCTATGCCAAGCTGGATACGTGCGCTACGAAAGTGCTCGCCAGCCTCGGCCACCACGACGAAATCGCCGTGGCCGGTGCGAATGACGGCGTCGCGCGGAATGGTCAGGCTGCGTTTGGCATTGGACTGGATATCGACATCGGCGTAGGCGCCAGGCCGAAATGCGCCATGGGGGTTGCTCAGCGACAGGCGTAATTTTGCCGTACGGGTGGCGGGATCAATTTGCAGTGTCCCCGTGTTGACCTTGCCGGTTTGGGTCATGGTCTTATCCAGGCCTGAGCGGAAGAGCATGTGGTCGCCATTGCGTATCCATTCGAGCTGGTCGGGGTAGAGCGCAACCTCGGCCCACACAACGCTGTAGTCAGCGTAAGCCAGGATTTGCTGCATGGGGTTGACGTAGTTGCCCTCGTGCATACCGAGCACGGTGACCACGCCATCGTGCGCAGCACGCACAGCTACGACATCGATCACACGGCGGGTCTTTTCCAGCTGGTCGACCAGCTCAACACTCATGTCGGCCGCGATCAGGCGCTCGCGCGCCCGAAATTTTTCTTTCGACAGGCTGCCCACCATCGCCGCATTCGAGCTGACGATGGTCATACTGTCGCCGAGCAGGCCGTCTTTGCGCGCCAGCAGGTCGATGTATTCGCGCTGGCGCTGTTGCAGCTCCGGCGAGTAAATTTCGTAGAGTACCTGGCCACGGTGCACGGGCTGGCCGACGCCTTGTACATGCAGGCGCCGCAGGAAACCCTCCACTTTGGGATTGACTGATACGGTGGTGCTCTCATCGGCGCTAATGCTGGCAAACGCATGGATGGAGCGATTGATTTCGGTGACGCTGGCGGTGGCAAGCTGCAGCCCCATACGCTTTTGCGTGGCGCCATCCACATGCATCATCTCCGCGTGCTTTACCGTCTCGCCGCTGTTGGTGCGGACCAGGGCCATATTGCATATCGGGCAGTTGCCGGCATGGTCTTGCAGCACTTGCGGATGCATCGAACATGTGTATTGGGCCTGCGAAGTATCCATCTTGGGCAGCGCTGCGCCCACTGCGGCCGGCTTGCTTGGGTAGAAGGCGCCGCTGCCGAGTCCGTAGCCGGCAATTGATGCCGCTACTACCGTCAAGCCTAAACCGGCAAGGAGTTTTCTTCGTGTCGTGCCCATTTTTCACACTCTTTCTGGATGATTTCAAATGGCGGGCCGAAGCCCGCCACGTGCCTGGTTAGCGCACCAGGATGTTGTCGCCGCGGCCCATCTTCGGATCGGCGTCTTTGGTGTACTGCAAGATAGCGATCGCGCCGCTCAGCGCCTGGCGCAGCGAGTGCGAGACCAGGGCGTTAGCGCCTTCCACCGGCGAGATAATGTCGAAGCTGGCAGCATCGCCAGGACCTACTACGTAGCTCTGCAGGCCGGTCAAAGCATTCTTCGGATTGCCGCTTGGGTAGACCTTGTCCCAGATACCCGCGATGGCGTGGAACGACGAGAACTCGTTGACACCGGCGTTGACGAAGTAGATGCGGACACGTTCGCCCGGTTTGGCTTGCAGCATGCGGGTCGCGGCCGGATCGTGTACCGGGTCGTACTTGAAGATGCCGCCGTTGAACATCACGTTGGTCCATTTGTTGGCCATCATGTCGGCCTGGTTGTCCGGATTGGCGTACAGTTCCGATTGGATCAGCACGTACTCGCGGTCAGCCTTCGGCATTGCTGCCTTGTCTTTCGGATCAACAATGATGGCGCCGTACATGCCGCGCGCGATATGCTGGATCATCGGATCAGCGCCGCAGTGGTAGTAGAAGATGCCTGGATAGTCGGCGCGGAAGGTGTAACTGCCTTTCTCGCCGGGTTTGACCTGCTCGAAGTCCTTGACCACGTCAACGCGTGCGGCGTGGAAATCGACCGAGTGCGAGTTCTTGCTGGACTTGTCGTTGGTCAGCGTGAACTCGACGACATCGCCTTCTTCCACGTGGATAACGGGACCTGGCACCATGCCTTCGTAGGTCCACGAACGGTACATGGTGCCTTTGTTGTCGATCGGCGTTTCGACTTCTTTGGCGGTCAGGTTGATCTTCACGGTTTTCGCCTGGACTGCGGCGGCGGAACCTAGCAGTGCCATGGCAACTGCGATACTCATGCTCAGTTTTTTCATTTGCTATCCTAGTTATTGAAAATTACACACGGTCCTATTTCGCTGTGGTCTTACTGACCACACGCAGGTAAGCAACCAGTTCCTTGATCTCATCGTCGCTCAGCACGCCTTCCCATTTAGGCATCAAGACCGACTTACTGACAGCCAGACCGCCGCCCTTGATGGCCTTGAACAGCGTCTCGTCGGGCGTGTCCCCCATTGCCTTGGTATCGGTATGGTCGCGCGGCTTGACCGCCATGTTGGCGCTGTTGATGCCGTTACCGTCGCGGTTGACACCATGGCATTGCACGCAGTAAGTGTTGTAAAGCTTGACTGCGTGTGCTTCGTCAGCGCGCGCTGCGTCCATTGCGCACGCGGCAATGCCCAGCGCGATGGCCACATGCAGGTAATTCAGAGAGCGCTTCATTATTTTTTCTCCTTGAGCGTGCTGATGTAGGCGGTCAGCTTTTGCAGGTCCGGGTCGGTCAGGCCTAATGTCGGCATCCAGGTGTGCGCATCAAACTTCTGCGGATTGCTGATGTAGGCGTGAACGAAGTCCGGCTGCAGGCGGTCGCCTGCCGTGTACATCTCCGGCCCTGACGTTGGCTTGTCGCCCGACTTCGCCGTGTGGCACGAGGTGCAACCGCGCAGCTTGGAGAACAACATTGGGGCCATCGAACCACCTGGTTCCCCTTTGAACGCGCCGGCCGTCACCAGACCATCGACCTTTAAGGCCATCAGTAAATCGGCTGCAGTGGCGGCATCGGCGGCGGACAACTTGGGGTGGGCCGGAACTTGCGCCAGGTCGACCAGGTCGACACTCTTGTCACCCGATGCTTTCACCGCCTTGGCATACATCACGCCGCTGGCGCGGATGGTGCTTGGGTTCTGCAGCCAGCTGACCAGCCAAGGCTTGTTGAACTTATTGCCTGCGTAGTACAGGTCCGGGCCCTTGCGGTCCCACAGCCGCTCTAACGAGACCTTGTCAGGCTTGGCGACAGCATGGCAGGCGACGCATTGCTGGCTGAGCAGGTCGGCGGCGCTGGCCTCCGTCCCTGCGGCCATGCTGATGGTGGCAAGCCCCATCATTGCGCCGATCAGGATTTTCAATCGCATTTTCAACTCCTACGTTATTGGACGGCCTGGCCCTTAAAGCCGTCATTGGTGTAAATACCAGGGCCTTTCTTGAGCGATTCTTCGTAATAGAAGTTCGGTTCAAATTTCTTGCTTTTCCATTCGTAGAAGTCGTCAGGCTTGATTTCGTTGTACTCCAGGACGCTCATGATGCCGCCCATCGGACGGTCGCCATTCATGACATGCGAGTCGACGTGGTCGTGGATCATCCACCGGCCTGGGTTGTCTGCGGTGAAGATCACGTCGTAGCGCTCGCCGGGGGCAACCGCCAGCGTGTCAGCCTTGTAGGGGGCCGGCAGGGGGAAGCCATCCTTGAATGCGACGGTCATCACGTGGCCATGCAAGTGGATGCTGTGCACCAGGTCGCCGGCGCCGATGAAGCGCATACGGACGACGTCGCCCTTGTTCACGCGCAGTGGCTGGTTATCCGGGAAGGATTTGCCGTTGATGGTAAAGAAATCGAATTTATCGCCTGGCAGGCCACCGAAGCCTGGCTTGTCGGCCCACTTCGAATCCCAGTCGGACAGCATCATGATAAATTCTTTGGTGACCGTCTTTTCCAGCGCAGTTGGCTTTTTCGGGCGCACGATGAATGGCCCCCACATACCGCGTAGCACCACGTGTTCATTGACGTTGACGTGGCAGTGGTACCACATAGTGCCGGAGGGGTCGGCGGTAAATTTGTAGGTGAAGCTTTCGCCTGGCTGGATCGCCGGCTGGGTGGTACCGGCGATGCCGTCCATTTTCCACGTGCCTTTTTGTAACATGCCGTGCCAGTGTATCGAGTGCGGCAGGGCGGTCACGTTGTTGACGTTGACTTCGATCTCGTCGCCTTCATCGACGTAAAACAAGGGGCCTGGCACCTGGCCGGAGAATGCAAAGGTGTGGTACTGCTGCTTCTCCACCAAGGTGATCTTCGTATCTTCAATGTTCATGTCGTACTTGCGTACCGCGGCCAGCGCTTCTGAAGAGATGGCAGCGGTGGCGGCAAACACGGCCGCAAGCGCAGCAAATCTGCGAAGGGAGGAAAGGTGCAGCTTCATTTGGACTCCTGTGATGGTGAGTGCAGCTTGAACAACTAAATTAAATACATCTTTAATGGGTGAAAAAAACGGCAGATGCCGCGTGCGGGTTTTTTCAGATTCATAATGAGGTAGATAGTATACTTGTTTATGCCATAAAGCAAGATGTATCGCGTGCACACCGCCGCCGGCGCGGCGGAATTTGATACAGCGCCGTGCCTGCGGTACGGCCCCGCTGGGCTACCCCTTGGGCGCGGTCACGCGCGTGTAGGCGCGCTGAGCCAATTGCGTTTGAAGGGAAAGCGCTGCACCCAGTCCGGATAAGGCCTCCTCAAAGTGGGGGCGCAGTTCCAGTGCTGCGCCGTAGCGTGCGATTGCTCCGTTGAGATCGCCGCGAGCATGCAGCGCCCTTGCGCAACCGAAATGCGCGATGGCGCATTTCGGGTCCAGTCGCAGCGCGTGCTGATAACAAACCATAGCCTCGTCAAATCGGCTGGTCATCAGATAGATTTGGCCCAAGGCCAGCTGCACATCGGGCTGGGCGGGAAGATAGCGCGCGCAATTCTCCCATGCAGAAACACAGTCCAGTTGTTGCGCTTGCAGTGCGATCGCGAGGTGACGCCAGAGTGTGCCTGACAGCGGATTGGTGGCCAAATCCACCTGGGCCTGCTGTACTACCTCAGGCCACTTCGCTGCGTTAATCGCACTGCGATAATTGAACCCCTGATTATTCATACTGTCTGCCGCCCTTGTCTATGCCGGGCGCGATCATAGCTGAGCTGTGGCGGTTTTCAGAATGTTTGAAAATGGCTGGGCAAAAAAATAGGAATTGGCGCCATATTGGCCTGACAGGCGGCGCAGTTTGCTCTTCGAGCCAAACTGCAGAAGGTGTTCCGAATGGATGGCCGCCTTGCTTGTCTGGGGCGCCGGCTGTACGGCGTGTCAGCTGCTTCCGTGCTGATCACAGCGTTCAGTCAGCAGAAACGGCTGTCGCTAGCACTGCGCCAACTAGACTAGGACTACTAATAAAACTGCAGCGAAGTTTATACCGCGGTCGGCAATTTGGAGTATGATGTAGATCACTTACATCTTATTGCGCTAACTGCTGCGACACCATGAGACTTACCGCATTTACTGATTATAGTTTGAGGACACTGGTTCATCTGGGGATGAACCGCGGTCATTTGGTGACCATCCAGGAGATTGCAGAGACCCACGCAATTTCGAAAAACCACCTGATGAAAGTGGTGCACCAGCTGGGTGTCGCTGGCTACGTTGATACGATCCGAGGACGCAACGGGGGGCTACGCCTTCAGCTTGAACCATCCGAAATCAATATTGGTGCGGTGGTTCGCCTGACGGAAACCGACTTTTACATGGCAGAGTGTTTTGATTCACACAATAACAGCTGCCCGCTGGCGGCGAACTGTCGTCTTAAGCACGCGCTGGCTACGGCGACTTTTGCTTATCTGGCGGTGCTGGATGCACAAACGCTGGAGATGCTGCTACCGGTAGCGGGCAAGCAGACCCTGACGCCTATCAAATTCCACCGTTCAACTTCTGCTGCCTAGGTCGGCTGATTCAAGTCGGCTGATACAGGTTGGCTGATACAGGTCGGGTGATACAAGGCCGGGCTGGATAAAAAAGAGGGGGCGTGCCCCCCGTTGTCATTGCTGGCGGTGAAAATCGACCTGAAAACGTACCGGCCCCATCACCTGCACTTCATGCTTTACTTGTGGTTCTACTACGCCAAAACTTGCGGGAGTCAGTATCACCTCTTCCAGAGGAAATCGTTCATCGGTGATACGGTAGAGCAGTGACCCCTCCAGGATGGTGATCCGTCCCCATACGCCGTCAGCCGTGGTATGGCTGCGTTGAAGCGCGGCGGGAACGCTGTCTTGCGTGAAAACGGGTGTGCTCTTGTAGTGGATCATTTCAGCAGGAATGGATTTCATGGTGTCGCCCATCAAGTCGTTTGTGTGGACCTATTATGGCATGAGTGGCATAAAGAAGTAAAATAAATACTTGATTTATTTGGCCGGAATAATTAAGATGTATCTATTCTGCTCATTTATGATCTTTCTATGCCAATCGGCCCACTTGATTATCCTGCATCCCCCCCTCTTGCGCGCCGCAATCAGGTCCTCGCCAGGGGTGTCTCCGCTTCTGAGCTGGTGCACGGCTTGTCGCGCAAGGAGTTCGTTGCCGTCTTCCAGCCTTATGTGAATGCGCTGACGGGCAAGGTGGTCGCCATCGAAGCCACACTGCGCTGGCAGCATCCGCGCCGTGGCTGCCTGGTGCCGGCCGATTTTGTTTGTGAGGCGGACCAACAAGGCCTGTTGGACCAGCTGGCAATCGAACTTATTGATCAGGCCGCGCTGGCCGCTGCACGGTGGCAGGGGACGGCCTCGGCCTGCGTGGGGGCATTGTGCGCAGTGCCGCTGGTTGTCAGCTTGTCCGGTGGTTTGCTGCGTTCGGGCGCGGCCCGGCGCCACCTCGCCTCCTACAGTGGGCTGCAAGAGGGCAGGGCCGGAGTAGTCCTCGGGCTAGATGATTTCTTTGGCGGCGCGCAGTTAGAAAAAATCGACTTGGGCGACTGCTGCGATACCCGTGATGCGCTGGATCAGGCGCTGGCGTGCCGTTTGACGCCCTGGGCGACTGTCGTTACCAACATCGGCACCATCCTTCAATGGTATGCCGTGGCCGAACGAGGTTTGCAGTTCGTCCAAGGCGATTTCATCTGCCCGCCCACGCGCGCCACCAGCGTCGACACCGCACTGCGACGCTGGCAATCCTCATTCCGGGCGATCAGTGCTTGCTCGGAAATCTCTTCACTCAACCCACACAAAGGAACATTATGCGTCTCGCTTCATTCACCTTGAAAGATTTCAATAGCCCGGGCTTCGGCACTGATGCAGAGAAAGCGCTGTCGCTGCTGCCGGGCGTCAGCGACGTGCTGATAGGCGAAGTCTCGGATATTTGCAGTGTCGTCTATGATGAGGTAAAGGTCTCGACGCTGATGCTGCGCAATGCTTTACAAGGCGCGGGCTATAACTGCGAGATCCAAGAGCCCATGCCAGCGAAAACTTCATGCTGTGGTGGCTGTAGCTAAGCGCAGCAGGCCATCCGAGAGGGCCGGCCGCTGGTGTCCTGCGGGTGCTGATCAGGCCGGTGTTTACCAAACTTCTCAATTGGCGTTCAGTGGTCGATGGCGGATCAGCGATAGAAGTCGACCCGAAAACGCACCGGTCCCACAATCTCCAGGTGATGTACTTGTCTGGGCAGGACCGTGCCACTGAGGGCGGGCGTCAGTAAGTAGTCCGCTCGTTCAGCGCCAGCGTCAGTAACAGCGTAGCGCACGCTTCCTTCAAGCACCACGACACTAGCCCATACCCCGTCGGCTGTCGCGTGATCACGCAAC
The DNA here is from genome assembly GCF_009857445.1 of Duganella flavida. Lineage (GTDB taxonomy): Bacteria > Pseudomonadota > Gammaproteobacteria > Burkholderiales > Burkholderiaceae_D > Rugamonas > Rugamonas flavida. The sequence goes on from NZ_WWCN01000004.1 coordinate 285,857, forward strand.
AGGGCGGTTGGCACCGAGTCTTGATTGAACTCAGGCGAACTGCGGTAGTGGCGGATTGCGGCCGGTATTGGTTTCATCAGGATCGGTCCGGCTCTGTGGTTCGTGCCAGCAATGTTTCAAGATGCGAAAACACGGCCGTGAATTGCGACTTGGCGATGCGGCAGGCACTGCACGTATCCAGGTGCGCCGCCAGCCCAGTTGCTTGTTGCGCCGTCAGCGACGCGTCCCGCGATGACGCCACCAGGTAAGTCGTTTCGCGGCAAGTCAGTTTTTTAATCGCGTCAGTCATCAAGTTCTCCCCATCCCCGGACGGCGCAATCGCGCAAGCGCATACGCGCCCGATACAGTATGACGCGCAAATTCCCGGCACTGACGGTGCAGGTGTCCATAATCTCAGCCAGCTCCATCCCCAGATATTCACGCATTAAAAAAAGGCGGGCAGTATCGGCCGGGAGGCGGTTCATGCACAGTTCAACGATATCGAGCAGCTGGTTCTCTGCCGCCTTCTTTTCGCCGCAGACGGTGTCGATGAATGCCTCCGGATGCCAGGCGTCATCGGCAGTGAACAGGTAGTCGAATTCACTGAGGTCGCCGGGCTCAACGCTCCAGTGTACGGTCTGGAACAACTTCCGGCGCCGGATTACATCAATAATTTTGTTGCGTAGTATCCCTGTGAGCCAAGTGCGAATACTAGAGCGTCCCTCGAAGCGTTCCCATGAGTTTGCCGCGCCGATCAGCGTCTCTTGCACGACGTCTTCGGCATCGGCCGATGATGAAAGCTGCAATCGCGCCAGGCGAATCAGGAACGCCCTTTCTAGTGCGATAGTCTCCCAGCAGTCCGTGAATATGGTTGGTTTTAGCATGAGGTGTGGTTTAAATATTGGTAACGTTGCCATGTTCTGGGCTGTTCTCTGTTAGTCGAACCCGGGACCGGCCCGTTACACCAGCCGCCGGCTTTTTATCGCCAGTGCCGAGACCGCTGGTATGGATGGCGCGCCAGCGTGGCACGCTAGCGCCTTACCTGCTTAGCAAAGTCCTCGCACCCAAATAAACAATGAAGCTGCTGACAGCGGCCATGAGCGGCACAGCCAATACGCGCGCAGCGCCACTGCCTCCAAGCGCTAGCTTGAGACAGCAGTTGAGCGCAGACGTCATGCCAAACGTGTAGGCCCAGTAAGACCTGGTAAATGGCTGCTCTTTCAACCAGGAAGTGAGCCGTAATCCGTGTATAAGCTGATACAGCCCATAACCGAGCAGCAGCATGACCCACGGGCCAGCGATATGGGGCTCGATGAATAGCACTGACGCAGCGCAGACCACCGCTGGCGCTGCCTGTATGCCCATGAGTGGTCGCCGTGCCGGCGCCAGCGCGGCACCGTGGATGATGCTCGCTTTGATGACAGGCTCTAGGCTAAGCCAAGAAAAAAGACCGGCCCCCAGGAACAGCCATGCCCAATCCGGTTGGCCTAGCACGCCCAGTGCAGCCGCACTGGTGAAGTTGCCGGCGACGTCTGGCAGGTAAAGGGCAGGGGTTGTGTCTGTAGTATTCCGGTTGCCGCGCCAAAGCCGCGCGGTGTGCCATGCCGAAAAACCGAGGTGCCACGCGATCCCGACAATCGCCAGCGACCATGCGGCAATCAGCGAGTAAGCGGCTGCGGCCGGCACAAACACCAGCGTCGACACACCGATCAGGGACGCGATGCTACAGCTGACAGGATCGTGGTACTCCTCAATTATTTGCCGAGGCTGGCGTATCAAGCGGATCTGGTACCGCAGCACCAAAGCGCACCAGATCGCAAAGGACATTTCGAGCTCAAGCTCGCCAAGGATGGGGGGGATGCCCCACAGTTTCGCAGCATTGAGCAAGGCATAGCCGAGGCCCGACAAGCCAAGAATCATGCTGAAGTGCGTCACCGATACCGTACTGCGAGATGCGGACGGCAGGGCTGGTAATGCTGCTGGTACCGGAATTTGGTCGCTCATATTCATCCTCAGCGGTCTCCTAAGCGCTATGGAAACAGCGCGCATGCGCTCTTTTTCTTCAGAATGTCCGGGAAGATGCAAATTTTCTAGGACAATTTTGCGCTTAATTCAGGCCGGTTTCTGCGGCGTCGGCGCGGACATCGTGAGGCAGGTTGGCATATGCTTCGCTCCAGCCAGCAACGCTGTCAAGAAATTCAGCTTGCGGCACCGGTTTGCCGATCAGATAGCCCTGTGCGTAACGGCATTCCAGGCGACGCAGGAGACGCCAGTCGGATGCTGATTCGATTCCTTCCGCCACCGAGTCCAGCCGCAACTCTTTGGCCAGCGCCAGACTTGAGGCCAGCACCAACACTTGCGCATTGTCCTTGCATGCAGCAGTGACAAAGGAGCGGTCCATCTTCAGCTCTGAAAAAGGAATGCGGATCAGCTGTTGCATGCTTGAATAGCCAGTGCCATAGTCATCGATCGATAAGCCGTAGCCTTTCATCCGCAGTCGCGCCAGGTTTTCCAGGCTGTGCGGAACGTCGGACATGGCAGCTGATTCGGTCACCTCGAATACGATGAAGCGGGGGGCAATTCCGCTGTGGTCCAGGATGGCAATCAGGCGCGCTGCATAGCCTGGGTTCGATAGCGAGGAGAGCGACAAGTTGATCGACACTTCGAACTGCTTTCCCTGGGCGCTCCAGCTTTGCCAGGCGCGGGCGGTCTTTTGCACTATCTGCTCGGTCAATTGGTCGATCAGACCATGTTGCTCGAGCAGGGGGATAAACGAATCCGGTGGCACCAGACCGCGTTGCGGATGACGCCACCGCGCCAATGCTTCGGCGCTGTGGATGGTGCCGTTGGTCAGGCAGGCCTTCGGCTGGAAAAAAGGCTCAAATTGCCCGAGTACCAGCGCCTGCGTGAGCTCGTCCATTGACGGCTCCGGGAAGGCGGGGTGCGAACTGCCGCGGGCACTGCGAGAACCATGGCTGCCTGGCTTCAGCCGGCATAGCAGCTGCTCAATTGCCGCTGGTGTTGCCGGCTTCTCCATCGCGCCCAGCAGGTGAATACCATAGGCTTTCACCATCGTTTCAACGGACGAAATCAAGGCCCGGTCCAAGGCGCTCAACAAGATAATGGACACCTTGCTCTGCGCTTCTGCCAAGTGGCGCACTAGCTCCATGCCATCCATCCCAGGCATGTTGAGGTCGATGAAGCAGACGTCGAACGGCTGCCTAGCTTGCTCGAATGCCGTCAACGCGGCGCCACCGTCGGCGACGTCGGTGATGCTGTTTGCACCCAGCCCCGCAAGCATGCGTCGCAGTGCGCGTCGCTGGAAGTCGTGGTCTTCTACCAGCAGAAAGTTGAGATTCTCGATATTCATGATGCTTCCGGAAGCATTGTTGGGGCTTGCCGGTCCTGTTCATAGTAGCGAAACACTGTCGCGGGAAGCCGGTATCCGAGGTGTCGCGACCTTGGTTACCGGCGCGCTGGCCTCAGGTGCTGGATGCCGCTTCGATCGCTGGATAGAACTCGCGATCTTCTTTTTTCATGCGCTGGTAAAGAGTCTTCAATACAGAATTCGCCTCATGTCGGAACAACTCGGGTTGTTCGGCCATGAGACGGGGAGTGTTCCACTTTCCCGCGAACATCAGGTACGTGCCAGCGATGCCATCCATCTCATCCCGGTAATGGCGGCTAAGCCTTGCCAGGCTCGTGTTGCTGCTGGCCTCCAGCGCTGGATACAAGACCTTGTCTTCTACCGCCAGATGGAGCTTGATGATGCCGCTCATGGCGACAATGCGTTGAGAGATTTCAGCGGCGTGCTCCGTAATACCGGTTTGCACCAAGGTGCGCAGGCCGGCAATGGCGCCCAAGATGTCGATGTGCTGATGCTTAAATTTATCGATGTTCATAACATTCTTTCATGACCGTTCACTAATGTAGTAATTCTATAGGATAGGGTCTAAACAGGCAAATAAAATACACTTTATGTTTAGCAATTTTAGCTATCAGCTACCCTGCTCTTTGCTATCGGCCTGGGTTAAATCTATGCCCTATCCATCTACGCGCGACGTGTCTCGATCGATTGCTGCTCAATAAAGTTCTGACTACCGAAGAAGCCATACTTCAAGGACTCGCCAATACGGCCTGCTGTGATCTGCAATTCGCGGGCAATGCCCGGTTCAAACAGGCGTGTACTCGTTGCTTCAAACAGGGCAAGCCAAGTGGCAAAGTGTTTTGGCGTAACACCGCGCAGCAGCATGTGCTTGCCATAGACGTTACCTTGAAAGCTCTTGGTCCCTAGCATGACGGTTGACCAGAAATCGACCATGCGGTCCAGATGCGGCTCCCAATGCGAGCCGATGGCTTCGCTGAAGACAGTGAAGAGTTCGGGATCGGCACGTACGTCATCGTAAAATTCATGCACCAGCTTGGTGATCGAAGTGGTGTTTAGTTCGTGATAGCTCATTTGTTTCAGTATTACTTTGATTAAGTTTGAGAGCTGGGGCCATTCGAATGCACCAGGCAATTGAAAGGAGGATGGCGGCAGTTGTCAGCGCCATCCCGGTGAGGTTTTGATCGTCAAGCAGGTAGGCGTTGCACAGGCGCTGCAGCATGTTTTGATACTGGATGCCAGCAATCGCCATCATGGCGCCGAAGTTCCCAAGAAAGAACAGCTGCACCACCCAAGGACAGCGCCCTAGTGAACCCGGCAGCACCATGCCCAGCAAGAACAGCGATGCAAACTTGCCCGCCTCGGACCAGATGGAATTCAGGCTCAGCTCTAGCGCCCGCGGTATCATCCAGTAAGCGCTGATAAACAGCAGCCCCGTCAGGCCCGCCACCCCGTACTGATCAGCCTTTACCAGCAACCGATGCCCTGGTTGCGCAGCACCGGCGGTCCAGCCCCCAATGATCAGCAAAGGGAGCTGCACCAGCATGTGGCGGAGCATGCTGGATTCGAGCCAGCGCGCCCCGCCCACAGCGAGCGTCAACGCGCAGACGGCGATGGCGGGCCTGGCGACAGTGGCGTACGCAAGCTTCACAGGCGCCCCGCATGGTAGATGGCGACAGCATCGGCCAAGGCCTGGTCTGGCTGGTCGAAATCGTCGATTTTTACCAGGCGGCCGTTGGCGTCGACGATGTGAAATGCGGTGTTGTGAACGAACTCTCCCAGCGGTGCTGGCAGCACCACCACGCCAAAGGCATCCAGCACAGCCTTGCGGCCGGCAGCAGAAGCGATGCCGCTGATTTGCCAAGTTTTGCCGTTGGCCTGCTGGCGCTTCGCGTACACCGCCAGCTGCGTAGCGGTATCGCGCGGGTCGAAGGAAATGCTCATCAGCCGCACTTGGTCCTGAAGACCGAGGCGGGCAATCTGCGCCTGCATGCGCTGGAACTCACTACCCAGCGCCAAACACACCGAGTTGCAACTGGCGTAGATGAACGAAACAACCGTCACCCGGCCATCTGAGCGCAACACCTCGGCGAGCAGCGGTGCGGCCGGCGTGTCCAGCGTCGCTGCAGGTACGATTCTCGGCGCTTGTTGGATGGCCAAGCGCCGACCTTCTTCCGTCGAGACTACCCGCAGGCCCATGGTACTGTGATAAATCGCGATACAGCCAAGTATGACCACCAGCGCTGTTGTGACGACCGTCCAGCGCAAGCTGTCAGCAGCTTCACTGTTTGAGTTGGTTGAGGTCTTCATCGCCGTTCCAGGAATTCTTGCGCTCTTTGCCTGCGTCACGTTCAGCCCTAACAATCGCCGCTGTGATCTTCCCCGCGCCATTACCGAAATTACTGCGTACGTAGTTGAGCACGGCCGCAATTTCCGCGTCGCTCAATTTGTCTTTGAAGGCTGGCATCTGGCCGTTGTAAGCGCTGTCCTTGACGGTGAGCTTTCCCGTGATGCCATGTAACAGAATGTTCACCGGCAGCTTGTCCGCCGCCAGCACCCATTCGGAGCCGGCGAGGGGGGGGAACACGCCCGGCAAGCCAGCGCCGGTCGCTTGGTGGCACGCCACACAATTTGCTGCATAGACCTGGGCGCCATCGGCTGCACCCGGAGCGCCAGCGGGCTTGCCTTCCAGGGTGGCCATGGTCCGGTGGTCGCCTAGTTCGGGTGCATCGTCATTTTGCTGCGTAAAAATATACGTAACAGCCCATGTCAGCATGATCGCGGCGACTAGCAGCACCAGCTTTGGAACCGGGCGGTTTTGTTCGTGGGGATCAGGATTTTCGCGCTTGCGTGCGTCATTATTCGGTTGCTCAATCATCGCATCCCCTTATTTTTTCTGGGTTTCTACGACCTGGAACACAGGGTAGGTATGGTCCATACCCTGCAGGTAGGTCACCAGGTCGAGCGCCTCCTGAGTGGCCACGACCAGCTTGCCGGGCGGTTTGAAACCGGGAGGAAGGGTCAGCACGCGGTCCCCCGGATCGGCCTGCTCCTTGATTTCGAACAGGAACGGATAAGAAGGCATGATCGAGCCTGGCGTATAGGCGCGGGGCTGGTATAAATGGCCCAGGTGCCAGTCCTGGCTGGGCTGGCGCGCGCCAATGTTGAACAGGTCCGGGCCAGTGCGGCTGGTCCCCAGCAGGTGCGGCCGGTCGTAAGAATAGTCCGCAGCAACCGATGCCCTTCCCCAGCCACGCTTATCGTCCGGCGCCTGCGCTTTATCACGAGGCTGCTGAGAGTGGCAATAGATGCAGCCGTTCTTAATGTACACTGCGCGCCCGCGCAGTTGCGCCGAGGTGTAAGGCTTCAAGCCGGCTGGCGGTTCTACGCCCTGTAGCTGCAAGAACGGCACCACCACCAAGGCGGACGTTGCTAAGCCCAGTGTCACCATCGCCCCGCCCAGCAGTTTTATTTCGTCATGCATTTTATGCTCCTGCCAGTTTAGCGGTGGGGGTGTGCAATAAGGCGGCGCCGGTACGGGCTGGGCCGTGGCGCAGCACCATCGCCACGAAATGCGCGGCAAATACCAGGTGGCCCACGGTCATGATCGCACCGCCGACGGAGCGGCTTTTCAGATAAGGCAGGGTGACCTTGACCGATTCGATGAAGGGTTGGGTGGCGTCCAGCATTGCCAGGCCTTGTAGCCAGCCGCCGATCGACAGGCCGATGAAGTAAATCGAAAAGCCCAGCACCACCAGCCAGAAGTGGGCCGCGATCATCGACGGGTAGGGCCATTCCCAAGACATGACGCGCGGCATGACAAAATAAATCGAGCCAAACATGACCATGCTGAAAAAACCGTACAGTCCAAGGTGCGCATGGGCCACGGTAAAGTGGGTGAAATGGGCGACCGTGCTGACACTGCGCAGGGCTTCCATTGAGCCTTGTAGCGAACTCAGCGTGTACATCATGCCGCCTAAAACAATGAAGCGCAGGGTAGGGGAGTACACCAGCTTGGAGAAGTAACCGCGCATGGTCAGGTGCTGGTTCACCGAAAACGAAATCACCGGTATCACCATCATCACGCTTTGCACGATGGAGAGCGTGATCAGCCATGCAGGCACCGGGCCGCCGACCAGGTGGTGGCCGCCTACCTGGCCATAGAAGAATGCCAGCGTCCAAAATCCCAGCAGTGACAGGTTGTAGGACTGCACCGGTCGTCCAATAATTTTGGGAAGGAAGTAGTACACCGATGCCAGCGCCATCGGCGTATAAAACAAGCCCAGCACGTTATGGCCAAACCACCAGTTCATGGTCGCCTGCTCGACCCCGATGTGGGTGGCTGGCAGGTTCGCAATCAAAAATAGAATGGGAAACCAGAACAAGGCTGCTCCCATATACCAGACCGACACATACAGATGATCAACCCTGCGGGCCTGGAGCGTATATACCAGCGGCAGTCCCATCAAAGCTCCGCCAATCACGATCAGCACATCAACCTGCCAGGGGATTTCAAGCCACTCCATGCCGTCGCTGATGCCGGCGGCAATGCAGCCGACACCGGCGATCAAGCCTGCGTTCCAGACCATGCATCCGAGGATAGCAAAACGGCCGCCGATCAACGGAGTTTTCAGGAGGCGTGGAAGCAGCCAGTTGGCAATACCGAATGCTGACATCGGCGCCCAGCCGTAAGCGACGATATTCAGATGGATGGTACGAATCCGTCCAAACGTCAACCACGCTTGCTGCACCATCCAATCTGGCTCATGCAGTTTGATGGAGCTTGTCAGGCCCGCGAGTGAGCCAACAATGAGCCAGATCACCGCGCATGACAGGAATACGAAGGAGACGAATGCGGTGGACTTATCAGCTTGGGCGCGCGCTTCAAGTTCCGCTTGCAGCAGCAGTTCCTGTTCAGCACTGAGCGGCTGGCGCGGGTCAGCGGCGACGCGCTGCGCCAAGCCAGCACGCTGCTCCGCCGTGGCCGACGGCTCCTCTCCGCGACCGATCTCACCTGGCGAGAAGATGACATGCGCCGCAGCGGCCGACGTATCAAACAGCCGCTTCCGTAAAGACCAGATGAACACGAGCAGGCCCGTGATCGACAGGATAAATGAGGACAGAAGAATCGTTACTGTATCCATGATTCGCCGTGTAGTTGAGGTTGAATAAAGGTGCAGCGCTTATTGCTGGCTAGCCGAGGTGTGAAGCAGGGAACAGATAGCGGCCGTCAACAGCAGCAGGAATTTCAGTACTTCCGAGATGCCAAACAGCGCATGCCAAGGGCTGGCCGCCAAGGTCTTGCCGGTCAGGCGCGCATTCACCCGTTCCGATAGCGGTGGCATCAATACGAGGATCTGCAGCACCAGGATCGCGCCGGCCGAGAAAGTTGGCCAGCGCAAGCGGGAGCCGGTGATCATGAGCAAAGTGATGGCGAGGATGCTGAGACAGCTTTCCAGCACCTGCGTCGCCTGGAACATCTGGCGCCCGGTGGCCAAGGCGATGGGGCGCGCCAAGCCTGGCGTGCTGAACTTCGCCGGCTGCGCGACGAAGGATACGCCCAAGACCACGCCTGCCCATAGCGACGTTGCTAGCACTGCCGCAATATCTGAATACATCTGATTCCCTTGTGGAGTAAGGTGTCGGTCATAACATTCATTTCATATGCTACATTATTTCTGATTTTTCAACAACGAAGTCGGCCTCACTGTGGCTCGCAAATGCCGGGCAAGCGCTGTGATGGCGATAAAGCTGGCCGGCACCAAACCCAGGCTGTAAGACAGCCAGGCTCCATAACGGCCGTCAGGCCCCCAAGGCTCGGTCAGCAGGTGCCAGCGGGCGTTGTCGATACCTGGAACGGTACCGCCTTCGGTGAATTCGTGAAATGCATAGATCGCCAGCTGGATGGCGAACAGCATCATGAAGAGTGCGGTGACCTGAAAGAACTTGGCGAGGTTTATTTTCTTACCGTGCATCGCCCAGGTCAGCGACAAGGCGGCTGCCGCAACGGTTCCAAGCACGCCGCCAATCAGCAGATCACCGGAGCGTGCGTTGGCCGCAATTGCAGCCAGCATGGTGGCAGTTTCAACGCCTTCTCGGCTTATCATCAGCAGCACGAACATGAAGACGCCAACCTGGGCCGCAGCCGGATGTGCTGCGTCTGCAGCTTCAATACGCGCATGAATACCGGCGCCCAAACGCGGTCCATTGTTCATCATGTGCGCTGTACATGAGACGACCAGTATGAGTGCGGCCAATGCCAGCCAGCCTTCGGTGACGGCGGTGAGGGTGCCGGCACGGACTAGGCCAACCCCGAAAACAGCGGAGACAGCGAGGGCCGCGATTACTCCCCATTTTAATGCCGCGACGAGGTGCAGTCGCTGCGTCTTTTTAAGGTAAGCGAACGTTACAGCGATCACCAGAAAAGCCTCGACGCCTTCTCGGAACGTCACCATCAATGTAGGGAACATCAGGACTCCATCAATACGTTTAACCCGGTGTGGGTAAGCAGAGGGCAGGTATCTGGTGATCGATCAGCCATCGCTGACTTCTATCCGGTTCCGGCCCTTATTTTTTGCGCTGTAGAGAGCTTGGTCTGCAGCGACAAGCGCCTGATCTACACTTTTGCATCCAACCAGGCGCGAGAGGCCGATACTGATTGTGACCTGCACGTAAATCTTATCGTCCAGGGGCAGCCGAATCAGTGCGACAGCCTCGCGGATTCGTTCCGCCGCCTGACGTGCCTGCTCGATCGAGGCGTTCGGGAACAGCAGGCCGAATTCCTCACCGCCCATTCTTGCGACGATGTCGGTGTCGCGCGCCACGGAACGCATGGCGGCGGCGACAGCTTTCAGCAGCGCATCACCAACTGCATGGCCATACTGATCATTGATGTTCTTAAAATGGTCGACGTCAGCGATGCCCACGGTGATCGGCGCGGAGCTGCGCGCGGAGCGCAGTACCGCCGCGATTGCTTCTTTCTCAAATGCGCGGCGATTCAGCAGCCCGGTGAGCGAGTCGGATAGTGCTTGCTGCTCCAGCAGGGCAAGCAGGCCGGCATTACGGGCCTCCATTGATTTTCTCTCGCGGATGTCACTCATGAACGCGCCGAAAAACCTGCGACTATTGCAGCTGCCTAGATCGACGGCCTTCATCTCGACGGCACAGGTCTCGCCTGAGCGCAGCAGAATTTGCAGTTCACGGACATGTCCCAAAATGGCAGAGGGCCGGCCTCCTGTCATGAATTTCGCTATTTTTTCGGAGTGCGGCGATATGCCGTCGTCCGGAATCAGTACATCGAGGGAGCGTCCATACAGCTCACTGCGGGAAAAACCTGTCAACACCTCCATCGAGCGGTTCACATAGCGGATTAATGACTGCTGATCGACGATGACAATGCCATCCAATGCGTCATCAAGCAGGCGCAGTTGAAGCTGAAACGGCAAATCTGACACCGTAGACATTTTTAACCTCAAAGTCTTTGCTAGTGCCGCAAACGGCACACGGCGATGTGTGCATCTGGCGAGCAGCATTTTCCCAAACATAACGCACGTAAGAATGCCTTGCAAGACAGCGCTGAAAACAAACTCGGAGAGTGTTGTGTCACACCTAGCTCGGGGGGTAGACAAAATCCATTTTGCATCGCTTTTTTTTGCTGGTTACACGCTATGGATGAACAGCAATGGAGCGTTCAGCCTTCGCGATGGTCTATCCTCGGTTGGCACAAAAAGGGGGCAAACCGTACGATAAACACGAGAAACGCCAGCGACCATAAACAGCCGGCGACAATCAACAGGGGAACCCTCGCTTCGAACGGCAGAATGTTGGCAAGTACGCGGGTCACAGCGGCGCCTTGAATCGACAGGAAAATCAGCCGCTCATTGTGCTCTGCGCGCATTGGCCGGCCAGTGTGGCCGATGGAGGTGCGCGTCATCATGCCCAGAATCAGGCTGGACATACCACCTACCGCGATCGCATGCATTGCTGTGCTGGTACTGCAGACACCCCAAACCGACAAAGCCAGCAGAATATACCCGAGGCCGATCCACCCAAATGCCAGGTGCAATATCCAAAGCAAGGGATAGCGTACGGTCTTTTCAGGCTGCCAATAGGCGAGACGGGATAACTGAATGAGGCCGGCTCCGGTGGCTAATGGAGCGGTCAAGGACACTGGTGTGCTGAGCGCCCAGGCGAGACTGGAGGCGATGATCAAGGCGATCCCGATACGGTTCAGCCACTCAAAGCTTTGCGGCACGCTAGCAGGCGCCATATTACGTGTAAAGCCTGGAACAACCCTGCCCGCCATCACCGTCGACAGGATGGCAAGGACCAGGATCCCGCTCTCAATCGCCGTAATCGGAGAAACGGCGAGCCATCCTAATACACTGGCGTGAAAGCAGAGGTTCACGCAGAACAGCAGCGCAGGCAAGACCAGCAGTGGCAAGTTACTGCGCTTTCCTGAGCGGAGCATGACACCGAGCAGGGGACTGATTGCGATGGGGATGAACAGCAGATCAAGGCAAGCGGCCGTCAGCGCTGGCGCGCCGAGCATGGCGAGCCGTCCGGCCAGCCAGGTGGCGACGATGGCGGCCAGCTGCATATTACGGGGCGTCGGGAGCCCAGTCCAGTTCTTGACCGCCGTGTACAGAAAACCGAATACCACAGCTGTCGCAAAGCCCAACACCATCTCATGCATATGCCACAAAACATTAACGCCCGGCGCCACATCTGCATGACCGAAAAAACTGTTCAGCCAAAGCGGTACACCCAGCAGGGCAACTATTGCAGCGCCGAGATACAAGGGGCGGAATCCCAGCCGGAATAGCGCAAATCCGCGAGGAAGGAGGAGTTGGTTGGTCCCGCCGCCGGACGGCGGCTCGCCGATCGATAAAAAGGAAGAGGAGGTTTTCATGGTACATCCATTAAAGCTATATTTTATATACTACATTAAATTTCGAATCTTTGCTGGTGTGCTTGCTGCGTGCTGAACACCGGAACAGATTCCGGTGCGCATTTGCTGGCCGGAAGACGGGAGGCCTACATGTCGTCTGCCACCGTCTTGCGGCGACTCAGGGAAATGCCGTAGGCGGCGGCCCGGGCTAAAAGAATCGGATCCTCGCTGGTCTCAATGCCACTTGGCAGGTTCACCGGAATAAAAACCATGCCATCGCAGGCGCCTGCTTCAGCGATGGCAGTAATGCGCAGACGGCCCAGCGAGATACGGCCGGCACCAGCCCAACGTTGGCTGGGATCGGTAAGCGAATCTGTTTCGGCCGGCAATAACGCGACGATCTCGAACTGCACCGGCTCATTTTGCAGCCTGGCTTTGAACTCGTCTTCAAGGAACACATCGGGCAAGTTGCTCTCGTCCTCTTCGCTCAGGTAATAGGTCCCCGCCACTGGCGTGACGATGATGCGGGCATATTGCTCTTGGCCGCAGGCTGACTTAAAGAGAAAGGCATTATTCGAGAAGTACGGTGTTGTCGCATAAGATAGCGGTGCGGCATGTGACGCCAGCAGCGCCGGTTGCAAGGCGCCATCCGGATATGCAGCAGTATGGGCCGTGATTTTTTCCGGGCTGGGCTTTTGGGTGTGCGGATCAGGAATGCGTGCGGCCAGGAAGCTCACGAACGACTCCGGCGTCGCTGCAAAGAAGACTGGCTCCGAGATCAGCACCAGGTCCCAGCTCTCACCGCCGCCGGCGACGCGCATCGCCAGGCCGCGCACCGATCTGCTCTTATCGGACACACCGGGATTGCCGCCGCCAACCGAAAAACGGGCCGTGGCGTCCATCGGACCGGTGGAGAATAAGGGGCAACTGACAAACTGCGCGCTATCTGGTGCGGGAGTGAACTGCCCGTGCACACAGAAGCCTTTGGCATGTGACGCGCGCTTGCCCACATGCTTGCCGAAGGTGTTATTAAGCGCGTCTATCATTGTTGCGGGCGTTGGTGCTGAAGCGCGGATAGCTGGGTTGATGCTGGTCTCTGACGTCATGTTCATTGTAAGTTTCCCATTGGAGTCGTTAGCGATTCATTGCTTGGTAGTAAGGCGATTTTTGAGGCGACTGGTGCGTTGAGGGGCTATTGCGGTTGCCGTTGTCGGTAGCTGTAGCGATGTACTTCGTCAACCATCGTCGCGACGCTCTCAGGCGGCGTGAATTGAGAGATGCCGTGGCCAAGGTTGAAGACATGGCCAGAACCACCGGAAGGCAGGCCAAAGTCGTCGATCACCTTGCGCACTTCAGCCCGGATCTGCTCGCCACTGGCAAACAGCGAAGCTGGATCGAGACCGCCCTGTATTGCGACTTTGTGGCCGACCAAGGCGCGCGCCCGCGCCAAGTTTGCTGTCCAGTCCAGGCCGACAGCGTCCGCCCCGATATCGGCGATCTGGCCCAGCCACTGGCCACCGCCTTTGGTGAATACAATTGCTGGAATTTTTGCGCCGCCATTGCTGCGATGAAGGCATGCCAGTACTTGCTGCATATAGCGCAAAGAGAATGCCTGGTAGGCGCCGTCGGCTAACGCGCCGCCCCATGAATCGAAAATCATGACTGCCTGCGCGCCGGCATCGATCTGTGCATTCAGGTATTCAGCGACTGCGGTGGCATTAATCCTGAGGATGTGGTGCACAAGGTCGGGCCGGCTGTAAAGCATCTGTTTAATCGTGTGGAATTCCCGCGAGCTTTTGCCTTCGACCATATAACAGGCCAGCGTCCACGGGCTCCCGGCAAAGCCAATCAATGGCACCCGCCCATTGAGTTCTGTGCGAATCTGAGTGACGGCGTCAAAGACGTAGTCAAGCTTGTGCAGGTCTGGTACTTGCAGCGCGAGCACCTCGGCCTCGGTCCTCAGCGGTTTGCTGAAAACTGGACCTTGGCCTTCGAAGAAATGCAGACCTAAACCCATAGCGTCGGGGACAGTGAGGATGTCAGAAAACAGGATTGCCGCATCGAGCGGAAAACGTTCAAGCGGCTGGAGCGTCACCTCGGTCGCCAGGTCCGGGACCGTTGCCAGTCCCATAAAGGAGCCGGCTTTCTTGCGCGTCGCGCGATACTCTGGCAAATAGCGGCCCGCTTGGCGCATCAGCCAAACCGGCGTGTAGTCGGTCGGTTGGCGCAACAACGCTCTTAAAAACGTATCATTTTGGAGGGGGGCAAAAGTAGACATCAGAGTGGCCGCCTGTGCTTGGTTAAAAGGTGGATTAATTGCTTTAATTTTTTTAGTATTGGCGCTGTCTTGTTTGCCAAACACGCCGTTCAGAGCGTCGGCTTGGGTAACCGAGGTAGCGCCATCGCTCTACGCCGAGGCCGGCTGTTTGATGGCAGCCATAAAAGTGACGGCCACAAAAATGGCAGCGGCAAAAATAGTGCCGCGACCGAGTGCTGACTCTTCATCCTATGCCGTATTTTGCTTCCGATGAAGTTAAGTCGGGCCGGTACCGCAGCTGTTACGCCATGTATGCAACTTTTTGTGCTGGCCATGCCGCTTTAGTTGACTACTGCTTGCCAGCTACTATTTTGTCCGGGGACGGGCGCCGATTCTTTGTCTTCATTCCATTGTAATCAGGCCTGGCCTGAAAGCGCGCACGGCGTTTTGTGTTGAATTGCTTTCTGCCACATTGCCTGTAATTTTCTTGCTGCTAGTTGCGGCGTGCCCATATTCTGCAGTTTGGCGGGAAGGGATCTATCCCTATAATCAAATTAATTTTTGATGCACCGTTGACCATGAAGACCGATAGCAACGGGAGGAAACTCCTGCACTTCATGTGCGGAAGATGCGTAGGGGAGAGCGTAATGACGAATCTAGCTGACGAATTGCATGATGTCTCAACGGAGTGCATGGTAATGGCGATACGGCAGGCCTACCGCACCGGCACGCTGACCATCCAGCATGGCAGCCAGGATGCCATCATCGAGATCATGAACATCCGAGCGAGCCCGGACGAGATGCCTGATATCGCGTCGCTTAGCCAAACAGCGCTGGCATTGTTGAGGCCGATTTATTCCTGCGTGAAGTGCTAAACCTGCATTCCCAGACCAATTTAAAACGATCCCCGTTTCAACGCGGCAATGTCCGCCGCGATAGAGCATGGCCCGCGTTTCATGAGTACCCAGTCTCGCACGCAGCCTTCCCCTGGGCGTTGCGGGGTGGGGCGCGCGCCGTGCCCACATGCGCTAGGCGACATCTTAGTCCCTCAAAAAGCCGGCCCCGCCAGGCTATTCCATCCGGCGCGCTGATCGTTGTTTGCCGGCCCGGGTATCTGCCCCCGCCAGCGAGCGCGCGCGGGGTTTCAAACTGGATTGCGCTGGCGAGGGAACACCGATCTCCAGGCGTCCCCGCGATTCGATAATGGCTAGCCCGTGGGCTTGCATGATCTGCAGAATCAAGGCCTTTGCATTTGTTATTTCTGCGATACGGGCAATCCTTGCGTTTCTTTTCAGGTTTTCAATCAATTCTAGATATTCGGAATAAGAGGGCATGGAAACTCGCGAGATTTAGAGATAGCGCAAATTTAACACAAGAAATTTCCGAAAACTACAGATACAGCGGGATTTATTTTTTGATTGCCACCCAGGACTCATGATATCAGGACGATCAGCACGCCATGGCCAATACCGTTATATTTTAGGGTGCCAATCAGTCATTGGCGCTGCTCAGGAGGGTACTGTAGTTTTTTCTGATTTGGATTTGCTATTCTCGTAGTCCAATAGTGAGTTTGTATAAGTTGATGAATAAAAGCAAAAAAATTAGATACTGAGCCAATTAAAAGAATAATGAATAGTCCATTTAATCGTTGATGGTGTTGTATTTTTGAGTTGGGTAGAAACTGATACTAATTTAGCGTTGACGATTAATAATAAATAATGATTTCATGCACTCCGGTTCTTATCGGGACTTAGATTAAATAACAACTTGGAGTCAAGTATGCTGATGGAAAAAACTATATCGCGTTCTGTGCGGCTTATGTATTCGACCGGTGCGGTTGTACTGGGTTTGAGCTTGATAGGCCACGAGGCTAGCGCCCAGGACATGCAAATAATGCAACGTGTCGAAATCACCGGGTCCTCGGTGAAGCGGGTCGATGCTGAAACCTCGCTTCCGGTACAGGTGGTGTCGAAAGCGGATATCGCCCGCACTGGCGCAACCAGCACTGAAGAATTGTTGCAATCGATTTCAGCCTTCTCGTCTGCGGGCGGCACCACCAATGCCACGGGAGCGGGCGTTTCGACTGGCGGTCTGTCCTCGATCTCGCTGCGCGGCCTTGGTTCGACCCGGACCCTCGTGTTAGTCAACGGTCGCCGCCTGGCCGCATTTGCTGGTAGTGACGGCTCGTCGGTGAATGTAAACGCGATTCCCTTGGCGGCGATCGAGCGCGTCGAGATCCTCAAAGATGGCGCGTCGGGCGTGTACGGCAGTGACGCCGTCGCCGGCGTGGTTAACTTCATTCTGGCCAAGCAAGTAGCGGGGATAGAGCTTAGCGCTGGCTATGGTTCGCCGACAGAGAGTGGCGGCGGACAAAACGCGAAAGCCTCGATCACCGGTGGCTATAACACGGACAAGCTGAACATTGTCGTGTCGGGCTCGTACGAAAAAGATAAAGCGCTGTTTGGCCGTGACCGCACGTTCGCAGCGTCCGCGACCCGGCTGCCTTACTACAGCAGCACCGCCACCGGCCAAGGTAATATCCAGGGTAACTTCATTCCGGGCAGCGGCCCGGCAGCCGGCTTCAGCAGCGGCGGTTCAGGTTATGGCAACCCGCTGGCGGTTGGCGATAAATGCAGCACCATCAAGATGAGCACCATAGCCAGCGGTGCAAAAGGCGCACCCTACTGTGCTTACGATAGCGGCCCAGATGTCGGCCTGACCCCTGACCGTGTACTCTATAACCTGACTAGCAACCTCAGCTACCAGTTAAGCGCAGACCACCAGTTGTTCGCAGATGTCTTGTACTCCCAGAGCCAGGTGACGCAGACGTACCAGCCATCGCCGGCGCGGGCAAGCTTCTTTGAAACCGACGACCAGTTCGGTAAGCAAGGTGTGGATCAAGCGCTGCTGCTGTACCCGTCCAACCCCAATTACCAATCGATCGCGGTCCCTTACCTGCAAAGCCGTGGATTCGGCGCGCTGATCGGCAAACCGCTGGCGATTACTTCCCGTGTGTTCAACTTTGGCCCGCGTCAAAACGTCGACACAGCCAAGCAGGCTCGCGCGGTGCTGGGTTTAAAGGGGGCGCTGGGCTTTGGCGACTATGAGGTAGCCTTCAGTCACAATGAATCCAAGCTCGATAGTGCGGTGACCACCGGCTACTTCTCGCAGGTCGCCTACGCCAAAATTATCAATGCCAGCAACTGGAACCCTTGGGCTGCCGGTGGCGTGCAAACCGGTGCATTGGCGGACCAGTTGCAATCTGCTGCTTTCCGCGGAAACTACCTGAACGCCAAATCGACCAGCGATGCATTTGACGGCAAGCTGGCGGGCGATTTCTGGACCGTCGCCGGCATCACTCCGCAATACGCGGTCGGCGCCCAGTCTCGCAAGGAAAAATACAGCACCAGCCCTAGCGCCGCCTATGAGTCGGGCGACATCTCCGGCCTGGGCGGCTCCTTGGTACCAATTGATCGCGATCGCACGGTGAACTCGGCGTACGGTGAGTTGAGCGTGCCGCTGCTGAAATCGCTGGAAGTGAACCTAGCAGCGCGCGATGACCACTATGACGACGTTGGTAACACCGCCAACTGGAAGGCGAACTTCCGCTGGCAACCGGTGAAACAGATAGTCCTGCGCGGTTCGTACGGTACTGGCTTCCGGGCGCCGTCATTGGTTGACCTGTGGACTCCGCAAACCTTGGGGACCTCTGAGCAGTTCACCGATCCAGGCACCAAGCAAACTGGCCTGCAAGTAAACTCCCTGAGTGGTGGTAATCCTAACCTGAAACCCGAGAAGTCGAAGCAGTATTCATTCGGCGCTGTGTGGCAGCCACTGAGTACTGCCAGCATCGGCCTGGACTTCTTCAATATCCGTATCCGCGATATCCTTGCCACACCGTCGGCGCAAGAAGTGGTATCGCGCTTCCGCGCTGGCGATCCTGCTTACGCCGGCCTGGTGACATTGCGCGGTAATGATATTGTCAGCATCAAAAAGACGCTGGCAAACACCGGTGATGCGAACGTGCAGGGCGTGGACCTGTTTGCCAACTGGAAGGATAGCTTCAGCTTCGGCAAATTGGACGTGAGCCTGAACGGTACTTACATGGATACCTTCGACCAGACTAGCCCAGGTGGGGATATCTCGCACAAGGTTGGCACTATCGTTGATCCGACTGGTACCCCGGTCATCGGCGCCCAGGACGGCGGCGTAATACTGCGCTGGAAACACCAACTGGCCGGTACCTGGAGTTTCGGTGCCTGGTCGACTACCCTGGTGCAAAATTACCGCACCGGTTACCAGGTTGGCCATGACCTCAATGACAACAAGGTGTTTATCTCGTCGGAGTCGATCTACGACGCTAACCTGAGCTACAAAGGCATCAAGAACCTGACCCTGGCGTTAGGCGTTAAGAACTTGTTTGACAAAAAGCCTGACCCGATTGGTACGCCAGTAACCAATCAGTTCCAAGCGGGTTACGACATCAACCAGTATGATCCGCGCGGCCGCTATGTGTACCTGACCGCAGGTTACAAATTCTAGACTGGCTCGCAAAACCACCTGCCCTCCGCCCAATTTGAGTGCGGAGGGTTTTTTTCGTTCCTGCCATGACCTCTTCGGCGTAGGTCGCCCGACCAGCGCCGTCTGGTCGATAGTCTCGCTGCTTCCGCTACTATTGATGGCGTGGCATATTGTCCTGCGCTAGTAGTCATGGTCTTGCGCCACTGGAAGGTTAAGGTGACCGCAGTTCATAAGGCCACCCGGATGCCGTGGACAACGGTAGTTCCTTGTGCGATATAGTCATTGAAAGCAGCCAGCTCGAGGAAAAGGCGCGTGTGCGCGAGCCGGGTCTGCTCAGACCAGGCATCGATCATAGCCGGCGCCGATGCCTGAGCCTGTTGTGCTACGCAGGCGGTTTCAAGCTCGCTACATGCTGCGGCGAGCGCGCTGGCGCCAATGGTCTTGCTCGCCCCGCAGATCCGATGCGCAGCACGCTGCAAGGAAATCGCGTCTAGCGATTGATATGCGATGCGCAGTGTGGCTACGTCAACCTGGCAGCACTGCTGGAACTCGACAATGAACTCGAGGCGAGCGTTTGCATTCCCGCCGGTAATCGCGGACAGCTGAACCTCGTCCAACGGTATGTAACGCCGGTGATCGGGCGCCAGCGACGGCGGCGTCCGGCCTGCCAACAAGACGGTGTCGTCTCCCGACGATGGCAAATAGCGTTCAAGCACCGCTTTCAACGCACCGATGGTGGTCGGTTTAGCGAGGAAGTCATCCATGCCAGCGTCTCGGGCACGGGCCTCGTCGCTGGCAAATGCATTGGCGGTAAAGGCAATCACAGGCAGGCGGCTGGGAGGCGAAGCCGGCGCAGCGCTACTGGCTTCCAGCTGCCTGATGGTGCGAGCAAGGGTATAGCCATCCATTTCGGGCATTTGGCAATCACTGATGACCAGCGAGTGCTGGCCAGTGGCCAGCATGTCGAGGGCTTCAATCCCATTCGCGGCACTCTCGGCGGCATAGCCCAAAGATCCTAGCTGGCGCAGCAGTACCTGACGGTTGGTGGCATGGTCATCAACCACTAGCACCAGCCGGCGCTGCGTGGCTGCCTGTGCCACTGTCGCGCCTGCCGTCGGTGGCAACGGGGCAGCGGCTGAGGCGATGTGGGCGGCAGGCCGCAATACGCCGGGATCGGTCACAGGTAGTTCAACCGCCAAGCTCATGGTCGTTCCCAGTCCAGGGGTACTTTCCATGAATATCGATGCGCCCATGTTATAGGCCAATCCCTGGCAAATTGCCAAGCCTAGCCCGCTACCGCCAAACCGCCGGGTGGTGTCGCCATCAGCCTGGACGAACGGCCGGAACAGCCGGCCCTGGTTTTCTGCGGAAATACCGATACCGGTGTCTTTTACCGAGAACCGCAGGAACTGGCTATATGGCCCGAACTCCACCATGTCCAGTGCGACTTCAATTTCGCCCTTCAGTGTGAACTTGACTGCGTTGCTAACAAAATTGTGCAGGATTTGCCGCAGGCGCAGTTGATCGGTGCAGACCCACTGGGCTACCTGGCTATCGACACGGCGATGAAGCCGTAAGCCTTTTTTTGACGCCAGGTGGGCGTAGGTTGCGACCACTTTATCGATTACCTGCTCGCGCAGCGCAGTACGCTCGTAGTGCAATTCCAAGCGGCCGGCCTCGATCTTGGAGAAATCCAGGATGTCGTCCAGGATGCGTAGCAACTCCCTGCCAGACTGCTCCGCCATTTGTACCGTCTCGCGCTGCTGCATGGTGAGGTTACTGAGTCCCAAGAGTTCCAACGACCCGATCACGCCATTCATCGGTGTTCGGATCTCATGGCTCATGGTAGCGAGAAACACGCTTTTTGCCCGATTCGCGTCGTCGGCGCGGTTTTTTGCTGCCTGCAGTCCCCGTTCTGCCTCAACCGCGAGTTGTTGTAGGCGCCGTTGCTCGGTGACGTCACGCATGATGGCTGTAAATTTTTGCTCGCCATCTTGCTGCATTTGACCCAAGGTCAGATCCAGCGGTACCGTCGTGCCATTCTGGCGCAGGCCGGTGGCGCCGCGCCGGTGGTTCATCACACGTGACTGGCCGGTTTCCAGATAAGCGCGGATGTAGGCGTCATGGTGCTCGCTGTCTGGCGAGCTCATCAGCATGGAGACGTTACGCCCCAGCAGCTGTTCGCGGCGGTAGCCGAACAGCTCCTGGGCGCCACGGTTGACGTATTCAATAACGCCGCGCGAATTGATGGTGATGATAGCGTCCGAGACAGAATCTATCATCAACGTCAGTCGATGCAAGTCTTGCTCGGGCGAGAGGGGGGCGGGTGGCATGGTAGAGGCGGACATAGGAATGGCGTCCAACCACCGTCACGCTGTTCCGGCTTGAATGGCGGGATACAAGCTGCGGCCTGCGCCCTTCCTGCGTTCGTCGGGGGTCTTGAGGGCTAGGTTTGCTTCATCGCAGAACACTTGCGGCACGTCAGTGAATAAGCGCGGCGTGATCCATGTCGGTGAAAAGGCTAGATTTACTCCCGCGGAAACCAGCGCGCGGACGATGGCAATAGGGTGGTCGATTGCGATATGCTGCTTGAATTTATCGATGTTCATGGCGATCTCCAAAAGGTCTTCTTACGCGAAAAACGCAGTACTGCCATCGTCGGCCAAGGCCTCAGGAACTAATTACCGGTCCCATCAGCAGCAGCGATAGTGGCACGGAGCAAGGGGGGCGATCTAGCAGTTTTTTGATGTCAAGAATAGTTGACTCCATGGCTGATCGTCAGGTCTTCTGCTGCCATAGCATGGCGCGCAGAATATTCCGTACTTCGATTAGCGCAGGCTCAATGGCATTGGCATCGACGGATCCATATCCCAGGAATAAGCCTGCTGGTGGAGCGGCCTCGTAATAAAAATCACGCAGTGAATACAAGCCTATATTGTCAGCGCGCGCGCGCGCTATGAGTTCGCCGATGTTTATATCACGCTTGGCCAGCGCGACCATGTGAAAGCCGGCATTGGTCGGTAACAGCTCAAACCACTGTGCCAGTGCCGTGCCGAAGACTGCCTGGATTTTTTCCCGGCGTTGGGCGTAGATAGTCTGGACCCGGCGCACGTGCCGCAAGAGGTTGCCGTCCGCAATAAACTTGGCAAGGGCATACTGCACCATCGTATTGCTATGCCAATCGGTGAGACGTTTAACCATTACCGCAGCCTTGGCAATTGCTGGTGGTGCGATCAAATAGCCGATACGCATTTCTGGAAACATCACCTTGGACATGGTGCCGACAAACACGACCACGCCAAATTTGTCCATGCTTTGCAGGGAGTTGGTAACCTGGCCGCTGTAGCGAAACTCGCTGTCGTAGTCGTCCTCAATAATGATGGCGCCGATACGGTTGGCTTTTTCAAGCAAAGCCTGGCGTCTTGCCTCACTCATCGGCATGCCCAGAGGGAATTGGTGGGCAGGGGTGACGTAAATCAGTTTGGCCTGCTCCGGAATGGCGTCGACATCGATGCCTTCGCTATCGACACGCACGCCCACTACCCTGGCACCGAGGCTGGTGAAGAGGAGGCGGGCCCCGGGATAGCCGGGCTCCTCCATTGCCACACAGGTGCCAGGTTCAATCACAATCCTGCCAATCAGGTCGAGTGCCTGTTGGGCGCCGTTAGTAATCACCATTTGTTCCGGCGTTGCAATCACCCCGCGCGAGAATGCAGCATGCCGGATAAGCGCTTCACGCAGCTGTTTGACGCCGGCGGTCTCACCGTATTTCCCGCGCTTGGCAGTGCACTGGCGCAGGCCATGCAGCACACAGCTACGCCATTCATCCTGGTAGAAGTGATGCGCAGAAGGTTCGCCGCCGGCAAAATCCACAGCACAGCGATACGCGGTTTCCAGCGGCGTCATGTCAGCATGTTCGCCCCACTTTTTCAGCGAGCCCATAACGGCTTTTCCAGCTTCGATATGGGGCAGCGTGGGCGCGGCCGCAGCGCCGCTGACGAACGTCCCACGGCCCACATAGCCCACGATCTTCTTGTCATAGGTCAGCCGGTTATACGCATCGGCGACCGACTTGCGCGCGACCCCCAGCTGCTTGGCAAGCAGCCTGGACGGAGGGATTTGCTGGTCTTGCACCAGACGGCCCGATTCAATCGCCTCATAAATTTGCGTGTAGATCTGGCCGCTGATGTCGCGCTCGCCTTTGATTAAAATGTGTAATTCCATGATGTTCCGAAAGCCCTGCAATCGCGAACAACGACAGCTGCTTCACGGCGGACAGGTTAATTGGGGGGCGTTGATGCCGGCGTCCTGGCCGGCGATGTATGGTTAGTCGTCTGGTGCGCGCGAATGTTACTGAAGTTTTTCATGGCGTAGCTTGGCCCCCTAAAATTTCTCTACATTGGAAGGGGTGGGGCGGATAAAGTTGTCGGGTACTGCAGTCGTAGCAAGCAAGACGATGCGCCTGGCGTCTGCGTCTGACGGCGTTACGCTATGGAGCATGGGGCGCCAGATAGCAGCGTGGGCGCAGGGATTCACTTTGGGAAAACGATGCATTGAGCCGAATCGACAGCAACATAAAAGCGGAAGACGATCCACACCACGCTTGGTGTGATGCCAGTTGTGCGACGTGGCTGCGGCGAATCGAATGGTTGCTACTCGATGCTTGCGAAATCAACGACGCAGCTGGCAGTAGCCTGCTACTGGCCCAGATGCACGGAGTGGCCAGTGCCAGGTCGTGTGCGCCAGTTACTCTGCGGGGCCCACTGACAGAGCGTGCGCAGCCGCAAGGCCGGTCGCAGTCCCAGCGCGAACGGATGGTCGAACTTAACTGCTTGTTTGCTGAATTTGAAGTTTATCTTCGACGCTGGCGTTACGCACGAATCGAACACGATGCAAATCTATTTCGTCATGAAACCTGGCGTATCTTCATACGGCTAAAGATGCGGTTTTTCCTGTAGCGACCTAAGCATCATCAAACGACGCGAACTCAGGCGGCATTACGCCAGCGCTCCCTCGTGGACGGGACTGTTCTTCCAACTGCGCTGGATTTTGTAATGTTTGCGACCAGTTGATGGCCGCACTGTGCAATGCCCGTGGCCGATGACGCTTAACAAACGTAACCGGCAAGCGCAGGGCGAACTGTGGACTGCGGCCAGGCACCCACTCCTGGTCGATACGCAACGTCGGAACAGAACGTTGAACGCGTGTTGGATGCAGCCCGACGCGGAGGCTTGCAGGACATGCCTCCGCGTTTATCGCTCAGGTGCGGCGTGTCACTGAGACGGCGTAGGCGCCGGGCCGCGCCGCCAGAATGGGATCTTCTGATGGCTCAATGCCCTTGGGTAGGTTGAGTGGCATGAAGGTGTGTGTATCGCAGCTTTCAGCCGCTGCCATTGCCTGAATTTCCAGCGTGCCCATCACGATACGTTCCGCACCAATCCACTCCGCTGTTGAGTCAACCAGTGAATCGCCGTCCGCTGGCAGCAGTGCATATAAGGTGAACTGGACCGGGCCGGCCTCCAGCCGTTGCGCCAGGTCTGCCGACAGGTAAGACTTCAGGGCGTCTTTTTCTTCTGCCTCAGACAGGTATTGCACGCCCAGGACGGGTTCAGCCGCAATGCGAGCGGTCGTCACCTTGCCACTGGCATCGATAAAGCAAAACGCGTTGTTCGAGAAGTAAGCTGTCGTCAGGAATGAGCGCGTCGGTGGATGGGCGGCAATCAGTGCCGGTTGTTTGACGCCGTCCGGATAGCGGGAGTTATGCTCTGCGACTTTCGCAGGGTCTGGCTTGCCGGTGGCCGGGTCGGCGATCCGTGCCGCCATAAAGCTGAGGAAGGATGCGGTGGTCGCAGCAAAGAATACCGGTTCCGACAGCATGATGAGGTCGTAGCGCTCGCGGCCGCCAGTGAGCGTGAATGCAATACCGCGCACGACGCGCGCCGAGTCGGAAATGTTCGGGTTACCGCTGCCGACCGAAAAACGCACCAGTGCAGGCAGTGCGCGGCCATCAAACAATGGCGAGGCAAGCAGTTTGTTGAGCGACGCTGCGGGCGTGAATTTGCCGCTAGCGCACACCCCTTTAGGATGCGAGGCGCGGGCCAAGGGATGGCGGCCGAACGTGTTGTTCAAGGCGTTGATGAAGGCGGCGCCGGATACTGGGGTAGTCATAAAGCTCTCCGTTTGTTGAGTGACTATAGGCTTACTTCTGCGCGAGTATCCAGCGCACCAGGGTGTGCGCTTCGGCCTCGGTGATGTTGTTTGGGGGCATGGGCGTCTGACCCCACACGCCGCTGCCGCCGGCGATCACTTTTTTCACCAGCATCGCTTCGGCTTTCTTATCGCCGGCGTATTTTTTTGCGACATCCTGGTACGCCGGCCCTACAATTTTGTTGGACACAGAGTGACAGACCAGGCAGTTCTTCTTCTGGGCCAGTTCTTCATTTGCTAGCGCGGATGACGCATAGGCGATAAACACAAAGCCAGTTGCAATTAGCTTGTACATGGTGGAATCCTCCTTGAGCTTGATGGTGGTGGGGGTGTGGGTCAGCGCCTGATCAGTGATAAAAACTCTTTTCTCAGGTCCGAGTTGGATAAGAACAAGCCCTGCATGACGCTGTTGGTGAATTTGGCTTCGCCGTCTTTCACGCCGCGCCACTGCATGCACAGATGATCGGCGTCGAGTACCAGCGCGAGGCCCTTAGGCTTCAACGTTGCCGTGAGTACTTGGGCCAGCTGCAGAATAGCTTCTTCCTGGATTTGCGGACGATTCAGCACCCAGCCGGCAATGCGCGCGTACTTCGATAGGCCGATGAGGCTGGAGTCAGCATCTGGCATGACACCGATCCAAAGCTTGCCAATTACCGGACAAAAATGATGAGAGCAAGCGCTGTTGATGTGTATGGGGCCGACAATCATCAGCTCATTGAGCTGTGCGATATTGGGAAAGGTGGTGACCGCTGGCATACCGACATAGCGGCCACGGAAGACTTCGGTCACGAACATGCGGGCTAGGCGGTGACCGGTGTCCCTGGTGTTGTGGTCATTGTGGGTATCGATAACCAACGACTCGAGCGCACGTTGAAAGTGTCCTGCGACTTCATCGACGAGCAACTCCAGTTCACCGGCACAGAGGTGATCCGCGATATTATCGTTGGCGTAGAAGCGAATATTTTTTGCCTGCAGCCGCCGTGTGATCTGCACAGAAATTGGTGTGAGATTTTGCGACAGTGATGCGTCTCGGGAATTCATTTTTTTCCTTTCTTTCAGCAGGAATTTCAGCGGACTAAGCAGCGTCCTGATGTCGGAAGTCAACGGCTGAGGTGGCGGTCGATGGTTCGCTGCAGTTCGGATAACT
Organism: Duganella flavida; assembly: GCF_009857445.1. Classification (GTDB taxonomy): domain Bacteria; phylum Pseudomonadota; class Gammaproteobacteria; order Burkholderiales; family Burkholderiaceae_D; genus Rugamonas; species Rugamonas flavida. The sequence continues at coordinate 312,243 of NZ_WWCN01000004.1, forward strand.
CGTAGGCGTCACCGCGCGCGGCAAGCACCGGATCGGCGCTGGCCGCCATGTTGCTTGGCAGGCGGGTTGGAATAAAGCAGAGACCGTGATCGTCGTCGCACAGGGCTTCGACCTGGAGGCGGCCAAGCATCAGCGACTCGGTGCCAAGCCACTCCTGGCTGCAGTCATCCAGCGAGTCCTGCGCTGCTGGCAAGATGGCGTATAGCGTGAAGCCTATGGGGCCGTGAAGTAGCCGTTCATCCATTTCGCGCACTAGAAAGCGCCCGGGTAGATGGGACTCCTCGGCCAGTGAGAGGTATTTCACACCGACGTCTGGGTAGGCAAGAATTCTCGCCGCGCTCAATTTTCCCTGCTTGCCAACAAACCAGAAAGCATGGGTGGAGTAGTAGGGCGTCGTCGCGTAAGATGCGGGGGCAGTGTGGGAGGCCAGCAGCGCGCACTGGCGCGACTCCCCCGGATAGGCCGCGCGATGCGTTGCAATCTTGCCCGGGTTGGGCAGTCCGCTCATCGGGTCGGGCGCGTGTGCTCGGAGATAGGCGAGGAATGAGTGCGGAGTGGCTGCGCAAAAGACCGGCTCGGAGATCAGGGCCAAGTCGTATTGTTGGCCGACAGCCTTCATCTGTACCCCCATCCCACGCACGGTCCTGCTGGCCTCAGACAGACGCGGATCGCCGCCCCCCACTGAAAAGCGAAAGACTGCCGGCATGCTTGGTACCGAGAAGAAGGCACTATCGATAAAGGCGCTCAAGCCCTGTGCTGGAACGAAGCGACCCAATGCGCTCAACCCTTCCGGGTGCATGGCGCGCCGGTTGGCATGCCTGCCATAGGCCGCGTGCAAGGCGTCCACCAGGACGGCGGAATCAGGGAGGGGCGGGAGGTGCATGGCAGGTCTCCATTGATCGGACCTGATTGAGTTTATCGGCGCCTCACCGCTGCAGCAACCCTATATCGGGGGGAGCGCTAACGGGGGGTTGCTTCAAGTTCCCACGCATTTAAAATACCCCGCTGCAAACTGATGGCGACAGCGTTGGCACGGTCTGATGCGCCCAGTTTGGGGAGAATGGAGCGCATATATCCTTTGACGGTTTCTTCAGTGATGCCAAGGTGTAGCCCGATCTCTTTGTTGGTTCCGCCACAGGCGACGAAGTGAATGACCTCGCGCTCTCGCGGCGACAGCTCGTCTTTGGTTCTCATCATGCCGCGACCATCGTCTGGAGGCCAACACATGCAGCCCGCGTGGACATCGCGTATCGCTGTGAACATTTTTTCGGCAAGCATGCTCTTCAAAAGATAGCCGCGCGCTCCGAGTCGTTGCACGGACCTGACCAGGGCGTCTCCCGCGTAGGTACTGAGGGCAATGATTTTGGCGTTGCTGTTAAAGGCGCGGATGGCCTCGATCGCGCCCAGGCCATCCATGCCGGGCATACGCACATCCATTAGTGTTACGTCGGGTATCGTCGCTTTGAATTTTTCGACTGCCTCTTCACCGCTGCTCGCTGTGGCGACCAGGGTCATGTCAGCAGCTTTGGCGATCACCGCTTGCAAGCCCTCTCGCAATAGCTGGTGGTCGTCGGCGATCAAGATCCGTATCGGAAGGCCATTTGCTGGCTTGGTCTCGGGCTGATGATGGTAAGGCATGGCTAAGTCTCCTGAGGAGTGGTGGCTTTGCATCATACTGGCAGTATAGCGATATCAGCTCACCTCGATCGGTAGAATATTTGCAAAACCTTGCAATCCTGAGCCTGTAAAAATTCACCGTATCTTCCACGTCACATCTGCTTGAAAAAACTTCCACACTCCCCCCGTATGGGGCTGACTTGGCTGTACCCAGGCTGCCTAAACTTTGTCCCAGTGAGCAATGGTGCTTACCGAAGTAAATTCCAATGAGTGAGGAGTGTCATATGGACCGGTTTCGTTTGCTGTGCGTCTGCTGCACGCTGGGCGTGGCGCTGTTGGCCTTGACAATTCAATAAAGGAAGGTAGGACGATATGAAACCAACTTTGACGATGGCACTGCTGCTGGGTCTGGGTATTGGGGCTGAGTCGGTCTGGGCCGCAGATCCTGTCGCGATCGTGGACGCGTTGAAAACCAATGCCGGCAATCCCAAGGGGGCGCGCGCCAGTTTCGCTAAAGGCCAATGCGTGCGTGGCAACTATACCCCGTCGACAGACGCAGCGTCTGTCACCAAGTCGGCCAGCTTTACCAAGCCTGGCATGGTGCTGGCGCGCTTTTCCGTTGGCGGCGGCAATCCGAAGGTGTTGGACACCAACAAAGCAGTGTTGCGCGGCTTCAGCATGAAGCTTGGCGAAGGGAAAAACAGCACTGATATCCTGTTCGAGAACGCACCAGTACACTTCGCGAAATCGACGGATCAAATGCTGGGCTTCCTGAAAGCCCGTGCCCCGGGACCGGACGGCAAGCCAGATGCTGACAAGGTAAAAGCTTTCTCCGCCGAGAATCCTGAGACGCTCAACCAGGCGCATTTTGTTGCCTCCAAACCTATGCCAGGCAGTTTCGCGGGGGTGACTTACTGGGGGGTACACGCCTTCCCAGCCACGAATTCGAAGGGGCAGAAGCGCTTCATCAAATTTAAAGTGGTGCCCGTCGACGGCGACGTCAATCTGACCGAAGAGGAGGCAAAGACCAAGCCTGAGGACTTCCTGTTCCAGGACATCAAGGCGCGCCTGGCGGCCGGCGGCATCAAGCTGCAGGTGCTGGCGCTGCTGGACCAGCCAGGCGACCCCACGATGGACGTCACCGTACGCTGGCCGGATGAAGATAATCGTCCAGCGGTCGCTCTGGGCACGGTCACGATCACCGCCCTGTCGGAAAACCAGCCATGCGACGATTCTATTTTCGTGCCTGGTAATCTGGCTGCCGGCATCGGCGAACCCCCGGATGAGATCTTTGCCGCGCGCAAAGCAGCGTATCCTGTCTCACTGGCGCGCCGAAAAAGCGAGTAATCGATAGGTTAAGGAGACCTTCCTTGACTACCGGCGCACTCGACGCTCTGTGATTGCCTGGGAGGTGCTCCATGATGCCGAATTCGAACTGCCAGCCGATATCAGGCCATCGCCTACGGTGTGGGGGCATACTGGTCATTCTTTTATTTAACTTGGTTGCTGCCGCTGTTTATGCCGCGCCCGGAGCGGAAGTAGTTCGCCTTGGTACGCAGGATCGTGCACCCTATGGCTATTTTCAAGCGGACGGCAGCTTTAATGGTTTGGCGGTGCAAATCGTGAGCTGTACCATGAAGGGTATGGAGCAGCATTACTCTCTCTCGGTATACCCTTGGGAGCGGGCCCAGGTTATGGCGAAAAATGACCAGCTGGATGGTTTCTTTCCGGCGTCTGACCGTCCAGACCGTGTCGATTGGACGCAAGGCAGCTTGCCTATCGCAGATCAGCAATGGGTGTGGTATCTGCGTGCTGACAGCAAGCTGGATCCAAGCTCCGCAGAATTTAAACAGCAGGCCAAGGTCGGCGCCCATTTCGGATCGGCCCGTCTCAAAATGCTCGAAAGGGAGCAATACCACATTGTGCTGAGCTCTCAAACTGACAAGCGCCTGTTGCGGGCATTTATGGCGGGAAGAGCAGATGCCATCATCGGTTCTGACCTGGCGCTCAGACATGCAGCCCAGGAGCTCAAAATCAACCTCGACGAGATAAAAATCGTTCCGGTACGTAGCACGCCGCAGCGCGTGTTTTTCAGCAAGGTATTTTTGGCCCGCCACCCCGGATTTCTCAGCCGCTTTAATGCGCAAATTCCGGCCTGCAGGAAGGCCTACGCCAGCGCCGACCGCTAGCTTAGGCACGGCGCAACTGCCGATGCAGCCAGCTCCGTAGGATGTGGGTGTACGCATGTCGGGCGGGGATGGTCAGCTGAATGGCGGTCCCCTGGTTGGATTGCACCTGAAGTAGACCGCCGATGCGCGCCGCCCGTTCGCGCATGCCCGTCATACCCCAATGCTGTTGCTGTTCGCCATTCGCCACCAGGTGGGGAGTGAAACCCGAGCCGTTGTCCGACACCGTTAGCTGGAATTGCCGCCGACCATAAGCAATATGGAGGCTGACCTTGGTAGCGCGGGAATGCCTGAAAGCGTTGCGCAGTGCTTCGCCAGCCACTTCTGCGGCTTCCTCTTCAACTTGGTATTGCAGAGGCAGGCGTTCACCATGAACCTCGATGGCAAACTTGATCCCGGTGACCACGGCCATCAGCTGGTTAGCCGTCTTGGTGACCGCCAACTCCAAACTGGTAGCCGTATTACGGCGCAGGTCACATACCTGCTCACGTCCTTCAAGTACTGCATGCTGTGCCTGATCAAGGGCTAGTTCCAGATCTTTGCGCGCTGCAGCGTCAGCGGGCAAACCCATTAGCGCCGCGTTCAGACTGTAGACAGTGGCTTGCACACTCTGCAAAAAGGTATCGTGCAGGGTACGGGCGATACGTTCGCGTTCTGTCACTTGTGCCTGTTTTCTGTCCTCATAGCGCGCCAGTTGCTGCTTGCGCCGGTAGTCATAAGCCATCCAGGCCAGCATCAGCGCCGCCACTGTACAGCCCAGCTTAAACTGCAGCGATTGGGTGATGGTTGGCGCGATTTCCAACACCACCGCGGTTTCGTCGCCTTGCACGCCGTCGATACTATAGGTGCGCAGCATGAAGGTATGAGATCCCGGCGGAATATTGGCATAGCTTGCCGTCCGGCTTGTACCGTTTTCTACCCAGGACTGATCCACGCCGCTCATCCTGTATTGAAATTTGACCTGTTGCGGCCGGCCCAGCGCAAGTGCGGTGTAGTCGATGCTTAAGTTCTGAGCTTGCGCAGGAAGCTGCATGTGATTGGCGGGCTCGAAGCGATCATTGCCGGCGCGCAGCTGGACTATTGTTGCCGGGGCGCGCACGGTTTCCATCGGAAACCGGGTTGGATCCATGCGAAAGACACCACGGGAAGTCAGGAACCAAAGCTGGCCATCAGGACTATGCAAGATGCTGGGAAGGCGTGTTGCGGTCGCTGCTGCGCCAGCATAACCATCTGCGGCATTGATCAGCTCGTAATTAAGTGGCTGCTCCGGATGTTCTAGATTGCGCAGCCAGTCATCATTGCGCACATGGACTATGCCCTTGGCACCATTGAACCAGTAATCGCCATCCGCCGTGCGCATGATGCCTGTAATCATCTTTAGCACCTCAGGGTCAAAGGCCCTGAGCAGGCGGAATGCATGGCCGCGAAGAACGGCTAATCCTAGCTCACCTGCAGCGATCACGTCCTGGCCAGCAGAAAGACCGGACGGCATGCCTATTGCCGGCGCCGCGTAGCGGCGGAGTTCATCGTTGTCGTAAAGGTAAAAGGAGCCGTCGGTACAGCCCAGCCACAGCTGGCCCAAGCCGCCTTTTACCGCGATGTGGAGGTTCTTCGGCAGATTGAATTGGTCACGGCCCAGCCAGTGCCCCTGAGTCCAGGCGATCAGTCCATTGGCGCGCGTAGTGACCCAAAGAATCTTGCCATCGTCTAGCATGCCCATAACATGCAGATCTGTGGCGCGACCGGATAAGTCGCGGGGCAATTGCAACAGCGTGTTCCCGCTGCGCCCGCGTGACTCGATGCTCCTGGGGCCGGCGAGCAGCAGGGCACCATCAGCGGCAGTGGAAATCACGCTATACGGCCCGCTTGGCGCGCCGACCGCTTTGCCGGTACCATCTAGACGCCATGCCTTGCCAGACTTCATATCGCTAGCCCAGACATGCCCGTCGACATCAGTCGCCATCGACAGGAAGGGACTGGCTCCGTTTAGCTTCACGGGACTGACTTTATTCGGCGTAAAGCGCTCCAGACCTGCTGATGTCGACACCCAGATGTTGCCTTCAATATCCTCCAAAACGGCCAGCACTTCGGTGCCGGACAGCAGCCAGGCCTGGTCATTTTTTTCTGCGCCAAGGTTGGGATTGATGGTCGAACCTGCACTTGCCGTATAGGCTGCCGGCAGATAGGCCAGCCCGCCGTTACTGCGTTCCGACCACAGATTGCCATGCTGGTCAAAATGACCGGATCCCTGCGATGAGCGGGCGATTTTTAATGAAGGCGTGGGCGCGAATGTCCCCGCCAGCGTCGCCGGAACTTTGCTATACCGCTGAGCATCGGCAATCCATAGTTCGCCGTTGGCTCCTGCAATCAGCGCACCTCCGGATGTGCGCAGGCTCAGACGCACGTTCTCAAAGCGGCCGCGCTGCCGGTTCAAGCGAAATAGGGCGGTCTTTCCCAGCGCCCAGAGTTGTCCGTACTGGTCCAGCAAAACGCTGGCCGCAGCCCCATCGGTATAGCCTTGCCGCTTGCCGATGGATTCCCAGGTGTCACCGACGCGATGAAATAGACCCCGATCGCCGGCAAACCAGAGCGAGCCGTCGGTGTCAGCCGCCAGGGCATTGGCAGTGCCATAGGTGGAGTCGAGAGGCATGAGCTGGTCCACCTTGCCATCGATATGCAGCTTGCTGAGAGCACCGCCGTAGTGGCTTAAAATGAGGTCGCCATTTTCTAGCGCGAGCAAGCATGCAATAGGCATGCTGGGCAGCCCAGGCTGATCCCGGCTCCGGTACAACTCAAACCGCACGCCATCAAACCGATACAGTCCTGAACGTCCTCCCAGCCAAAGCCAGCCGTCAGGGGTTTGGGCGATAGTTTCAATTTCCGCTGGCGCACCTTCCTGAGTTCGCCACGTGGTATGGGTGTATTGGTCAAGTGGGATGACGGAATCGGCTGCAGCATGTCCGCATCCTGGAGCAGTGGCCACGACGAAGAGCAATGCGGTACAAGTTAGCAGCCTACGCAGCATGTGGGATCTCGGTAGCAACGGCTTGGTTCACTCCATTCTATTCAACGGCAGGCTTCCGCTATTGAAGAAAGCTGCTGTTATTCGCTGCCTGGGGGCAGCGGCTCGACGCGCGTAATAGACCGGGCTTGGGCACAATCTGGTTGTCAATTGCCGTGTTCAAAACTTCCGCTTGGTTATTCGCGGCATGAGCAAAATTGTAGCAATTCGCCGTGCTAAATTGCCTTGTCCAATTTGGTATTATTTTGCTGGGCCAATTTGTGGTCGACTGCTGTGAGCAGGGCCGCGATCCGGCGGTGGCGATGCGCTGAGTGGATCCGGCGCCTGGCTCGCTAATCGCACACATGCTGCGGACACCTGCCCCGTGGGAGCACGTTGATTCCGGTCGACCGGGGGGCAAAGCAGATCAGCGGCCTACTACGATATGGAGGAGACTGGCATGAAGACCAGAAGACCGCCAGGCTGGCGGCATGCCCGCTGCCGACGATCACGACTTCACGTCCTTTGCAAAGGCGTGTCTCCAATCGGGAGCTAAATAGCACACACCGCGCCTTCAAATTTTGCCAGAGCACGTGCGATCCGGCCGCAGATATTTGCTGCCGCAGCTCCAGACCCGGGCGCGCGCCTGCAGGCGCGCCTTACTATCCTACATCCCGACGCAAGCGCGATACTCGTCCCACCGCAGTCGGCGCGCTGGCGCCAGGACCGCAAGTTTTGCACCGAATTGCTATGACTGTCGCTAGGCACGCGTGGCGCGTGGCGCGTGCCGCGCAAGAGGCGCCCGCTGGGCGGAGCCCATATAATTTTAGATGTGGGGGCGAGTCAGCTAGGCCATCATAGACGCGGGTTTCCAGTATGAGCACATGGTTAGCTGGTGACGCCGCGTGTGCCGAGGCTGCAAACCCGGGGGGGCCGGCGCCTGTCAGCATGAGGTCCCACCCCATCGGGCGCGACAGCTTGGGCAGCTGGCCCATGCATCCGCCTCGCTCCCGCAGTAACGTGCGTTTGCGCATGAACCGTATGGGCAGATCAGCAAGTGCCTGTCGCGCAGATTGGGTCGATGCAGGCTGACCACGTCGCTTATCCGGATCTCCTGTTCCCACTTCAGGACGGTATGGAGATGGCAATGCCGGCTTCACCGGCGTTGGCGATCGTACCAGGCGCTATCCATAGTGGCGAGCCTGAATCATTTCAATCGAGCCAATGCAGCGCCAGACAAGGCGGAGATGTTGTCGCCTGGCTCGGCCCGCGACCAGTAGCACCCGTTATGCCTTTGTCGAGATGCCTCGACCTCGCCGATGGTGTGGCCATCGTTTGACGAATGACGACTTGCCTGAAAGTTGCGCTGCCAGCCAAATTGTTCGGGCGCTGCCCGCGAGTGAAGGCCGTATTCCCCAAGCTGTCGCAGCGGCTGATAGCTATGCTTCTCCTCGGTACCAGCTGCAGCCCGGCCGACATCTGGGCCGCCTCGAACGGCTTATGCCTGATCCAGCTGAGTACTTGGCCAGCGCAGCGCTTGGCTGTTCTGCGGCTTCAGAGGGCGCAGGACAGGCTGGCGCTCGCCGGGTGATAAAGGTGCTTCGGGCATCAGGACAGCGCTGCTGCGCTAGGATTAATGGGGCGACATCTGGTTCCGATGGTGGGGTGGGGGCCGCTGGCCAGAGCGCAAGGGGGTAGCCGATGGCGCGACACTAGCCCTGCTTGAATATAGGATGAATTGGCCGACCGTTGGTTACTGGCCGATGTCCTGCAAAAACATGACACTGCCCGCTTAAGCAGGGCAGCAGCTGATGATGCAGCTGTGGACTCAGCAGAGATGCTGTGCTGCAGTGGGAGCGCTGGCGCAGGAAATCACCGCAAGCAGGGGTAGCATGTCGAACTGGGGAAACACTCGCGCCATCCAACAGTGGATGCGTGATTGTCACTACGACTTCTGCTGAACTCAGGTGGTATGGTCCTGTGAGCTCCGGCGCATATTGGTCGGTGTCGCCCCAAACTTGTCACGCATGGTTCGGATAAAATGCGATTGGTCCTTGAATCCTGCGCGATGCCCGATTTGTTCGGTAGTAAATTTATTAAATAGCGGCGACTCAAGCATGCGTTGGGCTGCACGTGCCCGTGCTGTAATCAATAGAGCACCGAAAGCTGCGTCAGACTTTGCCAGCACCCGGTGAAGGGTGCGGGTAGAAACACTCAAGGCTTGTGCGATATCGTCAGCGCACAAGTCGGTTTCGGCGCACCTCTGCACAATGAGCACCAAAATGCGCTGCGTAAGATCGATCGGCTCACGCATCGGCTCACGCATGGGCAGCTGCTGGAGTTCAAATGCTGTCAATGCCAGCAACGAGCCAACTTGATCGAGCAAAGCGTTGATCGGGACAGCGGACCGGCCGACCATCGCAGGCCGGAGCAGACCGACAAAAGAGGTTAGCGAGCGGCCCCAATTGTGATCCGCCCTAATTGGGCGCCCGACCATGTCTGCAGGCACCGGCAACCATCCCCGTAGCCACGCCTCGGTAAAGCGGATGATGGATATCTCATGATTATCGGGGAAGCCCATTACGATGTCCGCAGCCGAGTCGAGCAAGATACCTTCGCCAGCGTGAAGGAAAACCGGTTCCGGCCAGCCTATTGTCCAGCCAGACTGAACATTGACCATCAAACTATATTGCACTGACTCCGGACCGCCGAAGCCGATAGCCGGATGGATTTCCCGGTGCGCACTGCCTGATTGGCGAATGATCGACAGTGGACCGATATCCAGACGCTCCGTCGCCACCCGAAAGCCGCCGTGCGAGATGGTTTCAATTTGGGGCGCCCTATTGAGGGCGATCGCAGTCGCAAATGAGGCGGCCGATGTCTCAGTGGTACTGGTGGCAGGCAAGTCGTCGGTGGACCATCGGTGGACGGTGGCGGCGCGGAACTCTTGCATATCGCTAGTCTGCATCGCTCCCTCCTTCCGTGCAATCAAGCGACTATGTGATGTACCCATCATAACGCCTTTACTCGTGTGCCCAGCAATCGTCGTTGCTATTTCACACCGAATCGCGCGTTAAAACGCCTGGCTGGCGCGCAACGGCTACAATCGAGGCAGAGGTGGCACAGTCATCATAGTCGGCCAGGAAGATCTGAACGATACTTATGACCAAATATGCGCGTAAACTGGCCTTCGCGGGCGGTGGTGGCGCCGGGGAGCAAGTATGAGCGCATCGTTATCCGTAATGAACTGGTCAACCAACGATGTCCAGCCGCAGCAGCGTCTTGACTACTATGCGGATGCACTCAGCTCCTCGATCGTGCCACTGCAGCTTGAACGGCCGCCGAGTACTGAGTTTGCCGCCCATCTGGAGCTCATGGAACTTGGCGGGCTTTCGTTTCTGCGCCAGCAGGGTAGTGCGCACCGCTGCTATACCGACTCCGGTGATTTGGCCCGTAGTACCGCGCACCACTTCCACCTCATCCTTAACAGCCGCACCGATTGGACTATCGATCACCGCGGCCGCAGCCGGGTTGCGCGCGGCGAGGCCATTTTCGTCGATTCGCAGTACGTCGTCGATATCGCTAGTCCCTCCGACTACGACTACAAACACATCAAGTTCGCCGAGAGCTGGGTCCGCCAGTGGCTACCATCGCCGTCGGCGCTTGCCGGCTTCAAGGTGCGTTCCACTGCGGGCTGGGGGCAAGCACTGAATGCCTATGCGAGCGCGCTGACTCCGCAGTTTCTGGCGAGCTCGCCACTGCCACTGTCGATGCTGGTGGACCACCTTGGCGCATTACTGGCACTGACTGCCCAGGAGTTGAGCAGTCCGCAGCCTGAGCCGCGTAAGATATCGCCCGGACCGATCGAACGGATCAAGGATGTCATGCAGCAGCAGTGCTGCTCGCCATCGCTGACCGCAGCAGATATCGCTGCGTGCGTGAATATGCCTTTGCGGTCATTTCATCGTTGCTTCACCCGTGTGGGAACGACGTTCGGCGCGACGTTGACGACCATGCGTTACACCCAGGCGCTTGCTATGTTGCGCAGTGCCTTGTGCAAGCGGTTGACGATGGTTGAAATCGCAACCCGTGCAGGATTTTGCGATGCGTCACATCTGAGCTCAGTGGTGCGGGCCCGCAGTGGCCTCACGCCGACCCAGATCCGCCGCGCGGCGCTGCGTGACGTCGTGCTGCAGGAGGACCTGGCATGCTGACTCCGGACAAATCGCCTGTCGTTACGCATTGGTCAACTGACACGCTGGCGCCGGAAGACCGGTGGGCGGGCCTGGTTGACGAATTGGGAAAAGCCATCGTTCCGTTAAATGTTGCGATCGATAAAGAGCGGGATTTTCATTTTCATATGTCGGCCGCAGAGTTGTCCGGCGGTTTTTCCGTGCTCCGCCAGTCCGGTTCGGCGCATCGTTCATACCGCGGGCGGCTGGAACTGGCGCGCAGTGGGGCCCATACCTTCCATTTCATGATCAACCTGTCGTCAGCCTGGACACTCGAGCATGCTGGCCCCCTTTGTTTGAAGGCTGGTGAGGGCGTTTTGACCGATTCCAACTTTGCCCACGACCTGAATCTGCCGTCCCGGTTTGAAATGGTGCACCTCAAGATGAGTGAAGCCTGGGTGCGCCGGTGGTTGGCCGCGCCAGAAGACATCGTTGGCAAACGGATCGCGCTGGACCAAGGGTTCGGCCGTTCCCTCAATTTGTATGCGGCACAGTTATCACCCGAGATGGCGGTCCGTGCGCCACTTCATTACGGGCTGTTGGCGGATCAATTTGGGGCGCTGCTCGCCATGGTCGCCGCAGAAAAAAACCAGCCTTGCCGCCACCAGTTAGGCCACCTGCGAGGTTTCCGCGACCAGGTTCTTGTCTGCATGCAGCAGCGCATTTCAGAGCCCATGCTGAATGTGTGCGACATCGCGTACGAGCTCAATGTGAGCAGTGAGGCGGTGCTTGATGCACTGACGGCATGTGGTCAAACGTTCACCGGCGCCCTCAATCGGATGCGGACAGAGGTTGGGCTGAGAATGCTGCGGTCTCCATCGTTCAGTAGCTTGTCGTACGGAGACATTGCCCAGCGTGCGGGGTTCTCTGATGTATTTGCTTTGCAACGCGCAGTAGGTTCCATCCCATCTAATTGATACTAGTTGTGGATGAATCCTACTATTCATGCCCAATCGTTCACCGTAATCTGAACGGATGAATACACATATTTTGAGCGGGGGCACGGTGCCGACCGTCGTCTTTGTGCATGGCGCTTGGGAAGACGCTTCATGCTGGCTGGAGGTAACGGCGCGTCTCCATCTGGATGGTGTGCGCGTGGTTGCCGCCCAGTGCTCCTTGGTTTCGCTCCAGGACGACGTCGATGCAGTATGCCGCATCGTGTCAAATGAAGATGGGCCGGTTATTTTGGTAGGGCACGGGTGGGGCGGCACCGTGATCACGGTGGCAGGCGAGGCTGAGCGGGTTATCGGTCTGGTGTATATTGCTGCGTCAGCGCCAGAGGTAGGGCAATCGACAGCGGAATCACTGAGTGGCGTCTGGCCCTTCGCATATTGGCCCCTTCTCAAACGCGATAGTGGCGGCTTTCTTTGGTTTCCGCAGGCGCTTATGCCCAGGTGGTTTGCCCCAGACCTGCCGCCAGCAAGTGCCGCGCTACTGGCCGTAGTGCAGCGGCCGATACATGTTGATGCCTATGATGCCAAAGTGCCCGCAGCCTCATGGCATCAGAAGCCGACGTGGTATTTGGTCACAGAGCAGGATAGACTGATGCCAGCGTCTGAGCAGCACGCGACATCCCTGCGCATCGGTGCCCAGACCGAGTGTGTGAGTGGGGGCCACGTGCCATTTCTGTCGCACGTCACTGAAACCACGGCGTTTATCCGACGCGTGATGGTTGATTGCATGCGCTCTGGCAGCTGGTCGAAAATTCAGCGGTAGCGCCGCCGGTAGGCTCTCGGCGTCTCGCCATGCTGCTGCGAAAACATGCGTGTGAAATGGCTTTGATCGCAAAAGCCTAGCTCAAGTGCTATCTGGGCAAAGGGCCAGTTAGTCTCACTCACCAGGGCCAATGCGCGGTCCAGGCGGCACTGCATGACAAAGCGGCATGGAGAGACACCGACGCTTTGCGTGAATGCACGGGCGAAATGGCATTCAGAGAGACGGGCAACTCTGGCGAGATCCGCCAGCTCAATCCGCTCGGTCAGGCCACCCATGATATATTCCCGCACCTTTCTCAGGACACTGGGTGCCAGCCCGCCACGGGCATCAATGTTGCCCCTACGGGGCGGTGCAGGCAGCAAAGCGAGGAGGGACAGTTGATGAAGGGTATTGATCAACTGATCGGGAGACGAGCGGATCGGAATGCTGGCGTCGACTTTTCTAGAGACGGTTAGCTGTGCAGCACTGTCCGCCTCGGTCAGTAGGAGCATGCGGTGCTGGCGGGCGCCCGCGCCATACTCGGCAGAGCGGATTGCCTTCGCCAGCATGGATGCATCCCCCACAATAATGGTTGCCGTTGCCGGGTCGAGTAGGGGAATGTGGCCTGCTAGTCCATCCCAGCTGCGGACTTCCCAGCCTCCGACATCTTTCAGCATGGAGATGATACCTGCGCCAAATAGCAATGCGCTGTGCGCAACGATGATGCAGGCTTTGCTGTGCATTTTGTGATTGATGGCATGGATGTCGCTGAACATGATCTGCCTCCTGTAGTCTTAGCTTTTATTGTGCCACCGACCTCTGCAAGATAATTTTGTTAAAGCGCCAGCGATTGTTCCTTAATTCGTCTGTATATGACAAACCCGGGAGGAACTCATGTTTGGTTCCCAACGTGAAGCCCGCAGTCCAACGCAATGACCATGTTATCGAGCGGCTGATCATGCACTTCGAAAGCGCAAGATCTTACTCATGAGGCGTACGAATAACTGCAGCATTTGCCTTCGATGCGAACACACGCGGCCCGAAACTGTTGGGGCCGCATTGGATAAAAAAGAGGGCGCCAATTTTAGCGCCACCAGGCCGGGCTAAGATAGGAGAGGGTCAGGCGGCTGTGCGTCGCCATCTAGGACCAGCCACGTTTCCCCTGGCTAGACCTGTCATCTTATCGAAGCAACTGAACAGTTCAACACGATTTGAGATTATGCGAAAGTCGAAACGTTCGAAAGGCTGCTGTCCAAGGTGCGGATTCAAGCCATCCGCTAGCAGTGAAAGCAGTCTGGGGATTTGCCCAGGGTGTGGCAGAGTGAAATCTCTCTATGTCTTTGCCGCATGTGTAATGGGCTTGTGTGGCCTCTCTTTCATCGGAACTGGTGGCGACATCATCGTAACAAGACACGCTGACCCGATACAAAAGTCACCTGGCCACGCTGCCGGGGAGAGCAACACGCTACCTCTCTCCTTAGAATTTGCACCTGACTTGCGTTATCAGTTCGAAACTTCTTCAGACTTGTCGCACGCCGGAGGTCTGCGCGTCACTGACGTCGACCACCGTGACGGGCAAGCGGAGCGTACCGTCATCGTGCCGCCTAAAAGCAGTGTCTGCGTCGAGGGCATATGCTCTGCTCCAAAAGAAGTAGCGTTAAAATCTCAGGCGCATTTGCCACGATGAGATGCTGCCGTTATTGCCGCGTGGGTGAGTTTGTAGTCACGCAGGGTTGTTTGTTTGATTGTTTGTGACTCCGAGCGAACTTGTTGACTTGCTGGCCGAACTGGTCCAGCGCAATGCTAGCCTTGGCGCCGCGAGCTTGCGTATGCGGCGCCCTTGCTGTTCCTGCCTCGAATCCCAACTTCTCCAATTTGGCGTGGATGGTTGCCGCGTACGCAGTTGCTTGCACCATCGCCTCGCCCGCGCCTTGCGGGTGGCCGCAGCTTGCAAAGCGTACTCATCGACGACGCGCTGCTAGCGCGCCTGGACGCGGGCTGGCTCTTGGATCTTCCAGTGCAGAGAGCCCCGGGCGGTGTTTGGCGACTTGCCGAGGCGCCTAGCTATTCCTCTATAGAACTGTCTCGCATGTGCCAGCGTCGAGTAATGCCCAGTCAATCCGCGTTGAATACACCCATTCCCCGCTCAGTGTCGTGAGCATGATTGTGTCCCAACCGTGGGGCAGATTCGTTTGCAAGGTAGGTGGCTAAGCGGGGAAGATTTTACCGAAATTAATAATCTCGCCATGCCGAGCGTTCTGATAATTTAGATTGCAGGTGGGATTATTCGCTTTCACTGTCATTCATTTCTGCATAATGCCGATAACATTACGGCATCTTCAATAAAGACATCTAGTCCATTGATCTTTCCATTGCTAACTGACCAGATATGGACCAGCCTGCAATCGAAGTGTTTTTGATTTGTTAAAACGACACCCTTGGTACGGCCTATGACACAGATTTTTTCACCCGCGACAACGAATTGTTCGATAAAGACTTGTGAATCTATATGAGTTTTTACAAGTTTGATAAAGGCGAGTGCGCCTTCGATTCCCATGTGTCGGCCTCCCCATGGCAGACATGGAGACTGAGTTACTACAACGCTCTCATCAAGAATTTGAAGGTAGCCTTCAATGTCCTTCAATGCTAGCAACTCATAGGCTTTTTTAACAATTTCTAGTGAGGTTTGCATCGTGTTTGATATGTGGTTAAAAAATTTAATAATAGCAGAGAAAATACATTTAAGTACACGCCATGAATCGCGCGGTATTTCATAATGTATTTTAGATAATTTATAGCGCCAATTAACAAAATTATTTAGAGCCAATTATTTTAAAAGATTATTTAAGAATATAGTGCGGATACGCAAACGGCGATAAATCCTTTGTCATATTGAGATTTTGCTCTGTCCCTGATTCATGTCTTTCAGCGCCTAAGTAGCCGTTGATTCCCCCGATCTAGGGTACTTGTTATTGCAGTCGGGCCCTATAGTAGACACGGGGAACCCTTTGAGCCATCCACAGGCAGGTTGTAGACAGCAGGATACAACGCAGATCGGCATGTCCTGAACGATCAAAGATTACCCACGGTATACGCCGCTGGGCGCGCGTCGTACTGCAGCCATAAATATTGCACTTGGAGAAACAAAATGCGAGCCATTTTCCTATTGAATAGCCTAAGCCTGTGGCAGAAATTTACAATTCTTGGGAGCATTGCTGTCCTTGTCGCATCCATTCCTGCCAGTCTGTATATGAGCTTGACCAATGATGCTATCGAGGGCGCGCTGAAGGAGCAAGATGGCATCCAGCCTATGGCATTGATGTTCCGAACCATTCAACTAACGCAGCAGCATCGCGGGCTTGCTGCGCTGGCGGCCGGGGGAAGCACGGCCGCTGCAGATCAACGTAGTACCAAGCAGACCGAGGCAAGCCTCGCGTACCGTAGGATGGAAGAGGTGATTAACGCCATCGGCAATTCAGCCTTGAAGAACAGATGGATGCAGGCACATGGTGACTGGGTTGCACTAGGAAATCAGATTACGGCCGGCAAATATACTGTTGCGCAGAGCTACTCGGCACACACTGACCTGGTGCGAAAACTGTTGGACGCCAACGATCTGCTTGCGGATACTTTCGGGTTGCAGCTGGACTCCAGACCTCAAAACTATCAACTTATTCAAACGATGTTTTACAACCTTCCTTATCTCACTGAGGAAAGTGGAAAAGCCCGCGCCATGGGGGTCGGCCTGTTGAATAGAAAAACCGCCACTGCCGAAGAACGCGAAGCACTGGGAGGCATCCTGTCCAGAGCGCGGGAGCAGTTGCGCAGGACGGCATCCTCCTTCAGCAAGGCAGCCTCCTACGACCAGGCGCTAACTGCCAGCCTTGAAACGCCCTGGAATAAGGCTTCTGAGCAATTAGAGCAGTTGTTGGCACTGGCAGAAAAGCGCATCGTACGCGCACCAGAATTAGATTTTTCGGCCGGTGGCTATTTATTGCAGGCGACTGCGGCGATTGATGCTCAGTTCGCATTTAACACCGCCGGCACCAAACAGTTAACGCGAGTGCTTCAGGAAGAAGTCGACAACTTGCGCGTGTCACGTCTGTATATGCTTGCTGCCATGGGTTTTTTGGCAGGTTTGGCTGTGCTCGTGACTTGGTTAATTGCTCGTTCTGTATGCGGCCCGCTCACGGAGGCGGTTCAAGTTGCGCTACGAATTTCTCGGGGCGACCTCACTTCGGAATTTAGTGTGGCGGGAAAAAGCGAGACAGCCCAACTGATGGCGGCACTACGGGACATGAATACAGGTCTCATCACAATTGTGACGAACGTAAGAGGCAGCGTCGATACAATTGGCGCTGCTTGCGGTGACATCTTAATTGGAAATAATGATCTTTCTGCCAGAACTGAAAATCAGGCGTCCAACCTACAGCAAACAGCGGCGTCGATGGAGCAAGTTACCGGCAACGTTAAACAGAATGCTCAGAGCGCACGCCGAGCTGGTGATTTAGTTGGCAACACTGCTGACCTCGTGTCTAAGACTGGCTCAGTGTTTCACCAGGTAGTGACGACGATGGCAGAAATCGACGAGGCTTCTCGTCGGGTGGCAGAGATTACTGCTGTGATCGATAGCATTGCGTTCCAAACCAATATTCTTGCGCTTAATGCAGCGGTAGAAGCCGCTAGAGCGGGAGAGCAAGGTCGTGGCTTTGCCGTGGTCGCTTCGGAGGTAAGGGTGTTGGCTCATCGTTCTGCTGCTGCGGCCAAGGAAATTAAGCAACTCATCAGTAACAGCGTTAGGAAGGTAGAGACTGGAAATACTTATGCGGAAGAAGCGAGCAAAGCCATGAATGACGTTCTAGGTAGCGTTAAAAACATCAACACGATCATGACTGACATCGTGCGCGTTACTGAGGAGCAGTCTGCGGGCATTGAGCAGATCAATTTAGCGATATCTCAAATCGACGAGATGACGCAACAAAATGCAGCGCTTGTGGAAGAGTCGGCAGCGGCATCGGAGTCTTTAAAAGAACAGGCTGGTAGTTTGGCGAACGCGGTCTCAGTGTTCGCGTTGAGCTGAAGCTTGTTCTGTTAGACGTGCGCCTCTGCATTTTAGGCACCTTATCTCAGTTGCGGTCATGCTTCTCTATCGTGCCAGCTACCTATTTACGTTTGGAACCAAGCCGTGAGACGAACAACTGATATCGCCACATCCATCATGCTGACGATGCTGGTGGTCAGTGCATTCAACAGTGATGCACATGCAGAGCAAATTGTGTTTTCTGTGTCTAACGATAAGGCGCCACCGTTGGCTTTTTTCGGACCCAATGGTGAAATCACCGGGATATTGAAGGATTTTGGTGATGAGATTGCTCGCGAGCTTGGGATGCAAGCGAAGTTCGTTGCGCTGCCCCGTCGAAGGCTGCGGTTGGCCCTAGCGGACGGGAGCGTTGACGCTATTTGTCACTCTAAACCTGCCTGGATTCCGGTGCCGTTGAATTGGAGTCACCCTCTGCTTCCTAACCAAAACTTTATCTTAGGTGGGGTAGGGGTTGCCCCCATCTCCTCCGCGTTAGCACTTAAAGGCGAGAAGATAGGCACAGTGATGGGCTATCAATATCCCGAGCTGGAGCAAGTCTTGGGCAAGGATTTTTTACGCGATGATTCGCCTAGCGTTGAAATTGCAATCAAAAAATTAATGGCTGCGCGATTTCGTTACGTGATCGTTGATAAGCTGAGCTTGGAATACCGTACCAAATCGCATCCCGAAATGGCGACCCTACTCAGGTTGAAGGTTTCAGAATTCAGTGCCATGTGTGGCTTTTCAAAATCGAGCAAGATCTCGTTTGAGCGAATGAACGCTGCAGTAGACAGCTTGATCGCGCGCGGCCGATTTCACCGGATCATTTCCAACTATGTGTCGGCATCCGACGGCCGAGATTGACTATCCGCAGTGCACATCTAACCTGCTACCCCCAATCTACACTACCTATCAGCCCGCAAGCCCCGAATGGGGCTAATTAGCAATGTAGTGCAAGCAGTATGCTGATAAGACGGTAGGTGATGAACCGACCTAATTATTCGACGTCCCTACGAATGTGCCGTGAGCGTGGGACAGCTTCACGCAGAACCGAGGGTGTTTTCCGTGTCGGCTGATAAGGCGCCGGCTTAGCGGCTCATCTGCAGGGACTTCTGCGGTGCGTTTCAGCCACTATCCTGCTCATTACATTGAGTTGAGCGAGGAATGGGAGTAACAGGCATGGCAGTCCTAGGCATTCTTCTCCGCTGGTACGGTCGAGACCAGGAACCATTGAGTGGCCGTGCCGGGCGCTTGAGCATCGCGCACGACACTTCTCCGTGGTGTCTGCGCTTGCAGACCGTAGAAGTGGCCTATGCTCAGCGGTGCTCCAAACGCACCATCGACCAATGCGCTTTCCCACCATCGGCCAGGTTCACGAGCGGGGCAGCGCAATCGTTCAAGCTAAGGTGCACGGTAAAACAAATCCATGTTGACCTGAAACAGCAGGGCGCGCACAGGCGTAGCGCAGAGGCGCGGCGTTTGCGCGCACGTGGAGGGCGAATTCGACCTGACCAGTTCGGCAAGCAAACGACCAAAATTGCTAGCCCAAGGCCATCGTGCCGCCGATGAGAATTCTGATGTTGGCCCACTGGAATTTCTTTACATTGGCACGCCCATCTTAGGTAAGGTCTGCGGGTGGAGATTATTGTTCTGAAGTCGTACTTTTATGTGATTGAACGAGGATTAGATGACGCTACACGGCAATTCGGACGGGATGCTCTTCGACGGCAATGATCGCACCTGGGTGCGTTTATTGGAATGGCTGCTGATTGAAACACTGGCAATTAATGACACGGTAGGCAGCAGGCTTCTGATGGCGAAAATGGTTTCCATCATTAGCGATAAATTTTGCGTGCCAGAAACTCTGCTTGAAGAGCTGACGCGAGGAGCGTGTAGATTAAGCATGACTTATACGCAGCGAGAGAAAATCGCTGAACTGAATCGCATATTTTCCGAGTTCGAGGACTATTTGGTTCGCTGGTCTGGGATTGTCGTTGATGAGACAGGCGAGGCGTTTCGTGACGAAACTTGGCGCATGTTCACGCACCTGAAGATGAGATTTTTTTACTAAGCGTTCACCAAATCAGAACAAGCAAATCATTTGATGCGGTGGCGTCAGACGCGCACTCACGCCACTACAAAACTTTGACAATTTAATTGCTTGGGCAAAATTTGATGATTTCGAAAAAGTAAGTACTTGGCGATTTGTCGTTGACGCCAACCTTAGATTTCATTCCTGCTAAATTCAATTTTTTCAACAATGCTATTTGTTTGATGTGGGTCATTCTTATTAAGAATCGTGCTTTTAGATGAAAAATTACAGTCGAAATCTTTCGAATATTTACCGGATAACCTTCGGGGCTGTCATTCTTTGGTCTTGCCTGATATCCGGTTCTTATTTTTGGAGTAACAAGGAAATAAAGCAGCGCCTGATGGATGCCGCATATGCAGAGGCGCGAACAAATCTCAACAAAGACATCAGCTTCCGCCGCTGGGCCACAGATCATGGTGGTATATATTTAGAAGTTGGGCCGGAGCAAGCTCCGGCCCAATGGCTCGATCATGTTCCGGGACACGTATTTAAAAGCACGGACGGAAGAGAGTTCACCCTTATCAATCCAGCGGCCGTTTTGCGGCAAGTGATGGATAGATATGCTGCAGACTATGGTGTGCGAGGGAGAATTGTCGGGCTCCAACATCTTAATCCTGCTAACGCGCCAGACAGTTGGGAAATACAGCAACTGAAACGGTTTAATTCGGAGCCCGTGCGTGAATCGTGGCAAATCACCGAGGATGGTGGGAAACCGTTTTTGCGCTATCTGCGTGCGATGAAACTCGAATCCGGTTGTATGAAATGTCATTCCAGCTCGGGTTTCGCAGTAGGAGAAATTATAGGAGGCACTGGAGGCAGCTTTCCACTCTCGGAATATTTTCAAAAAATCAGTGAAACTCGCAATAATCTGGCGCTGACCCATTTTGGATTTTGGATTGTTGGTTTATGCGGTATTGCCTGGTCTTCCCGACGTGTAACACTGGCGGTTAATCGAGGTCATTTGCAGGACATGGAGCAGGCTGAGCTTTATGAAGAGCTTCAGGAAAGTGAAGCGCGCTGGAAGTTTGCATTGGAGGGGGCTGGCGATGGTGTATGGGAGCTGCGAATTGATACCAATGAGACTTTTTATACGGCACGCTGGCTGGAAATGCTGGCATTGAGTAACAGCGAAATCGGCAATGCTGTAGAAGGATATTATTCTCTGGTACACCCACAAGACATCGAGATTGCAAAATCGTGCATAAATGATGCTATCGCCAGAATCACTCCCGCGTTTGCGGTAGAGCTTAGATTTTTTTGTGGAGACGGCAGCTGGAAATGGATCATGTGTCGAGGAAAGGTAATTGATTTTTTCCCGGATGGCCGACCGCTAAGAGTCATCGGTACTCATACCGACATCAGTAAGAGAAAAAGCGCTGAGCAGGAGATGCTTGGGTTATTGGCTGCCACGGAACTTGCACGAAACGAATTAAAAATGGCGAACGCCACCATGGAGCGAAAAATTGCCGCGCGGACAAAGCAGTTGCGTTCGGCAAATAGCGAACTGGAGGCATTTTGCTATTCGGTATCACATGATCTTAGAAGCCCTTTACGTGGAATAGATGGCTGGAGTCTCGCTTTACTGGAAGACTGCCATCAAGGCCTGGGCGAGGAGGGGATGAGTCATCTGAGTCGCATTCGTAGCGAGAGCCAACGCATGGGGCTTCTGATCGACGGAATGCTTGAACTATCCAGGCTGGGAAGATCCCAGATTTCGCCGAGCGCATTGAACCTGAGCGAAATCGGTCTGGAAATAGTGCAACGACTTGCTCAAGATGTTCAAAAAATTGAATTTGAAATAGCGCCGGGCATGGTGGCGAGCGCCGATAAAGTATTAATGGAAATTGTTATTCAGAATATTTTTGAGAATGCAATTAAATTCACTACTGGAAAAAAATCCCCCAAGGTGAAATTTTATCAAGAAATGACGCCCTTACCTGATGGCGGAATAGTGAATGCATTTGTTGTTGAGGATAATGGGGTCGGTTTTGATCCCCGATATGAAGGCAAGCTGTTCGGCGTGTTTCAGCGTCTTCACCGCGCTTCAGAATTTCCTGGTACGGGGATTGGACTGGCCACAGTCAAAAGAATTATATCGCGTCACTCTGGGCATATATGGGCAAAGTCTTCGGTTGGTGATGGCGCAAAATTTTATTTTACGTTAGGAGATGCACAGTGGGTGCAAAAGTAATTTTGCTGGTGGAGGACAACATTAGTGATAGCGATTTAACGCGTCGAGCTTTTCAAAAAAATAATATCGCCAATGAACTGGTTGTCACGCAAGACGGTCAAGAGGCCTTGGACTACCTGTTTGGAGAGGGTACTTGGACCGGACGAAACGTGCAGGATACGCCAATTATCGTTTTGCTTGATCTTAGTTTGCCAGGCATGAATGGTTTGGAAGTACTCCGACGTATTCGCGATGATGAGCGTACAAAACGGCTTCCCGTGGTCATTTTGACCTCGTCCAAAGAGGAGGCCGACGTTGGTGCCGGATACGACTTGGGCGTAAACAGTTATATTCGCAAGCCCGTTGATTTTTTTCAGTTTCTAGATGTAATCAAGACGGTGGGTTTATACTGGCTTGCGATAAATGAAGGTCCGAGGACTGGATGAATTCTTTATGCGTTCTGGTGGTTGAGGATTGTGAAAGCGATGCATCGCTTATATTACGCATTTTAACTAAGGCGGGATACGCTGTGCTCAGCGCGCGCGTTGAAACAGAGGCGGAATTCAGGGCTGAGTTGACGCACCGTGATTGGGACCTTATTTTATCAGACTACAGTCTCCCTGGATTTTCTGCTGATGCCGCTTTAAATATTCTGCGACAAAGCGCACGCGACATTCCTTTTATTATTATTTCTCATAATATAGGGGAAGAGGCAGCGGTTGCCATGATGAAATCTGGAGCCCATGATTACGTGATGAAGGCGAGTATGTCGCGGCTTGTGCCTGCTGTCGAGCGTGAGATACGAGACGCGGCCACACGGAAAGATCGCCGAAGATTTTCAATTGCGCTTAAGGAGTCTGAGGCCCGGTGGAATTTTGCTTTGGAAGGCTCTGGCTACGGTGTTTGGGACTGGAATATCGCTGAAGCCAAGGTGATTTATTCTTCATGTTGGCTTTCGATGCATGGATACCAATGCATCGACATGTTAGGGAATTTTGAACATCATAAATCATTAATCCATCCGGACGACATTAATCAAGTTGAGCTGGCCTGGGACGAATGTATCACACATCGTGCTACGCGCTATCGCGCGGAGTTCCGCTCTAAAGACCACGATGGCGGCTGGCGATGGGTTCTAAACAGAGGAATGGTGGTAGAACGAGGACTAGATGGAAAAGCGTCAAGAATAATTTCTACTCACGCTGATATTTCACTGCAAAAAAAAAATGAGCAGCTTTTGGTGGAGTTAAATGGTGATTTGGAACGTAAAATTTGCGAACGTACGGCTGAACTCAGTGCAGCGTTAGATCATTTAGCGGAATCTAAAAAGCTCGCTGCATTGGGGGTGCTAGTCACCGGTATAGCCCATGAACTCAACACACCGCTAGGTAACATTGTACTTGGGATATCCACATTGTCGGATGAGCTTGAAACTCTCTCTGATCAGCTAGATCGAGGAGCTATCTCTCGTGGCGGCTTGAGATCACAGCTAGTGCAATGGCGCGAAAATGCTCAGATGGCATTGAGAAATAGCAGCCGCGCAGCGGATTTGATCGATCGATTTAAGCAGATTGCGGTGGACCAGGTATCACACGCTAAGCGTGTCGTTAATCTTGGTGAAATTATTGAGTCTTGTATCGATGCCACCCTAAATTTAAGATCTTCCGTGGAGATTAAATGTGAGACGGAAATAGACCAATCGATTCAACTTATGAGTGCCGGACATTTAGAACAGGTAATTTCGGCAGTGTTAATGAATGCAATGCAACATGCCTTTCAAGGGCGTACCAGCGGAATTGTCGAAGTCAAAGCTATGCGCGTCGATAGTGAGATTTTTATTTCTATTGGCGACAATGGTATCGGTATTAAGAGCGATTTTTGCCAACGGGTATTCGACCCGTTCTTTACGACCAAGCTTGGCCAAGGCAGTATGGGTTTAGGGCTCACTATTGCTCATAATCTAGTAACAGGCATCCTCAAGGGAACAATTGGTATCGCAAATCGTCAATCAGGCGGAGTACTTGTTAAAATTAAATTTCCGTGTGATCCATTAAATGTCATCGAAGATATTTACTAATAATTTTAATTTTTGCAATATGGGGGTAATATTAAATAATTTTATTATTTTCAATTGGTTTGATGGCACTCTAATATTTTTATTTAATGAATTTTGTAATGGTAAAAAATATACATTTCGAAAAAACTTGGCGATCTTATGCTCTATTAAGAATGGGAATGGCCATTGATCGATTGATTAAGGTAAAAGAAACCAGCGAGAAAATACGCGCGGCGCGATGGTCAATAGCCTGGGGAATAGCCGCGGGTGCTGGAATTCCTGATAAATTCTACTTGCGGGATAATCATAAAATTAAAGTTATCTTTAATTCCTCTGTGCGCGCAGACTTGAAATCTCCGCCCTGATGTTGACTTGACGCTTGATATCAAGCACCGCCTATTTATTGATTAATAAAGCGAGCTGGTATTCCTCCGATTTCAGGGCTTTTTCTTTTCCAGTGCCTCGCCCGTGCGCTAATGTCAGCGCTTGGGGCGGAAGCAGACTCGTTGATAATCGAATGGCGCTCATGTATGGCTTTCCCTGAAGCCGAGTTGACGTCGGGCCGTGGTTCTATTCAAGACCGGTATCCATGACAGGACGTAGCAGCGTTAGTGCCGAAAGTGCGCTAACAGCGGCCTCAGGCCGCAAATGGCCATAATTCTTCTCAATCATTCCCACCGATGTACCGCTAATCTGCGCGATGGTTAGCAGATTGTGGCCGGCGAGGACCATGTCGGTAATGGTGGAATGACGTAGGGCCATCAAGACTGTTCCGTCTGGCAGGCTGGCTGCGCTAGCGGCTCTACGTAGATGGCGCTTCCAAGACTCTTTGTCCCAAGGCTCGCCACACTCGCGCACAAATAGCGGTTCGTCAGCGGGGCGGTCACCGGCTATCTCACGTATGAAGTCGGCGAGAGCCTTGGGAAGTTTGACTTTCCTGTCACGGCCGGCTTTGTCCTTGCCTATCGTGAGAACATCCAGCCTGGATTCGAAACTACCCACCTTCAGGTGAGCCAAGGCACCAGGCCTAGCCGGCAACTTGGACAATCCCGTTGCAAATCTAGCAAAATCGGCGGCCGAATTGTCGATCAGATCGCATCGCTGTCCCACGTCCAGATATACGTCACGCGACTTGGCGACGTCCTTGAATGCCTTTAGCGCGTTTATCCATGCCGCATCTGAATCGACCAAGTGCTGGGCGTGCGCTTGGTTGAAGGCGGCGCGTACCGGTGCCAGATCACGGTTGACGGTATCCAGGGAGCGTGGTTTGGCTTTACCGGCCTTGCCCCGCACCGGGGTATTAATCATGCGTGCGCGCCAGGCTTTGACGTCGTCGGCGGTGAGTTCACGAAAAATAATGGACCCAATTGGATCTGGCTCAATCCAATTGCGGTACCGTGCTTGTACTTCGTCTGCAGCGGTATTTCCTTTTTCGTCGCGAATTTTTTCAACGTAAGCCAGGCAAACGGCTAAGACATTGGGAATGACGTCGTTGGGCTGCCTTTTTTCGCGATGCTGCGGATGCAGCCAGGATTCTGCCTCTGCTAAGGCGTGATCAAACCGTTGAAAGGCTGGTATTTCTTCAAAGGTGCCAAGCGGTTGAGAGCGCTGCCGATTACCAGCAGTGCGCCAACGAACCAACCAGCTACCGGCCGATTCATCGGAGATTTTTCGGTAGCCAAGATAGTTTCCGGTTCGGATGCGATGCCAGTAGGGTTCGCGTCGCAGCCGCAGTTTGGCTCTGGCGCCGACCGTGTCGATTTTGAACTTGGTTGCCATAATGAACGTGATTGCTCTTTGCTGCTGGCAGGGATTGAGTACGAAAAAAGTACGAAAAACTTTAGCGTAAACTGGCGAATGTGGGCGGACATTAATCAAGCTTTCTCCTATGAGAGCAGTTCCGCAGGGATCCGTGGAGATGCGTTTGCCCTGCATTCACACTGCAGGGGTCGCAAGTTCGAAACTTGCACTTCCCACCAGAATTCTAAAAAGCCTGCGCAAAGTCGCAGGCTTTTGTCATTTTGGCGACGGTTGAGGCCTTTTCTGCCAGATCGGCCTTGGTGGCCATTTGCTCCAAGCGCGCCTCTATCCGCGCCGCCAAAGCTCCTGGCGAAAACATGGCCCAATCCACTGCTGACCGTTCTGATACAGGCGTGTTAATGGCAATCCGGGCGATCAATGACACGCATTGTTCCCAGTATTCCGGGGTGGTCGCGCCGCTGAAGCTACCGCTTTCAAACTTCATCTCTTCGACGACCACAAATGTTGTTTTGGCCGGCTCACCCATTACGCTGAACAGCAGTCGCTTACTCCTTTGATGGGCTCCGCCCGAAACCGGCAAGCAATTCACGAAGTTGTGGTGCAGCATAGTCAATGAATCGCCGCAGCTTTACCGGCATCCCTTCGCGGGAGAGATATACCAGGTGAACCGGAATTGGATCTACTTCGAACTCTTGCAAAATGTACTTGAGCTTCCCCGCGCTTACGGCGTCATGCACATCGTGTTCGAGGATGAACGTCACACCAATTCCGGCAATTGCAGCATCAACTGCCGCGTCCGGTGACGAAACGAGCAACCTCGGTACGTCGGCAACGGTCGATGTTTGCCCAGTATCCTGGCTACGATAGCGCCATGGCGACAGGCTGGGACTATCGAATACAACGCAAGGTAAACCGTGCAAGTCTTCCGGCGTCTCGGGCTGGCCGTATTTATCCAGAAAAGCCGGACTGGCTACCGTCACCACGCGTAGTGCTCCGACTCGAACAGCAACCAGACTGCTATCACGCAGACGTCCAACACGAACTGCTACGTCGGCGTGTGCATCGACCAGATCAATAACCCGGTCGGACTGCACCAGCCGTATGCGAATCTCAGGATATAGGGCGAGAAATTGGTTAATGACCGGCAGCACTCGCAGGCGTGCGACCTGCACCGGTGAGGTGACGACTAGCTCTCCGCGCGGGGTAGTGAACTCACCGGCAGCACGCCGCTCCAATTCATCCACATCTTCAAGAATACGCTTTGCGGTGGCGACGTATTCAGTGCCCGCATCGGTCAACGCGAGCTTCCGGGTGGTCCTGATGATCAGCCGCGTGCCCACTAGCGCTTCAAGATCATTGACGTTCCGGGTGAGCGTGGCAACCGGTATGCCCAATTTTCTGGCAGCGGCCGACAAGCTACCTTCTTCAATGGAGGAAACCAGCATTGCCATCGCTTCTAGTCGGTCCACGTCACTCACCACAAAAAAAATGCGACGTATCGTCGCTGCATATTAGAACTGGGTCAGGCCACCATCAACCACCATTTCAGTTCCGGTGGTGTAGGAGGAGTCGTCGCTTGCCAGGAACAGCGCTGTTTTGGCCAGTTCGACCGGGTCACCGAAACGCTTTAGCGCGACCTTATCGGTAATGCCGGCAGCCACCTGGGCCAGTACGTCGTCAGGCAGGCCGATCTTACTATAGAACGGCGTCGCAATCGCCCCTGGGCTGACCGCATTCACGCGGATGCCGCGTGGCGCCAATTCGGCACCCAGTGTACGTACCAGGGAACGCGTGGCGGCTTTGGCGGCGGCCAGAATCGACAGGCCAGGATAGCCGATCGTGTTCAGGAAGGAGGTCGTCACGATGACGCTACCGCCCGTATTCATCAGGGCTGCTGTTTTCTGGATCGTGAAGAACGTGCCGGTGAAATTCAACGCGAGGTTGTCGTTGATGTACTCCTCGGTAACCGCATCGAGAGACGCAACCGTGCTGGCGCCGGCATTGGCAAACACCACGTCGATGTGACCATACTTGGTACGAGTTTCTTCGACAGCACGTTCGATGTCAGCCACTTTGCGGATGTCGGCCTGGATCAGCAGCGCTTTGCCGCTGAGCGCCTTGCCTGCCTCGATCAGACGTTCAGTACTCGAACCAACCAGCACCACATGGGCACCTTCTGCCTGGAACAGCTTTGCGGTTTCCAGTCCGATACCTGACGTGCCGCCAGTAATGAATGCCACTTTGCCATGAAGTTTCGTCATCATGTTTTCCTTTGAATGAGTCAAAATAATTGAGTTGTATCGCAATACAAGAACTGGTCGTCGCTTGTTTTGCTTGATACAAATCTTAGATCTCATCAAATTTTTTCGGAATTGGCTAAATCCGAGCAGCATTTAATCAAAAAATGATTAAATGCATAGCTTGAAAACGTGATCGCGCGGGATTATTCAGCCACTTGTTTGCAGCGCTGCCACAATCAACTGGTCGACGCCATCATCGTGGCGAAAGCCGGCGGCTAGGGCGGCGGGCGTGTGCAGTGGCGGCATGCGGCCGAACAGGGCTTCGATGCGCTCGTCCGGCGAAAAGCTGATTAACTCGCGGCGCTGCGGGCCGTAACGCCAGGTCAGTGCGTCCAGCACTTCACGTATGCTCAGGTGCAGTACCGGTAGCTGCCAGACACGGGCCGATGGCGCGGCGGCGGTAGACATGGTGGCTGCATGCAGCAGGTTGTCGACGCAGCAGCGCAACGACATCCACCAGGCAGTGGCCTTCTGCCCGACCGGGCAAACGTAGGGCTGGCCTGCGGCGATCCTGTGCATTACGAGGCTCATAAAGGCCGAGCCGTGGCCGGACTCCGACGGCGGCCGCGCGACGATGCCGGGCAGGCGCAAACTTACTGCATCCAGCGTGCCTCGCCGGCTCAGGTCCGCCAGTTCGATTTCCGCCATCAGCTTGTGTGCACCGTAGCTCAGGGCAGGGCGCGCCGGCTGGTCTTCATGCACTGCCTCTGTCCCCAGCGCGCCATATACCGCGACCGAGCTGGCAAACACCAGCCGAACAGGGCGCGGCCGGGCCGCCAGCCGGTGCGCCAGTGCTATCGTGGCTTGTAAATTGACCTGGTAGCCCAGCGCAGGTTCGCGCTCGGCCAGCGCGCCGGGTACGCTGGCCAGGTGAAATACTGTATCGACAGGGATCTTCAGTGCCGCATCCAATACGGCCGCATCGCCAAACGAACCCTCTATGCAGCGCACGCGTGGATCAAGCGGCTGGTTGTCGAATTTCTGATCGATTAGCGTAAGCGTGTGGTCGGACTGTGCGAGCAGGCGCTTGACCAGCCCCTGGCCCACGAATCCGTTGGCGCCGGTGATGACGATGTGGCTCATGCTTGCACAACCTGTTGTTCGATGACGCCGAACGGGCCGTCGTCCGTGCCCGGCAAGCGCGCTTGCATGCGCACGCGGTCGCCGAAGCGCATAAAGCCGGTGCGGGCGTCGCCGTAGTCGATCATCTCAATCACGCGCCGTTCGGCGATGCAGGCCGATCCCACTTCGCGGCTGGTGTTCGATACCGTGCCGGTGCCGATAATGGTGCCGGCCGACAGCCGGCGCGTGCGCGCCGCATGGGCGATCAAGTCGCCGAAGCCAAAGCTCATTTGGCCGCCATGCGGATGGCCGAAGTGCGCGCCATTCCATTCCACGTGCAGCTCAAGGTGTACACGGCCGTCGCGCCACGCATCGCCCAGTTCATCGGGCGTGACGGCGATAGGCGCGAAGCTGGTCGATGGCTTGGCTTGCAGGAAGCCGAAGCCGCTGCGCATTTCGCGCGGGCCCATCGCGCGCAGGCTCCAGTCGTTGAGCTGCACCAGCAGGCGCACTTGATTCAGTGCCTGCTGTGGCGTGCTGCCCATGGCGACGTGGTCGAGGATAACGCCAAATTCACCTTCGAAGTCGATGCCGTCGGCTTCACTTGGCAGCGGCACGTCGTCGTACGGGCCGAGGAAGTCGTCACTGGCGCCCTGGTACATCAACGGGATGCGTTCGAGGTCGGGAATTGGCGGCGTCTTGAAGGCTTGCTCCATCAAGTTGGCGTGATTGAGGAAGGCCGAACCATCGCACCACTGGGGGCTGCGCGGCAGTGGCGCGGTGCACAGGAAGGGATTGAACGGCTGGCCAGCGGTGACGCCGCTATTCAGCTTGTCGTACAGCTGGCGCAGTGGTTCTTCCACCTCGGCCCAGTGCTGGACCGCGTGGAGCAACGATGGTGCGATGCTGCTGGCGTCAACGCAGCGGGTCAGGTCGCGGCAGACGATCAGCAGGCGGCCGTCGAGGGTTTGGTCTTTCAGGGTAGCGAATTTCATGGTGTGCTTTCTATCCAGGTTATCAATTGCCGTCGCTGATGGTGGTGCCACCGTCAACCACCAGCGTCTGGCCGGTGATGAAGGCGCCAGCGGCGCTGGCCAGCATGACGGCCACGCCGGCGATTTCGTGCGGTTCGCCGGGACGGCGCAACGGTGTTTGCGCCATGCGGCGCGTCATGAAGGTTTGGTCGGCCAGCAGGCTGGCCGCCAACGGCGTCCGTATCAGACCGGGAGCGATGGCATTCACGCGGACATTGCGCGGCCCCCATTCAACGGCGAGGTTGCGTGCCAGCTGTGCCAGTGCAGCCTTGGACAGGCCATACAAGCCGATAGCCTTATTCCCGCGCAGGCCTGCGATGCTGGACATGAGGATTACGCTACCGCCGCCGCATTCGGCCATCGCCGGCATCAGCAAGGCGCTGAGGGTGGCGGCGCTGCGCAGGTTAATGTCCATGACGGTGTTCCACTGCTGCGGGCTGACTGCATCCAGCGGGCCGGCAGGGCCCTGAATGCCGGCGTTACAGACCAGGACATCGATCTGCCCGTGATGTTGCAGGGCGCTTGCAGCCAGCTGGCGGACGTCGTCCTGCTGCGACAGGTCGCAAGGCAGCGTGTCGGCGTGATGGCCGTGGGCGCGCAGCAGGCTTGCCAGCGCTTCGCAATCGGCGGCGTTGTGGTCGGACAGCAGCAGGGTGGCGCCATGGGCGGCCATGGCCTGCGCGATTGCGACGCCAAGGCCGCCGGTGGCGCCGGTCAGTAGTACCACACGGCCGCGCAGGTCGAACAAGGGCTGCATCATGCGCGCTGCTTCAATGCAGCGGCGACGGCCGGGTCGTAGGCGCCATCAATCAGTACGAACAGCATGCGGCATGGCGCGTTGGAGCGGTTGGCCCAGGCATGGTTGGTACCGCGTTGGACCACCACGCTGCCCGGTTTGAGCTGGACTTCCGAATCATCCAGCACCAGTGTCAGTTCACCTTCGATGACGATGCCGTAATCGATCGACTCGGTGCGGTGCATCAGCGGATGCGGCGAGTTGGCTTTGACGGTGGAGGCGGCGGCGTCGCCAATTTCGCTGAAGGCGTCCTGCATGCGGCTAGCGCCATGGGCCAGGTATTCTTCGGTGTCGGGCGGGATGTCGACAAAGCGAATGCGGGTGCCGTGCTTTGGCGGCGGCAGCACCAGCGGCCCGGTGCTCGGATCGGCTGCGTTGCTGACCACTGCCGGTGTGGCGGCGGTACTCCAAACTTCATGGAATACGGTGCCTGGAATCGCCGCCAGTTCGATCACGGTGGGCAGTGGGCCCTCGGCGGTGACGATGGCTTTGCCGTCGGCGTCATGGCCGGTGACGACGCGGTGGATGGAAGGGAAACTCATTGCAAACTCCTTAAGGTATATCGTTGGCCGGCGCGGGCGAAGCAGACCACGGCGATGGTGGCGATAATCATGGCGGCGGTGCCCAGCATGGCGTAGCCGGCGTGCTGCACCAGCGTGCCGCCTAGCACAGGCCCGATAGCAGCTCCCACCATCAGCATGGCCGGGGTGGCGCTCAGTGCGCGGCCGCCGGGATCCAGTTGCGCCACCAGGCCGAAGGCGAAGGTGTGGGTGAAGATCATGACGGCGGCGAAGACTGCGGCGGCGCCGGCATAGCTGGCGTAGGTGCTACCGTGGGAGATGGTCAGCGCGAGAAACGCCTGCGCCACCGGGCCGGCCAACACCACGTAGCGCGCTGGCCAGCGTTTTTCCAGCAGTGCTGCCAGCGGGGCGGGGAACAGGTTGACGATGCCAAGGGCGATCAGGACCCCGGTGACGGCACTGGCACTGTAGCCGCGATCCGCGCCGATGCGTTCCAGGAAGCTGAACATCATTGCCTGCACCAATCCCATGCAGCCGATGCCCAGCGCCGCGAACCACACCGCGCTGCTGATTGGCTGCGTGGCCGCAGCCCCGGCGCCGGCGCGTGGGTCAGCTGCGGCTTGTGGGCGTGCGCTGCGACGCGGGAACAGCAGGGCGCTGCTGACGGAAGCTGCCAGCATGATGATGGCCAACGCGATGAACAATGCCGGTCCGCCGTTGGCTGCGACGATCTCCGGCAGTGCGCCGAGGAAGATGATGGCAAACACGCCCAGCGCCATGCCGCACAGGGCGAACATGCGGTGTGGATTGGCGCTTTGGCCTACCGTGCCGTGCGTGACGCTCAAGGCGCTGCCCGCTGCCATGCCAGCCAGCAGATGCAGGCCGGCCATCGCCGCGTAGTCACTGGTGGCAGCCACGCCGCCAAACGCCAGCGCGGCCACCGCGAAACCTCCTGCGGCCACGGCCCGTGTTCGCAGTCGCTGGAAGCGCGGCGCGCAGAACAAGCTGCTGCCGACTGCGCCCATCAGGAACAGCGTCACCAGCGTGCCAGCCTGCTGTGGCGGCAGGCCATAGCGGGCGATCAGTGCACCCATCCATACCGGCAGTGCCACCAGGTCGACCATGCCGGCACAGTGGGCCACCATCAGCGCGATGCGTCCGCGCCAGTTCTCGCTACTGGAATCGTGATTGCGCATGACGTGCTCCCGGAATCAGATTGGCGCGGCCAGCGCGGCCAGGGTGTCGCGCATGATCTGCCCGTGTTCCGCCTTGTCGCCGCCGGTGATTTCGATCTCGCCAAGGCGGCCCGAGTTCTCCACCACCATGCGGCAGCGCTCCCAGCGCCGTGCGCCGAACTGCACCAGCGCCTGTTCCACATTGCTGGCATTTTCCAGTTCCTCGGCCAGTACCAGCGCATCCTCGATGCCGATGCAGGCACCGGACGCCAGGTGCGGGGTGGTGGCGTGTACCGTATCGCCGATCAGCACCACGCGGCCGCGATGCCACGGCTGCTGTACCAGCAGCGATTCCAGTGGACGGTAGACGATTTGCGCATGCTCGCTGATCTGCTCCCGGCACTGCTGCATCAGCGGCGCCGGGAAAGGCGCCAGCAGTGCGGACAGCATGGCAGGGAAGTCCTTCGGATCGATCATCACATTATCTTCGCGGTCCTCGGTGACGAACAAATACATCTCGTCCTTCGACACCGGATTGAGGCCGGTCTTGATCTTGGGGCCGAGCCACATGCTGGCGCGGTCCATTCCCGGCGTCCGTGGCAGCACTGCGCGCCATACGGCCTGGCCACAGTACTGTGGCTGCGGCGCATTCGGCATGATGGCGGCGCGGGTCTTGGAATACAAACCGTCCGCGCCGATCACCAAATCGTAGTTGACGGTGCTGCCGTCGGTGAAAGTCACTTCTACGCCGTCGCCATGCTGGCGCAGCGCGGTGAAGGTGCAGCCCAGCCGCACATTGGCGCCGCTGGCGATGGTGGCTTCAGACAGGATCTTGGCCAGCACCGGGCGCATGATGGCGCCACCGCCTGGCACGTCGGGACCGGCGATGCGCGGCGTCGGCAAGCTGGCGACCTTCGGGCCGTGCGGCAGGAAAATATCGACGCCGTCGTCGGCCGCGCCGCGCTCAAGGAATTGCGGCAGAATGCCCAGCGTTTTGAAAGCGCGCAGCGTGGCGCCGCCCAAGCTGATGCCTGCGCCGTACGAGCGCCAGCCCGGATCGATTTCAACCACATCGACGTCCAGCGCCTGTTTGCGCAACTGGATGGCGGCAGCCATGCCGGAAAAGCCGCCGCCGATGATGAGGATCTTTTTTACTGGTGAAGTCATGTTGGTCTCCTTGAATGATGTGTTATTTATACCGGCTTACCGGCGACCGCGAAGAACGCGGCCAGCGCTGCCTGTACGGCATGCGCCTGATTGTCTTGTGATTGTTCCGGCTGGCGCAGCAGCCGCTGCGTCGCATCGCCGAGCAGGCATGAGAGCAGGAAGTTAGTCAGTTGTTCCGGGCTGAGGCCAGGACGGAATTCGCCTTGCACTTGTGGGTGCGAGAACAGACCGGTGAGGCGGGCGCGTAGCGCACCGGGTCCGGCGTCGTAAAACACGCGGCCCAGTTGTGGATTCTGGACCGCTTCCGCAATCACCATGCGCTGGGTAGCGATGGCGCGCGGCGTATTCACCAGCGCCAGGTAGCGGGTGCAGAAGTCATCCAGCATCTCGGCCAGCGGACGCTTGCCCGGCAGCTGTTCGTCTAGCGTATCCATCATGCGGTCGCGTTCATGCGCGACCACGGCTTCGAACAAACCGAGCTTGCCGCCGAATTTGGCGTAGATGGTGCGCGCCGCTACCCGTGCCTCTGCCGCGATGGTGCGCAGGCTGACGTGGGCATAGCCCTGCGCCATGAACAGCTCTGCCGCCACCTGTATCAGGTCGCGCGTGCGCTGCTCCACGTCGTCCGCGCGCGGGCGGCCGCTGGTGCGCATCAGGTGAACTTCGCCGTCGCTGTTGATGGTGAGCGGCACTGGCGTCAGCGCCTGTCCGAGGCAGGGGCCTTGCACACATGTGCCGTCCTCCACCGCGAACAGGGCGCCGTGCGCGGCGCAGACAATGCGGCTGCCATCCGCGTTCAGGTAGGCATGCCGGCGCCACGCCATTGGGGTGTCGCCATAGTGCGGGCACTGGTCGCGGTAGCCGAACAGGCGGCCGCCTTGGCGCACCACGAACAGGCTATCCTGGCCGCTGTTGTCGGGATCAAAGCCGCGCGAATCGCCGTCGGGAAGTTCGGCCATGCGGCACAGATAGGTGGAAGCCGGCATCTCGCGTCCTTACTTCGGTGCGCCCGGTGGCGGGCCACCGGCCGGCGCCCACTTCTCGCGCGACTGGAACAGGAACAGCTGCGAAGCATCGGCGCTCATCGGTGCGGTGCGGGCATTCCAGTTGGCGTCGTGCAGGTCCATGTCGGCGTCGTATTCGACGTGGCAGCCCAGTGGGCTGTTGAAGTACCAGAACCAGTTGGAGCCGAATTTGTGGCGGCCCGGCCCCCAGAACGACTGGTAGCCTTTGTTGACAAAGCGGGTACCGGCCTGCATCAGTTCCGTCGGACCGCCAAGGTGGAAGGTGAAGTGCTCGCAGCCCTGCATGAAGGGCGGGGTCTGGATCATGAACATCGTGTGGTGGTCCAGCGTGCCGGCAGGCTGCAGGAACGGGCCGGCGCCGGCCAATCGGTCGGTACAGCGGAAGCCCAGGCGCTCGACGTAGAAGGCTTCTGCCTTGGCGCCATCCGGCACGAAGTAGACCACGTGCGACAAGGTGCGTGGCACGATCACCGCGTCTTCGCTGACCGCCACCGCGTTAGGCGCACGCTGCGCCGGTGCGCCGGGAGCATTGATGGTTTCGGCGGGCACGCTGATGGCGCGGCGCACCGTCACCTGGAAGCCCAGCACGAAGCCCATGTCGTCTGCAGCTTCGATCGAACCGTCCGGCAGGCGGCGCACTTCGCGGTCCTTGCCCAGTTCCTCGGCGATGGCGCTGAGGGTGGCGGCATCGGCCACGCCGTAAACGGTCTTGCGCAGCATGGTTTTGGTTGGCAGCGGCGCAGGCAGCGCAGCATCGTTCTGGTGGGCGATGATGATGGCGGTGCCGTCGAGTGCTTCGAAGCGGCCGCCGGCTGCGGTCACGCCGACCGGCGTCAGGCCGTAGTCGGTCAGGTATTGCGAGCAGGCGGCGACGTCGTCGACACCGAAGATCAGTGCATCTGGTCCAATGATGTTCATGTATTTTCCTTGTTGATTCACAGCGCGGTGCGGCCGCCCAGGGTTTCTGCTACCCAGTCGGCAATGTAGGCGCCGGCGTTGGCCGAGTTGTCGAAGCTGGAGTGCTGCACGCCGCCTTCGCGTTCGGTGAAGATTTTCAGCTCGCGTTGA
Organism: Duganella flavida; assembly: GCF_009857445.1. Taxonomy (GTDB): domain Bacteria; phylum Pseudomonadota; class Gammaproteobacteria; order Burkholderiales; family Burkholderiaceae_D; genus Rugamonas; species Rugamonas flavida. Next base: position 348,281 of record NZ_WWCN01000004.1, read on the forward strand.
GGGCTGTTGACCAGCTGGTCGTAGGTGCGCTGGGCCCAGTGCAGTGGAATCTGCGAATCCTTCTCGCCGTGCGTGACCAGGAACGGCACCTTGATTTTGTCGACCACGCCGTCGAGGTGCACGTTTTCGGCGATTTTCATGAAGTCGTCCATGTCCTTGGCGCCCCACACCCAGCGCACGTGCTCCCAGTAGTGCGGCACCGGGAAGCTGCCTTCTTTTTGCAGGCGCTTCTTCTGCACGTCGCGCCAGTCGTGATTCGCGCCCCACACCACGCCGCAGGCGAAGCGCGGTTCGAAGGCGACGGCGCGCGGGCAGTAGTAGCCGCCCAGCGACACGCCTTCCAGGCCGATGCGCTTGGCGTCGACGTCGTCGCGCTGTTCCAGCCAGTCGACCACTTTGCTGGCCCACAGTTCGCTGTTGTAGACGGCGGTGAGGCCTTGCAGGCGCAGGGCTTCGCCGGTACCCGGCTGGTCGATGATGAGCGAGGACACGCCGCGCTGCGCCAGCCAGCGTGGCAGGCCGACGCGGTATTTCATCTCCTTGGTCGAATCCAGGCCATTGACCTGCACCAGCAGCGGCGCGCGGCCAGTCACGCCTTCGGCGCGCACCAGCAGGCCGGAGATGTGGCTATCGCCGTAAGGGATTTCAATGCGCTCGCAGTTTTCGCCGGCCAGCTTGATGCCTTTGTTGAAGACTTCCTGGAAGCGCTGGTACAGCGCCATGCGGCCCTCCGAGCCGTGCGCTTGCAGGCGTTCTGCAGTCAGGTAGTAGGTGGCGGCGCGGCCGTATTTGTCGCCGGCCGAAATCAGGCGGCCCTTGGCTTCGTCTTCTGCGGCGAGTTCGCACAGCTTGTCGGCCATGCTTACCCAGGTTGCGCGGAAGGCTTTGGTGCCAGCGGCGTCGGGCTGCTTGGCCGCTTCTTGCAGCGGCGCGCACATCTCCTGGATCTCGCCCATTTTGGCGCCCATTTCGATGGCCAGGTTGACAGAGAGGTCCCAGACGTAGTTGGTAGGGAAGTAGCGAAACATGGATGCTCCTTGGTGGTTAATTGGTTTTCTTGAACAGGAAGTGGCCCAGCGCCGGTACCAGGATCAATGCGCCCAGCATGTTCCAGATGAACATGAAGGCCAGCAGCAGACCCATATCGGCCTGGAATTTGATCGGGCTGGCGACCCAGGTAATGACGCCGATGGCGAGCGTGACCCCGGTTAGCATCACGACCTTGCCGGTGAAGAGCAGGGCGCGATAGTAGGCGGCGGAGAGCGTGGCGCCAGCTCGCAGCTGCGCCAGCGTGATACTGAGGATGTACAGCGCGTAGTCCACACCGATGCCGACGCCGAGCGCGATCACCGGCAGTGTGGCGACCTTGACGCCCATGCCGAAGACCACCATCAGCGCTTCCGCCATAACTGAGGTCAGCATCAGCGGCAGCACGGCCACCACCACGGCGCGCCACGAGCGGAAGGTGACAAAGCACAGCAGGATCACTGCGCCATAGACCAGCAACAGCATGCTGCGCCACGCTTCGTGCACCACAATGTTGGTAGCGGCTTCGATGCCTGCGGTGCCGGCGGCTAGCAGGAATTGCGTGTCCTTGGTGTTGTTGGCTGCGGCGAAGGCTTCGATGTGGGTGGTCACGCGGGCCAGCGTATCGGCCTTGTGGTCGCGCAGATAGACGTAGACGGTGAGCAGGTTGCAGCTGTCGTTGTACAAGCCGCGCGGCGCGCCGGCGGTAACGGTGTTGAGCATGTCCTGGTTCGGCAGGAACTCATACCATTTAGGATTGCCTTCGTTGAGGCCAGCCAGCACGCGGCGATTCAGCAGCGACAGGCTGTTGGAGGTTTCCACGCCGTCGATCTGGCGTAGCTGCCATTCCAGTGCGTCGATCTTGTTCAGGGTGTCGTACTGAGAGCATTGGCCGTCCGGCGTCTTGACCATGATGGCCAGGACGTCGCTCGATGCGCCGTAAGCGGCGCTGAGCGCAGCCACATCGCGGTTGTAGCGGCTGTCGGCGCGCAGTTCCGGTGCGCCGGGATCAAGGTCGCCGATTTTCAACTGGGTGCTCAGGGCGTAAGCGCCTATCGCCAAAGCGATTGCGGCGGCAATCGCACCGGTGGCCCAGCGGCGTCCGGTGAAGCGGTCGAGGAAGGCCCAAGCTGCGTGGCGTTTTTTGCCCGCAGCGTCGGCGGCTTCCGCTTGCAAGCTGCGCGCAGCCGCTGCGGCGCTGACACCGGTGTAGCTGAGCATAATCGGCAGCAGAATCAGGTTGGTGAAGATCAGCATGGCCACGCCCAGCGAGGCGGCGATCGCCAGTTCGCGTATCACGGCGATGTCGATGGTGGACAGCACCGCGAAGCCGACGGCATCGGCCAGCAGTGCGGTCAGGCCGGCCAGGAATAGGCGGCGGAAGGTGAAGCGTGCAGCCACCAGTTTGTGCATGCCGCGTCCCACGTCCTGCATGATGCCGTTCATTTTCTGAGCACCGTGGCTCATGCCGATGGCGAAAACGAGGAACGGTACCAAGATGGAGTAAGGATCGAGTGCGTAGCCGAGCAGCGGCAGCACGCCGAGCTGCCACACCACGGCGATCAGCGAGGCCAATACCACAAGCGCGGTCGAACGCGTGCAGCGGGTGTACCAGTAGACCATTGCGGTGGCGATGGCGACGGCGATGGCAAAGAACAGCAGCACGGCGCGCACGCCTTCAATCAGGTCTCCTACCAGTTTGGCGAAGCCGGCGATGTGGATGCGAACACCTTGTTGTTCGTACTTGGCGCGTACGGCTTCGAGGCGCTGGGCGAACTGGCCGTAGTCGAGCAGTTGACCATTGCTGTCTTTAACCAGCAGCGGCACATAGATGGCGCTGGAGTTGCCGTTGAAGGCAACCAGCTGGCCAATTTCGCCGGAGCGGGCGATGTTGGCTTGGAGTTGCGCCAGGCTGGCGGCGCTGCCGTCGTAGCCATCCGGGATAACTGGGCCGCCTTCGAGGCCGTCCTCGGTGACGCCGACCCAGCGCGTGGCGGGCGTCCATAAGGACTTCATCTGGTTGCGTGCCACGCCGGGTATGAGGAAGACTTCTTCGCTCAGTTGGCGCAGGGTTTCAAGGTAGGCGGCGTCGTAGATGCTGCCTTTGGGATTATCGACCGCGATGCGGACGGCGTTGCCCAGTCCCGTCAACTCGTTCTGGTAGTGCAGGTAGTTGGCAATGTAGGGATGGTTGCTCGGGATGGTTTTTTCGAAGCTGGCGTTGATGGTCAGCTTGGTCGCTTGCCATCCGAGCAGGATGGTCAAGAGTGCGCAGGCAATGACGACCAGCAGGCGGTGGTTGAACAGCAGGCGTTCAATCAGGGAGCCGGAGTTGGTGTCGAAGGTTGACAGTTCGCCGGTGCTTACGTCGTGCAGGTTCATTGCTTGTCTCCTGCGGCCGGGAGGATGCCCTGGATGCTCAGTGCGAGCAGGCCGCCGTTGTTCAGGTCCAGTATTGCGTTCAGTGGCGGCATTGGCGCGGTGCTGATCGGGACCAGTGCTTGGTCGCGCAGAGCGAGCAGCATGCCGGCCTGGTTCGCCATGACGAGCGTGCCGTCGGCGCGGGTTGTTGACGCGGTGATGGTGACGGGAACTGGGCTGGCAATCTGTTGCCAGCTCTGGCCTGCGTCGGTGGAGCGCCATGCGTTGCCACGCAGGCCAGCCAGCAGCAGCGTTTTGCCATCGCTGATTTCGGCTGTGAAGAAGCTGCCTTGATATGGAACGCCAAGCACGCGGAAGCTGCGGCCAGCGTCAGTGGAGAACAGGGCGAGTCCGCGTTCGCCAGCGATCAAGATGGTGTCGCCGCTGGCGCGAACGGTATTCAGATGCAGGCCTTTGGGATTGCTGATGCGGCCCATCCACGAGGCCCAAGTGCGGCCGCCGTCTTCGCTGGCAAAGGCGAGGCCGTAGGCGCCGACTGCGAGAATGCGATTGTTTGGCAGGAGGCAGACATCCAGCAACGGCTTGTCCGCACCATCAGCGACCAGACGTTCAGCGTCGCGCAGTGCAGTGTCGCTGGCGGCGGCTTTGGCGGCTTGCACCGCCAGAGCGGCCAACTGCTGGCCGTCCAGTACCCGCTGCCAGTGTGCGCCTCCGTCGGCGGTGGTCAGCACCACGCCGGCATGGCCTACGGCGACGCCGTTGCGGGCGTCGGCGAAGCGCACGGCCGTCAGCGTGACGCTGACCGGCACGTCGGCTTGCTGCCAGTGCTTGCCATTGTCGTCGCTGAGCAGAATGATGCCGCGCTCACCGACCGTCACAATACGAGGGCCAGCATGCGCCGCGCCTAGCATCACCGACTGCGCCGCGTTGCGCGAAACCACGGCTGGCCGCAACTGCGCTGCAACAACGACGCCAGGCGCAAGGCTCTGCGCGTCGGCGGGCGAAAGCGCACCAGTGGCCGCAGCCGTCGCCGGGCCGGAAGTCGCCGCGTTGCCAACGGCGGGCAGCAGCGCGGCGGACAGCGTGGCGCACAGCAGGCTGCGGTGCAGCCCACGAGTTTTCATCGACTGCGACATCAACGTGCACCTTCCCCAGCCATTGCATCCGGAGTGAACACGCTGTCCTGATAGCGCGGTTTCAGCGGATATTGCGCGGCCTTGGCGTTATACAGGTTGCCGACAAAGCCAGTCCCCGAAATCAAATCCGCAAAACCGAACGCGCCAATCACAGTCCCCGGCAGATCCGGTGCGACGAAAGTCTGCGACCACAGCGTCTTCCACAACTGTCCATTGGCATCCCAGCGGTCACCCAGCACGCAGTTCCAGGTATCCTCATCGCAGTAGTAGCGGCTCTTAGGCGCCTGGTGACGCTGGCCCGAACGCAAACTCGCCTCCACCACCCAAACGCGGTGACGCTCCCAGCGCACATGATCCGGATTCAGATAAGCCTTGCCCAACACCTCCGCATCAGTCTTCGGTTGCAGCAGCTTGTTGCCGTTGTACGGAATCAGCATCTCCTGCTTGCCGACCAGCTTCCAGTCGAAACGGTCGGTACGCCCATTCCAGGTCTCGATTTCATCAAAACTCATCACGCCAGCCGTGGACGGCGTCGGCGTATCGCAGCATGGATTCGGCAGCTTGCGCACGCGGCGCTGGCCGGTCAGGTACACCCACGCCTGATCCTTGCTGGTGTCGATATTGGTACGCCCCACAATCGCCTCACCCGCGCGGATCGGCGGACCGGAATTAATCAGGCGCAGAAGCCAGAACTCATTCGACTTCGCAAACTGCTCCGGCGTGCCGTCCTGCAGGTAGTAAGGCATCTGCTGGTCGCCGGTGCCGGAGGTGGTCAGTACGGCCTTGCCATCCGCTGTCAACTGGTACTGATTGACCTGGAACTGCCACGACGTACCGCGCCAGCGCAGCATGTGATTCCACATCACCTCCGCGCCAGTCTTCGGCAGCGGGAATGGAATGCCGCCATATGCGCCAGCCGGAATATCGCCATTCAGCTTGGCGCGGGTGGCGTTCTTGAACGTGTTCTCATACACCCATGCTGGTGCGGCCGCAGTGCGGTGAGTCGGATACACATCGAGACGGAACTCTGGATATTTCTTCAGCAGCGCCTTGGTGCCGTCGGTCAGCAGCGCCGCATACTGGTCGGCGTTCTTGGCCGAGACCACATACAGCGGCTTCTCATCTTTGAACGGATCGCCACGACGGCCACCGGCCTTGTCGCCAGCGATGGCGGTGGTATAGCCGCCGGTCCAGGCAGGAATACTGCCATCTTTGTTACCGGCTTTCTCGCCACCCAGTGGCGTCAGTTCCGATTTCAGTTTCGCCGCTTCGTCAGCAGTGACGGCAGCGAAGGCAGGCAGTGCGGCCATCAGCGCGGCCAGTAAGGTAAAGCGTTTGTTCATGTCTTGTCTCCTCAGAAGGTGCGGCGCACGGTCAGTGCAACGTAGTCGCGGTCAGCTAGCGGATTGCCGCGTGTGTAGGTTGCGTGGCCACCTGTCAGCAGTGGACGGTAGTCGAGGAATGGCTCAGAGCCGCCCAGATATTTGTTGTAGTTGATGCTGAACTGCCAAACGCCTTGATAGACACCTTCCAGCCCCAGCGAGGCAGTACCGGTATGCTTGGCGCCCCAGGCCAGACCAGTAATCGACGAATAGCCGTCAACGATGTAGCGCAGGCCGACCGGCACATTGATGTCCAGTCCCGGCAGCACCTGGCGATAGGACGGCGAGTAAATCACTTGCAGCGCCGTGGCGTCACGCGTGCGCAGCTCGTCCAGCATGTGGTCCGGATCATTCTTGGACAGCGCGCGGTTCCACGCCAGTTCACCCACCAGTGTCGATTCGCGCGACAGGAAGTTGGGATCGAGATTGCTCAGCCACGAGAAGTTGACGTGCGCCGTGCGGCCGGTCGCATAGCGCGGCGTCGCCTGCACATTCGGATACACGATGTTTGCATTCGTCAGCGGCATGTTGTTGCGCACCGACGCTTCCACCGACAGATTAGTGCTGCCGATCGAATGGGTGGCGCTGACGCCAGCCGTGGTCACCGCATCCGGGAACACGTAGTACCAGCTGCCCGGCGCTGCGCTGGTCACATTCAGCTGCGAATACAGTACGCCGGATTTATCGTGATAGCGCGCCGCGTAGAAACCGAGGTCGGTGTCTTCCAACCGCCACTTGAGCTGCGCGCCGAACTGGCCGCTATTGGAGGCCTTGCGGTCGCCGCCTGGCAGCAGCACACTGGTGGTAATCACTTCCGGCAGTTGCGAGCCACCCCAGATGGCGTTGGCGTTACTGAAGTAGCTGCCGGCCGGCGCGATGCGGTCGGCCTCCCAGCGGAACTGATAGTACGCGCCCAGCATCACATCCTGGCTCAGTTGCAGTTGGCCGGAGAGCTGCGGCACGGGACGAATAATCTCCTTGAACTGCGCATTCGGCGACGATTGCAGCTTCCATACATCGATAGGACCTTGCGCGCGGGCGATGCCGTTATCGCCGAAGAACAGCGTTTCGCCATACACCAGCGCGTGCTGGCCGAGACGCGCCGTCAGCTTCTGGCCTTCGCCAATCTGCCAGCCGCCGAATACAAAGGCATCCAGCAGTTCAGCCTTGCGGCCGGCCAGTTTGCGCGTGGCGCTCGGGAAGGCGTTGTACGGCTGCTGGCCGTTGAGTGCATCGGTGGCGTCGGTGGAACCGTCGTAGGAGAAGTCATACCATGCGGCGCCGCTGACGCGCAGGCCGTAATCTTTGCGGAACACCGCATCGAACTCGCTCAGTAAGTCCACGCGCTTGGACACGATGCCCTTGTTGCGGAAGTTGTCGTTGCCGGCGTTGAAGTTCAGCGCTTGCGGGAATGCCGATGCGGCTACGCCAGGCACCAGCAGGCGCGTGCTGTTGACCAGCGATGCATCGGCGTCGTGCAGGCGATACAGGGTGCTGGCCTTGATGGTGTTATCGAAGCGCAGGCTCCAATCGGGATTGTCGAACTCCAGTTCCGTGGCCTGCGCGTAGCCTGCCGCCAGCATGGCGGCAGCCGCCCAGGTGAGGTGCAATACTCTCATTTGCGTCTCCATTAAATTTTTTGTAGTTGGAGATCGCAGTTTGCCGCCAGCGCTTATATGTGTAAAATTGATTGCATGCATTCGTAGTATCGATCCTGTCGATACATATAAAACAAAAGGAGACAGAATGCGCTTCAATAAGCTAGACCTCAATTTGCTGGTCGCGCTGGACGCCTTGTTCCGCCTGCGCAGCGTGAGCCGCGCAGCCGAACAGCTGCACATGAGCCAATCGGCGCTGAGCAGTTCCCTGGCGCGCCTGCGTGAATACTTCGACGACGAACTGCTGGTGCAGGTAGGCCGCCAGATGGAGCTGACGCCGCGCGCTGAACTGCTGCGAGAAGCGGTGCGCGATGTGCTGGTGCGGGTCGATACCACCATCACCGCCATGCCGAGTTTCGACGCCACGCAATCGGACCGTGAGTTCCGCATCTTCGTGTCCGACTTCACGATGGCGGTGCTGATGCCGCATTTCCTGGCGCTGGCGCAGGAGCAGGGCAGCACTGTGCGCTTCCACCTGATGCCGCAAACGCGCCAGCCGCAACGCACGCTGGAGCAGGGCGACGGCGACCTGCTGGTGGTGCCGCACGATTACTGCTCGCCCGATCATCCGGACGAAAAACTATTCGAGGAAGAGTTCTGCTGCGTGGTGTGGGACCAGAGCCGCATCGCCCGCAACGGGCTGACGATGGAGTCGTATGCGGAAGCCGGCCATGTGGTGATGCAACCACCGGGCATGGATCGCTCATTCGAACATCGCTTCATGCAGGAGACGGGCATTGCGCGCAAGGTGGAGGTCAACACCTACAGCTTCCTCGCGGCGGCCTATCTGGTGCTGGGCACGGAACGCATCGCCACCGTACACCGGCGACTTGCGCTGCAGGTGTCGCGCGGACTGCCGCTGAAAATCCTGCCGCTGCCGATGCCAATGACGCGCATGACCCAGTCCATGCAGTGGCACAAATACCGCACGCAGGACCCCGGCCTGCTGTGGCTACGCGGCTTGCTGAAACAGGCGGTGCAGCGGATGGATGCTGCTATCAACGCGGCCGATAGCATGCATCGATAAAAAGCATTGGTCGCAAACGGCAGCACACGCATAGCATGCGCGGATTCATACGAAGAAAGGAATCACCATGCCACGCCGTTTTGTTGACCTCTCGATTTATCTGGAAAACGAAGTCCTGTCCGACCCGCCTATCCTGGCGCCGAAGATCGAGTACCAGACCCACAAGGAGACGCTGGGTGAGTTCATGCACATGCTGCCCGGGACTACGGCCAACGACTTCCCGGACGGCGAAGCTGCCGCTGCCGAGTGGGTGCGCCTGACCACTCACAGCGGCACCCACCTGGACGCGCCGTATCACTTCCATTCGACCATGAACCGCAAACTGGGTGAGGCTGAGCGTTCGATCACCATCGATGAAGTGCCGCTTGAGTGGTGCTTCCAGCCTGGCGTGAAGCTGGACTTCCGCCATCTGCCGGACGGCCACGTGGTCAGCGCGGCGGAAGTGGAGGCGGAGTTGAAACGCATCGGCCACACCCTGAGTCCATTGGAAATCGTAGTGGTCAACACGCGTGCCGGTTCGCGCTACGGCCAGCCGGACTACGTCAACTGCGGCTGCGGCATGGGCTATGAAGCGACCATGTATCTGCTGGAGCGCGGCGTACGCCTGACTGGCACCGATGCGTGGAGCTGGGACGCGCCGTTCAGCTACACCGCAAAAAAAATCCAGGAAACCGGCGACGTTAGCCTTATCTGGGAAGGCCACAAGGCCGGCCGCGACATCGGCTACTGTCACCTCGAAAAAATGCACAACCTCGAAGCGCTGCCGCCAACCGGCTTCACCATCAGCTGCTTCCCACACAAGATCCGTGGCGCTTCCGCCGGCTGGACCCGCGCCGTCGCCATCTTCGAAGACGCCTGATCTATCGGTCCCGCCAATGGCGGGTATCCATCCTATCCATACCCTGGAAGTCCGATTTTCGTTGACTTCCTTTTTCAGGGTGAATAATATAATCAGAATTCGTATTCTGATTTATAACCACAACAAAGGGACACACCATGCGCTTCTCCGTCTTCCTCAATGCCCGCACCATGACTGCGGATGCCGACAAACAGCTGATCGTCGATCTGGAACAGCATGCGCTGTTGGCCGGTAAGCTGGGCTTTGACGCCATCTTCCTGCCGGACCACCACTTCAACGGTTACATGCCAGTGGCCAGCGACAGCTATATGTTCGCGTCCTACCTGGCGGCCAAGCTGCCGGACATGCACTTCGGTTTCTCGGTGACGTCGGTGCCGCTGCACCATCCGGTGCGTTTCGTTGAACGCATCAATATTCTGGATCACCTCACCAAGGGCAAGCTGCTGGTCGGTATCGGCTCGGGCACCACGCCGGAAGAGATGATCGGCTTTGGCGTGAACTACAAGGACGCGGGCCGCATCGCCGAAGAAAACCTGCAAGCTGCGGCGGCACTCTGGAACAAGAAGATCACCGACGAACCGATCGAGCTGCATGGCTTCCACCAAGGCCGCGTGTTGCAGCGCATTGCACCGTCGCCTTATGGCCAGAAGCAGGCGCGCTTGATGCCGGTGGCGATGAAAGAGAGCAGCGCGACGCGCGCGGCGGTGAATGGCTGGCCTGCCTTCATACCGGCCTTTACGCCGCCGCAGATTGGCGGCACCGATCCGCTGAGCCACGTGAAAAAATACTTCGGCAATTACCATACGCAGTTGCTGGCGGCTGGTCACTCGGACGAGGTGGTGACTGATGCGCTGTCGTGGACTACCCACAGCTACCAGTGTGTCCACCTGGCGGAGACCGACGAGCAGGCGCACAAGGAAGTGCTGGAAATTCTGGGCGCTTATCAGGAGGCGATTGACCGTGAGGCGGCCTTCAACGCCAAAGCGGAATCGGATGATGCCAACAAGAAGACTGACCGCACCGGCCACGCACTGACCGAGGATTGGATGGCGACGTGGTGCCTGTACGGCAGCCCGGAAACCGTCATCAAGAAGCTGCGTGCTTACCAGGAAGTTGGCATCGGCAATATCCTGTGCGGCACCACTACTGGTCCGCTGACCGAGAAGCGCCTGGCTTATGCCAATCAGACCTTGGAGCTGATGGCCAAGCGCGTGCTGCCTGCCTTTAAATAATCGCGAGATAAGCATGACACGAGAGTTAAGCACTGCGGAGATGGCGTTGTTGACCGCCGGCGCCACCATGTGGAGCACGGCGGCGATTCCCGATGCTGGCGTTCCGTCGCTGTCGATGGCGGATGGGCCGATGGGCGTTGCCGGGGCGAAGATCGATGAGCGTGATGTCTCCTTGCTGACGCCATCGCCAATGGCGCTGGGTGCTAGCTGGGACCCAGCGCTGGTGCAGCGCGTGGGCCGGCTGGTCGGCGGCGAGGCGATACGGCGCGGCGTGGACTTGATGCTGGCGCCGAACCTGAACATGGCACGCAGCCCGCTGGCTGGGCGGGCATTTGAATATTTTTCCGAAGACCCGCTATTGTGCGGGTCACTGGGCGCAGCGTGGATTCATGGCTGCCAGTCGGTGGGGACCGGAGCGATTGCCAAGCACTTGGTCTGCAATGACAGCGAGACAGAGCGCGACCGCATGAACGCGGTGGTCGATGAACGTACCTTGCGCGAGGTGTATCTGCTGCCGTTCGAGATGGCGGCGGAAGCTGGATGCGCGGGCATGCTCACGGCCTATAACAAAGTGAATGGCGACTGGTGCGCGGAGGCAGGGCCAGTCGTCCAGAAAGTCGTGAAAGATGAATGGCGCTTCCCGGGCATGTTCATGAGCGATTGGTTTGGCACGCATTCCACGGCAGGTTCGCTCAACGGCGGCCTCGATCTGGAGATGCCCGGCCCCGCGCGCCACCTCGGCGCCCGCAGCGCCGCCGCCGTCGCTGAAGGCCAGGTGGCACCGGAGCGCCTGCGCGACGCAGCCCACCGCGTAGCCACCGCCGCCCGCCGCTTCGGCCGTACCGGCGATGCGCAGCCGTTGGTTGCTGGCGCCGGCACCAACAAGGGACTGCCGCTGCCGGACGGCGAGGCGGCGGAACTGCTGATCGAGGCTGCGGCGGGTGGCTTCACGCTGGTGCGGAATGAGCGGGCGATGTTGCCGCTCGATCCGGCGCTCTCGCCGCGCATTGCGGTGATTGGGCCGAATGCGAGTGCGCCGTGCTTCCAGGGCGGCACCTTCGCCAAGATCGCGGTCAAGCCGGATGCGGTGCTGCCGATTGATGCGCTGCGTGCGCGGTTTGGCGACGCCATCGTGGCTTACGCGCCCGGCGTTGATCCGCAACCGAAGCTACCGCGCATGACCGCGCGTCCACGTCGTGATCTCGGCGACGGCTGCATCAAGGGCATGACGCTCGATTACTTCGATAACGCAGACCTCTCTGGCCAGCCGGTGTTAAGCGAAACGCGCGACACCAATTCGCTGACCTGGTTCTACGGCGTGCACGAAGCCGGCGCACTACAAGCCAACGCCGGCACGCGCGCCAGCGGCTGGTTCCGCGCCAGCGAAAGCGGCGAACATCAGTTCTACATCGGCGGCACCGGCGCCTTGCGCTTACTGGTCGACGGCAAAGAATACTTCCGCCGCGACGAGCAGCTCAAGCCGGGCGACGTCATGGGCCGTCTGAAAAGCGGCGATGCTGATTGCATCACCATCCCGCTGAAACAAGACATTGCAGTCGAAGTGGTAGTGGAACTGCGCTACACCGCCGCCCGCTGCCAAGGCCTGTGGTACGGCATCCGAGGTCCAGGCGGCGCGGAAGAAATGATGGTCGCCGCAGAACAAGCCGCACAGCAAGCTGACGCCGTGATCCTGATGGTCGGCGAAACCTCGGACGCCAGCGTCGAAAGCAAAGACCGCGCAGACACCTTGCTGCCACCCGAGCAGCTCGCGCTGATCGAACGCATTTGCGCGGTCAATCCGAATACCGTCATCGTCACCAACGTCGGCCACGCCTTCGACGTGCGCTGGGAGCAGCAGGCAAGGGCGGTGCTGCACTGCTGGTATCCCGGCCAGGAATTCGGCGCGGCATTGGCGCAGGTACTGGCCGGCGACCGCGAACCGGGCGGCCGCATGCCCGTCACCATTGCCCGCGAAGACCGCGACTATCCAGCCCTGTCGCTGCAACCGGATACCAATGGCGACCTGCATTACAGCGATGGCGTGCGCTTCGGCTATCGCGGCCTGGCCGCACGCGGCGTCTCGGCACGCCAACCATTCGGCGCAGGCTTTGGCTACACCAGTTTTGCGCTGAGTGACCCGCAAGTCCGCGCCACCGGCAACGGCGACTGGGAACTGACCGTCCAGCTGCGCAACACCGGCAGCCGCGCCGGCGCAGAAGTGGTGCAGGCGTATCGCGCCCAGCCCGAGCTCACGCTGGTCGGCTACACCAAAGCGTGGCTGGAGCCGGGCCAGCAACAGGAAGTCCGTATCGCCATCGCCGCGCGCCGCCTGCAAGTGTGGCAGGGCGCATGGACCGCACTGCAAGGAACCATCGACCTGCTGGTCGGCCGTTCCAGCGCAGAGCTGCCGCTGGCGGTGCAAATCAAGCAGTAGTCAATAAAGGAGACAGACATGAACCAATATTCCAATAACGCCCGCGCCAATGGACGCGCGCCTTTCATCGTCGGTATCGGCGGAACCACGCGCCCCGGCTCCAGCACCGAAAGCGCCTTGCGCGCCGCGCTGTGCCACGCCGAACAACTGGGCGCTGTAACCCAGTTGTTCGGCGGCGAAGCACTGGCCTCGCTGCCCGGCTACTCGCCCGAGGAAAAGGAACGTAGCGAAGGCCAGGCCGCGCTGGTGGAAGCCGTGCGCCGCGCGGACGCCGTCATCTTCGCTTCGCCCGGCTACCATGGCGGCGTCTCGGGCCTGGTGAAAAATGCCATCGACCTGCTGGAAGACCTGCGCGCGGACGATCGCGTCTACCTCGACGGCATGCCGGTCGGCTGCATCGTCACCGCCGCCGGCTGGCAGGGCTGCAACACCACGCTGGGCGCGATGCGCTCCATCGTGCACGCGCTGCGCGGCTGGCCAACGCCGCTCGGCGTCACGCTCAACACCGCTGGCGTCAAGCTGTTCGACGGCGACGGCCAGTGCCTGGACTCGCAAGTAAGCAGCAGCCTGCGCATGCTGGCGGAGCAGGTGGTGGGCGTGCGTAGTCCTTCTGCATCAAGCTGATAAAAAACTAGAATTCCAATTCTAATTTGTGTTATTCTCATTTGCACATGACGCCTGAACATAACAGGCGCGTGCGGACTACAAGAACATCGGAGACAAATGTGCTTAAGCAAACCGTGATCCAACAACGGTTGCGCGCCATGCTCGTTCGGCCGCAATCGACCCTCATCCTCGCCGGCCTCTGTGCCGCCACCGCCAACGCCGTCGCCCAGGAAGCTGGCGTCATTCCCGAAGTGATCGTCACCGCGCAGAAGACCGCGCAACCCGCATCGAAAACGCCGCTGGCCCTGTCGGTATTGGGCGGAGACGATTTGCGCCAGGCCGGCGCCACCAACGCGGTGGCCCTGACCGAGCTGGCGCCGAATGTGCAAATCTCGACCGACAACGGCAAGCTGCAAGTGGCGATCCGCGGTGTGGTGAGCCTGGACACCAGCGAGAAGGGCGACTCATCGACCGCCTTCAACGTCGACGGCGCCTACATCGGCCGCACTGAGGCGCAGCTGGGTGCCTTCCTCGATCTGGAACGGATCGAAGTGCTGCGTGGCCCGCAAGGTACGCTGTATGGCCGTAACGCCACTGCCGGCGCCATCAACCTGATTACCAACAAGCCGACCAACAAGCTGGAAGGCCGTGTTGATGTGGAACTGGGCGACTACAACGCGCGCCGGCTGGAAGGCGTGGTGAATATTCCGGTCAACAGCACGCTGGCGCTGCGCGCGGCTGCGGTGACGGTCAGCCATGACACTTATCAAAATCCGGGGCCGAACCAGGTCGGACTGGCAGACCAGGATGACAACGCCGGACGTCTGCACGCGCTGTTCACGTTCTCGCCGCAGACTTCATGGCTGCTGACGGCGGAACGCAGCAAGTCCGGCGGTAATGGCGCCAGTGTCGTACCGCTGACGAATTTCTTTACCGGCACGCCGATCGCGGGCGGGAACAACCTGGCCAATCCGCAGTATGTCGATCGCGGTGCAGAAGCCCAGCTGACAGCGGCCGCGCAATATGCCAACATCGGCTCGCACAAGGCCGACGTGGCGACCTCGCTGCGCTCCGAATTCAAGACCAGCCTTGGCGGCGTGGCCGATCTGACCTACCAGTTTGCCCGCTTGCGTGCGGAAGTCGATCAGCTGAATAACGGCACCTACTTCGGCTTCCCGATGTATAACTACGTCACCGGCGGCTCGACCCAGCGCACGCATGAAGTGCGCCTGAATTCCGCAGGCGATTCGGCCCTGAGCTGGGTGGCCGGCGTGTACCACTTCAACGAGGACATCTTCCGCGCATCGAGCTACAACACGGTGACGCCTGGACCGCTGATTGTGGTGCCGTTCGCGCCATCCATCGAGAGCCGTTCGAAAGCGGCGTTCGGGCAGCTGACCTACCGCTTCGACAAGAAGCTGCGCGTGACCTTCGGCGCCCGCACCACGCGCGACGAAAAATCTGGTCACGATGCGCTGAGCGGCAGCACCACCGGCCCTGGCTACACCGCGCACGTGGAAAGCTCCAAGTCCAACTTCCGCCTCGCTGCGGACTACGATGTGGCGCCGGCCATTATGGTGTACGGCAGCCTGTCCACCGGCTACAAGGCGGGCGGCTTCAATGACACCAGCGGCAAGGAATACCTGCCGGAGAATATCACCTCGGTGGAGGGCGGCATCAAGGGACGCTTCCTGAACAACAAACTGCGCCTGAGCGCCGCAATCTTCCACTACGATTACAAGGACATGCAGTTGACGTCCGTGGTCTGCACCGGCGCCGGCACGGCAGCCAATTGCGGCGCGCTGACCACCAATGCATCTAACGCCAAGATCAAGGGTGTGGAAGTGGAGGGCAGCTACGCTGTCACGGCAGATGACCGCATCAACTTCTCGGCGGCGACGTCGGATGGCAAGTTCCAGAAGTATCACCCCAACGATACCGCCGACTGGTCCGGCCAGCAGATCGACCGCGCACCGGCCTACAACGCAAGCCTGGGTTACACGCATACCTTCGCGCTGGATAGCGGCGCTACGATTGCGGCGCGCATCGGCACGCGTTTGAACGGCGCTTACTTCCTTAGCGATTCCTCGGCGGCCATCCGCTATCGCCAGCCGGTGTACCGCAAGAGCGATATTGGCGTGACTTACACCTCGCCGTCGCAGAGCTACTACGTGCAGCTGTTTGCACGCAACCTGGAAAACTCAGTCACTCTGGATAGCCTGCTGCCGGGCGGTTTCGGCATCGGCGCTCCGCGTACTTTCGGCCTGCGTGCAGGCACGCAGTTCTGACAGAAAGGTGAAGTATGAAGATCAGTAACATGGAATTTACCAAGACGGTAGGCTTCGCGTCCGGCGCTGCGCCAGTTGGCGTTTCGCGGCGCGACGTGCTGGCTGCATTGCTGGCAGGAGGTGCGTTGGCCGTTACGTGGAGTGCTCCCGCCGCAGCAGCGGCGTTGAAGAAAGCAGGCGCACCAGCCACGCTGCGTCCTGCCTTGAGTACCGATGAAATGGCGGTGCTGTCGGCCGCTGCGCAAGTCGTCGTCCCCACCACCGATACGCCGGGTGCGAAAGAGGCAGGCGTGCCGCAGTTTATCGGTGCGCTGTTCACCGGCTGGATGACCGACGACGAAGCAGCGCTGTTCCGCAAAGGCCTCTCCGGCCTCGATGACAGCGCGCGGCAGCTCTATCAGCGCGGCTTCGCTGCATGTACGGCGGAGCAGGGCGCGGAACTGCTGCAAGCCTTGCGCGTCGCCAGCCCATACGGCGGCCATACCTTCTCGCTGACCGACCGTATCCTCGATCCGAAAGCGCCGTTCTACCTGCGCCTGCGCGACTTGGTGGTGCTGGGCTACTTCACCTCCGAAGTGGGCAGCAACCAGGAACTGCGCTACATACCGGTGCCCGGCAAGTTCGAATCGAATGTGGACATCAAAACCTGGCCATACCAGGTCGTCATCTAAGGATCAAGCATGACAAAAACTACGCAATTTGACGCTATCGTGATCGGCTCGGGCATCACCGGCGGCTGGGCCGCCAAGGAGCTGACCGAAAAAGGCTTGAAGGTACTGATGCTGGAACGCGGCGCCAATCTCGAACACCAGAAAGGCTACATCCACGAATTCACGCCGCCATGGCAAGCGCCGAATCACGGCTTGCCGGAACGCGAGCTGTTCGCGCGCGAGTACGAAATCCAGAGCAAAATCGAACGCGGCGCCTTCAGCTGGGCCAACCGCCATTACTGGATTAACGACCGTGAAAATCCGTATGAGCAGATCAAGCCATTCCGCTGGCACCGAACCAATGTACTGGGCGGCCGTTCGCTGACCTGGGGCCGTCAGTCCTACCGCTGGGGCAACGACGACTTCCTCGCCAACGCCCGCGATGGTCATGGCAACGACTGGCCTATCCGTTACGCCGACCTGGAACCGTGGTACACCCACGTTGAAAAATTCATCGGCGTGAGCGGCCAGCCGGAAGGACTGGAGCATTTCCCGGACGGCCACTACCTGCCGGCGATGGAGATGACAGCGCTGGAATCGGCACTCAAGCAGCGCATCGAAGCCAAATGGACTGACCGCCGCGTCACCATCGGCCGCGTGGCCAACCTCACGGTGCCGCACAATGGCCGTGGCCAGTGCCAGAACCGTAATATCTGCAATCGTGGCTGCTCGTTCGGTGCGTATTTCAGCTCATTGAGTTCCACGCTGCCGGCGGCGCAGAAAACCGGCCGCCTCACCATTCGTACCGATAGCGTGGTGGAGGCCATCGACGTCGATCCGAAGACCAACAAGGCCAGCGGGGTGCGCGTAGTGGACGCCAAAACCGGCAAGCGCATGGCCTTCAAGGCGCGCGTAATCTTCCTGTGCGCTTCGACCTACGGCACGCTGCAAGTGCTGCTGCAATCGCGCAGTGCGGCGCACCCGAACGGTATCGGCAATCATAGCGATGTGCTGGGCCGCTATCTGATCGACCACCACGGCGTGGCCGCTTTCGGCGAGATCAAGGGCTTCGAGGACCGCAACTACAAGGGCCGCCGCGCCACCGGCATCCTGGTACCGCGCTTCCGTAACGTCGGCGGGCAGGATGCCGATGCGGACTTCACGCGTGGTTATGGCTTCCAGGGCGGCGCCATGCGCGATGACTGGACCAACACCGCCGCACTGACCGATGATTTCGGCGCTGGCATGAAGCACAATATCGCGCGACCCGGCAAGTGGGTGGCATTCCTTGGCGCGTTCGGGGAACAGCTGCCACAGGCACATAACCGCGTCACGCTCAGCGACAAGAAGCTTGGCAACTACGGCTTGCCGCAACTGAGCTTCGATGTGGCCTACGGCGAAAACGAGCGCAAGATGGCGGTCGATGCGGGCAAGCAGGCGGAGATGATGCTGAAGGCCGCCGGCGCGGAACGGGTGCAGCTGATTCCATCGCGGGCCTTGCCCGGCGTGTCGATCCACGAGATGGGCGGCGCGCGCATGGGCCACAATCCGGCGGAGTCGGTGCTGAATGCACACAACCAGGTGCACGGCGTGCCTAACTTGTTCGTCACTGATGGCGCGGCAATGGCCTCCAGTGGCACGGTCAATCCGTCGCTGACCTACATGGCGCTGACGGCGCGCGCGGTGGACTTTGCCGTGGCCGAGTTCAAAGCGGGTCGTCTATAATCCCATGTCACCATACAGCAAACAACCTATGCCAGCTATCACCGCTCATGCACGCGTGCCTAAACAGGGCCGCAGCCGTCAATCCTTCGAACGCATCATCGAAGGTACGATCGACTTGCTGCGCGAGCGTTCCTACGACCAGATTACGCTGGCGGAGATTTGTGAGCGGTCTGGCGTTTCGACAGGTTCGCTGTATGGCCGTGTGGCCGGCAAGGATGAATTGCTACGCGCAGTGCAGGTGCTGTTCCTGGAACGGATGGCCGGCCAGTTCAACACCGAAGCGGAACGCATCGCGCGTGAGGCGCACGGACTGGCGCAGGTGGTGCCGGCGGTGGTGGCCAGTCTCGGTAATATCTTGAAGGAGAACGCCAGCGTGCTGCGTTCCTTCATGCTGCGCAGTGCCAGCGATGAAGCTATTGAGGCAGCCGGCAAGAAGTCGTTTGTCGAAAACCACGGCAAGTTCATCGCCTTGCTGAAGGCCTGTGCCAAAGAGATCCGCCATCCGCAGCCGGACCGCGCGATTGATACATCAATGCTGCTGATTTATGCCACCCAGGCCCGCTTCCTCGGACTCGACTCCGTCGGCGGGCAGGGTGAAGCCAGTAAGTGGAACGAGTTGTTGCAAGACTTGAGTGACATGATGCTGGCATTCCTGTTGTTTACGCCTCCCAAGCGCTGACCAGGCGCGGGGCGCGGGTCCTCCGCGCTCCAGGTCACGCAAAAATCGATAACCAACATTCTGATTCCAGAAAGGGAAAGGCATGACTGCACCCGAAAATAAACTGCGCTGGGCCTACATGGACCATTGGCGCATCGACACGCCGCAAGGACAGCTGTCGCAATATACCTCCGTTAAACGCTTCGATGCTTTCCTCAAGCAGATCTCGGCCATCGGCTACGAGGCGATTGAGACGTTTGACTTCCACCTTGGCCCGCTGCGCGAGTTATTCGGCTCGCTGGAAAATGCGCGGGCCTTCATGCAGGAACGCGGCATCGACAAGGTGCTTAGCCTGTTCCATGCGGTGATGTACGACGAAAGGCAAAGCGCGCCGCATGTACGCTCGACGCATGACCACATCTTCAACTATGCGCAGCACATCATGCGTTCTAGCGCTGGTTTGGGCGTTGAGAACTTTATCGTCATGCCGGCCGGTTTGTACTACGACGTGGAGCCGGTCACCGACGATAAGTTGCGCGCCTGCGCGGAATTGTGGAACCGGGTCGGCAAGATGACGCTGGAATATGGCGTCAAGACTTGCTGCCACCATGAGTTCTTCTGCGGTATTCGCAGTGCGGAACAACTGCGCAAGTTCTA
Source organism: Duganella flavida (assembly GCF_009857445.1). Classification (GTDB taxonomy): domain Bacteria; phylum Pseudomonadota; class Gammaproteobacteria; order Burkholderiales; family Burkholderiaceae_D; genus Rugamonas; species Rugamonas flavida. The sequence goes on from NZ_WWCN01000004.1 coordinate 368,001, forward strand.
TGAGTGGACCGATCCGCGCTACGTGTTCTTCTACTGCGATACGGCGCAGCATGTGATTGCGGGCGTTGATCCGGTCGACCTGTATCTGAAGCTGCAAGACCGCTGCGGCGGTTTCCATATGAAGGACACCAAGCACGTTGATTTGACCGGTGACTACCGCCGCAAGCCGGACGCCGAGGTAATGGCGCCAACCACGCCGCGCTGGTTCCACGAGATGGGTGTGCCCGGCGGCTTGGTGGACTTTCCGGCCATGATGCAAGCGATGAAGGAGTGCGGCTACCAGGGCTGGGTCGGCGTTGAGCATGACAAGGCAGACGTCGGCGGCGGCAACTACCCGCAAAGCACCGCGTTATCGGCCTGGTACATCCAGCACGTTCTGAAAAAAATCTACGCGTAAGGTGAAGACATGATGAAATGGGGATATGGCGTTAATCAATGGAAGGCTGGCTTCACCAGTTTCGCGCGGCTTGAAGAAATCGAGAGTGCGTTCAAGGTGACTGCGGCTTGCGGCTTTGATGCGGTGGAATTGAATGCGGGTAGCGGGCGCTGGGATCCGATCGGGCGGCCTGAAAATATCGCGATCAATTATGGCTCGGCGGCGCATTTCAAATTGAAGCTGAAGGAGTTGGGCATCAATCGCGTGGCCAGCACCTTCTTCGATCCGACGGTGATGAGTTTTGAAGAACTGCACTTTGGTTTGATGAGCACCCAGCCGGCAGACCATGAGCGCATTGTGGCGCAGGCGCGCATTCATGCCGAAATGCTGGCGGAGCTGGGCGGCGAGTTGCTGGTGGTGCGGCCGTTCCCGTCGTTCTGGAAGGAGGGCGCACTGAACGAAGAGCGCTTGCAGGCGGCGGCCGATTGCTGGAATGCGGTTGGCTTAATGGCGTCGTCGATGGGACTGAAGACGGCGTTGCATATCGATGCGCTGTCTGCGTTGCGCAGCGGCGATGAGCTGGAGCGCTTGCTGCAGCTGTGCTCCGCCGATGTGGGCCTGGCCATCGATACGGCGGAGCTGACTATCGCCGGGCATGATGTCGTGGCGCTGTACCGCCGCTTCCACGAGCGCGTGCTGCACTTCCACTTCAAAGATGCGCTGGCGGTGGATACGCTGGGAGAGTACAAACTGCCCAACGCGGAGCGCGCGCTGATTGCGGCTGGCGGCGAGCGGGAGATCCAGCGCTGGTTCGGCGAGATGGGCTCCGGGTTGGTGGACTTTCCAGCGCTGCTGGCGGCCATGCGTGAGCACCGTTACGCCGGCTGGATCATCGTCGAAAGCGACAAGGGCCCCGAGCCCATCGCCACCGGCATGATGCTCAATAGCTGGTACAGGCAGAACGTGCTGGAACGGCTGTCATGAATCCGCTGCCAACTTCCGCCGGTCCCGCTGCCGACGCGGACGTCGCGTCGGGCCAGCGCAGGGCTGGCGCAGCGCAGGGTATCGCGCTGATGGCGATTCTCGCCATGCCGACGCTGGCGCTGGCGGCGCTGGTTCCTAGCTTGCCGCAGCTGTTCCAGCAATTCTCCTCGGTGCCGAACTTCCAGTTGCTGGTGCCGATGATTATCACCGTGCCGTCGCTGTGCGTGGCGCTGTTCTCCGGCGTGATGGGCGCGATCGCGGATCGCTGGGGCCGGCGCAAGCTGCTGCTGGTGGCTTTGTTCGCGTTCGCGCTGCTTGGCCTCGCGCCGCTGATGTTCGACAGCCTGCTGCTGATCGTCGCCAGCCGCGTGGTGGTCGGGCTGGCGGAAGCGGCCATTCTTACCGTCGGCAATGCGCTGATGGGCGACTACTTCGAAGGCGAAGAACGGACCAAGTGGCTGGGCTACCAGAACATGTTCGCGCCGTTCATCGGTTCGGCCATCCTGCTGTCCGGCGGCTTCCTGGCTGGCGTGCATTGGCGCTATCCTTTCCTGCTGTACCTGAGCGGCTTTGCCGTTCTGCTGGTGGTGTGGCTGGTGTGCTGGGAACCGGGCCGACCAGCGCAGACGGCAGGCCGGCAGGTAGCCACCGCACCATTCCCGTGGCGTGTTTCGTTGCTGGTGTGCGGCGTGACTGTGCTGTTCTCGCTGGTGTTCTTCGTGCAGGCAGTGCAGCATGGGCGCATCTTTGGCGACATGGGTGTGGCATCGCCGGAGCGTATCAGCGTGCTGGCGACCGTGGCGAGCCTCGGCACCGTATTGGGCGGCTACCTGTTTAAGCGCTTCAGCAAACTGACCGTGCAGCAGTGGATGATGGCGATCCTGGCGCTCTACGGCACCAGCTACATCGGCATCGCATTGGCTCCCAGCCTTACCAGCGGACTGCCACTCGATGTACTAGGTCAGGTCGGAGGTGGACTCGTGGTACCGGTGCTGGTGACTTGGGCATTGCAACACTACGGCTTTGAACATCGAGGACGCGGCATGGGCTTGTGGGGCGGCGCGTTCTTCCTCGGCCAGTTCCTTAGCCCGCCGCTACTCACGCTGATCGGCAGTGCAGGCCTGAGCTTCCTCGGCAGCGTGGCTGTCATGGGCACGGCGTGCCTGGTTGTGTCCATTGTCATGGCACTCACTCATAAGAAAGAAAACGAATCATGAAAATCGCAGCATGTATTGAATGGATGTTTGCCGATGCTGGCGAAGACCTGCCTTCGCGCATCCGCGCCGCCAGTGCGGCTGGTGTAAAGGCCGTGGAGTTCCACCTGTGGCGCGAGAAACCGCTGGATGCCATCGAAGTGGCGTTGAAGGAAACCGGTTCGCAGCTGCTTAGCTTCTGCGTTGAGCCGCGTCGCAGCCTGGTTGACCCGGCCGATCACGAAGCCGTGCTGGCTGCCGTTGCGGATGCCATCCCGGTGGCGCAGCGCTTCAACAGCGCCATGATCCTGGCCTCCGGCTTTACCCGGCCGGAGGTGCCGGAGCAAGAGCAATTCGACGCTGCAGTCACTGTTCTCAAGCGCGCAGCTGAATTGGCGGGGCAAGCCGGCGTGGTGCTGTGGCTGGAGCCGGTCTATATGGTCATCAACGGCCAACGCATGTTCGTTGATACCGTCCGCCGAGGCCTGGATATTGTCGCGGCAGTAGACAGTCCTGCGCTGCGCCTCTTGGCCGACGCCTACCACTCTGCGCAAACGCAGGAAGACTTCGTCGCCGCCATCGGCTACCGCATGCCGCTGATCGGCCACGTGCAAGTGGCCGACACCAACGGCCGCCACGAACCCGGCACCGGCGATATCGACTGGACGAGCATCATGAAAGCGCTGCGACAGAAGGGCTATGAAGGCGCCATAGGTCTGGAATACTTCCCTACAGTGCCGGACAGCGCATCGCTGGCCATGTCGCGTGATGCGCTCGGGCTTTGACCGTCGTCGCTTCCTGGCGGCGGTAGCCTTCGGCGCGACGTATGCCGTTAGTCGCGGCGTATCGGCGCGCGGGCGCCTGCGCCAGGGACTGACGCCCCATTTGTTCAACCAGGATATCGATGATACCTGCCGCATGGCGCAGGCGCTGGGCATACAGGGCCTGGATTTCGTCAGCAATCCTGCCGACTGGCCGACGTTGAAGAAGTACGGCCTGGCCATGACCGTGCTGCGTGTCGACTACGGCGGTGGTATTTCGACGCTGGCCCGGGCGCCTGCGGGGCCGGCTGGCTGGAACGCCATCGGCACGCCGGACCTGGATGGCCAGTTCGAAGCCGCGCTGCGCGAGCGGATTGATGCCGCCGCAATCCACGGCATCCCCAACATCCTTGTGACCTGCGGTGTGCGTGGCAACCTCAGTTACGATGAAGGAAAGCGCAACGCGATCGGCTTTTTACAGCGGGTGCGCGCGCATGCTGAAGCCCGTGGCGTCACGCTGGTGATGGAGAACATCAATTCGGGCCACAGCGGCGGTCCACCGGCGCCACCGGGCAGCATGTTCGATCATCTGCCGTGGGGGCTGGATGTGGTTGTCCAAGTCAATTCGCCACGCGTGAAGTTGCTGGTCGATCTATATCATGCTCAGCTCATGGATGGCAACATCACCAATTTTTTGCGCCAAAATATCCAGTGGATAGGGCACTTTCATACGGGTGGAGTGCCTGGGCGGCATGAGATCGACGAGACCCAGGAACTGAATTACAGGCACGTCGCCAACGTCCTAGCAGATCTGGACTATCGTGGTTTCATCAGTCATGAGTGGACGCCATCAGCTGGCCAGGACAAGCTGGCCATGCTGCGGAAGAGTATCGCCATCATCGATGTTTGAGGCGCTTTTTATCCTCCATTCCTTATCGCCGGTTTTTATCCATGACTTTCGCCAGTTGGTGGGCGCAGACCAGGGCGACCAATATCAGCACGCCAAACAGTGGCAGCACCTTTAGGTAGGCTTGGGCATATTGCGAGACCTGGCTGTGGAAAAATACCAGCCCGGCCAGCGCCACCCCCAATGCTGCGGCGATCTGCTGTACCGCCGTCAGCAAGCCTGCTGCCACGCCAGCCTCCGACATCGGCACATCCTGCAAAGTGGCGTTGGATAGCTGCGGACCGCACAAGCCCATGCCCAGCCCCATGCCGAATTGCGCGGCCAGCAGCGGCCAGTATTGCAGCACACCGCCGTGTACCGACCATCCAGCCAAACAAAGGCTGATGGTGGTCACGCTCAATCCCACCATTATCACGCGCACGCCCAACAGCTTGAATAGCCTTGGCCCCATCATAGTGATGGCGGCCATTGCACCGAAGGCGATGGGCGCGCAAGCGTAAGCCATCTGCGATGCACTCAGGCCTATGCCCGTTTGTAGCACGAAGGTCATCACCAGCAGGTAGCCTGGCAGCAGCGGGTTGATGGTCAGTGTACACGCGAGACCCAGCGCAACCTTCTTCCGGGTGAACAGCGACAGCGGCACCAGGGCGTCGCTGCGCGCGGCCTGTCGCCACGCGAGATAGCGGACCGTGGCCCAGGCCAGCGGAATGCTGGCGGCCAGTGCGACGATCAGCGCCGGCGGCCATCCGCGCGCCGGGCCTTCGATCAATGGCGCCAGCAGCATGAAGAGCAGCAGCACCGACAATGCTGCGCCGGGAACGTCTACCTTTACTGCATTGACGCCGCGCCCCGGCGGCAGCAGGCGCAGGCCGGCGAACAGGCTGAATAGGCCGATCGGCAGGTTAATCAAGAAGGTCAGGCGCCAGCCAAGGCCGAACCAGTTGGCGTCGATCAGCAGACCGCCGACAATAGGGCCCAGCGCCGCCGAGAAGCCGCCGAGGAAGCCAAACACGGTGTACACCTTGTAGCGCTGCTCGGGCGGATACATGACCTGCACCAGCGCCATCACCTGCGGCACCATCAGCGCTGCGCTGGCGCCCTGCAGCACGCGCGCTATTTGCAGCGTGAGCGCATCCGGCGCCAGGCCGCATGCCATCGAGGTGATTGTGAACAGCGCAATCCCGAGCAGGAACATGCGGCGATAACCCTGGCTGTCGCCCAGTCGTCCACCGACGATGAGCAGTACCGCAAACGCCATGGCATAGCCAGCGATGATCCACTCCAGCGCCGCGCGGCCGGCGCCCAGCGTGGAGCCGATGGACGGTATGGCGACATTGACGATGGTGGTATCCAGTAAATCCATGACAAACGCCAGCGCGACGGCGACTAACGCCAACAGGCGGCGGCGTGGCGTAAATGAGGCTGCGGCAGCGTAAGCGCTGCCCTCCGCTCCGGGAACGGCTTGGTGCATATTTTTCCTTTAATTGAAATTAGACGCCGGCGGCGGTCTTGATGATTTTTTCGCGGATCCAGCTCAGGGCCGGATCGTTGCTGCGGTGCTTATGCCATTGCAGCATCTGCACCAGACGCGGTATGCGTGGCGGCGGTTCCCACACCTTGACTGGCAAGGTCTCCAACGCCCGCAGCGCAATCCGCCGATGCACGGTGGCGATGCGGTCGGTGCCGATCACCAGCGCGGGCAGGGCGCTCATGGTGGGCGCGGTTACTTCCACCCGGCGCTTGACGTCGAAGCTTTCCATGAACCAGCCGTCAAATGTGGGCAGCGACGACGTGCTGTGATTGGCGAACGTGGCGATGACATGGCCGCAAGCCAGATAGTCGTCAAACGTCAGCCGTTCGTGCACGCGCGTGTTGCCTTCCCAAGTGACGCACAGATAGTCCTCTTCAAATAGTGCTGCGGATGGGTGATCCTTGGCGGTGTACTGCGAGGGAATCACCAGGAAATCTGCTTCACCCTGTTCCAGCACTTCGCCGGGCCGGTCGGATTGGTCGCGCAGGTGGATGCGCAGGTTGGGCGCTTCGCGATACAGCTCCGCCAACAGCGGCGGGATCAGCACCGCCGTGGTGTAGTCGGAGACCAGCAGCGTGAACACGCGCGTCTCGGCGGCCGGATCGAACTGCGGCTGTGCGGCGATGGTCGTGCCAATCCGCATCAGCACTTCGCGCACCGGCTCCACCAGCTCCTTGGCACGTGGCGTCAGCAGCAGCTGGCGTCCCGATGGTATCAGTAGCTCGTCCTCGAAGTAGGCCCGCAAGCGGGAAAGGGCGCCGCTGGTGGCGGGCTGGCTCAGGTAAAGCTTTTCAGCCGCGCGGCTGATATTGCGTTCGGCCAGCAGCGCATTGAGCGCCACCAGCAAATTCAAATCGAGTTTGTTGAAACGCATGGCTGCTCCGCAAGCGTTATGCCGACTGGCGCACGATCAGTGCATGATCCAGCGTGCGCGATTCGGCCGTGCCGCCGGCCAGGCGCTTGAGCAGCAGTTCTGCTGCTGCTGCACCCAGTTCGCGCACCGGCTGCGCAATGGTGGTCAGCGCCGGTTCGAACACCTGCGCCACCGGGATATCGTCAAAACCCAGCACCGCTACATCTTCCGGCACGCGGCGACCGACGCGGCGGAAGGCCTTGATGGCGCCGATGGCCAGCGTGTCGGCCACCGCAAAGACGGCGGTCGGCGGATGCTCCATCGCCAGCAGCGTGCCGGCGGCTTCCATGCCGTGGATGTAATCGGTGCCGCGCGCTACCCGCACCAGTTGCGGCTCGATCGCAATGCCAGCTCGCTGCAGCGCGTATTCATAACCTTCGTGGCGTTGCCGCGCCCAGCGATAGTCTTCACTGGCGCTCAACAGTGCGATGCGTTTATGGCCGCGATTGAGCAGGTACTGGACTGCGTCGATGGCGGCCTGGCGATGGTCGATGCTGACGCTTGGTACATCGCTGTCTTCCACGAACTCCGAGCACGCCACCCACGGCAAATCGGGAATCTCCTGCAGCAGCGGCTTGAGATCGGCGAAGCGCGCCAGGCTGATAACGCCATCGGCCAGCCGGTTGTATAGCGAATCCAGCGCCGCGCTGTCGCGCGACAGCGTCTGCGAGGCTTCTGCAATCACCAGTCCATAGCCGTTGGTGCGCGTGACCGACTCCACGCCTTTGACGATTTCGGCGAAGTAGGGGTTGGCGAAGTCGGGTACCAGCACTAATAACAGGCGCGTTTCCCCGCGCATCAGGCTACGTGCCAGCGCGTTGGCGCGGTAGCCCAGCGCATCGACCGCGCTTTCCACACGCTCGCGCGTGTCGGCGTTGACCGCTTTGGTACCGTTCAGCACCCGCGACACGGTGGCGATGGACACGCCCGCGCGTTCGGCCACGGCGGAAATTGAGGCAGTGGTGGCGGGTTTGCTGCGAATTTTGGTGGTTTTAGATGGCATTGATGGAAAGTTGGGAAAAGTTTTTCCTAATATACCGTAAATAGTGTGCCGCCGAGGTATTCAAGATATGGATACGACATATCGATAAAAAGCCTTGTACAAGGAGATTTATCGGTGGAGCGCAAGCCGGGAAAGCGTTATCATTTTTCCGTGTACTGATTTTCCTGCGAGAGACAGGCAAACGACAATAAAAGAGACAAGTAATGCATAGTTCCGAATTTCCGGCACGCCGGAAGGCAGACTGGCGCCAGGGCTGGATTCTGGTATTTTCCGGCTTCTTGCCGGTGATGGCGATCATCGCGCTGGCACCAACCTTGCCCACGCTGCTGGCCCACTTCCACGATGTACCTAACGCCAAGCTGATGGTGCCGCTGTTAATTACTGCACCTAGCGCCTGTATCGCCTTGTTCGCGCCGGCCGCCGGCGTGATTGCCGACCGCTTCGGCCGTCGCCGACTGCTGTTATGGGCGATGGCGTTTTATGGTGGTGGTGGTTTGATGCCCTTCTTGATCGATAACTTCTGGGCCGTGGTGGCGGGGCGCGTGGTGATCGGCATCGGCGAGGCTGGCGTGCTGACCGTGGTGAACACCCTGCTGGCTGACTACTTCGAAGAGCAGGAGCGCCATCGCTGGCTGATGATACAGGGCGTGGTCGGCTCGGTGCTGGGTACTGTGACCATCGCCAGTTCCGGCTTCCTGGCTGCGCAGGGCTGGCAATATCCCTTCCTTGTCTATGCGGTGGCGATCCCGATCCTGCTGGCCAGCCTGGCCTTCCTGTTCGAGCCTGAGTCGCGCAGCAAGCGCAATGCCGCAGCGGGCAGCGCGCCGGCGCAGTCCACGCCATTTCCTTACATGGCTGCCCTGGTGGTGTGCGGCGTGACCGTAATCCTGTCGACCATCTATTACGTCCAGGTGATTAACTTCTCGCTGCTGCTGAAAGAGCTGGGCGTGGGTGATCCGAAATCGATAGGTCTGAGCATGGCCATCCCCAGCATCGGCGTACCTATCGGCGCGGTGCTGTTCAAATTCACCACGCGCTTTGGCTCCGGCACGCAAATTTTCCTGGTGTTCCTCGGCTACGCGATTGGCTTGGGCGGCATCGGCATGGCGCCGGACTACAAAGTGGCGCTGGCCTTCGCCTTCGTGCAGCAGCTGGCCAATGGCCTGATCGTGCCGGCTTTGATCGCCTGGGCGCAGAGCAAATTCTCGTTCGAACATCGCGGCCGCGGCATGGGCTGGTGGGCCAGCTCCTTCTTCGTGGCGCAGTTCCTGTCGCCGGCCGTGGTCAACCTGATGCGCGGCGCGGTCGGCAACCTGCAAGGCGCGTTTGTCGCCTTCGGTGTGATCGCCGCCGTCTGCGCGTTGCTGGCATGCCTGCTGCGCTGGCGTGCTCCCGCGTCGCCTTCCAGCGTCGCACTCTAATTACTCAACCTGAGGTTTAAAGCATGAATAAACAGCACAGCATCAAGCGCGGTGTCTCCCTGTACAGCTATCAGTACGAGACTTTCCTGCGCAAGATGACCCTAGACGACTGTATCGCCCACGCTGCCGGCCTTGGCGCGCGCGGTATCGAAGTGGTCAGCGAACAATCGTTCACCGGCTTCCCCAACGTGCCGCAGGCGCAGATCGACGGCTGGTTCGCGTCGCTCGAACGCCACGGTGCTTACGCCCAATGCCACGACATGTTCCTGGACGTGAAGCTGTACAAGGACCGCAAGCTGAATTTCGAGGAGATGGTGGCATCGCTCAAGCGCGACCTGCACTTCGCCAAGAAGCTCGGTTGCCGCAATGTGCGCGTCATCGTCAACACGCCGCCGGAAGTGGTGGTGGCCTGCGTGCCGCTGGCAGAACAGCTGGATGTGCGCATGGGGATCGAGGTCCACTCGCCATTTCACTTCGACCACCCGTGGATCCTGCGCTACACCGAACTGACGCGCGCCACCGGTTCCGATCACGTAGGCTACGTGCCGGATATGGGCATGTACACCAAAAACTATCCCCCCGTATTCCGCGACCGCTTCCTGCGCAACGGCGCTACGCCGAAGATCGTTGAATTCATCCTCGAAGCGCATGCTGCACGCGTGCTGGCCGACTACGTGCTGATGGACGTGCGCAAGATGGGCGGCAACGCGGTTGACCTGCAAATGGCCGAAACCCTGCGCCACAACATCTGGAGCAATCCGCGCCGCATGCTGGAGTTCATGCCATGGATCTTCAACATCCATGCCAAGTTTTACGAGATTGACGACAGCGGCAAGGAGCCAGCGATTCCGTACGAGGAAATCATTCCGGTGCTGATCGAAGGCGGCTACGACGGCCACCTGTCGAGCGAGTACGAAGGCCAGCGCCATATCGAAGACGCCTTTGAAGTGGATGGCGCCGAGCCGGTACGCCGCCAGCAAGAGATGTTCAAGCGCCTGTTGGGCGAAGTATAAAAGGAGCCATAGCATGTACGACAAACACATTATTTATCCAGGCAGCGTGGAAAACATCGAGGGCGGTTGGCGCCTGGGCGCACGCCTGCCTTACTATCGCGGCCAGATCCTGTCGGCAGTGGAAGACGTGGCGCTGACCTTGGACGGCGAAAAAGTACCGCGCGAGAACGTGCGCTTCACGGTGCGCGGCGTTACCCGCACGCTGGACGAAGTGGAAACCACCTATGACGAACGCTGGGAGTTCGGCGAAGTGGCCGAGATCTCAGTGCTGCAAGCGGGCGGCCTGCCGGCTGGCGAGCACACAGTAACGGCGTCGGTGCAACTGCGCATATCCTATCTGCCGTGGAGCCCCGTCACCAGCTGCACCGTTACTGCCAACATCGCAGGCTGAGGATCAATATGACGACCACCATCAAGGGGCCTGCAATCTTCCTTGCGCAGTTTGCGGGCGATACCGCACCGTTCAACAGCTGGGATGCCATCACGCGCTGGGCCGGGGATCTCGGTTATCGCGGCGTGCAGGTGCCTTCCAACGACGAGCGTCTGTTCGACCTGGCGCTGGCGGCGGAGAGCAAGACCTATTGCGAGGAGCTGCAAGGCGTGGCGCGCCAGAACGGCGTTGAGATCACGGAACTGAGTACGCACCTGCAAGGGCAGTTGGTGGCCGTCCATCCAGCTTACGATGAAGCCTTCGACGGCTTCGCGCCGGTGGCGCTGCGCGGTAAGCCTGCGGCGCGCCAGCAGTGGGCAGTGCAGCAGATGCTGTTGGCGGCCAAGGCTTCGGCCAACCTCGGGCTGGATGCCTCCATCAGCTTTCCCGGTGCGCTGGCCTGGCCCTTCGTTTATCCGTGGCCGCAGCGGCCTGCGGGCCTGATTGAATCGGCCTTCGACGAACTGGCGCGCCGCTGGCGCCCCATCCTCGACGCTTACGACGAGGCGGGCGTGGACCTGGCCTTTGAGCTGCATCCTGGCGAAGACTTGTTCGACGGCGCCACCTTCGAGATGCTGCTGGAACGGGTGGACCATCATCCACGCTTGTCGATTGCCTACGACCCATCGCACTTCCTGTTGCAGCAACTGGATTACCTTGGCTTCATCGACCGTTATCATGACCGCATCAAGGTCATGCACGTCAAGGACGCCGAGTTCCGTCCCGATGCGCGCCAGGGCGTGTACTCCGGCTACCAGTCATGGGTGGACCGCGCCGGCCGTTTCCGTTCGCTCGGCGACGGGCAGGTCGACTTCAAGGCCATCTTCTCCAAGTTCGCGCAGTATGGCTTCAAAGGCTGGGCGGTGCTGGAATGGGAGTGCTGCCTGAAGCATCCGGAGCAGGGCGCGGCCGAAGGCGTGGCCTTTATCCGTGACCACATCATCCGCGTTACCGACAAAGCCTTCGACGACTTTGCCGGCAGCGGCGCAGACCCGCAGCGCAACCTGCGCATGCTGGGCATCGCTTAGGAGAACAGATGGAACAAGCGACGATTTTCCCCGGCCGCATCCGGCTGGGCATGGTGGGTGGCGGCGAGGGCGCCTTTATCGGCGCCGTGCACCGCCACGCCGCGCGCTTCGACGACCGGTATGAACTGCTGGCCGGCGCGCTGTCGTCCAGCGCTGAAGCGTCGCAGCGTTCAGGGCGCGCGCTAGGCCTGGACCCGGAACGCATCTACGACAATTACAAGCAGATGGCGCAAGCCGAAGCGGCGCGCGAGGACGGCATAGAAGCTGTCGTCATCGTCACGCCAAACCATATGCACGCACCGGTGGCGCGCGTCTTCCTGGAAGCGGGCATTCACGTTATTTGCGATAAGCCGGTGACTACCACCAGCGCCGATGCGCTGATGTTGCAAGCGCTGGCCAAGGAGCGCGGCCTGCTGTTCGCCGTCACCCATAACTATTCCGCCTATCCGCTGGTGCGCCATGCGCAGCAGATGGTGCGCGAAGGAGCGCTCGGCACCATTCGCGTGGTGCAAGTGCAGTACGCGCAAGACTGGCTGGCGGCGCCGCTGGAGCAGGGCGGTCACAAACAGGCCGCATGGCGTACCGATCCCGCCAAGGCTGGCGGTGGCGCGATTGGTGATATCGGTTCGCACGCGTGGCAGCTAGCGGACTTCATCACCGGCTTGAAGCTTGATTCGCTGGCGGCGCAACTAAGCTCCTTTGTGCCGGGCCGCGCTATCGACGATGATGTGCAGGTGTTGCTGCGTTACGAAGGCGGTGCGCGTGGCTTGTTGTGGGCCAGCCAGGTCGCCGTCGGCTGCACCAACGACCTACGTATCCGCGTGGTCGGCAGCGCAGGCGGCATCGAGTGGGTGCAGGAGCAGCCCAATGAATTGAAATGGACGCCGCTGGGCGAGCCGACTCGCATCATCACACGCGGCAGCGCTGCCATGAACGCAGCCGGTGCGCGCACCAGCCGCGTACCGGCCGGGCATCCGGAAGGTTATGTCGATGCATTCGGCGCGCTGTATAGCGAAATCGCCAGTCATTTGTTGGCGCGGCGCGACGGTGGTGATCCCGGCGCAGCGCAATTCCCTACCATTGCCGATGGCGTGCGCGGGGTGCAATTCATTGAAACCGTACAAGCTTCATCTCTCTCCGGCGGCGCCTGGGTCAGTCTCCCCTGATTGTAAAAGCGTCCGCCGTTAGCCCCGCCTGTCCCGCAGGCGGGGCTTTTTTATTCGTCAAACCGTTTTCCAAGCGGCCTGCTATTCGGCGCGCGAATGCTAGCTATCCAAATAACAAGCTTCAGGAAAAAACGGGAAAGCGCCTATCATTTTCCTACAAACTAAAAATCTTTAGGAGACCATGATGAACAATCCAAAACTGACTTCCATCGCCCAAGCCCTTATTGCCATTGGCTCGCTTTCGATTGCCACGGTGGCCGTTGCCGCCGAAGGCGATGCACAGAAGGACGGCGGCCTGACTGAAGTGATCATCACCGCGCAGAAGATCGCGCAACCAGCCAGCAAGACCCCGCTGGCGCTGTCGGTGATCACCGGCGAGGATTTGAAAAACGCCGGCACCGTCGATCCGCGCGCGTTGGCAGCCACTTTGCCCAACGTTGAAATCGGCCAGGAAAGCGGCATGCTGCAAGTATCGATCCGCGGCGTTACCAGCCTCGATATGACCGAGAAGGGCGATCCATCGGCTGCCTTCCACGTCGACGGCGCCTACGTGCCGCGTTACGAAGCGCAGGCGGTGGCGTTCTACGACCTGGATCGGATTGAAGTGCTGCGCGGCCCACAGGGCACGCTGTACGGCCGTAACGCCACCGCCGGCGCGATCAACCTGATTACCAACAAGCCGACCCGCAAGCTGGAAGGCAAGGTAGGCATCGAGCTGGGTAACTTCAACACGCGCCGCTACGACGCTGTGCTGAATATCCCGCTGGGTGATGTGTGGGCCTTCCGCGCTGCCGTCAACGGCAACAAGCACGACACCTTCCTCAATCCGGGTCCTAACCACATTCCGTTGGAAAGCCAGGACGACAAATCGGCGCGCCTGCACTTGCTGGGCAACTTCACGCCCGACACCAGCCTGTTGCTGACGGTCGAACACAATGACATCGGCGGCGCGGGCGTGTCGCCGGTCCCGCTGACCAACTTCTTCTCAGGTACGCCGACCGGCACCTTGCCGTTCACCGCGCCGGGCCGCGGCAACGACCTGCTGAATCCTGTGTACGTGGATCGCGGCAGCGACGCCCAACGCACCGCCGCCTGGGAATTCAAGCAGGATCTCAACCAGCACCGCGACAACTACGCCAACTCGCTGCGCGCGGAATTCAAGACCAAGCTGGGTGAGACCGAGCTGACTTACCAGCTGGCGCAAATGCGCATGCACACCGACCAGTTGAACAACGGCGTCTACTTCGGCTTCCCGTTCGCTAATTTCATCAATGGCGACAGCAAGGCAGTGTCGAACGAATTGCGTTTTAACTCCACCGGGACCGGCCCGTTACGCTGGGTCGCCGGCGTGTACCACTTCGATGAAGACAACTTCCGGCATTCCGAATACAACACCTACATCACGGCGCCATTCGGCTCCTTCGTGGTGAACCTGCCGTTCCTGGCGTCGATCAACAACAAATCGAAAGCGGCATTCGGCCAGGCCACTTATTCGCTGCGCGACGACACCCGTGTGACTGCCGGCCTGCGTTACACCCAGGACCGCAAGTCCGGCTACGATCCGTTGAGTGGCGAAGCTGCCGTGCCGCCGGCTACCACCAGCAGCAAGGCGTATGCGCAGGACGTCAGCTTCAACAACACCAGCTGGAAGGTCGGTATTGACCATGACCTGATGCGCAACGTGATGCTGTATGCCAGCGTATCGACCGGCTACAAGTCCGGCGGCTTCAATGCGGAAGCCGATACCGGCGTGTACCAGCCGGAGACGCTGAAGTCCTTCGAGGCAGGCGTCAAGGGCCGCTTCTTCGAGAATCACCTGCAAGTGTCGGCCAACGTCTTCCACTACGATTACAAAAACCAGCAGCTGACCATCACCACCTGCCGCACCAACGATCCGGCAACCTGCCACTCGTTCACCAGCAATGCTGCCAACTCGGTGGTGAACGGCCTGGAAATCGAGAGCAAGCTGAAAGTGGGCACAGGCGGCGAGTTCCGCGCGACCGCCGCCTTCACCGATGCGCACTTCAAGGATTACCACCCAAGCACCACCATCGACTATTCGGGCCGCAAGCTGGACCGCGCACCTAGCACCACCATCGGCCTTGGCTACACCCATCGCTTCCTGCTGGAGAATGGCGCCGAGATCGCGGCCACGCTGTCGACCCGCCACTCGACTTCCTACTACCTGAGCGATCCGACGCTGGATGTCCGTTATCGCCAGCCTTCCTTCCGCAAGTCCGATGCATCGATCGGCTATGACAGTTCGGATGGCAAATGGAACGTGCAGCTGTTCGTCAAGAACATCGAGGATGAAATCACGCTGCAAAGCCGTGTGCCTGGCGCTTTCTTTATCAGCGATCCACGGACCTTCGGCCTCCGCGCCGGCTACAACTTCTAAGGACCCGCGCATGAATATCATTGGACCTGACGCGCTCATTTTCGGCGTCGATGATGTCGGCTCCTGCGCGCAGTACCTGACCGACTACGGCCTGACGCCTGTTGGCGTGACGGCCGACGGCGGCCGCTTCGAAGCGCTGGACGGCACCGCCATCATCATCGCCCACAAGGACAGCGCCGGCCTGCCGCCGTCGCTGGGCACCGCCAGCATGCTGCGCAAGACCGTCTACGGCGTGGCTGACCAGCGCGCGCTGGACGCGATTGCGGCGGAGTTGCGACGCGACCGCGAAGTGCGCAAACTGGACGACGGCAGCATCGAAGCGCTGGATGATATGGGCTTTGTACTGGGCTTCCAGATCACCGTGCGCAAGGCGCTCGACCTGCGCGCCGAAGCAGTCAATGCGCCGGGCGCCAGCTTGCGTCGCCCACTGAACGTGCCGGCGGTGGATGAAGTGGTGGAAGCGAAACCGCGTTCGCTGTCGCATGTGGTGTACTTCGTGCCGGATGCGGCCAAGGCTGAGGCGTTCTACAATGAACGCCTGGGCTTCCGCTGCACCGACCGGCTGCTGGGCGCCGGCCCGTTCCTCAAACCGGCCGGCACCGACGACCACCACACGTTATTCCTGATCCAGACGCCACCGTTCATGAAAGGCTGCGAGCACTTTACCTTCCACATGGGCGGGCCGACTGAAGTGCTGCTGGCCGGCACGCGTTTCGTCAACAAGGGCTATCAGTCGTTCTGGGGGCCGGGCCGTCACAAGTTCGGTTCCAACTGGTTCTGGTACTTCAACAGTCCGCTCGGCTGCCACGTCGAGTACGATGCCGACATGGACCTGCACGATGAGGCCTGGGTGGCGCGACAGGCGCCGATGAGCGCAGATGCTTCGCAGCTATTCCTGTTCCAGTCGCGGGAAAAATGGGCGCCGGGCGGCCCGCCACCTGGCGCGGCGGCGTAGCTTCATGCTGTTTGCGCGCGCCCAAGGTCAAACACGGAAGAGCCGTTCCGGGGCGCGCGTCAAGCCTGGATGAAGCCGCTTAGCCTGCCTTGAAAGCCCGGCCCAGCGCCCATTGCTGCTCCAGCACGCCGGGGCCAAATTCTTTCGAGCCGCCGATGGTTTCTGCCAGCGCGGTGAAATAAGCCGCTTCTTCGAATAGCAGAATGTTTTTTGCGACTTCCGTCACGCTGGCGCCCCAGAAGGTCGAGCCGCCGTTGGCTTCGAGGATGGCGAAGTGGCTGGCGTCTTCGGCCAGCCGGTCGAGGATGAAGCTCGCTTCGGTCGGACGACGGTCGATGTAGTTGGGCACGGAGCGGATCTGGGTGAAGCGCTGCGCCGGGGCGTAGCGGATTGGCAGTTCGCGGTGGGTGCCGGCCCAAGCGCCGAGGTAGGGCGTGTGGACGTGAATCACGGCGCCCACTTCCGGGCGGTGCTTGAATACTTCGATATAGCGTCCGCCGCCGGCTGCGGCGCGCGGCGGTCCTTGCACCACGCTGCCGTCAAAGGCCAGCACGCCGGCTTTCACCTGCTGCTCGTGGCTGAACGGATCGGCGCCCGACAGCACCACCAGCAGTTCTTGCCCCGGCACGCGGACGATGGCCTGGAAGGTGTTGGTGGCGGACAGGGTGCGCGTTTCTTTCAGCACGCGGTTGGCGTGGGCGAATTCGGCGCTGATGGCGTCGACAGTGGCTTGCAGCGCTTCGGCTGCGGGAATGGCGAGGTCGGTCATGATGCTCCTTCAATAAAAAATGTCAGGCGGCGTGCGCCAGGTCGTCGTGAAAATCAGCCAGCAGGCGGTCGTGCAGCAGGCCGAAGGCGGGGTCGCTGCGGCGTCGCGGATGCGGCAGGTCGATTGGCTGCAGACGCTTGACATGCTGGTCCAGCACCACCACGCGTTGCGCCAGCAGCGCCGCTTCCTCGATGTCGTGGGTGACGATGACTACCGTCAGGCCCTCATCGCGCCACAGGGCCAGCAATTCTTGTTGCAGGCGACCGCGCGTGATGGCGTCCAGTGCGCTGAACGGTTCGTCCAGCAGCAGCACGGGCGGCCGGTTCACCAGCGCGCGCGCAATCGCCACGCGCTGCGCCATGCCGCCGGAGATAGCCTTGGGATAGGCATCGATGTAGTCTTGCAGGCCCAGCTTCGCCAGACGCTCGATCACGCGGGCGCGCTTCTCAGCGGCGCTGATCGGCAGTTCGGCCAGCGCCAGGCCGACGTTGTCGGCCACGGTCAGCCATGGGTACAGGCGGTGATCCTGGAACACAACGCCGCGCCGCAGATCGGTGCCGTCGACAGGTACGCCGTCGTGCAGCAGCGTACCGGTGTAGTCGCGGTCGAGGCCTGCCAGAATCCGCAGCAGCGTGGATTTGCCACAACCACTTTTGCCGACGATGGCGACGAATTCGCCGTCGTGGATGTCGAGGTTGATGTTGTCCAGCACCCTGCGCGGGCCGAATGTCTTGCTCAATTTTTGGATCGTCAGGCTCATATTGTTCCTTGATTTAAACGCTGTCGCGCCAGCGCAGCAGGTAAGCGCCGGCGCGGCTGGCGGCGTAGTTCATGGCGTAGCCCAGCACGCCGATCAGGGCGACGCAGACCAGTACCAGGTCCATGCGTGCACCGGCTTCGGCCATGAGCATGCTGTTGCCCAGGCCCGGTCCGGTGGCGAACAGCAGTTCGCTGGCGACAGCGGCTATCCACGCCACCGCCAGCGCTTGCGATACGCCGGACAAAATCGAAGGCATCGCTGCCGGCAACGCCAGTTTGAGAATGCGTGTGCGTGCCGACAGTTTCAGTACCTGTGCGACGTCGAGGTAGCGCCGCTCGACCTTGGCCGCGCCTTCGTAGGCGTGCAGCAGGCAAGGGTAGAATGCAGCGAGCTGCACCATGAACAGCCGCGCCGTTTCATCGCGCCCCAGCCACAGGCCGACCAGCGGAATCCACGCGAACAGCGGCACTTGCCGCAGCGCGTTGAACAGCGGTCCAAACAGCCAGTCTACCGGCCGGCACAGCGCCAGCAGCAAGCCAACGGCGATGCCGGCCAGCGCACCGCTGCTCCAGCCCAGCACCGCGCGGCGCAGGCTGGAGTGGACGGCGCCGGCCAGTTCGCCGCTATTCCACAGTTCGGCTGCGCCGGCGGCGATTTGCTGCAGTGACGGGAAGATGCTGGCATACAGCTCGCCACGTTGTGCCTGCCACTGCCACAGCACCAGCAGGGCGATCGGCAATACCCATCCTTTCCAACGTGCGCTCATCACGCTCTCCATCGCAGCAAGCGCTGCTCAATCAGTTGCAATAGCCGGTCCAGCGCGTAGCCGATGGTGGCGGTCAGGACGATGCACAGCAGGACCTGGTCCATGCGGAACATTTGCCGGCCAAACTCCATCAGTTGGCCGATGCCTTGCTCGGCGGCCAACTGCTCGGTTAGCACCAGCAGCATCCACGAGCGTGCCAGGCCGGTGCGCAGGCCGGTCAGCATGGCTGGTGTGGCAGCCGGCAGCACCAGGCTGCGCAGCAGTCGTAGCGGTGACAGTTTGTACAGCGTGCCAACCTCGAACCAGGCACGCGGCACGTCCTGCACGCCATCACGCACCGCCACCGCCACGGTGAAGAACACGCCCTTGGCGACGATCAGGATTTTCAGCGTTTCATCGACGCCGAACAGCAGGATGAAGGCAGGCACCAGCGCCACCGTCGGCAGGTGACGCAGTAGCTCGAACAGCGGCTGGCAGAAATCGCGCACATTGCGTGACAGCGCCAGTGCGATGCCGAAAGCGATGCCACCCGCTGCACCCGTGCCAAAGCCGATGGCGAGGCGCGACAGGCTCAGTTGCAGATGCTCTTGCAGCTCGCCGTTCTGCCACAGCTCGACGCCCGCTTGCAGCACGGCTTGCGGCGTCGGCAGCATTTGCACGGGAATCCAGCCAGATTGCGCCAGCGCTTCCCACGTGGCTAGCAATAGCAGTACCGGCAGTAGGCTGCGGCCCAGCGTCAACAGGCGGCGCAGCAGTTTGGCGGCCGTGCCTTGATGCCGCGCCCAGCAAAATAGCGTCACCAGCAGCAGCACCGGTATCCATGCTAAAAACACTTGCTGCAAACCGATCCACGCGCTGAGCGCGCTGCCCAGCATGGCGCCGCCGAAGGAACCGGCCATTGAGGCGGTGTTGAACAGGCTGGAAATTTTGCTTTTGGCGGCTGGATGGCGGCTCAATTGCTCCATGTTGACCAGGTGGATCAATGAGGCGCCAATGCCGAGCAGCACATCGCCTAGTGCGAATGAGGCAAAGCCATCCGCATAGGCCAGCACGGTCAGCCCAGTGATGGACAGCACCACACTGGCCGCATACTGGCGCGACACCGGCACGCCGTGCACCAGATAGCCGAGGCCCAGCAGCGCCGCCACGGCGGCCACGCCATCGATCATCAGCAGTTGCACGGCCTGCGCCTGGCTCAGATGAAGCACTTGCAGCGCAATCACCACAGTGAAGGCAGCATACGATGCGCGTGCGGCCGAGGCGACAAACTCAACGAGGCAGCTTTCCGCAATAGTCACGCTGGACAGCATGGCGCGGATTTCGCGCAGCGCGCCCGGCCCGGCGCCGCCAGAACCACCGGCCGCTTCATCTGGCAAAAACGTTTGCGCGAACAGCGCCATGCCGCCGAAGCTGACGGCGACCAGCACAAAGCTCCAGCCATAGCCCAGCGTACCGGACAGCGCATTGGCGACAAACGGTCCGCACAAGCCCATGCCGACCAGCAGCGCGGCGCGATACCAGCCCGCCTTGGCGACGCCGATGCGCTGCAATTCACCGAGGAAGGCGCTGTTCATCGACACCACGCGGAACGGGATGCACAAGCCGATCAGCAACTGGGTGAGGGCGATCCAGTACCACGCGCTGGTCAGCGGGATCAGCAGGTTCAGCAACAGCGGCCCAATACTGGCCAGCCCGTACACCGTACGCGCGCCAAAGCGGGCAATGAGGAAACCGGCCGGCAGCGTCAGCAGCGCCATGCCGAGCGACTCCATCGCCGAAATGACGCCGACCTGCGCCGCCGTGGCGCCTTGCTCCAGCGCGTACAGCGTAGTAACCAGCTTGGCCGTGCCGATGGTGGCGCCGCTGACGATGGCCAGCAGCACGAAGCGCACAATAAAGCGCGTGCTGTCGTTATTGAGGCGATGTTGCAGCACAGCGGTATTCACTTGGTCGCACCCGTCCAATAGCCTTCAAGCTTGAAGCGCTGCAGCGCCGATTGCACGAAGCGCGGCTCAAACGTGGAGACGATGTCCACCTCTGCCGGAATCAGGCGCGACTGCTTGGCATAGGCCGCAAGGTCGCGGTAATGGTCGGCCAGCGCCGGCGTGAACAGCGGTGAGGAGCGCTCCTTCCAGTCATTTGCTGTGGCGTCGTAGTCGCGGCGGATGGCGCTTTCCGGCAGGCCGGCGTTGGCGCCGAGACGGATCACTTCCTCCTTGTTGGTCGGATCCGACGACCAGCGCGCGTTTTTGACGAAGGCATCCACCACCAGCTGCGCCAATTCCGGATTGGCCTGCACGAAGGCCTGGTCGCCCCACAGTTCGGCGCGCATTTGCCAGCTACGCGGCGCAGCCTTGCTGTCCCAGACGATTTTGGCCAGGCCTTTATCGACCAGCAGCCACGCATCAGACAGTGTGAAGAACGCATCTACGCTGCCGGCACTGACGGCCGCCGCTCCGGCTTGCGGATTCAGGTTCACCACGCGCACGTCCGATAGCTGCATGCCGTTTGCCTGCAACAGTTTCACGAACGGGTATTCCCACGGCCGGCCACGCATCAAGGCCACGCGCTTGCCTTTCAGGTCCTTGATGCTGGTGACGGTCGATTTAGCCGGCACCACCAGATAGGTGTTGGAACTGGCCGACGGCACCAGCAATTTGGTCGGCACCTTGGCGGCATTGACGATTACCGAGGGCAGGTCGCCATACGCCGCAAAGTCAATGCTGCGGTTGGAGAATGCCTCATTGATTTGCGGGCCGACCGCAGCGGTCGACACCGGCACCCACGTCAGCTTGACGCCGCGCTTGGCCAGCTCGCGCTCCAGTTCCCCTTCGCGGTTGATGATGCCGACGCTGCCGGCGAAATTCCGCTTGCCGGCAGCGGTGTAGGACACCACGGCAATCCGCACTTCCTGCGGCGCGGCGCAGGCATAGGTGGCGGCAGTCAGCAGCAGGGCGGCAAACAGGCGTTGAATCAGGGACATGCTGGTTTCCTTCTTAGTTACTTTTCAAATACCGTGTAGTCGATCCAGTCCGGCACCGAGAAATCATGCGGCAGGAAGCCCCAGGCCAGCAGGAAGTCCTTGAACTGCGACAGCGCGCTGATGGCTTCCGGCGCCAGGCCGGTGTCCAGCCGCCGATGGACGTCATCGCGGTAGGCCAGGTGCAGCCAGGCGTGGGTGGAGCCGGTTTCCTGGCCGAGGAAGTCGAGCACTTCCAGTGGACGCTCGCGGCCCCAGTCGCCTACCGCACTGACGCGCTGCGTAAAACGCCGCACCAGGTCCGGACGGGCTTGCAGGAAGGCCGTATCCACGGTCAGCGGGCGCGGCGAGCCATTGTTGACGCGCACCTGCGGATCCGGATGGAAGCCGATATCGATCACCACACGAGCGCCGATCAGGTGCGCCGTCTCCAGCCCCAGCGAGCCTTTGGCGTAGATGGCATCGACCTCGCCGCGCAGCAGCGCGCCCACTTCTGCCGCATACAGCGAGCGGCTGGTCACGCTGGATGGGTTGGCAAAGTGCTCGCCCAGCGCGGCGCTGGCGGTGCGGCCTACATCGATGGCTGGCACCAGCACGGTTTCCACGTCGGCCGCGCCCAGTCCTTCGGTGGACAGCGCGCCGAGGAAGCCACGCAGCGCGGCAGCCCGGAAAATGTCAATGCGCTGGCCGGACCGGCTCGGCAAGCCGATGCGGCGGTCGCGCAGGTCGCGCACGGTGCGGATGCCGGATTGCGGCAGTGTCAGGATCAGCTGCGCTTCATCCAGCCAGGTCAGTCCGATCACGCTGGTTGCCGCACCTTGCGACTTGGCCCACAGCGCGGGAATGCTGCCGCCCTGACGGAACGAGTGGCGCAGGGTATGGTCGATATGCGACTCGCGCACGGCGGCGTTGCGGTCATCTTGTAGCGACGCCACCGGGATGCCGTCGGCGCCAAATTCCTGGTCCAGCCAGCCCAGATGGGCGGCGATGCCGAGCGGCGTCGGCACCGGGCAGCGGGTGTACCAGATGGCTTCGGGATTGTTGTTGGTGCTCATATCAGGTTCCCGTGCGTTGATGTTGTGCGGCGAGGGCGGCCAGCGGCGCCGGGTCGATCCAGTCATCCACGCTGAAATCCGCGTCGAGGAAGCCATGTCGCAGCAGGAAGTCCTTGAACGATTTCAGACCGGCGATGGCGCTGTCATCCAGATTGGTTTGCAGGCGCTGGTGCACGTTCTGGCCGTAGCCGTAGCGCACCCATTCGCTCGACGCGTCGGTCTCGCGGCCGATGTAGGCCACCGCTTCACGTGGATGTGCGGCAGCCCAGTGGCCGGCGGCCACCACCTGGCCGAGGAAGCGGGTCACCAGATCCGGGCGCTGCTCGATGAATGACGCGTCCACAGTCAGCGTGCGCGGCGTGCCGTTGCCGTTGCGGACCAGCGGTTCGGGATGCACGCCGAGATCGATCACCAACTGCGCCGCCAGCATGTGCAGCACCTGCGTCCCCAGCACGCCCTTGACGAAAATGGCGTCGACGTCGCCGCGCAGCAGCGCCGCCACTTCGCTTTCGTAATGATGGCGACGCTCGCCGCCAAACGGGCTTGGGTAATCTGGTGAAGTATCGAGGCGCGGTGCATCCTGCACGTCCACCAGCTCCACTTGCGACAGGCTGATGCCTTCCAGATCCAGCGCAGTCTCGAACGCCTTCAGCGCGGCGGCGCGCTTGAAGTCGATGCTGACCGCGTGGCGCGTCAGGCCGAGACGTCGACCGAGCAAATCGCGCGGCGTGCGGATGCCGCTGCCGGGCAGGGCGATAATGCCCTGGAATTCATCAGTCCACGATAGGCCGATCACGCGCGTATCTCGGCCTTTGGCGCGGGCCCAAATGGCGGGAATATTGCCGCCCTGGCGGAACGAGTGCGCGAGGTGGTGGTCGAAATGCGACTCGCGCACTTCCGCTTCCACGTTATCCTGCAGCGACTTGAGCGTGATGCCATCAGCAGCGAATTCGCGCGCCAGCCAGCCTTCCTGCACGGCGATGCCGAGCGGTGTCGGCACCGGGCAGCGGGTGTACCAGATCGTATCCATGTTCATGCTGCCTGTTTGGTGACGGCGCGGCGCGCGGCCTGCGGCACGAGCGGCAACACTTCTTCGCCGACGCGGTAGGCTTCTTCGAGGTGGCCGTTGCTGGCCAGGATAAAGCTGGAGACGCCGATGTCCACATACTCGGCCAGCCGTTCGGCTACCTGTTCATGGCTGCCGACCAGCACGCAGCCAGGGCCGCCGCGTATCGCTGACATGCCGGCCCACACATTCTGTCCGACCACCAGTTCGTCAAAGTTGGTGGCGCCGCCGCTGAGTTTTTGCTGACGCTGGGCGCCAACCGAATCGCTGGAAGGCGCACCCTTGGCGCTGCGGCGCGAGGCGAAGCCGAATTCACGGGTCGATTCGTCGACGGTGTCGTGCATGCGGCGCAGGTCGGCCCAGGCTTGCTCCTCGGTCTCGCGCGCCAGGATATCGATGCGCATGCCGAAGCGGATTTCGCGCTCCACGCCCTTGGCGTCAAAAGCGCGGCGGGTGGCTTCGATGACTTCGCGCTGCTTGGCCAGCGGTTCGCCCCAGGTCAGGTGAATGTCGGCGTGGCGGGAAGCCACCTGCATCGACGCATCGCTGGCGCCGGCCAGCCAGATGCGCGGTACGGCTTGCTGTACCAGCGGTTCCAACAGGCCGCCGCCTTGGACCTGATAGTGCTTGCCTTCATAATCGAACGGCGCACCGGCGTTGACGCCGCGTACCACATCGAGGAATTCGGAGGTGCGCGCGTAGCGTTCATCGTGGGCGCTGAAATCGCCGTAGCCACGCTGCGCCGATGGATCGCCGCCGGAAATCACGTTCCACTCAACCCGGCCGCGCGAAATGCGCTGCAGGCTGGCGGCCATCTGCGCCGCGTAGGCTGGCTGGATGAAGTGCGGTTGCAGCGCGATAAGCAGGCGCAGGCGGCGGGTTTCGCGCGCCAAGGCAGCGGCCACCATCCACGGTTCGTCGGTGAAACGGAAGATCGGAATCAGCGCGCCGTGGAAGCCGCTGATCTCGGCTGCGCGCGCCACTTGCGACAGGTAGTCGATGTAGCCGAAAGTATCGTCGTCGATGCGCGGAGCAA
The DNA here is from genome assembly GCF_009857445.1 of Duganella flavida. Lineage (GTDB taxonomy): Bacteria > Pseudomonadota > Gammaproteobacteria > Burkholderiales > Burkholderiaceae_D > Rugamonas > Rugamonas flavida. The sequence continues at coordinate 392,512 of NZ_WWCN01000004.1, forward strand.
CGCGCGTGCCGGTGGAATTGTTCCATTCGCCACGGGTGTGTTTGTCGTGGGCTTTGCGGCCATCGCCGTGCATGGGCAGGCGCCAGAAGAAATCGATGCTCATAGGTGTTCCTTGATAGTGTTGATCTTGTTAGTGCAGGTTTCGTGCCACGCTGGCAGCGCCGGCAGATGGCTGTCCGCCAGCGGCCGCTGGTGCTGTGGCACCAGCCTGTTGCCGGGGTGGTGCTCCAGCACCACTTGCAACGTCGAACTGGTGGCTAACCAGCAGGTGCAGCAAGGCGCGCGCGCCGACCGGCAAGGCGGCGTCATCCACCTTGAATTGCGGCGAATGGTTAGATCCGCCGGGCCCGGTGCCGAGGCCGAAGAAGAACGACGGCACGCTGCGCGAGTAGTAGGCAAAATCGTCCGCTGCATAGCTGCCGCTCGACATGGCGACCGGGCCAACTTGCTCCAGCACTGGCAATAGCTTCGCCACCAGCGTGGCGTTGTTGGCGCCGGCTGGATAGCCTTCTTCCCATTTGAATTCGGCCTTGGCGCCGGCGCTTTGCGCGATGGCGGTGGCGCTGCGCTCCATGCGGGCGATGGTGTCGGCGCGCTGTTCGGCGGCCGGCGTGCGCAGTGTGCCTTCCAGTAAAACGCTGTCCGGCAGGATGTTGGTGCGTACGCCGCCATTGATTTTTCCGATGGTGATGACCGGGGCCGGATTGCGGCCAAGGTCGGACTGGCGGCTCGGTATGGTCTGCCAGGCCAGCGCGATTTGCGCCGCCACGATCACCGGATCGACGCCATACCACGGCATGGCCGCGTGCGACTGTTTTCCTTGCACGGTGACGCGGAAGGTGTCGCTGGCGGCGGTGACGCGGTCGCGGCTGAGTGACAGCCCACCCACCGGACCGGGCCCCACGTGCAGGCCGAAGAATGCATCGGGCTTAGTCTTCAATAAGCCCTGTTTGAGCAGCAGGGCTGCACCGCCTTCCTCGCCATCAGGCGCGCCTTCCTCGGCTGGCTGGAACACGAAAGTCACCGTACCGGGCAGACTGGCGCGCGATTGCGCCAGCAATTTCGCCACGCCCAGTACGATGGCGACGTGGGCGTCATGGCCGCAAGCGTGCATGACGCCGACCTGCTTGCCCTCGTAGACTGCGGTGGCTGTGGAGGCGTACGGCAGGCCGGCGGGTTCGGTGACCGGTAACGCGTCCATTTCCGCGCGCAGCGCCACGTGCGGACCGGGCAGGCCGCCGCGCAGCGTGCCGATCACTGCCGTGTGGGCCAGCCCGGTCTGTACCTCCAGCCCGAATTCGCGCAAGGCTTGCGCCACCAGCGCGCTGGTGCGGAATTCGCGGTTGCCCAGTTCGGGATGCTGGTGGATGTCGTGCCGCCAGGCCGTCATTTCGGCGGCTTCTGACGGCAGGGCGGCGTCCAGCCGGGCCAGTAGGGCGTTGGCGTCCTGGCCGTGGGCGTTGGCCGCAGCCCATGCAGTCAACATGGTTGTCAGCAGCAGCTTGCGCATCGCTTAGAACTTCACCGAGGCAGTCACGCCGTAGCTGCGGCCGTCGCCGTACAGCTGCGGCGTGTTGCCGTAGGACGGGATCAGCGCCAGCTTCAGGTAGCTCTTGTCGCCGGCGTTGTGCACGAAGGCGGTGACATCGACCTTGCCGCCAGCCGGCGAGTAGGTAGCGTTGAAGTTCAGCAGCGAGTAGCCGTTTTGCCACAGCAGCGGATTAGTCTGGCGGGTGGCGCTGAAGTACTCGCGGCTGCGGTAGCTGACATCGCCGCGCAGCGTCAGCTGGTCTGCGCCCAGCGCCAGTTTGTAGTCGACGCCGGCGTTGGCAGTACGGCGCGGTGCGCGGGCAAACGAGTTGCCGACGGCAGTCGGCACGTTGGCAAATTGGTCGAAGCGGGTACGCAGCAGGCCGATGTTGGTGTAGAAACCGAATTGCTCGGTCGGCTGCACTTTCAGCTCCAGCTCCAGGCCTTGCGACTTGCCTTGGCCGGCGTTGGACAGCGTGGACACGGTGCCGCTGCCGGTCGAGGACGGCGCCAGCGCAAACACCTGGATATCCTTGTAATCGTAATGGAAGGCGGTAGCGTTGAAGATCACCGAACGGCGCAGCCATTCGCTCTTGTAGCCGGCTTCGTAGGAAGTCAGGTATTCCGGCGTGACGGTGCGGAAGGCCGCATTGCTCAGCGCCGCCGTGTTGTAGCCGCCGGAGCGGAAGCCGCGCGCCACGCGGCCGAACACACGTTGCGTCGGGCTGATGCGGTAGACCGGCGACAAGTCCCAGGTCGGCGCGCTCCAGGTGTCGGAGCGGTTCTGCGCGAGGTCATGCGAAAAGCCGCTGGTGCTTTGGTTCCACCATTGCGCCAGGTTGCTGAAAGCGACATTGCTGCCGGAGTAGCCGTCCAGCACCAGGTTTTTTTTCTCTTGCGTCCAGCGCAGGCCGGCCGTCAGGTCGAAGGCGTCCGAAACTTGATAGGTGGCGCTGCCGAACAGCGCGGCGCTGGTGGTGCGCTGCTGGAAGGTGTTGAGCTGGAACGCCGTGGCGGTGGTGCCGGGCAGGGTGCCGTCGGCTGCCGCCGAGCCCAGGTTTTCGCGGAACAAGTGCAGACCGGCGATCCAGCTCAGCTGCTGTTGCGGCGACGAGGTCAGGCGCAACTCTTGCGACCACTGGCCGCTGGCCAGCGTGCTGCGGCCGCGGTCCAGCTCCGCCGCCGTGTAGTCGCCGTCGCCAAACAGCGTGCGCTCGACGTGCTCGTAGGCCGTAATCGAGGTCAGGCCGACGCCGTTGCCGAGCTGCCAGTTGGCGGTGAGGTTGGCGCCCGCCGTTGCAATCTCATCCGAGTTGCGGGCGTTGAGGGCCACGCTGTGGTGGTCAACGCCGGCCACGGCCCATGGGTTGCCGCCGCCGTGGTACTGGCGGCCGTGCAAGTTCAGCAGCACTTCGTTGCCGGGCGCGGTCTGTAACAGCAACTGGGCGCGCACGGCGTCATCTTCGAAACCACCGAAGCGGCGGCCAGTGGCGCGGTTATTGATCTCGCTGTCGCCCTGTTCGTGATACAGCGAGATGCGGCCGGCCAGTTGCTCCGGCACGAGGGCGCCACCGCCTGCGGCTTCCACGATGTTGCTGTTGTTATTGCCGAAGCCGATCTTGGCGTAGCCGCCCGGCGTGAATTCAGGACGCTTGGACAGGATGTTGATCGCGCCGCCTATGGTGTTCTTGCCCCACAGCGTGCCTTGCGGACCGCGCAGCACTTCGATGCGGCCGACGTCGAACAGCGGCGTGCCTTGACCGAACACGCTGTTGATATAGACATCGTCGGCATAGAAGCCCACTGGCGACAGCGAGGTGGTGGATGGGTCGTTGCTGCCGACGCCGCGCAGGAACCAGCGCGGGCGCTCGCGGCCTTCGGTCGACTGGCCGGTGAAGTTGGGCACGTAGCGCGTGACGTCGTTGATGACGCGTAGCTCATCGTCCTTGATGGTGTCGGCGCTGAGGGCGGTCACTGCGACCGGCGCGGCCTGGATGCCTTGCGCGCGGCGCGTTGCGGTCACGGTGACCTGCTGCACTTCCGGTGCTTCGCCCGGTTCGGCTTCTGCAGCCTCTGCCTGGATCAGGCTCAAAGCCAACGCTACACTCAGTACGATTTTCTTTTTCTGTAAAGCCATTGTGCATCACTCCCAAAGTTTAGTCTGCCGTCGACGACGGTTCCACCTATCTTTTGCAATTGCTGTGCCAAAGATTTTTCTGATTAAAATCAATGGCTTGAAGATTGGCCGGTGATGGCGCACCACGCGGTTGGTGATGGACTGGTGCCATGCCACCAGTGCGATGTGCTGCTGCGGCTTTTTCGATGGCCCAAAACTTGCACAGATACCGCCATCTTTAATTTGAGAGCCGTCATGACGCACACGATTTCCTTCGCCCGTTCACCCGTTCCAACGCCGTTGGGCATAGCCGTTCATCTTGGCTGGCTCAGCGGCGAAAACTCGTCGGATGGGGTGGCGATCAAATCACTGCACGAGCTGCGGCCCGGCGAGCGCACGCACAGCGAATACACGCTGCGCAATTCGCTGCGCCAGGGCGGCAGCGTGCCAGCGATCTGGGCGCGCGCTGCAGGCGCGCCGACGCGGGTGATCGGTTTATCGTGGGTGGATGAGTCGCAGCTGCTGATTACGCGCCACGATTCCGGGATTAACAGCGTGCGCGACTTGCGCGGACGGCGCATCGGCCTGCCATCGCGGCCTTATGAGTTGATCGATATCTTCCGCGCCACCGCGCTGCGCGGGGTGCTGAATGTGCTGAAGTCGGAAGGCTTGCCGCTGGAGGCGGTGGAACTGGTCGACATCGAAGCGGCGCGCGTGCCGGTGGCCGATCCCGACCATTCGCCGGGAGCCGATGCGCGCGCGCTGGCGCCCATGCTGTGGAACGATTACGCGGCCGAATGCGCGGCGCTGTTGCGCGGCGAGGTCGACGCCGTCTACGTCAAAGGCGCGCAGGGACTGGAGGCGGCGCACCTGATCCGTGCCCGTACCATTATCGATATCGGCTTCCATCCCGATCCACTGCTGCGCAATAACAATGGCACGCCGCGCCCGTTGACCGTCAACGCTAACGTGCTCGACCAGCATCCGGAGCTGGTGGCGGGATTTCTGCACCTGGTAGCGCAAGCTGGTGACTGGGCGCGCACGCATCCGGAGGAAACGGTGAGCTACGTCAGCCAGGAAACTGCCTCGCCGGAAGCGTGGGTGCGGCTGGCGTATGGCGACCGCTTGCACCAGCATTTGGGGATCGACCTCAATCCGCAGTCGATCAATGCGCTGGCGATTTTCAAGGACTTCTTGCTGGAATGGGGTTTCCTGCAGCAGGACTTCGACGTGTGGGACTGGATCGACGCCACCCCCTACAAGCAGGTGACTTCGCGCATGCGTTAAAAGGTGCGCTGCGCAGTCTGGTGAATGCCGAACTGCGCGGTGCGGGCGCGCACGATGTTGCGGCTGAGATCGAGCAAGCGCGAGGTTTGCACCTGGTTGCCTTCGCAATACTCATAGGCCGTGCGGAACACGGTTTCTTCGATGTGTTGCCACAGGCCGGGCGGCGCTTGCTGGAATAATTCGAGCAGCGCCTGTTCCAGCGATGGCGCCGTGCCAGCGGGCGCAGTCGCCGCCACATGAGCCGCTGCGGCCGGCGCATCGGCTTCAGGCCGGCGCAAGGCGAGGGCGGAGAACTGCAGATCAGCCGCTTCCACGCGGCCGTTGCGGCACACCAGCATCGCATAGTGGATGACATTTTCCAGCTCGCGGATATTACCGGGCCAGGCGTGCGCCAGCATGCGCTGCTGAGCTGTCGGCGTCAGTTCCGGCGCTGCGATGCGTAGCCGTTTGGCGTACTGTTCGAGAAAATGGCGTGCCAGCGGCAGGATGTCGCCGGTCCGTTCGCGCAGCGGCGGCAAGGCCAGCCGGGCGACGTTGAGCCGGTAGTACAAATCTTCGCGGAAGCGTCCGGCTTGCACCGCCGCTTCCAGATTGACATTGGTAGCGGCCACCAGCCGCAGGTCGACCTTGCGCGGCTGGCGCGAGCCGACCCGTACCACTTCACGTTCCTGCAGTACGCGCAGCAGCTTGACCTGCGCCGATGGCGGCAAATCGCCCACCTCGTCCAGGAACAAGGTGCCGCCGTCGGCCGCCTCGAACCAGCCCGGTTTGCTGGTGGCGGCGCCGGTGAACGCGCCTTTCTCGTGGCCGAACAATTCGCTTTCGATCAGGGATTCGGACAAGGCGCCGCAATTGACGGCCACGAAGGGCTGCTGGCCGCGTCCGCTCAAGGTATGCAGCAGGCGCGCCACCAGCTCCTTGCCGGTGCCGCTCTCGCCGATGATCAGGGCAGTGGCGTCGCTCGGCGCCACCAGCCTTACCCGCTCCAGCAGCAGACGCGAACGGGGATCTTCGAACGTCAGCGCCTTGGCGCGGATCGAAATTGCGTGTTCGGCCGCCTCGGGCAGGGTGATCAGGGAATCGGTCATGGCAACGAGTCTAGCAGCGCTGTCATGCTTGGCGAACGACTAATTCTGCATATCCATATAGATTGCGGGACGGACGGCCACGACATACAATTGCGGCCGTTGGGTTTTTTATGCCCGTTTTCGAACAAGGAAAATAATGAGTCTGCCGCAATACGTTACGATCAATGGAACCGCGTATGCCTCGGAGAAGCTGAGCGCAGCCGCAAAAGAGCAAGCAGCAAACATTCAGGCGGTAGATGCCGAATTGGCGCGCCTGCAGCTGCAAATTGCCATCGCCCAGACTGCACGCAATGCTTACGGCGCCGCGCTGATCGAAGCAGTCAAAGGCAAGGGCGAAACCACTGCCGCTGCCGCCGAAAAGCCAAAGAAGCCACGTGCACCGCGCAAGCCTAAGGCTGCCGCCGAGGCCCAGTAGTCGCTGTACCCGGCCTGCGCAGCGGTGCGCAGGCTAGCCCGCCTTCTGCAATGCCGATATCTGCCGCGCTTGTTCGAATACGCTGCGCGCTGTCAGGTTGAAACCGGAAATCGGCATTTCGGCCGCCCGCAGCGCACCGACTACCCACGAATTACAGTTGTTGAACAGGCTGTAGTTGCCGGTGGCCTGATAGAAACGGTCGGGATTGTTCTCCTGCTTGCCCAGGTAAATAGGCTTCCCTCCGGCATCGGCAGCGATGCTGCGGTCGATATACTCCACCAGCTGTTGAAAGCCGCGCTCCGTAACGGCCAGCGCAACCACGTCATCGGCCTGTGCGCCCAGCGGCGGATTGGTGCTGCGGCCGCCCACCTGCAGCGCCGGGTAATCCGACGCCAACAAGGCCTTGACTGCCTTCGACCATGGCGGATGCTCGGTCACAAAATACTCGCCATCGCCCCATCCCACCAGCACATATTGGTGGTCGTGAAAGTCTGCCCCCAGCTTGGCGCTGCGGGCAAGGATGGCCGGGCCGTCAAACAACAGTGCCGTATGCCAGCCGTATTGCACCAGGTAGATGGTGTGAGGCTTGCTGCCCGACGGCAGGTCGGAGCGGGCTGGAACGCCGGCGCAGCCTGCCTGCAGGAGGACCAGCAGGAAAATGGTGATGCGTAGGAAGATCGATTTCATTCCGGCATTTTAACAAGCCTGGCTTGCATTTCGTAAGTAAAATAACATGTAAATATTACATCGAAAGTGTGCCAGAATAGGCGGCTGTAGCTTACCCAGCTGAGTGTGCCATGAACTCTTACAGTAACTTGCTGCTTGAAATGTATCGCTCCGCGCGGTCGTTTTCGACAGGTGAATTCCCCGATGTGGCGATGCAGCTGGTGCGCAGCGCGTTCGATTTTGATTCGGGCCGGCTGTTGAGCGCCAACATGGCCACCGGCGCGGCCGTGGTGCAGGATTGTGTGATGTACAACATTCCCGATTACAACGCGCTCGACTGGGAAAGCATCCAGCGCAAGGACCTGGCGGCGCACCGGGTGCTGGCCTGTCCGGGGACGCCGGTGTCGTTCAATTCGCCGACCTTGTTCTCCGGACCGGATAACTCCGTCGTGCGCGACTACGCCAACCGCTACGACCACCAGAACGGACTGGTAATGGTGCTGCACGACAGCGAGACCGGCTTCACCGATGGCTATTCCTTCTACCGGCGCGATCCCGACGCCCATTTCAGCCGCTACGACCAGCTGATGCTGAAAGCCGTGATGCCACACCTGCAGGATGCGATCAAGCTCAACCGCCAGCTGGACGTGCCAACAGCCGACACTTCGGCCCGTGGTGCGCTGCTGATCGCCCACATCGGCGGCATGGTGCAGCACTGCGGCGCGCAGGCGCGTCAGCTGATGGAGTCGGAATGGTCGCCGTGGCAGCAGGGATGCTTGCCGAGCTCGCTGCTGGAGGCGCTGCGTTCGCCGGGCTCGGCCGGTTACGCCGGCCGTCACATCACCATCCGCTACAGCCGCGTCAACGAGTTGCTGTTTTTGCGTATTGCACCGCGCTCGCCATTGGCCCGCCTCACCGCGCGCGAACTGGAGGTGGCCAGCCTGTACAGCCGTGGCGTGCCGATCAAGCTGCTGGCGACCCAGCTCTTCATCGCACCGTCCACGGCGCGCAACACCCTGCAGAAGATTTATCAAAAGCTCGGCCTGCACGACAAGGCGGCCCTGGCCAATCTGCTCAGCCAGTAAAGCCCCAGTTTTGTTTGTTGCTTTTTAACTACGACTGCTGCTATTGTAAAGGCTGACCTGTGCCGGGGTGCTGCCTATGTTTCGTTTCATGGAAGTCGTCGCGCGTTATCGCCGCTGGAGTGGTACGGCTGCGCTGCTGTGCGCCTTGGTAGCGGGCGCGCTGGCAGTGGCGCGGACCCGTGACGTGGCCGAGCGCGAACAGCAGCAGTTGCTGGAGATCGCTCTGCAGCGCCATGCTGTGGCCGCCATGTCGCTGACGCTGGACGGCAACCTGATGGGCGCGATTTCCCTGCTGGGTTTGATCTCGCCCGGCATCAAGCAGGAAAGCACCGGTCGCGCGCCGCCCAACACTGCCGCCGTGCAGGAGCTGCTCGGCAGCGTCGCCCGCGCCCACCAGGCGCAAGCCGTGTTCGTGGTTGACCGCGACGGCATGGTGACATCTTCCTGGGACGACAGCGGCAAACCCTCCACCGGCTTGTCGGTCCCGTTCCGCCCTTACTTCCAGATGGCCATGCGCGGCAGCGACAATGTGTATGCCGCCATCAGCCTGTCGCGCGGCGAGCGCACCCTGTATTTCTCGGCGCCGGTGTATGCCGGCCTGTCACGCGTGGGCGCGCCGGTCGGTGCGGTGGTGGCGCGTACCGGCATGGACAAGGTCAACCGCCTGCTGGGTTCGGTGCGCGGCACGGCGCTGCTGCTGTCGCCGCAGGGCGTGGTGTTTGCCAGCAACGACAAGCAATGGCTGGGACAGCTTGCCGGCCCGGTGACGCCGGAGCGCATCGCCGCCATCCGCGCCTTGCGCCAGTTCGGCGAACTGTTTGAAACGCGCGTGCCGCGCGGTCTGCCGTTCGACATCGGCGCCGGCCGCATACGCATCAACGGCCGGCGTTACGCCACGGCCGCCGCCGCCGTCAACTGGAACGATCCGGCCGGGCAATGGCAACTGGTGCTGCTGGATGATTTGAGCACAGTGGTGGCGCCGCTGCGGCTGGTGCGCAACGGCGTGCTGGCCGGCGGCGTGACGCTGCTGCTCTGCCTGCTGCTATTGCGCTTGTTGCGCATGCGGCTGGCGCAGCGTGAGGCTACCTGCAAGCTGGAACAGATGGTGCGCGAGCAGGCGCTGCAAGCCGAACGCCAGATGCAGCTGGCGCGTGCTGCGCTGCGCATGCAGCAGACCGAGGGAGCCGCTGCCGTGGTGGCCGTCTTTCTCGACGAATGCCATGGCCTGTTTGGCGCTTTGCAAGGCGTGGTCTACACGGCCGATAGCGAGGACGGCCCGTTGCGGCTGGCCGGTTCCTACGCCGCCGTCGAGCCGCCGGCCGTGATCGCATTCGGCGAGGGCTTGCTGGGCCAGTGCGCCCGCGAGCGGCTGCCGCGCCGGGTCGATAGCGGCGGCGCGCCGTGGATTATCCAGTCCGGCCTGGGGCAGTCGGCGCCGGCAACTTTGCTGTTGGTGCCGGTGCTGTTGCAGGCGCGCTTACTGGGCGTGGCCGAACTGGCCTTGCCGGAACCGGCGCCGCCGCAGGTGCAGGCGCATTGCATGGAACTGGCCGGGCTGCTGGCGATTAACCTGGGCTTCCGGCGCCGCAGCGCCGCGAATGAGGAGACAGCGTGCGACGTTTGCTGAGAAAACTGGAAACCCTGCATCTCGGGCTCAAGCTGGCGCTGGGCTTTGGCGGCAGTTTGCTGATCAGTCTGGGCTTCGGCCTGCACTACATCAACACCCATGCACGGGTCAGCACCGAGATACTGGACAGCTACCGCAACGATTTGCTCGGCATTTCGGACGCCAAGGATACCCTGATCCATTTCTCCCAGCGCGGCCGCGCGCTGCGCCAGGCCATCATCGCCAAGGACCAGACGGGCCGCGAGCGGGCGCTGGGCCTGGTGGCCGATGCGCACAGCAAGCTCAACACCGCACTGCAAGAGCTGCGCCCGCGCATCGTGCGCGAAGAAAACCGCAAGAACCTGGCCGACTTTGAAGCCGCCTACGCGCTTTACCTCGAACGCATGAACGAGGTGCTGGCCCTGCTGCGCGCCGGCAAGGTGGAGGCGGCGCGCGCCGTGGTGTCGGAGGAGGAGTTCCAGAACTATGGCATCCGCGCCAACGATGCGCTGAACCGCATCGCCGAACTAAAGGAAATCAGCGCCGGCAAGCAGATCGACGCCATGCAGGCGCTGGCGCGCGATGAAACGCGGCTGACCTATCTGGTGCTGGTATTGAGCTTGAGCCTGGGCATATTTTTCAGCACGCTGGTGGCGCGCTCGGTGCGCATGCCGTCCAGCCGCTTGCGCAAGGCGGTGGAAAATCTCGCCGACGGCAACCTTGGACACCAGCTGCCGCTGACCGACTATCCCAACGAGATCGGCCAGCTGGCGCGCGCGGTGCAGGTGCTGCAAACGGAAGCGATGAAGGTGGAGGCGCAGCGCTGGATCAAGGCCAATGTGGCGGCGCTGTCGAACGAGCTGCAATCGGCCGCCGGCGCGGTGGAACTGGCGGAGCGTGTGCTGGCGGTACTGGCGCCGCTGCTGCAAGTGGGGCATGGTGCGGTTTATTTGTGCCGCGATGATGGACTCGATTTCCTCGCCGGTTACGCTTTCCGCAGCGGCGCCGAGGGCAAGCGGCGCTTCGCGTTTGGCGAGGGACTGGTGGGACAGTGCGCGCGCGATGGTCAGCCGATTGTGTTTCGCCAGCCGCCGGCCGACTACCTGCGCATCGGCTCCGCGCTGGGCGAGCGCACCCCGGCCGCCATTGTTATCGTGCCGGTGCAGCGTAATGAGCGCATGCTGGCGGTGATCGAGCTGGCGACGCTGGCGCCGTACGACGAGCGCGCGCAGGCGCTACTGGAGGGCGCCTTGCCGGTAATCGCCATGAATCTGGAAATCTGCGAGCGTAACCTGCACACCGCCGCGCTGCTGGAGGAAGTCCGGCGCGCCAACTACCTGACCGACGTGGCGCTGGAGCTGACCGACAGCGGCTACTGGGTGGTCGACTACAGCGATCCCGATTACTACTTCCAGTCCGAACGGGCGGCGCGCTTGCTGGGGGAAGCGGTCAAGCCGGATGGCCGTTACCACTTGCAGGACGAATGGTTTGCGCGCCTGCTGGACGCCGATGGCGAAATGGCGCAGCAGACCGCCGAGCGCTATGAGGGCGCCATCGATGGACGCTACGATATGTACGACGCTGTGTATGCCTACCGGCGTCCGCTCGACGGCCGCGTGATCTGGCTGCACGCGCTGGGCAAGGTGGAGCGCGATGCTGACAGCGGCGCGGTGCGCTTCATGTACGGCGTGTACCAGGACATCACGGCGCAGAAGGCTGCCGCGGACGAGCTGCGCGTGACGCGCGAGCAGGCGCTGGCCGCGACCCGCGCCAAGAGCGACTTCCTGGCCAATATGAGCCACGAAATCCGCACGCCGATGAATGCCATCATCGGCATGTCGCACCTCGCGCTGCAGACCGGTCTCGATAACCGGCAGCGCAACTATATCGAGAAGGTGCATCGCGCTGGCGAGAACCTGCTGGGTGTCATCAACGATATCCTCGACTTCTCCAAGATCGAAGCGGGCAAGATGACGGTGGAGCGGGTCGACTTCGATCTGGGCGACGTGATGGACAACCTGGCCAACCTGATCGCCATGAAGGCCGAGGACAAGGGACTGGAACTGCTGTTCCAGATCGATCCGGCGGCGCCGACCGGTTTGATCGGCGATTCGCTGCGCATCGGCCAGGTGCTGGTCAACCTGGGTAACAACGCGGTCAAGTTCACCGAACGTGGCGAGATTGTGGTGGGGGTGGAGCAGGGCGCGGTGGACGAAAATGGCGTGCAGCTGCACTTCTGGATACGCGACACCGGCATCGGCTTGAGCGAGGAGCAGTTGGGCAAACTATTCCAATCCTTCAGCCAGGCCGACGAATCGACCACGCGCAAATACGGCGGCACCGGCCTTGGGCTGGTGATCTGCAAAAACCTGGTGGCGCTGATGGACGGCGACATCTGGGTGGAGAGCACGCCGGGAGTTGGCACCACCTTCCACTTCACTGCACGTTTCGGCCTGCAGCAGGAGGCCAGGCCGCGCCGCATGTTCCGGGCCGACGAGCTGGCGGGCGTGCGCGTGCTGGTGGTGGACGACAATGCCTCGGCGCGCGAGATCCTGTCGACCATGGCCCGCACCTTCGGGCTGGAAGTGGACGTGGCCTCCAACGGCCAGCAGGCGCTGGACATGGTGGCGCAAGCGGGCGTGCGCCAACTGTCTTACGATGCGATCCTGATGGACTGGAAGATGCCGGGACTGGACGGCATTGAAACCGTCTGCCGCCTGCGCGATGCCGGGCTGGCGCGTTTGCCGGCGGTGATCATGGTTACCGCCTACGGCCGTGAGGAAGCCATGAGCAGCGCCGCCGGACGCGGGGTGGACATGCATTCGGTGCTGACCAAGCCGGTAACGCCGTCCACGCTGCTGGAAGCGGTGGGCGTGGCACTGGGGCGTGGCGTAATCGTGGAAACGCGCGCGGTCGGCAAACAGCAGCAGCATAGCGAGGCGATGGCGCAGCTGAACGGCGCGCGCCTGCTGCTGGTGGAGGACAATGAGATGAACCAGGAACTGGCGACGGACTTGCTCAGCAGAGCAGGCATTGAGGTGGTGCTGGCCAATCACGGCCAGGAGGCGCTCGACGTGCTAGCGCGCGATCGCAATTTCGACGGGGTGCTGATGGACTGCCAGATGCCGGTGATGGACGGCTATGAAGCTTCACGCGCGCTGCGCGCCCAGCCGATATGGGACGGATTGCCCATCATCGCCATGACCGCCAATGCGATGGCGGGCGACCGCGAGAAGGTGCTGGCGGCCGGTATGCAGGACCATATCGCCAAGCCGATTAACGTTGGTGAAATGTTCGGCACACTGGCGCGCTGGATCAAGCCTCAGCATGGCACGCGCAGCGAGCCCGCGGCGGCATCCCCAGCGCCGGCCGCCGCCGGCGCTGGCGCTGGCGGAGTGCCGACAGTGCCACCATTGTCGCCGTTGCCATCATTGCCCGGCATCGACATCGAGGCCGGTATGGCGACTGCCATGCACAACGATGCGCTGTACCGCCGCCTGCTGCTCAAGTTCCTGCACGGGCAATCGAACTTCGCGGCCGATTTCCACGCGGCGCAGCTGGATCCCGACCGCACCGCAGCCACGCGCACCGTGCACACGCTGAAAGGCATGGCCGGTAATATCGGCGCCAAGCGCGTGCAGGCAGCGGCGCAACGGCTGGAAACGGCGAGTGCAGGATCGGCCGCCGGCGATCAGCTGGAACTGCTGCTGCAAGAGGTGCTGGATGAATTGCGGCCAGTGATCGCGGCCCTGCAAACGCTGGAGGGCGGCACTCCGGTCGCGCAGGCTACATCAGCGGTACCAGCTGCACCGGTGCCGGCATTCGACCAGCAATCCTTGCAAGCGCAGGCTGCGCGTTTGCGCGAGCTGCTGGCGGGCAGCGACACCGAGGCATTGGAACTGTGGGACCGGCATGCCGACTTGTTCAAGGCCGCATGGCCGCATCATCACCGCCGCATCGGCAATGGACTGGCCGAGATGGACCTGGACGCCGCGCTGGCCACGCTTGACGAAGCGCTGGACGCTACTGCGCTTTCAACTCGCTCCAGTTGAAGCGCACGCCGTCGCTGCCGTCCGGGATAGGTCCCGGACTGTCGGCGATCAGCGCACCGGTTTGCGGGTGAATGCGCAGGTAGAAATTGGTCTGCAATGACATCAGCAGCAGTTCACCAGTCGGCGTCTCCGTCCACTGGAAGCTTTGCGCAATCCCGGGCCGTGCGGCTTGCAGTGCTGCGCTGCCATCCGGCCCCACGCTCAGGTAGCTGCCACCCGCTTGCAGCGCCACGCGGCCCAAGCCCATATCACGCACCGTAAAATTGAGTGGCTGCGCTGGCGCGCGTCCCACGGCGGCTTTCAGCTGGATCGACTGCTCGTACGGAATGGGCCGCATCAGCCCACGCGGGTAAGGCTGGTCGACGGCAAAGCTATTGAAGTCCGCCGCGCCGCCATTCTGCTGGCCGGTGTTGTAGTTGAACAGTGCATACCGCACGCCCTGGAAGGTGGTCAGCTGGAAGATCATGGTGAACTCTTGTCCGATGGGGCGGAAGGTCTCGCCGTCGGTGGAGTAACTGAAGCGTGCTTTCTCGGTCAGGAAATCGCACTCAGCGCGCAGCCATAATTTGGTTGCGGTGATCGGCACGCGCGTGGCCTGGTTGCGCGCCTGATCGAATAGCGCCAATGCCAGCTTGCCGTCCTTGCGTTCCACGCCGAGCGTCGCATAGGGCAGGTTAAGCAGGGCCAGGCCGGCAACGTCGTTTTCCAGCAAGCCCACCACGTCCAAGGACACTGTCGGCGACGAGATCGGACCGATGGCGCGCTGCGTCAGCGTATTGCGCGCCTCCCAGAACGAGGCGGCAGGCATGGAGCGCAGGCGCAGGAAGCCGGGGCGCTCGCTAAGCGACCAGCGATCCTCCACCGGCACGTGGTTCCATTGCCAGATCGGCTTGAGCACCGGCTCGGAAAAATCATCATTGCGCTCAAACGGCGTCTTGATTTGCTGCCGCTCCGCCGTGCGCGGCTTGACCCATGTGCGTGGATTGCGGCCCGGATTGCCGGGCAGGCCAAAATACGGCCAGCCGTCCTTCCACGTAATCGGCGCGAGGCTGAGCAGACGGCCGACCGAGTTATAGTCCATCATCGAAAAGCCCCACCATTCGCCGGCCTCGGTCAGCACAATACCGCCTTGATGCATGGCGGTGGCGTCGCGCGAGGCTGGATTGGGCGGCGTCACTTCAAACGGATACTGGTTGTTCTTCAAGCGGTAGCCGCCCACCATGCCGAAACCTTCATCCTTGCTGATGGCCTGATTGACTTCATACGGGCCGTAGACGTTATCCGAACGCGCTGCCGGCATGCGGAAGCCGCCAGCATAGTTCGCGCTCAGGATGTAATACCGGCCGCCGATTTTATAGAAGTGCGCGCCTTCACCGATGCCGTCGGTTTTCGCGAACAGCACTTTCTCGGTACTGGGCACGATGTCCAGCAGGTCATCGGTCAGCTGTGCGATGTGCAGGTCCTGATGGCCCCAGACGGCATACGCCTTGTTGTCGTCATCGAACAGCACCGACAAATCGTGCAAGCTGCGCTTCATCTCCCAATGCACCCACGGCCCACGCGGATTGATGGCGGAGTAAATCTGCGTGCCGCGCCCATTCACATTGGTGAAGATGTAGAACACGCCGTTGCGGTAGCGCAGGCTGGGCGCCCAGATGCCTTGGCCGTAAATGTTCTTGCCGCCTTCCAGCCGGTACGCTGGTCCAAAATCCAGCCGCTCGGCGGCGTAGCTGAGGAGCTCCCAGTTGACCAGGTCCCGGGAGCGCAGCACCGGCAGGCCAGGCATGGCATGCATGGTGGTACCGGTGAGGTAGAACCAGTCATTCACCCGGATCAGATCCGGATCGGAGAATTCATCGTAGAACAGCGGATTGGTGAAAGTGCCGTTGCCGTTATCGGGCGTCCAGGTGCGCGAGGGCTGCGCGTGCGCCGGTGCGGCCAGCAGCGCAGCGGTCAGTATCAACAGGGATGCTTTGAACATCATCTCTCTCCGTTATTCGGCGCGCAGCGTGAGCGTGGCTGGTTGCAGTCCTTCCGCTGCGGCGCGCACCGTAATGCTACCGCGCTTGCCCGGCAAGGCGCGCACGATCGCCAGGCACAGGCCATTGAAGGCCGCGCGTTCGGGTGATTTGAATGATTCCAGATTGGTTGGATCGCCGTTGTCGGTGGCCACCAGTTCACCGGGACCTTCAACCGTGAAGCGTATGCGCGGCTCGGCGCGCGGCGCTGTCACGTTGTTGGCGTCGGCCACGCGCACGGTGATGAAGGACAAGTCGCGGCCATCGGCGGCGATGGTGCTGCGGTCGGCCGTGGCGTGCAGCGCGGCGGCAGCTTGCGCAGTCCTGACCGAGGAGCGCGCCCATTCCTTGCCGTTTTTGTAGGCCACCACGCTGATTTCACCCGGCTCGTAGACTACGTAATCCCAGCGCAGGCGATACTCGTAAGGGCCTTTCTTCAGGCGTCCCTGCGATTTTCCGTTGACGAACAGCTCCGCCTCATCACCGGAGGTGAACAAGTGCACCGGCGTGACCTGGCCCACGCGCTCCGGCCAGGTCCAATGCGGCAGCAGGTGCGCCAGCGGCAGGTCGGGGCGCCAGCGCGCCTGGTACAGGTAGTAGCGGTCTTTCGGGAAGCCTGCCAGATCGATGATGCCGGAATAGGAACTGCGCGCGCCGTAGTAGGGCGCTGTTCACGCCCGGCACCGGGAACTGGTACTCGCCACGGCTGCTTAGCGCGGAGGCGCTTTCGGTCGAGACGATCATCTTGTCCCGGAACTTGCGGTGGAAGGCCGGGAATTGGCCGGGCAGGCTGCGGATGCCCGCGCCCTGGTAGTTCAAGCCGATAACGTCCACCGTGGCCGGCAAAGGCATATCCGGCTTGGCGTAGTTCATGGCAAGCGTGATCGGACGCGTGCTGTCCTCCTGTTTTGCGATGCCAACCAATCGGGTGCCGATCGCTGCGCCGGCCTCGCCGGTGTACTGTTCGCCCACTTCGTTCCCTACGCTCCACATGATGATGGAAGGGTGGTTGCGGTCGCGCCGCAGCATGGCGCGCAGGTCGCGTTCATGCCATTCGCCGAAAACTTCGTGGAAGTCGTGCGGCGTTTTTTCGCGTTCCCACGAATCGAAAACTTCGTCCAGCACCAGGATGCCCATGCGGTCGGCGAGGTCCAGCAATTCCGGCGCGGGCGGGTTGTGGCTCATGCGGACGGCGTTGGCGCCCATCTCCTGCAGGATTTGCAACTGGCGTTCAGCGGCACGCACATTGAAGGCCGCGCCCAGCGCGCCAAGATCATGATGGTTATTGACGCCGTTGATCATGATCTTCTCGCCGTTGACGAACAGGCCCAGATCCGGATCGAAGCGTAGCGTGCGGATGCCGAACGGCGTGTCGTAGGTGTCCACCGTTTTGCCATCGCGGCGGATGGTGGTGACAGCGAGGTACCGGTGCGGATGCTGCTGCGGCAGCGGTCCCCACAAGCGCGGTTGCGCAATGCGTACGGACGCGTTGACGGTAGCGCTGCCGTGTGCAGCCACGCTCGCGCGTTGCGCCGGCAGTGTGGCGACGGCGGCGCCGGTGCGCTTGCCATTGTCATCCAATGCGTAAATCTGCGTGGTGACTTCCAGCGCAGCGGCATCCTTGCCGTCGTTGTCGATGGTGACGGCCAGCGCCACTTGCGCTGATTCATGCGTAACCTGCGGCGTGCGCACTACCGTACCCCAATGCGCCACATGTACCGGATCGTTCACCGACAGCCACACATTGCGGTACAAGCCCGCACCCGGATACCAGCGCGCCGAATCGGGTGGATTATCCAGCCGTATCGCCAGCCGGTTAGGGCCGCCCGGTTTGACGTAGGGCGTCAGGTTGAGCCGGAATGAGTTGTAGCCATAAGGCCAGCCGCCTACCAGCCGGTCGTTGAGCCACACTTGTGCATGCGACATGGCGCCATCAATATCGAGGAAGATGGACTTGCCGCTGTCGCGCGCCGCGATGTCCAGCTGCTTGCGGTACCAAACCTCGCCCCAGGTGACCAGCCGGCCCATGCCACCGTGCGGTCCATCCTTCAGGAACGGGCCGTCGATGGCCCAGTCGTGCGGCAGCGTGACGGTCTGCGGGGCCGCTGCGCCGCGCTGGAACTGCCAGCCGTCGTTGATGGCGTAACGCTCCGCGAACGCGGGAAGATGGAGCAGGGCGAGGCCGAGCAAGCCGGCGCGAAGGTGGCGGTGCGTGTTCACAGGTCTCCTTTTTGAAGCGATGATAGCGCAATCATGAGGGAATGTCAGTTAGAATGATTACGCTATCAACGTCACGAAAGAAAAAATGCCAGCACCTCCCGTCACACTGATTGATGTCGCCAAGGCGGCTGGCGTTTCACCGATTACCGTGTCGCGCGCTCTGAATGAACCGCAGCTGGTGCGCCCGGTCACGCTGGCCAAAGTGCAGGAAGCGGTCAAGCGCACCGGCTACGTCAAGAACATGCTGGCGGGTGGACTGGCGTCGAGCCGCAGCAAACTGGTGGCGCTGGTGCTGCCCACCATCTCCACCCAAACCTTCGCCGACATGGTGCAGGGCGCGACCGATCGCCTTACTGCGGCCGGCTACCAGCTGCTGCTTGGTATCGTCGGCTATGAAACGTGGCGCGAGGAGATCCTGGTCGAGACCATCTTGAGCCGCCGTCCGGACGGCGTGATTCTTACCGGTTCGCTGCACACCGACAGCACCCGCCAGCGCCTGCTGCAAATCGGCACGCCGGTGGTGGAAACGTGGGACATGACGCCGCATCCGATCGACATGGTAATCGGCTTCTCGCACG
The DNA here is from genome assembly GCF_009857445.1 of Duganella flavida. Classification (GTDB taxonomy): domain Bacteria; phylum Pseudomonadota; class Gammaproteobacteria; order Burkholderiales; family Burkholderiaceae_D; genus Rugamonas; species Rugamonas flavida. The sequence goes on from NZ_WWCN01000004.1 coordinate 411,173, forward strand.
AAGAAGTCGGCCACGCCTGCGCCAAGCATTTGCTGGATCAGGGCTATCGCCGTTTCGGCATGCTGACTGCGAACGATCCGCGCGCCGGTCAGCGTACGCAGGGCTTCCAGGTGGCGCTGGCCAAGCAGGGCGTCAACGTGGTGGTTGCGCGGCAGGTGCCGGCGCCAGGCGCGCTGCCGCAAGGCCGGATCGGCGCGGTCAAGCTGCTGGACGAGCATCCGGACCTGGATGCGATTTTCTGCAGTTCGGATACGCTGGCGCACGGTGTGCTGATTGAGGCGCAAAGCCGCGGCTTGCGGGTGCCGGAAGACCTGGCCATCATGGGCTTCGGCGATTTGAATTTTTCGGGCTACACCAACCCGCCGTTATCGACAGTGAAGGTGGACGGCGCCAAGATCGGCGCCATGTCCGCTCAAGCCTTGCTGAACCGGTTGGACGGTGACGATACGGCTGAGCGCATTGTCAACACCGGCTTTGAACTGATCCAGCGCGGCAGTACTTAACGCGCCAGCGGTGCGCTAACCCCATCTACGCCCACTAGCCCGAGGATGGTCAACAGAACGTTTTGCGGCGCGGCGTGGGCGTTCTGCGGCGACCACCACTCCAGCTTCTCCGAGTGATAGCCACCCGAGCTACCGCCGCCTGACATGGTGATGGCCGGTACGCCAAGGCTCATCGGCAGGTTCGCGTCGGTTGAATGCGCACTGTCCAGCAGCGCCGGGCGGCCTTGTACCGTGGCCGCCGCCAGCGCGGTCTTGACGATGAAGGAATCCCTGCCCATCTGACCCGCAGGACGATCGCCGATCAGTGCCACCTCGGCGGTGATGGCGCTGCTGTTCCAGCGCTGGTTGGTGTCGGCCACAGCTTGCTGGACGGCGGCCTTGATTTGTTGTTCCACCTTGGCCAGCAAGGACGCGTCGGCCGAGCGGATGTCGATCAGCATCGAGGCTTCGGCCGAAATGCTGTTCACCGATTGCCCGCCTTGCACCACGCCGACGTTGAACGTCACCTTCGGATCGGACGGCACGCGGATGTCGTCGATGCGCGCGATCACGCGGCCGGCCGCATGAATCGCCGACGGCAGGCCGAAACCTTCGTAGCTATGGCCGCCCGGCCCGTGGATGGTGACTTTGAAACGGCGGCTGCCGGTGCCGATGTAGGTGACCGGATCGCCGTCCGTGCCGAGCGCCGGTTCCAGGCCGACGAAGGCCTTGATGTCCTTGCGCTGGCTGAACAAATACTTCACGCCTTTCAAATCGCCCAGTCCCTCCTCGCCGACGTTGGCGACGAACAGCACATCGCCCACGGTCTGGATTTTTGCGTCGCGCAGCGCCGTGGCGATGGTCAGCATGGCGGCCAGCGAACGCGCGTTGTCGGCGATGCCAGGCGCGTAGTAGCGGCCATCTTTTTCATGCAAGGTGAGGTCGGTGGCGGCGGGATACACGGTGTCGAGGTGCGCCGCCAGCACTACGGCCGGTCCTTTGCCGCTGCCGTGATAGGTGGCCAGCACGTTACCTGCCTCGTCCAGGTGTACGTCTTGCAGGCCAGCGGCTTTCATGCGTTCCGCAAAGTCGCGCGCACGGGCCACCTCGGCAAACGTCGGCGCCGGAATCGCGTTGATCGCCAGCGTGTTGGCGGTGGTGGTGGCCTCGTTCTTCTCGATGTAGGCCAATGCCTGTTTTACGGCAGGCTGCGCGGCGATGCGCGCCAGTTCCTGTTGTTGTGCGTGCGCCAGCAGGGCGGCGGCGATGGCGAGGCTGAGTAGCAGGTGCTTCATGATGCTCCGGAGTGTGGGGGGAGTCCGGCGATCAGCGTCAACAGCGCGTCCACATCCACCGGTTTGACAAAGTAATGATCGAAGCCCGCAGCGCGGGCCAGGTCGCGGTCTTCACGGCGGCCGTAGCCGGTGACCGCCACCAGCGTCGCCTGCGCGGTTTGCGGCAGCGCGCGCAGGCCGCGCGCCAGGTCGTTGCCGCTGATGTCGGGCAGGCCGATATCGAGCAGGCACAGTTGCGGCGCCTTGGCCTGCGCCACTTCCAGCGCTTCCATGGCGTTGTGGGCCAGCACCACGCGATGTCCGGCTGCCTCCAGCAGCAGCTGCAGGGTATGCGCCGCATCGACGTTATCGTCCACCACCAGCACGCGAAGCTGGTGCGCTGGCCGAGCGGCGTTGACGGGCGGCGCCGGCGGCGCCATTTGCTGCGCGGCGGGCAGGGTGATGGTGAAGGTGCTGCCTTGCTGCTCACCGGCGCTGTCCACTGCCACGCTGCCGCCATGCAGTTCCACCAGCGACTTGACCAGCGCCAGTCCCAGCCCCAGGCCGCCCTGCGAGCGGTCCGCATTACGGTGGGCCTGCGCGAACAAATCGAACACGTGGCTGCGCAACTCGGCCGACATGCCGATGCCGTTGTCGCTGATGACCAGCCGCACCTTGTCGCCGTAAGCGCCCGCGGACAGCTGGATGGTGCCGCCCACCGGCGTGTACTTGGCGGCGTTGTTCAGTACATTGACAACCACCTGTACCAGCCGTTTGTGATCGCCCGCGACCATCAGCGGTAGCGGCGGCAGCGTCGTCTCGAAGCGATGCTGGCGTGCTTCCAGCAGGGGCTGCGCCTGTTCCACCGCATCCGCCACGATGCCGCGCACATCGAGAGGCGCACGCGTCAGCGTGACCAACCCGCGCGTGACGCGTGAGACGTCGAGTAAATCGTCAACGAGGCGCGTCATGTGATGTACCTGCCGCACGATGATGCTGGCCGTGCGTTGCACCGCCAGTTCGCTGGCATGGCCGCTTTGCAGCAACTGCGCGCCGGCGCTGATCGGCGCCAGCGGGTTGCGCAGCTCGTGCGCCAGCATGGCGAGGAATTCGTCCTTGCGCCGGTCCGCCTCGCGCAGCTGGTTTTCCGCATGCAGGTGTTGCAGTTCCTTTTCCTGCAGTGCTTCGGCCATCGCATCGAGCGAGCGCGCCAGCTCGCTGATTTCTTCCTTGCCGTAGGCGATGCCGCTACGCGCGCCGAGCGCGCCGGAGGCGATGCTGTTGGCGGTGGTGGCCAGGCGCTTCACGCGCCGCAGCACCAGCACGTCGCCGACGAACCATGCGGCCAGCAATGCCAGCATGATGGTGACGGCCAGTGCCAGCCAGTCCAGCAACTGGTCATGGCGCGCATTGGCGGTGATGGCGTCGACCGGGATGCCGATGGTCAGGGTGTAGTCCGACAAGCCATTGCTGCCGACGCGCGAGAAGCGATGCAGCCGCTCAACGCCGTCCGGCCCCACCAGCAGCACCGGCTTGCCCGGTTCGGCCGCCATCGCATTGCGCATCTCGGGCGACACCTGCTTGCCGAACCACTCTTCGGGATTCGGCTTGCGCGCGATGATTTTTCCCTCGGAATCGGTGGTCAGCAGCAGCGAGCCTGGTGGTAGCTGGACGTCTGACACGAAGCGATCGAGCCGGTTCAGGTCCAGCGAGGCGAATACCACGGCCTGTACGCGCTGGTCTTGATCCAGTACTGGGTAAGTCAGGTTGACGGTGTGCTTGTGGATCACGCGTCCGAACACGTAGCCGCCCGCCACAAAGCGGCGCAGGTGTACGGCACGGCGAAAGTGGGCGCGGTCGGACAGATTGACTGCTGCCGTAGATGGCACGGCGCTGCAACTGACGTCGCCGTTCAGCTGTATCAGTCCCAGATTGGCATAGTCGGGATTCTCGCGCAGCAGATTGGCCAGCAGCCGGCTGCAGCGCGCGCCGTCACCGGTGAGGTCGGGAATGCTGGCCATATCGCGCAGCATCTGGCGCGCGCCGGAAACCAGTTGCGCCTCGTTGGCGGCGGCCAGGTTGGTCAGGCGCTGCAGGTTTTCTTCCGCCGTTTCCACCGCATGGACTCGTTCGCGCTGACCGTTGATGAAGGTCATCACGGTGATCGGGGCAATTGCCAATAGCACCAACAGCACCAAGCGGCTGCGCAGGCTGTTGAGCTGGAAAAGCAGGAAGGCCATGCGTCTTTGATTCATTCTGTGAAAGATTAATTCTACTTCAATCAGCCCCCTGTGCAAGCATCTGCTGCAAGCGTCTGGTATTCTATTGGTGTTAACTAACGAGGATTTTATGCAGTTCACAACAAAAACAGTTTGCCGCGCGCTTGCGCTGGCCTTTATCGGCGCTGCGGGCGCCGCCGCTCATGCGGAAGACATCATCAAGATCGGCCACGTGGCCGCTACCTCCGGCCCGATCGCTCACTTGGGCAAGGACAACGAAAACGGCGCGCGCATGGCCGTGGAAGAGTTGAACGCCAAGGGCGTCGTCATCGGGGGCAGGAAATACAAGGTAGTGCTGCTGGCGGAAGACGATGCCGGCGATCCGAAACAGGCCACGTCGGCCGCGCAAAAACTGGTCGACGCCAAAGTGCAGGGCGTGATCGGCCACGAGACGTCGGGCACCACCATCCCGGCCTCGCGCATCTATTACGATGCCGGCATTCCGCAGATTACGCCGTCGGCCAGCTCGCCGCAGTACACACGCCAGCGCTACAACACCACCTTCCGCAACATCGCCAACGACGAACAGCTCGGCCCTGCGCTGGCCCGTTACGCCATGCAGAACATGCAGGCCAAGCGCATCGCCGTGGTGGATGATCGCACCGCCTACGGCAAGGGCCTGGCCGATGAATTCAGCAAAACCGTCAAGCGCACCGGCGCGGCCACCGGTTCGACCATCGTCTCGACCCAGTTCACCAACGACAAAGCCACCGACCTGACGGCCATCCTGACCGCGATCAAGGCTACCAAGCCGGATATGATTTTCTTCGGCGGCATGGACGCCGTGGCCGCACCGATGCTGCGCCAGATGAAGCAACTGGGCTTCCCGATCAAATTCATGGGCGGCGACGGCATGTGCTCGGACTCGGTGCCGCGCTTGGCCGGCGACGGCATGAGCGACGGCCAGGTGATCTGCGCGGAAGCGGGCGGCGTTGAGCCGTCGCAGGAAAAAGGCATGACCGATTTCCGCGCCGCGTACAAGAAAAAGTACGGCATTGAAGTGCAGACTTACGCGCCGTACACCTACGACGCGCTGATGACGATGGTCGAAGCGATGCAGAAAGCCGGTTCGCCTGATCCGGCCAAATACCTGCCGGTGCTGGCCAAGATCAAGCACAAAGGCGTGACCGGCAATATCGCTTTCGATGCGCGCGGCGACGTGCAGGACGGCGTGCTGACCATCTTCACCTTCAAGGACGGCAAGCGCCAGAAGCTGACTGTGATGAAATAAGCAAGCCTGCGGCAGGTTGGCACCTGCCGCAGTTTATGGCACAATGGGAATGATTCTCATTCTTTATTGATCCATAGTGACCCTTCCTGCGCCTACTGTCGACACGCTGTACCGCAGCCATCACGGCTGGCTGCACCAGTGGCTATGGCGCAAAGTCGGCTGCCGCGATGGCGCCGCCGATATCGCCCAGGATACCTTTGTGCGCGTACTCGATGCGGGCACCGTCGCTACCTTGCGCGAACCGCGCGCTTATCTCAGTACGATCGCCAACGGCCTGCTGGTCAACCACTGGCGCCGCCTGACGCTGGAACGCGCTTACCTCGACGCGCTGGTGATGCAGGATGCGGCGCTGGAGCCTTCGCCGGAAGAACGTGCGCTCACCATCGAAGCCCTGATGCAGGTCGACGCCATGCTGGCCAAGCTGCCGCCCAAGGCGCGCGAGGCTTTCCTGCTGTCGCAGATCGATGGCTGGACTTATGCGGCAATCGCCGGGCATCTGCAAGTCTCCGAACGCATGGTGAAGAAATACATGGCGCAAGCCATGCTGCAATGCCTGCTGATTGCGAGCGATGCCTGATACAACTTCGCAGGAATTCAGCGTACTGGAACAAGCGGCCGAATGGTTCGCCATTCTCAGCGCATCCGATGCCACGCCTGCCGAACGCACGGCCTGGCAGCGCTGGCTGGACGCCGCGCCCGAGCACCGCGCCGCATGGCAGCGTGTTGAACGCATCCACAGCCAACTTCAATCCTTGCCCGGTGCGCCCGCGCGCGCAGCGCTGGTGGCCGGGCCGCGCCGTCGCCGTGCGATCAAGTCGCTGCTGCTGTTGTGCGCTGGCGTGGGCATGGGCACGGTGGTGGCGCGGCACGAGGAAAGCCGTCGTTATGTCGCGGCCTTGAATGCGCAGCATCGCACCGCCGTCGGCGTGGTGGCTGCGTTACCGCTGCCAGACCGCACGCAGGCTTGGCTGAATACCGATAGCGCCGCTGATCTGGCCTACGACGATAACCAGCGTTTGATTGTGCTGCGCCGTGGCGAGGTGCTGCTGCACAGCGGGCCGGATATGGTGACGCCATCGCGTCCGCTGGTGGTGGAGGCGCGCGGTGTGCGCCTGCGCGCGCTGGGTACGCGCTTCTCGGTGCGCCTGACCGTGCAGGGAACACGCCTTGCCGTGTATGACGGCGCAGTGGAAGTGGGCGCCGGTAGCGTGGTGCCTGCGGGCTCGCAGGTCGATATCATCGACGGCCGTCCCGGTGCGCTGCGGCCGGTGCTTGAGGAAACTTCGGCGTGGTCGCGCAAGCTGCTGGTCGCCACGCAGATGCGGCTGGGTGATTTCCTGCAGGAGCTGGGACGCTACCGCAACGGCTATCTTGCCTGCGATCCGGCACTGGCCGATTTGCGGCTGGTTGGCAGTTATCCGCTGGGCGATACCGACCGTGCGCTGGACATGCTGCAGGCCACGCTGCCGGTGCGCGTGAAACGCACTTTGTCGTGGTGGGTGACGGTGACGCCGCGCGGATGATGAAGAAGCTGTTTGTACTTGCCTTGCTGCCGTCGCTGGCGGCCGCAGCGCCTGTCATTCCGGCCGGTTCGCTGGACCAGGTGCTGCGCGCCTACATGCTGTCGAGTGGCGTGCTGCTGAGCGCCGACGGCCGGTTGACGCAAGGCGTCGTTAGCGCCGGCCTGGCTGACCTCAGCGCGCCGGAACACGACCTGCCGCGCATCCTGGACGGCACCGGGCTCGGCGCCGTGCGCCAGCCGGACGGCAGCTACCTGCTGCAAGCGGCTGTGGCGTCCGCGCCGGTGGCGCGCGAACCAGAGCGCTTGCCGGAAGTAGTGGCGCGGGCGGACGCGATTACGCCGCACGATACCGTCAGCAGTTTTACGGTCAAGGGCGGCGCTGCGTTGCGCGATACGCCGCAGTCCATCAGCATCTTGGCGGCGGACCAGATCCGCGACCGTCGTTTGCTCAGCATAGACGACCTGCTGGTCTACGTGCCGGGTGTGCAGCCCAGCCTCGGCGAAGGCAATCGCGATAACGCCGTCTTTCGCGGTTATAACTCCAGCGCTGATTTCTACCTGAACGGCATGCGCGACGACGTCCAGTACTTCCGCGACTTCTACAACATCGAAACGGTCGAAGTGCTGAAAGGCCCGAACGCCATGGCGCTGGGACGCGGCGGTTCCGGCGGCGCGATCAATCGCGTCAGCAAACAGGCGCAGTGGCGCGATATCGGCGACGCCGACGTGCTGCTGGGCGAATGGCGGCAACGGCGCGCCAGCGTGGACGTGGGCGCGGCCCTCAACCCACAATGGGCGTGGCGCCTGAACGCAGTGGACGAACATTCCAACTCGTTCCGTAACGGCGTCTGGCTGGCGCGCTACGGCATCAATCCCGCGCTGGCGTGGCGCGATGGCGATGGCACGCTGGTGCAAGCCAGCTACGAGCATTTCCGCGACCATCGCACCACTGATCGCGGCGTGCCCTCGTACGGTGGCCGGCCGGTGGCCAGCGATACCTCGACATTCTTTGGCGACCCAGTCAACAGTCATAACGGCGTTGATATCGACAGCATGACGCTGCGCCTGGAGCAGCGGCTAGCGCCCACGCTGCAGTTCACCAGCCAGCTGCATTACGCGGTCTACGACAAGTACTACCAGAACGTCTTCCCCGGCGGGATGGACGATGGCGGCGCGACCGTGCGCATGCTGGGCTATGCCAGCGCAACCCGCCGCAGCAACCTGTTTTATCAAGCCTCGCTGGATGCCACGGTGGGACAGCATCGCCTCAGCGCCGGACTGGAACTGGGCCGCCAGCGCTCCGACAACGCCCGCACCACCGGCTATTTCGATACGCTGGGCACGGACGTGCGCTTTGTGTCGGTGCCGCTCGGGCAGCCGACCTTCACGCTGCCGGTGAGCTTCCGCGCCTCGCCGACCGACACGGGTAATGCCAGCACGGCGCGCAACCTGTCGTTGTACGTGCAGGATCAATGGACGCTGTCGCCGCAATGGCAGATGGTAGCCGGGCTGCGGGCCGAGAAGCTGGACGTGGATCTGCGCGATATCCGCAACGGCGTGCAACTGGCTAGCCATGACCGTCCGCTGTCGCCGCGATTGGGCGTGATCTATCGTCCGGCCGCTCAGTTGTCGCTATACGCCAGTTTCAGCCAGGCTTACGCGGCGCGGGTGGGTGAGCAAATGGCGTCGCTCACCGCCGGCAACCAGGACCTCGCGCCGGAGGTGGTGCGCAACCAGGAGCTTGGCGCGCGCTGGGATGACGGCGATGCGTTGTCGGCCAGCGTGGCCGTGTACCAGCTGCGGCGCGCGAATGTGCTGGTGGCTGACCCGGTCAACACCGGCGATGAAGAACTGGTGGATGGCCAGCGCGGGCAGGGCATGGAGCTGGAATTATCCAGCCGCGTGAACCGTGACTGGACGCTGAGCGCAGGCTACGCGTGGCAGCGATCACGCCTGACGGCGACCCAGAACGCGTCCTCGCAAGCGGGCGCGCAGATGCCACACGTGCCGCGCCAGTCGCTGTCGCTGTGGAGCCGCCATACGCTGGCGCCGGGACTGGAGGGCGCGCTGGGCCTCATCGCGCGCAGCAGCATGTTCAGCTCCACCAGTAACCGCGTGGTACTGCCTGGTTTTGCGCGGCTGGACGCCTCTGTCTACTATCAGATTGACCAGCGCAATCGCTTGCAATTCAGCCTGGAGAACCTGCTGGACCGCGCCTACTACGCCTCGTCTTATAACGACAATAACATCTCGGTCGGCTCGCCGCGCGCAATACGAATCGGCTTGTCCACCCGCTTTTAAAAATAATTCTCATTCCGGTTCCCTTTTTTCGATCTCGCTTGGCAAGGTAAGTACAGGGCCACAGCAATCGAGGGACACCCATGCAGCAAGCACACGAATCCGCGCAGCAGCGCGTCCAGGAATGGATGCGCAAATCGCCGCTGCGCATCACCCGCGCGCGCCTCAGCGTCGCGGAGGTGCTGCTGCGCCATACGGATCCAGTCGGCGCCGAGGTGGTGTTCCGTAAGTTGCTCGACACCGGCGAAGACGTCAGCCTCGGCTCCATCTACCGCATCTTGAAAGAGATGGAGGACGATGGGCTGGTACTGCGTGACCGCCATGTCAGCTCGGGCGGCGTGAAAGCCGTGTATGCGATTGCCAGTGATATGCCGGCCAGCCGCGCCTACGTGTTCCGTTGCGACGTTTGTCATCGTCAGCAGCGCATCGCGGACGCGGGCCTGGCTGCGCAATTAGCCAACGTGGCGGCGCTGGAAGGCTACCAGCTGCCCGCCGATATCGTGATACCTGCGCGTTGCCCCAACTGCGTTCCTGCACAGTCAATCAACAATTCAAACTGAGATACGGAAGATGATGAAACCAAGCTTCAAAAATGCGGGTATCAAGAGCCGCAAACACGCCACTACTTTGAATCTGGCGGCACTGGCCTCACTGGCCGTGCCCTTTGCGCTGCACGCGGAAACCGCACCGGAGCAGCCGCAAAAGCTGCCGGAAGTGGTGGTCGACGGCGCCCGCACCAGCGATTTCCAGGTCAGCAAATCGGCGAACGACAAATTCACTGCACCATTGCTGGATACGCCGAAGTCGGTCACGGTCATTACTTCCGAAGTGATCTCGCAAACTGGCGCGGTGTCGCTGACCGACGCGCTGCGTACGGTGCCGGGCATTACCATCGGCGCGGGCGAGGGTGGCAACCCGGTAGGTGATAACCTGTTCATTCGCGGCTACAACGCGCAGACTGACACCTACATCGACGGCATCCGCGACAGCGGTTCGCAGTCGCGTGAGATTTTCTCGCTGGAGCAGATCGAAGTGGTGAAGGGCCCTAACTCGGCCTACGGCGGCCGTTCGTCGGCTGGCGGCGGCATCAACCTGGTGAGCAAGACGCCGAAAGCGGAAAACTTCACCAACGCCAGCGTGGGCCTGGGATCGGCGCAGTATCGCCGTGGCACGGTCGACATCAACCGTGTGGTCAATGACGACGTGGCAGTGCGCCTGAACGTGATGGGTCACGATGCGCACGTCGCTGGCCGCAATGAAATCAAGGGCAACCGCTGGGGCATCGCGCCGAGCGTCAGCTTCGGCATGAACTCGGCCACCAAAGTAAACCTGAGCTATTACCACATGCAGTCGGACGAACTGCCGGATACCGGCATCCCGTTCAACAACCCGTTCACCACTGGCGCTAACGTCAGCAAGAACGGCGACGGCACGCCGATCAGCGTACCGCGCGATACCTTCTATGGCCTGGTGAACCGCGACTTCCGCAAAACCCAGACCGACATCGGCACCATCGACGTGCGTCATGAATTTGCCGGTGGCCTGGTGTTCCGTAACGTGACCCGCTACGGCAAATCGGACAACGACTACATCTGGACCCAGCCGGATGACTCCAAGGGCAACACCATGTTGTACGGTACCGTATGGCGCCGCGCCAACACCCGCGTGGCAAGCACCGATTCGCTGGCCAACGCCACCAGCCTGACTGGCAGCTTCGTCGCCGCAGGCATCAAGCATAGCTACACCGGCGGCCTGGAAATCAGCCGCGAAAATACGGACCGCAGCAGCTATCTGTTCGCGCCGGGCACCAACAATCCACTGACCGGCACCACCACTTGCCCAACCTCGGGCGCGGCCACGCTGTACAACTGCACCACTATCATCAATCCGAATCCGAACGATCCGTGGGTGTACACCCGCAGCGTATCGCCGGCGCGTAACACCATCCTGACCAACACCCGTTCGGCCTACGTGTTCGACACCGTGGAATTCACGCCGCAATGGCTGTTGAATGTGGGCGTGCGCTGGGATGACTACCGCAGCACGCTGGACGTGCCGACCTATACGTTGAACGGTGTAACCACTGCGGCCGCACACGCTGAGGTAAATGCGAACTTCGCCAACTACCAGGGGGGCTTGGTGTACAAGCCGTCGGCCAATAGCAGCATCTACGTTTCGTACGGCACCTCGTCCACGCCACCTGGCAATGACGCTGGCGATGGTCTGGATGGTCTGACCGCTGCAGTACAAAACCTGGCGCCGCAGGACAGCAAGAACTATGAACTGGGCACCAAGTGGGAAGTGCTGCCGGGTGGGCGCTTGTCGGTCAGCGCGGCCCTGTTCCGCAGCGAGATGAATAACGCCCGCGTGACGGCGCCGGATGGCACCACGCAAAACGTCGGCAAGAAAACCATGAAAGGTGTGGAGCTGGGCGTGAGCGGCAACATCACCAAAGAGTGGCAAGTGTTCGGCGGCTACACCTATCTGGATGGCCGCGTGGCGGACAATGGTTTCGTGAACACCGGTACCACGGCCAAGCCGGTGTACACGGCGTCGCCATACAACGGTAACGTGTTCCCGACCACGCCGAAGAACAGCGCTTCGCTGTGGACCTCATATGCAGTGCTGCCGGGAGTGATGGTGGGCGGTGGTGTGAACTACGTCGCCAAGGTATACGCCAACATCAACAACACCAAGTACGCGCAGGGCTACAGCCGCTTCGACGCAATGGCCAGCTATGAAATCAACAAGCATATCTCGCTGCAGTTGAACATCCAGAACCTGACCGACAAATTCTACTTCGACAAAGTCTCGTCGCCGCACTACGCCGGCGTAGGCCCTGGCCGCAGCGCAACGCTGACAGCCAACTTCAAGTACTAAGCAACACCGGCCCGCGCAATGCGGGCGTTTTTTGGGGTCAGCTCTGTCATTTGGACATGTGGCTCGCACATTTGATATTTCTCAAGCTGTTCCTATGCTGAGGATGATAGAGATTTTTCGGTAGGGGCCTAGCAGGGATTAAATGAAACGTATTGATATTACTCAGCTTTTGCGATCGTGTGTCCAAATGACAGAGCTGACCCTGAATAGAAAACGCCTGATGAAGACATCGGGCGTTTTGCTTTAATCAGGCGCCTGGTGGTGGGCCGCCGGGGCCGGGACCGCCGGGGCCGCCTGGGCCGCCCGGACGTTGACCGCCCCAGCCGCTTTCTTCTTTATCCGACGACGAACTCGGGCCGCCAAAGCGGTACGACAGGCCGACGTAGACCACGCGGCCGTCGAAGCGGCGGGTGCTGGTTTCACGCAAGGTGGCGCTGTTGATGATGGTTTCCATTTTGTTGGTATTGAAGATGTCTGTGACGTTGGCCACCAGGGTCAGCGCCGGCGTCACGGTGTGGCGCACGCTCAGGTTGACCGAATGGTTAGGCGAGCGATAGCCCTGGCCCGACAAGGTTTTACCCATCATCTGCAACGCCAGCTGGATCTGGTTGGCGGCATCGTACTGGTAGTTCAGGCGCGCACGGCCGCTCAGCGAGTTGGCGGTGCGCGTTACCAGCACGCCAGTGTCGTCGTAGAAGCTTTGCTGGGCGCGCATCAGGTTGCCACTGGTGTTCAAGGTCAGCGACGGCGTCAGCTTGCCGCTCACGGTGAATTCCAGACCGCTCGAATGGCTGCCTTCGCCATTGGCCTTGGTGGTCAACAGCACGTTCGGCGCCACGAAGTAGCGGTAGTCGACGATGGCGTCGGTGTCCTTGCGGTAGTAGCCGCGCAGGTTGGTTTCCAGTGCGCCGAACTTGGTTTCGTAGCCGACTTCGAACGAATCGGTCTTGGTCGGCTTCAGGTTCGGGTTACCCGACGAGACGTTGAATTCGTCGCGGTAAGTCACGTACGGATTCAGATCGTTGGCGTTGGGACGGCGAATCCGGCGCGCATAGGCGAAGCGGATGTTGGCGCTGTCGGTCGCCTTGTAGGTGGCGAAGAAACTAGGTATATAGTTTATATAGTTATTCTTGGCCTTGACGCCGCCGGTGATCTGGTCGATGTCCATGTCGGTGTATTCGGCACGCAGGCCGGCCAGGGCGCCCCAGCGCTCGTTCAGGCGCATCTGGTAGCTGCCGTACAGTGCGTACACGGTTTCATCCAGTTCGTAGGCGTTGGTGCGGCCGGCGTTGATCTTGGCCACTCCAGTCACCGGATCGATATCGGTGTACAGCGTGTTGAAGCTGCTGTCGTTGGTGGCGACTTTGTAGCCGGCTTTCATGGTGCCGCCCCACAGCGGACGTTCGTAGTCGCCGGTGAAGTCGGCGATGTGCGTGCTGAAGTTGTTGTGCTGATTGGCGCGGGTGTCGATCATGCCAGGCGTGGCGTAATCGTTGTTGTAGTTGTTGATGTTGTCGTTCTCGGAGGCCGAGACGCGCAGATCGATCTTCAGGGTTTCGCCCGGCAGTTCGCCCTTGTGGTCGTAGCGGCCGCCCCAGCCATAGTTCTTGCTGTCGCCGGTGCGGACGGTGCTACGCACGTAATCGCTGGCCGGGATCAAGCTGGTCGCGCCGTTGATGTAGTGGTCGCTTGAGTGCTGGTCGTTGGTGCGGTTGTTGTAGTTGACGCTGCCGGTCAGGGTGTCGGTCTGGCTCAGGTTGTAGCTGACTTGGCCGTTCAGGCCTGCCATATCGTTGAGGCCTTTGCCGACCGATTCCTGGCTGCTGTGCACGAACGCGCCGCTGCCGGCGTCGTAGCGGTCGCGGGTGACTTCGGCCACCGAGTTGCGGCCGTCGTGACGCACGTTGGCACTGCCCTGGAAGCCCCACGCACCTTCGTTGTAGGTGGCATTGACGGCACTGTTGTAGCGGCCGGCGGTGCCGGTATTGGCGTTGACGGTGGTGAAGCCGCCCGGCTTGCGGTTGCGGCGCATCACCAGGTTCAGGATAGGACCGCCACCGGCCTCATTGCCGAACTGCGCTCCGGGATTGTTGATGACTTCGATCGATTCGATATCGTCGGCGGCCATGGCCTGCAGCGCCGGGCCGCGGTTGTCTCCCTGCAGCATGGCCGACGGCTTGCCGTCCACCATGATCTGCACGTTCGGACTGCCGCGCAGGGTAACGCTGCCGTCCGGATCCACGTTCACGGAGGGCACGTTGTTGAGCGCATCGGCGGCGGTGCCATTGGTGCTGGAGACGTCGGACTTGACGTCGTAGACCTGGCGGTCGATGCGGTTGGTTGGACGTTCAGCGGCTACGGTTACCTCCGGAACGACAGCCTCTTTTGGCTTGGCGGTCGTAGCGGGCTTGATGGCTGGCTTTTCGGGAGTGGTGGTTTGAGCGTAAGCTGGCAGAATAGCGCTGCCGGTCAGGCAGCAGGTAAGCAGTATCTTTTGCATGGTTTTGACGGCACACCGTCACTGTACGGTAGAGTTGCCATTATACCAGCGGCATATTTGGTAAAAAACGCCATTTACGCTTCTTTACCTTAGATTTACAAACGAGATTTCAAACCACAGGAACACAGCATGGCACGCGGCACAGCGCACATTGGCAGCGACACTTACACCACCCAAATCGAGGTCAGTGGACACGCGCTGCTGGGCGACGAACCGGCCCGTAACGGCGGCCAGAATGCCGGTCCGGCGCCTTACGATTATCTGCTGGCCGGACTGGGCGCCTGCACCGCCATCACGCTGCGCATGTACGCTGACCGCAAGCAGTGGCCGGTAGACACCATCGACATCGAACTGCACCTGACCCACGGCGACGATGATGCGATGCTGGTCCGACGCACGCTCCGTATCAGCGGTGCGGTGGACGCGGCACAAAAAGCCCGCCTGGCGGAAATCGCCGAAAAGACGCCGGTCACGCTCACCCTGAAAGCCGGCCTGCGCATCGATACCGTGCTCGCCTGATATTTTTCATCCCGCGACGGAACCCGCTCAGTAATTGCTGGGTCTAACAGCAAGTTGAGCTGTGTGACGCTACCGTGGGGGATGATATGGACTGGATCAAATATCTGGCGGGACTGCTTGCTGTTGCTGCCAGTTGCACTGTTGTGGCTACGCCGTTGTTGTCGGAAGGCTTTGATGATGTGGCGGCATTGCCTGCCAAGGGCTGGTTGTTTGTGAACGATTCCTCGCCGCCGGGTGGCACCGGCTGGTTTCAGGGTAATCCGGCTTTCTTCACCGCAGCGGCGGGGGGTGTCCCTATGTACTTCGTCAAGCAGTTGCGAGAGGTGCAGGGCAATAAAGTGTCCCGTCTCGCATCATGGCGTACATCACGTCGCAGCGCCGCCTTGCGAGAGCGATCAGTGCTTGGTTGT
>NZ_WWCN01000050.1 GCF_009857445.1 Duganella flavida
ACAACTGGAAGCTCCAGCAAACTCGCATCTATTTTAACCGGCTTTAAGTTTGTATAGTAGGAACAACCAGACAATAAGAATACGCCCAAGAAATATCCGGCATTTTTTTTAAATTTAACCATTTTTTTAAAAATTAAAAATCGATAGTAGATTTATAGTTATTGAAATTCCGACAGGATCTTCAACTTTAATTTTCCGAAAGGCTGCTTATGGCCGGACGCTGCCGAAGCAGGGTTCACGGTTTGTCGCCGCGAGGCCGAAGCAGACCTAAAGGGGAAGTAGGAGCCATCCTCTTTAGCGTTCATATTGGCCTTATGACCTGGGCTTAGCGCCGCTGTTGAAGCGCACGTTCGATTTTTTGGTCGGTTTTGAACTGCGACAGGGAGTAAACTGCCCATATGGCTGCGGGAATCCAACCGATGACAATTAGCTGAAGCAGCAAGCAGACGATGCCGGCAAACGGACGTCCGATAGTGAAGAAACTGAGCCAGGGAAGGACGAGAGCAAGCAGTAAACGCATAGTGCGAAAGCCTTTGTTTGGATACCTCTGAATGCGCGAGGTGCCGCTTTGAGCTCATGCTCGGCGCAGTATAACGAAATTGCGACGTGGCAATTGTCGCTGAATGTCACGAATGCATGACTCTCCGTATCGGCGCTGGTCTTCGCCGTTAACTACACTCAGTATTTAAATACGCTGCTAGCTCCACAGTGTTCGTTTGCTCGCAGAATTGATAATCATCTAGCCGTCCTCCCTTCGGCCCAGCCGAGGAATAAAGTCACGGTACGAATCCGAACTTTATCGAGGAGGACGTCATGTTATTTTGTGGCATTGATCTTCATTCCAACAACTGTGTTGTGATCGTTTCCGACGAGGCCGACAAAGTGTTG
>NZ_WWCN01000051.1 GCF_009857445.1 Duganella flavida
TATTCGGGCCTTGCAGGCACAGATCGATTTAATCGAGAAATCACTGTCGAATTACTGCCGATCAGCGCCGGGCTACCGTCTGCTTAACACGGTGTCAGGCATTGGCCCAATCTTGGCGACAGTGATCCTGCTTGAAACAGGAGACATTGCCAGATTTTCTGGCGCAGGAAACTACGCGTCGTATTGCCGCTGTGTCGGTAGCACTCACATTTCCAATGGCAAGAAGAAAGGCGAAGGCAATACCAAAAACGGCAATCGCTTTCTGGCCTGGGCATATGTCGAGGCCGCAAATTTTGCGATTCGTTTTTGCGAGCCAGCGCGCAAGTTTTATCAACGCAAGAAAGCAAAGCGCAACGGCGTCGTTGCGCTTAAGGCAGTGGCACATAAATTAGCGCGTGCCTGTTTCCATATCTTGAAGACGGGAGAGCAGTTTTCAGTCGAACGCTGCTTTTCCTAAGCTTGGCAACGGCCGGCGAGCCAGCGAATGGGTTGGAGTCTGAGCCAGCGGATTGATTGGACACCGCGCCGTCTGCCATCGTATTGAGTTCTCAAGGATGTGAGTCGTCCGGATTGCGAGCCACGAGGGTTTGGAGCCGTTAGATAGCGGCAGCCATAGAATTGTTTCCATTTGGACGCACGACGGTACCGAGATGCTTCTGGGGCGGCCAAGCCGCCAGGGCGAAACTGTGAAGTGAAATTTTGCTTGATCCAGATGGGTGACTGGTGCGATTCACGCAACCAGCTATGAGGCATAGGGAACGACCTTTACGCCTGCTGAACGGATACGATGGCTAAATAATGCAAGAGATCGCAGAGTAGCGCGAGGGAGAAATTCGTACTGTTGACAGTGGCCGGCTAATGGGTGACC
>NZ_WWCN01000052.1 GCF_009857445.1 Duganella flavida
AGGGCGATAGTCGCTGGGTGTAGACCCGAAACCAAGTGATCTACTCATGGCCAGGATGAAGGTGCGGTAACACGCACTGGAGGTCCGAACCCACTAATGTTGAAAAATTAGGGGATGAGCTGTGGGTAGGGGTGAAAGGCTAAACAAACTTGGAAATAGCTGGTTCTCTCCGAAAACTATTTAGGTAGTGCCTCAAGTATCACCATCGGGGGTAGAGCACTGTTATGGCTAGGGGGTCATCGCGACTTACCAAACCATTGCAAACTCCGAATACCGATGAGTGCGAGCTTGGGAGACAGACGTCGGGTGCTAACGTCCGGCGTCAAGAGGGAAACAACCCAGACCGCCAGCTAAGGTCCCAAAGATTGGCTAAGTGGAAAACGAAGTGGGAAGGCTAAAACAGTCAGGATGTTGGCTTAGAAGCAGCCATCATTTAAAGAAAGCGTAATAGCTCACTGATCGAGTCGTCCTGCGCGGAAGATGTAACGGGGCTAAGCCAGTCACCGAAGCTGCGGATATGCGTAAGCATATGGTAGGAGAGCGTTCTGTAAGCCTGCGAAGGTGTCTTGTAAAGGATGCTGGAGGTATCAGAAGTGCGAATGCTGACATGAGTAGCGATAATGGGGGTGAAAAGCCCCCACGCCGTAAGCCCAAGGTTTCCTGTTCAACGTTCATCGGAGCAGGGTGAGTCGGCCCCTAAGGCGAGGCAGAGATGCGTAGCTGATGGGAAGCAGGTTAATATTCCTGCACCGTCGTATGATGCGATGGGGGGACGGATCGCGGAAGGTTGTCTGACTGTTGGAATAGTCAGTTTCTGCTTCATAG
>NZ_WWCN01000053.1 GCF_009857445.1 Duganella flavida
GTCGCCGCCACCCTCGGTCAGCAAGGACACAAGATTAATCATAAAAAAGTGCAGCGTCTGATGAGCCAATTGGGTCTTAAATCATTGGTACGACCAAAGAAATACCGCTCTTACAAAGGTGAAGTCGGTCGGGCTGCTCCCAATACTTTGCAGCGAGCATTTGCAGCAAACAAGGCTAATGAAAAATGGGTGACGGACGTCACCGAATTCAACGTAGCAGGAGATAAGCTTTATCTGTCGCCCATCATGGATCTCTACAACGGCGAAATCGTCGCCTTCGAAACTTCTCGACGACCAGCTTATGAATTGGTTGGATCGATGCTGAAGAAGGCTTTGGCTAAACTGAAACCAGGTGAGGCACCTATGCTGCATTCGGATCAAGGATGGCAGTACCGGATACCGGCCTATACACGCGTACTACAGCAAAAAGGAATGGCGCAAAGTATGTCGCGCAAGGGCAATTGCCTGGATAACGCCGCAATGGAAAGCTTCTTTGCCATACTCAAAACTGAACTCTTCCATCCGAACCAATTCCAAAGCGTCGACGAGCTGCAAACTAGCCTCAGGAAGTACATCCGCTATTACAATTACGACCGTATTAAGATGAAACTAAAAGGGCTGAGTCCTGTGCAATACAGAACTCAGCCCTTGCATGCCTAGCAAACTAAACCGTCCAACTATTTGGGGTCAGTTCA
>NZ_WWCN01000054.1 GCF_009857445.1 Duganella flavida
GCGCGCGTTCGCCGCGCGGCGCGGCGGGCGCTTCGTCCACGTGGCCTGCTTCGCCGTGGCCGGCGTCGGCGCGTGCCGCCTCGCCGCGTGGTTTGAGAATGAGCGCCGCCAGCAGCAGTGCGATGATCGCCATGACGGCAATGGTGATGGCTTGTTTCTTATTCATGGCCTGCTCCGAGTAGACGGTCGATGGCGGCTTGCGCGCGGTGCGCGTCGGCCAAGGTGGTGAGGTAGTGGGACTGCGCCTGCAACAGCGTGCGCTGCGCATCAAGCACGTCGAGGAAGCCGAACTTGCCGTACTCGAAGCCAGTGCTGGCCGCTTCATAGGCGCTGCGCGCGCCCGGTAAAATCTCATCCTGCAAAGCCAGGGCTTGCGCCCGCGCCGACGCGTAGTCTTCGCGGGCCTGCACCAGCTCCAGCTCCAGCCGCGCAGCCGTCGCCGCCACTTCATCGCGCGCTTGGTCGACGCGCCGCACACTCTCCAGCACTGCGCCCTGGTTGCGATCAAAGAACGGCAACGGCAGCGACAGCCCGATCACCGCCTGCGAGCGCCCCAGTTCCTCCGAGTGCTTGCTGCCCACCGTCAGCGCCACATCAGGCACGCGGCGGGTGCGCTCGACCTGCACCACGGCCTGACGCCGCGCCAGCTCGGCCTGCGCCACCTGCACCGCCGGCGCCTGCGCCTGCGCCAGCAC
>NZ_WWCN01000055.1 GCF_009857445.1 Duganella flavida
AGCCGAGGAATAAAGTCACGGTACGAATCCGAACTTTATCGAGGAGGACGTCATGTTATTTTGTGGCATTGATCTTCATTCCAACAACTGTGTTGTGATCGTTTCCGACGAGGCCGACAAAGTGTTGTACTCCAGGCGGCTGGCCAACGATCTAGTCACGATTTGCGCCGCGCTGGAGCCGTATCGTCCTGAGCTGTCCGGCGTTGTTGTGGAGTCTACCTACAACTGGTACTGGTTGGTCGATGGACTGATCGAAGCGGGTCATGTTCTTCACTTGGCCAACACGACAGCAATCAAGCAATACGATGGACTTAAACATCGTGGTGACGAATCCGATGCGCGGCATTTGGCGCATCTACTTCGATTAGGGCTCCTGCCCGAGGGCCATATCATGCCCAAGTCATCACGCGCCGTCAGAGACCTGGCCCGCAAACGCATGCAGCTGGTCGATATGAGAACCGCGAATATTCTTTCGATTGAGACCTGCATGGCACAGCAAACAGGTAGCTACCTTACCTGCAGAGAAATCAAGCTGCTGACGGAAATGGACATCGACAGCATGCCTGTCGGCCCGGTCGAAGCCAGCGGCATGAAGGCCAACTTGGCTATTATTCGGGCCTTGCAGGCACAG
>NZ_WWCN01000056.1 GCF_009857445.1 Duganella flavida
CGTCGCAATGGCGTTTCGGAAACGGTTGCGAGGTCGTGGGTGGCCTTTTATGAACGCCATGGCGTAGCAGGATTGCGTCAGAAGTTTGAGCACTATGATGCGCAGTTCCGGCTTCAGGTATTGAAGCAAATGTGGAAGAATCACTGGTCCTATAAAGAGGCAGCAGTAGCCTTCGATATCCGCAGCTCTGGTTGTTTGGCGATATGGGAGCGCTGCTATCATAGCGGTGGTATAGACGCTCTAAAACCACGTAAGCGTGGACGACCACCCAAGATGCCTGATTTTCCTGACACTCCAATCCCACCTCCTGCCAATGATGAGGGCCGCAGCAAGGAAGACTTGCTGGCCGAAATCAATCAGCTGCGTATGGAGAACGCCTACCTAAAAAAGTTAGAAGCCTTAGTTCAAGCGCAGAAGCAACAGCGGGTGACCGTACGCAAAAAACGCAAGTAATTAATGAACTAAGGCAGCACTTTTCGTTGGCCGCTCTGCTTAAATTTGCTGGTTTGGCGCGCAGTACCTTTTACTATCAGCAGCAGGTATTGCAGGCACCAGATAAGCACCAGCAAATCAAGAAACAAATTCAAACCATTTTCGCCCGCCATCACGGGCGCTATGGCTATCGTCG
>NZ_WWCN01000057.1 GCF_009857445.1 Duganella flavida
AGTTTAGTATCTATTCCACGCTCCATGCGCACTGGGTCAGCTTGGTGTTGTGATTCGATATAGTCACGCACTGCGCGTTCAATCAGCTGCTCATCGGCGACATTGGTGGCCTGGGCCAAGTATGGCGCTACTACAAACCACACAAGCAATAAAGTACGTTTCATCAAATATCTTCCTTTATCAAGGGCCGCTGGTGGCCGCTAGCGGCAAACATCAGGCGGATTTCCATACTGCCAAGGACATAACGTACCATTGCCAGCTAATTTGAAAATATCAAACTCGCTGCAATAGTTGGCAACGTCTGCACCTGGCCGCCTCCGGAATTAACCAATTGTCAGCGAAAACAGGGGCCAGACAATTAGACCTGCCACGAAAAAAACTACTAAGAATATTGATGCATACCACCGCACTGCCGACTGTGCCCATCGAGGCAATCTTCCGACGAAGCTACTCCCCAGCTGAAGATTTCCTCGTTCAGGATGAAACCAAAAACACAGGCACAAAAATCCCCAGGGCATAATAATAAGTGGTCCGGCAAGCGTTCCAGCTATCCAACCCACCCTAGTGGGAACGTAAGATAAAAT
>NZ_WWCN01000058.1 GCF_009857445.1 Duganella flavida
CAAGTTCTCTTTCGAGCACCCTCCAATCTCTCGGAGGTTCTTGCCATGTCAAGGGTAGGTAAGGTTTTTCGCGTTGCATCGAATTAATCCACATCATCCACCGCTTGTGCGGGTCCCCGTCAATTCCTTTGAGTTTTAATCTTGCGACCGTACTCCCCAGGCGGTCTACTTCACGCGTTAGCTGCGTTACCAAGTCAATTAAGACCCGACAACTAGTAGACATCGTTTAGGGCGTGGACTACCAGGGTATCTAATCCTGTTTGCTCCCCACGCTTTCGTGCATGAGCGTCAGTTTTGACCCAGGGGGCTGCCTTCGCCATCGGTGTTCCTCCACATATCTACGCATTTCACTGCTACACGTGGAATTCTACCCCCCTCTGCCAAACTCTAGCCTTGCAGTCACCATCGCCATTCCCAGGTTGAGCCCGGGGATTTCACGACAGTCTTACAAAACCGCCTGCGCACGCTTTACGCCCAGTAATTCCGATTAACGCTTGCACCCTACGTATTACCGCGGCTGCTGGCACGTAGTTAGCCGGTGCTTATTCTTCAGGTACCGTCATGAGGA
>NZ_WWCN01000059.1 GCF_009857445.1 Duganella flavida
CAGAAGTAGGTAGCTTAACCGCAAGGAGGGCGCTTACCACGGTAGGATTCGTGACTGGGGTGAAGTCGTAACAAGGTAGCCGTATCGGAAGGTGCGGCTGGATCACCTCCTTTCTAGAGTTTGCAGGTTCTTCGGAACATGCCAAGTGCTCACACTTATCTGCTGTAACGTTCTTTAACAATCTGGAAGAAGTAAAGTTTTATTAAGCGTGTATCGACAGATACATGCTTGGGTAGTAAAACTCATCATCACAAGTAGTAAATGCTTAGACTTATAGCCGTCAAGGTTATAGGGACAAGTGAATAAGTGCACATGGCGGATGCCTTGGCGATTACAGGCGATGAAGGACGTAGTAGCTTGCGATAAGCTGCGGGGAGCTAGCAAACAAGCTTTGATCCGCAGATTTCCGAATGGGGAAACCCACCCTTTTAGGGTATCACCCACTGAATACATAGGTGTGTGAGGCGAACGCGGCGAACTGAAACATCTAAGTAGCTGCAGGAAAAGAAATCAACCGAGATTCCCAAAGTAGTGGCGAGCGAAATGGGAAGAGCCTGTACGTGATAGT
>NZ_WWCN01000005.1 GCF_009857445.1 Duganella flavida
GAGGATGACATAAATCACGTCTATCTGCGCTATGTGGATGATAACAATGAGATAGTTGTTTTTCCAAAAAAATATGCCTATGATTTCAAATATAACTAAAATCAGTGTAATGATGATTAATCTGACACGGACGGCTAGATGAGTTAGAGTTTTAAAGGACCGTTCTCGGCCAGAAGCGGACGATTTTCCTTTAGCTACTTCAATTAAAATACAAAGGATAGAAACGGCATGGATGACTACAAGCGCGGCCCATCAGCAATCTCCAACAATGGAATTACGAAGATTGAAACCTACGCGAAGGTGCGCGAGGACGGTTTTTTCTCAGCCGTAATTCGCTTGGTTGAGGGGGGATCATCATTTAAAGAATTAGAAATCGGTTTAATAAAGTTTGAGAAATCACAGGAAGCATGTTTGGAAGCGCAAATTGTCGCTATGAATTATTTCGGCGTCTCTCGCGCTGACGGAGTCTGGATAATCGATCAAAAACTTATCCCAGAAGATTGCTGACCGAGTTCGGCCAGTAGCCGCCGGTCAGACGAGTGTAAAAAATGAGTTTTTTGTTGAAAACTTTGAATCCAATGACGTCTTTGCGATTCTGGTCACTAATGCTAGAGACGTATATTCGGCAATTGACAGCCTGCGCTTCCGCCCATACGATTCCTTAAAGAACTTGGTGATTTTGTAGTATAAGGAGCAAATGAAAGCACTGGCCCTTACCGCAATTAAGTTCTATCAACGGAACATTTCGCCACATAAAGGCTTTTGCTGCGCTTACGCCGCTTACACGAGCGACGCTAGCTGTTCGGAGCTCGGCTATCGCGCAATCCGGCGCTTTGGGGTTTGGGATGGACTTTTCGTTCTGGACCGTCGGCTTGCGCGATGCGGAATGGCGAATCGAATTGCAAAGGGTTCGCGGTCGATGGGGATGCGGATGCAATGGCAATCTGGCTATATCGACTGTGGTGGTTGCGATACCGGTGGTTGCCATGCCTCTGGTTGCGATACTCCACTCGGCGGTTCCAATTGGTCGTGCCACGAATTCTTGAAAATCCTGGACGGCTGCTCCGGATGCAGCTGCGATTGGCCTGCTCGCGGCGGCGCGGCCTCTAGCTATCGCGAGGGTACTCCAGACAACGAGGAAGCCGTCAGGCGGCGTAGCCGACTCCTGCGCGAGGCGAATACCCCCACCGATCCGCCGGCGTCGTAGTTAATTACCGTTAGAAAATGTCCCGACGGGGCGGCGCTGGCCTGGCGTGGAAATTGGTGAGTTTTGCAGATGAGCAAGCTGTTATCCTAACCGGCCTGTGGCGTGTTCGGCCAAAAGCTGTCCTTCAAGAAAGATATGAGCACACTTACTTCAACCGGATGGATTCTCCTAGCGCTCGCTGTGGTGACGCTTGCCCTAGACGCAATCGCCGTGCGAAAGGTATTGGCCTCGCCATTTTACGAGCCCACGCAACGGTGGGCACAAGCAACTCTTATCTTGCTTGTGCCAATATTCGGTGCTTACCTAACCTGGTACTTAGCACGTGAGCACGTCCCACTCTTCCAATCGCCGCCAGTTGACCACGTTAAGGATATTGATCCTACCTGCGGCGATATTGATTATCATGGATGAAATTACCGAGACGGCATACGGCCAGTAGCAGACTTTGCATATTATTGAATCAGCGGAATTTTTCGAGCCTGAATACATCCCAAGTATCAAAATTCACTTTTTATTTGAATTACGATGACCAAATTTTTCATATTTAATAGATATGTAATTTTAATTTTAATTTCCTTGATTTGGCATACCGATACTTTCGCGGCCATTGATTGTCACGCATCTTTCGGGCGGCTAAAGGAAATGGTCAGTAAGGACCAACAGATACGAGAAGAGTGGGAACTAAAATCTCAAGGTAAATCCACATCCAACATTATTAATGAGGATTTGCAAAAGCGTTGGCAAGCGATTGATGCTTCTAATATACTGGAACTTAAGGAAATCATTTCCACATGTGGTTGGCCAACGAACAAGGAAGGAAGCCACAATGCGTGGTTGCTATCGCAACACGCAGACAGCGATATAGCATTCCAGCATTATGCTAGAGACTTGCTCGAAGTAGCTTTTAAAAACGGCAATGCGTCGGCGCAGGATTTGGCGTACTTGTCTGACCGCATCGCGACAGCAGAGGGGCGGCCTCAGGAATATGGAACGCAGTTCATGTTGAGTGACCGCTGTAATTTGGAAGCACGACCAGTCGATAGTATCGCAGCAGTAGACCAGCGTCGTCGCGCCCTTGGCCTGCAGAGCTTGGCGGAATACTTAGAGGAAGGTCGTAAACGATTTATTCCATCAGACTGTAATCATGGTAAAAAACAACAGAAGGAAGCAGAAGAACTCTAAGATCATTATCAAGTAGGCTAGCTCATGAAGTACATCGTTCAAATTAAAAATTTCTATGCAATTTTTATCTTTTGCGCTTTTCCGCAATTAGCCGTCGCGGGAGATTCGCCAAAAATTGAAATTCTCCGAATAGCCGAAGCCGAACCTAGTTGCGGTTGCAGGTTTGAGTTTCCCACTGGGGAGGCAATGAAAGAAGAGAGGGACGGGCTACGCACTTTTTTGAAGTGGGATGCCGATGACGAAGAGAAAGCTAGAATTCGTATTGATGGAGAGCTTAGGAAGTTTAGCGTTGAAGAGGAGCGGCCTTCTCGAGACGGTCCATTTCAAGGAAAAATACACACAACGACTTTTAAGTTAAAGGATGGAGAAGAAAACGTCACTCTTTGGTGTACTCATCGAAATATATGCGACGAAAAAAATGACTGCGAGATTGTTGGGTATTACGCAAAGGTGCGAGTCCAGGCACTCAAGGGTACAAAATTTTTCTCTGCCACAGGCTCGTGTGGTTGCTAATGCCTACCAGTGAAATTGTATTCCTTTATTACTTTGAAGGTCCGAGATGGGGCGGAACCCGCCAGCCGGATTACTCTATTATCGGCAGAATACTCTCATCTCTGACACCTACCAGCATAATGCCGCCCCAGATCCATTGGCTGTAGGTCATCGCCCCCCTAAACTATGTAGATCTATGTATAAACACATAGTTACATTTCGCGTTGCGCGCCCAGTCCTTATGCGAGAGATAAACGAAAACGTGAAAAACTATGTAGTTTAGGGGGGGATAGTACTTGTGATGATAATTGCGATGACGCCATCGCTGAATGCTTCCAGCCTGCCCTTGCCCATACTCGTCCTTTATTTATCCAGTTTTTCCAGCGGCAGCGAGGTGAAGCCGCCTTTGATGCATTGCCCGACTGCCTCGCGCGCTCCCTTCGCCTCACAGGCGTCGAGGAAGTTGCGAACGATGGGAGGAATTTCCGGTTTCTGGAATGGCACAAAGACGGCGTCGTTCAGCGCTGCCATGCAGGATACCGCGACATAGCTGCCTTTGGTATAGGGCTTGTAGCCGGGTAGCTTGTCGGCCATCGCGGCCCACGGCATCAGCAGCTTCAGCGTGCCTTCATCGACGGGCTGTTTGAACACCACGTTCAAGTCCGCCACCGCGCCGGCAAGGCTCTCCTGCCGGGATTTTTGGGCATCCAGTCTTTCGGTGTAGCTCTCTGCGAACATGGCCGCGCGGGCGCAGAAGAACATATTGGCGTCCTGCGGCGTCGCCGCGTGCGCCGCGCCTGTTACTAGCAGCGCTGCCAGCATAAATGGTTTCTTGATTTTCATAGTTCTCCTAAGTTTCCAGCGCCTGCTCGTCCAATGTCAGGTTGCGGCCCAACATTTTAGCGCTGTAGAGCATCGAGTCAGCGCGGCGCAGCATGGCTTCCACTGTGTCGCGTGGATCGAGCAGGATGGCGATGCCGGCGCTGTAGCTGAGCGGTACGCCCAGCTCGCGCGGCCCTGCTTCCAGCAGCCACAGGCGCAGCCGTGCGTCGTAGGCGCGCATCATGTCCAGGCTGGCGCCGCGCTTGAGGACGCAGAATTCTTCGCCGCCGTAGCGGCATATCAGGTTGCGCTCGCGGCCCACTTCCCGCATGCCCTGCACAAATAGCTTGAGGGCCCGGTCGCCGGCCTCGTGGCCGTGGGTGTCGTTGATGTCCTTGAAGTGATCAAGCTCCAGCAGCATCACGCACAGCGGCTGCTGCAGGTGCGCCGCTTCGGCCACAAACTCGGCCGCTTGCGCCTGCCATGCACGCCGGTTCAGCGCATCGGTGAGGCCATCAGTGCTGGCCAGCCATTCCAGCTCGCGCGCGGCTTCCTCGCGGTGCGCCAGCAGGATGGCCACCATCGACATTACCACCGTCACGTTGGCAGCCAGCGCAAACAGCACATTGGCCGGATGCGGCGCAAAGAAGTTGGGGAAGAGCTCGGTGTAGAACACCCCCAGCACGCCGCGCGAGGCGGTCACCGCCAGTTGCACCAGCAGCGAGATCACCATCAGCCAGCGCCAGCGTCCCACCGGCAGCAGTGGCTGGCGGCACAGCGTCAAGGCCACCAGCGCCAGCTGCAAGGCCAGCAAGCCATTGGCCCAGCCGACGCGGAAGGCGTAGTGGTCGAAACCGATGCAGTAGCCGGCCGTCATCACCAGCGCGATCACGCCCGGCGCCCGGGCCACGTCGACGCGCCCGCACCACAGGTCGAAGGCACATGCGCTGAAGGCCAGGCCGCTGGAGATGCCAGCCATCGCCAGCGTTGACAGCAGGCGGTCGGCCCAGCCGCCGGGCGGCGCCAGTCCGGAACTAAATAGCAGCACCCAGCCGAGCGCTTGCAATACGATACCCAGCTGCGCCCTGCGCGCAGCCGCATTGACCTTGCCCATCACCGCGAGCAGCGCCACTGCCATCGTCAGCAGGTTCAGTGTCATGGCGATCAGCAGAGAGGCGACGTCAATATGCATAGGGCGGCAGATTGGAGGCGGAGAAACTAGTATATCTCGGCTACACTCTTGCTTGGCAACTCTCTATCACAGGAAGCAACACATGGAAAACTACGCGGAACTGCTCGACACGCTGGCACAGCAGGAAAAGGATTTGCAATTTACCGCCTTCAGCAGCGATACCGCACTGGCACTGGGCTTGAAACTGGTTGATTTGGCCAAGGCTGGCAACAAGATCATCACGATCAATATCACCGTCAACAGCAAGGTGCTGTTCCATCACGCCATGCAAGGCGCGTCAGCCGACCAGGCCGACTGGATCCGCCGCAAGAACAATGTAGTGGCGCGTTTTGGCCGCTGCTCGTTCTACGTCGGCATCGACCACAAGCATCGCGGCGTGGTGTTTGAAGACATCAAGTACCTCGATCCAAAAGACCACGCAGCCAATGGCGGCGCCTTCCCGATCACCCTGCGTGGCACCGGCATCATCGGCACCGTCACCGTCTCCGGCCTGCGCCAGGCTGAGGACCACGCGCTGGCGGTGGAAGCTCTGCGCGCCGTACTGGTTTGATCAGTAATGCGGCGGGCGCTCGTGCGGGAGTTGGCCGCCGTTGTTCTGGGACGCGTTGCGCACGTGCTGGACTAGCGCTGCGCACATTTGCTCCAGCTTGTCGATCTGCTGTTGCTGCTCGTGGATGCGCTGGCTCAGCGAGTCCACCATGTCTTCGGCGTAAGCCAGTTTGATTTCGAGGTTGATGAAGCGGTCTTCGGTGGTGGTCATGGTTGTTCCTTGTCGGGCTTGGGCGTGGCCAGCAGTTCCTTCATGCGCGCCAGGCGTTCTTTCGGCGTCAGCACTTCGGACTCCATCGGCGGCGCAGTGCCCTCGTCCAACTTCATTTCTTTGATAAAGCGCGATGGATCGCAGTGCACCTGCTCGCCCGCGCGCTTGCGTTTCTTGCACCACGTGATGTGCAGCGTGCGCTGTGCACGTGTGATGCCGACGTACATCAGGCGCCGTTCTTCCTGCACTCGCGCTGCGATCGATTCGGCCGGCGCGTCGGCATCGCCCTTGTGCGGCAGGATGCCTTCCTCGCAGCCGACCAAAAACACGTGCGGATATTCCAGCCCTTTCGATGCGTGCAGCGTGGACATGCGCACTGCATCCGGATCTTCGTCCTGACCTTCCAGCATGGACATCAGGGCCACCATCTGGGTCAGTTCCAGTACGTTTTTTTCATCGCCATCGCGGTCCTTGCCGCCGCGCCCACGGTCCTTCAGCCAGTTGACGAATTCCAGCACGTTCTGCCACTTGCTCTGGGCCGCGCGCTCGTCAAACATATCGTATAAATAGTTTTCATAGTTTATCGCTTCCAGCATGTCATCCAGCACCTGCGCCGCGTTGTCGCCGCTGCCCGAAGGCCCCGGACGGCTGGCGCGCGATTCAAGGTTGTTGATGAAGTTGCAGAAGTCGCGCAGCGGATTCAGCTGGCGGTCCGGCAGCAAGGCTTCGATGCCGCCCTTGAACACGGCCTCGAACAGCGAGCAGTTCCACTGCGCCGAGAAGGTGCCCAGCGTTTCCAGCGTCGACTGGCCGACGCCACGGCGCGGCGTGGTCACGGAACGAATAAACGCCGGGTCGTCGTCGGTGTTCGCCAGCAGGCGCAGGTAGCTGATGATGTCCTTGATTTCCGCCTTGTCGAAGAAGGACTGGCCACCGGAAATGGTGTACGGAATGCGCTCCTTGCGCAATGCCTGCTCGATAATCCGCGCCTGGTGATTGCCGCGATACAGAATCGCGTAATCGGACCACTTGTTCTTGCGCGTGAAATGGTCGACCGAGATCAGCATCGCCACCTGGTCGGCTTCCGCATCATCGGTCGGCATCGAGGTGACCTGGATCGGCTCACCGAGGCCGTGCTCCGACCACAGCGATTTTTCAAACAGCTTGGGATTGTTGCCGATCACCGAGTTGGCCGCCTGCAGGATGCGGGTGGTCGAACGGTAGTTCTGCTCCAGCTTGATGACTTGCAGATCAGGGAAGTCGGTCTGCAGAGTTTTCAGGTTTTCCACCGACGCACCGCGCCACGCGTAAATCGCTTGGTCGTCATCGCCCACGGCGGTGAACATCGGTTTCTTGCCGACGCCAGTCACCAGCAGCTTGACCAGTTCGTACTGGCAGGTGTTGGTGTCCTGGTATTCATCCATCAGCAGGTAGCGCAAGCGGCGCTGCCACTTGTCGCGCACTTTTTCGTGGTCACGGAACAGCTCCACCGGCAGGCGGATCAAATCGTCGAAGTCCACTGCCTGGTAGGCCGACAACGTGGCCACATAGCTGGCGTAGACGCGCGCCGATTGCGCCTCGTCCTCATCCTTGGCCTGGCTCAGCGCTCGCACTGGATCAACCAGTCCGTTCTTCCACAGTGAAATGTCGGTTTGAATGCGCCGCACCACCTGCTTGTCGGTGGTCAGTGCCATGTCCTGGACCAGCGAGCCGCAATCGTCGCTATCCATGATGGAGAAGCGGTCCTTCAAGCCCAGCTCATTACACTCCTGGCGCAAGATGCGCACGCCCAGCGAGTGGAAGGTGGACACGGTCAGCTGCTTGGCCTGTTTCGGCTGCTTGAGCAGCTTGGCGATACGTTCCTGCATCTCCAGCGCCGCCTTGTTGGTGAAGGTCAGCGCGGCGATGGTGCGCGGGTCATAGCCACGGTCCTCGATCAGGTGGGCGATTTTCTGCGTAATTACGCGCGTTTTGCCCGAGCCGGCGCCGGCCAGCACGAGGCATGGACCATCGAGGTAGGTGACAGCCTGGCTTTGCGGCAGATTAAGGCCGAATACTGGAACTTTGGAGGACATAGCCCCACATTGTATCAGTCGCAGGGACTGCTACTGACCTGCCGCATGTAGCGTTTGTGTCATTTGCGTTACCATGCGGGGATTCGGGGCGTCTCGCCTAACCTTACATTGGTTGCAATCATGAAATTTGAACATTTAATCGAAGTCAACGACCCGCTCAATCCGCTGATTGACGCCCTCTCCGTACAGCAAGTGTGGCGCGGCCTGGTGCTGCGCGCCGAGTCGCCCAAGCTGTTCGTGCCGCATCTGGACGAAAGCACTATCGACCAGCGCAGCGAGAACGGCTTCCGCCGTCGCCTGCGCTACGGTGAACTGGTGGTGGAAGACCGCGTGGAACTGGAACCGATGCGCAGCGTGCGCTACCGCGTGGCGGCGCAGCAGGATATCGCCGAGTCCAGCCTGACCATGACCATCGAGCAGCCGACCGAAGACACGCTGTTCGTGCGCTTCCAGTACGAAGACAGCCACGATGCCGCTACCGACGAAGCCAATGCCATGTACGATGAATTCCGCCGCTCGGCTTACGTCGAATCGGACATCGACACCATCGGCATGCTGCGCGAACTGGCGCAGCAAGGCCGTTTGGACGCGCTGCTGAACTAAACCACCGCCGCCCGGCCCCACACCTGCGACATGCGCAGCGGCGGGGCCTCCAGCGCGGCAACTTGGGCATTGCTCAGCACTTCGCGGATGGCGTACAGTTCGTTGCGGGTATCGCGCTGCAGGAACACTTCCAGCGGCGCGCCGCGCGGCCCGATCACCGACTCCACATGCGGCGTGGTCGATTGCAGGCCGCGCCGCGCCACCACGCCCACCTCGCCATTCATCATGCGCACATAGCTGCCGATCGGGTAGATACCCAGCTCACGGATCACCAGCGACACCAGATGCGTGTCCAGCGTGGTGCGCGCTTCCATCAGCATGTCGCGCAGCGCGGCGTGCGCCGCCAGCGTTGGCCGGTAGGTGCGCTCCGAGACGCGGGCGCAGTAACGGTCGGCCAGCGCCACCAGCTTGGACAGCAGCGGAATCTGGGCACCGACCTTGCCGTGCGGGTAGCCGGTGCCGTCTTCATTTTCGTGATGGTGCAGTACGCAGTTCAGCCACGCCTCATCGTTGACACCGGCTGCGCGCAGCAGCTGCACGCTGCGCTCCGGATGCGCCAGCTTGCGCGCATGGTCGGCCGAGTCCAGCACGGCGCTGCTGTCGTGCCAGCGTGCGTGATGCTCGATCATGCCGGTGTTCATGGTCAGTGCAGCGAGCGTGACGGTCATGACGTCGTTGCGCGAGCGCTGGCGGGCGCGCGCCAGCAGCACTGCCACCATCGCCGTGTTGACGCTGTGGCGCGCCGCGTACGGCGCCTGGTCCTGGTTGTGCAGGATGCTGGCAGTGGCGATGTCCACATTGAGGTCAATGGCGGCGTGCACCAGCAGGGCGATCTCATCCAGCCTGCGGCGGAAATCGGGCGGAGCGACACCCTGCGCCGCCGCTTGCAGCAGCGTGTGCAGTTCGAGATAGGCTGCATTCAGCTTGCGCAGCACGGACGGCGGATCGGCCAGCACCGAGGGCGGCTGACCATCTTCAAATACGCCGCGCTCAATCAGGTAATCGATCTGGTTAGCACTGGCAATCTGGTGTCCCTTGCGAATCAGCAAAGCGCCATTTTCACCGTAGACGTCCCACGGCAGCAGCATGCCCAACTTCAAGTCGGCAGCTGTCACTTTGCGTATGTTCATCCCACCAGCATACGGCTTTTCACGTGGGAATGTGTGAGTTTTTTGTATCGTTGATTAAAGAATCATAATTCACGGCGCTGGCGTGCAATCGACGCAAGGACAGTCCTGCGCCGGTTCATGTTCAAGCTTGTGGGCGAGGTCGCGCAGCGCGGTGCGCACGCCTTCTTCCACCACCGGGTGATAGAACGGCATGTCCAGCATGGCGTCCACCGTCAGCCCGGCCTGCACTGCCCAGGACAACAGGTGGCCGATGTTTTCCGCGCGCGGGCCGATCATTTCGGCGCCGAGGAAGCGGCCGGTCTGGTGCTCGGCGTAGACGCGCAGCATGCCTTTGTTTTGCAGCATCACGCGGCTGCGGCCCTGGTTTTCAAACGACACCTTGCCGACCGCAAAACGGCCAGCGTACGAGGCGCACAGCTCGTTGTAGCTGAGGCCCATGGTGGCGATCTGCGGTTCGGTGAAAGTGATCGCCAGCGGCGTACGGCGCAGGCCTGGCTTTACGTCCGGATAGCGCGCCGCGTTGTCGCCGGCAATGCGGCCGTGATCGGCAGCTTCCGGCAATTGCGGGCGCTCGTCGTTAGCGTCGCCGGCGATGAAGATGGCGCTATCGCCGCATTGCATCGTCTGTTTGTCATAAACAGGAATGCCATGATGATCGCGCTGCAGACCGGTGTTTTCCATTCCCAGCTGATGGACATTCGGGCGGCGGCCGATGGCCGACAGCAGGTAGTCGAAATGCTCGGTCTGCTGCTGGCCGTTGGTATTTTCACTGGTGACCAGCAAGCCTTCGCCGTGCTGCTCCACCTTCACCACCTTGGTTTTGAAACGCACGTCCAGCTCATCCTGCATGGCGCTGCGGGCGACATCCAGAACGTCCGGATCGGACAGCTGGGCGACGCTACCGCCACGGCCGAAGATGGTCACGCGCACGCCCAGCCGGTGCAACGCCTGCCCCAGCTCCAGCCCGATTACGCCGGTGCCGGCTACGGCCACGGATTGCGGCAAGTCATCCCAGTAAAACACCTCGTCGCTGGTGATCACGCGCGGACCGGCGGCGCGCCACTCATCCGGCACGATGGGTGTGGAGCCGGTGGCGATCACGAACCGTTCGGCCTGCACCAGCGTGTGGTCGTCGATTTGCAGCTGGGTCGGACTGAGGAAGCGGGCATGGCCGTGAACCTTGTCCTCGGCCGGGTAGCCTTCCACACTCTCGACCACGAAGCCGACGAAACGGTCCCGTTCGCTGCGCACGCGCGCCATCACCGCCTTGCCGTCGATATGCACCTCGCCCGCGTGCACGCCGAAGCCGGACGCCGCCTGCAGCATGTGCGCCGCGTCTGCCGCAGAAATGAGAAGCTTGCTGGGCATGCAGCCTACCCGCGCGCAGGTGGTGCCATAGACATTGCTCTCAATCAGCAACGTCCGCTTGCCGCCCGCCTTGGCGGCGCGATAGCCGGTCATGCCAGCCGTGCCTGCGCCGATGACGGCGACTTCGGTGTGGAGAGTTTTCATGGTGAACAAGTCTACTCCGAACTGCGTTTTGCGTTTTACTTTGCAGCAAAACGGTATTAGTATCACTTATCGTTTTTAATTTTTATAAGTCTGACTTATGGACAATCTGGACTACCGGGCGCTGGCCGTGCTGGATGCCGTGGTCAGCCAAGGCAGCTTCGAGAAAGCTGCTTTGGCGCTCGGCATCAGCCAGTCTGCTGTCTCGCAGCGCATCAAGGCGCTGGAAGATGCGGCCGGCCGCCTGCTGATTGTGCGCGGCCAGCCGGCCGTGCCGACCGGGCTGGGCCAGCGGCTGGTGTCCCACCACCGTAACGTCAAGCTGATGGAGGCGTCGCTCGATATCGACTTGGGTAACAAGGTCAGCATGCCGGAGATTTCGCTGGCGGTGGATGCGGCCAGCCTCGCCACCTGGTTCCCGCTCGGTTTGCAGCCGCTGCTGGCACCGCCGCGCTGCCAGTTGAATGTGCAGCAGGCCACCACCGAGATGGCGCTGCATCTGATGCGCGAGGGTAGCGTGTTTGCTTGCGTAGCGACCGGTTCGCAGGAAGCCCAGGCCAACGGGCCGCAAGTCACGCCGCTAGGCCGCATGCGCTACGTGTGCGTGGCGACCAGGGCGTTTGCCAATCACTGGTTCGGCGACGGATTTATCGCCGATGCGGTGCAGCTGGCGCCGGCCGTGGTCAGTGACCGCGACATGATGGACGGCTTCCTGCAGCAGGTGCTGGGTTGGCGCGGCGCGTATCCGCATCACACGCTGCCGCTGTCGGCGGCCACCAGCGAGTGCATGTTTGGCAGCCTGGCGTATGGACTGATGCCGCTGCAGCAGGTATCGGCGGCGCTGGCCGAGGAGCGGCTGGTCGACTTGGCGCCCGGTCATTACGTCGATGTGGCGCTGAACTGGCATGCCTGGAATCTGGACACGCCGTTCACGCGCGCGCTGTCCGAACAAATCGTCGCGACGGCGCGGCGCTTTTTGCTGCCGGCCTAAATATCGAGCGGATCGACTTCCAGCGACCACTTCACGCGGCTCTTCATCTCGCGCAGCGTGTGCACCCACTCTTTCAGGAAGGCCTGCAACGCCGGGCGTGACGGCGACTCCACCAGCAACTGCGCGCGGTCCACGTTATGCACGCGCGTCATGGTCATCGGGATCGGATCGTTGATGGTGATGCCCGGGTGCTCCATGCAATCGCGCGCCATGTTGAGGAACTCAATCGCCGTCGCCAGCTCGCGTGCTTCGGCCCTCAGCAAGGCTTGATATAGATAGGGCGGCAAAGCGGCCTGCTCGCGCTCTTCCAGCAAGGCCGTCGCAAAGTGATCGTAATCGTGATGGACCACGGCGCCGTACAGCGGATGCTGCGGATAGCGCGTCTGGATCAACACCTCACTCGGAATGCCTGCCCGTCCGGCGCGGCCGGCCACCTGCATCAGCTGCGCAAACAGGCGCTCACTGGCGCGATAGTCTTGCGAGAACAGCGCCGTGTCAGGATTCAGGATGCCGACCAGCGTCAGCTTCTTGAAGTCGTGCCCCTTGGCGACCATCTGCGTGCCAATCAGGATATCCACCTCGCCCCGGTGCACCGTATCGAAGGCCTCCTGTGCGCTACCCTTTTTGCGCGTGGAGTCGGCGTCAATGCGCAGCACGCGCGCTTCGGGGAACATGGCCTGCAGGCCTTCCTCCACGCGCTGCGTGCCGCGACCCAGCGGCTGCAAATCGACATTGCCGCAAGTCGGGCAGTGGCGCGGGATGCGCATCTCAAGGCTGCAATGGTGGCAGCGCAGCCGATGCTCCGGGCGATGCAGCACCATGAACGAGGTGCAGCGCGTGCACTCGCTGATCCAGCCGCACGACTCGCAGCAAATCACCGGCGCATAACCACGGCGATTGAGGAACAACAGCGACTGCTCACCGCGCTCCATGCGCTGCTTGATCGCCGCGATTAACTGGGACGTGAGGCCATCATTTGGCTTGTCGCGCTCCATATCGATCAGCTTCACTGTCGGCAGCACGGCGTTCTTCACGGCGCGCTCGCGCAGCTCCAGCTTGCGGTAGCGGCCCGATTGCGCGTGATGCCAGCTCTCCAGCGACGGTGTGGCGGAACCCAGTACGATCGGAATCTGCAGCTGCCAGGCGCGCCACACGGCGAGGTCGCGCGCCGAGTAGCGCAAGCCTTCCTGCTGCTTGTATGAAGGATCGTGCTCCTCGTCGATGACGATCAGCTTCAGGTGCGGCAGCGACGACAGGATCGCCAGCCGCGTGCCCAGCACGATGCGCGCCTTGCCCTCGTGCGCCGCCAGCCAATGCAGCATGCGCTCGCCCTCGGACAGGCTGCTGTGCAAAGTCGCCAGCATCACGCCGGGGAAGCGCGCGCGGATATTGCCCTCCAATTGCGGCGTCAGGTTAATCTCGGGCACCAGGATCAGGATTTGGCCATCCGGCTCGCGCGCCAGCACCTGCGCGCAGGCTTGCAGATAGACCTCGGTCTTGCCGCTGCCGGTCACGCCGTACAGCAGCGAAGGTTTGAAACCCTGCGCACCACCGATGGCATCCGCCGCCTGCTGCTGCGAGGCGTTCAGTGCCGGCGGATTGGCTGGCGTCGGATCGTGCAGCACCTCCAGCTTGGCCAGCTTCTTGATGGCGCGCTCCAGCGCCACCGTGGTCAGTACGCGCAGGTTCTTCGGCAGGCCGGGCAGTGCCACCTCGCCCAGCGGGCGCTGGTAGTAATCGGCCGCAAAGCCGGCCAGCGCCAGCCACTTGGCCGACAGCGGCGACAGCTGGCTGCGCACGGCCAGCGCATCTTTCAACTTATCCACCGGCACATCGGACTCATCGGCCACGCCGACGATCAAACCGACGACCTCGCGGCGCGCAAAAGAAATCAGCGCCAGTTGGCCGATGTGCGGGCGCTGGTCGTCCTCGCACTGCCAACGATAGTCAAAGACTGCATTGAGCGGCGTATCGATCGCAATTTGCAGGTAGCAAGGGCGTGGATTATTCATGCTGCACCTTGCAAAAATCCCGATGCTGTATGTATCCACAGTTTCTGTGGATAACTTTGTGGACAATGAAAACTTAATGCCCGGAAAGCACTGACATGCATGTGGATATCATCTGAAACCGGGCAAAAAATCAAAATTTTTTCTCTTTAAAATCAGACACTTGGAAAATGCTTCATAGGAGAGCCAAAATCGCCATCGCTCGCCTTCAGCTGTGCATAAGTGAAGTATTTAGGATGCTTTTTTTGGCGAAATCAAGCACTTTTTGGGGCTTTATTCAGCATATTGCATAGCACAAGAACGCCGAATTTTATACTTATGCGCAGACCAAGCTTTGTGCTTTGATAACTAGCTTGGTAAGCCTGCTATTTTTGCCTAAAAATCGTGCAACGCAACATAAATCTCAGGCGAAATAGCAATATTATGGCTAAGTCACGGTTTACTAAGTCATTTTATTTTTTATCCACAGTTTGTGTGGATAACTTTGTGGAAAATGAAGAAATAAACTACACAAAGCGCTGATGTAACGTTTACGGCTTGCTAAATGTTGCACTATGAGCCACACAAATAATCTTTCAAAATCAATTACTTACGTGACCCTCCGGGGCTAACGAAAACTAGCTGCCTATTATTTCTACAGCAAAAAATTTTGTGTATAAGTGGCTATGACTAGTCCGTTTGCACCAATGAAAAAGGGCACGCCCTGTACTGCAGCGTGCCCCATTTACGCTGAATCAGCTCAGGAAGCGCGCTGCGCCTTGCTGTAGCTATGAACCGCTGCCACCATCGCCGCCACGCTCTCCGGCGGGGTGAACTGCGAAATACCGTGGCCAAGATTGAATACGTGACCGTTGCCCTTGCCGAAGGCGTCCAGCACCTTGTGGACTTCGGCAGTGATCTGATCCGGGCTGGCGAACAGGATGGCCGGGTCCAGATTGCCTTGCAGCGCGACTTTATCGCCCACCAGCGCGCGTACCTTGCTCAGGTTGGCGGTCCAGTCCAGCCCCAGCGCATCAGCGCCGATGGCGGCGATTTCCTCGACCCAGTGGCCGCCGCCCTTGGTGAACACGATGGCAGGAATCTTCACGCCGTCTTTCTCGCGCTTCAGCAAGGACACCACTTGCTGCATGTATTTAAGCGAGAACTGCTGGTAAGCACCGTCAGCCAGTGCGCCGCCCCACGAATCGAAGATCATCACGGCTTGTGCGCCGGCGTCGATCTGGGCGTTCAGGTAGTCGGCTACCGACTTGGCGTTGACCTCCAGAATGCGGTGCATCAGGTCCGGACGGTTGTACAGCATCTTCTTGATGTTGTGGAACTCGCGCGAGCCTTCGCCTTCCACCATGTAGCAGGCCAGCGTCCACGGGCTGCCGGAGAAGCCGATCAGCGGCACGCGGCCATTCAGTTCAGTGCGGATCTGGGTGACGGCGTTGAACACATAGTCCAGCGAGCCGGGTTCCGGTTCACGCAGGGCCAGCACATCGGCCTCGGTTTTCAGCGGGCGCTCAAATTTCGGACCTTCGCCTTCGACAAAGTGCAGGCCCAGGCCCATGGCGTCCGGCACCGTCAGAATGTCGGAGAACAGGATGGCCGCGTCCAGCGGGAAACGGTCCAGCGGCTGGATGGTGACTTCGGTGGCATAGTCGGGATTGGTGGCCAGGCCCATGAACGAACCGGCTTTGGCGCGGGTGGCGCGGTATTCAGGCAGATACCTTCCAGCCTGGCGCATCAGCCACACAGGGGTGTAGTCAGTCGGCTGGCGCAACAACGCGCGCAGGAAGGTGTCATTCTTGAGCGGAGCAAATTGTGGCATGGAAGGCAATATAAACGATCAAAGGAGCTATTATCGCATCCCGCGCGATTTTCAAATCGACTATCCCAAAACTTGCTTCAGTGACTGCGCCGCTGCGAGCGCGTCGCTCCAGGCCTCCAGCTGTGACAAACTGGCCTTGGCCAGTTTCTTGTGGACAGTTTGAGGCAGCGGTCCGAAGCGCTGTACAAGTAGCCTCTCCAATAACACGACCGCCCCTTCCCTACGTCCCCTCTCCAGACCTTGTTCCAGACCTTTTTCCAAACCTTGCTCCAGACCTTTTTCCAGACCTTTTTCCAGACCTTGTTCCAAACCTTTTTCCAGACCTCGCTCCAAACCTTGCTCCAGTCCACGCTCTAGCCCAACGTTGATGGCGTCATTGATGATCATTTGCTCGAATGAGTTGTACAGTTTTTTCATACCGCGCTCCTTTTCCCATCGGTCCATGACGTGTCTGTAGCGACGCTCATACGGCTCAGGCAAGGCCATCATCCAATTAATCACGTTGAATAATACGATTATGCGCTTCTGGCCCCAGCGATGCAGGAACAGTAATTCAGTCAAGTGCAGCTTGGCCGCGTAGAGTTTGTCCGGGTCATGATGCGCTTGCTGCGTGCGCGCATGAGCCAGCGTGACCCAGGCAATCGGATTGCGCGAAGCTTCCAGCGCACGGATATCGGCAGCAAAATCGAGCAGCTTGGCGGTGCCAAAGGAGAAATCCGTCACCGTATTGTGTAATCGCTGATGGAAGCCTTTCGGACGCCAATGCGGGTGCTCGTCCGCCAGCAACGCCAGGCTGACTACGGGCAAGCCATACGCCTCACTGATGCGATCGTGATAATCCCGCATGCGCCGTCCCAGCAAGGTGTCGCGCTGCGCCTGAATTTCGATGTGGATCAGCACTCGCCGCCCACCGCCCTCGTGCAGGCACACTTCGACCAACTTGTCGGCCACCATCAGGTCCGGCTTGGCGCCAAAGCCGCTCCGCGCCAGTTCCTTATCGCGAAAACGTGGTCGCTGCCGCCAGTCGATACGCGCGCTGAAGTCGGGAAAGTAAAAGTCCATGAAGGGGCGTAAAGCATGCGACAACGCGGCTTTCCAGGGCAAATCGTAACGAGCAGGCGGAGCGGTATTGAGCATCTACCCAGTCTGCGGCAAGGTCATGCACTGCCATATGACAAAATGCAAAGTACTACCGGATTCCCGGAAACCTGCGAAGAAGCTTTTTTTTTCGCTGGCCTTTCTCTATCATGCCTAGCACTGCGCAACGACCCTTTCTGGAGCCGCTTTCATGACCTCTCACGTACCTGCCACTATTGCCCCGTTTGGCGCTTGGCCATCGACTATCAGCGCAGCGCGCGTGGCGGCCGGGGCGACGCCGTTGTCGTCGCTGATGCTGGGCGGGGCTGATGGCAGTGATATTTTCTGGCTGGCCGGCCGGGCGGCGGAAGCGGGGCGTAATACGCTATTGCGTTTTCATGGTGTGAATACCGGGGAATTGACTCCGGCGCCGTTCAATGTGCGCTCACGGGTGCACGAGTATGGCGGCGGCGCCTATGCGGTGGATGGCGAGACGGTGTATTTCACCCATTTCAAGGACAACTGCGTCTACCAGATGATTGCCGGCGAGGCGCCGGTGCAGGTGACGCAGGCCGGCAAGCAGCGCTTCGCCGATTTCGCCATGAACCGCGACCGTCAGCGCCTGATCGCCGTGCGCGAGCTGCACGGGGACGACGAGCACGCGCAGCCAACCAACACGATCTGCGCGATCAGCCTTGGCGCGGGCGCGGCGGCGGGCGTCGAGACGGTACTGGTGCAGGGTGCGGATTTTTATTCGTCGCCGCGCGTGTCGCCGGATGGCCGTTCGCTGGCCTGGCTAAGCTGGGACCATCCGTCCATGCCATGGCAAGGCACCACTCTCTGGTTAGCCGATTTTAACGACGACGGCACGCTCTCCACGCCTAAACGCATCGCCGGCGGCGCCGAGGAATCCATCTGCCAGCCCGAATGGTCGCCCGACAACCTGCTGCACTTCGTCTCCGACCGCAGCGGCTGGTGGAATCTGTACCGTCTGTGCCGTGACCGCCAGCGCACCGAAGGTCTGTGCCCGATGGAAGCCGAATTCGCCACCCCGCACTGGACTTTCGGCAATAGCATGTACGGCTTCCGCTCGGCCAGCGAAATCATCTGCACCTACATCGACAAGGGCGTGAGCCGCCTGGCGCGCCTGCTGCCGGGCAGCGGCAAGCTGGAATGCATCGCCAACCCTTACGAAGAAATCCGCGAACTGCGCGTGGCTAGCGGCTACATCGCCATGCTGGCCGGCGGCCCGACCATTCCAATGGAATTGGCGCGCATCGACTTCACCGAAGAAGGCGTGGAAATCCTCGCGCAATCAATTGAAGACCTGCCGGAAGAAGCCAACCTCTCCGTCCCAACCAGCATCAGCTACCCAAGCAACGGCCGCACCGCGCACGCCTTCTACTACCCACCGCGCAACGGCGACGTGCAAGCGCCGGAAGGCAGCAAGCCGCCTGTCATCGTGATCGGCCACGGCGGCCCAACCGGCATGACGGTCAACACGCTGAACCTGAAAACCCAGTACTGGACCAGCCGCGGCTTCGGCGTCCTCGATGTTAACTACGGCGGCAGCACCGGCTTTGGCCGCGCCTACCGCGATCTGCTCAAAGGCCAATGGGGCATCGTCGATGTGGAAGACTGCGTCAACGGCGCCACGGCGCTGGCCGAACGCGGCCTGGCCGACGCCGACCGCCTGATCATCCGCGGCAGCAGCGCCGGCGGCCTCACCACCCTGTGTGCACTGACCTTCCACAATGTCTTCAAGGCCGGCGCCAGCTACTACGGCGTCTCCGACCTGAAAGGCCTGGATCAGGACTCGCACAAATTCGAGTCGCACTACAACGAATACCTGATCGCGCCGAAAGCACAGGCGGACGCCGTCTACGCCCAACGCTCACCGATCAACCATACCGACAAGCTGTCACGCCCCATGATCTTCTTCCAGGGGCTGGACGACAAAGTAGTACCGCCACAGCAATCGCAAATGATGGTCGACGCCCTGAAGAAGCGCGGCATCCCGGTCGAATACGTGGAACTGGAAGGCGAAGGCCACGGCTTCCGCAAGGCCGAAAACATCATCCGCACGCTGGAAGCGGAACTGAACTTCTATCAAAACATCTTTAAGCTGAACCACGCATGACCGATCCCAAGCTGCTCGCTGAATTCGACGCGCTGCCTCACAACGAAAAAGCGATACTGGCGCTGCTTGCGCTGGTCGGCGAGCCTATGGGCCGCACCGCCATCCTTGATCACCTGCACCACGCGCGCATCGAATACAACGACGACGGCAAGCAATACACAGTCTCCACGCTGGACGACGCCATGTCCAAGCTTGAACGGCTGGCTTTCATCAGCGTGGTGACGGGACGCGGCTTTATCTGTAATCCGAAACTGCGCTGGCCGGCAATCCGCTCCGCCATCGGCACCCACGCGATGGAAGACCTGTGCGCGGCCTACGCTGAACTGGTGCCGATGCGCCAGACCTGGAACAGCATGGAACCGCGCAGCTACCGCGCCGGCATGGCGCGCCTGCGCATGGGCCTTCTGCGCGGCCATGGTCCACAGCAGATCCAGTCGGTGCTGGCATTCTGCCTTGGCAGCTACGAAGCCGCGCAGTTGCATCCGATTGTCGATATCTTCGGCAAGCCGTTCGAAGCGGGCATGATCGCGTTGGTCAG
Organism: Duganella flavida; assembly: GCF_009857445.1. Lineage (GTDB taxonomy): Bacteria > Pseudomonadota > Gammaproteobacteria > Burkholderiales > Burkholderiaceae_D > Rugamonas > Rugamonas flavida. Next base: position 19,541 of record NZ_WWCN01000005.1, read on the forward strand.
CCCACTGCTGCAAGATGACATACTGGCAGTGCTGATGCAGCACGCCCAGCAAGAGCCGTACACCACACCCGTGCTGCGCGAATACTGCGAGATGCACATGCAGCGTCGTCACGGCGACATCAACGGCGAATTGCGCATGGCGATGGCGGAAGACGCGCTGCTGTGCGGCCGCCTCGATGACGCCAAGCGCTACCTCGAACGCACCACCGGCGCGCAAAGCCAGTACCTCGCCAGCATCGTGGTGCTGCTGCGCGGCGCGGGCAGCGCCGCCATCGTCGGCTTTGACGTGGCGTTGAAAACCTTGCGCCGCGATACGGGCAAGCGCAAGCAGCTGTTTGCGGGCATGGGTGGCAACCTGTATCTGCTGTCGGCGCTACGCAGCGGCGATCCGCGTCATTTGAAAGCGGCGGAATCCTATCTTGAAATCGCCGTCAAACTGCCGAAGAATCACGACAGCTCGGTGCACCAAATGATTGATCTGCTGCGCCAGATCCGCGCCGGCGTGATGCAAGTCGATACCGTCTCCGCGCTGCCGTGGGAGCCGGGCCTGCAAACGCAGATGTTCCAGTTCCTGCTTTACTTTTGGCTATCGCTGCCGCAACTGCAGGAACGCAAAGAGCAGTTGCAGGATCTGGTGAAGAGCGCCGAACGCGCTGGCTACCTGTTCATCGCCGGCCAGGCCGCCGCGCTGCTCGGCCAATTGGGCGACAATGAGATGCAGGTCCATGCGCAGGCGCTGCGCTCGCGCCTCGGATTCCCCGACATGACTACGTGGTTCGAGCGGCAGGAAGGCTGGCAACGCCAGCTCACGGCACTCATCAACCTGCAGCAGCCGACAACCGCCGATACTGCAGGCAGCACGCGCCTCGTATGGCTGCTCACCTACGACAACCGCAACGGCCTGACCGACATTTCGCCGGTCGAGCAAAAGCGCGATGCACGCGGCTTGTGGAGCAAGGGCCGCGCCGTTGGTCTGAAGCGTCTGCGCTTTGAATCCGAACAGTTCAACTTCCTCACGCCGCAGGATATCCGCGCAGCGGAAGCCATCACCGTGGCGCATCGCGGCTACCAGTCCACCGGCCTCACTTACGAGATCGATCCACAGCGCGCCGCACCATCCCTGGTCGGCCACCCGCTGCTGTTCTGGTCCGACCTGCCGGACATGCGCGTGGAAATGCTGGCCGGCGAGCCGGAACTGCTGGTCAAGCGCAGCCCGGGCAACCTCGAACTGCGTTTGCAACCGCCGATCCCGGACGATAATTCCTCAGTAGTCATCACCAAGGAAACGCCGACGCGCCTGCGCGTGGTGAACATCCTCGAGGAACACCGCAAGATCGCCGCCATCGTCGGTGATGCGCTCAACGTGCCGTCGCATGCGGAGCAGCAGGTGCTGTCAGCCATCAGCGCCATTTCGTCAATGGTGACGGTGCAATCCGATATCGGCGGCGCCGCGCCGGACATGGAGCAAATGGAAGCCGACATGCGCTTGCACCTGCACCTGCTGCCTTACCAGCACGGACTGAAGATGCAAATCCTGGTACGCCCGCTGGTCAACGGCGCTTATTACAAGCCGGGCGATGGCGCCGACAGCGTGATCGCCGACATCGGTGGCAAGCCGGTACAAACGCGCCGCAAATTGATCGATGAACGCGATGCCGAACGCGATTTGATCGCCAAGTGCCCGGTGCTGGAATCGGCCGAACAGGATCACGGCGAATGGCTGCTGGGCCAACCGGCCCTCTGTCTGCAACTGCTGGTGGAACTGCAGGAACTGGACCCGGCCAGCATCGTCATCGCGTGGCCGGAAGGCGAGAGCTTCCGCGTGACCAACAAGGTCGAGACCAAACAGCTGCGCCTCGCCATCAAGAGCAACAAGGACTGGTTTGCCGCCAGCGGCGAACTGCAAGTGGACGAGGGCAAAGTCATTGACCTGCGCACGCTGCTGCAAATGATGGAGAAGAGCCATGGCCGCTTCGTGGAGCTGGGTGAGAACCGCTACATGGCGCTGACCGATGAACTGTATCGCCGCCTGCAAGAGGTGCAAGCCTACGGTGAGATCACCAAGGACGGCATCCGCCTGCATCCACTAGCCTCGTTTGCGCTGGAAGAACTGGCGGATGATGTTGGTGGCCTCAAATCGGACAAGCTATGGAAGGAACACCTGTCGCGCATGCTGGAGCAGGAGACCTACACGCCTGAACTGCCAAGCACCCTGCAAGCGGAGCTGCGCGATTATCAGGTGGAAGGCTACAACTGGCTGTCGCGCCTTGCGCATTGGGGCGTGGGTGCTTGCCTGGCCGATGACATGGGCCTCGGCAAAACGCTGCAAGCACTGGCGCTGATGCTGTCGCGTGCACCGCAAGGCCCTACGCTGGTGATCGCGCCGACTTCGGTCTGCATGAACTGGATGAGCGAAGCTGCGCGCTTTGCGCCGACCCTCAACATGCAGCTGTTCGGCTCCGGCGACCGCGCCGCAATGCTCGGCAACCTGCACGCCTACGACGTGGTGGTGACCAGCTACGGCCTGCTGCAACTGGAGTCTGAGCTGTTTGCGAAAGTGCAGTGGAACACCATCGTGCTGGATGAAGCGCAGGCCATCAAGAACAGCGCCACCAAGCGCTCTGCTGCCGTGATGGCGCTGAAGGGCGAGTTCCGCATCGCCGTCACCGGCACGCCGCTGGAGAACCATCTCGGCGAGTTGTGGAACCTGTTCCGCTTTATCAATCCCGGCCTGCTGGGCAGCATCGAGCAATTCAACCTGCGCTTCGCCGCGCCGATTGAAAAGCCGCAGGACCATCGCGCCGAACTCGGCGCGCGCAAGCGCCTGCGCCGTTTGATCCATCCCTTCATCCTGCGCCGCACCAAGTCACAGGTGCTGACCGAGCTGCCGTCGCGCACCGAGATCACGCTGGAAGTGGACCTATCGGCTGACGAAACGGCGCTGTACGAATCGCTGCGCCGCGCCGCGCTGGAAAATCTCGAAAAGGTGGAAGGCCCGGCCGAGAAGAAATCGATCCAGATCCTGGCCGAGATCATGAAGCTGCGCCGCGCCTGCTGCAATCCGAACCTGATTGCGCCGGAACTCAAGCTAGCCAGCAGCAAGCTGTCGGCCTTCGCGCACCTGCTGGAAAACCTGTTGGACAACAAGCACAAGGTGCTGGTGTTCAGCCAGTTCGTCGACCACCTGTCGCTGATCCGCGAGCATCTGGACGCGCAAGGCGTCAGCTACCAATACCTCGACGGTTCGACCCCGATGGCCGAGCGCAAAAAGCGCGTCGATGCCTTCCAGGCCGGCGAGGGCGATGTGTTCCTGATTTCGCTGAAAGCGGGCGGCGTCGGCATCAACCTCACCGCCGCCGACTACGTGATCCACATGGACCCGTGGTGGAATCCGGCGGTGGAAGACCAGGCATCGGACCGCGCCCACCGCATGGGCCAATTGCGGCCGGTGACCATTTACCGTCTCGTTGCGCGCCACACTATCGAGGAAGGCATCGTCGACCTGCACCAGCACAAGCGCGATCTGGCCGACAGCCTGCTCGAGGGCAGCGATGTCAGCGGCCGCATGTCGGCCGGCGAAATGTTAGCGATGCTGCAAGAAGGCTTAAAAAAATAAAACCAGAATAAGTCGGCTTGTATCGAACGCTCTCAAGCGGGCCGATTAGTGATAATCTCCACCGCTTCTGATACAAGGCTGTATATGATGATTAAGACAAAATTTGCTTTGGCTGCGCTGATGGCCGCCCTCGCCGCCGCGCCAGCCGGCGCCACCACGCACCACCACAAGAAAAGCAGCGCCAAGGCCAGCACCACTTCGAGCAAGTCCAAAAGCACCAAGTCCGGCAAAAGCGCGACCAAGGCCAGCAAAGGCAAGGCCACGGCTAAAACCTCCGGCAAGACCAAGGTCGTTGCCGCAGCGGCCGCCGTGCCTGCGCTGAAAGTCGCATCCGAACGCTGGCAAGACCGCCAGTTCGACAACCTGAGCAACCAGTTCCTCAACGCCCTGTGGCGCATCGATTCGGAAAGCGCGATCTACGCCGGCAAGTACGACACCGCCGCCACGCTGACCGTGTTCGACAAGGCCGAGCAGGAAAAAGAGCTGGCCTTCATCGGCGAGTGGAAAGGCAAGTTCACCGCCGTCAATGCCAGCAAGCTGTCGTCCAAGCAGCGCACCGACCTCGGCCTGCTGATCAACAAGCTCGATAGCGACCGCTTCCGCCTGACTACGCTGCGCGAGTGGGAATGGAATCCAGCCAGCTACAACGTCGCCGGCCCGCTCGACCTGATCCTGAACACCGAATACGCTGCCCAGCCGCAACGCCTGCGCACGCTGCTCAAGCGCATTGCCAGCATTCCGGCTTACTACGATGCGGCGCGCGCCAACATCGTTAATCCAACCCGCGAGCACACCCGTCTGGCGATCAAGCAAGCGCCGGGCGTGCAGACTCTGCTGACCGAAGTGGACAAGGCAGCGCAAGCGTCCATCCTGACGCCGCTGGAAAAGCAGCAATTCACCCAGCGCGTGAATGCGGCGCTGAACGCGGTGGATGGCTACGTCGCTTTCCTGACCGAGATGGACAAGCAGATGGACACCAAGGGCCGTCGCAGCTTCCGCCTCGGCAAAGAGCTGTACGAGCAAAAGTTTGCCTACGATATCCAGTCGGCCAGCACCGCCGAGCAGACCTATCAAAAGGCGCTGGCCACGCGCGAAGAGCTGCTGGCCAATATGGACAAGCTTTCCGATGAACTGTGGGACAAGACCATGGGTAGCACCGCCAAGCCTACCGACCGCTTTGCCAAGATCGGCATGGTGATCGACAAGCTGTCGGCACGCCATGTGGCGCGCGAGGATTTCGTCAACGAGATCAAACGCCAGATTCCAACGCTGCAGGATTGGGTGATCAGCCATAACCTGCTGACCCTGGATCCGAAGAAGCCGCTGGAAGTGCGCGCGACACCGGCCTATGCCGCAGGTGTGGCAGGCGCCAGCATCGATGCACCGGGGCCGTATCGTCCGCAAGACCGCACTTTCTACAACGTGACGCCGCTTGATGGCGCCACGGCGGAAGCGGCCGAGAGCAGCCTGCGCGAGTACAACTACTGGATTCTGCAAATCCTGAATATTCACGAAGCGATTCCGGGCCACTACGCGCAGCTGGTGTACGCCAACCGTTCGCCATCGATCGTGAAGTCGATCTTCGGCAATGGCGCGATGGTGGAAGGTTGGGCGGTCTATGGCGAGCGCATGATGCTGGAGTCCGGCTACGGCGACAACGCGCCGGAGATGTGGCTGATGTACTCGAAGTGGAACTTGCGCAGCGTGACCAACACCATCCTCGACTACAGCGTGCACGTGCTGGGCATGACGGAAGAGCAGGCAATTGATCTGCTGACGCGCCAGGCCTTCCAGACGCGCAGCGAGGCGGTGGAGAAATGGCACCGCGTGCAAGTATCGTCGGTGCAGCTGACCAGCTACTTCAGCGGCTACAGCGAGATCATGGAATTACGCGAGCAGCGCAAACAGCAACTGGGCGCCAAGTTCAACCTGAAGGAATTCCACGAACAATTCCTCAGCTACGGCAGCGCCCCAGTGCGCGTCATCAAGGGCTTGATGACGCAGTAATCCTGCGCTCGCTCAAAGCGATGGGCATGTGATTCGATACGATGGAGAACGGCTGCCTCACAGCCGTTCTCTGATACTCTCATATCGAGGAGGTATCAAAATCATGGCCATGTTCGATACACTCAGCTATGTTAAGAAATTAACTGATGCAGGCGTGCCATATGAGCATGCTGTCGCGCAAGCCCGGTCCTTAAATGAAGTGCTATCCCAAGCGCTATCAGCGCAGTGCGATGCGCTGGTCCCTAAGACCGACTTTCCTGCTCGCTTAGAAAGCATCAAGCATGACCTCGACATGCTGAGACTCAAAGTGGAGTCACTTCAGCAGGATCTAAGCGCTCCGAAGTAGGACTTGGCCGGTCAGGCTTTTTCTTCTGGAGCGGTGGAGAGGCGGACGAACATTGGGGCGACCAGCAGGCCCAGTTCGAACAGCAGACACATCGGGATCGCCAGCGAGAACATTGAGACGGCATCCGGCGGCGTGACAATTGCGGCAATCACGAAGGCGCCGACGATGGCGTAAGGGCGGATCTCTTTCAGCTTGGCCACACTCACCAGGCCCATGCGCACCAAAATCACCACCACTACCGGCACTTCAAACGTCGCGCCAAACGCCAGGCACATCGACATCACGAAATCCAGGTAGTTTTCGATATCCGGCATCACCGCAATCGACGTCGGCGAGAACTCGGCAATGAACTGGAACACCCGGCCAAACACCAGGAAGTAGCAGAACGCCACGCCGGACATGAACAGCAGCGATGACGAAATCACCAGCGGTGCAATCAAGCGCTTCTCATGCGCGTACAAGCCCGGCGCCACAAACGCCCACAGCTGGTACAGCACCCAAGGCAAAGCCAGAATGATGGCAATCACCAAGGTCACCTTCATCGGTACCAGGAACGGCGAAATCACGCCGGTGGCGATCATCTTCGAGCCCACTGGAAGCGAGCGGATCATCGGCTCGGCGATGATGTCGTAAATACGCGAAGGCCCAGGCCAGATCATCAGGCCGATGCACATCAGCGCAATGCCGATCGAGGCCTTGACCAGGCGGTCACGCAGTTCGATCAGGTGAGAGATAAAGGTCTCTTCGCCCGGGTTTGGTGTGGTCATTTAAAAGAAGGAGCTAGTGGTAGGGCCGCGCGGACGGAAGCGCGCTACCCGCGCCGCGCCCGAGGTCACGTGCAGCTTGCCGCCGTGGCGCTGCTTGTACCAGTTGGGAATGGCCGAGTTGCGCACCAGCTTCTTGCGGCGGAACTCGCGCGCCTTGCGCGACACATCTTCCGTGGTGACGTTGTTGAACGAAACCGATTCGTAAGCAGGTGTGCTGTCGTTGAAAGCACTTTCCACTTCCGACATGTTCTGCGAAATCGAATTTTCCACGTCCGACTTGATGGCCTGGGCAGCATCCTGCACATCTTTTTGCAGGTTGCGCAGCTCTTCCAGCTCGATTTCGCGCGAGACCTCGGATTTCACCTCGTTCAGGTAGCGCTGGGCGCGGCCATACAAAGTCCCGGCCATGCGCGCCACCTTGGGCAGCTTTTCAGGACCGATGACGACCAGCGCAACCACGCCGATGACAGCAAGTTTGGTAAGACCGAGATCGATCATAAGAAGTGATTACGTAAGCGAATGCTTACTTCTTCTCTTTCGTGTCGACGTCGATGGTACCCGGTGCCGGAGCGGCTGGCTTGTCTTCGTCCGCACCTTTCACGCCATCCTTGAAACCTTTGACGGCCTTGCCGATGTCCGAACCCATATTACCCAGTTTCTTGGTGCCGAAAACCAGCATGACGATCACCAGAACGATCAGCCAGTGCCAAATACTAAAAGAACCCATCATATTCCCCTAAATTCGTTTGATTCCAGGACTGCTGCCACAGTATAAGCGAAGCGCAGTGCCTCCGGTAAATGTAGTGACCTAGCGCTGGCCGCGCCACGGATGCGCGCCGCCGATCACGTGCAGGTGTAAATGGTACACCTCCTGCCCGCCATCCGGCCCACTGTTAATCAGCGTCTTGTAACCGAGCGTCGGCTTGCCGTCGGCATCATAGCCGACCGCGCAGCCGGATTCTTCTGCCAAGCGAGGGGCCAAGGCCAACATCTTGCCCAGCAGTTCAGGCTCGCCAGCAGCGTCCTGCAGGGTGCCGAAGTGCTTTTTCGGAATCACCAGCAGGTGCACCGGCGCGGCAGGATTGATGTCCTTGAAAGCCAGTAGGTCGTCATCTTCGTACACGGTGGTCGAAGGGATTTTCTTTTCGGCTATTTTGCAAAAAATGCAGTTTTCCACTCGATGGCTCCGATTATTCTTTACGCATCTTTACGGGATGCTTTTTCCTCGATGCCGGACACGCCCTCGCGGCGCGCCAGTTCATTGAGCACTTGCTGCGGTTTCAGGTCGAACTGGGCCAGCAGCACCAGCGTATGGAACCACAAGTCGGCCACTTCGTACAGCACCTTGCCGCTGTCGCCGCCGGCGCGCGCATCCTTGGCGGCCATCACGGTTTCAGTGGCTTCCTCACCGATCTTTTTCAGGATGGCGTCGTCGCCCTTGGCAAACAGCTTGGAGGTGTAGGAGGTGGCGGGATCGCCGCCATTGGCCGGCTTGCGCGATTCGATCACGTCGGCCAGGCGGTCAAGAATGGTGCTCATTTGCCTGCCTTGTAAATGTCGTTGGGATCTTTCAGCACCGGCTCGGTGTTCTGCCAGTCGCCTTCGTGCTCGTCTCCTTCAAACTTCTGGAAGAAGCAGGAGTGGCGGCCGGTATGGCAAGCAATGCCGCCAGCCTGCTCGATTTTCAGCAGCACCACGTCTTCATCGCAGTCGAGGCGGATTTCCAGCACCTTCTGCGTGTGGCCGGACTCTTCGCCCTTGTGCCACAGCTTTTTGCGCGAGCGGCTCCAGTAGACGGCTTCACCCAGCTCCACCGTCTTGGCCAGCGCCTCGCGGTTCATCCAGGCGAACATCAGCACATCGTTGCTGCCCGCTTCCTGGGCGATGACCGGCACCAGGCCGTGCTCGTCCCACTTAATTTTTTTCAACCAGGCCGCCTTCGGCTGGATGCTTGGAGTACTCATTTTTTATTCTCTTAAACCAGGCGCATCGGAATGCCCTGTTGTGCCATGAAACGCTTGGCTTCCTGCACCGTGTGCTGGCCGTAGTGGAAAATGCTGGCTGCCAGCACCGCGTCGGCCTTGCCCAGCTTGACGCCGTCGGCCAGGTCTTGCAGGCCGCCCACGCCACCGGAAGCGATCACCGGAATGCTGATAGCGTCGGACACACCGCGCGTCAGGCCCAGGTCGAAGCCGGACTTGGTGCCGTCCTTGTCCATGCTGGTTAGCAGGATTTCGCCGGCGCCCAGCTGTTCCATTTTCTTGGCCCACTCGATGGCGTCAATGCCGGTGGCCTTGCGGCCGCCGTGGGTGAACACTTCCCACTTGCCCGGCGATACCTGCTTGGCGTCGATCGCCACCACGATGCACTGCGAACCGTGCTTTTGCGAAGCATCGAACACCAGCTGCGGATTCGACACCGCCGACGAGTTCATGCTGACCTTGTCCGCGCCGGCGTTCAGCAGGCGGCGCACATCGGCCACCTCGCGCACGCCGCCGCCCACGGTCAGCGGAATGAAGACCTGCGACGCCACCGCTTCGATGATGTCGAGGATCAGGCCGCGGTTATCGCTGGTGGCGGTGATGTCGAGGAAGGTCAGTTCATCGGCGCCCTGCTCGTCGTAGCGGCGCGCGATTTCCACCGGATCGCCGGCATCGCGCAGCTCGGTGAAGTTGACGCCTTTGACGACGCGGCCATCGGTCACGTCGAGGCAGGGGATGATGCGTTTAGCTAGCATGGGTTACTCTTAAGCTTCGTCTTCTTCGGCCAGGTCACCGCTCAGCTCATCGGCGCGTTCTTGCGCCGATGCCAGGTCGATGGTGCCTTCGTAAATCGAACGGCCGCAGATCACGCCCTCGATGCCTTCGTCCTGCACTGCGCACAGGGCTTCCACGTCGGCCAGGTTGTGCAGGCCGCCCGAAGCGATCACCGGGATCTTCACGGCTTGCGCCAGCTTGACGGTGGCTTCGATGTTCACGCCACCCATCATGCCGTCGCGGCCGATGTCGGTGTAAATGATCGATTCCACGCCGTAGGCTTCAAATTTCTTGGCCAGGTCGATCACTTCGTGGCCTGACATTTTGCTCCAGCCGTCGGTCGCAACCTTGCCGTCCTTGGCGTCCAGGCCAACGATGATGTGGCCAGGGAAGGCGCCGCATGCATCGTGCAGGAAGCCCGGCTCTTTCACCGCAGCGGTGCCGATGATGACGTAGGTGATGCCGGCGTCCAGGTAGCGCTCGATGGTGTCGAGGTCGCGGATACCGCCGCCCAGCTGTACCGGGATTTCTTCAATGTCGTTTTCTTCCGCGAAGTCTTGCACCGCTTTCAGGATGGACTTGATGGCAGCCTCGTTCTTTGGCTTGCCGGCGAAAGCGCCGTTCAAGTCAACCAGGTGCAGGCGGCGCGCGCCTTGCTTCAGCCAATGCAGGGCCATCTCGGCCGGATCTTCGGAAAATACGGTGGCGAGTTCCATATCGCCTTGTTTCAAGCGAACGCAGTGACCGTCTTTGAGGTCGATAGCAGGAATGAGCAGCATGATGGTTTAAGTTAAAAATTAAAAAAAGAAATCAAGGGTTCCAGTGGACAAAGTTCTTGTACAACTGCAGTCCGGTCGCGGCGCTTTTCTCCGGATGGAACTGGGTCGCAAAAATATTATCACGGGCCACGGCACAACTGAACGGCGCACCGTAGACAGTTTGGCCGACAGTGTGCGCCAACTGCTCCGGCTGGGCGAAATAGCTGTGCACGAAGTAGAAATAGGCGTTGTCCGGAATATCCTGCCACATCGGATGAGACGCCGTTTGCTGGACTTGGTTCCAGCCCATTTGCGGGACTTTGAAACGCGAGCCGTCTTCCTGCAGCTGGCCATCCAGCTGGAAGCGCACCACCTTGCCCGGCAACAGGCCGAGGCCGGCAGCATTGCCTTCCTCGCTGACGTCAAACAGCATTTGCTCACCGATGCACACACCCATCAGCGGCTTGGTTTTCGAGGCGGCTAGCAAGGCTTCCTGCACGCCGGACTCGCGCAAGCTGCGCATGCAGTCCGGCATTGCGCCCTGACCAGGCAGCACGATGCGGTCGGCCGATTCGATGTCGGCCACTTCGCCGGAGATCAGCACATTGGCTTCCGGCGCCACGGCGCGCAGGGCCTGCGCAACCGAGCGCAGATTACCCATGCCGTAATCAACTACTACGATTTTTTTCATAACGTTTTTTATCAACCCGTTACAGGGTGCCCTTGGTCGACGGGATGGTGCCGGCAGCGCGTGGGTCCAGCTCGGACGCCATGCGCAGCGCGCGGCCGAAGGCCTTGAACACGGTCTCGCACTGGTGGTGGGCGTTGGTGCCACGCAGGTTGTCGATGTGCAGGGTCACCAGCGCGTGGTTGACGAAGCCGCGGAAGAATTCCAGCGTCAGGTCAACGTCGAAGGTGCCGATCATCGCGCGCGTGAACGGGATGTGATATTCGATGCCTGGGCGGCCCGAGAAATCCAGCACCACGCGCGACAGCGCTTCGTCCAGCGGGACGTAGGAGTGGCCGTAGCGGACAATGCCCTTGCGGTCGCCGATGGCCTTGGCCACTGCCATGCCCAGCGTGATGCCGACGTCTTCTACCGTGTGGTGATTGTCGATATGGATATCGCCAGTCGCTTCGACGTCGAGGTCGAACAGGCCGTGGCGGGCGATCTGGTCCAGCATGTGATCGAGGAAAGGCACGCCGGTATTCAGTTTCTGTTTGCCGGTGCCGTCCAGGTTGATGGATACGCGGACTTGCGTCTCGTTGGTGTTGCGGATGATTTCTGCGGTGCGGTTCATGAAAAGCTCGCGATGGTGTCAGGCTGCCTGCGATGCGGCGAAGGCATCGAGGAAGGTGGAATTTTCTTCCGGAGTGCTAACGGTAATGCGTAAACAGTTTGCCAGCACACTATGCATTTTACTCACATTTTTAATTAATACCTTGTGAGACAGCAGTTTTGCGTGGCTGGCGTCGGAATCGGGCACGCGAATCAAGATAAAATTCGCCGCCGACGGAAATACCTCCACGCCCGGCATGACGGCCAATGCAGCCGTCAGATCGGCGCGTGCGGCGCGTAACGCGGCTGCCTGCTGGTTCAGCACCTCCACGTGGTCGAGCGCGAATTCGGCCGCAACCTGGGTCAACACGTTGATGTTGTATGGAGGCCGCACTTTATCGAATTCGGCCAGCAATTGCGGGGCTGCCGACATGTAGCCGAGGCGTATGCCGGCCAGTCCCAGCTTGGACACGGTGCGCATCACCACCAGATTCGGAAATTCAGGCAGGCGATTCATAAAGGTCTGCTGGGCGAATGGCTCGTAAGCCTCGTCCACTACGGCCAGGCCGAAACCATCGAGCGCCTTGATGATGGCGACGATATCTTCTTCCGTGAACAAGTTACCGGTTGGGTTGTTCGGGTACGAAAGGAACACCAGCGCCGGCTTGTGTTTGGCGATGGCGTCCAGCATGGCCGGCAGGTCGAGCGTGAGGTCTGCTTTCAAAGGCACGCCAACGTAATCCATGCCGGCGAATTGCGCCGAGCGCTGGTACATCACGAACGACGGCGTCGGCGCGACCACGGTGGCGCGGCGGTCCTGCATGGCGCAGGCCATGCACAGGATGGAGATCAGTTCATCCGAGCCGTTGCCGAGAATGACGTCATAGCCGGCCGGTACGCCCAGCTTGTCGATGATGCGCTGCTTGATGGTGCTGTAGGCGGCGGCCGGGTAGCGGTTCAGCGCCACGTCGGCCAGGCGCTGGGCCAGGTCCTCCCGCAGATGATGCGGCAGGTGGTAAGGGTTCTCCATCGCATCCAACTTGATGAAACCACTCGCATCAGCGACGTGGTAGCTGGCTACAGCTCTTACGTCGGGGCGGATGGTGCTGTTAACCAGCAGATCGATGGGGGACATCTTACTTAAGCTCCTATGAGTTGACTAAACTTCGCTTGGCCCGCGGCACGGGCTTTTTCTTAGGCGGCGGCGCCGGTACTTCGGGCATCGCCAGACGTTCGGCGATGATCGCGCAATAATCTGGATTCAGTTCGAAGCCCACGTAATTGCGGCCGGTACGCTTGGCAGCAATGGCCGTGGTGCCGCTGCCCATGAACAGGTCGAGCACCACGCCGTCCGGCGGGCACGAGGCCTTGACCATGCGCTCGATAATCTCCAGCGGCTTTTGCGTGGGATGATCGGCGCGCTCCGGATGCTCACGGTGCAGGCGCGATACGCTCCACAAATCTTTCGGGTTGTAGCCCACTTCCAGCCATTTCGCGCCGATGAAGATGGAACGCGTGCGGGCTTTCTTGGTCTCGGCATCGTAGGGAATGCGCACGGCGTCGAGGTCGAAGTAGTAATCCTTGCGGCCGACGAAGAAACCGATGGTGTCATGCACCGACGAGTAACTGCGCACGCTACCGCCCATCGACGGCACGCGGCGATCCCAGATAATTTCGTTCATCATCGTCATACGCTTTTTCAGCATGACGAAAATCTCCGGCGAAAAACGCCAGGTCAGGAAAATGTACAAGCTGCCATTCGGCTTCAGCTTGGGCAGGGCGGCGTCTATCCACTGCTCGGTCCAGAGCAGGTAGTCGTCTACCGACTGCTGGTCCGAGGCATTGCCGTAGTCTTTGCCCAAGTTGTACGGTGGGTCGGTCAAAATCAGGTCGATAGAACCATCGGGGATGCGCGCCAAACCGGCCAGCGCATCCTCACAGAAGACCTGATTAAGCCAATCACTCATTTGAGGCGCAGCTCCGCGCTGCGGGCGTGTGCCTGCAAGCCTTCACCGTAAGCCAGTTCCGCCGCGACCTTGCCCAGCGTTTGCGCGCCGGCTTCGCTGACGTGAATGATGGACGAACGTTTCTGGAAATCGTACACGCCCAGCGGCGACGAGAAGCGCGCGGTGCGCGAGGTTGGCAGCACGTGATTCGGACCGCAGCAGTAGTCGCCCAGCGATTCGGACGAGAAGCGGCCGAGGAACATGGCGCCGGCGTGGCGGATCTTGTCGGCCCATTGCTGCGGCTCGACGGCGGAGATTTCCAGGTGTTCGGCGGCGATGCTATTGGCAATGGCGCAGGCTTCATCCATATCGCGCACTTTGATCAGCGCACCGCGATCGCCCAGCGAAGTCTTGATCACTTCCTGGCGCGGCATGGTTGGCAGCAGTTTGGCGATGCTGGCTTCCACTTGCGCGATGTAATCTGCATCAGGGCACAGCAGGATGGCTTGCGCCAGCTCGTCGTGCTCTGCTTGCGAGAACAGGTCCATCGCCACCCAGTCAGGATCGGTGGTGCCGTCGCAGACGATCAGGATTTCCGACGGGCCGGCAATCATGTCGATGCCGACGGTGCCGAACACGCGGCGCTTGGCCGACGCCACGTAGGCGTTGCCAGGACCGACGATTTTATCGACGGCTTGAATGGTCTCGGTGCCGTAAGCCAGTGCGGCCACGGCTTGCGCGCCACCGATGGTGATCACGCGGGTCACGCCAGCGATGGCGGCAGCGGCAAACACCATCTGGTTCTTCACGCCGTCCGGCGTTGGCACCACCATGATGATTTCTTCGACGCCGGCGACGTGCGCAGGAATCGCGTTCATCAGCACCGACGATGGGTAGGCAGCTTTACCGCCCGGGACGTAGATGCCCACACGGTCCAGCGGCGTTACGCGCTGACCCAGCACCGTGCCATCGGCTTCGGTGTAGGTGAAGCCGTTCAGTTCCTGCTTCTGGCGTTCGTGAAATACGCGCACGCGGTCTGCGGCGACTTCCAATGCCTTGCGCTGTGCGTCGGGAATGGCGGCCAGTGCGGCTTGCAGTTCTTCTTGCGAGACATCCAGCGCTGCCATGCTGGTGGCACCGCCGTTTGGAATACGGTCGAAGCGATTGGTGTATTCGAGGACGGCGGCGTCGCCACGTGCTTTCACGTCAGCGAGGATTTTGCCGACCGCGCCTTCGATAGCATCGTCAGTGCTGGCTTCAAAAGCCAACAGGGTGTCCAGACGTTGTTTGAAATCGGCCTGGCTGGAATCGAGCTTGGTAATCATTTTTTGGATGCGCGTTCAAATGCTTCGATAATCGGTTGCAGGCGCTCGCGTTTCATCTTCAGTGCAGCTTGATTCACGATCAGGCGCGACGAAATATCCATGATGGCCTCGACCTCTTTCAGATCGTTGGCGCGCAGCGTGCCGCCGGTGCTGACCACGTCGACAATCGCGTCCGACAGGCCGACCAGCGGCGCCAACTCCATCGAGCCATACAGCTTGATCAGGTCAACGTGCACGCCCTTCTTGGCGAAGTGCGCGCGCGCGGTCTCGACGAACTTGGTGGCCACGCGCAGGCGCGCACCTTGACGCACCGCAGTCTCGTAATCGAAACCGTTGCGCACCGCGACTGACATGCGGCACTCGGCGATACGCAGGTCGATCGGCTGGTACAGTCCTTCGCCGCCGTGCTCCAGCAGCACATCCTTGCCAGCCACCCCGAAGTCCGCCGCGCCATGCTGCACATAGGTCGGCACGTCGGTGGCGCGCACGATCAGCACGCGCACATTCGGGTCATTGGTCGGCAGGATCAGCTTGCGCGAAGTTTCCGGATTTTCGGTGACGGTGATGCCGGCTGCTTCCAGCAACGGCATGGTGTCTTCGAAAATGCGGCCCTTCGACAGCGCAAGAATCAGCTGCTGGGAGTCGGCTTGGAAAGAGCTCATGATTTATTTGATTCGCTTGATGTTAGCGCCTACGGCGGAGAGTTTGACTTCCATCTGGTCGTAGCCGCGGTCCAGGTGATAGATGCGGTCGATCAGCGTTTCACCGCGCGCAGCCAGGCCAGCGATCACCAGCGAAGCAGATGCACGCAAGTCGGTCGCCATAACAGGCGCACCAACCAGCTGTTCCACGCCTTTGATAAAGGCGGTGTTGCCATCGGTTTCAATTTGCGCACCCAGGCGGTTCATCTCCTGGACGTGCATGAAGCGGTTTTCAAAAATGGTTTCCGTCACGCGGCTGGCGCCTTCGGCGATGGTGTTCACCGCCATGAATTGCGCTTGCATGTCGGTCGGGAAGCCAGGGTATTCGGTGGTGCGGAAGGTCACGGCGTGCGGACGCTTGTCCATCTGCGCGCGGATCCAGGTGTCGCCGATGGTCAGTTGCAGACCGATCTCGCGCAGCTTGTCCAACGCAGCATCCATGATATCGACGCGGGTGTTGCGGATGGTGATATCGCCACCGGTGGCCGCAACGGCGCACAGGAAGGTCGCGGCTTCGATACGGTCCGAAATCACGGCGTGTTTGGCGCCATGCAGTTCGCTCACGCCTTGAATCACCAGGCGGTTGGTGCCGATGCCTTCGATCTTGGCGCCCATCGCCACCAGCAGGTGTGCCAGGTCGGTCACTTCAGGCTCGCAGGCGGCGTTTTCCAGCACGGTTTCACCTTCGGCCAGGGTGGCGGCCATCAGCAAGTTCTCGGTGCCGGTCACGGTGATCATGTCGGTGACGATGCGTGCGCCTTTCAGCTTGGCGCACTTGGCGTAAATGTAGCCACCTTCAACGGTGATGTCAGCGCCCAGCGCTTGCAGGCCCTTGATGTGCTGGTCGACAGGACGCGAACCAATCGCGCAGCCGCCCGGCAGCGAGACCTTGGCTTCGCCGAAGCGCGCCAGCAGCGGGCCCAGTACCAGAATCGACGCACGCATGGTCTTCACCAGATCGTACGGTGCTTCCAGCTTGGTGATGGCGCTGCCATTCAGCGTAACTTTGTCGCCGTCTTGGGTGACCTTCAGGCCGGTCTCGCCCAGCAGTTTCAGGATGGTCGATACGTCGTGCAGGTGCGGCACGTTGGACAGCTCGACGTCGCCGGCGGTGAGCAGGCCTGCGCACAGGATAGGCAGTGCAGCATTCTTCGCGCCGGAGATGGTGATGTCGCCTTGCAGGCGGTTACCGCCTTGAATCAGAAGCTTGTCCATGCTTATCCTTGGTATTCATCAGGGGTGAGGGTTTTCATCGACAGTGCGTGGATTTCTTCGCGCATGCGGTCGCCCAGCGCAGCGTACACCAGCTGGTGGCGCTGGATTGGACGCTTGCCTGCAAACGCAGGCGACACAATGACGGCCTGGAAGTGCTGGCCATCGCCCTCCACTTCGAGGTGGGTGCATTCGAGACCGGCCGAGATATAGCCGTGGATCAGTTCTGGAGTGGTAGCCATTTTTAAATTCCCTAATTAGTGGCGCAGACGATATCCGCTGCGCAGCAAACGAATCGCCAGGAACGCCAGCACGACGAGGAAGGCCGAAACAATGGCCACGCTCACCAGCGGATTGACGTCGGACTGGCCGAAGAAGCCGTAACGGAAGCCGTCGATCATGTAGAAAAACGGATTCAAATGCGAGACTGCCTGCCATACCGGCGGCAGCGAATGGATCGAATAGAACACGCCGGCCAGGAAGGTCAGCGGCACGATCAGGAAGTTCTGGAACGCGGCCAGCTGGTCGAACTTCTCAGCCCAGATGCCGGCGATCAAACCCATGGTGCCGAGGATGGCGGCGCCCAGCAGCGCAAACACCAGGATCCACAGCGGCGCGGCAAACGACATGTGGGCAAACCACGCGGTCACGAAGAACACGCCGCAGCCCACCACGATGCCGCGCACCATAGCGGCGATCACATAGGCCGAGAAAATCTCCCAGTGCGACAAAGGCGTCAGCAGCACGAACACCAGGTTGCCAGTGATCTTGGACTGGATCAGCGAGGACGACGAATTGGCGAAAGCGTTCTGCAAAACGCTCATCATCACCAGGCCCGGGATCAGGAACGAGGTGTAGCTGACGCCATCGTAAACGTTGACGCGCCCTTCCAGCACGTGGCCGAAAATCAGCAGGTACAGCATGGCGGTCAGGATAGGCGCGGCGATGGTTTGCGTTGCTACTTTCCAGAAGCGCAGGGTCTCCTTGAAGACCAGGGTACGGAAGCCGGCGGAGATGAAGTTCATACGGTACCTTTTTCCATGATCTGGATGAAGATATCTTCCAGATCCGCTTGTTGCAGTTGCATTTCGTCGATCACGGCGCCCGACTCGCGCAGGCGTTTCAGGATTTGTTCGACTTCAGCGTATTCATTGATGCGCAGGCTGTACTTCTTGCCTTGCTCCGACGCTTCCGGATGCGTGACCAGATGGCGCAGGTCATCCGAAATATCGCCGTGCGTCAGGTTCACGATCAGCTGCGAACCGGAGATGCGGCGGATCAGCGACGCCATGCTATCCAGTGCCACCACCTTGCCCAGTTTGAGCATGGCCACGCGCTTGCACATGGCCTGCGCTTCTTCCAGGTAGTGGGTGGTCAGCACCACGGTGTGGCCTTCGCGATTGAGGCGCGAGATGAACTTCCACAGCGTCTGGCGCAGTTCCACGTCGACGCCGGCGGTCGGCTCATCGAGCACGATCACGGGCGGCTTGTGCACCAGCGCCTGCGCCACCAGCACGCGGCGCTTCATGCCGCCGGACAGGGCGCGCATATTGGTGTCGGCCTTGTTGGTCAGGTCGAGGTTGTGCATCACCTCGTCGATCCACGCGTCGTTGTTTTTCAGGCCAAAGTAGCCCGATTGCAAGCGCAGCGTTTCGCGCACGGTGAAGAACGGGTCGAACACCAGTTCCTGCGGCACCACGCCCAGCTTCTTGCGGGCGGCGCGGAAATCGCTGACCACGTCGTGGCCGTGGATCTTGACCGAACCGGCGTCCGGACGAATCAGGCCGGCAATGGTGGAAATCAACGTGGTTTTGCCGGCGCCGTTCGGGCCCAGCAGGCCGAAAAATTCGCCCTCTTCAATGGTGAGGGACACGCCGCCTAGTGCCTGGAGCGACTTGTAGCGCTTCTCGACATTGCTAATTTGGATCGCTGTCATTCTTGACTTATCTATAAGGTTGCGGCGGCAAAGCCGGCGCGCGGGAAGATGCTGCGGAACGCCACGGCTCTTCGGCTGTGGCAACGTTCAATTATATTGGAAATTCAATCGGTCCGAGCCGGACCGGGGATTTACGCAGTTATTACTGCGAGCGGCGGAGTGGGGCGGGGGTCAATGGTGATGGTGGGCGGAGTCGTCGCCAACCTGGGTCTTCTTGCTGAAGACCGATTCCGGTGCTTTCACCGGTGAAAATTCGTCGAGCGCCGGATTGCGGTACGCAACGCCTTCCGAGTCGAGCTTGACGTCAGTCGGGAACAGCAGCGAGCACACACCGTACAGCTTGGTCAGGCTTTGCAGCGCCGGTGGCAGGTTTTTCAGTTCCAGCTTGATGCCCTTGGCTTGCGCAGCGCGCTGCCACGACAGCATCACCGACACCGCCACCGAATCCACCGTCAACACATGGCGCAGGTCGAACGCGGTCTGGCCGGCCTGAATGGCGGCATAGCCGCGCTCCAGCGCCGCGGTGGCGTTGAGCACGGTCAGGGACGTGAGCGACTGCAGGTTGTCGATGGGTTCAGTAACGGCGTTCATGGCGTGTATTACTTCGGTGCGTTGGTTTTCAGTGGCTTGCTGGCGAGTTTTTTGTTTTTCTCGGTCAGCGCCTTGATCAGGCCGTCCATGCCGCCTTTCGAGATTTCCGACGCGAAAGTGCCTTTGTAGGTTTCCACCAGCCAGGCACCCAGCACGTTGATGTCGTAAATCTTCCAGCCTTGTGGGCCCTTGGCAACGCGGTAGTTCAGCGGGATCGGTTCGCCGCGGCTCATGTTGACCTGCGAACGCACTTCCACTTCGGTGTCGGTTGGATCAGCGCGCAGCGGCTTGAATTCCACGGTTTCGTTCTTGATCTGCGACAGCGCGCCCGAGTAGGTGAACACCAGCAGCGAACGGAACTGTTCGGTCAGAGCTTTTTGCTGCTCCGGAGTAGCATCGCGCCAGAAGCGGCCGGCGGCCAGCGCGGTCATGCGCTGGAAATCCACGTATGGCAGGATCTTGCTTTCCACCAGATCGATCACCTTCTTGGTGTCGCCGGCCTGGATCGCCTTGTCGGTCTTGGCGGTATCGATCACGTCCTGGCTGATGCGTTTCACCAGCGCGTCCGGCGCCTCGTTGGCAGGCACGGCGGCGTGAGCGCTAACCGCTACGGCGACAGTTGCTAAAGCGATAAATTTTTTAATGAAGTTCATCTTTTGTATGCCTTATGAGTGGTTCTTCGGGTCTCACTGGCTGTCTGGTTTTGCAGCCGGTGTGCCGGAGTTTAACTCTTTTGGGGCCGATTCGGATGACACGGGTGCGGAACTTTCCGAATCGTCATCTTTTTTACGCTTGCGCGGCATATCGTCGGTGTCCGGATGAATCTGGCTTTCGCGGCGCTGCAGGAAGCCGTCGCGGATGAATTCATAGCGATCCAGCGCAGCATCTTCCAGCAGCGTGGAGGCATCCAGCAGGCTGGCGCGTTGGTCGACCACACGCAGGGCAGTACCGGTGTTGCGGATGTAAATCGGTTCTTTGTAGCGCCAGATGTCGCCGGTGATGTCGACCGGCAGGGCGGCGGTGTCGCGCAGGGTCGACGGGCCCAGCAGCGGCAGCATCACGTAGGGACCGGATGGCACGCCCCATACGCCCAGGGTCTGGCCGAAATCTTCCTTGTGCTTTTGCAGGCCGGCTTCGGAAGCGATGTCGAACAGGCCGGCGATACCGAACGTGGTGTTCAGCGCAAAGCGGGCGACGTCCGACATGCCATCTTCACCCTTGCCTTGCAGCAAGTTGTTAATGGCGCTCCAAGCGTCGCCCAGATTGCCGAAGAAGTTGCCGACACCCGTTTGCACAAAGCCTGGGGTGACGTTTTTATACGCCGTGGCCACCGGTTTCAGCGCGTAGGTATCGACCGTGTCGTTGAAATCAAACATGGCGCGGTTGAAGCCTTCGTACGGGTCGCGCGGGTTAGGACCGGCACAGCCGGCCAGCAGGGCGGTGACGCCCAGCGCCAGCGCGGTTTGGCGCAATTTGGTGGAACCCATCATTTTTCGTCCTTTCCGTCTGCGGCCTTGCTGTAGATGAACTGGTTGATCAGGTCTTCCAGCACGGCTGCCGATTGCGTACGGGCGATCTTGTCGCCGGCCGCCAGATTATTAGTGTCGCCGCCGGCTTCGATGCCGACGTATTGTTCGCCCAGCAAGCCAGCGGTCAGGATTTTGGCCGAACTGTCTTTAGGGAATTTGTAACCTTCTTCCATGTTCAAGGTTACCAGTGCCTGATAGCTCTTGTCATCAAACTTGATCTCTCCCACACGGCCGACCACCACACCGGAGGCCTTGACCGCCGCTTGCGGGCGCAGGCTGCCGATATTGTCGAACTTGGCGGTGATCGCGTAGGACTTGCCGAAGGACAGCGAGCCCATATTGCCGGCCTTGAGCGCCAGGAACATCAGGGATACTACGCCGACAACGATGAACAGACCAACCCAGACATCCAGAGATTTACGTTGCATAATTATTCCTCAGTTTCTTTATCTTTTATTTGCTGAACATCAGCGCCGTCATCATGAAGTCCAGCCACCAGATCATCAGCGACGAGATCACGACCGTGCGGGTGGTGGCGCGCGCCACGTCTTCCGGGGTCGGCTGCGCTTCGTAGCCCTGGTACAGGGCGATGAAAGTGATCGCAATACCGAACACCACGCTCTTGGCAAAGCCGTTGAAAATATCTTTGTAGATGTCGACGCCGCCCTGCATCTGCGACCAGAACGCACCGTCATCGACGCCGATCAGCTGTACGCCAACCAGCCAGCCACCCAGCACGCCAACCGCGCTGAAGACAGACGCCAGCAGCGGCACCGACAGGGCGCCGGCCCAGAAACGCGGCGCCAGCACACGCTGGATCGGATTCACGGCCATCATTTCCATGGCGGACAGCTGCTCGCCAGCCTTCATCAGGCCGATTTCGGCGGTCAGCGAGGTACCGGCGCGGCCGGCAAACAGCAGCGCGGTGATCACCGGGCCCAGTTCGCGGGTCAGGCCCAGCGCCACCAGCAAGCCCAGCGACTGCTCGGCGCCGTACTTATTCAGCGTGTAATAACCCTGCAGGCCCAGCACCATGCCGACGAACAGGCCGGAAAGGGTGATGATCAGCATCGAGTAATTGCCGATGAAATGCAGCTGCTCAATTACCAGGCGCGGGCGCTTCAGCAAGCCCGGCGACAGGCCCAGCATGGAGCCAAAAGTACGGGCGCCGAAACCGATGCTTTCAACATAATCGCGCAGGGGCGCGCCCAGCTTGGACAACCAATTCTTCAGACTCATACTTGCACTCCCAGGCCCAGATCCTCGGCCAGGGACTTGCCTGGATAGTGGAACGGCACCGGGCCGTCCGCTTCCGCGTTGACGAACTGCTTCACATACGGGTCGGTCGACACCAGCATCTCAGCCGGCGTGCCGCTCGCAACAATCTTGCCTTGCGACAGGAAATAAACATAGTCGGCGATGGCGAAGCTCTCCTTGACGTCGTGCGACACCAATACCGTGGTCGAGCCCAGCGCCGTATTCAGGTTACGGATCAGGTTGGCGGTCACGCCCATCGAGATCGGGTCCAGGCCGGCGAACGGCTCGTCATACATAATCAGTTCGGGGTCCAGCGCGATCGAGCGTGCCAGCGCCACGCGGCGCGCCATGCCGCCCGAGATCTCGCCCGGTTTCAGCTTGGCGGCATTGCGCAGGCCCACGGCTTGCAGCTTCATCAGCACCAGGTTACGGATCAGCTCTTCCGGCAAATCGGTGTGCTCACGCAGCGGGAAGGCGACATTTTCAAATACGCTGAGGTCGGTGAACAGGGCGCCATGCTGGAACAGCATGCCCATTTTGCGACGCAACAGATACAAGCCGGCGGTATTCAGCTTGTGCACCACCTGGCCCTGGACCTTGACATGGCCTTTCTGCGGACGCAGCTGGCCGCCGATCAGGCGCAGCACGGTGGTCTTGCCGCTACCGGAGCCACCCATGATCGCAATCACCTTCCCGCGCGGGAAGTCCATGTTCAAGCCCGACAGGATCGCGCGCTTGCCATAGGTGAAGTGTAAATCACGGATTTCGACTAGATTAGCCACGACTGAACTCATTTTTTGGAATGCCGTATTGTAGTGCAGAAAGGTCAATCTCTGCAGGAGACGCCCCCGGGAGAGGCGTTGAGTAGCAGATAATACAACACTACTGAACCCAAAGTCAGTAATTTACACCAAGCACTAATTGTTACATTCATGCAGTGCAGCAAACGGTACTTTCAAAAAAAAACCGGGTACGGCTGGGGATCGCCCATCCGTACCCGGCAGGGAGCCAGGCCGAGCCTGGTTACCGTGTGTTGAGCTTAACGCGGCAACTCGGAACTGCCCATCAGGAACTCATCGACCGCGCGCGCGCACTGGCGGCCTTCGCGGATCGCCCACACCACCAGGGATTGGCCGCGGCGCATGTCGCCGGCAGCAAACACCTTGGCTGCGGAAGTTTTGTAGCAGCCTTCGCCATCCGTGGTGGCTTTGGCATTGCCGCGTGCATCTTTATCTACTGCGAATGCGTCCAGGATGTTGGCGACTGGCGACACAAAGCCCATGGCCAGGAATACCAGGTCGGCTTTCATTTCGAATTCCGAGTTCGGCACTTCGCTCATCTTGCCGTCTTTCCATTCGACGCGGCAGGCGATCAGTTTTTCAACTTTGCCGCCCTTGCCTTCCAGGCGCTTGGTGGCGACCGCCCAGTCACGGCTGCAGCCTTCGTCGTGCGAGGACGAGGTGCGCAGCTTGGTCGGCCAGTATGGCCAGACCAGCGGCTTGTTCTCTTGCTCCGGCGGAATAGGCATCAGTTCAAACTGGGTTACCGAGGCGGCGCCGTGGCGATTGGAGGTGCCCACGCAGTCGGAGCCGGTATCGCCGCCGCCGATCACCACCACGTGCTTGCCGGTGGCTTTGATCTGGTCTTTCAGCTTGTCGCCGGCGTTGACCTTGTTTTGCTGCGGCAGGAAGTCCATGGCGAAATGCACGCCTTTCAGCTCGCGGCCTGGCACCAGCAGGTCGCGCGGCGCTTCTGCACCGCCAGCCAGTACGACGGCGTCGAATTCCTTCTGCAGGTCTTCAGGGAAGATGGTTTCCTTGGCCCAGTTGTTGACGTTGGCCGGGAAGTCCTTGCCGATCAACACGCTGGTGCGGAAGGTCACGCCTTCAGCTTCCATCTGCTTGACGCGGCGGTCGATGTGCGACTTTTCCATCTTGAAGTCTGGAATACCGTAGCGCAGCAGGCCGCCGACGCGGTCGGATTTTTCAAACACGGTCACAGCGTGGCCAGCGCGCGCCAGCTGCTGGGCTGCGGCCAGGCCGGCTGGACCGGAACCAACCACGGCAACTTTCTTGCCACTCTGTTTGGCCGCAGGTTGCGGCACCACCCAGCCGTGCTCCCAGCCTTCGTCGATGATCTTGTGCTCGATCGACTTGATGCCGACTGGCAGTTCGTGGATGCCCAAAGTACAGGCAGCCTCGCACGGCGCCGGGCAGATGCGGCCGGTGAATTCCGGGAAATTGTTGGTCGAGTGCAGGGTGTCCAGCGCCTCGCGGTAGTTGCCGCGATAAACCAGATCGTTCCAGTCCGGGATGATGTTGTTGACCGGGCAGCCGTTGTTGCAGAACGGGATGCCGCAATCCATGCAGCGTGCGCCCTGTACCTTGGCTTGCTCGTTCGTCAGCGGAATGACGAATTCCGCGTAGTTTTTCAGGCGCGTCGCTGGCGGCAGATAGCCTTCTTCCTGACGCTGGAATTCCATGAAGCCGGTGATTTTACCCACGATAGTTCCTTAATATATTCTGTTCGATCAAGCAGCGATAGGCTGTACGGAAGCGGCTTCGTTCGCCACGTCTTCGGCCATTTCGGCCAGTGCGCGTTTGTATTCGCTAGGGAATACTTTGACGAACTTGCCACGGCTCTCGGCCCAGTTATCGAGCAACAGGCGGGCACGGGTGCTGCCGGTGTGCTTGAAATGACGCTCAATCAAACGCTTCAGGATCACTTCGTCCGACTCGCGGCCGATATCCTTGTGTTGGATATGCCAGGTTGCGCTCTGCGCTTCCTGCTCTTTGGTGGTCAGCACCGGCTCCAGCGACACCATCGAAGTGTTGCAGCGCGATTCGAAATCGCCGTCCGGATCGTACACGTAGGCGATACCGCCCGACATACCCGCCGCGAAGTTACGGCCGGTGTTGCCCAGCACGACGACCGTGCCGCCGGTCATGTATTCGCAACCGTGGTCGCCGGTGCCTTCAACGATGGTGGTGGCGCCCGAGTTACGCACTGCGAAACGCTCGCCGGCCACGCCGTTGAAGAAGGCTTCACCGGAAATCGCGCCGTACAGCACCGTGTTACCGATGATGATGTTGTTCACTGCCCAGCCGCGGAACTCGGTATTCGGACGCACGATGATGCGGCCGCCCGACAAGCCCTTGCCGACATAGTCGTTACCCTCGCCAACCAAGTCGATGGTGATGCCATGTGCCAGGAAGGCGCAAGCCGACTGGCCGGCCGTGCCTTGCAGCTGGATATGGATGGTGTCGTCCGGCAGGCCGGCGTGACCGTAGCGCTTGGCCACTTCGCCCGACAGCATGGTGCCCACGGTGCGGTTCAAGTTCTTCACCGGCGAGATGAAGGACACGCGCTCGCCTTTTTCCAGCGCCGCTTTGGCTTGCGCAATCAGCTTGTGGTCCAGTGCCTTGTCGAGGCCGTGATCCTGTTCCATGGTGTGGTAGACGGAATCGCCGTTCGGTACTTCCGGCTGGTAGAAGATGTTGCTGAAGTCCAGACCCTTGGCTTTCCAGTGCGAGATCGCCTTGGATTTGTCCAGCAGGTCAACACGGCCGATCAGCTCGTCATAGGTGCGGATGCCCAGTTGCGCCATCAGCTGACGCGCTTCTTCAGCGACGAAGAAGAAGTAGTTCACAACGTACTCGGGCTTGCCCGAGAACTTAGCGCGCAGCACCGGATCCTGAGTCGCAACGCCGACCGGGCAGGTGTTCAGGTGGCATTTACGCATCATGATGCAGCCTTCCACCACCAGCGGCGCGGTAGCGAAGCCGATTTCATCAGCGCCCAGCAGGGCGGCGATCACCACGTCGCGACCGGTACGCATCTGGCCATCGGCCTGGACGCGGATACGGCTACGCAGGCCGTTCAGCACCAGCGTCTGTTGGGTTTCAGCCAGGCCCAGCTCCCAAGGGGTGCCGGCGTGCTTGACCGAGGACAACGGCGATGCGCCGGTGCCGCCGTCATGGCCTGCCACCACCACGTGATCGGCTTTTGCCTTGGTCACACCAGCAGCCACGGTACCGATACCAACTTCCGACACCAGCTTGACCGAGATCGAAGCACGCGGATTGGCGTTCTTCAGGTCGTGGATCAGCTGCGCCAGATCTTCAATCGAGTAAATATCGTGGTGCGGTGGCGGCGAAATCAGGCCCACGCCCGGCACCGAGAAGCGCAGGGTGGCGATGTATTCCGACACTTTGTGGCCTGGCAGCTGGCCGCCTTCGCCCGGTTTGGCACCTTGGGCCATCTTGATCTGGATCTGGTCGGCCGAGTTCAGATAAGCAGCGGTCACGCCGAAACGGCCGGACGCCACCTGCTTGATGCGCGAACGCAGCGAGTCGCCTTCCTGCAGAGGAATATCGACCACCATCTGCTCTTTACCCATGACCGAAGCCATAGTCTCGCCCTGCTTGATCTTGATTCCTTTCAGTTCCATGGTGTAGCGCGATGGATCTTCGCCGCCTTCGCCGGTGTTCGATTTGCCGCCGATGCGGTTCATCGCCACTGCCAGCGTAGCGTGGGCTTCGGTCGAGATCGAGCCCATCGACATGGCGCCGGTAGCGAAACGCTTGACGATTTCCTTGGCTGGCTCAACTTCATCCAGCGGAATCGCCTTGGTCGGATCAATCTTGAACTCGAACAGGCCGCGCAAGGTCAGGTGACGCTTGCTCTGGTCGTTGATGATTTGTGCGTACTCTTTATAGCTCGAGAAGTTGTTCGAGCGGGTCGAGTGTTGCAGCTTGGCGATCGCATCCGGAGTCCACAGGTGGTCTTCACCGCGCACACGGAAGGCGTATTCGCCGCCGGCGTCCAGATGGTTGGCCAGCACTGGGTCGTTGCCGAAGGCCAGGTTGTGCAGGCGCAGCGCTTCTTCCGCCACTTCAAACACACCGATGCCTTCCACGTTGGAGGCAGTGCCCTTGAAGTATTTGTCCACCAGCGACTTGTTCAGGCCGATAGCTTCAAAGATCTGCGCGCCGCAGTAGGACATATAAGTCGAGATACCCATCTTCGACATCACCTTCATCAGGCCCTTGCCGATGGCCTTGGTGAAGTTGTAGATAGCTTTTTCAGCCGACAGGTCGCCCGGCATGCCGGCGGCCATTTCCACCAGGGTTTCCATTGCCAGGTACGGGTGGATGCCTTCCGCGCCGTAACCTGCCAGCAGCGCGAAGTGGTGGGTTTCGCGGGCCGAGCCGGTTTCCACCACCAGGCCGGTCGAGGCGCGCAGGCCTTTGCTGACCAGGTGCTGGTGGATGGTCGAGGTCGCCAGCAGGGCTGGGATCGCCACGCGGTCCGGGCCGATCGAACGGTCCGACACGATCAGGATGTTGTGGCCGGATTTAACCGCGTCCACGGCTTCCGCGCACAGCGACGCCAGGCAGGCTTCAACGCCTTCCTTGCCCCAGGCCAGCGGGTAGCAGATGCCCAGCTCGTACGATTTGAACTTGCCGCCGGTGTGCTGGCTGATATTGCGCAGACGCTCCATGTCGTCGAAGCCCAGGATAGGCTGCGACACTTCGAGACGCATTGGCGGGTTGACGTTGTTGGTGTCCAGCAGGTTAGGCTTAGGACCGATGAACGATACCAGCGACATCACCATCGCTTCGCGGATCGGGTCGATCGGCGGGTTGGTCACCTGCGCGAACAACTGCTTGAAG
Source organism: Duganella flavida (assembly GCF_009857445.1). Taxonomy (GTDB): domain Bacteria; phylum Pseudomonadota; class Gammaproteobacteria; order Burkholderiales; family Burkholderiaceae_D; genus Rugamonas; species Rugamonas flavida. Next base: position 47,242 of record NZ_WWCN01000005.1, read on the forward strand.
TAGCTGTACAGCGGCTTCAGCTTGTTGGACATGACGGCCAGCGGCGAGTCGTTACCCATCGAGCCGGTAGCTTCTTCGCCCGAGGCAGCCATCGGCGCCATCAAGAATTTCAGGTCTTCCTGGGTGTAGCCGAAAGCTTGCTGACGGTCCAGCAGCGATGGCACGGCTTTTTCGCCGGCGGCAGGCTTGTCCTTGGCACGGTTGTGCGCCAGCTGGCTTTCGCTCAGCTTGATTTCGTTCAGCTTGATGCGCACCGCGTTAATCCATGCCTTGTATGGCTTGGCGTTGGCGTAGGTGTCTTTCAGCTCTTTGTCGTCGATGATGCGGCCGGCTTCCAGATCGATCAGGAACATCTTGCCTGGCTGCAGACGCCATTTCTGGATGATTTTCGATTCCGGAATCGGCAGCACGCCAGATTCCGACGCCATCACCACCAGGTCGTCGTCGGTGACGATATAACGCGCAGGCCGCAAACCGTTCCTGTCCAGCGTACCGCCGATGTAGCGGCCGTCGGTGAAGGCCAGGGCGGCAGGGCCGTCCCACGGTTCCATCATGGCTGCGTGGTACTCGTAGAAGGCGCGGCGGTTGTCGTCCATCGTGCCGTGGTTTTCCCAGGCTTCCGGCACCATCATCATCATCGCCTGGGCGATTGGGTAGCCTGCCATCAGCAGCAGTTCCAGCGCGTTGTCGAAGCAGGCGGTGTCCGACTGGCCTTCGTAGATCAGCGGGAACAGCTTTTGCAGGTCTTCGCCCAGCACGGCCGATTTCATCACGCCTTCGCGGGCGCGCATCCAGTTGAAGTTGCCGCGCACGGTGTTGATCTCGCCGTTGTGCGCCAGCAGGCGGTACGGGTGGGCCAGCGGCCATTCCGGGAAGGTGTTGGTCGAGAAGCGTTGGTGCACCAGCGCCAGCGCCGACACGCAGCGCGCGTCTTGCAGGTCTTTGTAGTACACGCCAACCTGGTCCGCCAGCAGCAGGCCTTTGTAGACGATGGTACGGGCCGACAGCGAGGCCACGAAGAATTCTTTGCCGTGGATCAGTTTCAGCGCCTGGATGGCGTGGCCCGACGATTTGCGGATCACGTACAGCTTACGTTCCAGCGCGTCGGTCACCATGATGTCGGCGCCACGGCCGATGAAGATCTGGCGGATGACTGGTTCTTTGGCGCGCACGGTCGGCGACATCGGCATGTCGAGGTCGACCGGCACATTGCGCCAGCCCAGCACGATCTGGCCTTCGGCGCGCACGGCGCGCTCGATTTCCTGTTCGCAGGCGATGCGCGATGCGTTTTCTTTCGGCAGGAACACCATGCCGACGCCGTATTCGCCTGGCGGCGGCAGTTCCACGCCTTGCTTGGCCATTTCGTCACGGTAGTACTGGTCCGGGATCTGGATCAGGATACCAGCGCCATCACCCATCAACGGGTCGGCACCTACCGCACCCCGGTGATCGAGGTTCTTCAAGATCAGCAGACCCTGTTCCACAATCGAGTGACTCTTGTTGCCCTTGATGTGGGCGACGAAACCGACGCCGCAGGCATCGTGTTCATTGGAAGGATCGTAAAGACCTTGGGCTTTCATGGCTAAACTCCGGACTAATTGGCTCGAAGGCCAAGATTAGTGCAATGCAGCGTAAACCTCAACAAGAACAATTAGGGTCGGAGTCGAATTAAATTTTCCTCAGAAGCTTATTTTTTTAATTGGGGACAGAGTAAATCCGGGGTCAGGTCCTCCATTTCTACACGAGCTCGGCCATAACTGCCGTAATGGCCGAGCTCGTGTAGAAATGGAGGACCTGACCCCGGGTTATAACTTTATTTTGAATGGCCGGCCGCGTTTTGCCGGTAAAACCTGGCGTTTTACCTTGTTCTGCAGGGCGGTCTGGAACTGTTGCGAGCCCAGCGGCCAGCCTTTGAGTAGGGATTTGCCGATTAAAGTGATTTCCTCGGCGCTCAACGTCGGCTGGGAAAGCGCGCTATAGGCCGCTTCACGCTGGAATGGCGTGTTACCCAGCTCCCAAACCTTGGCGTGGTCAGTCACCAACCCGTCCGGGCGGATGCCGGCGTGGTGACAATAGCTGGACCACGGGTAGTCCTCGGCGCGCGCCACCATGCCGTTGCGTACCGGGTTGAATTCAATGTAACGGCTGCACAACATAAAGTACGCATCGGCATCGATCAGCGAGGTTTTGTAGCGTCCGTTCCACAAAGTTCCACTGCGGGAATACTTTTGGTTGAAATAGGGCACGTAATAGCGGCCGACCCACTGCATCATCTGACCGAGACCAGTGTCGTCGGTCGGCGTAACCAGTAAATGCAGGTGATTTGGCATCAAAACGTAGCAGTGGACCGCCACTTTGTAGGTTTTGGCGGCGGTGCGCAGCCAGCCGAGAAAGGTCTGATAATCTTCGGCGTCGAGGAAGACGTCCTGGTTGTTGGCGCCGGTCTGAATGACGTGGTGCGGCTGGTGGGGAACGATTAAGCGGGGCAGGCGTGCCATACAAATAACAAAAAAGGGTAGATCGGAAGCCCGATTCTACCCTTGTTGCTTGACTCTGTCCCCGATTAAATTCGCAAGACAGAAAATCGCGCTGGCTCTGTCCCTATATACCGTCATTCCCGCGGAAGCGGGAATCCATACTCAGCATAGGTTCCCGCCTGCGCGGGAACGACACTACGATAAATTGAAGCTGGCGGACAGGCTGTAGCCCTCGCCGTAGGCGCTGCGCAGCGGCAGATCCTGGCCCAGGCCGGTACGAGCCTTCTTGCGCAGGCGGTAGACCAGCATGTCGACGCGGCGGCCGGCGTCCGGATCATCGCCGCCGATGCCGGCCACAATCACCTGGCGCGGTACTGGACGAGTGTTGATCGTCAGCAAGTGCAGGAAGTTGCACTCTTTCTCGGTCAGGGTAATCGCCATGCCCTGCAGCTCCAACTGGCGGGCGCTGACCTTGAGCGTCCACTTGCTCGGCGCCGGTATCGTTTCCTGCGGACCAACGCGGCGATCCAGCGCCTCAATGTGCGCCGCCAATTCCGGGAATTTGATAGGCTTGGTCAGGTAATGGTCGGCGCCGAGGCGCAAGCCGAGGATGCGGTTGTCGAACGCCACGCGGCCGGTCAGCACCAGCAGGCCGATTTGTGGATACAGCTGGCGCATGCGCGGGATGACGTTGAAGCCATCTTCGTCCGGCAGTCCAAGGTCCAGCACGACCACGCCAACATTGCCCTGGCTGAGTGCAGACCACATATCGCTGGCGTTATTGGTGATGTGTACTTCGTGTTCAAGTTCAGTCAGGAACTCCGCCATTTCTTCGGCGTAGTCGAGATTGTCTTCCACGATGAGTATTTGCGTCATTGATGCGCCATTCGATCGGTTAGTGCGCAAGCGTGCTCAGGCCACTCCTGCTATGAGCTTGCGTCCAAGGAATTATCACTGCTGCCTTCCTCTCGCGCAAGGTTTTTCCCGGCATTGGCCGCCACGGGCAACCAAATCCGAAATTCCGTGCCGCTTTCAGAAACATTCCGTGCGCTCACTGTGCCGCCGTGGACATCCGCGATCGAGCGTGCCATGTACAGGCCGAGCCCGGATCCAGCCACGCTTGCGGCGTTGCTGCCACGGTAGGCTTTATCGAATACATGCGGCAATTCCGCTTCCGGAATGCCGGCGCCGTGATCGCGCACCAGGAATTCGACGCCACCTTCCGTGGCAATTCTTCCTACCAATTCTATCGGAATATTCTCGCCTGTGTACTTTATTGCATTGTCCAGCAAGATGTCGAGGCACAAACGCATGCCGGACGGGTCGCAGCGCATCCATTGCGGCAAGCCGGTGGTCTGCACCGTAATTTGCTTGCGGCGGCGCTGGGCCTGTTCAGCCGCGCTTTGCAGCAGCACGGATGGGTTGACTTCATTGGGCTGACGCTCGCGGCCGATACTGGCCATGCGCTCCGGCGACAGGTATTCGTCCAGCATGGCCAGCATGCGGTCGACGGCGGTCTGGATCTTGCGGTAGCGCTTGCGCGTGCCTTCGTCATGGTGGGCGCCGGTCATTTCCAGCCGCTGCACGGCGCCGTCGATGGTCGACAAGGGCGTACGGAATTCGTGCGACAGCATGGAAGCGAACTTTTTCTGCTGCTGCGCCAGCTCACGGCGCGAGCTGAGATCGCGCACCACGCCGATCACGGTGGCCGGCACGCCGGCCGCGTCGAGGATCAATGTTGATTCAATTTCCACCGGCACAGCGTGGCCGTCGCGATGGGCCAGCTCGGTTTCACGCAGCAAGCGACGACGGCTGAGATCGCCCTCGGCGTAGCGCGTGAGCCGCGCCTGCAAATCCTTGAGCAGGCTGGAAGCCAGCGTCTGCGCCGTTTCCAGCGTGTAGCCGAACTGACGTTCGGCCGCTGGACTCAACCAAGTCAGCGAAAGCGTGGCGCAATCGGCCATCCAGCTGATTTCGCTGCTGTGTTCGAGCAGCAGCCGGTAGCGGGCTTCGTTGGCTTGGGATTGCTGTAGTGCTGCCTGGAGTTCCGCTATCGATACACTCATTGATTACTCCACCAAAGGTGCGAAGATTTGTTGCAGGTCCTCTTGCGTGAGCGCCATTTTCTGCGACTCGCCTTCCGCCAGGATGGACTGCGCCAGATCGGACTTTTTCTGCTGCAAGACTTGGATCTTTTCTTCCAGCGTGCCCTTAGCGATGAGTTTATACACAAATACCGGTTTGTCCTGCCCGATACGCCAGGCCCGGTCGGTGGCCTGGTTTTCCGCTGCCGGATTCCACCATGGATCATAGTGAATCACCGTGTCAGCTGCCGTCAGGTTGAGGCCGACGCCGCCGGCTTTCAGCGATATCAGGAAGATAGGCACTGCGCCTTGCTGGAAGGCCGCCACCTGTGCGCTGCGGTCCTTGGTGTCGCCGGTCAGCAGCGCATACGGGATGTCGCGCGCCTCCAGTTCTTCCTCGATCAACTCCAGCATGCTGGTGAACTGCGAGAACACCAGGATTTTGCGCTTCTCTTCCAGCAGGTCTTCCACCATCTGCATCAGGTCAGTCAGCTTGGCCGAACCAGCCGCTTGCTGTTTCTTGGTGGTCGACTTGACCAAGCGCGGATCGCAGCACACCTGGCGCAGCTTGAGCAGCGCTTCCAGGATGACGATCTGACTGCGCGCCACGCCCTTGCGGTCGATTTCCTCGCGCACTTTCTGGTCCATGGCGAGACGCACGGTTTCGTACAGGTCGCGCTGGGCGCCGGTCAGTTCGACCTTGCGCACCATCTCGGTTTTCGGCGGCAGCTCTTTCGCCACATTGTCCTTGGTCCGGCGCAGCAGGAAAGGCTTGATGCGACGGTTCAGCAATGCGCGACGCAGTGGATCATCCGCGCGTTCGATCGGATGACGGAACACGGTGTTGAAGCCCTTCTCGTCGCCAAGCAAGCCCGGCAACAGGAAGTGGAATTGCGACCACAGCTCGCCCAAGTGGTTTTCCAGCGGCGTGCCGGACAGGCACAGGCGATGGCGCGCGCGCAGCAGGCCGGCGCTCTGAGCCGCCTTGGAGCGGGTGTTCTTGATGTAGTGCGATTCGTCGAGAATCACGAGGTGGAAATCGTGCTCGCGCAGTTTTTCCTCGTCGCGCGGCAGCAGGGCGTAGGTGGTCAGCACCAGGTCGGCTTCGTCGATCTGGTCGAACTGGCCTATGCGGTCCTTGCCTTGCAACAGCAGCACTTTCAGGCCAGGGGCGAAGCGCGCGGCTTCTTCCTGCCAGTTGCCCATCAGGCTAGTTGGCGCAATCACCAGTGCTGGCGCGGTCAGGCGGCCGGCTTCTTTTTCTACGAGAATATGGGCCAGTGTTTGCACGGTTTTACCGAGTCCCATGTCGTCGGCGAGAATGCCGGCGAAGCCGTACTCACGCAGGAACTGCATCCACGACAGGCCATCGGTCTGGTAGTCACGCAGCGTGGCTTGCAAGCCGGCCGGCGTAGCGACGCGTTTCACCGCGCCGAACTGGTTCAGGCGCGCGCCCATGTCGCGCAGCTCTTCGCCGCCGGTCCAGCGCATTTCCACATTGCGGGCCAGCTCGTCGAGGCGCGCCGCGTCCAGCGTGGCCATGCGCAGCGAGGTCTTGATCTTGTCGCTGAAATACAACTCGCCCAAGGTGTTCAAGATAGGGCGCACGCGGCCCCATGGGAGGGCGACGCGGGTGCCGTCGGCCAGATTGGCCAGCATCTGGTCTTCCTCGCCGTGGTTGGCGATGACTTTTGGATTGAAATCATTCGGCGCGTTACGGATCAGCTGCACCAGCACCGGCAGCAGCGGTACCCGCTCCTGATTGACCATGATGCCCAGTTCCAGGTTGAACCAGGCGCGGCCGCCATCGGCCTCGTCTTCTTCCACTTCCGCGTACCAGTCGCCAACTTCCTGCGTGTCGAAACGGTACTTGACGGTTTTTTCGATCTTCCAACCGGCGTCTTTCAGTGCACTGATGCCGTCGCGCGCAAAGCGCAGCCATTCAGCCTGGGTCGGCAACAGCAAGCCGCCTTTGACGGCGCTCAGCGGCAGCGTGCTCGGCGCCAGGAAGTGGCGCTCGGTTAGTGTGGCCAATGCGTCGTCTTCAGCGCCGATGTCGCGCTGGATGATCTCGGTAACGTCACCCTTCTGACGCACCACGCGCTGCGACGGGTCGAACGACACGCGCTCGCCGTCGTAATCGAAGGACAGCACGGCAAAATCGTTCCAGCGTTGCAGGGAGCCGTCGGCCAGCATGGCAGCATCCAGCGTCAGCACCGGGCGCGGCTTGACGTCGTCGCGGATGCGCTGCGGCAGCGGTTGCGGCAGCGGCATCAGGCCTTGCAGGCCATGCGCCAGCAACAGCTGCGAGACGCGCATCTTGTCGTTGTTGGTCAGCAGCGGCGCTTGCGCTACCAGTGCTTGCAGGTCCGCCAACGGGATTTGCGTGCCGCCCTGATTCAATTGCAGCACGCCGCACGACAGGTTATCGATGTACCACGGCGGATCGGTCGGCAACATGTAATCGACCTGGTCAGCGCCGATGTGCTTGGCGCCTGGCGGCGGTGCGACCTGCCAGCCCAGACGCAAGCCCTTGCCCTCTTCGCGCCATGCCAGGTTGGCTTCGCGCAGTACGCCGCCTTTCAGCGGATAGACCAGCCCGTTGCCGACGTCGGCCCAGGAGTTTGCCCACAACAATTTGTCCTGCTCGGCCAGCATATTCAGCAGCGCCGCGCCGATCTTGCCACGCGGTTCGGTGGCCGAGCCGGTCTGGGAATTCTGGCCACTGCGCATAGCGACGAAGAAGCGGATCAGGTCTTCGTCGGCTTGCGTCATGAAAGTCGGTGGCGTCGACAGCAGCGAAAATACCTCGCTGACCGGACTGGCCGCCGCCACATCGCCGTTCGGACGGAGGCGGGCTTTGTACAGGCATAAGGCCACGTGACGGCCGCCGCTGGTGGGCGCCATCACATAAATCAGTTTGTATTGGGTTTGCTTGGGGTCATTTTCGACCGGCGGCGGAGTCAACTTGGCTTTGGGGTGCGCGGCTGCATCCACACGCTGCAGCCAGGTGGCTACGGCGTACGACAATTGATTCGCAGGCGGCGCTGGGCGTGTTGGAGCCGGTGCTGGAGCAGCAGGGGCGGCAGGGGCGTCGTCGCGGGTAAGATCCATAGGTCGCATTGTTGGTCAAAGATAGTTCAAAAACAGCAACAGGCAATATTATCCGCCATTGAAGCGTTCGTGTTCATGTAATTCTTCTAAAACCTGTTCGTCAGCGTGGGCTTCGCCACGTTCGCCGTCCTTTTGAGCGGCCAATGTCGTATTATTCCGGGCTTGTCTGTCTAGGAATCACCATCATGTTGCCTTCCATCGAACAACGTCTTGCCCTCGAACTGGTCGCCAAACCGGCCCAGGTTGCCGCCGCCATCGCCCTGTTGGACGAAGGTGCCACCGTGCCCTTCATCGCCCGCTATCGTAAAGAGGCGACCGGAGGCCTGGATGATACCCAGCTGCGCCTGCTCGAAGAGCGCCTGCGCTACCTGCGCGAGCTGGAAGACCGCCGCGCCAGTATCGTGGCATCGATTACCGAGCAAAACAAGATGACACCAGAGTTGTTAGATGCTGTCATGCACGCAGAAGACAAGACCCGTCTGGAAGACTTATATCTGCCGTACAAGCAAAAACGCCGCACCAAGGCCCAGATCGCTATCGAAGCGGGCCTGGCGCCACTGGCCGACGGCCTGCTGGGCAATCCGGAACTGAACCCGGAAACCGAAGCCGCCAACTATCTGCGCGAAGCTTTCACCACCACCGACGGCAACAATCCGGGCGTGGCCGACACCAAGGCCGCGCTCGATGGCGCGCGCCAAATCCTGATGGAACGCTTTGCTGAAGACGCTACCTTGCTGCAATCCCTGCGTGAATATGTGCAAGAGCATGGCATTGTTGAGTCCAAAGTTATTGAAGGTAAGCAAGAGGAAGGCGAAAAGTTCGCCGATTACTTCGATTATTCCGAGCCGCTGGCCAGCGTGCCGTCGCACCGTGCCCTGGCGCTGATGCGTGGCCGCCGCGAAGGCGTGCTGGACGTGGCCTTGCGCCTCGACACCGAAGCGGAAAAACCAAAGTGGGACGCACCGCACAATCCGTGCGAAAGCCGCATCGCCGCCCGTTTCGGCATCAAGAGCGCTGGCCGCCCGGCTGATAAATGGCTATCCGACACCGCGCGCTGGACCTGGCGCGTGAAGAGCTTCATGCATCTGGACACCGAACTGATGGGCGCGCTGCGCGAGAAATCCGAGCTGGAAGCCATCAATGTATTCGCTACCAATTTGAAAGCCTTGTTGCTGGCAGCCCCGGCCGGCCAGCGTGCCACCATGGGCCTGGACCCGGGCCTGCGCACCGGCGTCAAAGTGGCGGTGGTGGATGCCACCGGCAAGGTTGTGGATACCGCAGTGATTTATCCACACCAGCCGAAAAACGACTGGGAAGGTTCGCTGCACACCTTGGGCAAGCTGGTCATGAAGCACAATGTGTCGCTGATTTCGATCGGCAACGGCACTGCCTCGCGCGAGACCGACAAGCTGGCGCAAGACCTGCTCAAGCGCTTCCCTGAGCAGAAAATGAGCAAGATCGTGGTATCCGAGGCCGGCGCGTCGGTGTACTCGGCCTCCGAATTCGCCTCGAAAGAGCTGCCGGATATGGACGTATCACTGCGTGGTGCGGTGTCGATTGCGCGCCGTTTGCAGGATCCGCTGGCCGAGCTGGTGAAGATTGATCCGAAATCCATCGGCGTCGGCCAGTACCAGCACGACGTCTCGCAGACACAGCTGGCGCGCACACTGGATGCTGTAGTTGAGGATTGCGTGAATGCGGTCGGCGTTGACGTGAACACCGCTTCGGCGCCGCTGCTGGCGCGCGTGTCCGGCCTGTCATCGTCGGTGGCGCAGGCCATCGTCACCTACCGCGACCTGAAGGGCGCGTTCACCTCGCGCGCCGGACTGAAATCCGTGCCGCGCCTGGGCGACAAGACTTTCGAACAAGCCGCCGGCTTCCTGCGCGTGATGGGCGGCGAAAATCCGCTGGATGCCTCGGCAGTCCACCCGGAATCCTACCCGCTGGTCGAAAAAATCCTGGGCGACATCAAGAAGGATATCAAGGCCGTCATCGGTGAAACCGCGCTGATCAAGACCCTGCAGCCGGCCAAGTACGCCGACGACAAGTTCGGCGTGCCGACCATCACCGACATCCTGAAGGAACTGGAAAAGCCGGGCCGCGACCCGCGTCCTGAATTCACCACCGCCACCTTCAAAGAGGGCGTGGAAGAAATCAAGGACCTGCGTCCGGACATGATCCTGGAAGGCGTGGTGACCAACGTGGCCGCCTTCGGCGCCTTCGTCGACATCGGTGTGCACCAGGATGGCCTGGTCCACATCTCGGCCCTGTCCAACACCTTCGTCAAAGATCCGCACTCGGTGGTGAAAGCCGGCCAGGTGGTGAAAGTGAAAGTGCTGGAAGTAGATGAAAAGCGCAAGCGCATCGCCCTGACCATGCGCCTGACCGACAGCGCGCCGCAAGCCGGTTCGCAGCCGCAGCAGCGCGGTGACCGTAACGACCGCCGCGCCATGGGCCAGCAGCAGAAGGAGCAACAGCGGCAGCAGACCCGCGAGCCGGCCATCGGCGGCAGTATGGCCGCAGCCTTCGCCAAGCTGCGGGGGTAAAATAACGAGCACCGGCATTTTCTTATAAAATGCCGGTATTCCACATCTTATTACCCTAGAGGCAGCTATGAGCGACGTACAAACCTGGATCAAAGAAACCGTGACCAACACCCCAGTGGTGCTGTTCATGAAGGGCACCGCCCAGTTCCCACAATGCGGCTTCTCCGGCCGTGCTATCCAGATCCTGAAAGCGTGCGGCGTTGAAAACATTGCCACCGTGAACGTGCTGGAAGATCCGGAAGTCCGTCAAGGCATCAAGGACTACTCGAACTGGCCAACCATTCCCCAGCTGTACGTCAAAGGTGAATTCATCGGTGGTTCGGACATCATGAACGAGATGTTCGAGTCGGGCGAACTGAAAGCCCTGCTGGATGCCTGATCGGCCACAGCGGATTATCATTGCCATCACCGGCGCCACCGGCGCGGTGTATGGCGTGCGTCTGCTGCAAGTGTTGCAAAATATCCCGCTCGTCGAGACACATTTAGTGATCTCCGACGCTGCGGTCCTCACCCTGCACCAGGAAACTGGCCTGCAGCGGCGCGAAGTTGAATCCTATGCCCACGTGGTGCACAAGGTGCGCGATGTTGGCGCCTCGATTGCCAGCGGCTCATTCCAGAGCGACGGCATGATTATCGCCCCTTGCTCGATGAAAACGCTGGCCTCGGTCGCACACGGCCTGTCGGACAACCTGATCGCGCGCGCGGCCGACGTGGTGCTCAAGGAGCGCCGCCGGCTGGTGCTGATGGTGCGGGAAACGCCGTTCAATCTCGCGCACCTGCGCAATATGACAGCGGTCACGGAAATGGGCGGCATCATCTTCCCGCCGCTGCCGAGCTTCTATCACAACCCCCAAACGATTGCGGAAATGGTCGACCACACGGTGGCCCGCGTCATTGATTTATTTGGGATCGAACATGCTCTGGCGCCGCGCTGGGCGGGCCTGAAGGCTGCTGCGGACTCAGCCTAACAGCTTAGCGCTTGTCGTAGTAAGAACTGCTGGCGCGCTTCAATTCACGGGCTTCTTCTACCATGCGACGCTGGGCGATACGCTTGCGCATCACTTCGGCGTGCTGGGCGGCGCTCATGGGTGGGGCGGTCATCAAATCTTTCAGCTGCGAGGCATTGCTGTAATTGCTTTTCATCAAACGGCTCAAAGCGTGACTCCCCAAGAAGTAGGTTCTGTCCTATTGTGCCTGAAATCCGCTGCGAAACTATGACAATTCGCAAAGATAGTTAAAATAAAAAGGGCGCTGCTTGTGGCGCGCCCTGGTCCGAACAAAACTTGGCAAAATGTGAACCCAGTTTCACGAATGCACGGTAAGTCCCTGTGCCTGAACGGTTAACATCTTTGCGTAGTACTACGTAAAAATATCTACTTTTGGTAGTTCACCCGCACCAGCATGCGGATAAATTCCCGTGCGATCTGGCGGTGATGCTCGTCCAGACGCTGTAAATCCGCGATCAGTTTGACGTCGGCTGATTCAAAACGCGACAGGCCATTGGCGTTCTCGCCGTTCGGCGCGCCTTCTTCCGGACCGCCAAAACGCAGCCACTCGGCCGGTACGCCCAGCCACTGGGCGATCATGCGCAGCTTCTCCTGGGTCGGAATAGCCTCCCCTACCAGCCATTTCCGGGCCGCATGGACGGTAATCGGCCGGCCGTCGAAACGGATATTGAATTCGCGCGCCAACCGGGTGGGGCTGTCGGGCGAGTAGTGGGCGTTCTTGAGAGCCTGTTGCAGGCGCTGGCTAAAGCTTTCGCGTTCATTAGAGGAATTCATAATTGAACTATTTCACGTTGCGTCATGAAAGTCAGTCTCTGCGAAGCTAGCCGCGATTGTGACGTTGGAATATTTTATAGTTAACATTTTATCCTGTGCTGCAGCAAACGTCAGTCAAAATCGGTGGCAAATTTTATTCGGTGCCCCATAGGGGATAGCTATCATGCGGCGTACACCGAGTTTCACGTCGCACGATACCATTTTGCATCGCCGCAGGCACCAACTCTATGTTCGGTGCGCTACAATGGTTTGACGTTGACGTAAACGGAAATCCATCAGAAAAATGTCCACCTACACCATCACCGAACTGGCGCGCGAATTCGACATCACGGCACGCGCAATCCGTTTTTACGAAGACCAGGGCTTGCTGAGTCCATCCCGCGAAGGCGCCGGCGGCCGCAACCGCGTGTACACCGGGCGCGACCGCACCCGCCTCAAGCTGACCCTGCGCGGCAAGCGCCTCGGCCTGTCGTTGGCCGAGATCAAAAGCCTGGTCGACATGTATGAAACGCCGAAGGATTCGACCGCCCAGATGCACCGCTTCCTGGCGGTGCTGGCCCAGCACCGCGAAACGCTGGAACAACAGCGCGAAGACATTGAAATGTCGCTGGCCGAGATCCAGGCCCACGAAGACGAGTGCCAGCGCCTGATGGCCGCACACGCCGCTGCTTGACGTTTACGTTAACGTCACATCGGCGTATCATGGCCGCTTCAAACCAATAAAGAATAGAGGAAGACATGCTCCATCTCCCAGGCCTGACCTTTGACCACGGCGAGGACATCGCCGCCCTGCGCGAAGCCGTGCAGCAGTTCGCCGCCGCCGAAATCGCCCCACGCGCGGCGGAAATCGACCGCAGCGACCAATTCCCGATGGACCTGTGGCGCAAGATGGGTGAGCTGGGCGTGCTGGGCGTCACCGTGCCGGAAGAATACGGCGGCGCCAACATGGGCTACCTGGCCCACATCGTGGCGATGGAGGAAATCTCGCGCGCGTCGGCGTCAGTCGGCCTGTCGTATGGCGCCCACTCGAATCTGTGCGTCAACCAGATCAAGCGCAACGGTACGGAAGAACAGAAGAAAAAATACCTGCCGAAGCTGATCTCGGGCGAGTACATCGGCGCATTGGCCATGTCCGAGCCGAATGCCGGTTCCGACGTGGTCAGCATGAAGCTACGCGCCGATTTCAAGGGCGACCGCTGGGTGCTGAACGGCACCAAGATGTGGATCACCAACGGCCCGGACGCCGATGTGCTGGTGGTGTACGCCAAGAACGACCTGGAAGCCGGCCCGAAAGGCATGACCGCCTTCCTGATCGAAAAAGGTTTCAAAGGCTTCTCGATCGCGCAAAAGCTGGACAAGCTGGGCATGCGCGGCTCGCACACCGGCGAGCTGGTGTTTGAAGATTGCGAAGTGCCGGCCGAGAACGTGCTGGGCGGTTTGGGCAAAGGCGTGAACGTGCTGATGTCGGGCCTGGACTTTGAGCGCACCGTACTGTCCGGCGGTCCGCTCGGCATCATGCAGGCGTGCATGGACGTGGTGGTGCCGTACATCCACGACCGCAAGCAGTTCGGCCAGGCTATCGGCGAGTTCCAGCTGATGCAGGGCAAAATCGCCGATATGTACTCGACCATGATGGCGTGCAAGGCTTACGTCTACGCCGTTGGCCAGGCCTGCGACCGCGCCACCTCGCCGGAGCAAGTGCGCAACCTGCGCAAGGACGCCGCCGGCGCCATCCTGTACAGCGCCGAGAAAGCGACCTGGATGGCGGGCGAAGCAATCCAGACCCTGGGCGGCAACGGCTACATCAACGAATACCCGGTCGGCCGCCTGTGGCGCGACGCCAAGCTGTACGAAATCGGTGCCGGCACCAGCGAAATCCGCCGCATGCTGATCGGCCGCGAGCTGTTCGCCGAGACCAAATAAAGCCTCGGCCCATGCCGTCATGACCCAGGCCGCCTTCCCGAAGCTGCTGCGTTCGCAGATTGCGTTCGACATCGCGCACACCATCCGCGATGGCTTCGACAAGCACTACCGGCTGTTCCGCGCGACCAGCCAGCAGGCGCAGCAGCATTTTGAACGCGGCAGCTGGACGGCGGCGCAAACGGCCGCGCGCGAGCGCATCGATTTCTACGACAAGCGCGTGGAAGAATGCGTGCAGCTGCTGGAAGACGACTACGATCCCGCCGACCTGACCGATGAAGTGTGGCGCGAACTCAAGCTGCACTACATCGGCATGCTGTCCGATCATAAGCAGCCGGAGCTGGCCGAAACCTTCTTCAACTCCGTGTGCTGCAAGATCCTGCACCGGCGCTACTTCCACAACGAATTCATCTTCGTGCGCCCGGTGATCTCCACCGAGTACATCGAAACCGCCGAACCGCGCCCGACCTACCGCGTCTACTACCCGGCGACGGACGGCATGCACTACACGCTCAAGCGCATCGTCACCAACTTCCAGCTCGACGCCAAGTTCGCCAACCTCACGCGCGATGTGGAACAAGTGGAGGCCCGCCTCAACACGCTATATGGCGACGCCCGCATCGAGCCGAATCACCAGATCCACGTGCTATCCAGCCTGTTCTTCCGCAACAAGGGCGCGTACATCGTCGGCCAGAGCATCAACGGCAACCGCGTGTATCCGTTCGTGGTGCCAATCCTGCACAACCGCCACGGCGAGCTGATACTCGACACGGTGCTGTGCGACCCGGAACAGATTGCGGTGCTGTTCTCGTTCACGCGCGCTTACTTCATGGTCGACATGGAAGTGCCGTCGGCCTACGTGCAGTTCCTGCGCACGCTGATGCCGCGCAAACCGCGCAGCGAGATCTACACCATCCTCGGCCTGCAGAAGCAGGGCAAGGCGCTGTTCTATCGCGACTATCTTCAGCATCTCAAACACTCGTCGGACTTGTTCGACATCGCGCCCGGCATCAAAGGCCTGGTGATGCTGGTATTCGCGCTGCCGTCCTTCCCTTACGTGTTCAAGGTGATCAAGGACTTCTACCCGCCGCCGAAGGAAACCACACGCGCGCTGGTCAAGCAGAAGTACCTGCTGGTGAAGCACCACGACCGCGTGGGCCGCATGGCCGACACGCTGGAATACTCCAACGTCGCCTTCCCGCGCAACCGCTTCAAGGATGAACTGCTGGCGGAGCTCAAGCAGTTCGCGCCGTCGCTGGTGGAAGAAGAGGGCGACCAGATCATCATCAAACACTTGTACATCGAGCGCCGCATGGTGCCGCTGAATATGTGGCTGACTGAAAAAGAACACGATGACGCGCAGCTGGAACACGGCCTGCTCGAATACGGCAACGCCATCAAGGAGCTGGTCGCCGCCAACATCTTCCCCGGCGATATGCTGTACAAGAACTTTGGCGTCACACGCCATCAGCGCGTGGTGTTCTACGACTACGACGAAATCGAATACATCACCGACTGCCAGTTCCGCGCGATACCCGAGCCTCGCAACGAGGAAGAAGAAATGGCGTCGGAGCCGTGGTACCCGATCGGCAAGCACGATGTCTTCCCCGAGCAGTTTGGCAGCTTCCTGCTGGGGAACCAGAAGATCCGCAAGTACTTCCTCAAGCACCACGCCGACCTGCTCACACCCGAGTACTGGCAAGCGCGCAAGCAGCGCATCGAGCAGGGGCTGGTGGAGGATGTTTATCCGTATCCGCAACAAATCCGCTTCTTCCACAAGGAGCTATCCACTATTCCGGCGGAAGGTTTGTTACCTAAGCCGCCACCCTTCATGGAGACCTTTGAAAATGAATGATCCTATCGTCATCGTGGGCGCAGCCCGCACCCCTATGGGCGCCTTCCAGGGCGACTTCTCCACCAAGTCCGCGCACGACCTGGGCGCAGTGGCCATCCAGGCCGCCGTTGAACGCTCCGGCATCGACGGCAAGCTGGTAGAACACGTCTACTTCGGTAACTGCCTGATGGCGGGCCAAGGCCAGGCGCCTGCGCGTCAAGCGCTGTTGAAAGCAGGCCTGCCAACCTCCACTGGCGCCGTCACGCTGTCGAAAATGTGCGGTTCGGCGATGCAAGCCGCGATCTTCGCGCACGACCAACTGATCGCCGGCAGCGCCGACGTGGTAATCGCAGGCGGCATGGAATCCATGACCAACGCGCCTTACCTGATTCCAAAAGCCCGCGGCGGCTACCGCATCGGCCATGGCATGATGTTCGACCACATGATGTACGACGGCCTGGAAGACGCCTACTCGCGCAACGAAAAAACCGGCGAAGGCCGCTCGATGGGCACCTTTGCCGAAGAGTGCTCGGCCAAGTACGAGTTCACTCGCGAAGCGCAGGACAACTTCGCCATCGAATCAGTGAAGCGCGCGCAAGTCGCTACCAGCGAAGGCTACTTCAAGTGGGAAATCGCGCCAGTCACCGTAACCTCGCGCGCCGGCGACACCGTCATCGATAAAGATGAAGGCCCGCTGAAAGCGAAAGTGGAAAAGATCCCTACGCTGCGTGCAGCGTTCAAAAAAGACGGCACCATCACCGCTGCCTCGTCGTCGTCGATCAACGACGGCGCAGCAGCACTGGTAATGATGCGTGAATCGAAAGCGAAAGAACTGGGCCTGACACCGATCGCCCGCATTCACGGCCACGCCACCTTCGCACAAGAACCTAACCTGTTCACCACTGCGCCTATCGGCGCCGTCGAAAAGCTGTACAAGAAAATCGGCTGGACCACCAAGGACGTCGACCTGTTCGAGATCAACGAAGCTTTCGCCGCCGTGCCGATGGCCGCCATGCGCGACCTCGACATCCCGCATGACAAAGTCAACATCCACGGCGGCGCCTGCGCACTGGGCCACCCGATCGGCGCATCCGGCGCGCGCATCATCGTCACCCTGCTGGGCGCACTGAAACGCACCGGCGGCAAAAAAGGCGTGGCGGCGCTGTGCATCGGCGGCGGCGAAGCGACTGCCATGGCAGTGGAGCTGGTGTAATGGCGACGGCATTAATCATCGGCGCCTCGCGCGGCATCGGCCTGGAACTGGTCAAACAGTACCGGGCCGACGGCTGGCGCGTGATCGCCACCGCGCGCAAGCAGGAAGACTGCGACGCACTGTTGGCGCTCGGCGCCGAGCCGCACAAGCTGGATGTGAACAACGTCGAGGCGGTGGCCGGCATCGGCTGGAAGCTGGATGGTGAAGAGCTGGACGTCGCCATCCTCAACGCGGGCGTGTACGGCCCGCGCCACGACGGCTTCCCGATGGAGACCGACTTCAACGCCGTCATGCACACCAATGTGCTGGCGGCCATGCGTCTGCTGCCGGTCCTGGCGCCGATGGTGGCCGCGTCGCGCGGTGACGGCAAATTAGCCGTGCTGTCGTCGCGTATGGGATCGTTGAGCGAACGCAGTTCGCCCGCTGGTTCGCTGTACCGCGCCAGTAAGGCGGCGCTGAATTCAGTGCTGATCGACACGGCGCTGGTGCATGGCAAACAAGGGGTAACGTGCGTGGCCTTCCATCCAGGCTGGGTGCGCACCGACATGGGTGGCGACAGCGCAGATCTCTCAGTAGAAGAGAGCGCAGCAGGCATCCGCAACACGCTGGCGACGCTACCCGCGTCCGACCAGGCGACTTATCGCAACTACGATGGCACAACCATCGGCTGGTGATCGATACATTGGCCCCCGCAGGGGGCCAATAAAAAATAATTAAACGAGACGAATATGATACTGAGTCAGGAACATGAAATGATCCGCGACGCCTTGCGCAGCTTTGCGCAAGAGCGTCTGGCCCCCAACGCAGCCCGCTGGGACAAGGAACACCACTTCCCGCAAGAAGAACTGAAGGAGCTTGCAGCACTGGGCGCTTTCGGCGTCGCCGTGCCAGAGGAACTGGGCGGGGCGGGCATGGATTACGTGTCCCTGGCTTTGGTATTGGAAGAAATCGCGGCAGGTGATGGCGGCACGTCCACCATCATCTCTGTCAACAACTGCCCGGTATGCAGCATCGGCATGATGTATGCGAACGCGCAGCAAAAAGAACAATGGCTGCGGCCACTGGCGCAGGGCGACATGCTGGGCGCCTTCTGTCTCACCGAACCGCACACCGGCAGCGATGCCGCCGCACTGCGCACCACCGCCACCCGCGATGGCGATCACTATGTGCTGAATGGCGTGAAGCAGTTCATCACCAGCGGCAAGCACGCCGACGTGGCGATCGTGATGGCGGTGACCGACAAAGCCGCGGGCAAAAAAGGTATTAGCGCATTCTGGGTGCCGACGTCGACGCCCGGCTACATCGTGGCCGGCATTGAACAGAAGATGGGCCAGCACTCATCGGATACCGCGCAAATCCTGTTTGAAAACTGCCGCATCCCGGCTGAGAATTTGATAGGCGAAGAAGGGCAGGGCTACAAGATCGCCTTGTCCGGCCTGGAGGGCGGCCGCATCGGCATCGCCTCGCAATCGGTCGGCATGGCGCGCTCCGCATACGAAGCAGCATTGAACTACGCGCGTGAACGCGAGAGCTTCGGCAAGCCAATCTTCGAACACCAATCGGTGCAATTCAAACTGGCTGAAATGGCGATGCAGATTGAAGCCGCGCGCCAGCTGATCCTGCACGCCGCATCGATGAAGGACGCCGGCCTGCCCTGCCTGAAAGAAGCCGTAATGGCCAAGCTGTTCGCCTCCGAAATGGCGGAGAAGGTCTGCTCAGACGCCATCCAGATCCACGGCGGTTACGGCTACGTGAGCGACTTCCCGGTAGAACGCATCTACCGCGACGCGCGCGTCTGCCAGATCTACGAAGGCACCAGCGACATCCAGAAAATCCTGATCGCCCGCGCCCTCTAACCCCCTCGTCGTTCCCGCGAAAGCGGGAATCCATAACCCGCATCAAGCACAGATATCAGGAAACAAATCCCTCCACAAAGGATTTGTTTTCTGAATCAACTCAATCTTCCAATCCCGCCGCCACTTCTTAATCTGCTTCTCACGAGTGATAGCTGCATAGATATCAACATCCTGCTCGAACCAAACCAACTGTTTTACACCGTATTCCTTGGTAAATCCATCAACCAAACCCTCACGATGTTCCCATACGCGTCGGACTAAGTTTGAGGTAACTCCGGTGTACAAAGTACCGTACCTGCCACTCGCCAGAATATAGACATAGCTTGATTTTTCCATTTTTCTCATCCTTCAAGGTATGAAAAAAAATAATCTCGCTATCGCTAAGGCTTGATGCTGACGTTCCGCAAACGTCTTATGGATTCGCGCTTTCGCGGGAATGACGGGGTGGTTAGTTGGCGTTGCTGGTATCGGCGACGACGGCGTCGCCGATGGCGTAGAAAGTGCCGCCAGCGATGTAGTGCAGGCTGCGCAAACCTGGGTCGGCACTCTCGAAATGCCAGTGGCCATTGCTGAACACACGTTCGTCCGCATACGCGGCCACCACTTCGCCGATGAACAGGTCATACACCTGTTCATTGCGCGGCTCGGGAATCACTTTGCAGACCAGCCACGCTGACGAACCAGAGACCAGCGGCACATCATAGCCATCCACGCGGAACAGCTGCACGCCGGCCTTGGCCAGCTTGTCCGGCGTATCGATTGCGCTGGTATGGCCGACGTCATACGTCAGCTGGACCTGCGACACATTCGGCACCTGCAGCGCGAAGTAGCCGCTCTGCTCCACCAGCGGCCGCGTGGCAGTCGCCTTGTCCAGCACCACTGTCACCTTGGGCGGCGAAAAATCCAGCGCGCACGACCACGCCGCAGACATCACATTCTCAACGCCGTCATGCGCCGCCGACACTAACACCGTCGGCCCATGATTCAACAAGCGATACGATTTTTCCAGTTCCACTGGTTTGATATGCTGATCCACTTCTCACTCCTTAACTACGCGGCGCGACAATGTACACAACCTTGCCGATCATCGCTTTGGCGGACACAAAGCCCCAATAGCGGCTGTCCAGACTATTATCGCGGTTATCGCCCATGACAAAATAACTGGCAGCGGGCACTGTGCAGCGGATCGTCTCGTGCTCAGTCGTGCACTGGCCTGGCAAATCGTAGGCGCTGCTGCCATGCCACGGCGTAGCGCTGTCGTTAATCAAAATATCGTGTTCGGTCTGGCCCAGCTTTTCCCGGTAGCGCTTGAGATAGACCAGTCGTTCCGCATCCAGATATTCTCCCAATGCTTTGCCGCGAACATCAACACCATTCACGAACAAATGCTTGTCGTGATAAACGATTTGATCGCCCGGTAGCCCAACAACACGCTTGAGATAAGTCGTACTAGGATCACGTGGATAATCGAAAACCATGATGTCGCCGCGCTGGATTGGTGCGGACATCTCCGCACTCCCCAGGCGCACGCCCATCGTGCTGAAATGCCCATAGCCCCATTTTTGTACCAGCAGGTTAGAACCTCGCATGACCGAAGGCTGCATGGAAGTAGACGGCGCACGAAATGGCTCGTACAAAAAAATCCTCAGCAGAGACACGATAACCACCGCAACTGCTGCTATCGCCGTCAAGCCGTACCAGCGCGAGTACCAGCGCCGGACTTCGCCTTCCGCGCTCGCAGCAGCGAAGCGATATGCTCTCAGCGCCCAGAATACGCCAAGGGCAACCGAGAGCAAGCCAAATGCCAATTCAAGCGAAGCGTCAGGCAAGAGAAAACTCGCGAGACCAGCCACCAAACCTACTACGAGACTGATCGCGCTCCACCGAGGTGCATCAACATACAGAAAACCTAGCGGCGCGGCGATAAATCCAAGTACAAGAGCAATCCATTTTTTGGGTTTCAAGCGATCTCCAGGCGAAGGGCTAAAGCCGCCAGCGTGACAAACAATACCGGCAAGGTCAAGACTATCCCCACGCGGAAGTAGTAGCCCCACGAGATGCGCGTGCCTTTGTTGGCCAGCACGTGCAGCCAAAGCAGCGTGGCCAGGCTGCCGATGGGCGTGATCTTCGGACCGAGGTCGCTGCCAATCACGTTCGCATAAATCATCGCTTCGCGCACTGCACCGTGCGTCGTGGTGGCATCAACCGACAGCGCACCGACCAGCACCGTCGGCAGGTTGTTCATGATCGAGGACAGGATGGCAGTCAGGAAGCCTGTGCCCATGGCTGCGCCCCATACGCCATATTGCGCGCACCAGTTCAGCGCTGCGGTAAGGTAGGCAGTCAGGCCGGCGTTACGCAGGCCATACACCACCAGGTACATCCCCAGCGAGAAGATCACGATCTGCCACGGCGCGTGCAGCAGCACTTCGCGCGTCGAGATGCGATGGCCGCGCGCTGCGACCACCAACAGCACCAGCGATCCAAACGCCGCCACCGCGCAAATCGGCACGCCCAAAGGTTCGATCACAAAGAAACCAACCAGCAGCAACGCCAGCACCCACCATCCCGCAATGAAAGTCGGACGGTCATGGATCGCCAGCGCCGGATCCTTGATCTGCGCAACGTCGTAATCGTCAGGAATATCGCGGCGGAAGAACCACATCAGCACAGCCAGCGTGGCCGCTACAGCGACAAAGTTCACCGGCACCATCACCGATGCATAGCGCGCGAAGCTGACGCCGAAATAATCTGCGGTGACGATGTTCACCAGGTTGGACACGATCAGCGGCAAGCTCGCGGTATCGGAGACAAAGCCCGCCGCCATCACAAACGCCAGCGTCGCGCGGGCCGAGAATCCCAAGGGATTCAGCATCGCGATCACAATCGGCGTCAGGATCAGCGCCGCACTATCGTTGGCGAACAGCCCTGACACCACGGCTCCCAGCAGCACCAGCAACACAAACAAACGCTTGCCGCTGCCGCCGCCCCAACGCGCCACGTGCAATGCGGCCCATTCAAAGAAGCCCGCCTTGTCCAGCAACAGGCTGGTAATGATGATGCACACCAGCGTCGCCGTCGCATTCCAGATGATGTGCCACACCACCGGAATATCGCTCACCTGAATCACACCCGCCAGCAGTGCCGCTGCCGCGCCCAACGAAGCGCTCCAGCCGATACCCAAGCCGCGCGGCTGCCAAATCACCAGCACCAGCGTGGCGATAAAAATCAGTAGTGCGTTCAGCATCCGATGCGCTCCAATGCTTCTTTGGTGATGGCAGGCAGCGCCAAAAACGCCTCGATGCGGGCGCGGATAATGCGGTAGGTTTCTTCAAATGCCGCTTCGATTTCTTCTTCCGTGCCGACCACGTGGCCGGGATCATCCACGCTCCAATGCGCGCGCAACACCGGCGCGAGATAGGCCGGGCAGGTCTCGCCGGCCGCACTGCCACAGACCGTGATGACGATATCCGGCGTCACCGGCAAATCATTCCACGACTTGCTGAAATAACCCTCTGTCGAAATCCCCTTACGCTGCAACAGCGCCACCGCACGCGGATGCAGCTTGCCGGCCGGCTGGCTGCCAGCGCTAATCGCCCGCCACGCCGGCGGTGCCAGATGATTAAAGGTCGCTTCGCTCAACACCGAGCGGCAGGAATTACCGGTACACAGGAAAAGAATGTTCATGGTTTGCACGAGACGCCACCGCAGCAGTTTTCAGTTAAAAATCCGATCAGGCCATTCATCTTGGCGATATCGGCTGAATAAATGACGAACCGTCCGTCCTGGCGCGACGCGATCAAGCCCGCATGCGTCAGCTCCTTGAGGTGGAAGGACAGAGAAGACGGCGCAATATCGAGCCGCTCGCCGATTTTGCTGGCGGCCAGTCCATCCGGCCCGGTCTGCACCAGCAGCCGGAACATCGCCAGCCGGCTCTCCTGCGCGAGGGCCGACAACGCAGCCAAGGTTTGTTTAGTATTCATGCGAAGCATGCTACCGCAAACCATTCGACATTTCAAATAATATCGAAATGAATTGGCCATAAAAAAAAGCCCGCATCTCTGCGGGCTTTGTTCCAATGTATTACCTATTCTTCAATCGTACCGGTCTCCAAGGCTATCTGCCAAGTGAGGCGGCGTCTCAAACGCCCATGCTATCTGCATGGTGCCCTTGACGTGTAAATCGACCAACGTATTCGGAATTACAACTCCAGCGTCTGCGTCACCTGCGCCCTTGAACTTACACAACTCTGGAGCGCGGCGCATTGGCCGAACGTGGGACTGTTTGCTTGCAAACCTCAACCACTGAACGTAGTGTATCACACTTTTTGTGCGTCGCACAAATTATTTTATTTGTGTACGGCCACGCCCCACGCGCTCGAATTCGGAAATCACCTGCGCGCCGAATAGCAGCAAGGTCGCACCGATCTCCAGGCTGAACATGACGATGATGGCAGTGGTCATCGAGCCATACACCACGTTCACCTGCGACAGGGTGGAGAAGTACCAGACGAGAATGCGCCGCGCCACTTCCCACAGCAGCGCCGCCGTCACGCCGCCGATCAGCGCGTGCGACAAGGACAAGCGCCCCACCGGCATCACCAGGTAAATCGATGACAGCACCAGCACCTCGCCCGCCAATCCCAGTAAATACAGCAGTGCGCCAGACACGCCATGCAGCGACCAGCTATAACCAAACAGCTGCACACTCTCTTCGCCCAGCACCTGCAAGCTGCCCGCCACCAGCGTCACCAGCAGCATGCCCGCGCCCAGCGACAGGATATAACAATAGGGCATGATGGCCGAGACTAGGAAATGCCGCCGCCGTATCTCCACGCGGTGCTTGAAAATCACGCACATGGAGTTTTCCAGCACCGTGAACGCCAGTGAACTGAAAAACAGCATACTGACCAGCAGTACGCCGCCGACCAGGTCGCGATGCTCAAGAAACTGCCCCACCTCGGCCACGATCGGTTTGGACTGCCCCGGCACCAGCCAGTTCAGATAGCGCCCCACAGTGGTCAGCAATTCCTGCTGGTCGATTACGTGCGACAGCGCCACCACCACCAGCATCAACAGCGGCAGGATAGACAGCAGCGAGTAATACGCTACCGCGCCCGCCAGCAGCAGGCCTTGATTGGCGCGGAAGCCTTTCAGGCATTGCACCGTAAAATCCATGGGATGGCGCGCCACATAGGCCAGCGCCCTGCGGTTGAACAGGTTCATTCTGTCATCTTAGGCACAGCTCAGTGTGCGGTATGTGCGTCTACGTCCAGATAACGCCAGTTGGTGAATTCCACCGGATGGCGACGGTAATTTTTCAACCACGGCTGCTGCAAGTCGGCGGAGATGGGATGCGTCAGCAGCACCCACGGCGTATAAGCGTGGATGATGTTCGCCAGTTCATCATACAGGGCCATGCGCTGCGGCGACTCCCCCATCAAGCGGGCTTGCTCGTAACGCTGATTGTATGCCGGAAGATTGAAACGCGCGTAATTGGCGCGGCCGGCGTTGGGACCATACAGCAGCTGATAGAAATTGTCGCCGTCGGGGAAGTCGGCCACCCAGTTCGTTTCGAACATCATCACTGAGCCAAGGCGCGAGGCTTTGATGATTTCCGTTTTCTTGTCGCTCTTAAAGACGACCTTCAGGCCGATGGCATTCAGGTTCTTGCGCCACAGCTCATCGCGCAAACGGCCGACGGTGGAGGATTCGCTGTGCATCACCAGCGTGAGCGGCTTGCCGTCGGGCTGAGTGCGAAAACCAGCGCTGGATTTGCGGTAGCCGTAGCGGTCCAGCAGCGCATTAGCCAGCGCGGGATCATAGGCCACCGGGCTGCGGTACTGCGGATCGTTACCCAGCACATTCGGCGGCAGCGGCGTGATGGCGGGCAGTGCGAGGCCCTTCTTCATGGTACTGATATCTTCGTCGCGGTTGTAGCCTAAAGCGATGGCGCGGCGCAGGGCGACCTTCTCTTTGCTGTAGCCGCCGATGACCGGATCGTCCATGTTCATCCACATGTAGTAGGTCTGCAGCACCGGGAAGGGCGCGAGGATGATGCCTTTGCGGGCCAGTTCGGGCTTCAGTTTCGCATCATCGGTGAGCACCATTTCCTTCATCGACTCCGGCAGCTGTTCGAGGAAATCGAATTCGCCATTCAGGAAGCCCAGCACGCGCGACTGGTATTCCTCAACGATTTTGATGTCGATGCGGTCCAGCAGCGGCAGGCGCTTACCCTCAAATTCCGTCGGGCGGAAGTCGCGGTTGGCCAGCAGGACGATTTGGTCGCTATGCTTCCATGTGCCGATTTTGAACGGGCCAGTGCCGACAGGATGATTGCCGACTTGTGCGCCGTATGTCTCCACCACTTCGCGCGCCATCACGCCGGTGGCCGGCATAGCGAGGTAGAACAGGAAGTTGGGATCGGGCGCTTTCAGGCGAATGCGCAGGGTTTGAGCGTCCACGGCTTGGATGTCGGCCACGCCGTCGAACAGGTAGAGCCACGGCGATTTCAGCGTGGGGTCGTACAGGCGCTTGAAACTGTAGACATAGTCGCTGGCGGTGACTTGCCGTTTAGCGGCCTTGAAAGCGGCATCCGACGTGAAATAGACGTCCTGCCGCAGGCGGAAGGTGTAGGTTTTGCCGCCATTCGTTACTTCGGGCATGGCGGCCAGCGTGTTGGGGATTAGCTTGACCGGACGGGCGGTGTAATCGTAGCGCAGCAGGGGATCGAACAGGTTTTCCAGCAGGCTGAGAGTCGCCACGTCGGAAGCCACGGCGGGATCGAGGGCGGTTTCGCCGGTGCTGAGGAAGGCATGCAGCACTTTAGGCTCGGCATGGGCCCCCGCGTGCGCGAGGGCGACGATCATTGCTGCACAAATTTTTCGCATCAATCTCATGGCGCCTCGCACGGTAAAGCGGCAGCTTATAACTTTTTGGGCTGGCTTACCCGTTATACTTTGCAGATCACCTACTGCACTCGATAAAAATGTCGCTCAATTACATCTGGTCCGGCTTCTTCCTGGTGGGCTTTCTGGCCTCACTGGCGCAGTTCCTCTTCCTGGGCGACACTGAGATTTTCAAGCGCATCATCGACGGTACTTTCGATTCCGCGCGCGCCAGCGTAATGGACATCGCCCTGCCGCTGGCCGGCGTGATGACGCTGTGGCTTGGCATTATGAACGTCGGCGAAAAAGCCGGCGCCATCGACCTGCTGGCCAAACTGATTTCACCCTTCTTCTCGCGCATCTTCCCCGGCGTGCCGGCCAACCATCCGGCCACCGGCCACATGGTGATGAACTTCTCGGCCAACCTGCTGGGCCTCGACAACGCCGCCACGCCGTTTGGCCTGAAAGCGATGGAAAGTCTGCAAACGCTCAATCCCAGCAAGGACGAGCCGACCGACGCGCAGATCATGTTCCTGGTGCTGCACACTTCCGGCTTGACTTTGATCCCGCTGGCCATCATGGCGCAGCGCTCCGTTCTCGGCGCGGCTGATCCGTCCGACATCTTCATTCCCTGCATGGTGGCGACCTATGTGGCGACCATGACCGGCATCATCGCGGTGGCGATCCGCCAGCGCATCAACCTGTTCAACCGTGTGGTGGTGGGGTGGCTGGGCGGGATCACCGCCTTCATCGTCGGCGTGATCTGGTACTTCACGCACTACCTGACCAAAGCCGAAATCGAAGTCGTGTCCAAAGTCTTCAGCAATTTCGTGCTGATTGCCGTGATAGCGGGCTTCATCATCGGCGCGCTGCGCAAGAAGGTGAATGTGTTCGAGGCGTTTATCGAAGGTGCGAAAGGCGGCGTCAAAACGTCGATTACCGTACTGCCGTATTTAGTCGGCATGCTGGTGGCGATCGGCGTGATTCGCAACGCGGGCTTGCTGGGCTTTGTGGTGCAGGGCTTCAGCTGGTTGTTCAGCCATCTCGGGATCAACACCGATTTCGTGCCAGCCCTGCCGACCGCGCTGATGAAGCCACTGAGCGGCAGCGCTGCCAAAGCCATGATGATCGACACCATGCAAACCTATGGCGTTGATTCCTTTGTCGGCCGCCTGGCCTGCGTGTTCCAGGGCTCGGCCGATACCACCTTCTACATCGTCGCGCTGTATTTCGGCTCGGTGGGCATCCGCAAGACGCGTTACGCGATCTCCTGTGGCCTCATCGCCGATTTTGCCGGCGTGATTGCTGCGATTGCGGTTGCCTATGTCTTCTTCCATTAAAAGTTTGCTCGCTGCCGCGCTGTTGGCGGCGGGCGTAGTTCATGCCGCCGATTTGCCGGAGCCGGTGGTGCGGCTGATGCAGTCGTCCGGTATTCCGCTGGAAGCTGCCGGCATCGTCGTCTTGCGCGGCGATTCCACGCTGGTGTCGCACAACGCCACGCAGAGCATGCAGCCTGCGTCCACCATGAAGCTGTTCACGGCCATGACGGCGCTGGAGCAGCTTGGCCCGGTGTTCCGTGGCCGCACCGAATTCCGCACCAATGCCGATGTAGTCAACGGCGTCTTGCAAGGTGACTTGATCCTGCGCGGCGGCGCCGATGCGGACTTCAACGAGGACGCGCTGGTGCACATGGTACAAGCGCTGCGCAACCAGGGCATCCGCAAGATCAAGGGCGATATTGTGGTTGACCGCCTGCTGTTCCAGCCATCGCGGCCGGATGCAGGACAGCCGCCGTTCGACGAATATCCATGGGCGTACTACAACGTCATTCCGAATGCGGCACTGGTCAACACCAACCTGCTGAAAGTGGAGATGCGCTCGACCGCCGACAAACTGTCGCTGGTGATGATGCCGGAGCTGGACAAGGTCACCATCCGCTCCGAGATGAAACTCAGCGACGCCGCCTGCAGCGCATGGGAAAACGGCTGGCGCTCACCGGACTACGCGCGCAAGGGCGAACGCATCGAAGTAGTTTTGCATGGCAGCTTCCCAAAAGACTGCATCAAATCGACCAGCATCAACGTGCTGGATAGCCAGGACTACCTGGCCCGCCTGCTGCTGGCCGAATGGCGCAAGCAAGGCGGTTCGCTAACCGGCGAAGTGCGCGATACCACGGCGACTACGGTGGCGCCTCGCCTGCTGGCCGAACACGTCTCGCGCACGCTGCCCGAAGTCCTGCGCGACACCAACAAACAATCCGACAACACGCTGGCCCGCACTGTCTTCCTGAGCCTCGGTAGCCTTGAAGCCGACGCCACGCTGGGTAGCCGCCCACTGGCCGCCGATGCGGCACAAACCAGCACCGCCATGCGCGCCGAAACCGCGATTCGCGCCTGGCTCCAGCAGCACAACATCGACGGCAACGGCCTGATACTGGACAACGGCTCCGGCCTCTCGCGCACCGAACGCGCCACGCCGGCGCAACTGGCCGGCGTGCTGCAAGCGGGCCTGAAAAGCCTGTGGATGCCCGAATTCCTCTCCACCTTGCCCATCGCCGCCACCGACGGTACCATGCGCCGCCGCCTCAAGGACAGCCCAGCCGCGCAGCGCGCTCGCCTGAAAACTGGTAGCCTGTCAGGCGTGATTGCCATCGCCGGCTACGTCCCGGACGCCAGCAACCAGCCCTGCATTGTTGTCGCCATCCTGAACGACGCCCACGTCGCCAATGGCGCCGGCCGCGCCGTACTGGATGCATTGGTCGACTGGGTGGCCCGCAACTAACAGGAGCCAACATGAAACAGCGCGCATTAGGACAGCAAGGATTAACCGTCTCCGCCCAAGGCTTGGGCTGCATGGGCATGAGCTTCGCGTATGGCGAGGCTGACGAAGCAGAATCGATCGCCACGCTGCATCGCGCGCTTGAACTGGGCGTGAATTTCTTCGATACGGCCGAAGTGTACGGCCCATACACCAACGAAGAGCTGCTGGGCCGCGCATTCAAAGGCCGCCGCAGCGAGGCGGTCATCGCCACCAAATTCGGCTTCGACATCCGCAACGGCGCCAACGTCGGCGTCACCAGCGACCCGGCACAAATTCGCGCCAAGGTGGAAGGCTCGCTGCGCCGGCTCGATACCGATTACATCGACCTGCTCTACCAGCACCGCGTCGATCCGCAAGTGCCGATCGAAGACGTAGTTGGCGTGATGGCCGACCTGGTACGCGAAGGGAAGGTGCGCTATCTCGGCTTGTCCGAAGCCGGCATCGCCAACATCCGCCGCGCGCATGCCGTGCATCCGATCAGCGCCTTGCAGAGCGAGTACTCGCTGTGGGAGCGCAATCTGGAAGACGACATCATTCCCGTGCTGCGTGAACTGGGCATCGGCCTGGTGCCGTTCAGCCCTCTGGGACGCGGCTTCCTGGCTGGCACTGCGAAACGCGCGGAAGAATATCCGCCTACCGACTTCCGTCACCTCGACCCGCGCATGCAGGGCGCGAACTTCGACGCCAATATGCAGGCCGCGCAAGCCGTGCGCGATTTGGCCGCAGCACGCGGCGTCGCCCCAGGCCAGATCGCGCTGGCGTGGGTGATGCAGCAGGGTGACGACATCGTGCCGATTCCCGGCACGCGCCGTCGCAGCAATCTCGAACAGAACGCCGCAGCCGCCGGCATCACCCTCAGCGCCGCCGATACGGCCGCGCTGGAAAACGCATTGAAACAAGTGGCCGGCCTTCGCTACAGCGCGGAACGCATGGCCACCGTTGACCGATAAGGATTACATTTGAAACGTCTCGCACTTGCTTTTGCAGTTAGCTGCTGCCTCCCGGTTTTCGCCGCCGATTTGCGCGGCGCTGTTGATCAAGCCATCCAGCCGTTAATGGCGGAATATGATGTACCCGGCGTTGCCGTCGCCGTCACGGTGAACGGCAAGACCAGTTTCTTTAACTACGGTCTCGCGTCGAAAGAGAGCAACACACCGGTCAGCGAAAACACGCTGTTCGAACTAGGATCGGTCAGCAAGACCTTCACCGCCACGCTGGCGGCGGTAGCGATTGTGGAAAACAAGCTGTCGCTGGACGATCATCCAAGCCGCTACATGCCGCAATTGAAAGGCCACGCCGTCGACAAAGCCACGGTGCTGAATCTCGGCACCTACACGGCTGGCGGCTTCCCGCTGCAATTCCCGGATGCGGTGAAAAACGACGAAGCCGGCATGCTGGCCTACTTCCGCAACTGGAAGCCGAAGGCCAAGCCGGGCAAGCTGCGCGAATATTCGAATCCGAGCCTCGGCCTGTTTGGCCACATCACGGAGCTGGCTTTGAAAGAGGATTTCGCCGATGCCATGCAGCAGCGCGTGTTGTCGCCGCTCGGCCTCACCAGCACCTACATCAACGTGCCGGAAAGTGCGATGCCGAACTACGCGTGGGGCTACGACAAGGACAAGCCGGTGCGCATGCGTCCCGACCTGTTCTCGGAACAGACTTACGGCGTGCGCACCACTACTGCGGACATGATCCGCTACCTGCAAGCCAATCTCGAACCGGCCAAGCTGGATGGGACGCTGCGACCAGCCATCGCCAGCACGCATATCGGCTACTTCCGCACGGGTTTGATGACGCAGGGTCTCGGTTGGGAGCAGTTTGCGTATCCAACCTCGCTGGAAAATCTGCTGGATGGGAACTCCAGCAAGATGCTCTTGGAAGGGAATGCGACCAAGCGCATCACACCGCAAGCGGAATCCGGCTTATACGACAAGACCGGTTCAACGCGCGGCTTCGGCGCGTATGTACTGTTTGTGCCGGAGAAGAAAATCGGCGTGGTGATCCTGGCGAATAAAAACTATCCGATTCCGGCGCGCGTGAAAGCCGCCCACGCGATCCTGACGCAACTCGAAAACTAAAGCACGCGCGTGTAGTGCTGGCGAACGTGTATACGATCGCCGCAATCGAAATGCCACCATTCGGTGTTGATGCCGTGCCAACCGTTGTGCAGCATGGCGTTGCGTAGCCAGTGGCGGTTTTCTATTTGCTGCGATGTGAGTGCGCCAATCGCCAGCAAGCCTTCTTCCAACGCGGGATGCGAGCGTTCGGTCAAGTCGTCGAAGCCGGTGCCCATGTCGAGTTCTTGGCCATGCACATCCATCAGCGTGAGATCGAGCGCCATGCCGAAGGAGTGGATCGAACCGCGTGTGGGATCGGCGATGTAGGTCAGCAGATCCGTGCCTTGCAGCGCGGCCCACAGCTGTTCCTGCACGCGCTGCGGGCGCAGGGCATCCAGCACCAACAGCTTGTATTCAGGTTTGCGCGCGGCTAGCCATGCCGCTGCGCCTTCCAGCGCGGCGGCGGCGTCCTTGTGCAGCCAGTGGCAATCCAGCGGAGAGTAAAGATCGCGGCCGACGAAGTTGTCGGCCGTGGCATAGCGCAGGTCGACCGCGATGCCTGCAATGGTGTCCAGCCGGCGGAAGTCAGGACGGCCGGGGATCGCTTCACAGGGGACGGTCAGCGCGTTCATCGTCCTTCGGGAGAGGGAGCTGGCGCCACTGGCAATGGACTGGTCAGCACATCCAGCAATGCCGCTGTTTCCGCGTCCGGCGTGCCGTCGTACAGCGATGGGCGGTACTTGGTCTGGAACACCGAAATCACATTGCGCGTAGCCTGATCCAGTTCGCCGTTTTGCGGCACCGCGTAGCCCACCTCCGCCAGCTTGCGCTGGAACCACGCCACTTCCGGCAGCTGCTGCAGGTAGCCTGGCACGCGCGCCAGCACCCGGCTCGATTCCGGCCACGTGATCAGGCCCGCATCTGCCAGCTGCTTCCATGGGAACAGCGGCCCCGGATCCTGCTTGCGCTGCGGCGCGATGTCGTTGTGCCCGAGGATATTCCCCGGCGCGATGTTGTGGCGCTTGACGATATCCTTCAACAGCACAATCAGCTGGTCAATCTGCGCCTGCGAGAACGGCGCATACACACGCCCCTCCGCCGTCTCCTTAAAGCCAGGATTCACAATCTCAATCCCGATCGACGCCGAGTTAAGCTGGTTGTAAATCTTCCAGCTACTGATGCCTGCATGATTCGACTGGCGCGATTCATCCACCAGCGTGTAGAAAAACGGCTGTTCCGTATCCGTCAGCAGATAGTGCGCGCTGACGTCGGTGGTGGTCAGCGTCTTGACCGAGCGTGGCGTATCACTCACCGTGTAATGCAGGATCACGTACTTGATACGGTCACTCTGCCCGCGCGCCGACAACGAGTGGTCAAGGCGCGGCGCATCCGGCGACGGCACCGTGGCGCAACCTGCCAGCAAAGCAGCGACAGCGAGGAGGGGAACGATCTTCATGGCCAAATCTCGAATAACGAATCAATGATGGGAGTGTAGAGCAATCCGCGCCGCCGCGTGGTGCGCCAGCGTGTGCCGCTGCGTCAGCGACAACTCCGGAGGCAGCGTCGCCCGCATGCTCTGCGCGATCAGCGGATGCAGATGCGCGGCCCGTCCGCCCAGCACAATCGGACGCTCACCATAGCGGCCTACCAGCGCCAGCGCAATCCGCGCCAACTCGCTGCCAGCCCGTTCGAGGATGTTGCGCGCCACCGGATCGGCATCCGCACTCGCAGCGACGGCCAGCGCCAGCTGCCCGATGGCGCCGCGATCCTGCCCGTAGATGAACTGGCGGGACAAAGACCAATCGCTGCCGCCGACCTGCGCAAACACCGCACGCGCCATTGCAGACTGCTGCCACACGCCGGGCTGCTCGTCTTCCAGCCGCCAGATGTGGCGCATGGCTTCACGTGCGATCCAGAAACCGCCGCCGCCATCATCGAGCGTGACACCGCGTCCACCGGCGCGATGGAACTGGCCGTCCGCATCAATCCATGCGGCGATGGAGCCGGTGCCCGCGTACACCAGATAACCTTCACCCGGCGCAAAACTGTCCAGGTACGCGATCTCCACGTCATTGCGCATGCCGATGGCCGATGGTGCAATCTTCAGCACATCCGCCAGCATCTGCGCGGCCTGCGTGCTGACGCCATCGAATCCGGTCAGGCCTGCGCACACGCGCACCGGCTGAGCAGCCGCCAGCACCTGCGTCGCCAGCATGGAGAAGATGCCGCGCACCGCATCGCGGCCCGCCGCATTGCCCATCTGCGTGGCCGACATGCCAGCCACACTGCCCTCGGCCACGATAGCGCCGCCTGCATCAGCCAGCGCCCAACGGGTTTGCGTGCCTCCTGCATCGATGCCCAGACCGAGTTCACTCATCATCAGCTCCGTACGTTGTAGACGTTGATACGTTCACTTTCATTCCCGAGGCGGTCGACCGCGCTGACCACCACCGCTTGCGCCGCGCCGCCCGCCGCATCATCGGCCAGCAGCAGTACCGGACGCGAAGCCGGCGCCACCGCAAAGCGCCACTCCGTGCCATAACGCGACCAGATCGCATACTGCGCCACCGGCTTGCCCGCGCTGGCGGACAGCTTCAAGGCCACGCCGTTGCTCTCGCGCCGCGCAGCCGCTTGCGGTGCGGCCGGTGCATCTGCGCCCAGCCACGGCGTGGCCGGCGGCAGTGCCGCAGTTTGATAGGTCTGCGATTTCAATTGATCGGCAATGCCCTTGCGGTTTTCCATCAGCGCCGCGATCGAGAAGTGCAGGTGGCCGCGCACGCCGCTGCGGCTGCGCGTGACGCCGATCTGCTTGACGATTTCCTCCGGCGCGAACGCCTTGGCGCTGTTGTCGATGCGACTGGTGTACAAGCCAGGCCAGACGTGGCGCGCGCGCGTGTTCTGCGCCAGCCAGTAGTCGAGCAGCACATCAAACGCCTGCGGCGCTTGCGACACCGGCCAGTAAAGCTGCGGCGCGAGGTAATCGAGCCAGCCGTTGGCCAGCCACAGTTCCGCGTCCGCATACAGCTTGTCGTACTGGCTGAAACCGACGATGCCGGCCGGGCGCTTGTCCGGACGGCCGATGCCGAATGGGCTGATACCAAATCGCACCCAGCTCTTTTCCTTGCGGATGCCGAGGTACATGGCCTCGATCAGCGAATTCACATTCTGGCGACGCCAGTTGGCGCGATCCAGCGTGCCGCCACCGAGCAGGTAGCGCTGCCACGACGGCTGGTCCGGGAACTCCAGCTCCTGCCTCGCCCCACTGCCGCTGCCGCCGCTGCTGCTGGCGTCCAGCGCCACGCCTTCCGGCCCGGCTGCATTTGGCGTGTCGATCGGATACGGGTAGAAGTAGTCGTCGATATGCACACCGTCGATATCGTAGCGGCGTACCACATCCAGCACCACGTCCAGCGTGTGCTGCGAGGCGGCGGCTTCGCCCGGATCCATCCACAAGTAGCGACCATACGATTTGACGACGTCCGGCTGCTTGCGCCCGATGTGGATGGCTGCCAACGGCGACTTGGCCGTCGCATGGCGCGCGCGGTAGGGATTGAACCATGCATGCAGTTCCAACCCGCGCGCGTGCGCCTGCTCGATCCAGAACTGCAGCGGGTCCCAAGCCTGCGCCGGTGCGCGGCCTTGCTGGCCGGTGAGGAATTCCGACCATGGTTCCAGCTCGGACGGATAAATCGCATCGGCACTCGGACGCACTTGCAGCACGATGGCGTTCAGGTTCAGCGCCTTGGCGCGGTCAAGAATGGCGAGGGCTTCGGTTTGCTGCTTGGCCGTGGTCAGGTTACTGCGGCTCGGCCAGTCGATATTGGCGACGGTGGATACCCAGGCGGCGCGGAACTCGCGCGGCGCCGGCGGCGGCATGTTGGCGTTGACAACAACCGGCTGCGACGGCGAGCCTGCAGGCGCGGCAGGGCCGCCCGGCATGGTCCCGGCTTCCGGCATAGTCGCGATCGGCGTACTGGAACATCCCTCAAGCAGCGCTGCCACACTCATCGCCACGCCGGCCGACAAGGTCAGCCGCTTCTTCGCATTAAAAACCAAAACCACTCTCCGAATCAGTTGAGACCGTATTGTAATAGCTATTTCCGGCCAAATTCGGCTGGAATGCGCACCAGCGCGGCCATGACAAACGCCGGCAGGGTGGAAATGCACGCCCAGATGAAGAACTGCTGGTAGCCAAGCTGCTGCTGGATCCAGCCGCTGACCATGCCCGGCAACATCATGCCAAGGGCCATGAAGCCGGTGCAGATGGCATAGTGGGCGGTTTTATGTTCGCCGTCCGCCACCAGCACCATGTACAGCAGGAAGGCGGCGAAACCGAAGCCATAGCCGAATTGTTCGATGGCGAGGCAGGCCGAGATCACGATCAAATTGTCCGGCAGCGCCGTGGCCAGATACACAAAAACGAGGTCGGGCACGTGCATGATGAACACCATCGGCAACAGCGCGCGCTTGAGGCCAAAACGCGACACCGTCACACCGCCGGCCAGCCCGCCGATCACCAGTGCGGCCACGCCGATGGTGCCGTAGACCAGTCCGAAATCCGACGTAGTGAGGCCAAGGCCGCCCTTGTTGCGCGGATCGAGCAGGAAGGGTGCAGCCATCTTCAACAGCTGCGCCTCGCCGAGGCGATACAGCAGCAAAAATCCCAACGTTGGGATAATGCCCGGCTTCTGGAAGAAGCCGCGGAAAGTGTGGACAAAATCCCGCCACAGCGCGCCGCCGCTGGCATGGCTGCGGTCCTCGTCCGGGCGCGGCAACACAAACTGGTGATACGTACACAGCGCGAGGTACAGTCCTGCCATCAGCGCAAACACCACCGACCACGCATGCGCCGGATCGCCGGACGCCTTGATTAGTTCCCCGGCGAGGTAGACCAAGCCGCCCTGGCCGCCGATCATCGCCAGCTTGTAAAACGCGCTGCGCACGCCGACAAACGCCGCCTGTTCATGCTGAGTCGGCAAGCCAAGCATGTAGAAACCGTCAGACGCGATATCGTGTGTGGCCGAGCTGAACGCCATCAGCCAGAAAATAACCAGGGTCCAGCGGAAGAAATCCGGTGCATGCAAAGTCAGCGCGACCGCCGCAAGACCGGCGCCGCCAACCAGCTGCATCAACACCGTCCAGCGCCGCTTGGTACCGAACATCTCTACAATGGGCGACCACAAGGGCTTCACCACCCACGGCAGATACAGCCACGCGGTATAAAACGCCAAATCGGCGTTGGAAATGCCGAGGTTTTTGTACATCACGGTCGACAGCATCATCACCGCCACATACGGCACGCCCTGCCCAAACGACACACTCGGCACCCAGGCCCATGCACTACTTTGTTGCTTCATCTATTTCAACGCCGCGCGGACGTTGCCGTTGTTGTGGTCGAGCAGGGCTTGCGCTTGCTCGGCGGTTTGTTTTTTTAGCAGCATGACGATGGCGACTTTGACTTGATGCTGGCATTGCTCCAACGCGGCGCGCGCGGTGTCAGCGTCAACGCCGGTGGCGTGCATGGTCAGGTGGATGGTGCGTTCGATCAGTTTGACGTTGGTGGCGTGCAGGTCGACCATCAGGTTGCAGTAGGTTTTGTTCAGCCGCACCATCAGCGCGGTGGACAGGGTGTTGAGCGCGATTTTCTGCGCTGTGCCTGCCTTCAGGCGCGTGCTGCCGGAGATCAGTTCCGGTCCGGTATCCAGCAGGATGCCGATGTCAGCCCCCGCCAGCAAGGGCGTGCCTGCATTGTTGGCGATGCCAATACTCAGCGAGCCTACCGCGCGCGCCGATTGCAGCGCGCCCACCACATACGGCGTGGTGCCGGACGCAGCCACCAGCAAAATCACATCGTTGTAAGTGGGATAGAGCAGCCGCAGGTCGGCAGCGCCCTTGCTACGATCATCTTCCGCGCCCTCGACTGCCTCGAACATGGCGCCGAGGCCGCCGGCCAGCATGGCCACCGCCCGTTCATGCGGCCACGAGAAGGTCGGATACAGCTCCACACTGTCCAATATGCCCAAGCGCCCCGAGGTGCCAGCGCCGACGTAAATCAAGCGCCCGCCTGCGGCGATGCGCGGCGCCATCGCCTCCACCGCCGCGCTGATGCTGGCCGAAGCCGCCTTCACGGCTTGCGCTGCCAGCGCCTGGTCGTCGATCAAAGCATCGACCAGATCCTGCACCGGGTACAGGTCCAGATCGGTATGCTGCGTACTCGGCGTCTCGGTTTTCAGCATGGTTCAAGTTGCGCGGCGCATCTCCGCCACGAAATCGTAGTGGTCACTGTGGCAGTAGGAGTGCGTCAGTTCCATCGCCTCGCCCGATTCCAGGTAGGCGATACGCGTGATATACAGCACCGCCTGCCCCTCCGGCACGCCCAGCTGCTTGGCCAGCTCAGCCGACGCATTCATGGCGCGAATGTGCTGCAAGGCACGCGCCGGCGCTTTGTTGATGCTTTCCAGGTACTGGTACAGCGAGTTGCCAACCGCATTCGGGTCGTTCAGCACGGTCTGCGGCAGCACTGAGACCTCATACGCCATCACCACATCATCCGCCAGGCGCAGGCGTTCCAGCCGCGCGACTTTGGAATAGGGCGACAGGCCGAGGCTCAGCTGCTCCTCCGGCGTCGGCGTCACCACCGCGCGCTTGAGCCAGCGCGAACCGGGAATGTGGCCGCGCTGCTGCAATTGTTCCGAAAAACTGGTGAGGTTGGACAGCGGCTGCTCGATGCGCGGCGCAATATAATTGCCCGATCCGCGACGCCGGACCACCAATCCCTGGTCCACCAGCTGGTCGATTGCCTTGCGCGCGGTGACCCGCGAAACGTTTAACAGCTCCGACAAAGTGCGTTCGGACGGCAGCGCCTGATCGACCTGGTAACGGCCATTCAGCACATCGTCGCTCAATTTGCGGGCAATTTGCATGTACAACGGCGAACTGTCGTTGGCATCCGCCTTGAATTCAAAACTGGTATCGCTCATTCATTTCTCCTCACGCCTCTAGTGTAATAGCGATGCGGAAAACGGTGTACGCATCATGAGGTGTGAACCAACAATATTTATACATATAGCATAACTCGCGGCACGGCAGAATGCGCATATTTGGCGGATAATGCGGGGTTTGCACCACCAGCCCCGGCTGTTTCGACCATGTCCAAGAAGTCCACCGCGCCCGCCGGCTGCCATTGCGGCGGCCCCTCGCTTGCTACTTGCTGCGGCCCGTACATCGATGGTTCCGCCATCGCACCGAGCGCCGAAGCACTGATGCGCTCGCGCTATACCGCCTACGGCCAGCGCAACGAGCCCTACCTGCTGGCCACCTGGCACGCCAGCACTCGTCCGGCCGAGCCGATCATGAGCGACGAGGAAAAAGTGCAATGGCTGGGACTTGAGGTAAAATCTGCTTTACGTTTACGTCAACGTAAAGCAGAGGATGCCGATCTAACCAAAGATACGGTGGAATTTGTGGCCCGGTTCAAGATCAATGGCCGGGCCCAGCGCCTGCACGAGATCAGCAACTTTGTACGCGAACCGGCAGAAGGAGGAGACCTGCGCTGGTTTTACGTTGACGGTAGTTTTCCAGAATAAATATGAGACTCCGGGGTCAGGTCCTCCATTTCTACACGGTCTCTACAGTAGGCGTGCCTACTGTAGAGACCGTGTAGAAATGGAGGACCTGACCCCGCAAGAAAAGGAAAAGCAATGCCGCAGATCGAAAGCAAACTTAACCCTCGCAGCGAGGATTTCAAGGCCAACGTGGCCGCCATGCAAGCCGTCGTTGACGATTTGCACGCCAAGATCGCCAAGATCGCCCTCGGCGGCGGCGAGGCGGCATCGGCCAAGCACGTCGCCCGTGGCAAACTGCTGCCGCGCGACCGCGTGCAAATGCTGCTCGATCCCGGCACGCCTTTCCTCGAACTGTCGCAGATGGCGGCTTACGATATGTACGACGATGCCGCGCCAGCCGCCGGCATCATCACCGGCATCGGCCGCGTGGCCGGGCAGGAATGCGTGATCGTCTGTAACGACGCCACCGTCAAAGGCGGCACCTACTACCCGATGACGGTCAAGAAGCACCTGCGCGCGCAGGAAATCGCCGATCAGAACAACCTGCCGTGCATCTATCTGGTGGACTCCGGCGGTGCTAACCTGCCGAACCAGGACGACGTGTTCCCGGACCGCGATCACTTCGGCCGCATCTTCTACAACCAGGCCAACCTGTCGGCCAAGGGCATTCCGCAGATCGCAGTGGTGATGGGTTCTTGCACCGCCGGCGGCGCCTACGTGCCGGCGATGAGCGATGAATCCATCATCGTGAAAGAGCAAGGCACCATCTTCCTCGGCGGTCCACCGCTGGTGAAGGCGGCCACTGGCGAGGTGGTGACGGCGGAAGACCTGGGCGGCGGCGATGTGCACACGCGCCTGTCCGGCGTGGCCGACCATCTGGCGCAGAACGATTTGCACGCGCTGTCGCTGGCCCGTACCATCGTCTCCAATTTGAACCGCATCAAGCCGCAGCAGGGCGCGTTGCGCGAGGCCGTGGAGCCGTCGTACGCTGCCAAGGAATTGTACGGTGTGATTCCAGTCGATACCCGCAAGCCTTTCGACGTGCGCGAAGTGATCGCCCGCATCGTCGACGGCAGCGAGTTCGATGAATTCAAGGCACGCTATGGCACCACGCTGGTATGCGGCTTCGCCCACATCTTCGGCATGAAGGTCGGCATCATCGCCAACAACGGCATCCTGTTCTCCGAGTCCGCACTGAAAGGCGCGCACTTCATCGAACTGTGCGCACAGCGCAAGATCCCGCTGGTGTTCCTGCAAAATATCACTGGCTTCATGGTCGGCCGCAAATACGAAAACGAAGGCATCGCCCGCAACGGCGCCAAGATGGTGACGGCGGTCGCCACCGCCGCCGTACCAAAATTCACCGTCATCATCGGCGGCAGCTTCGGCGCCGGTAACTACGGCATGTGCGGCCGCGCCTTCTCACCGCGCTTCATGTGGATGTGGCCTAACGCCCGCATCTCGGTGATGGGTGGCGACCAGGCCGCGAGCGTGCTAGCCACCGTAAAACGTGACGGCATCGAAGCCAAGGGCGGTGCATGGTCGGCCGACGAAGAAGCCGCGTTCAAGCAGCCGATCAAGGAGCAGTACGAACACCAAGGCCACCCGTACTACGCCACCGCGCGCCTGTGGGACGACGGCGTGATCGATCCTGCCGACACCCGCATGGTGCTGGGCCTGGGCCTGTCCGCCGCGCTGAATGCGGAAATTGAAGACACCAAGTTCGGTGTCTTCCGGATGTAAGCAGGGATCGCAAAATGAGCGAACAAGTCGTCGATGTTCCGGCCAATATCGGTGGTGCGCAAATCACGCTGCAAACCACGATATACAAGCCGCCGGGCGCAGGCCCGTTCCCGGTGCTGTTCATGAACCACGGCAAGGACGGTGGTGACGCGCACCAGCAACCGCGCGCGACCTTCCCGGTGATCAGCCGGGAATTCACCAAACGCGGTTACGCGGTGGTGATCCCGATGCGCATGGGCTTTGCCGGTTCTGGCGGTACTTACGTCAATTCCCACTGTGACGCCAAGAACAACGGCGACCAGCAAGCCAACTCGCTGTTCTTTGCGATGGACTATGTGATGAAGCAGCCATGGGCGGATCAGGACCACGTCATCATCGCCGGCCAGTCGCACGGCGGCCTGACTGCGATAGCTGCCGGTAGCCACAAGATCGCCGGTGTGCGCGGCATCATCAACTTCGCGGGCGGCGTGAATAGCCGTTCGCATTGCGACTGGCAAGGCGCTTTGGTCGATGCCTTCAAGGCCTACGGTGCAAGCAGCACGATACCGGAAATCTGGTTCTATGGCGCCAACGACAGCCACTTCGGCCCCAAGCTGGCGGCCGATATGTACGCCGCCTACACCGGCGCCGGCGGCAAAGCGCAACTGGTAGCATACGGCCCGTTCAAAAAAGATGCACATGGAATGAGCTCCAGCCCGGACGGCGTTGCCATCTGGTGGCCGGAGACAGAGCGCTTTCTGAAATCCGTCGGCATGCCGACTGAAATCAAATACAAGGATTGAGCATGGCCTTTACGACTTTGACCATTACCCGCGAAGGCAATACCGCGCAGATCACGCTGAATCGCCCGGACGTGCGCAATGCCTTCAACGAAACGACCATCGCCGAAATTAAGCAAGCCTTCAGCGAATTAGGCGATGATGCCGCGCTGCGCGCGATTGTGCTGGCGGCGAACGGCCCGGCCTTTTGCGCCGGCGCCGATTTGAATTGGATGAAAAAAATGGCGGGCTACACGCACGCCGAAAACCAGGCCGACGCTCTGCAACTGGCGGAGATGCTGCGTACGATTTACCTGTGTCCTAAGCCAGTCGTGGCCAAGGTGCAGGGCG
Source organism: Duganella flavida (assembly GCF_009857445.1). Classification (GTDB taxonomy): domain Bacteria; phylum Pseudomonadota; class Gammaproteobacteria; order Burkholderiales; family Burkholderiaceae_D; genus Rugamonas; species Rugamonas flavida. The sequence goes on from NZ_WWCN01000005.1 coordinate 88,247, forward strand.
ATTGCTACGCCGGCGGCATGGGCCTCGTGGCCGCGTGCGACATCATCGTCGCGGTGGAAGAGGCGAATTTCTGCCTGAGCGAAGTGAAACTGGGTTTGATCCCGGCCACCATTTCGCCATACGTGATCAAGGCGATGGGCGAAAACGCCTCGCGCCGCTACTTCCTCACCGCCGAACGTTTCGGCGCGCAGGAAGCGCTGCGCATCGGCTTTGTGCACGAAGTGGTTTCCGCCGACACGCTTGATGCGAAGGTCGCGGAAATCGTCAAAGCGCTGGTCAACAACAGCCCGAACGCCGTACAACAGGCCAAAGTGCTGGTGCGCGAAGTGGTCGGGCAAGAAGTCAACGATGCGTTGCTGGCCGATACGGCCGAACGCATCGCGCATATCCGCGCCTCCGACCAGGGGCGCGAAGGTGTGGCTTCCTTCCTTGAGAAGAGAAAGCCCGCCTGGCTAAGTTAGGCAAAGTTAGGAGCAGTTTTGGAATTGAATAAACAAAGCGACTGGGTAGCACGCAGCTTGCGTAGCGTATGGCATCCGTGCACCCAGATGCAGCATCACGAAACCGTCCCCCTGATCCCGGTCAGCCGGGGCAAGGGCGCATGGCTGTACGACCATGAAGGCCGCCGCTACCTCGACGCTATCAGCTCGTGGTGGGTGAACCTGTTCGGCCATGCCAACCCGCGCATCAACGCCGCGCTGAAAGACCAGCTGGATACGCTGGAACACGCCATGCTCGCCGGCTTCACGCACGAGCCAGTGATTGAATTGTCCGAGAAGCTGTCGGCGCTGACCGGCCATGTACTGGGCCACAGCTTCTACGCCAGCGACGGCGCGTCCGCCGTTGAAATTGCGCTCAAAATGAGCTTCCACTCGTGGCGCAACAACGGCCACGCGGATAAACAGGAATTTGTCTGCCTCAAAGGCAGCTACCACGGCGAGACCATCGGCGCGCTGGCCGTGACTGACGTCGCGCTGTTCAAGGACGCCTACGGACCGCTGCTGCGCGCCTCGCAAACCGTGATGTCGCCGGACTGGCGCCTCGCGCCGGAAGATGGCAGCGCCGACGAGCGCGCGCAGGCGCAAGCCCGCCGCGCCGCTGCGGACGTCGAACGCCTGTTCATCGAACGTGGCGACAAAATCGCCGCCATCATCATCGAACCGCTGGTGCAATGCGCCACCGGCATGGCGATGCACGATCCGCTCTACCTGCAACTAGTGCGCGCCCTGTGCGACCAGCACCAGGTGCACCTGATCCTCGACGAAATCGCCGTCGGCTGCGGCCGCACCGGCACCTTCTTCGCCTGCGAACAAGCCGGCGTATGGCCCGACTTCCTGTGCCTGTCGAAAGGCATCAGCGGCGGCTATCTGCCACTGTCGCTGGTGATGACGCGCGACGAAATCTACCAAGCCTTCTACAGCAGCGACGTCACGCGCGGCTTCCTGCACTCGCACTCGTACACCGGCAATCCGCTAGCCTGCCGTGCCGCTTTGGCGACGCTGCAAATCTTCGAAGAAGATGATGTGCTGAACACCAACCGCGTGAAGGCCGAACGCCTGACCAAAGCCCTGCAACCGCTGGCCCAGCACGAACAAGTGCGCAACTTCCGCCAGCGTGGCATGATCTGGGCCTTCGACGCCATCGACGCGCCGAAGGACTTCTCGCGCCGCTTCTTCGCCACCGCGACCGAGCACGAACTGCTGATGCGTCCTATCGGCTCCACCGTCTACATGATGCCGCCGTACATCCTCAGCGACGAGGAAATCGACGGCCTGGCGGCCAACACGCTGGCCGTGTTCAACAAAGTGATGGCGGGCTGACGATGGAACTGCTCAATCGCCTGAACCAGCAGCTACAAGCACTGGACGACAAACAGCTGATCCGCAAACGCCGCACCGTCAATTCGCCGTGCGGCGCGCGCGTCAGCGTCGATGGCCGCGAACTGCTGGCCTTCTGCAGCAACGACTACCTCGGCCTCGCCAACCACCGCAAGATCAAGCTCGCACTGCAAGAGGGCGCGGCGATCTACGGCGTTGGCAGCGGCGCCTCTCACCTGATCAGCGGCCATGTGCGCGCGCATGCGATGCTGGAAGAGCGCCTCGCACAATTCGTCGGCGCGCATTTGGAATCGCCGCGCGCGATCAGCTTCTGTACCGGCTATATGGCGAATCTCGCCGTCATCACCGGCCTTACCGCCGGCGACAAGGAAGCGGAAATCTTCTCGGAAGAGCTGAACCACGCCTCGCTGATCGACGGCGTGCGCCTGTCGCGTGTGAAAGCTCACGTCTACCCACACGCCAATTTGCAAGCGCTGGAAGTCCTGCTGAAAGCCAGCAAAGCCGCTACCAAAGTCGTAGTGACGGACAGCGTCTTCAGCATGGATGGCAACCTGGCGCCGCTGCCGCAGTTGCTGGCCCTGTGCGAACAATACAACGCCTGGCTGGTGGTAGACGACGCCCACGGCTTCGGCACGCTGGGCGACAACGGCCACGGCGCGCTGGAACACTTCAACCTGCGCTCGCCGTACCTGGTCTACATGGGTACTCTCGGCAAGGCAGCCGGCGTGGGCGGCGCCTTCGTCGCTGCACACGAAACCGTGATCGAAACGCTGATCCAGAAAGCACGTCCGTACATTTTCACCACCGCCACGCCGCCAGCGCTGGCGCACGCCCTGCTGACCAGCCTCGATCTGCTGGAGGGCGACGAAGGCGTCACGCGGCGCGCACAATTACAGTCATTGGTGGCACAATTGGACGATGGCCTGCGCCTCCAGCGCTGGCAGCGCCTGCCCTCGAAGACTGCGATCCAGCCTATCCTGATCGGCGATAATGCCGAAACCATGCGCGCCGGCGCAGCCTTGTACGAGCAGGGCTTGTGGGTCGGCGCCATCCGTCCGCCCACGGTGGCGGCGGGAACTGCGCGCTTGCGCGTCACGCTGTCGGCAGCACACAACAGCATGGATGTCGCAAAATTGATAGGCGCGCTCAATGCCTTGGAAAGGGATATGAAATGAGTCTGGACGATCCCGTGTTAGCAGTCGCTCCACAAACGCAGCCGGTCGGCGCAGGCAGCGGCATCCCGCCGCGCTTCAACTGCTTCGTTACCGGCACCGATACTGAAATCGGCAAGACGCTGGTCTCCTCCGCCATGCTGCACGCGCTGGTACAAAGCGGTGTACGTGCTTGCGGCATGAAACCCGTGGCCGCCGGCACTGAACTAGGTGCGGACGGCAAATGGCACAACGACGACTGCGACCGCCTGGCCGCCGCCGGCAATGTGCACCTGCCGCAGTCGATCACCACGCCGTTCCTGCTGAAGGAACCGGCCGCGCCGCACATCGCCGCCGAGCTGGAAGGCATCACCATTTCGCCGGTGCCGATTCTGGCGGCCTACGTGGAAATCAACGCCGCATCGGATGCGGTGGTGGTGGAAGGCGTGGGCGGCTTCATCGTGCCGCTGAACGACGAATTCGATACCGCCGACCTGGCCGAACAACTGGCGCTGCCGGTGGTGCTGGTGGTTGGCCTGCGCCTGGGCTGCATCAGCCATGCGCTGCTGACAGTGGAAGCCATCCTGTCGCGCGGCCTCAGGCTGGTGGGCTGGGTGGCGAATGAAACGCAGGCCGACATGGCCTTTGCCGATGAAAACGTCATCGCCCTGGATCAGCGCATACCCGCGCCGTTCCTCGGCCGCGTGCCGCGTCTGGACGATCCGTCCGCCGAAGCGGCCGCTGAATATATCGATTTTACGCAGCTGCCCAACTGGCCGCTGCCAAACGTAATTTGAACGAAGAAGGAATCAAGATGTCCGAGAACACCCTGCAAGAACCAAAGGTCGTTTCCCTGCACCGTCCGACGGCTGCGATCACGCTGCCGCCTGCCGCCACCTGGCCGCGCGAAGAAGTACTGGCCTTGTTCGACCTGCCGTTCAATGACCTGATGTTCAAGGCACAGGAAACCCATCGCGCCAACTTCCCGGACGGCGATGTGGAACTGGCCACGCTGCTGTCGATCAAAACCGGCGGCTGCGAGGAAGATTGCGGCTACTGCCCGCAAGCGGCGCGCTACGACACCGGCGTAGAAGCCAAGAAGATCCTCGATATCGACACCGTGCTGGATGCGGCCCAACAGGCCAAAGACAACGGCGCGACCCGCTTCTGCATGGGCGCTGCATGGCGCAGCCCGAAAGACCGCGACATGGACAAGGTTGAAGAGATGGTGCGCTCGGTAAAAGCGCTCGGTCTGGAAACCTGCGCCACGCTGGGCATGCTGGAAGAACATCAGGCGCAGCGCCTGAAGGACGCAGGCCTCGACTACTACAACCACAATCTGGACACCGCGCCTGAGTTCTACGACAACGTGATCTCGACCCGCGAATACCAGGACCGCCTGGACACGCTGGGCCACGTGCGCGAAGTGGGCCTGAAGGTTTGCTGCGGCGGCATCGTCGGCATGGGCGAGTCGCGCGAGCAGCGCGCCGGTCTGATCGCGCAGCTGGCCAACCTGAATCCGTACCCTGAATCGGTGCCGATCAACCACCTGGTGCAGGTGGAAGGTACGCCGCTGCATGGCCTGGATCCACTGGACCCGTTTGAGTTTGTTCGCACGATTGCGATTGCACGTATCACCATGCCGAAGGCGCGTGTGCGTTTGTCGGCAGGCCGTCGCCAGATGGGCGAAGCGGTACAGGCAATGTGCTTCCTGGCCGGCGCTAACTCGATCTTCTACGGCGACAAGCTGCTGACTACCGATAACCCGGAAGCCAACGACGACCGCGCACTGCTGGCGAAACTGGGCCTGCAAACTCGCGGCGCCGTACTGGACTCCGCACCGAAGGAAAAGTGCGGCTGCTGATCCAATCGCACTAACGTATCACCATAAAAAAACTTCCAGCGAATTTACAAAATTAAGCTGCAAAGAGAGAGACGATGTTTACAAAAATTCTGATCGCCAACCGTGGTGAAATCGCCTGCCGTGTCGCCGCTACCGCGCGCCGCATGGGCATCAAAACCGTGGCCGTGTATTCCGAAGCGGACGCCAACGCCAAGCACGTCGCCGTATGCGACGAAGCGGTGTTGATCGGCCCTGCCGCCGCCAAGGAGAGCTATTTGTGCGGCGACAAGATCATCGCCGTGGCCAAGGCCACCGGTGCGCAGGCAATTCATCCGGGCTACGGCTTCTTGTCGGAGAACGCGGAGTTTGCGGACGCCTGCGCAGCAGCGGGCCTTGTGTTCATTGGCCCACCTGCATCGGCCATGCGCGCGATGGGTTCCAAGTCGGCTGCCAAACAGCTGATGGAGAAGGCCAATGTACCGCTGGTGCCAGGCTATCACGGTGAGCAGCAGGATGCGGATTTCCTGCACACGCAGGCTGACAAAATCGGCTATCCGGTGCTGCTGAAGGCTTCGGCCGGTGGTGGTGGCAAGGGCATGCGCGTGATTGAAAACTCGGCGCAGTTCAAGGATGCGCTGGCGTCCTGCAAGCGCGAGGCGATCAGTTCTTTTGGTGACGACAAGGTGCTAGCGGAGAAATACCTCCAGCGTCCGCGTCACATTGAAATACAAGTGTTTGCCGATACGCTCGGCAATTGCATCTATTTGTTCGAGCGTGATTGCTCGGTCCAGCGCCGCCACCAGAAGGTACTGGAAGAAGCACCAGCGCCGGATATGCCGGCCGAACGCCGCGCGGCGATGGGCGAGGCGGCGGTGGCTGCTGCACGCGCTGTCGGTTACGTCGGCGCGGGTACGGTGGAGTTCATCGCCAATCAGGATGGCACGTTCTATTTCATGGAAATGAACACCCGTCTGCAAGTAGAACATCCAGTGACCGAGATGATTACCGGGACTGATCTGGTGGAGTGGCAGTTGCGCGTTGCCGCTGGCGAGCCGCTGCCGAAGCAGCAGCACGAACTGGCCATCAACGGCCATGCCATCGAGGCGCGCATCTACGCGGAGAATCCGGATAAGGGCTTCCTGCCGTCGATCGGCACTCTGCGCCATCTTGGCACGCCGAACGCCGTCGCCTTCGAGTTGGGCGGCGACGCAACTGTGCCGGGCGCCGTGCGCATCGACTCCGGTGTACGCGAGGGCGATGCCATCTCGCCGTTCTACGATCCGATGATCGCGAAGCTGATCGTCTGGGGCGCGGATCGCAAGCAGGCTTTGGCCCGCATGGCGCAGGCGCTGGCGCAGTACCAGATCGTCGGCCTGGCCACCAACATCGCCTTCCTGAAACGCCTGGTTGAAGGCCAAGCCTTCTCCACCGCCGATCTGGACACGGGTCTGATCGAACGCAATCACGACACGTTGTTCCCGGCCGCGCAGCTTGCACCTGCAAGCGCCTTGGCACTGGCAGCAGTCGCCCTGCTGGCCGACGAATCGCGTATCGCAGCACCGAGCGGCGCCAACGCCGCCGATCCGTGGAGCCACACCACCGGCTGGCGCATGAACCAATCCTACGCCCGCAAGCTCGCCTTCGCCGACGAGCACACGGCCTACGACACCTTCGTAACGTATCGCGCTGAAGACTGGCTGTTCAGCGCCAGCAGCGCCGCGCCACAAGCCCTGTCGCTGGCGACGCGCAACGGCAACGACTACAGCATCAAACTAGGCGACCAAGCCACCCACGGCACCGTCCTGCGCGACGGCGACACCTTCCACGTCTTCGCCAACGGCGCCCACTACCAGCTAGCCTGGAACGACCCAATGGCCCACGCCGGCGAAACCGAATCCGAAGGCGGCCGCCTCACTGCGCCAATGCCGGGCAAAGTCGTCGCCGTCCTCGCTACCAAAGGCCAGGAAGTCAAAAAAGGCGAACCACTGGTCATCATGGAAGCCATGAAAATGGAACACACCATCGCCGCCCCGCACGACGGCGTAGTCGACGACATTCTCTACGGCGTAGGCGACCAGGTAGTAGATGGCGCACCACTGCTGGCCTTCAAGACGGCATAACGGAGAACACCATGCGCATATTGCTACACCGCGCCGACGGCAAGACCGAACCGTGGATTAAAGACTTCGCTAAGTACCTGCCAGAAGCCGAAATCGAAATCTGGCACGCCGGTGAAAAAAACCAGGCCTGCGACTACGCCGTAGTGTGGGCGCCGCCGGAAGCCATGCTGCCGGAGCTGAGCACCGTCAAAGCCATCTTCGTCACCGGCGCTGGCGTGGATGCACTGCTGAAGTTCAGCGACGCGCTGCCGCCGAATATCCCCATCATCCGTCTGGAAGACGCGGGCATGGCGGTGCAGATGGCGGAATACGTCACGCACTCCGTACTGCGCTACTTCCGCCGTTTTGACGAATACGAAGCGCAAGCACGCGCCGGCCAGTGGGCGCCGCTGCCGCAGCATAACAAGGAAGATTTCGCCGTCGGCGTGTTGGGCATGGGCGTGCTGGGCACCCGCGTGCTGGAAGCGCTGGCGCCATTCGGCTTCCCGCTGCGCGGCTGGAGTCGCACCGAGAAGAACATGCCGGGTGTGCAGTGCTTCAGCGGCGCCGATGGTCTCGATACCTTCCTGCGCGGCTCGCGCGTACTGGTCTGCATGCTGCCGCTGACGCCGGACACCAGCAACATCATGGACCGCACCAATATGAGCAAGCTGCCGGCCGGTGCCTACATCATCAACGTCGCACGCGGCGCTCACATCGCCGAACCGGATTTGAGCACGCTGATTAAATCCGGCCACATCGCGGCCGCCACGCTGGACGTGTTCCGCAACGAGCCACTGCCGGCGCAGCATCCGTTCTGGCAGGAGCCGCGCATCACCATCACGCCGCACATCTCCGCGTTGACCTTGCGCCGCGAGAGCGTGCAGCAGATTGCCGCTAACATCCGCAAGACCGAAGCGGGCGAACAAGTCGCCGGCATCGTTGACCGCACACTGGGATATTGAAATGAGCAGCTTACCGAAACAAGTCAAAATCGTAGAAGTCGGCCCACGCGATGGCCTGCAGAACGAGAAGGAAAACGTCCCGGCTGACATCAAGATCGAGCTGGTGAACCGCCTGACTACGGCCGGCTTCCAGAACATTGAAGCGGCTGCATTCGTATCGCCGAAATGGGTGCCGCAGATGGCAACCAGCGCCGACGTGATGGCGTCCATCAGCCGCAAGCCGGGCGTAATTTACTCCGCGCTGACACCGAACATGCAGGGCTTTGAATTGGCCCTCGCAGCGAAGGCCGACGAAGTAGTGATCTTCGGCTCCGCCTCGGAAGCCTTCTCGCAAAAGAACATCAACTGTTCGATCGCCGAATCGATTGCGCGCTTTGAGGGCGTGGCGAAGGCGGCGAAAGAGCAGGGCATCCGCCTGCGCGGCAGCATCAGCTGCGCCTTCGGCTGCCCGTATCAGGGCGACGTTTCGCTGGATGCGGTGGCCGACGTGGTGGGCCGCATGCGCGACCTGGGTTGCGATGAAATCGACATCGCCGACACCATCGGCGTCGCCACGCCGCGCAAGACGCAGGCCGTGATGGAGCGCGCCATCCGCGAATTCCGCGTGGATGGTTTGTCCGGCCACTTCCACGACACCTACGGCCAGGCGCTGGCCAATATCTACGCCAGTCTGGAAGTGGGCATTGCGATTTACCACTCGTCGGTATCGGGACTGGGCGGCTGCCCGTATGCCAAGGGCGCGACCGGCAATGTCGCCACCGAAGATGTGCTGTACATGATGCAGGGCTTGGGCATAGCCACCGGCATCGACCTCGATATCGTGGTCGATGCGGGCCAGTTCATCTCGCAATTCCTCAACCGCAAAGGCGCCAGCCGCGCGGGCAACGCCATCGCCGCCAAGCGCGCGGGTTGAAATCCGGGAAATCCGGGGTCAGTTCTGCCATTGGTACATGAGCTCGTGTGCGATTGGCAGAACTGACCCCGGGTTTACATCTGCTTGAACTGCCGCATGTAGCCGTCGCTGACGGCGAGTTTTTCAGTGCGGCCTTTCAAGCGGATTTCCATCGCTGTGCCATCGCGGTCGATGCGGTCCACCGCTTCCAGATTGACGATGGTGCCGCGGTGGATCTGCGCGAACTGGGTTGGGTCCAGCTGTCCGATCAGGCTTTTCAGCGGCAGACGGATCAGCGCATCGCCATCGTGTGCGACCACGCGCGTATATTTGTCCTCCGCCCGGAAGTACAGCACGTCGCGCACCATCACCAGCCGCACCGTGTTGCCCGCTGAAGCCTTGATCCATTTCAGATGCTGCACCGGCGCCGGCGCGATCTGCTGCCACACGCCCGGCGGCACCGGCGCTACGCTACGCGTCTTCAGGCGCTTCACGGTTTGCAGCAGGCGTGCCGCCGTTACCGGCTTGACGATGTAGTCCACCGCGCCCGCTTCGAACGCCTGCACCGCATGCTCGGCGTAGGCCGTGACGAAAACGATCTGCGTGCCCTCGCCCACATGTTGCGCCACTTCCATGCCGCTCAGGCCAGGAATCTGGATGTCGAGGAAAATCACATCCGGGCGCAGCGCTTCCAGCATCGACACGGCTTCCACGCCATTCTCCGCATGGTCGGCAATCTCAAGCTCGGGCCACAAGGCATGCAGCTGGTCGCGCAATTCCGCTGCCAGCAGCGGCTCGTCTTCTACGATCAAAGCGATCGTCATCCTTGCTCCTTGATGATTAGCGTGGCGACTACGCCGCCCTGTTCTCCGGCCGCCACCGACAGCTTTGCGCGCTCGCCATACAACAACTGCAAGCGCTCGTGGATATTCGACAGCCCGAACCCTTGGCCCATTTGCTCGGTCAGGCCGACGCCATCATCGCACACCTGCACCCGCAGGGCGTTGCCATCCACCGCGGCGGCGATGACGATTTCGCCGGGCCGGCTGGCGCGCTCCATCCCGTGCTTGATGGCGTTTTCCACCAGCGAGATCAGCATCGCGGGCGGGAGGGGCCGAACCAGCGCATCATCGCCAGCCTCGATACGGAAGCGCAGCCGTTGGCCCATGCGGATCTGCATGATGGACAGGTAATCGCGCACCAGCGCCAGCTCACGCTCCACCGTCGATGACACAGAACGCATATCCGGCAGCGAGTTTTGCAGATAGCCGACCAGGTGATCGAGCATCTCCTGCGCGGTAGCCGTATCGGTGCGGATCAAATATTTGAGGTTGGCCAGCGTGTTGAATAAAAAGTGCGGCTCAACCTGCGCCTGCAAGGCCGACAGCTTGGCATGCAGCGCTACCTTCTCCAGCTCCTGCTCACGTTTGATGGCGCGCAGCACCCGGCTGCGCTGCTCGAACTGCGCTTGCAGGTGCGCCGCCACCGTCTCCACCGCATGCAGCGCACCACCGCGCTGGACGGTGAAGAAGTGCCAGCCGAAGCGGCGGCGGATGCGCACCTCGACCGGCTGTCCCGGCTCGGCGATGACGCGCGCCTCGGTGCACTGCGTCAGCCACATCGGCCGCCGTGGGGCGATCAGGATCTTGCCCTCGAACGGCGAATACTGGAATGCGGCCGGCCCACCATATCCCAGCGCCATGCCCACCGCGAGCCCGGACAGGGTTTCAGTGCAGATGTTGTAAGTGGTCAGCTGGTCGAGTGGGGAAACCAGCACGCGGCTGGGATGCGCCGACAGCATTTCTTCCGTCAGCGGCGTACCGGCCTCGGACAGTTCTTTCAGGCGTAGCTGCACATAGTTGTTCGCCATAATCAAGGGAAACGCCACCGGCCATGCCAGCGAATAGAAAATGCCCCACCAGTTCCACTCCGGGCTGAGGCGCGTGCGTAGTGGTGCGGAATTGAACAGCGCCGCCAGCAGCAGAAAAATAAAGACGCCCAAAAGGCAGGTCGCCGCCCACATGCGCAGCAGCGATTGCCGGCGGTAGCGGCGCACCAGCTTGGGATCGTGCTCGACTGCGGCAGGACGAAGGAAAAAAGGAGTGGTTTTCATGCGTGCCATTTTAACCACGGCAGGGCGCCGCAGCGGTGCATGCGACGAACACGCCGAAATCGGGCGCGAAAAGGAAAAAACCCTGTTTGACGTTGCCATCAAACAGGGTTTTTAGATTTTGGTCGGAGTACAAGGATTCGAACCTTGGACCCCCTGGTCCCAAACCAGGTGCGCTACCGGGCTGCGCTACACTCCGAAGAAGCAAGATAATACAGTCTGCCAAGCAGGTCGTCAAGTGCCCGAACAACTTCGATGCTAATATCTAAAAATCATGGGTGACGCAATTTCATTCGACGGGCCTGCCCGGTTGCGGCGTCCGGGCTTCATCGCAGGTGTTGCCATCTCGCTGGTGCTGCACGCTGTACTGCTGTTCGGCTATCGCTTGTCTAGCCCACCTGCGCAGCAGCAGCCGGCGCGGACGATGACAGTATGGCTGCAGCCGCCAATGCCGCCGAAAATCGCGGCCAGGGTCGAGCCCTCGTCCGCCAGGCCAGAACCGCAGCGCAAGCGCGAGCAGCGAGAGCGCACGCCCGCTGCCGTGGCAAAGCAGACATTGCCTCAGCCATCTTCCGAGCCGCAGGCCATCACGGTGCTGCCGCGTGATCAAGATCCGCTGTACGCGGATCAGCAAAAAAAATTCAATATGGATGATGCGCTGAAAACCGCGCGCAGCGCGGCGAAAGAGAAGGCCAAGCCCGGCACACTGACGGCACAGCTGGAATCCCATCCGCTTTACCCTGAGGACAATCAGACTCAGCTACAAAAAGGCATAGCCAGCGCCAAGAAGTATGATTGCTTGCAAGCCGGCGCAGGGGCCGGCTTGCTCGCCCCGCTGGTCTGGGCGTTGGACAAGCACTGCAAGTTTTAAGCTTTTAGCTCCAGCGCGCGGTCGTACAGGGCGTTTTTCTTGCGGCCGGTGATTTGCGCGGCCAGCCCGGCTGCCTGTTTAACAGGCAGTTCGGCCAGCAAGATAGTTAGCAGGCGGTCGGTTTCGACGTCGTTTTCCTGATCGGCCGGGGGCGCGCCTTCCAGCAGCACCACGAATTCACCTTTTTCGCGATGGGCGTCGGCCTTGATCCATGCTTCCGCCTCGGACAGCGGGCAGCGGTGGATTTCTTCGAACATTTTGGTCAGCTCGCGTGCGAACACCACCTGGCGGGTCGGCTCAAATACCGAGGCCAGAGCGCTGGCGCAATCGAGGATGCGGTGCGGCGCTTCGTAAAACACCATGGTTGCCGTCACCGCGCGCAGGGTGCCGAGGAAATTCTCGCGCTGCTTGGCCTTGGCCGGCAGGAAGCCAACAAAATAAAATTGATCATTCACCAGCCCGCTGGCCGACAAGGCTGTTACCGCCGCCGATGCGCCCGGCAGCGGCAGCACGCGCAGTCCGGCGGCGCGCACTGCATCGACAATGCGCGCGCCTGGATCGGACACGGCCGGCGTACCGGCATCCGACACCAGCGCAATGCGCTCGCCGGCTTGCAAACGGGCGATCAAGGTCTCGGCCGCCTCCCGCTCATTATGTTGATGCGCCGCAATTAACGGTTTGTGCAGGCCGAAGCGATTCATCAACGTGGCGGTATTTCGCGTGTCTTCGCATGCCACAGCATTGACCAAGCTCAAAACGTGCAGCGCGCGCAGGCTAATATCCGTCACATTGCCTATGGGAGTCGCCACGACGTACAAGGTTGCGCTAGGATAGGTCTGGTGCGCCGTTTCGCCCAAGACGGGCAGGCTGGCGATGGAACTGGATACGAGGTCGCTCATTGGGGGTAGGATGAAAAGTGTGAGGTTGACGCTGCTGTGCATGGCTGCCGCAGTGCTGAGTGCATGCAGCACGCCGTTTTGCGACGCGCCGGGAGGATTGTGCTCGCCCCAGCCCGCAAAAACAAGCCTTCCGCCGCCGCCGGTCGCACCGAGACCGCTGCCTATGCCCCTGCCCAAGCCGCCGCCAGAGCCGACGCCGCCTCCGGCCGAGGTGTTTGCCGTCACCATGCCCGGCGCCACGCCCGAGGACCGCAGCCAGATGGCGCCGCGCGCCGAACCGCCGGCCATCGTCCGCACGGTCGATGACAACGCTTTGCCATCCAACACCCCGATCCGCATCGGCCTGCTGCTGCCGCTGCGCTCGGAAACGCTGGGCACGGCCTCGGATGCGGTGCGCGCCGGCTTCATGGCCGCATGGGAACGCGACCGCGACAACATCACCGTCACCGTGCTGGAAACCGGCGACGTGCCGCAAGATATACTCGCCGCCTATGCCCGCGCACTGCTGAACCAGGACCTGGTGGTCGGCCCGCTGTCACGCGCGGCGGTAGCCACGGTGGCTGCCAGCCCGCTGGTCAGCAAGCCCACCATCGCCCTGAATTATCCGGAAGGCTACGGCCAGCCGGGCGCCGGACCGCTGCCGCCGCATATGGTGTCGATTGGCCTGTCGATCGAGGAAGAAGCCCGCCAAGCCGCCCAGTGGGCCGCCGCCGAGCAGCCAGAAGGCGCGGCGCTGGTACTGACCACCAGTTCGCCGTGGCAGCGCCGTGTCGCCAACGCCTTTGCCGCCCAGTGGCAAAAGCTGGGCCGCCCGGTGCGCACGGTTGAACTCAGCGCCCCGGACGGCTACCTGAGCGATCCGGAACTGGTGCAGCTGCGCGCCAGCCTGCGCCAGAACCTGCCAGCGCTGCTGTTCTCGGCCATGGGCGCCGACCAGACTCGCCAACTGCGCCTGGCGCTGGCCAGCGTGATGACCAGCGAGCCAACCAATCCAACCTTCAGCACTGCCGACGCACTGCCGCCGGCCGCGCCGACGCCAACCGAGCAATTCAGCAGCCTGCCAATCTACGGCACCTCAGCCCTGAACCCTGGCCGCGTCAACAATTTCCCGACGCAGGACCTGGACGGCGTGCGCCTGCTGGACTTGCCGTGGCAGGTGCAGCGCGACCATCCGGCGGTGATGGTTTATCCGCGTCCGCTGCAAACCGGGGTCGGCAGCGCCGACATGGCCCGTTTGTACGCGCTCGGCATCGACGCCTACCGCGTGGCGCGCGAGATCGGCCGCCATCCGGTCGGCCGCTTCCACCTGGATGGCGTCACCGGCAAGCTGACCATCGACTTCGGCCAGGGCCCTGCCCAGTTCGAGCGCATCGAGCAATCGGCCGTCTACCAGAACGGCGCACCCGCGCCGCTGAACCCATGAGGCAGCCATGCCGCGCACTCCACAGCAGCGGCTGGGCAAACAGGGCGAGGACCGGGCGCTGGCCCACCTCCACGCCCAGGGCCTGACGCTGCTGGAGCGCAATTTCCTGTGCAAGGCCGGTGAAATCGACCTGATCATGCTTGAAGGCCCGACGCTGGTGTTCGTGGAAGTGCGCCGGCGCGGCAGCGCCAAATTCGGCGGCGCGGTCTACAGCGTCACGCCGGCCAAGCAGCAGCGCCTGCTGCGGGCGGCGCAATATTATCTTTTACGCCACAAAATACCACCGCCGTGCCGCTTCGACCTGGTCGCCATCGACGAAGAAAAGTTATCCTGGATACAAAACGTGCTGGAGATGTAAGCATTTTTAACAGCGCTTGTCCGGTCAACAGGACGACTGCACTATAATCAGCACACTATGAATAATCAACGCATCCTCTCGCACTTCCACGAAAGTGCCGAACTCAAAATCCAATCCGCCACCGTCCTCGCCCCGCACATTGCGCAGGCGATTGAGATGATGTTCTCGGCGCTGTCCAACGGCAACAAGATCCTGGTGTGCGGCAATGGCGGTTCGGCCGCCGACGCCCAGCACTTTGCGGCTGAGCTAGTGGGCCGTTTCGAGCGTGAGCGCTTCCCGCTGCCAGCCATCGCCCTGACCACCGACACCTCGATCCTGACGGCCGTGGCCAACGATTACAGCTACCGCGAGATCTTCTCCAAGCAGGTGCAAGCGTTCGGCCAGGCCGGCGACATCCTGCTGGCGTTCTCGACCTCGGGTAACTCGGGCAACGTGATGGCGGCGATTGAAGCGGCGCTGGAGCGCGAGATGCGCGTCGTGGCCCTGACCGGCAAAGGCGGCGGCGCCATCGGCAAGATGCTGACCGACGCTGATGTCCATATTTGCGTGCCGCACGACCGTACCGCACGTATTCAAGAAGTCCATTTGGTAACCATCCATTGCATTTGCGACGGCATCGACGTCGCCCTGTTCGGAGGAGATGTGAATGAGTAATTCCAGCGCTATCTGGAAAAAGGTACAACGTCCGCTGGCCATGAGCGTGCTGTGCGGCGCCATGCTGGCATCCTTGTCGGGCTGCGTCGCGCTGGTTGCGGGCGGTGCGATTTCCGGTACGCTGGCGGCTTCCGACCGCCGCACCTTCGGCGCGCAGACGGAAGACCGCGCGATCGAAGTCAAGGGCGCAGTCAAGGTCAACAACGTGGGCGGCAGCGCTGCGCACGTCAACATCAATGCCTTCAATCGCCGCGCCCTGCTGACCGGCGAAGTGCGTGATGAAGCCATGAAAGCGCAGATCGACCGCGAAATCCGCGGCATCGAAGGCGTGATCGATGTGATCAACGAGCTGGAAATCGCCGGCCCGTCGAGCTACACCTCGCGTTCCAGCGACACCATCATCACGACTAAAGTGAAGGCTAGCCTGGTCGATGCGAAAGATATCTCGGCCAACTCGTATCAAGTGGTGACCGAGCGCGGTGTGGTCTACTTGCAGGGCCGTGTGACCCAGCGTGAAGGCCAGATCGGTTCCGACATTGCACGCGGCGTCAGCGGCGTGACCAAGGTGGTGAAGGTGTTTGAGTACATCACCGAGGACGAGTGGAAGACTTACCAGCCTAAACCAGCCAACACCAATACGCAGAGCACCCAATGAGCGACTCCTCGCGCGCCTGGATCAAACCGGTAATCGCTGCCGTGGCGATTGCCGCCATCGGCTTTGGCGGCTACACCGCACTGGCCAAGCGCGAGGTTGCGCCTGAGCTGACCTTCCTCAGCATCAAGGGCGAGAAAATCACGCCTGATACGCTCAAAGGCAAGGTGGTAATGGTGAATTTCTGGGCCACCTCGTGCACCACCTGCGTGGCCGAGATGCCCAAGATGGTCGACACCTACAACAAGTTCAAAGGCCAGGGCCTGGAGTTCGTGGCCGTGGCGATGAACTACGATCCGGCCAACTACGTCATCAACTACGCGGAAACGCGCCAGCTGCCGTTCAAGGTCGTGCTGGATGCGGACGGCTCGGCCGCCAAGGCCTACGGCAATGTGTCGATGACGCCGACTACCTTCGTGATCGGCAAGGACGGCAAAATCCTCAAGCGCTATCTGGGCGAACCGGACTTCCCGGCGCTGCACCAGCTGCTGGCGGAGTCGCTCAAAGGCTGATTTTCCTATCCTTGGCACGCGGTTTGCATGGCTAAAAGCTCTCCTCAACTACCAGGAAAGCCGCCATGGACCGCCACCAAGTCACGCAAAAAATCATCTCCGCCAAGGTAGCGAAGCAGCTGCGCTGGGCCGATCTCGCCACGCACTTCGCCCAGAGCAAGGAATGGACGACCGCCGCGCTGCTCGGCCAGATGACCTTCAACCGCGAACAAGCCGACAAGGCGCAACAACTGTTCGACCTCACCGATGAAGAAGCCGCATGGCTGCAGATCGTGCCCTACAAAGGCTCGCTGGCCAGCGCCGTGCCGACCGATCCGCTGATCTACCGCTGGTACGAAATCGTCAGCGTGTACGGCACCACCATCAAGGAACTGATCCACGAGGAATTCGGCGACGGCATCATGAGTGCGATCGACTTCTCAATGGATATCCAGCGAGAAGCCGATCCCAAGGGCGACCGCGTGCAGGTGGTCCTGAGCGGCAAATTCCTGCCCTACAAATCCTACTAGAAGCCCGCCTGCAGCGACAGGTACAAACCCTTCTGCTTCTTCGGATTGAAGATGGTGATGTCGCCGAGGTTGGCGTACGCCGCCGTCACTGAGACATTCCGCGTCGGGAACCAGGCGAGGAAGGCGTCGTAGTACGCCTTCTCGTCGTCCACGCCGAGGTTGTGCGGCTTGAAGCGATACTCGGCGCCCAGCGCCAGCTTGCGGGTGATGAGATACGCGGCCGAGAACTCCGGCTTCAGGCGCGTGTCGTCACTCTTGTCACCGCCGAAGCCGAGGATGCCCATCTGGTTGGCGCGGGTGGCGCGCAGCGTGGCGTTCAGCAGCAAGCTGTATTCGAGATAGATCTTGGTGGCCGAGACGTAGTAGTCATAGCCGCTATCGTCCTTGGCGCCCAGCTGCTTGACGTTGGTCACGCCCAGCCCCTCCAGCCCGCGTACGCCCTTGTTCTTCTTGTACATCACGCCCACCGCAACCTGCGGCAGCCACGAGTCCTGGTCGTACACCGCATCGCCCAGCACCTTGTACTTGAGGCCGACGATATCCTGCTTGATGTTCAGCTTATCGAGCGGCGCCAGGCTGCCGGTAAATTCCTGGTTGGCGAATGACAGTTCCAGACGGTCCTGGATACCGACCGCCACGCCGTAGGTCTTCAGCTTATAGTCCTGGGTGCTGACCTGGGTATAGTGCGCATTCGCGCCCCAGCTGTCGCGCGAGCCGTAGCCGCTGATCAGCGCCCACGGCGTAATGCCGCCGCCGCCCGCACCTTCCACTTGCGACACGCCGCCGGTAGCCAGCAGCTTACCCATGTCCTGTGCGCCTACGCCGCCGCATGCGCAGACAGCCAGCAATGCTGGAATCAGTTTTTTCATTGTTGTACTCCCACCCGGATTATTTGGTCACGATATCGCGCTGCATCGGCGCCAGTTTGGCGACCAGCTTGTTCGATACGCTGCTCGGCACATTGTGCTGTTCCATCGCGATCTGCAAGTCTTCGGCCAGCGCGTTGAACATGGCGTTGGTGATCTGCAGGTCCTGATGCACCGTCTTCATATCGCGCACCGGGCCGACGCCTTCCATCGCCTTGTCGTGATATTTGCCGGTGTATTTGCACGGACCGCCAGCGAACTCGCAGAACTGCTCTTGCAGGCGCACGTTCAGTTGCGGAATGTCGAAGTCGGTGAAGCTGTCCTTGATGCGCGGATCGGTGGTGATCAGCGTGACGAAGGTATCGACGATCTTCTTGATACCTTCCTTGCCGCCCAAGCCCTGGTAGGTGGAGTCCTCGGTATAAGGCGTTTGCGCCATTGCCAGCGACGAGGCCAGCAGCAGGCCGATAGCGGCCATTCGGGAGCGTTTAATCATATTTCATCCTCATCAGTGGTCTGGCTACCGCCAATTTATCAGTTATTTTTAGGATACAAAACCATTTGTGTGCAGCGGAACAACGCTATTGTTTTACCAGTATCTTTATTGATAACGGTGGCATCCCACACCTGCGTGGTGCGGCCGAGATGGACGGCGGTGGCAGTCGCCACCACCGTGCCTTCGCGCGCGGTACCGAGGTGATTGGATTTCAACTCGATGGTGGTGAAGTTCTGCGCGCCATCCGGCAAGTGCGAGAAGCAGGCGTAGCCGCAGGCAGTATCGGCCAGTGTGACCACGCTGCCCGCGTGCAGGAAGCCGTTCGGCGCCAGATGATTTTTCGTGACGGTGAATTCCGCCACGATCTCGTTTTCCTTCACCGAGGTGATGACGATGCCGAGATGATCCGGCAGCGTGCCCTTGCCGAAGTTGTTGAAATAATCGACATTAAATTTTTCTGCATCCATCGTATTCTCTTTTCGTTACATGACGCGAACCCAGGCGCCCTTGTACAGGATAGGGCCGGTCGGTCCATTCGGATTTGGCGAACCGCCTTTCGGTTCCAGCGATACGGCCAGCAGCGCGACATCGTCGCCAACAGCGTTGCTGCCCAGCGCCAGCTTGACCTCGCCTTTATCAGCCAACAGGCCCAGCGAGCGTGGATTGCCTTGCTTCGGCACGGCCCACAGTTGCAGCGTCTTGTCGCTGGCCACCGGTGCGTTGCCAACCAGGCGCACAGTCAGCGCTTTGTGCTGGGTGTCGCCGGTCAGCAGCAGGGCGGTTTGCGATTTTTCGTCAGTCAGCGTGGCGACGTAATCAAGCTGCGGCTGGTCCAGCACGCGCAGGCCGATAACCACTACCAGCAGGGCCGCCATTGCGGTCGAGACGAGACCCAGCCCGCGCCAGAAGTTCAGCGAGTCCAGCCACGATGCGCGCGCAGGCCGCAGGTTCAAGCGCCGTTCGATATTGCCCCAGACTTGCTTGCGCGGTGACTGCGCGCTGGAGAATTCCGCCATCGGCACCAGCCGGTCCTGCCATTCGGCGGTGAGCATGCGCAGCGCGGCGTCGTTGTGCAGATAGCCTTCGAAGCGGCGGCGCGCGCCGCCCTTCAGCGTGCCGAGCACATACTCGGCGGCCAGTTTGTCGCGCAGGGGAGCGTTGTCGCGGATGTTCATGCGCGGTCTCCTTTCGCCAGGCAGGTTTTCAGGCGTTCAAGGCTACGGCGTATCCATGTCTTGACGGTGCCGATTGGCAGCGACATCTGCTGCGCCACCTCACTGTGCGACAAGTCGTGGAAGAAGGCCAGCCCCAGCACTTGGCGATGCAGTCCTTCCAGCGCGGACATGCAATAGGCCAGGGCCTTGGCGTCGCGGCTCATGGTCAACGCCTCGATCGGCGTAGCAGCAGGGTCGTGTAGTGCGTTCATGACTTCGGCGTCAAACTGGTCTCCATCGATTTCGGCAGCATCATCGGTACGGCGTAGCAAATCGAAAGCCTTGTTGCGCACGATGGTGGTCATCCACGTCATCGGTGCGGCCAAATGGCTTTGATAGCTGCCGGCGTTGTGCCAGATCGCGACGAAACTTTCTTGCAGCACCTCTTCGGCCAGTTCGCGCTTAACCAATATACGCAGCGCGAAGCCAAACAGTTTCGCTGAGGTCGCATCATAAAGAGAACGGAAGGCGGAAGCGTCGCGCTGGGCAGCGCCTTGCAGCCAGATGCGGAGTTGCTGCGGATCGAGGGTGTGAGTGTCGGACACTGCTTGCCTTATTAGTAATGGATGTTAAACCTCTCAAGCGTAGGCAAATTATCACATTACCGTTCCAGCACAAAAAGAAAAATGAATCCGTTGCTACTGTCCGCGCGTATATCGCTGTCAATGTGATGCAATCGACAAGGTCTATCCATGCGTACCGTACCGTTGACACTACTGCTGCTGGCCGCGCACGGCGCTGTCGCGGCCAGCGAAGGCGAAGGCGACGCCGCGCTGGCCAGCGTAACGGTGATGGGCCACTACGACAATGCCATCGGCACCAGCGACGCCGCCAGCCAGGGCACGGTGACCGCCAGCCTGATCGCCAACCGCCCGGCGCTGCGTACCGGCGAACTGCTGGAATTCGTACCCGGCATGATCGTCACCCAGCACAGCGGCGACGGCAAGGCCAATCAGTACTTCCTGCGCGGTTTCAACCTCGACCACGGCACCGATTTCGCCACTTGGGTGGACGGCGTGCCGGTCAATATGCGCAGCAACGCCCACGGCCAGGGCTATTCCGATCTCAACTTCCTGATCCCGGAACTGGTGCAGCGCATCGACTATAAAAAAGGCAGCTACTTTGCCGACGAGGGCGATTTTTCCGCCGCCGGCGCCGCCCACTTCCGGCTCAGCGACCGGCTCAAACAAGGCCTCGCCAGCCTGACCATCGGCAGCTATGGCTACCAGCGCGGCGTGGTTGCCGATTCGTTTGCGGCTGCCGATGGCACGCTGCTGTACGGACTGGAACTCAGCCGCAACGATGGGCCGTGGCAAACGCCGGAACAGGTGCGCAAACTCAGCGCCACGTTGCGCTACAGCCACGGCGACGCGCAGGACGGCTACAGCCTGACCGCGATGGTCTACCGCAACCACTGGAACGCCACCGACCAGGTGCCGCTGCGCGCGGTGCAGTCGGGCCTGATCGACCGCTACGGCAGCATCGATCCCAGTGACGGCGGCGATACCGCGCGTACCAGCCTGGCGTGGAACTGGCGCCGCCGCGACGGCGATCGTGTGACCGAAGCCTCAGCCTACTTGCTGCATTCCAGCCTAGACTTGTACAGCAACTTCACTTACTGGCTCAACGATCCGGTCCACGGTGACCAGTTCCAGCAAAGCGAGCGCCGCACTGTGGGCGGCGGCAGCGCCAGCCAAACCTGGCTCAGCAAGCTCGGCGGCGTCGACATGCGCAACAAGCTGGGCCTGCAAACGCGCTACGACCACATCGCCCCTATCGGCCTGTACGCCACCGAAGCGCGCCAGCGCCTCAGCACCGTGCGCGAAGACCGCGTCGATGAAGCCAGCATCGGGCTGTATGGCGAAAACACCAGTTACTGGAC
Organism: Duganella flavida; assembly: GCF_009857445.1. GTDB lineage: Bacteria > Pseudomonadota > Gammaproteobacteria > Burkholderiales > Burkholderiaceae_D > Rugamonas > Rugamonas flavida. The sequence continues at coordinate 109,481 of NZ_WWCN01000005.1, forward strand.
GCCGTCTTTCCGCAGCATTGCCGGCCTGCGTTACGACACCTACCGCTTCAAAGTCAACGATGAGCGCGCCAACGCGCACAAGTTCTCACCCAAGCTGTCGCTGATTTTCGGCCCATGGCGCGACACCGAATACTTCATCAACTACGGCGCCGGCTTACACAGCAACGATGCGCGCGGCGTAACCGGGCCAGACCCAGCGCCACCGCTGGTGGCCACGCGCGGCGCCGAGCTCGGTGTGCGCAGCCAATGGCTGCCCGGCCTGCAAAGTTCGCTGGCACTGTGGCGGCTCGATATCGATTCCGAACTGGTGTACGCCGGCGACAGCGGCCAGACCGAAGCCAGCCGCGCCAGCCGCCGCAGCGGCATTGAATGGAGCAACCACTACATCGCGGCGCCCGGGCTGCTGTTCGATCTCGACTTGTCGGCCTCTCTCGCGCGCTACCGCGACAGCAATCCAATCGGTAACGACGTGCCGGAGGCGCTCAATAAAGTGGCTTCGTTTGGCGTCACCGTCACCGATCTGGGCCGCTGGTTTGGCGGGCTGGAGCTGCGCTATTTCGGCCAGCGTCCGTTGGTGGAAGACAACAGCGTGCGCTCGGCATCCACCACGCTGGCGTATGGCCGCATCGGCTACCAGCTGAACCGCAACACCAAGCTCACACTCGACGGCTTCAACCTGTTCAACCGCCGCGCCAGCGATATCGACTACTACTACAGCTCGCGCCTGAAAGACGAGCCGGCCGATGGCGTCAACGATGTGCATTTTCATCCGGTCGAGCCGCGCACGCTGCGCCTGACGCTGACGCACAGCTTCTAAAAAATAAAAATTATTTAATTTGAATCTGACGCATCACGCACCGCGTATATCAGCCTTGCAGTACCCGCAGAAGGTCAACTCATTCGGAGGAAGCGAGATGCAAACCATGATTAACCACGTACTACGCCTTGCTGTTATAGGCACTCTGGCCGGCGCCTGCTTGCCGGCAGCACTGGCGTCCAGCCACCGCGAAGCGCCGTTCATCACACAAAACCCCAAGGTCGACGGTGCCGATTTCTATATGTTCCGCAGTTACGAAGCGGGCCGCGCCAACTTCGTCACCCTGATTGCTGACTATGTGCCGCTGCAAGATGCCTACGGCGGCCCAAACTATTTTGCGATGGATCCCAATGCGCTGTACGAGATCCACATCGATAACAACGGCGATGCCAAAGAAGACCTGACATTCCAGTTCCGCTTTACCAATACCAATAAAGACACCAAGCTGACCGTGGGCGGCAAGCAAGTATCAATACCGCTGGTCATCAATGGCGGCGCCATCGCCGCCCCCAATGCCGCCGGCGCCAACGTGCGCGAAACCTACACCATCAGCGTGGTGCGCGGCGACCGCCGCACTGGCGCCAAGTCCACCGTCACCAATGCGGCCGATGGCAGCACCACCTTCGACAAGCCGCTCGACAACATCGGCAACAAGTCGATACCGAACTACGCTGCTTACGCTGCGGCCCACGTCTACAACGTCAATATTCCGGGCTGCGCCACGCCAGCGCGGGTATTCGTCGGCCAGCGCAAAGATCCGTTTGTCGTCAACCTGGGCGAAACGTTTGACCTGGTGAACATCAAGGCGCCAGCCACCGAATTTGCCGCCAATGCCGAGAAGGCCGCGCAGGATGACCTGGCTGACAAAAACGTCACGGCCATCGAAATGGAAGTCGCGGCCTCCTGCCTGACTGCCGCCGGCAGCACCGATCCGGTGATCGGCGGTTGGACCACCGCCAGCGTGCGCCAGGCCCGCTTGCTGAACCCAACACCAAACAGCAGCACGCCATCGAAAGAAGGCGGCGCGTGGACCCAGGTATCGCGCCTCGGCATGCCACTGGTGAACGAAGTAGTGATCGGCCTGAAGGACAAGGACACCTTCAACGCCAGCAAGCCTTCCGGCGATGCCCAGTTTGCCACCTACGTGACCAATCCAACGCTGCCAGCGCTGATTGAAATCCTGTACGGCAGCGCCGGTGCCAAAGCGCCCACCAACTTCCCGCGCAATGATCTGGTCGCTGCCTTCCTCACCGGCGTGAAGGGCTTGAACCAGCCTGCCACTGTGACCGCGTCCGAAATGCTGCGCCTGAATACCACTACGCCAGCGGTCGCCATGGGCAAGCAGAATCGCCTCGGCGTGATTGGCGGCGATAATGCCGGCTTCCCGAACGGCCGCCGTCCAGGCGACGACGTGGTCGATATCGCCTTGCGCGTGGTGATGGGTAACCTATGCACCCTGAACCTGGGCTGCGCGCCCGCTGACGCACCAGCCGGCGGCCTGCACTTCACCGATGGCGCCTACCTGGACGACAGCTTCTTCACTGCGGCCTTCCCGTATCTGAAAACCCCACTGCCGGGTTCGCCACAAAGCGGCGCCACGGCGCAAGCCCTGCGGAGGGCGCCATGAGTCATCTACGCTTGACGCTGGGTCTGAGCGCCTTGCTGGCCTTGAGTGCATGCGGCGGCAGCGACCATGTCGACACCTCCGCGCCACCCACCACGACCACGCCGCCGGTCTCCATGACGGACGCATTTTTCAGCGCCGTACTGGCCATCATCGGCGACGGCAGTGAAACCTCGACTGAGCCGCAGGCAAGCGACTCAGTCGTAGCCACCGCGCCCGACGATACCGAGCCGGTGATCCTGAAGTAAGTACACGGCGGGCGCTATCACGCCCGCCGCTTTGGGGAGCTCATCATGTACAAATTGATCTTCGTGCTGGCCTGCTGCTGCGCCACCGCCGTGCAGGCCGCACCTTATCTACCAGCCAGTGGCCAGCAGGTGCTGGAAGCCGTGCCACGCCGTGGCGATCCATTACAGCAGGAATTGCGCCGCTTGCGCAGCCAGCTGAACGCCAACCCGAACGATGCCGCGCTGGCCGCGACAGTGGCGCGCCGCTACATCGCGCTGGGCCGCAGTGAAACCGATCCGCGCTACCTCGGCTATGCGCAGGCGGCACTGGCACCATGGTGGCAGCAAACAGCGCCACCACCGGAAATACGGCTGCTGCGTGCCACGCTGCTGCAAAGCACGCACCAGTTCACACCAGCATTGGCCGACCTGAAAGCGGTGCTGGCCGCCGATCCGCACAATACGCAAGCATGGCTGACGCAAGCGACCGTGCAAACGGTGCAGGGTGATTATGCCGCTGCCACGGCCAGCTGCGCTCACGTGTCCAGTTTGTCGATCGAGCTGGTGGCCATTACTTGCATTGCCAATGTCGGTGCGTTGACCGGCAAAGCCGAGCGCAGTGAACAGCTGCTCGACCTGACGCTGGTGCGCAGCCCCAATGCTCCGCCTGAATTACAAGCGTGGGCGCTGACGCTGCTGGCGGAAATGGCGCAGCGGCGCGGCGATAGTGCAGCGGCCGAAACACGCTTCCGCCAGGCGCTGGTACTGAGTCCGCGCGACAGCTACCTGCTAGGCGCGTATGCCGACTTCCTGCTGGAACAAGGCCGCAGCGCCGACGTGCTGGCACTGCTGCGCAATCAGGAACGCATCGACGCGCTGCTGCTGCGCCGCGCACTGGCGCTACAGCAGTCCGGCCAGCAGGCCGCAGCGCAAGCCGACGTGAAAGAACTGGCGGCACGTTTCGACGCCGCCGCACAGCGCGGCGACACCGTGCACCAGCGCGAGCAAGCGCGCTTTGAACTGCTGCTGCACCGTGACAGCAACGCCGCACTGGCGCTGGCGCGCAAGAATTGGGCGGTGCAAAAAGAGCCGGCCGATATCCGCATCTATCTTGAGGCAGCGGCGCAGGCGCATGACGCCGGCGCCGCCAAACCGGTCATCGACTGGATCGCCGCGCACCGCACTGAAGATTTGGTGGCGACGCGTTTGATGCGCCAACTGCGGGCAGGCATATGATGAAACGGCTATTCCTGATGTTGCTGCTGTGCTGTGCGATGTTGCCAGCCCAAGCGCATAAACCCAGCGACAGCTATCTGTCGCTCGACGTCCAACAGCAGCGCGTCAGCGGCCAGTGGGATATCGCGCTGCGCGACCTCGACTACGCCATCGGCCTCGACCAGAATGGCGATGGCCAGCTGACCTGGGATGAAATCCGCACGCGCCACGCCGCCATTGCAGCGTATGCACTGGAGCGCCTGCACATCGCGGCCGAAGGCAGCGCCTGCCGCATCACGCCCGGTGAGCAGCTGATCGATCACCACACTGATGGCGCGTACAACGTGCTGCGTTTCGAGGCGATGTGCGCAGCGCCGGTCTCCACACTCGTGGTCAGCTACCACCTGTTTGCCGATCTCGATCCGCAGCACAAAGGCTTGCTACGCTTGACGCACCAAGGCAAAACCTCCACCGCCATCTTCGACCCGGCGCATGCTGAGCAGCACCTGTCGCTGACGGCGCCGGACCGGTTGCAGCAGTTCACGGCCTACGTGAAGGACGGCGTGTGGCATATCTGGATCGGCTACGACCACATCCTGTTCCTGCTGTCGCTGCTGCTGCCTGCGGTACTGCTGGCCGCGCCGGCTGACAACCTGCGCGGCGCTTTTATCGATGTGCTGAAAGTGGTGACTGCATTCACGCTGGCGCATTCACTGACGCTGACATTGGCCAGCTTGTCGCTGGTGTCTTTGCCGTCACGGCTGGTGGAGTCGGCGATTGCGGCGTCGGTGGTGCTGGCTGCGGTGAATAACCTGTATCCGCTGTTTCGCGGCCGGCGGCCTTGGGCGGCGTTTGGCTTTGGCCTGATCCACGGCTTTGGCTTCGCTAGCGTACTGATCGATCTAGGACTGCCGCAGGGCGCGCTGCTGGCGAGCCTGTTCGGCTTCAATCTTGGTGTCGAAATTGGCCAGCTATGCATCGTCGCCGCATTCCTGCCGCTGGCGTATTGGCTGCGCCATACGTGGCTGTATCACCGGCTGCTGACTGCCGGCTCAGCCTTGATCGCGCTGATTGCGGTAGTGTGGTTCGTGGAACGCGCGTTTGATGTTCAAGCCCAGTGGATAGGGCTGTAACCGTTGGCGCTCAAATAGTCATTCGCGCGGGAAAACGGCTTGCTGCCAAAGAAGCCTTTGTGCGCAGAGAAGGGCGATGGGTGCGGCGATGTAAGCACCAAGTGCTTGCGGCTGTCGATCAGGGCGCGCTTGGCGATGGCATAGCTGCCCCACAGGATGAACACGATCTTCTCACGCTGCTGTGAGAGGGCGCGGATGGCGCTGTCGGTGAAAGTCTCCCAGCCCTGGTTGGCATGCGAGCCGGCTTCCCGCGCGCGCACGGTGAGCACGCTGTTGAGCAGGAACACGCCTTGTTGGGCCCAGTCGCTGAGATCGGTGTGACGGCGGTCGAGACCAAGGTCGCTATGCAGTTCCTGGAAAATGTTTTGCAGGCCGGGCAGCCTGCGCGGTCGCATACTCGTTGCGTACGAACGAAGTCAGGGATTCCCAGTACGGCTGCTCAAACTCCTGCTGCAGCTGCTGCTTCCACGATTCCTCGATGCGTACACTCATATGCTTTTCCGGGCGGTCAATAGTTTTAGTAGAATGGCCTCCTTACAGAGGAATCCACTATGAAAAAAACAGATTTGGCCAAGGCCGATGCCAAGAAAATCATGAGCAAGGTAGGCGCACCGGGCGTCGCTGGCTTCGGCAATACGGCTACCGCCGTCGTCGACAAACGCGAACAGCGCAAGCGCGACCAAGCCTTGGGCTTAGTCCCATTCGCCGTCAAACTGAACGACGAACTAGTGAAACGCCTGCACGCCCTGGCCACCGAGCGCGGCCAGGACATGAACCAAACCGTCGCCGAAGTCCTCCTCAAAGGCCTCGACGGCTAAAAAAGAAAGGGCTCCGTGAGGAGCCCTTGTTCTTTAGCCTGCGGCCAGTACGTTGTGTGCCTGCTCGTCCGCGTGGTACGAGGAGCGCACCATGGCGCCGACGGCGGCGTGTTTGAAGCCCATTTTGTAGGCTTCTTCTTCGAACTGCTTGAATACGTCCGGATGCACGTAGCGGCGCACCGGCAGGTGACTGTTCGATGGCGCCAGGTATTGGCCGATGGTCAGCATGTCGATGTCGTGCTCGCGCATGTCGCGCATCACTTGCAGGATTTCTTCGTCGGTCTCGCCCAGGCCGACCATGATGCCCGACTTGGTTTTCACGTTCGGATACATGGCCTTGAAGTCTTTCAGCAGCTTCAGCGAGTGCATGTAGTCCGAACCCGGACGCGCTTCCTTGTACAGGCGCGGCACGGTTTCCAGGTTGTGGTTCATCACGTCCGGCAGGCCGTCGGCGAAGATGGCCAGTGCTTTTTCCAGGCGGCCGCGGAAGTCCGGCACCAGCACTTCGATCTGGGTCTTCGGCGACAGCGCGCGGGTGTTGGAGATGCACTCAACGAAGTGCTGCGCACCGCCGTCACGCAGGTCGTCGCGGTCCACCGAAGTGATGACCACGTAGCTCAGGCGCAGCTTGGCGATGGTGTGCGACAGGTTGGTCGGCTCATCCTTGTCCAGCGGATCCGGACGGCCGTGGCCGACGTCGCAGAACGGGCAGCGACGGGTGCACTTGTCGCCCATGATCATGAAGGTGGCCGTGCCTTTGCCGAAGCACTCGCCGATGTTCGGGCAGCTCGCTTCTTCGCACACGGTGACCAGTTTATTTTCGCGCAGCGTCTCTTTGATTTCGTAGAAACGGGTGTTCGGCGAACCGGCTTTGACGCGTATCCAGTCCGGCTTTTTCAAGCGCTCGACCTGTTCGACCGGCACGATCTTGATCGGGATGCGCGAAGTCTTGCTGGCGCCTTTTTGCTTTTCGCTCGGGTTGTAAGCTGGAGTAGTTTCGGTGGTCATAATTAATTTATTCGTTTGTCACCAGGACGCGGACTAATTCCTCGGCCAGCTGCTGTTGCACGTCAGACAACATTGCCTGCGCGCCAACAGTACGCATATCGACTGTTTCCAGTCCGGCATAGCCGCAAGGGTTAATCCAGGAAAACGGCGCCAGGTCCATCGCCACATTCAGCGATAGCCCGTGGTAGGTGCAGCCATTGCCGCGTACCTTCAAGCCCAGCGCGGCAATCTTGGCGCCTTTGTGGTCGCCGCCGGCCATGTAGATGCCCGGCGCGCCTTCAACGCGCTCAACGGCGAGATTATACGCTTGTAAAACATTGATGATCGCCTGCTCGATTTTATGCACGAACTGACGGGCATACAGCTTGCCGCCCGGCTTGTTGCGGCGCAGGTCCATCAGCAGGTAAATCACTACCTGGCCGGGGCCGTGGTAGGTGACTTCGCCGCCACGGTCGGTCTGCACTACCGGGATATCCGACGCGCCGGCCAGCAGGTGGCCGCGATCCGCGCCCAGGCCCAGCGTGTAGACCGGCGCATGCTCGACGATCCACAGTTCGTCGCGCGAGTCCTGCGTGCGGGCGTCAGTGAAGGCCCGCATGGCGGCGAAAGTGCTGTCGTAATCGGCTTTGCCGAGATGCTTGATCTCAGGAGAGGTAGGAGACGTCATGCCGCCATTATACCCCGGCCGCTATTTTCAGCCCGGCTGGTGCCTCGCCAGCCAAGCCTGTACGGATGGCCGCTGCCACTGGAATTCGACGTAATCGCGCAGCTTTTGCGGCACCTCGTCGCCGTTGCGCACCAGGCGGCTGAGCATGATGGCAAGGTCGGTATCGGCAATCGACCAGTCGCCGAACAGGTGCTGCGGGCCTTGCACGAAGCGCTCGGCCACGTGCACCAGCTTGGCGGCGGCTTGCTGCGCGGTCTCGGTCAGCGGCGAACAAGCTTTGCCGAAGAACACAGTTTCCGTGTCGCGCTCAACGCGCACTGGCACCAGGTCGCTGCGCACCCAGGCCTGGATCTGGCGCGCCTGCGCCCGCTGGCGGCGGTCTTGCGGATACAGCCGCACGTACTCGGGCGCCGGGAAGGTCTCTTCCAGATATTCCGTAATGGCAGTGGACTCGGTCAGCACGAAGTCACCCTCGACCAAGGCCGGCACCCGGCCGGTCAGCGCGCGGCCGGCGTAGGCAGGCAGGCGCTGCTCGCCGCCTTCCAGGTCCACGGTCTTGACGGTAAATGGCAAGCCCTTTTCGGTCAGCGCCACGAAGGCGGAAAGCGCATAGGGGCTGGTGTAGAGGCTATCGACGTACAGTTCAAACGGCATGGCAGCTCCGGCTTAGGTAGAATTATTCACATGGTAAACCTTGTCTAAGTCCCTGTATAACGGTATATTTTCGCAATCCTTGTTAGTTTTATTCACAAAGTTATCCACAGAATGGCCCGCCGGCTGCCTAATTTTTCCGCATTGCGCGCCTTCGAGGCAGCGGCCCGCCACGAGAATTTCTCGCGTGCGGCGGAAGAGTTGCACCTGACGCACGGCGCCATCAGCCATCAAGTGCGGGGATTGGAAGAAGAGTTGGGCCGGCCGCTATTCGTGCGCAATGGCCGCCAGGTGAAAATAACTCACGACGGGCTGAAGTTCGCCCAGTTCCTCGGCAAGGCTTTTGCGGATATCTCCGCCGCCACCGACGCCATGCGCGCCGCCAGCATCAATCAGCGGCTGACCATCACCTCGATTCCCTCGTTTGCGGCGCGCTGGCTGGCGCCGCGGCTCGGTAAATTCATCGAGCTGCATCCGGATATCGAAGTGGTGCTGCAATCGAGCGGCCACATGCAGGATCTGGCGAGGGAAGGCGTGGACGTGGGTATCCGCTTTGGTCGCGGCCATTACCCTGGGATGGTGGTGCTGCGGCTGATGGGGGATGTGTATTACCCGGTAGTGAGTCCCCACTATCGCAATGGAGAGCTGCCAGTCCAGCCTGCTGATCTGGCGCGGCACACACTATTACGCTCAGTTGAGCACTGGACACCGTGGTTTAACGCGGCCGGACTCAAGCTGCCGGAACCGTCGGGCGGGCTGTTGTTCGAGGATTTATCGATGCTGGTGCGTTCCGCTGCCGACGGCAACGGCGTGGCGCTGGTGCGTCACGTGGTGGCGATGCAGGAGATCGCCTCCGGGCAGCTGCTGCGGCTGTTCAACATCGCCACGCCCAGCCCGGATGAGTACTACTTCGTCACGCCGCCCGCTGCGGCAAGCAAGCCGCAGGTGCTGGCGTTCCGGACCTGGCTGCTGGACGAGATCGAAGCCTTCCAGCGCCAGCAGGCTTAGTTACCATAACCTTTACATGACAATCTTGACCATCGGGTGCGCCGAGAGCTCGGTGTACAGCGCATCCAACTGCTCGCGGCTGACAGCGCGCACGGTGCAAGTCAGCCCGGTGTAATTACCCTTGGCCGACGGACGCACTTCCATTTTGCCTTCGTGGAAATCAGCGTCATGCTTTTGCACGACCAACACAATGGCCGGGGCGAAATCGATATGAGTCGGCCCCATGACCTTGATCGGGAAGTCGCTCGGGTATTCGATGAGGGACTCTGATGGTGGGATCGCTTGCATATTCTTATTCCATTTCAATAAAGACCGGCGACGCCAAAAGCGGCGTCACCAGCCTATATTGTAGCCCGATCAGGACTTTGCAAGCTGCAAAGGCTCCTGTGCCTGCGGCGCGGACAGGCGCTGCAAACGTGCCAGCGCCGACTCGTTCCCCAGTGCCGGCTGGCTCACCGATTTGCGGATCGCTTCCAGCTCAGCGGCCTGGTCCAGCGGCTTCTGGCCGATGTCAGTGACGATGCGCAAGCCCTCGGCATCATTGCGGATGCTCTCGGCGCGGCGGGTCAGGGCCGACAACGCGCTCAACTGGCCGTGCATGCCTTGCAGGCCGGCCAGCTGCTCCTGGCGCTCGGCGCGCAGCTGCTGCAGGTCCTGCTGGGCGCGGGCTGAAGCCAGCGCTTGCATCGCCTTTTTCGCTTGTGCGTCGAATTCGGACAGCTGTTTCGACAGCGCGTCGACGATGGTTTGCAGTTCGCCCATGTACTGGCGGGCGTCGGCTTCTTCCTGCAATTCCTGCGGCAGGCGCGCCTTGTTGTTCTCCAGCTCATCGCAGAACAGGGTGATGGTCGATTCCGAAATCTTGCCGGCGGCCAGGCGTTCGGCCAGCGTGCCAGCTGCTTGCTCGTCGGTGGCGATCAGCTGGCGCAGCTTGACCACGTCGCCGGCTTCCTTATCGAAAGCGGCGCGGGCTGCGGCCAGCTTCTGGGCGGCGCTGCGCAGGTTGTCGGCCAGGCGGTCGCGGTCGGCCTCGGTGGCGGTTTCCGGGTCGAAGTTGGCGATCGCTTCGGAGACGCGGTTGCCCAGCGCGCCGAAATGCTTGGTGATCAATCGCGCGGTCAAACCCCAGCCATTCAAGTTGCTCATGTCAGTCTTCCTCAATCAAAGTTGCGCATCATTGGATAACGATGCGTTGCTGCTCCACCGGGATGCCAATGACGAAGTCGACATGGATCCCGCGTTTGCTGCGATCGCCGTTCACACTGTGGACAATTTCCGTCGTGATCAGCAGATACTCGTTACCGCCGCCGCGCAGCTGGCGCACGTACGGCATGAAATACATTTCCTGGCGCAGGCCGGTCTGGCCGCTGGCGTCGTCCAGCCGGGTTTCGGTGCCGGTGAACGGCGACACAAACGGCGCTTGCTGGTCGCCGGCGTCGCGCCAGTAGTCGAGGCCCTGGCTGGCGCCGAACACCAGCTCCAGATCCAGCGCCGGGTCGTCCAGCTGTTGGCGTGACAGGGTGTAGCTGCGGTCGCCAAGGCCGCTGCCGGACTGGCCGGTGTAGGCGTCTTGCTCTTCCGCCGTTTCCGGAATCACGCGCGCCAGCTGGGTGCAATACATGATCTCGCTGACCTCGCCGCTGGCGTTCTGGTAGATCTGCAGGAATTTCTCCTGCTGGTCGCGGTCGCCGGTGTCGAGGTAGTAGCGGTACAGGCCGCCCGCCTGCTTGAGCCGCAGCTGGGACACGGCAACGATGCGGGTCTCGTTGGCGTCCGGCAGGGCGATCAGCGAGCCGTCAGCCACCGCGCGCAGCAGCGGCGATTGCTGGATGCCAACCACGCTGCCAATGCGGGCGCCCAGCGGCAGGTCGCCGTCGGTGCGCGGGGCATCGTTGCTGGCCAGCTTGGCCGCGCCGTTGCGCAGATAGTTGTATGCGTCAGTCCAGCCCATGGTCAGTTCCTCTCAAACGAGTAATTCGGGGCGGCGCGCAGGCGGCGGAACTTGCGCACCGAGTAGATTGCAGCCCACACCAGCAGGCTCAGTACCGATAACCAGGCAAACAGGCGCAGCACGCTAGCCATGAACGAGGGTTCCGGCGGACGCGGCGCAGGAGCGGCAACCGGCGCGGGCGAGCCAAGGCCCGGCATGCCACCCACCAAGCCAGCACCCTCCGAGACCGACGTCGCGGCGGTGGCCGAGCCGGTCGCGTCGGCCGGTGTGGTCGCGGCAGGGCTGCTGGTGGCTGGGGCCGGCGGTGCGCCGTGGGTAGTCGGGTAGGCCACCGGCTGGTTAGTCTGGCTCATCGCGCGGCCCAGCATGAAGCCCAGCAAGCCGTGCATCAGGGCATTCGATGGCTGAGCTGGCGGCACGTAGACCGGCGACGGACCGGCATACGGTGGCACGCCATACGCGGGCGGCGCACCGTAAGCTGGGCGCTGCGGCTGCGAAGGTGAACGCAACGTGTCGTTCAGCGGCGGCAGCGGTTGCGGTGCGTTGGCGGCGGTGCGGCGTTCGTCCAGCGTTTTCAGCGCGCGTTCACGGGCGGCGCTCTGGTCGACATCGCGCGAGACGGCCGAAGTATTACGCTGCGGCTGGGCCGGCGAACCGGCTTGCTGGCCGAACGCGCCGGGACCGCTCTGGCGATTGGCGGCGGGCGGCCCCGGCCGGCTGTGCGCAGCGGAGTTGTTCTTTTGTGAAGAAAATCCACTTTTAAACGACGACGATGTGCCAGAATGTGATGCCGGCCGCGCTTGCGCCGGCGCATTGCCCAGAAAGGCAAGGCAAACCATCAAAAGCAGCGCTGAACTAAGTGACTTCATGATGTCTTTTCACAAAGAAGTTGAATGAAAAACAGCATAGCGCCGCGCGTTGGCGGTTGCATCGGTAATAAAAGGCACGCTTCACCATGACTCGCAAATATCTGGACATGAATCAGCACGACGCGCTCTACAAGGTGGCGCGCGCTTATCCCGGCGGCATCGACGCGTTGGCGCAAGCCATGGGGATTTCGGTCAACGTCTTGCGCAACAAGCTGGCGCCGACGATTGCCTCGCACTATCCATCGTTCGAAGAGGTGTCAACGGTGGTGGACTTGTGCCACAAGGCCGGGGTCAGCGACGCCCACCTGCCGCTGCACGCGCTGCTGACGCGGCACGGCATGGCAGCCTTCGTAATGCCGACGCCGGAAATCATCGGCGACGATGATCTGTCGCAGACGGTGTGCAAGGTGATGAGCCAGGTGGGAGCGGTAGCGGAGGCGGTCTCGACCGCGCTGCTGGATGGGAAAGTCACCGCTGCGGAAGCGGATTTGATCGAGCGGGAATTCCAGGGCGCCCTATCTGCCCTCGGCGAATGGCGCGCCCGCCTGCGCCTGAAGGCGCAGGAGTAATCCGGGGTCAGGTCCCCCATTTCTACACGGCCTCAAGCGTAGAGCGCTCTACGCTTGAGGCCGTGTAGAAATGGGGGACCTGACCCCGGAGTTTTACTGCTGGTTCTGCTTGTTGCGGCGGTCGCCTTTGTCGTTTTTGTCGTCGTTGCGGTGCTCACGTTCCGCCTCCCTGCGCGGCTCAGGACGATTTTCACGCTGGGCCGGCTGCGCTTGCTGCTGCGGCTGTTGCTGCTGAACCTGCGGCGGCGGCGTGAACTGGCGCGGCTGCTGCACCGGTTGCTGCGGCTGCTGGATTTGCGGCTGCTGCACCGATGGCTGCTGCACCTGCACAGCCTGCTGTTGGCGCTGTTCATCAGGGCGGAAGCGGCGATTGTCGTCGTTGCCGCGCTGGCGCTCATGGTCGCGGTCAAAACGGTCGCGCACCGGCTGCGGTTGCTGCGGCGGCGACACCTGGATGACCGGCGCCGGCGCGACCTGCACCTGTCCACCCGGCTGCCCCGGCGCATTGATGCGCGGCCGCACATCGATCCGCACGTCGTTTGGATTGATGGTCTGCGGACGCGAATCCGGCTGGCCAAACTGACCCGGCGCCAGCGTGCTGATGGTCCCGCGCGGCTGCTGCGCCGGCACTGGCACCGGCTGCGACGGCGCCGTGATCACGCGGCCCATGCGGTCGCTACGGTCATTGCGGTTGTCGACGCGGTCGTAGCGGTCCGGCACGCCATCATGATCGCGGTCGCCCATGCCACCACGATTCGGCGCCATCGGACGGCCCGGCGGCGGTGTTACCGGCGCAGCGTTGTGGACAAAATTAGCCGGCGGGATCACCGGCGTGCTGCGGTTGATCACCACATTCCGATGACCTTCAAACTGCTCGCGCGGCACCACGGTCAGGCCGTCGCGCTGGCCGTTCCAGTCGTTGCGCGGCGTGAAGGGCCTGCCGTTATGCGTCCACGTCGCACGGCGTTCATAATCGACCGACACGCGATAGCTCGGTACAAACCGGTCGCGCGGCGTCAGCGGATACCAGCCCAGTCCCGGACCGGGACGATTGCCACCGCCATTGCCGCCCACCCAGCCGACCAGCGCCGGCGCCCATACCGGCCGCCCCACCGGACGCCCCGGCGCCCAGCACCAGCGGCGATTGACTATCACCCAGCGCCCGTAGTGCGATGGCGCATAACCCCACGGCGCGTTATCGACCCAAGTCCAGCCCCACGGCGCCAGCCAGATCCAGCGGCCGTCGCGGTAAGGCGCCCAGTCCGCTGCCACATTACGCGGCGCCCACAGCGGACCGTACTCGGTGCTGTCGGTCCAGCTGCCGTTGCGGTCCAGTTCTTCGTAGCCAGTCATGCCGCTGGAGATGAAGCGGGTCGTGCTAGTGGTGTCGTAACGGTCGCGGTCCTCGGACCAAATATCAAAGCCATCGCGCCGCGCCAGGCTGGTGCGCACGTCTTCGGTGCTGACATCGACATGGCGGCCGTTGTTGACCACCACCGACGAGCCCGCGCCTTCCACGCGCGCCGTGCCCGCCAGTACGCTGATCTGGCTGGTGTCCGGCGCGCGGTCCACGTCCACCCGCAGCACGCCCGGCTCGACCATGGTGATGCGCGCTTGCGGCGTGCTCAATTCAAAATCGCGCAGCATCTCGGGGCTGCGCACGCGGATGCTGACGCTGCCGTAGTTCAGGCGCAAACGCAGCAAATCGTCATCCATGCCAGTAATTTCAAGGTCGGAGTCGCTGTCCACCCGCACCGCTGTCGAGCCGACGCGGAATTCCGTGCGCGCACCGCTGGCGGTGTTGATGTGATTGAAGGCCGTCACCGGCCAGTTCAGCGATGCACCGATGGGCTCGCCGTCACCGACCAGCGTCACTTGGCCCTGGACGCTGGAAATGCGGCCGACCATGGCTGGCGGATCTTCGGCCAGCGCCAGCGAACTTAAGCCGGCCAAGGCGGCCAGCACGACGGTGTGGATAATTTTGCGGCTCATGGCAGCGTCTCCTGTGGATATTATTGATTTAACGCCGACCGCTTGGCTTCGACTACAGGGGTTACACGGGGTTACAAAAAAGCATTGCAAATTAGACAGCCGCGCCGCCGCGCTTGACGAAGAACAGCGCCGCACCGACCGCCATCAGCAGGCCGCCGAATACGCGGTTCTGTTTTTTCACCGCGCTGGCGTCGCGGAAGAAGCGCTGCATCGACGAGGCCAAAAATGCGTAACTGTGCATCACCACCAGGTCGATGCAGCACATGGTGACGGCCAAAATCAGCAGTTGCGGCAACAGCGGCGCGTCGTGGGTAATGAATTGCGGCAGCACCGCCACCATGAAGATGATGCCCTTGGGATTGGTGGCATTGGTCAGGAAACCGGTCAGGAAACGCTTCTTGGCAGCCGGCACTTCCACCTCAGCCTGCTTCTGCTCGCTGATGCTGACCTTGGCGCGCCACTGGCTCAGGCCGAGGTAAATCAGGTACAGCGCGCCCACCGTCTTGACGATGCTGAACGCCACTTCCGACGCCATCAGCAGCGAACCGACGCCCGCGCCGGCGATGAAGAACACCAGCAGCAAGCCAGTCTGCAAGCCGAAGATGGTTGCGCTGGCGCGGCGCACGCCGTACGACAGCCCGTGCGACATCGACAGCACAGCGCCCGAGCCCGGCGAGACGGCAATAATGCAGGCAGCGACAAAAAAAGTAATCCAAGTGGCGAAGCTCATGACGGTTCCATTCAAATCAGCGATCTCCATTGTAGCGGTATCGCCGCCGATCTTGCTTGGGTTAATATTGCTGATCAAACCACACTTGGAGTTGCAAAAATGGCCGGTTCCAGCCTGTTAGCCCTGATCGACGATATCGCCTCCATCCTCGACGACGTCGCCCTGATGAGCAAGATGGCGGCCAAGAAAACCGCCGGTGTGCTGGGCGACGACCTGGCGCTGAACGCGCAGCAGGTGGCCGGCGTGCGCGCCGAGCGCGAGTTGCCGGTGGTGTGGGCAGTCGGCGTGGGCTCGCTGAAGAACAAGGCGATTTTGGTGCCGGCTGCGCTGGCGATCAGCGCGTTTGCGCCGTGGGCCATCACGCCGCTGCTGATGGTCGGCGGCTTGTACCTGTGCTTTGAAGGCTTCGAGAAAATCGCCCACAGCCTGCTGCACCGCAGCGGCGACGAACATAAGAACGAACTGCACGAAGCGCTGGTTAATCCGGAAGTGGACTTGGTGGCGCTGGAAAAAGACAAAATCAAGGGTGCGGTGCGCACCGACTTCATCCTCTCGGCCGAAATCATCGTCATCGCCCTGGGCACGGTGGCAGCGGCGCCGTTTGCGCAGCAGGTGGCGGTGGTAGTCGGCATCGCCCTGCTGATGACGGTGGGCGTGTACGGCCTGGTCGCCGCCATCGTCAAAATGGACGACGCCGGCCTCTACCTGAGCCAGCGCGACGGCGCTGCCGTGCGTGCGCTGGGCCGAGTGCTGCTGAACGCTGCGCCGAAATTGATGAAACTGCTGGGCGTGGTCGGCACCGTCGCCATGTTCATGGTCGGCGGCGGCATCCTGACCCACGGCCTGCCAGGCGCACATGAGATCATCCACCACGCCGCCGAAGCCTCCGGCCCCTACCTCGGCGCCATCGTCCCCACCATGCTGGATGCTCTGACCGGTGTATTGGCCGGCGCGTTGACACTGGTGGCGGTCAACATTGGCAGCAAAATAATAAGCCTCTTCAAGAAGGCTGCCTAAACTGGTCCAATCCGGGAAATTTTGATCTACATCAATAAATTTGCGGGGTGGACTACGTAAACTGGCCATATGTATTGCGATACAGCAATAAAACCAGCCGGAGTACGTTATGCGCAACAACCAACCTGTTACCAACCGCGAAGTGGAAGTTCTGGACGACCAGGCCATCGTCTCGAAAACTGATCTAGACGGCAATATCACCTATGTGAATCCGTATTTCACCGAGATTAGCGGTTTCAGCGAACAAGAGCTGCTGGGTGCACCGCAAAACATCGTGCGCCACTCGGATATGCCGGTTGAAGCGTTTGCCGACCTGTGGGCTTCGATCAAGGCCGGCACGCCGTGGACCGGCCTCGTCAAGAACCGCTGCAAGAATGGCGATTTTTACTGGGTGCGCGCCAACGTCACCCCGATCCGCGAAAGCGGCCGCACCATCGGCTATATGTCAGTGCGCACCCGCGCCGAGCGCCACCAGGTCACCAAAGCCGAACAGGCCTACCGCACCATCCGCACCGAAGCCAACCACGGCATCCGCATCAAGAACGGCCAGGTGATCCAGCCTGGCGTCGGCAGCCTGCTGTCGCGCCTGAGCCATGTGTCGCTCGGCATGCGCATCTGGCTGGCCACCAGCGTGGTCAACGTGCTGCAGGTGGTCGTCTGCGGCGCGGTGCTGTTGGACGGGAATAGCGCGCATAACTACGGTATCTTCGGCGCCACTTTCCTCGGCCTGCTGATCAACGTCTTCCTGTGGTACACGCTGCGCGTCTCGGTGCTGCAACCGCTGGACCGCGCCCTGCAAGGCGCGCGCTCGATCGCTGCCGGCGACCTGTCCACGTCCTTCGACACCGAAGCCACCGACGAAGTGGGCCAGCTACTGCGCGCCCTGCAGCAAATGAACAGCAACCTGATTGCCACCATCCGCGATGTACGCGTCAACGTTGAGACCATGGCCGTGGCCACGCGCCAGATCGCCGCCGGCAACGCCGACCTGTCCGGCCGCACCGAAGCGCAGGCGGCCAGCCTGGAAGAAACCGCGTCCAGCGTCGAGCAGTTCTCGTCGACCGTAAAGCAGAACGCCGACAACTCCGAACAAGCCAACAAGCTGGCGCAAAGCGCGTCCGACGTGGCCGTGCAGGGCGGCGTGATTGTGGCCGACGTGATCGCCACCATGGACGAGATCAACACCTCCTCGCGCAAGATCGTCGACATCATCGGCCTGATTGAAGGCATCGCCTTCCAGACTAATATCCTCGCCCTGAACGCCGCGGTGGAAGCAGCACGCGCCGGTGAACAAGGCCGCGGTTTCGCCGTAGTGGCAGGCGAAGTGCGCAACCTCGCGCAGCGCAGCGCCACCGCCGCCAAGGACATCAAAAACCTGATCGACGTCTCGGTCGGTAAAGTCAGCGCCGGCATGGTGCAGGTAGACCGCGCCGGGGCGACCATGAAGGAAGTGGTGGCCTCGGTGCAGCAAGTGACCGCCATCATGAAGGAAATTTCGGTGGCCTCGCACGAACAAAGCATCGGCGTGGACCAGGTCAATTCGGCCATCGCCCACATGGACCAGGTGACGCAGCAAAACGCCGCGCTGGTAGAAGAAGCAGCAGCGGCCACCGCCAGCCTGGCGATGGAAGCGGGCGGCCTGACGCAAGCTGTGAGCCTGTTCAAATTCGGTCCTCCGGCGCGCGCTTCCCGCACCGCCCGCGCCAACCTCCAGAATGTGAAACGCCTCGCCGCCTAAGCCATCATGAACACGCCTTTCCCACCCGTTGAATTTGATGCAGGGATCATCGGCAAACTGAGTCAGTCGGGACCGCGCTACACCTCCTACCCGACTGCGGATCGCTTCCTGGATAACTTTGGCTATGGCCAGTTCCTGGAAGCGGTGGCCGGCCTGCGCATGCGCCGCAGTCTCCGGCCTTTATCGCTCTACATCCACATCCCGTTCTGCGATACGGTGTGCTACTACTGCGGCTGCAACAAGATCGTCACCAAGGATCACAGTAAGGCCGCCGTTTATCTCGGCTACCTGAAACAGGAGATCGATATGCAAGGCCGTTTGTTCGACGGCATGGGCCAGATCGAACAACTGCATTTCGGCGGCGGTACGCCGACCTATTTGAGCGACAAGCAAATGGGCGATCTGATGACGCACCTGCATGCGAACTTTGATTTTGCCTCCGATGCGCAGGGCGAGTATTCGATCGAGATCGATCCACGCACGGTGAGCGTGGAGCGCGTACACAGCTTGCGCGCACAAGGCTTCAATCGCATCAGCCTTGGCGTGCAGGATTTCGATCCGGATGTGCAGAAGGCGGTCAACCGCATCCAGCCCGAAGCCGAAACGCGTGCGGTAATGGATGCGGCGCGCGCTGCCGGCTTCCGCTCGATCAGCATCGATCTGATTTATGGTTTGCCAAAGCAGACCATGAACAGCATGGCACAAACACTGGACAAGGTGATCGCTGCCAATCCGGATCGCATCGCGCTGTACAACTACGCGCACCTGCCGCACATTTTCAAACCGCAGCGGCGCATCGCGGAGGCGGACATGCCGACGCCGGATGTGAAGCTGGAGCTGCTGGCGATGAGCATCCAGCGCCTGTGCGACGCGGGCTACGTCTACATCGGCATGGACCATTTCGCCAAGCCGGGCGACGAGCTGGCGGTGGCGCAGCGGCAGGGACGTTTGCAGCGCAACTTCCAGGGTTACTCCACGCGCGCCGAGGCGGAGCTGATTTCGTGCGGTGTATCGGCCATCAGCGCGGTGGGTGCGACCTACAGCCAGAATGAGAAAACGCTGGAGGCTTACTACGACAAGCTGGAGCACGGCGTGTTGCCAGTCACGCGCGGCATCAAGCTGGATAACGATGATTTGCTGCGGCGGATGGTGATCCAGAAGTTGATGTGCAATTTTGAGTTGTCGATGTCGTCGCTGGAGCAGGGTTTTCCGATTCGCTTCCGTCAGTACTTTGCGACAGAGTTGGTGAAGCTGCAGGCGTTTGCGGAGGATGGTTTGCTGACCATTGATGATGAGTGGATTTCGGTGACGCCGAAAGGGCGTCTGCTGATTCGCAATATCTGTATGGTGTTCGACCGTTATCTCGGTACGCCGCAGCCGCTGCGTTATTCGAAAACGATTTGAGGATGCCATGAACGGCGCACAGCTACTGCCCGTGTTTGTGGTCGGCCTGGCCGGCAGCATCCACTGCGCGGGCATGTGTGGCGGAATTGTGACCGCGCTGTCCACCACTGCTCGGCCACACGTTCTGGCGTACAACGCCGGCCGTATCGGCAGCTACATGCTGGCCGGCGCGCTGGCGGGCGGGCTGGCCGGTGGCGCGCGCAGCATGGCTTCGATGGCCGGCGTGCAGCTCAGTTTCTACTGGCTGGCCAACGCCATGCTGATCGCCCTAGGCCTGTACCTGATGAACGCATGGCGCGGCCTCGCCGTGCTGGAACAAGGCGGCCGCGCGTTGTGGCGACACATCGCACCTGCGGCAAAAACGTTTATGCCCGCCGACACTGCGGCCAAAGCCTTCGCCCTCGGCACGCTGTGGGGCTGGCTACCCTGCGGTATGGTCTACAGCGCACTCGCCACCGCATTACTCAGCGGCTCTGCCGCCGACGGCGCCGCGATGATGCTGGCCTTTGGCCTCGGCACCCTGCCCATGCTGATCGCCCTTGGACTACTCGGCGCGCGCCTTCAGCAAGCGATGCAGCGCCGCAGCGTGCGTATCGCCTGCGGCCTGCTGGTGCTGGGCTTCGGCGTACTCGGACTGGCGCGCGCCGCCGGTGGCATCACGCCCGACTGGATGGATATGCTATGCCTGACACCACACCAATAATCAGCGCCCCTGCAATCTGCTACCACTGCGGACAGCCTTTACCTAAAGGCACCACATGGAGCGTATCGATCTCCAATGTCGAACACACCATGTGCTGCCCCGGCTGCGCAGCAGTGGCGCAAACCATCGTCGATCTTGGGCAGGACAACTACTACCGCGAGCGCACCGCTTACGCCGCCAGCGCAGACGGCGCACAACAACTGCCGCCAGAACTACAGCTGTATGACAACGCCGATCCGCGCTTCGCCCTCGATGAAGACACCCGCGAATCCACCTTCACCGTGGAAGGCATCCGCTGCGCTGCCTGCGTGTGGCTGATCGAACAGCGCCTCGCACGACTGCCCGGCGTCGACAGCGCGCAACTCAACGTCGCCACAGAACAGCTCTACGTGCGCTGGCGCAGCGACAGCTGCCGTCCCGGCGATATCCTCGGCGCGCTGCACACCATAGGCTACGCCGCCTATCCCTACGATGCCGACCGCCATGCCGGCCAACAGCGCCGCGCCGCCCGCACGCTGGGCCGCCAACTATTCGTGGCCGGCCTGTCGATGATGCAGGTGATGATGTACGTCGCTCCCGCCTACCTCGCGGAAGACGGCACGCTCGATGACAGCATGGCGACGCTGATGCGCTGGGCCAGCCTGCTGCTGACACTTCCCGCCATCTGCTACTCGGCGCTGCCGTTCTGGCGTGGTGCGTTGGCCAGCCTGCGCGTGCGTGCACTCGGCATGGACGTGCCGGTGGCGCTAGGCATCGCCGCCGCATTCGGCGCCAGCGTCATCGCCACCATCAGCGGCAAGGGCGATACCTGGTATGACTCGGTCACCATGTTCATCTTCCTGCTGCTGTGCAGCCGCTACCTCGAACTGCGCGCGCGCCGCAAAGCCGGCGCTGCGCTGGAACGCCTGCAGCACGCGCTGCCCGCATCCGCCGCGCTGCTGGAAAATTATCCTGTCAGCCGCGCCGCTAACATCGTACGCGCGGCGACACTGCTTGTGGATAACATCATAGTTATCAAACCCGGCGAAGCGGTGGCCGCCGATAGCATCCTCATCGAAGGCCGCACCACACTTGACCTGTCGCTGCTGACCGGTGAAAGCGCACCTGTGCCCAAGCATATCGGCGATGCCATTCCAGGTGGCGCAATCAACGCCGGCAGCGTGGTGCTGGCCCGCGTGACACGGCGCGCGCAGGACAGTACGTTGTCGGAACTGGTCAAACTGGTGCACCGCGCCGGCGGCGAGAAGCCGCACATCGCGCAATGGGCCGACCGCGTGGCCGCGTGGTTCGTAGCCGGACTGCTGCTGCTCGCATTGGCCGCATTCGGTTTCTGGTATCTGGTCGACGGCAACGCCACGCGCGCATGGCCGATTGCGATTGCGGTGCTGGTGGTGTCCTGTCCATGCGCACTGTCGCTGGCTACGCCGACCGCGCTGGCTGCAGCTACCGACTACCTGCTGCGACAAGGCGTGTTGATCACCGGTGCGCAAACGCTGGAGACGCTGCACCGCGCCACACACGTAGTACTCGATAAAACCGGTACGCTGACGTGGGGCCGGCCTGTATTGCAAGAGGTTCAGGCACTGGGCGCGATGCGCGCTGAATTCTGCCTGCAGATCGCCGCCACGCTGGAGGCGGGCAGCGCACACCCGCTGGCACACGCCATCATCAACGCTGCCGACGAAGCAGGGCTGCAGGACTGGCAAGCCACCGCGCTGGGCGAAGCGCCGGGCAACGGGCTGGAAGGCGTGGTGCACAATCGCCGCTACCGGCTGGGCAGCATGCAATTCGTGTCCGGCATCAGCGGCGATCCGCCAAGGCGCGGTGTGCCGGATGGCGTGACGCCGGTCTATCTCGGCGTGGAAGGCCAGTGGCTGGCCTGCTTCCACCTTCACGACGGCCTGCGCCCCGATGCGCAGCAGACGGTCGACTATTTCCGTCAGCGCGGCAAGACGTTGGTGCTGCTCAGCGGCGATGATGATCTACTGGCGCGCCAAGTGGGCGACCAGTTGGGTATAGAGACCACAGTCGGCGGCTACCTGCCGGCCGACAAACTGAATTTCGTCCAGCAGCTGCAACGGCGCGGCTGCGTGGTGGCGATGATCGGCGATGGTATCAACGACGCCGCCGTCCTTGGCGCAGCCGATGTCTCGTTCGCGATGGGCAGCGGCGCCGCGCTGGCGCAAGCGCATGCCGATGCGGTGCTGCTCAACGGCCGACTCGGCGCGGTGGCCGACAGCGCCCGCACCGCCGAACGTACCATGCAAATCATCCGCCAGAATCTTTGCTGGGCCACGATGTACAACGTGGCGGCAATTCCGGCGGCAGCTTTCGGCTTGCTCAACCCGTGGCTGTCCGGCGTCGGCATGGCGGTGAGTTCTGCGGTTGTCGTGCTCAATGCGCTGCGGCTACGCAAGGGACCGTGATGGAAGCTCTTTACCTGCTGGTTCCACTCAGCGTGGTGCTGGTGTTTGCCGCGCTGTGGATTTTCTTCCGTGCCTCGGACGACGGCCAGTTCGACGACCTGGTCGGCCCGGCGCTACGCGTTTTGCAGGATGATGACTTGCCACCAAAGTGATCCGGAAAGTTTTGATCCACATCAAAGTTTTTTGAGGTGCTCATAAGTAACCTTTGATCTACATCATCAAAGTGTTCTGGGGAGAACTCAATTGGATCAACATTACAACTACAAGGTCGTCAAACAGTTCGCTGTGGCGACGGTAGTCTGGGGCGTGGTCGGCATGCTGGTAGGCGTGATTATCGCCGCCCAGCTGGCCTGGCCGGCGCTGAACCTCGACATACCGTGGCTGACTTACGGCCGCCTGCGTCCACTGCACACCAACGCGGTGATTTTCGCGTTCGGCATTTGCGGGCTTTTTGCCACTTCTTACTACGTGGTGCAGCGTACCTGCCAGGTGCGGCTGTTCTCGGACAAGCTGGCTGCCTTCACCTTCTGGGGCTGGCAAGCCGTGATCCTGAGCGCGGTGGTTACGCTGCCGATGGGTTTCACGCGCGGCAAGGAATACGCCGAACTGGAATGGCCGATTTCGATTTTGATTGCGGTGGTGTGGATCGCCTATGCGGTGGTCTTCTTCGGCACCATCATCAAGCGCCGCGTGAAGCACATCTACGTCGCCAACTGGTTCTTCGCGGCCTACATCATCGCCGTCACCATCCTGCACGTGGTGAACGGCATGAGCATGCCGGCTTCTGCATTCAAATCGTACTCGGTGTACGCGGGCGTGCAAGACGCCATGATCCAGTGGTGGTACGGCCATAACGCGGTCGGCTTCATCCTCACTGCCGGCTACCTCGGCATGGTGTACTACTTCATTCCCAAGCAGGCGGAACGTCCGGTGTATTCGTATCGGTTGTCGATCGTGCACTTCTGGGCGCTGATCTTCACCTATATGTGGGCCGGTCCGCACCACCTGCACTACACCGCGCTGCCGGACTGGACGCAATCGATCGGCATGGTGTTCTCGCTGGTGCTGCTGGCGCCGAGCTGGGGCGGCATGATCAACGGCATGATGACTTTGTCGGGCGCCTGGCACAAGCTGCGCACCGATCCGATTTTGAAATTCCTGATCGTCTCGCTGTCGTTCTACGGCATCGCCACCTTTGAAGGCCCGATGATGTCGATCAAGACCATCAACGCGCTCTCGCACTACACCGACTGGACCATCGCCCACGTGCACGGCGGCGCGCTCGGCTGGGTCGGCTTCATCACCATGGGCTCGATCTACTACCTGCTGCCACGCCTGGCCGGCGAGCACAAGATGTACTCGACCAAGCTGATCGACCTGCACTTCTGGGTCGCCACCATCGGCATCGTCTTGTACATCGCAGCGATGTGGATAGCCGGCGTGATGCAGGGTCTGATGTGGCGCGCGGTGAATCCCGACGGCACGCTGACCTACACCTTTGCCGAAAGCGTAAAAGCCACTTACCCCTACTACGTGGTGCGCTTCACCGGCGGCTTCCTGTACCTGAGCGGCATGTGCGTGATGGCCTACAACACGTGGATGACCTTGCGTAACCGCGATACCGCCGTCGCCCGTATTCCCGGACTGGAGCTGGCATGAAATTTACCCATGAATGGATCGAGAAAAACCCGTGGCTGCTGATCGCGCTGGTGACGCTGGTGGTCAGCATCGGCGGCGCGGTGGAGATTGCGCCGCTGTTCTTCCAGAAATCGACTACCGAACCGATCGCCGGGCTGAAGCCCTACTCGCCGCTGCGCCTGGTGGGCCGCGACATCTACATCCGCGAAGGCTGCTACAACTGCCACTCGCAGATGATCCGCCCGTTCCGTGCCGAGACCGAACGCTACGGCCACTACTCGGTGGCGGGTGAGTTCGTCTACGACCACCCGTTCCAGTGGGGTTCCAAGCGCACCGGTCCAGACCTGGCGCGCGTAGGCGGCCGCTATAGCGATGAATGGCACCGCACCCACCTCAACAATCCGCGCGATGTGGTGCCGGAGTCGAATATGCCGAACTACCCGTGGTTGGCCAAGACCTCGCTGGTACCCGCCGAAGTGGTGCCGAAGATGAAAGCGCTGCGCCGCACCGGCGTGCCCTACACCGACGCCGAGATCGCCGCCGCGCCGGACGAACTCAGAGACAAGACCGAAGAAGACGCCCTGATCGCCTACCTGCAAGGCCTGGGCACCCTGATCAAGACGAGGAACTGACATGGCACTGCAAACTTTGTTCGACCACGCCAGCAGCGTGATGACGGTAGTCTCTTTCCTCACCTTTGCCGGCATCCTGTGGTGGGCTTACGGGCGCCACAAAGAAGCGGATTTCGCCGCCGCCGCCGCGCTGCCTTTCGCGGATGAGGAGGATCGTCATGGCTGATTTCACCAATGGCTTCTGGGACTGGTACATCGTCGTGCTGACGCTGCTAGGCGTGTTCGGCTGCGGCGTGCTGCTGTACTCGCAGTCCAGGGTCAAGCTGGCCAAAACCGCCGACGGCAAGACCGAGACCACCGGCCACGTCTGGGACGAAGACCTGACCGAACTGAACACGCCGATGCCGCGCTGGTGGATGTGGCTGTTCTACCTGACCATCGTGTTCGGCCTCGCTTACCTTTTCCTGTATCCCGGCCTCGGCACTTACGCGGGCAAGCTGGGCTGGACTTCCAGCGCCGAGTATAAAAGCGAGCTGAAAAAAGCCGATGCCGATTTCGGCCCGCTGTTCGCCCAGTACCAGCAGCAGAATCTGAAAGCGGTGGCCTCCAATCCGCAAGCACGCGCCATTGGCGAGCGCCTGTTCCTGACTTACTGCGCGCAGTGCCACGGCTCGGACGCGCGCGGCAACAAGGGCTTCCCCAACCTGACCGACAAGGACTGGCTGTTCGGCGGCACGCCGGAAGCCATCAAGGAAACCATTCTGCACGGCCGCATCGGCGCCATGCCGCCGATGGGCGCGGCGCTTGGCGGTGACAAGGATGTGGAAAACGTCGCCCATTACGTGCTGAGCTTGTCCGATTCGACGCACGATCCGATCAAGGCCGTATTCGGCAAAGGCAAGTTCGGCGCCTGCATGGCTTGCCACGGCGCGGATGCCAAAGGCAACTCGGTGCTGGGCGCGCCCAACCTGACCGACAAGATCTGGCTGTTCGGCGGCAGCGCCGAGACCATTATGGAAACCATCCGCAAGGGCCGTACCGCGACCATGCCGGCGTTTGAAGATTTCCTCGGCGACGCCAAGGTGCACGTGCTGGCTGCCTATGTGTGGAGCTTGTCGAACGATCCGCACGAAGTACCGCCACCGGTCGCTGAAAAATGAAGTCGCCGCAGCCCCAAGTCATCAAGATGTACGCCGCGCGCGAGGAGATTTATCCGCGCGAGATCGACGGCCGCTACGCGCGCCTTCGCTGGCTGTTCGTTTGGCTGACGCAGCTGGCGTTCTACTGCACGCCATGGCTGCAGTGGAATGGCCGGCAAGCGCTGTTGTTCGATCTGGGCGCGCGCAAGTTCTACATCTTTGGACTGGTGCTGTGGCCGCAGGACTTCATCTACCTCGCGGCGCTGCTGATTATCAGCGCCTATTTGCTGTTCCTCGCCACGGCAGTGGCGGGGCGCGTGTGGTGCGGCTTCGCTTGTCCGCAAACGGTGTACACCGAAATCTTCCTTTGGATAGAGCGCAAGATAGAAGGCAAGCGCAGCGCGCGTATTGCGCTGGATCGCCAGCCGCGTTCGTTGCGCAAGCTGGGCAAGAAAACCGCCAAGCACCTGGCTTGGGGTGCGGTGGCGCTGTGGACCGGCTTTACTTTCGTTAGCTACTTCACGCCAATCACGCATTTGATGGGCGAGATGGCGACGCTCAACTTCGGCCCATGGGAATGGTTTTGGGTAGTTTTCTACAGCTTTGCCACCTACGGCAACGCCGGCTGGATGCGCGAGCAGGTGTGCAAGTACATGTGCCCGTATGCCCGCTTCCAGAGCTCGATGTTCGACCGCGATACGCTGATCATCACCTATGACAGCAAGCGCGGTGAGCCGCGCGGCCCACTGTCGAAAACCGCCAACGGCCACGGCGGCTCGTGCATCGATTGCTCGATGTGCGTGCAGGTTTGCCCGACCGGTATCGACATCCGCAAGGGTCTGCAATACGAATGCATCGGCTGCGCCGCCTGCGTGGACGCCTGCAATACGGTGATGGACAAGACCGGCCAGCCACCCGGCCTGATCCGCTACAGCACCGAGCGCGCCATGGAAGACCATCTGACGCCAACCGAGATCCGCCTGCGCGCCTTGCGCCCACGCGTGAAAATTTACAGCGCCGTGCTCGTTCTGATTGTGCTGGCCACCTGCGCCGCGCTGTACCTGCGCATACCGCTCAAGCTGGACGTGATCCGCGACCGTGGCTCAATGGGACGCGAGGTAGAGGACGGCATGATTGAAAACGTTTATCGCTTGCAGATCATGAACACCTCCGAGCAAGCGCATGTGTACAAGATTGAAGTCAGCGGCCTCGATACGCTGGCGCAGGTGACGGTGGACCACGTAGCGGTGGAAGCCACCGAGACCAAGGGCTATCCAGTGCGCCTGCGGACGGCGCGTGGCGTCGGCAAGCCGGGCTCGAACAAGATAGCAATAACGCTCACCGCAGTGGACGATCCGTCGCTGCACGTCAAGGAATCTGCGGTCTTCATCGTGCCGCGCTAAGGAGTATTGATGCACACATTGAATATGCCAATCACGCCGTGGTGGAAGCAGCGCTGGCCGTGGCTGCTGATGGCTGGCCCCGCGATTGTGATTGTCGCCAGCACTTACGCCGGCTACCTTGCCGTCTCTGCGCCAGATGCGCTGGCGGTCGGCGATTACTACAAGCAGGGCAAAGCCATCAACCAGGATTTGCGGCGCGACCATGTGGCTTCGCAGCTGGGCTTGTCGGTAGCGCTCGGTTACGATGCCATCACCGGCACACTAAGCGGACGCATCAACCGCAAGGACAGTGGCCCGCTGCTGCTGCACTTGTCGCACGCCACGCTGCCGGAGAAGGATATCAAGCTGGTGCTGGTGCCCGATGAGAACGGCGCCTTTAGCGCCAGGCTGCCGCTGCTCGAACGCAGCCGCTGGATCGTACTGGTGGAAGGGCAGAAGCGCGAGTGGCGTCTCGCTGGTTCGTGGATTTATCCGGCGCAGCGCGGGGTGGCGCTGCTACCCGATTAAGCGCAGGTTTCGGTGCCGGCGGTGATGGCCTTCAGCAGGCGCGGATCGAGCAATTCAATCTCGCGATTGCTGACGCGCAGCAGGCCTTCTTTCTTGAACCTGGACAGCAGGCGGCTGATGCTTTCGATGGTCAGGCCGAGATAATTGCCGATTTCCTCGCGCGACATGCGCAGCTGGAAAGTGGTCGGCGAATAGCCGCGCGCTTCGTAGCGCGACGACAGGTTGACCAGGAAGGCAGCAAAACGCTGGGTCGCCTGCATATTCCCCAACAACAGCATCACGCTTTGCTCGCGCGTGATTTCCTGGCTCATCATGCGGTGGAAGTGGCGCAGCAAGGTTGGCATTTCGCCCAGCAGTTGTTGCAGAGTGGTGAACGGGATTTCGCACACTTCGCTGTCTTCCAGCGCGATGGCGCTGCAATGGTGCTCATCGGCGCTGATGGCGTCCATGCCCAGCAGCTCGCCGGCCATCTGGAAGCCGGTGATCTGCTCCGTGCCTTCGCGGTTCACCTGGTAAGTCTTGAAATGGCCTAGGCGGATCGCGTACAGGTTCTGGAAATTGTCACCGATGCGGAACAGGGTAGCGCCGCGCGCTACCTTGCGGCGGCGGCCGATGATCTGGTCCAGCCGCTCCATGTCATTGTCGTCCAGCCCCATCGGCAGGCAAAGCTGGTGCATGCTGCACGAAGCACAGCTGGCCTTGAGGATGTCGATGGTAGCGCCTGGCAGTACCAGCGAAGGAAGTTCTCGTATCATCCGGCTAGTTTAGCCGATCAGCCGCCTTGGGCGGCTATTCCGCAGTCGGCCGATCAAGTATTCACGCGCTGAAAAATATTTTTAAAAACCTGTTGCGTGCGATTGAGTTGTGCACTATAGTTCACCCATCAACTCATCGAACACGATTTAATCACTAACTAATCACTGAAAGGAATTACCATGAAACGCACCCTGATCGCTTCCGCCCTGCTGGCCGCCACCGCTTTCGCTCACGCCGCAGCGCCTGCCAACGACACCACCATCGTGCTGGTCCACGGCGCCTTCGCCGACGGTTCCAGCTGGGACAAGGTGATTCCTATCCTGCAAGCCAAAGGCTACAAAGTAGTCGCCGTGCAGAACCCGCTGACCTCGCTGGCTGACGACGTTGCCGCCACCCAGCGTGTGATTGATGCGCAAACCGGCAAAGTGGTCCTGGTCGGCCACTCCTGGGGCGGCACCGTGATCACCCAGGCCGGCGCCAGCGACAAAGTCAAAGCGCTGGTCTACGTGGCCGCGTTTGCACCGTCGGAAGGTGAAGCCACCGGCAACCTCGGCAAAGACTACGCCGTGCCAGCTGGCATCGCCAGCCTGCAAGTCGATGCCGGCGGTTTCGCCTGGCTGCCGGCTGACTCGGTCGCTAAAAACTTTGCACAAGACGTGTCGCCAGCCACCGCGTCGCTGATCGCCGCCACCCAAGGTCCGATCGCCGTCAAAGCTTTCGGCGAAACCACTACCGTGGCCGCGTGGAAGAACAAAGCCAATTACTACATCGTTGCTAGCAAAGACCGCATGATTGCGCCGGAACTGGAGCAAGCGTTCGCCAAGAAAATCAACGCCGTCACCACCACGCTGCCAACCAGCCACGTGCCGATGGTGTCGCAGCCGGCCAAAGTGGCTGACGTGATCCTGGCCGCCGCCCGCAACTAATCTCGTTGCATGCAGCAAGCAAGCCAGCGCGCCTTGTGCACGCTGGCTTTTTCTTTCTTGCCAAGGTAAGCCTTTGATAGGAGAATCGATTCAGCCCATGCATACATCAAGGACGATATGAAGCCACTCGGCATCAAGGCTAAAGTCGCGCTCGCTACCAGCATTACCTCGGTCCTGATGATCGGCCTGGTCACGCTGGTACAAACCCAACGCATGCAGGAAGACTACACGCGGGTGCTGTTCACGCAGCAGACGGCACTGGTCAACCGCGCCGCGCAGGAGCTGGACGACAAGCTGACCATGCTGCTCGATATCATCGCGCTGTCGGCACGCAACCAGCCCGCCGACCTCAGCACATCCGAAGACAAGCTGCGCGACTACTATCAAAACCGCGCCGTGCTGTCGCTGTTCGATGACTTGCTGGTGATGAACCCGCAGGGCAAGGTGATTTCCGATTTGCCGCTGGTGCCGGGCCGGGTCGGCATCGACGCCTCCGACCGCGCTTATTTCAAAACCGTGATGCGCACCCGCAAACCGCTGATCACGGAACCGCTGATCGGCCGCGCCAACAAGCAGCCCATCGTGCAGATGGTGGCGCCGGTGCTGAACGACAAAGGCGAAGTGGTATGCGTGCTGATCGGCGTGCTGCGCCTGTACAAGGACAATCTGCTGGGCCACCTGCGTACCGCCAAGGTCGGCCGCACAGGCTACTACTTTGCGCTGACGCGTGATGAAACGCCGGTGTACGTGCTGCATCCCGACATCAGCCGCCTGCTCAAGCCGCGTGCCGCCAACGCCAATCCGGCCACCACGCGCGCGCTGGAAGAGGGCTTCGAAGGCACGGTGGTCGGCCTCACCAGCGCCGGCCAGCGCGCACTCAACAGCTACAAGCAGCTGAAGTCGGTTGACTGGCTGCTGGCAACTTCCCTGCCCACCGACGAAGCATTTGAGCCATTTGAAGGCGTGCTGCGGCGCGTGCTGATCTGGAGCGGCGTAGCGGCGGTGCTGACCGCGCTGCTGATCAGCGCACTCATCTTGCGCCTGATGGCGCCACTCATCAAGCTGCGCAACGCCATCGTCGCGTTGCGCGCCGATCCGGCCCGCTTTACGCCGCTGCCGGTGCATGCGCGCGACGAGGTCGGCCAGCTGACCTCAGCCTTCAACGATTTGATGCACGAACGGCTGGCGGCTGATGCGCGCCTGCAAAGCCTGGTCGAGTTTGCCCCGAATACGATAGTGGTGGTCGGTGTGGACGGCCGCATTGAAACCTTCAACCGCGAAGGCGAGCGCTGCTTCGGCTACGAGCGCGACGAGGTGCTCGGCCAGCCGCTGGAAATCCTGGTACCGGAACGGCTGCGTGGCGCCCACGCCACCCACCGCCACCGCTTCTTTGCCGACCGCCTGAGCGCCGAGCCGGTACGCATGGGGCAGGGCAAGGTGCTGTATGGCCTGCGCCGCGACGGCAGCGAGTTCCCGGTCGAGGTCAACCTGAGCGCAGTGCGCACTGACCAGGGCACCAAGGTGCTGGCGGTGATTTCCGATATTACCGAACGCCACCGCCTGCGCATCGAGGTGGAAGAGCGCGCCACTGAGCTGGAACGCGAACGCGACCGCGCGCAAGCGGCCAACCGCGCCAAGAGCGATTTCGTGGCCAATATGAGCCATGAAATCCGCACGCCGATGAACGCGGTGCTGGGCATGGTCTACCTGCTTGGCAATACGCAGCTGACTTCACAGCAGCGCAAGTATTTGAACATGGTGCGGGTGTCCGGCCAGTCGCTGCTGGGCATCCTCAATGACGTGCTGGATTTCTCCAAGATTGAGGCGCGCAAGCTGGAGCTGTCGCCGGTTGATTTCGCGCTTAACGATGTGATGGATTCGCTGGCCACCATGATGACCATGAACGCCGGCGACAAGGAACTGGAATTGGCCATCAGCGTCGACGCGGCAATTCCCAACCGCCTGCGCGGCGACTCGATGCGGCTGCAGCAAATCCTGATCAACCTGGCGGGCAATGCCATCAAGTTCACCGAGCAGGGCGAGGTGGTGGTGAGCGTGCAGCTGACCGCGCGCGACGAACAGAGCGCGCTGCTGCGCTTCGAGGTGCGCGACACTGGCATGGGCATGACCGAGGCCCAGCTGGGCCAGCTGTTCAACGCTTTCTCGCAGGGCGACCAGAGCATCACGCGGCGCTTTGGTGGCACCGGGCTGGGCCTGGCCATCACCAAGCGGCTGATCGAACTGATGGGCGGGCAGATTGCCGTCAACAGTCGGCCGGGGCAGGGCTCGACCTTCTGGTACAGCCTGCCGTTTGAGATCCAGGCCGACCAGACCGATGAACGCCGCAAGCCGGCGCTGGGCCAGCTGCGCCTGCTGGTGGCCGACGACAACCGCACCAGCCGCGAGCTGGTGGCGCGCCTGATCCGCGCCTGGGGCTGGCAAGCGGACGAGGTCGATTCGGGCGAGGCCGCGCTGCGGCGCTACCGCCAGAGCATCGAGCACCAGCAGCCGTACGACGTGGTGCTGGCCGACTGGCACATGCCCGGCATGGACGGACTGGCCACGGCCAAGGGCATCCGCGCCGCCGCTAACGGCCGGCCGCAGCCCATCGTGGTGATGCTGAACGCCTTCGCCCGCGACCGCATCGAGGAAATCTCGCACGCGCCGGAGGCGGATGTGGTGCTGGTCAAGCCGATCACCAGCTCCAACCTGTTCGATGCGCTGCACCAGGCGCTGGTGACGCAGGGCGAAGCCGATCCGCAAACCGCCAACGAGCCGGGCATCGTTGGGTCACTGGCCGACATCCATTTCCTGCTGGTGGAAGACAACTTGCTGAATCAGGCGGTAGCGCGCGGCATCCTCGAACATGCGGGCGCCACGCTGGACATTGCCGGTGACGGCCGGCAGGCGGTCGACCTCATGCGCGAGCGCGCCGGCGAATACGACATGGTGCTGATGGATATGCAAATGCCGGTGATGGACGGCTTTACCGCCACCCGCATCCTGCGCGACGAACTCAAACTGGCGCTGCCAATTATCGCCATGACGGCCGGCGTGCTGGAGTCCGAGCGCGAGCGCAGCCGCGATTCCGGCATCACCGACTTTATTCCCAAGCCGATCGAGGTGGATGAAATGCTGGCGGTGTTACGCAAGCACTTGCCGCAGCCGGCCCAGCCAGTCATGCCGCCGGCGATCACGCCGCCCGTGCCAGCGCCGCTGCCGAGCGAGGACGATTTGCTGGCGTCGATGGCTGCGGCCGCTGTGCCGCCTGCTGCTGCACCAGCATCTGTACCAGCGCCGACCCAAGCAGCGGTATTCGCCCCGCGCGAAGCCGTGCCGCTGAGCCCGCCGATCTCAATATCGTCCGCCCCGCCACCCAAGCTGGTCAGCTCGCCGATGCCCACCGGTGAAGCCGCCATCTTCAATATGGACGGCCTGATGCGCGTCATGGGCAAGGACGCCAAAGGCCGCGCCGCCATGTTCAAGATGGTGCGCGGCGCCATCGACGGTGGCATGGAACCGCTCGACCAGGCCGCTCTGGCGCTGCAGGAAGGCCGGCTGCGCGACGCTGCCCGTGCCTTCCACAGCCTGCGCGGCGCGGTCGGCGTGCTGGGCGCCAAGCGCCTGATCCAGGCCACCATGGAGGCAGAAGAGGCCATCCACAGCCAGCGCGACGACGAACTCGACGAGCGCTACCGCACCGTCCGCACCGAGCTGGAACAGACCCTGGCCCAAGCCCGCGCCTGGCTCGAACGCGAGCAATCCTAACTCGTTTTCCCCTCCTTTTTTGGCGTTTCTACAACGCCTGTCCGCGCTCGCCTGCATTTTATAAATCATATTGATAATAATTCGCATTTACGTTACGCGTTTTTATTGTTACAATCTTTCCCAATATTTTTACGTCTCCTTTACAGAAAGAAGCACATGGCAATGATTAAAAGTCGCAAACATGCGCAGACGCGCTTTAACCAACACATGAGCGCAGCGCTGGCTGCCATGCTGCTGCCGGTGGCCGCCCACGCGGCCGAAGCCGCTGCCGCCCCGGACGCCGTGGATGC
Source organism: Duganella flavida (assembly GCF_009857445.1). Taxonomy (GTDB): domain Bacteria; phylum Pseudomonadota; class Gammaproteobacteria; order Burkholderiales; family Burkholderiaceae_D; genus Rugamonas; species Rugamonas flavida. The sequence continues at coordinate 143,047 of NZ_WWCN01000005.1, forward strand.
CGCCAAGCCGCAGACCTTGCAAGAAGTACAAGTGAGCGCCAGCCGCGAGAACGACTTCAAAGCCGAACGTGCTTCTTCCGCCAAGTACACCGAGAAACTGGTCGACACCGCCCAGACCCTGACCGTCATCAAGAAAGAGCTGATCGAACAGCAGGGCGCCGTGACGCTGGCTGAAGCGCTGCGCAACACCCCGGGCGTGGGCGCCTTCTTCCTGGGCGAAAACGGTTCCACCAACACCGGCGACGCCATCTACATGCGCGGTTTCGACGCGTCCGGCAGCATCTACGTGGACGGCGTGCGCGACATCGGCTCGATTGCCCGCGACACCTTCAACATCGAACAAATCGACGTGCTGAAAGGCCCGGCCGGCACCGACAACGGCCGTTCCTCGCCTACCGGCTCAATCAACCTGGTCACCAAGCAGCCCCTGCTGGAAGAAGCCTACCAGGGCTCGGTCACCTTCGGCAGCGGCCAGCAAAAGCGCGCTACCGCCGACCTCAACACCGTGCTGGACGCCGCCAGCGGCAGCGCTTTCCGCCTGAACGTACTGGACCAGGACAGCGGCAACCCGGCGCGCGACGTCATCAAGAACAAGCGCTGGGCCATCGCGCCATCGCTGGCTTACGGCCTGAACGGCACCACCCGGGTCTACCTGGACCTGCTGCACGTTAAGCAAAACAACATCCCTGACGGCGGTGTGCTGACCATCGGCCTGCCAGGCTACACCTCGCCAGACGCTACCCGTCCGTTCCTGACCAACGCGCCGCGCGTCAATCCGAAGAACTTCTACGGTTCCTCGCTGGACCACGACGATGTCAAAGCCGACATGGTCACCCTGAAGATTGAGCACGACTTTACCGGTGGCGCCAAGCTGGTCAACACCAGCCGCTACGGCCGCACCACCGAAAACTACCTGCTGACCTCGTTCATGGCCACCACCGCCAACCTGGTGACCCCGAACGCCGCCGATCCGTCCACCTGGAGCATGAAGCGCACCAACCTGACCTTCAAGGACCAGGTCAACGAAATCGTCGCCAACCAGACCACCCTGACCGCCGATGTCACCACCGGCGCCGTCAAGCACACCCTGGTAGGCGGTATCGAGTTCACCAACGAGAAGCAAAGCAACTACACCTGGGCCGCCACCAATGGCACCAGCCTGCCGCCGACCAGCATCTACAACCCGAATCCGAATGCGGCTGTGAACGTCACCTACGCCCGCAACGGCGCACGCGGCACCGGCACCACCACCACCGAAAGCATCTACCTGTTTGACACCGCCAAGTTCGGCGACAAGTGGATCGTCAACGGCGGCGTGCGCATCGACCATTACAACACCACCTATAACGCGGTCACCGTGCAAGCAGCGGTAGCGGCCGGCCAGGTGCAGACCATCCCGGTCGGCACCCTGCTGGGCACTGCTTTCGACAGCGGCGACAACCTGGTCAACGGCAAACTGTCGGTGGCTTACAAACCAACTGCGGACAGCAGCGTGTACGGCCTGGTGGCCAGCTCGAAAGCGCCTCCTGGCGGCACCACCTTCACCCTGAGCAGCGCCGCCAACAGCGCCGCCAACCCGAACTACGATCCGCAAACCACCACCAACTACGAGCTAGGCACCAAGTGGGATCTGCTGAAACAGAAACTGTCGTTCTCGGCAGCGGCGTTCCGTACCGAAGTGAAAAACGAGATCGAAGTGGATCCGACCAACCCGGCCGTGTACTACCAGAACGGTAAAAAACGCGTGCAAGGTATCGAACTGGGCCTGACCGGCGAGATCCTGCCGAAATGGCTGGTTAGCGCAGGCTACGTGCACCAGAGCACCAGCGTGGAATCAGGCAAGGTGGTGACCGCTCTGGGCGAGAACCAGCTGAGCTACACGCCTAAGCAATCGTTCACCCTGTGGTCGTCGTACACCCTGCCGTTCGGCCTGCAAGTTGGCGGCGGCGCCCGCTTCAGCGACAAGCTGCTGCGTGGCACCGACGGCGCCGTCGGCACCCCGGCTTACGCTGATTCGTACTGGGTATTCGACGCCATGGCGTCGTACCCGATCAACAAGCACGTCGACCTGCGCCTGAACGTCTACAACCTGACCGACAAAGATTACGTGCAAGCGATCAACAAGTCGGGTTATCGTTACACCCCGGGCGCACCGCGTTCGGCCAGCGTAACCGCGAACTTCAAGTTCTAAGCACCGGTCCCCGATTCCGGTATGCTGGCCCCGCCCTCACCGGCGGGGCTTTTTCGTTTAGGAGAGATTGATCATGATGCTGCACATCCCCGGCGTATTAACGCGTGAACAGGTGGCCGAGATGCGCCGCCGGCTGGAGGAATCGCAATGGGTGGACGGGCGCGCGACGGTGGGCACGCAGGGCGCCAAGGTCAAGCAGAACCGCCAGCTGCCGGAAACTTCGCCGCTGGCGCAGGAGCTGGGTCAGATTGTGCTGCAGGCGCTGGGCAACAGCCCGCTGTTCTTCTCGGCCGCGCTGCCGCTGCGCACCATCCCGCCGCTATTCAACTGCTACGCCGGCGGCGAGCACTACGGCGCGCACGTGGATGGCTCGATGCGCCGCATCCCCGGCAGCAACCAGTGGGTGCGCACCGATGTGTCGTCGACCTTGTTTTTAAGCGATCCGGAAGAGTATGACGGCGGCGAGCTGATCGTCACCGACCAGTATGGTGAGCACGAGGTCAAACTGCCGGCCGGCGATTTAATTTTGTACCCGTCGACCAGCATCCACCGGGTGCAGCCGGTGACGCGCGGGGCGCGCATCTGTTCCTTCTTCTGGACCCAGAGCATGGTGCGCGACGATATGCGGCGTGGCATGCTGCTGGAGCTCGATCAAAACATCCAGAGCCTGCGCGCGCGCCTCGGCGACGGCCCGGAAATGGTCGGCCTCACCGGCCACTACCACAACCTGCTGCGGCAATGGAGTGAGGTGTAAAACCTGCGCAACGGTCATCCGCGCGGACGAAGCGCTCCGTTAGCCAGGCGGTGATGGTGTCCAGCGCTGGCGTTGCCAAGGTAGTCTCGATCCGGGCGTATTCTCCCACCGCGCCGGTGATCGCCGGCTGGAACAGGTGATTCAGGCCGGGCAGCTCCTCGACGGTAGCGTCGGGATTGCTGGCCAGGGCCATGCGGATCGCCGCCAGGTTGGCGCTGGCCGCCACCTGCTGGTCGAGCGTACCATTCAATGCCAGCACCGGCACGTGGATGCGGGCCAGTATCGCGCCCGGCTCATAGTTGAGCAGATAATGCATCCAGGCGCTGCGCAGCTGCTGTTCCAGTTGCGCGCACTGCGCCGCGCTCAGGCCCAGCGCTTGCGCCATCTCGGGCGTGAGCCGTTGTTGCACGCGGCGCGCGCGGTCCTCGCCGTCCGCTGTGCTGCGCGCTAGCTGGAACAGGTCGCGCCAGATCACTTCCTGAGACGCGACCTGCGCCGGCGCCACACCCTGCGCCAGTGCCGCCAGACGCCGCTGCGACAGCAGCAGCTGATCGATGCCAACGCCGGGACCAGCCAGCAAAATCACAAACGCCACGCTGGCATTGTCGACGGCCGCTAGCGGCCCCACCATGCCGCCTTCGCTGTGGCCGATGAAGCCGATGGCATGGCGGTCAATCTCGGCGCGCCCCAGCAGATAACCCACCGCAGCGCTGGCGTCGCTCGCAAAATCGGCCGACGTGGCCTGCTCAAAGCTGCCGCTGGAGCCGGCGTAACCACGGTCGTCATAGCGCAGCACAGCAATGCCGCGCCGGGTCAGCGCGTCCGCCAGCACCGCGAAAGGCTTGTGGCCGTACATGGTTTCATCGCGGTCTTGCGGACCAGAGCCGCTAATTAAAATCGCGGCGGCGAAAGGTCCCGCGCCTTGCGGTAGCGTCAGCGTGCCCGCCAGCACCACACCGGCGGCGTCCGGATTGGGAAAGCACAAGTCTTCGGAGCGATACGGGATGGATGGCAGCGGCCATTGCGAGCGGGCCTGTGGCGCGGCCTCAGTGGCGTCGCGCTCAAACTGCACCGTGGCCGGCGCCAGGCCCTGGCGAGTCCACTGACCTTGCAGTTGCCGTCGTTCGCCATCGAGCTTGCCGACGAAGCGCACGCTGGCGGCCGGAATCTCGAAACGCACGCTGTCGCCATCGCGCTCAAAGCGCTCGACCACCAGGCCGAATGCGCCCAAGTCCGGCGAGTCCAGGGTGACGTGGGTGGCGCCCTGGCTGGTCGCAACATGCAAGATCAAGTGCAAGCTGGCGTTGTCGCGCACTAGTAAAGCGCGCCACTGTCCGTCCATGCCCGCGATGCCGGGTTTGGCCGGCGGCAGGCCTGCGCGCAGCGTCAGCGGGAATGCGATGGACTGTTTGAATACACCGACCCAAGCCTGCTGGTCATCCTGCCAGCGACCTTCGTACGATGCACCGATGGCTGGCACCGCGAACGCCAGGCGGTCTGCCGCTGCAGTCACCGCCGCCAGCGGGATTTTCTGGCCGGGCGCCTGGTCGATGCTTTCCAGATCGCCGCTGAGGCTGGCATCCGGACTGCTTCTGATATTCACCAGCAAAGTCAGCTTGCCGGCTGGCGTGGCAAGCTGGCCATGCCAGTTGCCAGACGGCGGCGGTGGCGCTGCAGCGGCCCAAGCCGTCAGCACGCAAGCAGCGAGGATACAAAGTAACCGGCAAAGCGTCATCATCAAAACCTCCGAACAGGTTAAGGATCGTCAAGCGCTACGGTGAAACAGGAAGCTAAGAGGGGCTAACTACGCCGGCCCCAACGCCAGGCCAGGCACAACAGAAATACGCACAGGGCGCTGCCCAGTGCTGCTGCGGCCGCCAGATAGGCCCATGCAATCGGGGCTGCCAGCCAAGCTATAACGTAGCCCAGCCCCCCCAGCAGCAAGCTCCATCCGCAAACGCGGCGCAGCGACTGTTCGACTGCCGGATCGCAGCGCAGATACGCCAGCGGCAGCAGGGCTTTGGGAACTTTGTTGGCGTACCAGATGACCGCACACCCGGTCAGTACGCCAAACAGACGCTGCGTCCATTCAGGGCTGGGTGTGTCTGAACAGTAAAACCTGACCAATGCGGCCATGCCGAGTAGCAGCGCGGCGTAAATCAGCGCGCGGACCAGCTGGGCGGACTTGGGTGAGGGCTGCGTCATGATTTGCCTTTCCTTGTAGGTGGGTCCGGCGCCGCCGGCTCGGCTTGCTTGCGCATGAGTTGTATCCCGAAGACCTCGGCAAAACCCAGCAAGGCCTCCTCCAGTACCGACATCCGCAGACGGTAGGTAATGGTGCGCCCCTGCTTTTCAGCATCGATGAGTCCGGCAGCGATCAGCACCGCGAAGTGCGCCGACATGGTGGGCTTGGAGACGTCGAATTGTTGTGCCAGCTCGCCCGCCCCGATCGGCCCGCGCTGCAGCAGTTGCAGCACCTTGCGCCGGGTCGGATCAGCCAGTGCTTTAAAGATTTCGCTCATGCTTCCATTATTAGCTAATCATCTAACTAATGTCAACGCCTGTTTCAACACCACCCCGGCATTTGTGTACGCGGAATAAAGCGTGACACTTGAGGCCTTTAAAAATCAATAACTTAAGTCATTGAACGGGTAAGAGCCAAAAGAATATAGTTTGACACTGAACTAGTTTGGCCACTTTGACCTCAAAATCTTGCAGTAATAAAGTTTGACACTACAAAATAGTCAACCCCCTTTTCCCGCCGCATATTTCTGGATCGCATCCAGCTGATGCTGGACGGAGTGGTTCTGCGTCGCTCGCGACATGCGGACGTAAGCTGCTGCGGACTGCCTGATCGGCTCATTGTGCGATGATTCAACTTTATCCATACCACCTCCCTCGGCCGCGGTTAAAGGGACCATATTGGTGTCCACTGCATTCCCATCCAATCCGGATGCGGAAGCTACGGACAAATGATTTTGCGTCCTTCTCACATCTTCTGGGATTTAGCAGGTTCTAGATAGCATTATGCGAGTTACGTGCTGATGCTGGCCAGTTAGCATAAAGATCAGCTACTATTTGCTTGAGTTAATTGTTTCGTCACTACTGTTAGGTGTAACTTCTAGCCAGGAGAGCCGAATGGCAGAGATCGATCTCAAAGCAGCAATCAACGCGATTTCTGATGTGGTTCAAAATCGCCCGCGTCCCTTGCGCGAAATGGATCAGATTTACATGAAGACCGGCGACATGGTTCTTCAGAGCGAGATTGTGGCCAAATGGGCTAATGGAAAACGGCTGGCGTTCATCGGTGACGGTGACGCTATCAGCGTCAGCGTCGCGTTCCTCATGCACAGCAAGATTCTGCCGTACGGTCCCTCGAAAATCCAAGTCTTCGACTTCGACGAGCGTATCTGCAATGCAATCAAGCGCTTCGCGGACAGGGAGCGCATTGATAGCCTCGACTCGACCCTTTACAACGTTCTGGAGGCATTTCCAGACGTAAGTGAGTTTGATTGCTTCTACACCAATCCGCCGTGGGGGGCGAGCAACGGTGGGGCGAGCGTCAACGTATTTTCCCAACGGGGGATGGAGGCTGTCGGTAACAAGGGCGAGGGAATGATTGTCATCGCCGATGACCATGAGCTGGCTTGGCCGCAGGTGGTTCTCTCTGAGGTCCAGAAGTTCGCTCTATCATCTGGATTTTTCGTCCAGCGCATGGCCTCGAAGGTTCATCAATATCATTTGGACGACAACCCTACGCTACGCTCATGCAACCTGATGATCAAGTCGTTGCCAGAGCTCACTCCCATCACGAGCTCGGCCCCGATCGACGATCCTGCGAGGCTGGAAAACTTTTACGGCAAGGATCGCAAAATCAAGATTCGCTATGTGCGAGAGAAAAGACGCGTCGATTATGGCAAGGCAAACGAAGATGAGTACCGCTACGAGGAATTCGCTGAGGAGGGCAAATAATGGGTGACATCATTGTGCCGAACCGCGGCATCCTGTTTATGAAAGTGGGAGTCCACGCTCAGGAATCGCTTGAGGACATTATCGAGCGCAAGACAAAGGAAATTAAAGAGGCTGGATTCGCTTTGTGGGGTTACGGCGGCAACACCTGCCATCCGACTACCAAGGTTCAGCCATTTGTCACCGAACGTGAGGGGCGTGGGGAAAAAGTGATCTTGTGCATGAACGAGATGAAGTCCAATCACTTTGCAGATCCCGTACGCGCCGAGTACTACTCGGTAGACGGCGCTGACTGGGAGAAGGTGCCCAAAGAGATTAATGTTTTAGGATCAAGGTATGCCTTAGCGATCAAGGAGCTTCGCCGCGAGAAGCTCGTTCTACCGTTGGGGAAATCAGCAGTAGCGATCGGCAATAGCAAAGGCATGTCTGGACTTAAATATATCAATGGGCGCGTAGACAAGGCGTGCCTGGAGCTGGAGGAAGGGGTCGATATTCCGCCGGCGCCTGACGAGAAATTCGTGCAGATTGATCTAGTCGCTGAGTTGTGCAATCCCTACGCTGTTTTTTTGAAGAACTAGCCTGGATAGGGCACCAGAACGTCAGGAGCGCTCGCTTTGATGTTGTTGATGTAGCTTGCCAGCCCCTCTCGACACGATGGCTCGGAGCTTCCACCAGAGTTGCATCCCAAGGCCATCGTCAAGCTGGTGTCGACTGCCGGCACCGCACATACAGGAGCCTGCACTGCGCCAATCCCAGCGTGATCTATCATCCACAGAATAAGCTGTTCCAGGCATGCCACCTTTCCGTGGACATAGGCACACGGATCCTCGTGATTCAGGGTTGAGATGGCTTTGATAGCACGCTTATCACCTGTCATCATCAAGCCGATACCGCGCGTGTACATCAACGCGCATAGCTGACTTTCTCCAATGTCGAGGTCGACTCCCAACGTAAGGGCGGCGCTTTCGAGCTTGGCAGCTAGTTGCAGTTCCGATGGCGTTGGCTCCACTGCAGCGATCGACTGAATGGCTTCGAGGAAGTGCGCCTTGGCCGCCACTTCTAGATCGCCTTTGAGCTTCCTCTTCAACTTTCCCGTAACCACAAACTGGGCGGCGCCAATCATAGCGGGACTCTCGATTCCGAATGGGGCAGTCAAGAGGAGCTGTTTGAGTAACTGATACGACGCAGTTTTAAGCAAGATATCTGTATCGATTAATGCGCCGCTCATGCTGGTGCTCCCATGACTGCTTTTAGGAAATGGGTGCTCTCATCAGACAGTTTTGTCCAATCCATCTGTTGCATGGCGATCTTGTTGACCACCTCCCATGCTGGGATGGCATTGTCATAAATATGGCCCAGTGCTCCTTGTGCCGTAGGCCACTCTCCGGTGGCGAATCCATAGCACAAGGCCATTGTGCCTGGCTCAATACGCATCTCTGGCCCAGCTGCGAGTACCTGCTTAGCAAGGTCACGGGCGCTACGACCTTGCCCCTGCTTTTCAATCTGAAATTCTGGGTCTCCCGTTAGCAGCTCCAACGCATACTTATCTGCTTCAAGCTCTTCTCCGTCCTGTTCTTGCGGGACACCATCATGGTCCATATCAATCAGCGCGGAGCCAGCAGTCACATGACCACAGGCGATATGGCCGATCTCATGTGCAACGTTAAAAGCAATCGCCGCTGGGTATGTCGAATCTTTTGCCAAGAGGATTGCATGTCGATCCTGGAAACTGGTAGCCATCGCGCTCATGCGCTTTGCCGGCAAAGGAAAAACTCGCAGATGAAGAACCGGCACTCCGACCGCCCATAGCGTAGCGAGGAGCTCTATAAGACCAACGTACTGGTTGTTGCGCAAAATGGACTGCCGGAGTTGCGAGGCGGGCATTCCGACAAGAGGCCTTGCCTGGGCAACAGATTTGACTAGCATTCGCGTGACGGACTTGCCGAATGCCGTAATGGCAGGCTTGTCACGTTCATCGTCCCCTTTAAAGCTTTTGTACTTTGCTGAATCGTCCCAGATGAACTTGGGGAACTGATCGTCCAGCACGGTAACGGGATCCAGACCGAGGTTGCGAGCAAGAGAGAAACGCAACTCAGCTTGAGCAGAAGGCGAAGCATCAGCTGCCTCACTCCACCATTCTGGCCAGGCCGCACGTATGGCAGAGTCTGTCAGCCCAGTAGATTTAGCCAGGCGTATCCGAAATTCATCCGCGTTGTTTGCCAACAGAGCCTCCTTAGGTGCAAAAATACGCCCTCATCAATCCTCGTGCCGACGTTCCTTAATAGTATACGAGCGGGTGCTATTAATCAGCTCTGCCAACAGCGCGGCATGAGGGAGAGTACCGTCCCAAACCTCGCCTATCAACTTGCACAGGTTATTGAGCATTTCGCCCTCATTGCGTGCATTTTTATGCACATCCACACCGAAATATGCACACAGCAGCAACGCATTTTCACCCCGGCTAGTTGCTCCATTTATTAGGAACCTACGAGCAGCATAAAAGTTCACTCCGCTAGCTTTAGAAAGCTCTGTTGGCGTACCGGCGTACGAGGCCAACGCCTCATTCAATTGGGTCCTGGTGTTACTCCATGTCGCTTGCGTTTTGTGCATATTTTTATATAATACCAAATATTATGCACATTTGAGGCCGCTATGTTCGATCCCTTGAACGAGTCAGCAATAGGCCGACAACTATCCCAAGATTCCATTCCTGACATCTTCTGCTGGACGAAGATGGGGACTGAGGCTGGGCAAACGCTTGAGGCCATCCTCAAGCGCAAGGAGTTGGAGCGCATGGCTGGCGGTGGCGTATTTGCATGGGGGATCGGTAGCTCTCTGGGCGGAGGCGTCGCGTTGGCTAGACAGTTGAGTCCAACTGGTAAGGTTGATGTGATTTTCACGCCAATGAAAAGCGCTCCAAAGCAGATCGATGTGGCACCTTCCGAGACAGTTCTTTGGCTCAATTACATTGAGAGCAATGGCTGCGTCGCACCGCTTCCAGAACATCTGCTAATCACCAGCCGCGGAGGCGCCAACAAACGAAGCCACTACGCCCTTTTATGTCATAGCGATCGTAGTCTTAGCGCCAGCGATGTGGATGACTTTATTTACTCCACCTGCGCGCGCAATCTGGCAAGCAGTAACCCGATCGGTGCGTCGCAGGTAACGTCGATGGTTCGGTATGGTGGCAGCGATTGCGTCGTTGCCGGGGAAGCTCCATACAGGGTGGCATTTCGAGCTGCATTACACGGACAGGGATTTCTGAAGTTGGTAAATCCAGTCGTGGTGCAGGGCCCCATCAATGAGCTCTATAACCAGGCATGCGCTGCCGCATCTGCATCTGAATGGGCAACCCTCGCCGCTAAAGTAAGGAAAGCCGCTCGTACTCAGGCTGAGTTAGCGATGGGAGAAGATCTCTTTGCTCTTGAGAGCTAAATCGACATAGCGCAACCCAGATCACACCTGGTTAATGTAGCTTTCTCCCGATTTTATTACCTTAGTTCCAACGGTGGGGACTAGCTCGTGCAAATTGCTAGCAAGTCTAAATTTGGCAAAATCGCCTTATTTGCTGTCCAGCAAATAAGGGCAAATTAGCTAAAATCAACAAGTCTCGGCACGTAGTCTGATGCCCCTGAAAACATGGCTGCGCTCAGGCGGTTGCATTCCGAAATATTGAGTGGTGGCGATGGTCTTGCGACCCTACAAATATAAGGTTCCTAGTCGCGGGACTAGGGGTTCAGAAATAGGTTGAAGACAACTTCCCCGGTGAAGCTCGACAATCGTTGGATTGCGGATTAGCCGCTACCTAATCTAACACTACTTGCCCTTTACGAGCTGACCGCGGCCGGTGCATACGCGGGTCTCATCTGAATTTATAGAGCGGGGAGACTCACACGCACTCCATTCAAAAACAGTTCATTAAGTCGTGCCAGCCTCAAACGCAGCCGGCGCTGCAGCAAGAGCGTCTGCGACTTCATTACGGAAAAAATCGGGATCGACATTCAAGCGCATGACGAGCGAACCAGTGTCGTGCGTTTCGAGGACGATCCGGCAGCAGTAGCGATGCTCTACCGGGACCCGAAGACGGTAAAGTTATTCTACAAGGAACACCATAAGTACGATTGTTTCTCTCAGAACTGGGGGGCGTCTAAGGGCATGGACAACTATAAGAATGTTTGCGTAGTGCTGAATCCTGGCAATGTGAAGGCTTGGAATGCTGCTGGTAGCTTCCGGGACATCAACTCAGAGACGCGCAACAAACTATATGTCGCCTGTTCCCGCGCAAGAGGGAATCTGACGTTCATCTCCGAGTCCCAGCTGAAGAAATTTAAGAGCTCCTGAATAATGCCGCACCTTACTTAACGTACCGGCTTTCAGGTGTAGCTGAGGCATTTATGGCAATGGCACTCGACGGCGGTGAACCTCCGGCTGCCACTCTCGGCATGGGTAATGCCAAATGGTTACTGGATGCCAGGGACAGCTGCACTCAGGTAGTGCCCAGAAGACGCATTCAAGGTTTCGATCAGTAAGCTGTGCCAGTGGTTCGATCTGCCGCGTCGGCGGTATACTATAAATCGGTCGAGGTGGAGCTAAAGTGAAGCCAAGCTTTGCCGATCCGATCAAGGCAATGATCAATGAGGAACCGTCCTTCGGTTATCGCACGGTGGCAGGCCTGCTGGGCTTCAACAAGAACACTGTCCAGTGCATCTTCCAGCTGCGTGGCTGGCAGGTGAAGAAACGGCCAGTCGGTTTCCGTCCACGCGTGCAAGCCTTGCCTTCAGTAGCAAAAGCACCGAACGAGCGCTGGGCGACCGATAAGTGCCGGGTTTGGGCCGGCCGCGATGGCTGGTCTATGCTGGCGTTGGTGATTGATTGCCACACCCGCGAACTTCTAAGCTGGCATCTATCCCGCCTAGGCAAAGCCAAGACGACGGAAGCGGCCCTGAAGCAGGCACTCATTGCCCGCTATGGCACTTTGGGTTGGGTCGAGGCGTCGTTCTTGCTACGATCCGACAATGGTCTGGTTTTCACTAGCCGCAGCTACACTAGGTTAGTTCGCATCTATGGACTAAAGCAGGAGTTCATCACGCCACATTGCCCGGAGCAAAACGGCATGGTCGAACGCGTCATCAGGGGCGTTGAAGGAGCAATGCGTGCACCGTCATCGCCTCGAGAGTTTGCAGCACGCCAGTCGGGTCATAGCCGGCTGGATTGGGTTCTACGATAACCAGCGCCCGCATCAAGCGTTGCGGATGAAAACGCCCGCTGAGGCATTTGCATAAGCGGCTTAAGTTGAGCAGGAAACGCTGAGTCATTACATCGGGATACTGCCGTGCAAACGGGTGACCTTTCAACGCCAAAGTCAGCTCTGGCGCGGCTTTGGAAGGTCTACGGGCGCCATCAGGGTGCTGGAATTTTCCTTGGTCAGAGGTCGCCCATTTGCTTGGGGTGGTAGATCGATTCGCCGAACGGATTAAGCACGTCGGTGCTGATCCCTCCAATCCCATTCACCATGCTGCTGAAGTAAGTACCCTTCAGCATTTCATAGCTATTGGGATTCAATCGTCCAGCGCCAAGAGGTTGCAAAAGCTCATCGATTTGCTGGATGCTGAGCCCGCCGAGCACCCCTGCGTAGATGATCGCTCGTTCAGACGGTGTTCTCTTTTTTCCTGACATTATTTTTCCTTATAAACCGTTTATACGGTTACGTCCGAACCTCGGAGAGGATCAACAAACATTCTCCCTGCGATATTAGCTCAGCCTTTATTTGTTTTACTACAATTTACTGCCGGCCGAGTCATGCGAGATGCGACGCCGATACTTGGAGGGTAAATCAGTAACCGCGTCAGCGCTGTCCTTCCCCTCAGGATGGATAGTCAACAACCGTTTGATAAAAGAGTAGGAGATGCCGACGGGAAGCGGTTCGTTGAGCTTGTCTTCTTGGTACTTCCGGTAAGCCGCCTCACCATGGCTTCGGAAAACTTTATCTGATTCACTTAAATCGAACAACGCGCTGGAGGCGACGCCGACAACCAGTTTGTCCTGCAAAGAATAGGGCATTGGTCTCTTTCTTTTTCATTTCGGCTGGGCGGCAAACGTAAAACCTTTTACGAGGCCGGGTGGAAGGGGGATGGAGCTGAAGTCGATACAATGAAGGGTCAGCATTAGCCAGGCCAAAGTCAACACCAAACTGACTTTGATAGGAGCTCGGCCAACCTGATAGGCTTGCAAAATTAATAGATTGCTGAGCTTCCCTTTTGACTTGCGCCGCAGGCGCTCGGATATGACTGAGTGGACTTTATCTGAGGACGCCGTGAAGAGGTCATGGAAACTCGCATCGTTTGCATCTTGATGTTCACCGAGCTTTTGCTCATATTCCTCCAGCCGACTTTCCCACCATTCCTGCCAGTACTTGGCGCCGCTCGCCATCTGTAACTGATAAATGGAAACAAAGATCCCGGTAAGGCAAATTATCAGCTCAACAACTGGCTTACTTCCTTGATTCTGCAATGCGGCCGCTAACAACACGCCTTGAAAGAGCATAAAGAAGTTGTTTCGCTGGATGAGCTGGTTAATCTCGAAGTTGCGCGTTTCGATGCAGACCTTATAGACAGCCTTCAAAGATTCGTAATTTTGGTCCGGTGTAGTCATGTCGAAGTGACTTTTGATCAAAATCACAATGCTACATCGTTACAAGGTCAGCAACAAGTGTTGACTGATTGATAGTTTCAATGTCTATCTGAATGTCACTGGAACTAAAAATCGGGTTTTCAGGATGTCACCACAAGCGATATAGAACGTTCACATAGAGTACTTAATCAGTAATGGTTACCGCGACTTTTGACCTGATGAAAAAGGGCCGGTTCAAAAACCGGCCCTTTTAGTGACTTATCGCCTAGCGTACGGTGTCAAACTTTATTCCTTGGTGTCACACTTTATTCCTTGGTGTCCGACTTTATTCCGCGTACACAGCATTACCGGGGTGGCTAAACGACTTACTCCACCGTCACCGACTTGGCCAGGTTGCGCGGCTTGTCGACGTCGGTGCCGCGGGCCAGGGCCGAATGGTAGGCCAGCAGCTGCAGCGAGACCACGTGCAGAATCGGCGACAGCAGGCCGTAGTGCTCCGGCAGGCGGATCACGTGCACGCCTTCGCCCGAGGTGATGCGCGAGTCGACGTCGGCAAACACGTACAGCTGGCCGCCGCGCGCGCGCACTTCCTGCATATTCGATTTCAGCTTTTCGATCAAGGTGTCGTTCGGCGCCACCGTGACTACCGGCATTTCTTCCGTCACCAGCGCCAGCGGGCCGTGCTTCAGTTCGCCCGCAGGATAGGCTTCGGCGTGGATGTAGGAAATCTCTTTCAGCTTGAGCGCGCCTTCCAGTGCGATCGGGTAGTGCATGCCGCGGCCGAGGAACAGGGCGTTTTCTTTGCGCGCGAAATCTTCGGCCCAGGCGATGATCTGCGGTTCCAGCGCCAGCACCGCCGAAATCGCCACCGGCAGGTGGCGCATGGCTTTCAGGTGCTCGGCTTCTTCCGCGTCACTCAGGCGGCCGTTGACTTGCGCCAGCGACAGGGTCAGCAGGAACAGCGCGGCCAGCTGGGTGGTGAAGGCCTTGGTCGAGGCCACGCCTACTTCCACGCCGGCGCGGGTGATGTAGGCCAGTTTGCATTCGCGCACCATGGCGCTGGTGGCGACGTTGCAGATGGTCAGGGTGTGTTCCATGCCGAGGCTGCGCGCATGTTTGAGCGCGGCCAGCGTGTCAGCGGTTTCGCCGCTTTGCGAAATGGTCACTACCAGCGTGTTCGGGTTCGGCACGCTGTCGCGGTAGCGGTATTCGGAAGCAATTTCGACGTTGACCGGAATCTTGGCCACCGATTCGATCCAGTACTTGGCGGTCAGGCCCGAGTAGTAGCTGGTGCCGCAGGCCAGGATCAGCACACGGTCGATTTGCTTGAAGACGTTGTAAGCGCCGTCGCCAAACAGCTCCGGCATGACGCCGGTGACGCCTTCCAGCGTATCGCCGATCACGCGCGGCTGCTCGAAGATTTCTTTCTGCATGTAGTGGCGATATGGGCCCAGCTCGGCGGCACCGGTGTGCGCCTGCACGGTTTTCACTTCGCGCTGGACTGGCTTGCCGTTGCTGTCGACCACCCACACGCGGCCCAGTTGCAGGTCGACCACGTCGCCTTCTTCCAGATAGATGATCTGGTCGGTGGTGCCGGCCAGCGCCATGGCGTCGGAAGCGACGAAGTTTTCGCCCTGGCCCAGGCCGACGATCAGCGGTGAGCCTTGGCGTGCGGCCACCACGCGGTGCGGCTCTTCGCGGCTGAACACAGCAATGGCGTAGGCGCCAGCCAGGCGTTTGACGGCGTGCTGCACGGTGTCGAACAGGTCGCCGTTGTACATGTGGTCGACCAGGTGGGCGATCACTTCGGTGTCGGTCTGACTCTGGAACACGTAGCCGAGCGCGGTCAATTCGGCACGCAATTCGTCGTGGTTTTCAATGATGCCGTTGTGCACCAGCGCGATACGCGCCTGCTCGGTCGATGGCGAGAAGTGCGGGTGGGCGTTGTGCGAGGCCGGCGCGCCGTGCGTGGCCCAGCGGGTATGGGCGATGCCGGTGAAGCCTTGCAGATGGGCTTCGTTGATCTGCTTTTCCAGATCAGCGACACGCGAGGTACTGCGCGAGCGCTGCAGCTGGCCATCCACGTGCAGGGCAACGCCGCAGGAGTCGTAGCCGCGATATTCCAGCCGTTTCAGGCCTTCCAGCAGGATAGGAGTGATATTGCGTTGTGCTACTGCGCCGACGATGCCGCACATAGGGAACCTCTTTAATTAAGTTAGGAAGCCATCGTAGAGCAGCACCATTGAAATATGCTTTCTTAATTTAGTCAAATTTGGCATAAAATTTCACCTTACGCACCTTATGAAATATTATTTCTAAAAAGCCCTATGGATGAAATAGATCGTCGCATTCTAAATGCGCTGCAAGTTGATGCATCGCAAACCAATGCTGAATTGGCCGCCGCTGTGCACGTTTCGCCACCAACTTGCTTGCGCCGCGTCAAGCATTTGCGCGACAGCGGGGTGATTCAGCGGCAAGTGGCCATCGTGGCGCCGGAAAAAGTCGGGCCGAGTTTGACGGCGCTTGTGGAAATCTCGCTAGATATCCAGGCCGCTGAGCGCATGACGGAGTTTGAAGCGCTGGTGGCTGCCGAGGCAGCAGTGCTGCAATGCTATCGCGTGGCGCCGGGGCCGGACTTTGTGCTGGTAGTGCAGGTGGCCGACATGCCGGCCTATCACGCATTGGCGCACCGGGTATTCACCAGCCACGCCAATGTGCGCAATGTGAAGGCGTATTTTTCGACTTTCCGCAGCAAGTTCGAGACACGGATCGCTATCTGAAGCAAAGTTATACAAAGCTGTACCAGGCTTATCCCGCCACTTTGCACAGAGTTAGCCACAGGCTTTTCCACAAGCGGTTTTCGCATGGTGGAGAAAACTTCTGCCGGATAACTTATCCCCCAGTTATCCGGTGCCTATCCCAGTGCTTCCCCACAGCTTTATGCACAAGCACCTCGGCAAAGAAATAGTTATCCGCCAATTATTCAACTTTATCCAGCACTTACCCAGCCACTTACTCACAAAGTTATACACATTTGATGAAGTTGCGGGCGCTGGATGGCATATTGGCAGCGATGCAGATACTTCATAGTTGTATGTTTTATTTGCCCACCTCTTATCCCGTGCTTACCCAGAGCTTACACACATATTTATCCACAAAAAAATGGCGCCCGCAGGCGCCATTTCAGTGGAAAACTATTCGCTTACTTTTTGACTTTGACTGGACGAGTCCAGTTTTCGATGGTGACCTGGCGCGGACGCGATACGGTCAGCTTGCCGGCCGGCGCATCCTTGGTCAGCGTGGTGCCGGCGCCCAGGGTCGCGCCCTTGCCGACGGTGACCGGGGCCACCAGCTGGCTGTCGCTGCCGATGAAGGCGTCGTCTTCGATGACGGTGCGGAATTTGTTGGCGCCATCGTAGTTGCAGGTGATGGTGCCGGCGCCGATGTTCACGCGCGAGCCGACGGTGGCGTCGCCGATGTAAGCAAGGTGGTTGGCCTTGCTATGCGCGGCGATCTGGCCGTTTTTGATTTCGACGAAGTTACCCACATGCACGTCTTCCGCCAGCACGGTGCCCGGGCGCAGGCGCGCGTAAGGACCGATGATGGAAGCGTCGCCCACTACGGCTTCTTCGATATGGCAGAACGGCTTGATCTGCGCACCGGCCAGGATGCGGGCGTTGACGATGACGCTGTGCGCGCCGATGTGTACGCCTTCGCCCAGCTCAACCTTGCCTTCAAACACGCAGCCGACGTCGATGGTGACGTCGCGACCGCAGACCAGCTCGCCACGCACGTCGATGCGCGCCGGGTCCAGCAAGGTCACGCCTTGTTCCAGCAAGCGATTAGCAATGTTGCGCTGGTGGATGCGTTCCAGCTCGGCCAGCTGCACTTTGCTGTTGACGCCGGCAACTTCCCACACCGCCGACGGCTGGGCCGACACCACCGGCACGCCATCCGCCACGGCCAGCGCGACGATGTCGGTCAGGTAGTACTCGCCCTGCGCGTTTTCATTCTTGATGGCGGCCAGCCATTGTTTCAGGCGCTGGGTCGGCGCGACCATGATGCCGCTGTTGATTTCCTTGATGGCACGTTCGGCTTCGCTGGCATCTTTTTGCTCGACAATGCGCACTATGTTGCCATTCTCACGGATGATTCGTCCCAAACCGGTAGGATCGTCTTGTTCGACAGTCAAAATGCCCAGTTTGTCGTTGCCGGCGGCATCAACCAGCGCCTTCAGCGAGGCGGTGGTGGTGAGCGGCACGTCGCCGTACAGGATCAGGGTAGGGACGTTGTCGTCCAGTTCTGGCAAGCCCTGCATGACGGCGTGGCCGGTGCCCAGCTGCTGTTCTTGCAGCGCGGTGGCAACCGGCGTCGGCTGCTTGGCCAGCAAGGCCTGGACTGCCGCCCCGCCGTGGCCGTAAATCACGCATAATCGGCTGGCGGACAGGCTGCGGGCAGTATCAAGCACGTGCTGCAACAGCGGCTTGCCCGCCAGTGGATGTAGAACTTTCGGCAGTGCGGATTGCATGCGTTTGCCCATGCCGGCGGCGAGGATCACGACGTTCATAAAGGTGCCAGATAAAAGAGTGTATAAATGTCAAAGTCTAACATGCCCCTGACCGGCCGCCGCACGCTGCACGGCCTGCTTTTAATCACGTTGCTGGCGCTGCTGGCCGCCTGCAGTTCCCTGCGGCTGGCCTACAACCATGGCGACACGGTGTTGTATTGGTGGATCGACGGCTACGTCGATTTGAACAGCGAGCAAAAAGTCTGGGTCAAGAAAGATATCGACGAGCTGTTCCGCTGGCACCGCAAGACCCAGCTGCATGATTACGTGCAAATCCTGCAAACCGCGCAACGCCAGCTGGCTGCGGGCCCTTCCGCCGCCGACCTGCAAAACGATTACGACGACATCAAGAACCGCACCCAGCTGCTGCTATTCAAGGCCTTGCCGGAGCTGGCCGACCTGGCGCGCTCGCTGCAGCCGGACCAGCTCGCTGCGCTGGAGCGCAAGTTCGCCGCCAACAATGCCGAGTTCCGCAAAAAGAATATGAAGGGCGACAAGGAAGCGCAGCAAAAGTTCCGCTATCAAAAGTCGATGGAGCAGTTCGAGCTGTGGTTCGGCAATTTCACGAGCGAACAGGAAGCGCTGATCCGCAAGGCCTCCGACGCGCGGCCGCTGGACAACGAGCTGTGGCTGGACGAACGCCAGCGGCGCCAGAAAATGATCCTGGCGGCAGCGCGCAAGGTGCAGCACGACAAGCTAAACAAGGATGCCACCATGGCGCTGCTGCACACCTTGATCAAGGACAGCTTCGATCGCATGGAGCAACAATCTGAGCGCAAAGCCTTTTTCGATGCGGCCGAGGCGGCGAATATGCAGCTGATCCTGACCGTGATCCAGCTCGCTACGCCGGCGCAGAAAGCCCACGCCCACAAACGCATGCAAGGCTGGATCGACGACTTCAACGCATTGACCGCCGAGCAGCGCTAATCACCGCTGTGATATGATTCTCCTTTGAATCAATGACTTAGAACATCGTCACATGCCGAAGAAGCCCGCCAGCAAGCCCGCAAAACCTGCCAAAGTCCCGGTCCACGGTCCCCAGCACGCCAATCAGGTGCGCATTATTGGCGGCCAGTGGAAGCGTACGCCGCTGCCGGTGCTGAGCGCGCTGGGCTTGCGCCCGACCCCGGACCGCGTGCGCGAGACGGCGTTCAACTGGATTAATCACCAGCGCGACGGCTACTGGGCCAACGCGCAAGTGCTGGACTTGTTTGCCGGCAGCGGCGCACTCGGTTTCGAAGCCGCCAGCCGTGGCGCACAATCCGTCATCATGATCGACAGCAATACTCAGGTCACGCGCCAGCTGGATGAGATCAAGACTAAACTGAAAGCCGACAACGTCACCATCACGCGCGCCGACGCGCTGGCGGCGGCGCAATCGGCGGCCTTGCGCGGCCAGAAATTCGACCTGGTTTTCCTCGATCCGCCGTACCAGCAAACCTTTTTGGAGCGCGCGCTGCCGCTGTGCAGCAAACTGCTGAAAGAGGGCGGTCTGGTGTATGCTGAATCAGGATTGTCGCTGGAGTTTGCCGAAGGCGAAGCGCCGGAATGGATGGCAAACTGGGAAATTATCCGGGCTGACAAAGCCGGAATGGTGTTCTATCATTTATTAAAATATAAAGCCTAATTGCAGTTAAAACAGCACCAATTGCGGGCAAATGGCTTTTTTGAGGCATAATGCGCGTTCTATATTGGTGCACTGCAGGGAGCCGCAATGGTAGTAGCTGTTTATCCGGGAACTTTCGATCCGCTGACCCGTGGTCACGAGGACTTGGTGCGTCGCGCCTCGGGCCTGTTTGACACGCTGGTGGTTGGCGTCGCCGATAGCAAGAACAAGAAACCGTTCTTCTCGCTGGATGAACGGCTGGAAATTGCCAATGAAGTGCTGGGCCACTACCCGAATGTGCGGGTCGAAAGCTTCTCCGGCCTGTTGAAAGACTTTGTGCGCGAACATGATGCGCGCGTGATCGTACGCGGCCTGCGCGCCGTGTCTGACTTTGAGTACGAGTTCCAGATGGCGGGTATGAACCGCTACCTGTTGCCGGACGTCGAAACCATGTTCCTGACGCCGTCCGACCAGTATCAATTCATCTCCGGCACCATCGTGCGCGAAATCGCCATGCTGGGCGGGGATGTGTCCAAGTTTGTATTCCCATCGGTCGACCGCTGGCTGCAAAAGAAGATTGCTTCCACCAAGACCGAATAAGTAAGCGAGTTCTGTCATGGCCTTAATGATTACCGACGACTGCATCAATTGCGACGTGTGCGAGCCCGAGTGCCCGAACGACGCGATCTACATGGGCGCGGAAATTTACGAAATCAATCCGGACAAATGCACCGAGTGCGTCGGCCACTTCGACGAGCCGCAGTGCCAGCAAGTGTGCCCGGTCAGCTGCATTCCGTTCCATCCCGAGCACCGCGAAACCAAGGACCAGCTGTTCGCCAAGTTCGAACTGCTGCAGGCCACCAAGGCCTGAGAAGCCAAAACACGCGAAAAAGCATGACCGTGCGGCCAAATGCGCCGTTGTGCCTCCACGGTGGTATAGTCCGATCACATACCACTCCGGAGACATTCATGAACCGTAGAACTACCCTGCGTACCCTAGTGGCCGCCGCCCTGCTGGCTGCCCTGCCGGCCTTTGCCAACACCGAAGTGGCAGGCGTCAAATTCGACGACAGCATCACCCTGGCCGGCCAGCCGCTCAAGCTGAACGGCGCCGGTGTGCGCACCAAAGTCATCTTCAAAGTCTACGCAGCCGGTCTCTACCTGAGCGAAAAGAAAACCACTGTGCCAGATGTGCTGGCCGTCGCTGGCCCGCGCCGCGTGGCCATCACCATGCTGCGCGAAGTCAGTTCGGACGATTTCGGCAAGGCCTTCATGGACGGCCTGAACGCCAATACCGACAAGAACGAGCGCAGCAAGATCCTGCCGCAAATCATGAAGTTCGGTGAAGTGTTCGCGCAGACGCCGGCTCTGAAAAAAGGCGACCAGCTGTCGTTGGACTGGACTCCGGGCGAGGGCACGCAGTGCTATCTGAATGGGAAAAAACTGGGGGAGTTGATGCCGGACCAGGCGTTCTACAACGCCGTGCTGCGTATTTGGCTGGGTGATAAGCCGGTCGACAGTTCCTTGAAGCCGGCCCTGCTTGGCGAGAAATGATGCGAGGTTGATGGTGCAGCGCGGCAGTGACTGCCGCGCTTAAATTTTAGGCACGCGAGGCCATGGCGCGCAGTTCGGCGGCGTGGCTAGGGTCGCACTCGCTGCGGTTCAACATACGCTTGAGCAGCATGCTGTCGCGCATCTGGCGGCGCTGCAGGCGTTCCTCTTTGCTCAACTTTGGCTTAACCACCAGCACCGCAGCGCGTGCGCAACCGCGCAACAGCGGCTGAAACAGCACCAGCAAACCGCCGCTCACAGCGATAACCAGCGCCAGCTTGATCGCGGCGAACAATGAAAAATCTTGCATTAAAGAAATTGCGGTGGACATAGTTTAAGCGGAGCTTTAGAATCTGACGTAACTATAGTGCGGCGCAACATAAGTATCCAATTTTCTTTCTCCATAACAATTATGCGTTTGGTGAATGGACTGTGCTATCGTTATTTCTCCAACATCCTCACCTCTGAGCCGCTATGAGCTTCCTGACGCTGGACCTGAACTTGCTGCGCGTTTTCGACGCCGTGATGACAGAGCAAAATCTGACACGCGCCGCCGGCCACCTGGCCATGACCCAGCCTGCTGTTTCCAACGCCATCAAGCGCTTGCGCGAAAGTCTCGGGGATGAACTGCTGATCCGCACCGCTTACGGCGTCAAGCCGACCCCGCGCGCCGAATCGCTGTGGCCGTCCGTACGCAGCGCGCTGGCCAGCCTGGAAGCGGCAGTGGCGCCGGAAACTTTCGACGTCTCGGCCGCCCACGCCACCTTCCGGATGGCAATGGCCGATGCGACCGCCGCCATGTGGCTGCCGTCACTGATGCGCTCGATCGAGAGCGAAGCGCCGGGCGTCAACGTGCGCATGGTGCCGCTGACCACGCGCGAACCGCGTCCGATGCTGCTGCGCGGCGATATCGATCTGGCGGTGGGTTTCTTTCCCGGCGTGGCGGCGCAGCTGTCCTACGAGACCGGTTCGCCGATCCGTCACGAGCGCTTGTACTCAGGTAAATATGTGTGCGTGATGCGGCGCGATCATCCGCTGTCCAAGGTCGAGCTGACGTTGGACAACTACTGCGAAGCCAACCATTTACTGGTGAGCTTCTCCGGCCGCGCCCACGGCTTGGTCGACGAAGCGCTGGCCCAGTTACAGCGCGAACGACGCATTTTGCTGACAGTGAACCAGTTCTTTACGGCCGGCCGCGTGGTGGCCAACTCGGATTTGATTACCGTGCTGCCGCGCCACTTGATCGCTGCGACCGGCATGAATGACGCGCTGCTGCACAAAGAATTGCCGTTCCAGCTGCCGGCGGTCCACCTGGACATGCTGTGGCACGAACGCGATGCGCGCAGCCCGGCTCACAAGTGGCTGCGCATGCATCTCGAAAAAATGAACAGCGTCACCCAGAGCCGGGTCAACAATCCGCCGACGCCGCCGGCCTCGTCCCGCTAACTCGTCACGCTATTTGCTACTGGAGCGATAGCCGATACGGAAACCGCCCCAGTGCTTGCCATCCACATAAATCGGCGCCGACAGGTCGTGCATGACCTCGCCGGTATCGCGCTTGTAGGTCTGTAACAGGAAGGGCTTGGTATTCGAGCCGCAGCGCTTGCCCGTGCGATCGCTGAAAATCCGCTTGGTGCGATTGTTGACGATGTCGACGTCATAGTTCCCGGTCAGCGGCTGGGAAAATTTCTTGTTATGGGTGGGGAAATAGCCGTTGTTATCCACAGCACCGGCGTAGGCCAACTGCGGCATGGCTTGTAGCAGGCCTTCCTGCAGCGCCGGCAGCACGCGGTCGGTAAAATCGTCGAAGCGCGTCTTGTGCTTGGGCGGATCAGTATTCGGGATCGGCGTGTAGTGGCGGTCCCACAGCGCATCACGCGTGATTTTTCCGCTGGCGATGGCTTGTTCAAAGATCTTGCCCACTTCCGCCGCCGCGCGCTGCGCCGCCATGCGGATTTCATCGTGCGAACTCTCGATATCCGACTCGCCCAGCGCGCCGGTGATCACTTCTGCCCGTTCCGCCAGCGCCATCGCCGAGCTGGCCGCACGCGGCAACTCCTTCTCGGTGGATAACAGACTGTCGCGGATGCTGGCGATGGCGTGGGCGATTTCTTCGGTAGTGGCGACGTGCTCACGCGAAGCCCGGGCGATTTCGCCGATCTGGTCTTCCGACTCGCCCGACGAACGCTCGATATTGCCCAGCAGCCCATGCACGGTTTCCACATTGCCGGCCGCCTCGCTAACCTTGACCGCCAGCGAAGTCATGCCGTTGGCGGCTTTTTCCGCCTGCTGGTTAATCTCGCGCACCATGGTGCTGATTTCGTCGGTGGCTTCCTTGGTGCGCAGCGCCAGCTGGCGCACCTCGCTGGCGACCACAGCAAAGCCGCGGCCTTGTTCACCGGCCCGTGCAGCCTCGATGGCGGCATTCAGCGCCAGCAGGTTGGTGCGGGCCGAGATTTCACTGATGGCTTCAGTGAAGCCGTAGATTTTGCGGGAGTTGGTTTGCAGTGCCGTCATCACGGCGGCGGCAGTTTGCGCGTCTTCACGCGCGGTGCGGATGCGCTGCAGGCCGCTGTCGGCCTCGGTGCGTCCGGCCACCGTTTCGCCGCGCACCTGGGCGGCGATTTTAGCGGCACGCTCGGCATTGGCAGCGATGCGCTCGGTGGCGTCGGCGTTCTGGCTGGAGCTGTGGACAATATTGCCAGCGGTACCGACGTCCAGTTCGATTTTCTTTTTGACCGAGTCGACGAAATACGAGGTTTCCGCCGCGCCGATCATGATGGCGTCGATTTCCTCGCCCACGGTGTGAGCAAAGTGGCGCACGCCGCCATCGTCGCCACCTTGGCGCGCGGCCCACCACGCCACGGCCGCCCCGCCCAGTGCGGCCGGAATCGCCGCCGTGACCGGGCCGGCTCCCATCAGGTTAAACAAGTAAGCGATGCAAGTACCGCCTGCCGTTGCTCCCAAAATCCACAATCCACGTTGCACCAACTTATGCTGCAAAAGCTTCATCTGTCCCCCGTCTAACAACAGGTGCCTTGGGCGGCTCCACTAATTTATTTCTTTGACGCTATTTTATAGGCAACTTGGTGGTATTCTTCACTTCTTCCATGACGGCGTAGGTGTGCGTTTCGCGCACGCCTTTTTGCAGCAGGGTTTTACCCAGGAATTCGCGGTAGGCAGCCATGTCCTTGACGCGTGCTTTGACCAGATAGTCAAAGCCGCCAGCAACCATGTGGCACTCCAGCACTTCTGGAATCACTTGCACGCTATGTTTGAAGGCGTCGAACACTTCGGGAGTGGTGCGATCCAGCACTACCTCGATAAAGACGAGCAGGGACACGTCCAGCAGCTGCGGATTCAGTTGCGCCGTGTAACCCATGATATACCCGGATTCGTGCAGCTTGCGCACGCGTTCCAGGCAAGCGGCGGGCGACAGATTCACCCGCGCGGCCAGCTCCACATTGGAGATGCGGCCGTCGCTCTGCAATTCCATCAAGATTTTTTTGCTGATCTTGTCTAACATTTCCGGGAACTCCCAAATAAATATTATTTGGTTAAATTGTCTCACTAAAAACTATCTATTGCTAGCCCCCTGCATTACCAGAATTAATCCAGAAGAATTCCCTCTACAATCGAATCATTAGCAGTTCAGCTCATTTCACGCTCGCCAGCCTTGCTGACCGGGCGTGTTTTTGTAGGTGGACCGGCTTCCAAATTTTCTTTCTGAGAGTTCCAAATGCAAGCAGCAACCACCTCCGGTTTCACCCCGTTCGCCGCCCTGCAGGCTGAAGTCCTGCGCGACCCGATTCCCCTGCGCGCAGCAGTCACGGCGGCCTATCGCAAAGACGAAGTCAGCGCCGTGGCATGGCTGCTCGACCAGCTGAAAAACCACGACACCGGCAGCATCCAGCAGGCCCAGCAACTGGCCCATAAACTGGTCAGCTCGGTGCGTATGGAACGTACCCGCGCCTCGGGTGTCGACGCGCTGATGCACGAGTTTTCCCTGTCCTCGGACGAGGGTGTGGCACTGATGTGTCTGGCTGAAGCACTGTTGCGTATTCCCGACAACGCCACCGCCGACCGCCTGATTGCCGACAAAATCAGCAAAGGCGACTGGCGCAAGCACCTCGGCGAATCGCCGTCGCTGTTCGTCAACGCAGCCACCTGGGGCCTGCTGATTACCGGCAAACTGGTCTCGACCAACAGCGAAAACGGCCTCGGCTCGGCGCTAACCAAACTGATTTCCAAGGGCGGCGAGCCGCTGATCCGCAAAGGCGTGGACCTGGCGATGCGCATGCTGGGCAACCAGTTCGTCACCGGCCAGACCATCGATGAAGCAATCAAGAATGGCCAAGCCAACGAAGCACGCGGCTACCGCTACTCCTACGACATGCTGGGCGAAGCCGCGCTGACCGAGGCCGACGCCAAGAACTACTACGCCTCCTACGAAACCGCGATCCACGCGATCGGCAAGGCGTCGAACGGCCGCGGCATTCGCAACGGTCCTGGCATTTCGGTGAAACTGTCGGCGCTGCACCCACGCTACAGCCGTGCCCAGCGCGCCCGTGTGCTGGAAGAACTGCTGCCGCGCGTGCGCGAACTGGTGCTGCTGGCCAAGCATTACAACATCGGCCTGAACATCGATGCGGAAGAGGCCGACCGCCTGGAACTGTCGCTGGACCTGATGGAAGCGCTGGCCGCCGATCCGGCGCTGGAAGGTTTCGAAGGCATCGGCTTCGTGGTGCAGGCGTACCAGAAGCGCTGCCCGTTCGTGATCGATTACCTGATCGACCTGGCCAAGCGCAGCGGCCGCAAATTCATGGTGCGCCTGGTCAAAGGCGCTTACTGGGATGCGGAAATCAAGCGTGCCCAAGTGGACGGCATGAGCGGCTACCCGGTCTACACACGCAAGGTCTACACCGACGTGTCCTACCTGGTGTGCGCGCAGAAACTGCTCGCTGCACAAGGCCTGATCTATCCACAATTTGCCACCCACAACGCGCAAACCCTGTCGACTATCTACACCTGGGCCAAGCGCGACGGCGTGACCGATTACGAATTCCAGTGCCTGCACGGCATGGGCGAATCGCTCTACGACCAGGTCGTCGGCAAGGACAACCTCGACAAGCCTTGCCGCATTTACGCGCCGGTTGGTACCCACGAAACGCTGCTGGCCTATTTGGTGCGTCGCCTGCTGGAAAACGGCGCCAACTCGTCGTTCGTGAACCAGATCGTTGACGAAGCCATCCCTATCGAATCGCTGCTGAAGGATCCGGTTGAGAGCGCACGCGAACAGGGCGGCCAGCCGCACGCCGGCATCGTCCTGCCGCTGGACATGTTCGGCGCGGAACGCAAAAACTCGGCCGGTTTCGACCTGGCCAACGAAAACACCCTGCGCGATATCTCCGCCGCACTGGCCACGCCGCGCAGCTGGCACGCTGCGCCGCTGCTGGCTGGTGAAATCAGCGTTGGCCAGCCGGTGCAAAATGTCACCAATCCAGCGCAACGCAGCGATATCGTCGGCCAACTGGTGGAAGCCAACGCCGCCGACGTTGAAACCGCGCTGACCAGCGCCAGCAACTTCGCCATGGACTGGCAAACCACCGAGCCATCGATCCGCGCCGCCGCCCTGAGCAAAGCTGCCGACCTGTTCGAGTCCAACGCGATGGAACTCATGACTCTGGCCATCCGCGAAGCCGGTAAATCGCTGCCAAACGCCATTGCCGAGCTGCGCGAAGCGGTCGACTTCCTGCGCTACTACGCGGCTGAAGTCAGCGGCTCGACCAACACCCTGGCGCTGGGTCCGGTAACTTGCATCAGCCCGTGGAACTTCCCGCTGGCGATCTTCACCGGCCAGGTGGCCGCTTCGCTGGCCGCTGGTAACGTGGTGCTGGCCAAACCAGCCGAGCAAACTCCGCTGATCGCCCACCGCGCGGTACAACTGCTGCACGAAGCGGGCGTTCCGCGCGCCGCGCTGCAATTCCTGCCGGGTCGCGGCGAAGTGGTCGGCGCTGCGCTGACTGCCGACAGCCGCGTCAAAGGCGTGATCTTCACCGGCTCGACCGAAGTAGCGCAACTGATCAACCGCACGCTGGCCAAGCGCGCCGTGGCGGAAAACGCCGACATTCCGCTGATCGCAGAGACTGGTGGCCAGAATGCCATGATCGTCGACTCGTCGGCGCTGCCGGAGCAAGTGGTGCAGGATGCGATTTCGTCGGCCTTCGACAGCGCCGGCCAGCGCTGCTCGGCGCTGCGCGTGCTGTTCCTGCAGGAAGATATCGCCGACAAGACCATCAAAATGCTGAAAGGCGCGATGCTGGAACTGAACGTTGGCACGCCAGACCGCCTGGTGACCGATATCGGCCCGGTGATCGACGCCGAAGCGCAGCAAAACCTGCTGGCCCACATCAACAAGCTGAAAGCAACGGCGGTGGATTACTTCTCGCTGGACCTGCCTTCCAGTGTGACTAGTGCCGGCACCTTCGTGCCGCCAACCGTGCTGGAAATCCGCTCGCTGGCCGAGTTGACGCAAGAAGTGTTCGGCCCGGTCATGCACGTGATCCGCTACAAGCGCGCCGACCTGCCGAAAGTGGTGGAGCAAATCAACGCCAGCGGCTTCGGCCTGACCTTGGGCGTGCACTCGCGCATCGATGAAACCATCGACTACATCGCCAACAGCGCACACGTGGGCAACATCTACATCAATCGCAATATCGTCGGCGCGGTAGTGGGCGTGCAGCCGTTCGGCGGCGAAGGCAAATCGGGGACCGGCCCGAAAGCCGGCGGTCCGCTGTATCTGAAACGCCTGCAACGCGGCGCTGTGACGGTGCCTAAACACGAACGCGTGAGCACGCCTGCTCTGGATGCGCTGATCGGCTGGGCCAAAACCCACGGCCACCAGCAAATCGTCAGCCTGGGCGAGCAATACAGCCGCGTCAGCCTACTGGGTAGCCTGACTACGCTGCCAGGCCCAACGGGCGAGCGCAACACGCTGGCGCTGGTGTCCCGTGGCACTATCGCCTGCGCAGCGGGTACGCTGGGTGGTTTGCTGAACCAGCTGGCAGCAACGTTGGCGACTGGCAATACCGCGCTGGTGCCGGGTGACGTGGCCAAGCTTCTGCCGGCGGACCTGCCGGCGGCCGTGAAAGAGCGCATCCAGACCGTTTCCAGCCTGGAAACCAGCGAATTCCAGATTGCTTTGGTGGAATCGATGCTGGCAGCCGGCCTGCACGCCCCCCTGGCGGCCCGTAAAGGTGCCCTGGTGGGCCTGATTGGCACAGATGAGGACGGAGCCATCCCGCTGTGGCGTTTGCTCGCTGAGCGCGCTCTGTGCGTGAATACGACGGCGGCAGGCGGTAACGCCAGCCTGATGACGCTGCAAGCGTCGTAAAACGTATTAAACCCGCAATCCGGGGTCAGTTCTGCCATTGGTACATGAGTTCGTGTGCGATTGGCAGAACTGACCCCGGTTTTTTATGCCTTGCAGAAATTCTGAATTACATCAAACGCGTAGCGCGAGGCTACGTTTTTGATGAAATGCATGAAATCGACCGCAGCGTCGTCATTGGCGCTGTCTGAGATGGTTCGGATCACGGCAAACGGAATGCCAAGCTCAAAGCATACTTGCGCCACTGCTGCGCCTTCCATTTCTACTGCCAACAAATTTGGCAACTCCGCTTTCAGCGCCTGAATTTGCGTTAATTTGCCTATAAATTGATCACCGCTGGCAATCAAACCGCGATGCACGCGCGTAATTTGCCCAGCAGCGTCAGCCAATCTTTCCGTCAAAGTGACGTCGGTGGCGAAGCGTGACAATCCCGTCAGCGGGATTTCATGTCTTGGAAACAGCGGGCTGGCATCAAAGTCGTGCTGGATCAATGAATCAGCGACCACGATATCGCCAACTTTGACGTTTTTATCCCCGCTTCCAGCAACACCCGTGAAGACTATGTGGGTAACTTCGAACTTCTCCACAAGAATTGCAGCTGTCATAGCAGCAGCAACCTTGCCTATACGCGATAAAACGCACACAGCGTCGATTTCCCAGAGTTTTCCGCTCGTGTACTCACGCATGCCATGAAAGTGCTTAGAAGGGCTCTCAAGGGCTTCTATCAGCCCCTGCTGTTCTTCAGCCAATGCACTAATGATGCCTAAACGCATGTTTTACCTTTGATTTTGAGCTGTCGTCTGTGGAGATCACAGGCTTTTTCCACAACGCGTAGCGAAAAAAAGTGGATTTTAAGGCGTTTTTTGAGGTGTAGATGGCTTTCAGAAGGTGAGCAGGCCTTTAGATTTCATGCTTTTAGTTGTTTACAAAAAGGTTTATATAAAAATAGTGGTAATAGTAAACGTGCAAATTTCTGTGGATAACTCATGTATACGTTTACGAATCATCTGTTTACAACGTAAACAAGATGCTGAATAAGCGCTGTATCAGCTAAGGAACAGTTTTTGGATAAAATATTGGCCTGTGGTCAAAAGTAGTCTTTAGTCACAAGTCGTCCTGTGGATATCCAGTACCTTATTCACAGGCGAGCACTGCTTTTGTAGTTGTTTCTCCAATTCTTCGGCTGAAATGGGCCTGGAGAACAGATATCCCTGCCCTAAATCGCATCCAGCCGCTGTCAGAGCCGTCAGTTGTTGCTGTGTTTCTATGCCTTCGGCGATGACTTTGATGCCCAACTTGTGAGCCATCGCAATAATTGCCTCACAAATCAGCATTCCATCCGTCCCTTGGTGGACAAAAGCGGGATCGATCTTGATGTAATCGATGGAAAAGCGCTTCAGGAAGGCCACCGAACAGTGTCCGGAGCCAAAATCATCCAGTGAAAGCTGCATGTGGGCATGCTGGAACGCTAGAACACGGTCGGAATTGTTGTTGGCCGTCTCTAAAAGCAGGCTTTCCGTCACTTCGATGACGATGCTGTTCGGACTCAGCTGCAGTTCTTGCAGGAAATTCAGCCATTCCTGGTAATTGCTGCCGTCATCACGGAACTGCCAGGCCGATTTGTTCACGCTGATCTGGAAAGTTGGCGAGCTGAGCGCCTGCAATTTCTGTACTTCCCGCGCAGCCTGGCGGAAAACCCAGTCGCCGATACCAAAAATCATGCCGCTGCTTTCGGCAACGCCGATGAATTCCGCCGGGTTCAGCAGTCCACGGGTTGGATGTTGCCAGCGCACCAGTGCTTCCGCCTTGACGATGGCGCCGTTGGAGAGGTCGATAATCGGCTGGTACATGATGCGCAGTTGGTCACGCAGCATCGCTTCGCGCAATTCTGTGACCAGATTCATGCGCACGCGCGTGGCCTCCTGCATGAAGGGCGCGAAGTAGTTGAAGCGGTTGCGTCCTTGCTGCTTGGCCACGTACATGGCTTGGTCGGCATTTTTGATTAAAGTTTCAGCATCCTTGCCGTCTTCCGGGTACAAAGTGATGCCGATGCTGCTCGAAATATGCGCAACTTGTTTG
The DNA here is from genome assembly GCF_009857445.1 of Duganella flavida. Taxonomy (GTDB): domain Bacteria; phylum Pseudomonadota; class Gammaproteobacteria; order Burkholderiales; family Burkholderiaceae_D; genus Rugamonas; species Rugamonas flavida. The sequence goes on from NZ_WWCN01000005.1 coordinate 173,784, forward strand.
TCCACTGCGTCACCCAACTGGAACGGCGTGCTCATTTTCTTGAGGATTTCCTGTGCCGTGCGGACCACATCGCCAGCATTGCGCAGCTCGCTGAGGATGACGGTGAACTCGTCGCCGCCGAGGCGGGCGACGGTATCGGTGCTGCGGACTGAGCTGGAGAGCCTGGTGGCCACTTCTTTGAGCAGCAAATCGCCTTTGTCATGCCCCAGGGTGTCGTTGATTTCCTTGAAGTAGTCCAGATCGACAAAAACCAGCGCCATCGGCAAGTGCGAGCGGTCGGTCTTTTTCATTTCCTGGCGTAGATGCTCATGGAACATGCGCCGGTTGGGTAAGCCGGTGAGGGCATCGAAGTTGGCCTGGCGCCAGATTAGTTCTTCGGATGCCTTCTTTTTCGTGATGTCGCTGAGCAAAGCGACGTAGCGGAAAGGATTTCCCTGTTCATCGTAGACGGTGTTGACCAGCATCGAGACCAGATATTCCTCGCCGTCGCGATTGCGTTGCCACAATTCGCCTTTCCAGTAGCCGGTATTGGTCACGCATTCGAACATACGGTCGAAGAAGTCCTTGTCGTTGCGGCCGGAAGTGAGTTCGTAGGCGCGATGGCCGATCAGTTCTTTTTCGATGTAGCCGCTGAGCAGGGAAAATGCCGGGTTCACGGTCAGAATATTGCCTTCGGCATCGGTCACCATCATGCCTTCGCCGCTGTTCTGGAATAGCAACGCGGTCAGTTTCAGCGATTCCTCATTTTTTTTGCGCACTTCTTCGTTGGCCAGCAGTTGCTGCTCCATTTCCCGGCTGGCGGTGTACAAGGTGCGATAGCGCAGCTCGCGTTCTTCTTGCTTGGTGTAAGTGCGCAACGAAAAATGACCTGCGCCCATCATCAGTAACAGCAAAATCGTCAGTCCACCACCGGCGACCTGGTAATTCCGCAACAGCAAACGGGCCGATTCAGTGTCATTGCTGCCCACTACCATGATGAGCGGCAATCCTTGAATCACGCGGTAGCTGAAAATTCGGACGACATTGTCGATTCTGCTCAATGTTTTGTACGTGCCGGAATTAGCCCTATGCACATTGTCAAACAGCGCGCTGACAGCAATGTCACGCCCAAACGCTTGTTCAAAATGCGGTGCGCGAGCGATGATTTTTCCAGCGCCATGTACCAGCGTGATCGAGATATCCGAATTAAACAGCGAGTTCTCAAAGACTTTGACGTAGCGGTCGACGTTTAACGGCGCTACAACGACACCGAGGAATTCGCCTTTCGCACTTTCTACCCTGCGACTCAGAAAAAACAGCTTTTTCTTGCTGACTTTTCCGATGGATGGTTCGCCAATGAACAGCTTGCCCTTGTGCGAGTTGTCGAGGTGAATTTTGAAGTAGTCACGATCAGCGTAGGAAGTGCCGGCGATATTGGCACCAGTCGAACTGGCAATGGCATAGCCTTTGGCATCCAAGAAAGTGATCCAGTAATCGCTGTCGAAGCTGGATCCGCGTGAAGAAAGCAGGTCCGAAAGCGTTTCGGGCGAATGGCTTTGTTTTGCAGGCAGGACTTTGATGGCATTGGCAAACCCAATCAGCGATAAATCTACCGACTGAATCGAGTAGAGCACATGCGCTTCCATGGCTTTTACGTAGTGCTCAGTCTGGGTTTGAACGGCAAGTTCGCGTTCTATGTAGGAGGTATGGAACTGGCTGACCACGACGGCAATGGCAAGCGTTGCCATCAGAAAAAGGCTGGTAACCAAACGTCGCCGAAACCGCAGATAGGCAGGCGACAGGAGATTTTTGCGATGGGAGGGCAAAACGACTCCAGCAGAGGCTGTTTGCTTGCCAATTCAGTATATCGGGTTTCAGTCAGGAACGAACCTCCAGGCGCTTGCGCCTGTGGTTTTTGGGTTTTATGGTTTACTCTAAGTAAGTAGATATAAAAATAGTGATAGTTGTTAACATCGACATGTTTCTGTGGATAAGTCACCATTTTGGATTAAAATCAGGCGTTTACGAGCCGTATAAGCGGATGCGTAAACCTTGTATGAGCAAAGAACTGTTTTGGGATAAAAAAAGCCGTCCCCAAAACAGGTTTGTTTACTCACATTTGGCACCTGTGGATATCCATATGCTTATCCACAGGTCTAAATAGGGGATTTGATGACCTTAGCATCGATTTTTCCTCATCCCATCATCCAGGGACCTACGGCTGGCGGGAACAACACGCCCGCGCAAGTGGCGGCGGTGTCGAATGCCGGCGCGCTGGGTTCGCTAGCTTGTTCCTTGTTATCGCCGGAAACGATGCGTGCCCAGACTGCGCAGATCCGTAGCCTTACCAGCAAACCGTTTTGCCTCAATTTTTTCGTGCTGGAGACGCCTGATCCTTCTGCGGCCGAGGTAGAACAGGCAAAAGAGTGGCTTAAACCGTATTGGTCGTCATTTGGCTGGAACGAGCTGCCAACTCCGGCTAAATGGTGCGAAGACTTCACTTCCCAGTTTGAAACCCTGCTTGAATTGCGGCCGGCTGTGGCCAGTTTTACCTTCGGCATCCTGAGTACGCAGCAAATCCAGCGCTTGCATGATGCCGGCATTTTCGTGATCGGCACGATTACCCACGCTGAGGAAGCGCAGGCTTGGGAAAGCAGGGGCGCCGATGCGGTGATTGCTTCCGGCGTGGAGTCGGGCGGACATCGCGGCACCTTCATCGGCGCGCAGGAAGATGCGAGGCTGACGACGTTTGAATTGCTGCCGACCGCTGTTGCGGCAGTCAATATCCCGGTGATCTCGGCCGGCGGCATCATGAACGGCGCCGATATCAAGCGCGCGTTAGACGGCGGCGCGCAAGCTGTGCAGATGGGCACGGCATTCCTGGTGTGCGACGAATCCAGTATCAATCCAGCGTACAAGCGGCGCTTGCTGACTGCCGGCGACCAGCCGACCCGGCTGACCCGTACTTTTTCCGGCCGTTATGCACGCGGGCTGGAAAACCGCTTCATGCGTGAAATGGCGTCTATCGAACGTAAATTACCGTTATATCCTATTCAAAATGCATTAACTTCGCTTATCCGTGCAGAAGCCTCCAGGCGCGGCGAGACTGAACTGATGTCGCTCTGGTGCGGCACCGGCGTGTCCCGTGCGCGGCCCATGCCGGCGGCGAAATTGGTGGAGACTTTGCTGGCGGAGATCAGCGCAGAATAAATCAGGAGGCTGTTTGGAATCAGCAGGAAGCTACGATTACATCATCATAGGCGCAGGCTCGGCTGGCTGCGTTTTGGCTAACCGGCTCAGCGCCGACAAGGATAAAGAAGTCCTGCTGATCGAAGCAGGCGGCCGCGACGATTATGTGTGGATCCATATCCCCGTCGGCTATTTGCACTGCATCGACAATCCCCGCACCGACTGGCGATTCCGCACCGAAGCCGATCCCGGCCTTGGCGGTCGCAGCTTGCTGTACCCGCGCGGCAAAGTGCTGGGCGGCAGTTCTTCCATTAACGGCATGATTTACATGCGCGGCCAGGCCGGTGATTACGACCGCTGGGCCGCGCTCACCGGCGACGATAGCTGGCGCTGGGAGTCTGTGCTGCCGCTGTTCAAGAAGAGCGAGGATTACCACGGCGGCGCATCGGAATTCCACAGCGAAGGCGGGATGTGGCGCGTGGAAAAGCAGCGCTTGTCGTGGCAAATACTGGACGCGTTCCGCGACGCCGCCGAGCAAACCGGCATTCAGAAAGTAGATGATTTCAACCGTGGCGACAACGCTGGCTGCGGTTATTTCGAAGTGAATCAAAAGCGCGGCATACGCTGGAACGCGGCCAAGGCGTTTTTGAAACCGGCATCGCGACGCCCCAACCTGACTATCATGACCGGGTGTCACGTGGAACGGTTGCAGATTGAAGAGGGCGTTTGCAAGGGCGTGATTTTCACTGGCGGCGATACAAAATATTTAGCCACTGCACATAAAGAAACCTTGCTGGCAGCTGGTTCCGTTGGGAGTCCGCAGATTTTGCAGTGCTCCGGCATCGGATCAGCGGCGCGTTTGCACGAGCTCGGCATCACGCCGTTAATCGATCTGCCTGGCGTGGGTGAAAACCTGCAAGATCACTTGCAACTGCGCATGATTTACAAGCTTGGCAGTAGTGCGCGTACTTTAAATACCATGGCTTCCAGCTGGCTCGGCAAGGCGCGCATCGGTCTTGAATATGCGCTGTTCCAGAGCGGTCCGATGTCGATGGCGCCGTCGCAGCTGGGTGCGTTTGCGCGTTCCAGCGCCAGCGAGCAAACGCCGAATTTACAGTATCACGTGCAGCCGCTGTCGCTGGAAAAGTTCGGCGAACCTTTGCACACCTTCCCTGCTTTCACGGCCAGTGTGTGCAACTTGCGGCCGACCTCGCGCGGCCACGTGCGCATCGCCAGTGCCGATCCGTATGCGCCGCCAAAAATCTCGCCCCTGTATCTGAGCACATCGGAAGATCGCAAGGTGGCGGCGCAAGCGCTCACGTTGACGCGCCAGATTGTCGCCGCGCCGGCCTTGCAAAAGTATGCGCCGGAAGAATACAAACCTGGCCTGCATTACCGCACGGAGGCGGAACTGGCTGACGCTGCGGGCGCTATCGGCACCACGATTTTCCATCCCGTCGGCACTTGCAAGATGGGCCGCGCCGATGATCCGACTGCTGTGGTCGATAGCCAATTGCGAGTGAAAGGCGTGGCCGGCTTGCGCGTTGTGGATGCGTCCATCATGCCATTCATCACCTCTGGAAACACTAATTCCCCGACGATCATGATCGCCGAAAAAGCAGCACAGTTAATCCGTGGCGTTTGAATTTAGATCAAAAATCAACGGTAGTTATACTGTATTGTTAGCTAATTTGTTACTGTGTATGATCTAAAAAACTTTAGTACTTTGAAAAGAATAACAAGGAGACAGGATGTCCGACGTTATCTTGGAAACAAAGCACTTGACCAAGGAATTCAAGGGTTTTACTGCGGTCAATGATGTGAATCTGAAAGTACAGCGTGGCCACATCCATGCGCTAATCGGTCCTAACGGGGCCGGAAAAACCACATGCTTCAATTTGCTGACCAAGTTCCTGGTGCCGACATCCGGCCAGATTCTGTTCAACGGTAACGACATCACGTCCGCCCGGCCGGCGCAGATTGCCCGTATGGGCGTGATCCGGTCGTTCCAGATTTCTGCCGTATTTCCGCACCTGACGGTGCTGCAAAATGTCCGTATAGGCTTGCAGCGCCAGCTTGGCACCAGCTTCCATTTCTGGCAAAGCGAACGCGCGCTGGACAAGCTTAACGAGCGCGCCATGCAACTGCTGGCCGAAGTCGATCTCACCGAATTTGCCGACACCATCACCGTCGATATGCCTTACGGCCGCAAGCGCGCTTTGGAAATCGCCACTACGCTGGCGATGGAACCGGAACTGATGCTGCTGGATGAACCGACGCAAGGCATGGGCCACGAAGATGTTCACCGTGTAACCGAGTTGATCAAAAAAGTCTCTGCCGGCCGCACCATTTTGATGGTTGAACACAATATGAAAGTGGTGTCCGGCATCTGCGACAAAATCTCGGTGCTGCAGCGTGGCGCCATGCTGGCCGAAGGCACTTACGCCGAGGTCTCGACCAACCCGCAAGTGATGGAAGCCTACATGGGTACGGAAGCCGCAGTGCTGGAAGGAGCGCATTGATGACGGCCGCTCTGGAAATCTCGAACCTGCAAGCGTGGTACGGCGAATCGCACATCCTGCACAACGTCAACATGACGGTGCAGCCGGGCGAAGTGGTGACGCTGTTGGGGCGCAACGGCGCCGGTCGCACCACCACGCTGCGCGCCATCATGGGCCTGACCGGCGCGCGCAAGGGCTCGATCAAGGTCAACGGCAACGAAGCGATCGGCTTGCAGACGCACAAAATTGCCCACCTCGGCATCGGCTACTGCCCTGAGGAACGCGGCATTTTTTCCTCGCTGTCGACCGAAGAAAACCTGATGCTGCCGCCGCATCTGAACGGCGCGGACAAGGGCATGTCGGTGGCGGAAATCTACGCGATGTTCCCGAATCTGGAAGAGCGCAAACACAGCCAGGGCACACGCTTGTCGGGCGGCGAACAGCAGATGCTGGCGGTGGCGCGCATCCTGCGCACCGGCGCGCGCTTGCTGCTGCTGGATGAAATTTCCGAGGGCCTGGCGCCGGTGATCGTGCAAGGTTTGGCGCGCATGATCACCACGCTCAAATCCAAGGGCTACACCATCGTCATGGTGGAACAGAATTTCCGGTTTGCCGCCCCACTGGCGGATCGGTTTTATGTGATGGAACACGGTCAGATCGTGGAGACCTTTGTTGCATCTGAGTTGAGCGCCAAGATGCCGGTGTTGACCGAGCTATTGGGTGTCTAAACCTTGGTAGGGAGACGAAAAATGAAAATCAAAGCTATCACCCTCGCAGTAGCCGCTTGCGCATCCTGGTCCGCTCAAGCACAGATTTCCGGCGACACCATCAAGATCGGCATGATTACCGACATGTCCGGTTTGTACACAGACATCGATGGCGCCGGCGGCGCTGAAGCCGTGAAGATGGCGATTGCCGATGCCGGCGGCAACATCAACGGCAAGAAGATCGAATTCATCTCGGCCGACCACCAGAACAAAGCCGACATCGCCGCCTCCAAAGCGCGTGAATGGTTCGACCAGCAGGGCGTGGACATGCTGATCGGCGGCACCAACTCTGGCGCCAACCTGGCGATGGCGAAGATCGCCGCAGAAAAGAAAAAAGTCTTCATCTCGATTGGTGCTGGCTCGGCTCGCCTGACCAATGAGGAGTGCACGCCGTACACGATTCACTACGCCTATGACACCATCGCGCTGGCACGCGGCACCGGTGGCGCGATTGTGAAGCAGGGCGGCAAGAACTGGTATTTCATGACCGCCGACTACGCGTTCGGCCAGTCGCTGGAAAAAGATACGGCGGAAGTGGTGAAGGCGGGCGGCGGCAAGGTGCTGGGCGCGGTCAAGCATCCGCTGTCGGCGTCGGACTTCTCGTCCTTCCTGCTGCAGGCACAATCGTCGGGCGCGCAGATTCTTGGCCTGGCCAATGCCGGCGGCGATGCGATCAACTCGATCAAGGCGGCCAACGAATTCGGCATCACCAAGAAGATGAAGCTGGCCGGCCTGCTGATCTTCATCAACGATGTGCACTCGCTGGGCCTGAACCTAACCCAAGGCATGTACCTGACCGACGGCTGGTACTGGGACGCTAATCCGGAAACCCGCGCCTGGTCGAAACGCTACTTCGAAAAAATGAAGAAGGAGCCGTCGATGCTGCAGGCCGCCGACTTCTCGGCCGCCAGCAATTACCTGAAGGCGGTGAAAGCGATCGGCACTGATGATGCTGACAAGGTGATCGCCTACCTCAAGTCCAACAAGATCAACGACATGTTCGCCAAGAACGGCGTGATCCGTCCGGACGGCCGCATGGTGCACGATATGTATTTGATGGAAGTGAAGAAGCAGTCCGAGTCCAAGTATCCGTGGGACTACTACAAGATTGTCGCCACCATCCCGGGCGACCAGGCTTACGCCACCAAGGCGGAAACCAAGTGCAGCCTGTGGAAATAAGCTGAGTTGTGCACAGGGCAGGCGCGCCCGCGCCTGTCTTTCCTTGTTACTCTGATTGTGGATTCTCATGGAAATCTTCGGCGTTCCTTTGCCCGCGATGTTGAGCCAGTTGCTGTTGGGGTTGGTCAACGGCTCGTTCTACGCGATGCTGTCGCTCGGCCTGGCCGTGATCTTCGGCCTGCTCAATGTGATTAACTTTTCCCACGGCGCGCTCTACATGATGGGCGCGTTCCTGGCGTGGATGGGCATCGAATACCTCGGCCTCAACTATTGGGCCGTGCTGATCCTTGCGCCGCTGGCGGTGGGCGCATTCGGCATCGTCATCGAGAAGACCATGCTGCGGCATTTGTACAAGCTGGACCACCTGTACGGCCTGCTGCTGACCTTCGGCATCACGCTGCTGGTGGAAGGCGTGTTCCGTTCGTTCTACGGCGTCTCCGGCCAGCCGTTCCAGGTACCGGAAGCGCTGGCTGGCGCGACCGACCTCGGTTTCATGGTGATGCCGAACTACCGCGCATGGGTGGTGGTGGCATCGCTGGTGGTTTGCCTGTCGACCTGGTTCGTGATCGAGAAGACCAAACTGGGCGCTTACCTGCGCGCCGGCACCGAGAATCCCAAGCTGGTGGAAGCGTTCGGCATCAACGTGCCGCTGATGGTGACCCTGACCTATGGCTTCGGCGTCGCTTTGGCGGGCTTTGCAGGCGTTCTGGCGGCCCCAATCATCCAGGTGCAGCCCTTGATGGGGCAGAACCTGATTATCGTCGTATTCGCCGTTGTAGTGATCGGCGGCATGGGGTCGATTCTGGGCTCCATCCTGACCGGCCTGGGGCTGGGCGTGATCGAGGGGCTGACCAAGGTGTTCTACCCGGAGTTTTCGTCGACGGTGGTGTTCCTGGTGATGGTGGTGGTACTGCTGCTGCGCCCGGCCGGCCTGTTTGGTAAGGAAAAATAATGAACAAGAAAATCGGCTACCTGATCGCCTTTGCCATCGCCCTTGCCGCGCCGTTTGTCGGCTACCCGGTGTTCCTGTCCAAGCTGCTGTGCTTTGCGCTGTTCGCTTGCGCCTTCAATTTGCTAATCGGCTTTACCGGTTTGCTGTCCTTCGGCCACGCGGCCTTCTTCGGCATGGCCGGCTACGTGGCCGGCAACGCGATCAAAAACTGGGGCTGGCCGATGGAGCTGGGCTTGCTGGCCGGCGTGGCGGCGGGCGCCGTGATCGGTCTGGTGATGGGCGCGCTGGCGATCCGCCGGCAGGGCATCTACTTCTCGATGATTACGCTGGCGCTGGCGCAGATGGTCTACTTCGGCGCGTTGCGGGCAGGGGAGTTCACTGGCGGTGAAGACGGTTTGCAAGGCGTTCCACGTGGAAAATTCCTCGGCGTGGTCGACCTGGCGAATGACACCACGCTGTACTTCGTCATCCTCGGCATCTGCGTGCTGGCCTTTATGCTGATCGTGCGCACTGTGCACTCGCCGTTTGGACAGGTGCTGATGGCGATCAAGGAAAACGAACCGCGCGCGATTTCGCTGGGCTACGACGTCGACAAATACAAGCTATTGGCCTTCGTGCTGTCGGCCGCACTGGCTGGACTGGCTGGCGCCAGCAAAACTTTGATACTGGGTTTCGAAACATTGACCGATGTCCACTGGACCATGTCTGGTCTGGTTATTCTGATGACTCTGGTCGGCGGCATGGGCACGCTGTCCGGGCCGATGCTGGGCGCGATCATCATCATTGCGCTGGAAAACAAGCTGGGCGACTGGGGCACGCTGCTGGCCCGCTTGTCCGGCATCGAGTGGTTTAACACCATCGGTGAAGCGGTCAACATGGTGGTTGGCTTGATCTTCATTATTTGCGTGCTGTTGTTCCGGCGCGGGATTATTGGCGAGTTCATCTCCCTGGCCGGAAAGAGGAAAACAACGTGAGGACGATATGCAAATCAAAACGCTTGTGCTGGCGCTGGCCAGCATCGCAGTCGCCGCCTGCGGCTCGAACGAACATAATGATAAGGAAGACCTGAACCTCAAGCCGAGCTACCTCGGCGACATCAGCAGCAAAACCTACGACGGCGTCAGCGACGATTTGCTGACTGCCGGTCTGGGCAAGACCAAACTGGCACTGGCCGCCCCGGCTTACGTGGATCCCGCTAATCCCACTCCCACCGAACTGCGCCGCAACGCCATCCACGCCAATTACCGGGCGGTGCTGGATATCTCGGCCAACAGCGGCTATGGCACGCTGTACGGGCCCAATGTCGATGCCAAGGGCGTGGCTGGGGCGGGCGAGGGCATGATCGCCGGTAGCGAGTACATCGCCTACAGCGACGATGGTAGCGGCAACCAGAACGTGACTTTGATGGTGCAGGTGCCGGCCGGGTTCGACGTGAAAAATCCCTGCATCGTTACCGGCACATCGAGCGGCTCGCGCGGGATTTACGGCGCGATCGGCAGCGCCGGCGAATGGGGCCTGAAGAACAATTGCGCGGTGGCGTATGCCGACAAGGGTAGCGGCACCGGCCTGTACACCTTCGACGACGACAGCGTGAACTTGCAGAACGGCATGCGCGGCACGCGCTCGGCGGCGGGCAAGAACAGCATCTTCACGCCGGTGCTGACCGATGCCGAGCGCCTGGCATTTGCCTCCGCTTATCCTGGCCGCGTCGCCTTCAAGCATGCGCACTCGCAGCAGAACCCGGAGAAGGATTGGGGCAAAGTGACCTTGCAAGCGGTGGAGTTCGCCTTCTATGTGCTGAACGAAAAGTACGGCGTGCTCGCCAAGGATAATAAGAGCCACCTTGTCGCGCTGTCGCCGAAGAATACGATCACCATCGCCTCCAGCATTTCCAACGGCGCCGGTTCGGCCTTGCTGGCGGCGGAGCAGGACAGCAAGGGCCTGATCTCCGGCGTGGCCGCGAGCGAGCCACAGATCCAGCCCAAGACGGCCAGCGGCTACACGGTGCGGCAGGGCGCTTCGGCGGTGAGCGGACAGGGCAAGGCGCTGTTCGATTACTCGACCTATGCCGCGCTGTACCAGCCGTGCATCGCCGCTACGGCGGCAGCGCCTGGACGCTGCACGGCGCTGGTGGCGAAAGGTTTGCTGAGTGGCGGCGATCTGCTGGCGCAGCAGAATGATGCCAAGGCACGGCTCAAGGCTTACGGCTGGTTGGCAGATTCCGACGTGCTGCAAGCGGCGCATGCGGGTACCAATATCCTGGTCGCTGCGACCTATGCCTACGCTTACGGCAAGTTTTCCGTGACCGACAAGGTCTGTGGTTTTACGTTTGCGCCAACCGATGCGAGTGGTGTGCCGGTGGCGTTCACCGCGGCGCAGAAGTCATCCAGCTTCGCCACGCAGAACGGGATTATTGGCAGCGTGGTGTACGAAGATTCTGTCGGAGGCGCCAAGGCTTACAACTTCGGCATCTCACCGAGCACCGGGCAGGCGGACCAGTCGCTTGATGGTTTCCTCTGCCTGCGCTCGCTGGCGACCGGTGTGGACGCTCTCAGCGGCGCGGCGTTGACCGGCGCGCTGGCAGCGCAAAGCACGCGGGTGAGGGCGGGCATGGCCGAAGTAGCGGCGACCGGCAATCTGCGCGGCAAGCCCGCCATCATCGTGCATGGCCGCAGCGATGCCTTGATTCCAGTGAACTTTGCTTCGCGTGCGTACGTGGGATTGAATGCATCAGCGGAGGGCAGCGCAAGCAAGCTGCGCTACATCGAGGTGACCAATGCCAATCATTTCGACTCGTTCAGCAACGTGTTCTCGGCCAATATTGTGCCGCTACACGTCTACCTGTTCCGGGCGCTGGATGCGATGCTGGCCAACCTGCGCAGCTCGGCCGCGCTGCCGCCGTCGCAAGTCGTGCGGACGATTACGCGGCCGGATAACACCAGCCTCATCACCACCGCCAACCTGCCGCCGATCGCCGCCGCACCGGCAGCGGCTAACACCATCACGGTCACCGGTACCACGGTGGCGGTGCCGGATTAAAGCGCTGCTGCGTAGATCGCCCTCGCATCGTCGCGCGTGACGGTGCGGGGATTATTCCCCAGCAGGCGGGTCTGGAGCATGGCGTCATCTGCCAGCCGGTCCAGATCCGCTTCCGTGATGCCGACCTGCTGCAAGGTCCGCTCTATCCCCGTCACGATGGCGATTTGCTGCATGGCAACAGCCAGCGCTTCTGCCCTCGCCTCGATGCTGCCGCTGGCGGCCGGCACCACAATCTCCGCCAACTCTGCATACAGCCCGGCCGCCTCCAGCGCATTGAAACGTAGCACATGCGGCAGTACCAGCGAATTCGACAGCCCATGTGGCACGTGAAATATCCCGCCGATCGGATAAGCCAGCGCATGCACCGCCGCCACCGGTGCATTGGAAAACGCCTGCCCGGCCAGCAGCGCACCGAATAGCATGGCCTGCCGCGCCGCCAGGTTGTAGCCATCCTCGCACGCCGTAATCAGGTTCGCCGACAGCAATCCCAGTGCCTTGCGCGCCAACACGTCGGACAGTGGATTCTTTTTGTGCTTGCTGGTGTAGGCTTCAATGGCGTGCACCATCGCATCGATACCGGTGGCAGCGGTCACGGCTGGTGGCAGGCTGACGGTCAGCTCCGCATCCAGCAATGCCAAATCCGCATAGAGTTGAGGTGCTACCACGCCCATCTTTGTGGTAGCGCCGGTGGTCACGATGGCGATGTTGGTGACCTCCGATCCGGTTCCAGCAGTGGTCGGAATCTGCACCAGCGGTAGCCGCTTGCCCTTCACATTACCGATGCCGTAGATGGCGTTGATGGGCTGCTCGCTGTCTGCCAGCACAGCAATCAGCTTGGCGACATCCATCGAACTGCCGCCACCCAGGCCGATGATGATGTCGGCATGGAACGCCCGTGCCGCCGCTACCGCTTCCAGTACCACCGCCTCGGGCGGATCGGCCATCACCTTTGAATAGATCTCCACCGCCAGTCCCGCTGCCTGCAAACTAGCAGCCGGCACATCCACCAGCCCGGTCCGCAGGAAGCCGGGATCTGTCACTAGCAGGGCACGCCGGGCATCCGGGAAACGCTGCGCGACGTGCTCGCCGAGACGCTTGGCCGCGCCCAGCTCAGAGACGATCTGAGACACAGTACTGAAAGCAAAACCGGTCATGACGGCATCCGTTTAAAGGTGGATTTCACCGCCTAGCTTACTCCAAGCCATGCCGGATCCGCATAAGCCCGCGTAGATTTCTTCCGTACAATAGAGCCTTTGCAAGCTAAGAAAGACGGGATCATGGTGGACTTCTGGGTGTTGGGTGTGGCCGCGTTTGGCGCAGGTTTGGTCGATGCGGTGGTTGGCGGAGGAGGGCTGATCCAGTTGCCGACCATGTTCACGGTGTTCCCGAACATGGCCCCGGCCACGCTGATCGGCACCAATAAGCTGGCCAGCATCTTCGGCACCAGCGTGGCGGCTGTCAGCTACGCGCGTCGCGTGGCAATCGCCTGGACGGTGGCAACGCCTGCCGCATTGGCGGCGCTGGTATTCGCCTTCCTCGGCGCATACACGGTAACCAAGGTGTCGGCTGACTTCATGCGGATTGCCCTGCCGATCGTGCTGCTGGCTGTAGCCATCTACACCTTTGCCAAGAAGGACTTCGGCAGCGTACACGCACCGATTCACTCGGGCACCAAGGAGCAGTCGCTGGCGCTGGTAGTCGGCGCGGCCATCGGTTTCTACGACGGCTTCTTTGGCCCGGGCACCGGCAGCTTCCTGGTGTTCCTGTTCGTGCGCGTGTTTGGCTTTGACTTCCTCGGCGCTTCGGCTGTGGCCAAGATCGTCAACGTCGCATGCAACTTTGCTGCGCTGGTGTGGTTTGGCTACAGTGGCCACTTGATTTGGGAACTGGGCCTGACAATGGCTGTCTGCCAGATCGCGGGCTCCTTGATCGGTTCACGCATGGCAATGAAGCACGGTAGTGGTTTCGTACGTAAGCTATTCCTTGTGGTGGTGTCTGTACTTATTGTTAAGACCGGTCACGATGCGTGGTTGCGTTGGTGATACTGTTTCACGTGGAACATTAGTAAAGGGGCACATCAGTGCCCTTTTTTCATTGTTTCACGTGGAACACAGTAAAGAATATTTTTGCCTAAAAAAGTCGCAGCATCAAAAAAACTCTATAATCTGTACTTGATCCCTTCGCTTTAAACTTTCCACCATGTTATTTCCTACGAATTTCGACGTCATCGTTGTCGGCGGTGGACACGCCGGTACCGAGGCCGCCCTTGCTTCTGCCCGTATGGGACAGAAGACGCTGCTGCTCACCCACAACATTGAGACGCTAGGCCAGATGTCGTGCAATCCATCCATCGGCGGTATCGGCAAAGGCCATCTGGTCAAAGAAGTCGATGCCTTGGGCGGCGCTATGGCGATCGCTACCGATGAATCGGGCATCCAGTTCCGCATCCTGAATTCCTCCAAAGGCCCTGCTGTGCGCGCGACTCGCGCCCAGGCCGATCGTATCTTGTACAAGGCCGCGATCCGTTCGCGCCTGGAAAACCAGCCTAACCTGTGGCTGTTCCAGCAGGCTGTAGACGACTTGATGGTGGAGGGCGACCGCGTAGTCGGCGCCGTCACCCAGATCGGCCTGAAGTTTGCCGCACAAGCCGTGGTGCTGACCGCCGGTACTTTCCTCGACGGTAAAATCCACGTTGGCCTGAACAACTACTCGGGCGGCCGTGCCGGTGATCCGCCAGCCGTTTCGCTGTCGGCCCGCCTGAAAGAACTGAAGCTGCCGCAAGGTCGCCTGAAGACCGGTACGCCGCCACGCATCGATGGCCGCAGCATGGACTTCTCGCAAATGACCGAGCAGCCGGGCGACCTGGACCCAGTGCCAGTGTTCTCGGTGATGGGCAATGCTGACATGCACCCTGAACAGATGCCGTGCTGGGTAACCCACACCAACCAGAAAACCCACGACATTATCCGTGGTGGCCTGGACCGCAGCCCGATGTACACCGGGGTCATCGAAGGTGTCGGCCCGCGCTATTGCCCTTCGATTGAAGACAAGATTCACCGTTTCGCGTCCAAGGAATCGCACCAGATCTTCCTCGAACCGGAGGGCCTGACCACCAACGAGTTCTATCCAAACGGCATCTCAACCAGCCTGCCATTCGATGTGCAGATTGAGTTGGTACGCTCGATGAAGGGTATGGAAAACGCCCACATCTTGCGTCCGGGCTACGCCATTGAATACGATTATTTCGACCCGCGCGGCCTGAAAGCATCGCTGGAAACCAAGGCCATCAACGGTCTGTTCTTCGCCGGCCAGATCAACGGCACCACCGGTTACGAAGAAGCGGCAGCCCAAGGTTTGCTGGCAGGCGTCAACGCCGCACTGCAAACCCAGGGCAAAGAAGCCTGGACGCCAGCGCGTTCGGAAGCCTACCTCGGCGTGATGGTCGACGACCTCGTCACCCAAGGCGTGATGGAGCCGTACCGCATGTTCACCAGCCGGGCCGAGTATCGCTTGAGCCTGCGTGAAGATAACGCCGACATGCGCCTGACCGAAATCGGCCGCAAATTGGGCGTGGTTGGCGACGCGCAGTGGGAATCCTTCGATCGCAAACGCGAGTCGGTGGCCAAGGAACTGGAACGCTTGCGCTCCACGTGGGTGAACCCACGTATCCTGGAAGCCGCTGAATCCGAGCGCGTGATTGGCCAGGCCATCGAGCGTGAATACTCGCTGGCCGACCTGCTGCGCCGTCCGGGCGTGGAGTACGACAAGCTGATGACGCTGAAAGGTGTGGACGGCCGCGAGCTGGCCGGCCCTGGCGAAAGCGATGCTGCGGTCAAAGAACAGATCGAAATCCAGCTCAAATATTCGGGCTACATCGATCGCCAGACCAAGGAAGTAGAGCGCCACGAGCACTACGAAAACCTGAAATTGCCGGAAGGTTTCAACTATCTGGACATCACCGCGCTGTCGGTGGAAGTGCGCCAGAAGTTGCACGCGCAGCGTCCGGAAACCTTGGGCCAGGCATCGCGTATTTCGGGCGTGACCCCGGCGGCGATTTCGCTGCTGCTGGTGCATTTGAAGAAAGCCGGTTTCGGCGGTTTTGTAAATAAAGAAGAGGCAGCATGAAGGTGTTTAACCGCGAAGTAGTAGCGGATGTTCTGAAACAAGGCATCAAACAGCTGCCGTTGGAGCTGAGCGAGGTACAGGTAGAAAAGCTGCTGGACTACCTGCACCTGCTGAACAAGTGGAACTCGGTCTACAACCTGACCTCAGTGCGTGATCCATTGGAAATGGTGAAACTGCACTTGCTGGACTCGCTGACCGCTGTGCCTGCATTCAAGGATGCGGCCAACGTGCTGGACGTGGGAGCAGGGGGCGGCTTGCCGGGCATGGTGCTGGCGATCAGCCGCCCGGACATGAAAGTGTCGATGATCGACACGGTGCACAAGAAGACCGCCTTCCTCAACCAGGTGAAGGCGGAGCTGGAGCTGGGCAATGTGACGGTGTACACCAAGAAGGTGCAGGAGCTGGAAGTGAAGACGAAATTCGACGTCATTACTTCGCGGGCGTTCGCAGACCTGTCGGACTTCCTCAACTGGTCCGGGCACCTGCTGCAAGAGGGCGGGCAATTCATCGCCTTGAAAGGGACGGCGCCGGCAGAGGAGCGAGAGCGACTGCCAGCCCCCTGGAAAGTGCAGAAATTAGAGCCTTTGGCAGTGCCAGGGCTGGACGCAGAGCGTCATCTGGTTTTCATCAAAGCCGAAACTGCATAAACGGTTTATACGGTATAAATGGTTTATATCGTATAAATAGTATAAACGGTATAAATCGTTTATACAGTTTATATCGTATAAATCAATAGCTTCAACACACGATAAGAAATACATGGCAAAAATTTTTTGCGTAGCAAATCAAAAGGGTGGCGTAGGTAAAACTACCACGACTGTTAACCTCGCCGCCGGTTTGGCAAAACTGGACCAGCGCGTATTGCTGGTCGACCTCGACCCACAGGGCAATGCCACGATGGGCGCAGGCATCAACAAAGCAGGACTGAAAGCATCGACCTACGAGGTTATGCTGGGCACGGCGGACGTAGCAGCTGCACGCCAGCGTTCCGAGCCCGGCCACTTCGACGTGCTGCCGTCCAACCGCGAACTGGCTGGTGCGGAAGTGGAGATGGTGGAACTGGACAACCGCGAGCGCCGCCTGAAGGACGCGCTGGCCGCTGTGGATAAAGAGTACGATTTCATTTTGATCGACTGCCCGCCGGCGCTGTCGATGCTGACGCTGAACGGCCTGTGCGCCGCGCACGGCGTGATCATCCCGATGCAGTGCGAGTACTACGCGCTGGAAGGTTTGTCCGATCTGGTCAACACCATCAAGAAGGTGCACGCCAACCTGAACCCGGACCTGAAGATCATCGGCCTGCTGCGCGTGATGTTCGATCCGCGCATGACGCTGTCGCAGCAAGTGTCGGCCCAGCTCGAGCAGCACTTCGGCGACAAGGTCTTCAAGACCATCATCCCGCGCAACGTGCGTCTGGCCGAAGCGCCGTCGTACGGCGTGCCGGGCGTCACCTTCGATCCGACCTCCAAGGGTGCACAGGCGTACATCGCCTTCGGCGCCGAGATGGTCAAGCGCATCAAAAAAATGTAAGGCAGAGACATGGCAACTAAAAAACTCAAAGGCTTGGGTCGCGGCCTCGACGCGCTGCTGGGCGGTGACGGCGATCTCAACACTGCGGATGCCAACACACCGTCGGAACTGAACGTCACCCAGATGCAGGCTGGTAAATACCAGCCGCGTACCCGCATGGACGAGGGCGGCCTGCAAGAGCTGGCCGCCTCGATCAAAACCCAGGGCATCATGCAGCCTATCCTGGTGCGCCCGATCGCCAAGGATAAATACGAGATCATCGCCGGCGAGCGCCGTTTCCGCGCTGCGCAATTGGCCGGTCTGGAAGTGCTCCCGGTGTTGGTGCGCGATGTAGACGACCAGGCCGCCGCCGCAATGGCGCTGATCGAAAACATGCAGCGGGAGGATTTGAATCCGCTGGAAGAGGCGCAGGGTATCCATCGCCTGATTACCGATTTCAGTTTTACCCACGAGCAGGCCGCCACTGCGGTGGGCCGTTCGCGCAGTGCGGTGTCCAACTTGCTGCGCCTGATGAACCTGGCATCGCCGGTGCAAACCATGCTGATGGCCGGCGATATCGACATGGGCCACGCGCGCGCGCTGCTGTCGGTGGATGCCGCGACCCAGATCAACCTCGCCAACATGGTGGTCGCCAAGCGCTTGTCGGTGCGTGAAACCGAAAAGCTGGTGGCCAGGACCTTGGAAGAGTTGAAGTCGTCGCCAAAAGAAGCACGGGCCAAGGAAAAGTCGGGCGACATCGTCCGCCTGGAAGAAGAGCTGTCCGACGCCCTGGCCACCCCGGTGGTGTTCAAGATGGGTACCAAAGGACGCGGCCAGATGATCATCGACTTTGCCGACCTCGACATCCTTGACGGCGTCCTCGCCCGCCTGCGCGCTTAAACTAGTTGAATTAACTCTGGGAAATTAGTTATAAAATACGATATACTTATTTGGCAACATTCTCTAATGGATAAGATGAATGCCGAAAAGTGTATTGTTAAAGGCGCTGTGCGCCGGTGCAGCCGCATTGCTGCTGCATGGCCACGCCCTGGCAGCGGCCGGCGCCACCTTTATTTCCCAGAGCGTGCCCCACACCATGCAGGTGGGGAAGACCTATTCGGTTTCCGTCACCTATAAAAACACCGGCACCACCAAATGGACCAGCGGCCAGTACCGTCTCGGGGCGCTGCGTCCCCAAGACAACGGCCGCTGGGGAAGCGCGCGCGTCGACTTGCCGCCGGGAGTGGAAGTCGCGCCGAATGCTGAGTACACCTTTACCTTCGACGTCGCCGTCAGTGACGCGCGTTCCTGCGACGCCACCGCTAATGCGCAAATGCGCGATTGCTATTTCCAATGGGGCCTGGTGCAGGAATACGTGCAGTGGCTCGACTCTGGTGCCAGCACGCTGGTGGAGTTGTTCAACGCGCCGGCAGTCCGTTCGCTGGCGCCGCCCATTGCACCGCCGGTAACCGTTGATCCGGCCGCGTTCAGCGCCGCCAGCTTCCGCGGCGCCAACGTACTGATGCAAACCTACGAAGACAACCGCCTGTGCGACCACACGGCCTGGCTGCCGGAAGGCACCGATGCCGACGCCATCATCGACCATGCGGTGACCATGGGCCTGAACGTGCTGCGCATGGCAGTGATCTTGCCGCCCAAAACTCCGGGCGCGCCGGCCGACTGGATCCCGGCCAGTTCGCGCTACCAGAATGTGTGCGCCGATCCTGGCAAGAAAGAGTGGGGCGCTGAAACCAGCAGCACCGTGCTGACCCGTGGCGTGATCACCAAGGTGCAGTCCTTCATGGACAAGGCCGATGCCGCCGGGCTGAAGGTGATCCTGGTGCTGGACGGCTACACCAAGTACGACGCCAACTGCTATTGGAAGAAAAGCTTCCTCGACGTGCGCGACAGCGCCGACGCTTTCATCAAGGCCTTCAAGTCGCACCATGCCTTGCTGGCCTGGGACATCATGAACGAGCCGATGTGGAACGCACTGGCCTTCGACTGCCTGCATGCGGACAGCGACTACGCTTCGGTGGTGCGCGCGGTCGACTCCATGTACAACCTGGTGCGCGCCAACGATGGAGTGCATCCGACCACGGTCGGCGAAGCCCAGCTGCCACTGCTCAAATATTGGAAAGACATTTCCTCGTTCGCCAGCCCGCACTTATATATAGCGGCCAACAGCCGCGACAGCGCCAGCCTGGAACAAGTCAACTTTGTCGAGAGCGCCGCGCTACGCGAGATGCGCCGTGAATATGGCAGCGCCGTGCCGCTGGTGATCGGCGAGTTCGGCAGTGCCGACCCGGACGAGAATTTCAACGCCGACTATTACCAGCGCTTCCTCGATGGCCTCGCAGTGGCCGACCACGGATTCATGCTGTGGTCGCTGTCGCCCAGCCCCAACCAGCAAGGCTACTCGGTGTTGACGCCGGATGGCCAACTCAAGCCGGCAGGCAAACTGGTGCAGCGCGCGCGCTGGACGCCGGTGGTGCAGCAGTTGTACATGGCGTATCTCGGTTTCCCGGCCGATCCGGCCGGACTGGCAAATTTTGCCACGCAGTTGGACGATCTTGCTGCTGACATGCGCCGCCGTGGCCTGGTCTTGCAGCCAACCATGGCCGCCGTGCTGGAGGCGTATCGCACCGAACCGGTCATGCGCCAGATGCTGGACGGACTGTATGCCAGTGCGCCCTTCAAGGACCGCTACACGCCCGACCGTACGGCGGCCTATGTCCAGCAAATCTATCTCAACTTGTTCAACCGCCAGCCGGATGTCGACGGCCTGCTGTATTGGAGTGACAACCTCAACTACTTCGGCCTGGAAAAAGCGCAGGCGGTGGCGGCCATCTATGTTGGTGGCCAGGGCGCTACCAGCGTACAAGGCAAACGCGATGCCGCCACCGGCAGTAAAAAAGCAGCGCTGGCAACCGCCTTCACTGCCAGCCTGAACACGCCACAGCGCCGCAATTGCTACGCAGGCAACAATGCGGTGACGGTCGGGCGCGCCTTGCTGACCCCGGTAAGCGCCGACACCGACGTCTCACTCTACCCCTCGCGCGTCGAGGCGGCCGTGGCCGAACTCTGCGGTTTTTGAGCCCCAGTTTGTCAAACGCATAACTCGCTTCAACTTGGTGCAAAGGCCGCTGAAATGTTTCTAAAAGCGTCTCATTCGTGCACTAAATGCTCTGCTGCGGTGCAGCATGTTTGACGTGATACAGGAAAGACACATATAATCACGCGTCTTTGGTTTAATCGGCTTTTAAGGGAGGCTCGCAGTGAGTAGTTCCACGAGCATCTCCCAGCCGGTGTTCCGAGTCGTCGCCCTCCAGTTTGCCATCGCAACTGGGTTTGCCTTGCTCGCCTGGAACTTGGGCGGAGTACTCAAAGCTTGGTCGGCCGCTTATGGCGGAGCAATCGCAGTCATCGGGAGCCTGATGTACGCGATTTTTGTTGCGCGCGGGGCAAATGACGCCAAAGTCGCTTTACGTGCGCATGTGCGCGCGGAAGTAATGAAGATTTTTATCACAGTAGTGCTGTTTGTGTTGGCACTAGTGTTGTTTCAGTCGGCCTCATGGTTATGGCTGATCTTGGGTTTCGCGATGTCGACCTTCGCCTACTGGCTGGCATTGCTCGCAATTTAATCACCAAAATCTTATATTTTTATGACCACTGAACACGTCGGGCACGAAGCGCCCACAAATATCGAGTATATCCAACACCACTTGAGCCACCTGAAGTCGGCTGATGGCGCATTTAACCTGGACACGTTCTGGGTTTCGGCCATTCTGGGTCTGATTTTCCTCGGTGTCTTCTACATGGCATCGCGCCGTGCGACCGCCGGCGTACCAGGCAAGCTGCAAAACTTCGTCGAAGCCGTCATGGAGCTGGTCAACGAAGTGGTCAACTCGGCCTTCCACGCCAAGAGCAAAGTGATTGCGCCACTGGCCATCACTATCTTCTGCTGGGTTTGGCTGATGAACGCCATGGACTTCCTGCCAGTCGACCTGCTGCCTAAGCTGCTGTCCTTCGTTGGCGTCCACAAGCTGCGCGTCGTGCCGACCGCTGACGTCAATCACACTTTCGGCATGTCCTTCGGCGTCATGCTGTGCATTATTGGTTTCTCGATCAAAGCCAAAGGTCTCGGCGGCTGGGGTAAAGAGCTGCTGACCGCACCGTTCCACGCGCATGGCTTCATGGCCGTGGTGCTGGCGCCGGTCAACCTGGCTTTCCAGTTGATCGAGTTGCTGGCTAAGCCACTGTCGCTGTCGCTGCGTTTGTTCGGCAATATGTACGCCGGCGAACTGCTGTTCATCCTGATCGCTCTGTTGCCTTGGTGGGCGCAGTGGCTGCTCGGTGGTCCGTGGGTAATCTTCCACATTCTGGTAGTGACCCTGCAAGCGTTTGTCTTCATGGCGCTGACGGTTGTGTATCTGGCCATTGCGGTTGAGAAGCACTAATTATTCGTTTTTAATCTTTTAGTATCTGTAGTCTTTTTTAAATCTTAGGAGAAATTTCAATGCAAGCTCTGATCGCACAAGTACAAAGCATGACCGTTCTGGCAGCCGCTATCATCATCGGCCTGGCCGCTATCGGTACCGCTCTGGGTTTCGCCATTCTGGGCGGTAAATTCCTGGAAGCTTCGGCTCGTCAACCAGAACTGATGCCACAACTGCAAACCAAACTGTTCGTTATCGCTGGTCTGCTGGATGCAATCTCGATGATCGGCGTTGGTGTTGCTCTGCTGTACACCTTCAGCAACCCATTCCTGGCTGCTCTGCAAGCTGTTGCTCAGTAATCTGCTCCACCCTAGGAGAAACTTTTAGTTAGGAGCAAAGGTATGGACATCAATATGTCTCTCATCGGTCAGATGATCACCTTCGCGGTGTTGGTCTGGGTCTCGATGAAGTTCGTATTTCCATCGCTGAACGCAGCGTTGGATGAGCGTGCCAAGCGTATCGCTGATGGTCTGGCTGCGGCCGACCAAGGCCAGCAAGCAATGGTTGTCGCTGAAAAGCGCGCCACTGAAGCACTGGCCGGTGCACGCGAAGAAGCTTCGCAACGTGTTGCTGACGCTGAAAAGCGCGCGCAACTGGTCGCCGAAGAAATCAAAGCGAATGCACAAGCTGAAGCGGACCGCATTATTGCGCAAGCTAAAGCCGAAGCCGAGCAGCAACTGGCCAAGGCGCGTGAAGCGCTGCGCGCTCAGGTGGCTGACCTGGCTGTGAAGGGCGCCGAGCAAATCCTCAAGCGCGAAGTCAACGCCTCGGCCCACGCCGAACTGTTGTCGCGCCTGGCTGTCGAGCTGTAATCATGGCAGAAAACGCAACCGTCGCCCGTCCCTACGCGGAAGCTTTGTTCCGCGTAGCCCAAGCAGGTAAGGAATCGTTCAACCTCGCGGCGTGGTCCGAACTGGTGTCTGAATTGACCCAGATCGGTTCCCACCCCGAGGTGCAAGCATTTGCCCGCAACCCGAAAGCGTCGGCCAGCGATATCGTCGCCGCCTTCAAGGCGCTGGTGAAAACCCCAGTCAACACGGAAGCCAATAACTTCCTGACCATGCTGGTGGAAAATGGCCGTATCAGTCTGCTGCCGGAAATCGGCGCGCAATTCCTGGCGTTGAAAAACGCTGCGGAAGGTGCGGCAGACGCGGAAATCACCAGTGCCTTTGAACTGGACGCTGCGCAAGTCAGCACCCTGATCGCAACGCTGGAAAAGAAATTCAGCCGCAAGCTGAACCCGGTAGTGACCGTGGACCCAGCCCTGATCGGTGGTGTGCGCGTGGTGGTCGGCGACGAAGTGCTGGACACTTCGGTGCGCGCCAAGCTGCAGCAAATGCGTGTTGCACTGGTCGCCTGAGTTCAACCTCGGTAACCGGCTTAGAACAGATTCTTCATCTCGCGCAAGCTGAGAGAAACACTTTTAGGAGTTAGTATGCAACTCAACCCATCTGAAATCAGCGAGCTGATCAAGAGCCGTATCGAAGGCCTTGATGGTGGCGCTGAAGTACGTAACCAAGGCACGGTTATTTCCGTCGCCGACGGTATCGTCCGCATTCACGGCCTGTCGGACGTGATGCAAGGCGAGATGCTGGAATTCCCAGGCAACACCTTCGGCCTGGCCATGAATCTGGAGCGCGACTCGGTCGGTTCCGTGATTCTGGGTGCTTACGAGCACATCTCGGAAGGCGACACGGTCAAAACCACCGGTCGTATTCTGGAAGTGCCAGTTGGTCCAGAACTGCGTGGCCGTGTGGTCAACGCTCTGGGTCAACCAATTGACGGCAAGGGCGCGATCGCGACCACGCTGACTTCGCCTATCGAAAAGATCGCTCCAGGCGTTATCGCCCGTGAGTCCGTCTCGCAGCCGATGCAGACCGGTCTGAAATCGATCGACGCGATGGTACCAATTGGCCGTGGCCAGCGTGAGCTGATCATTGGCGACCGTCAAACCGGTAAATCGGCTGTTGCGGTTGATGCGATCATCAACCAAAAAGGCCAGGGCATGACTTGCATCTACGTTGCAATCGGCCAAAAAGCTTCGACCATCAAGAACATCGTGCGCTCGCTGGAAGAGCACGGCGCGCTGGAGTACACCATCGTTGTCGCCGCGTCGGCTTCGGAATCGGCTGCTATGCAGTACATTTCGGCCTACTCGGGTTGCACCATGGGCGAATACTTCCGCGACCGCGGTGAAGATGCGCTGATCGTCTACGATGACTTGTCGAAACAAGCCGTTGCTTACCGTCAGATTTCCCTGCTGCTGCGCCGCCCACCAGGCCGCGAAGCTTACCCAGGTGACGTGTTCTACCTGCACAGCCGTCTGCTGGAACGCGCAGCTCGCGTGAACGCTGACTACGTGGAAGCCTTCACCAAAGGTGAAGTTAAAGGTAAAACCGGTTCCCTGACCGCGCTGCCAATTATCGAAACCCAAGCGGGTGACGTGTCGGCCTTCGTGCCAACCAACGTGATTTCGATTACCGACGGCCAGATCTTCCTGGAAACCTCGCTGTTCAACGCTGGTATCCGTCCTGCGATTAACGCCGGTATCTCGGTATCGCGCGTGGGTGGTGCTGCTCAGACCAAGGTCATCAAAAACCTGTCGGGCGGTATCCGTACCGACTTGGCACAGTACCGTGAACTGGCTGCGTTCGCGCAGTTCGCTTCGGACCTGGACGAATCGACCCGTAAGCAGCTGGACCGCGGTGCTCGCGTGACCGAACTGTTGAAACAGAAGCAGTACTCGCCTTTGTCGATCTCCCTGATGGCCGCTTCGCTGTTCGCAGTGAACAAGGGCTACCTGGACGACGTCGAAGTCAAGAAAGTACTGTCGTTCGAAGCCGGCCTGCATGCGTACCTGAAGACCAAACAAGCTGACCTGCTGTCGAAGATTGAATCGTCGAAGCAACTGGACAAAGACGGCGAAGCCGCCCTGTCCGCTGCCATCGCCGACTTCAAGAAATCCGGCGCATTTTAAGTTAGCTTGGCGCTCCGGTTTTCAACCTGGAGCGCCTTCAGCGCAGAAGGAGTAAGGACTCATGGCAGTAGGCAAAGAGATACGTGGCAAGATCAAAAGCGTAGAAAATACGAAGAAGATCACCAAGGCGATGGAAATGGTCGCCGCATCGAAAATGCGCAAAGCGCAGGATCGCATGCGCGCCGCCCGTCCCTACAGTGAGAAGATTCGCAACATCGCTGCTAATCTGGCTAACGCAAACCCAGAGTACACGCACCCGTTCCTGGCGGATGAAGCCAAGGAAACGGCCAAAGCAATTGGTTTCATCGTTGTGACGACCGATAAAGGTCTGTGCGGCGGCATGAATACCAACGTGCTGCGTCTGGTGACGAACAAATCGCGCGAGCTGGAAGCAGCCGGCAACAAGATTGCTGCCGTTGCGATTGGTAATAAAGGTTTGGGCTTCCTGAACCGCACCGGTGTCCCGGTGGTTGCGCAAGTGACCCAAATCGGCGACACCCCGCACCTGGAAAAACTGATCGGTCCGGTCAAAGTCATGCTGGAAAAGTTCCAGAATGGCGAAGTGGACGCGGTTTACCTGTGCTACACCAA
The DNA here is from genome assembly GCF_009857445.1 of Duganella flavida. Classification (GTDB taxonomy): domain Bacteria; phylum Pseudomonadota; class Gammaproteobacteria; order Burkholderiales; family Burkholderiaceae_D; genus Rugamonas; species Rugamonas flavida. The sequence goes on from NZ_WWCN01000005.1 coordinate 199,091, forward strand.
GTTCATCAACACGATGAAGCAGGAGCCAGTAGTTGAACAACTGCTGCCACTGCCACCTGCGAAGAAGCAGGCCGATGAAGGTAATCACAACTGGGATTACATCTACGAGCCAGACGCAGCGACCGTGATCGATGAACTGCTGGAGCGCTATGTTGAAGCGCTGGTGTACCAGTCGGTAGCGGAAAACCTGGCGTCCGAGCAATCGGCGCGTATGGTGGCGATGAAGGCGGCAAGCGACAACGCAGGTAGTGTGATCGGCGAACTGAAGCTGATCTACAACAAAACCCGCCAAGCTGCGATTACCAAAGAACTCTCCGAAATCGTCGCCGGTGCGGCAGCGGTTTAAACGAATTTAACTATATTTGAAGGAACGAACATGGCTGATGGCAAAATCGTTCAGTGTATCGGCGCGGTGGTTGACGTTGAGTTTCCACGCAACGCGATGCCCAAGGTATTTGATGCCTTGAAGATGGAAGGCTCCGAGCTGACGCTGGAAGTGCAACAACAACTGGGTGACGGCATCGTCCGTACCATTGCTCTGGGCTCGTCCGACGGTCTGCGTCGCGGCATGCAAATCCAGAACACCGGCAAACCAATCATGGTGCCAGTGGGCAAAGCGACCCTGGGTCGTATTATGGACGTGCTGGGTAACCCAATCGACGAATGCGGCCCGGTCGCTCACGACCAGATCGCTTCGATCCACCGCGCTCCTCCTGCTTACGACGAACTGTCGCCATCGCAGGACCTGCTGGAAACCGGCATCAAGGTGATTGACCTGGTGTGCCCGTTCGCTAAAGGCGGTAAAGTCGGTCTGTTCGGCGGTGCAGGTGTCGGCAAGACCGTGAACATGATGGAACTGATCAACAACATCGCTAAAGCACACTCGGGTCTGTCCGTGTTTGCTGGTGTTGGTGAGCGTACCCGTGAAGGTAACGACTTCTACCACGAAATGGCTGACGCTAAAGTCGTTGATCTGGAAAACCCAGAGAACTCGAAAGTAGCGATGGTCTACGGTCAGATGAATGAACCACCAGGTAACCGTCTGCGCGTTGCGCTGACCGGTCTGACCATGGCTGAAGCATTCCGTGATGAAGGCAAAGACGTTCTGTTCTTCGTCGACAACATCTACCGCTTCACCCTGGCCGGTACCGAAGTATCCGCACTGCTGGGCCGTATGCCTTCCGCAGTGGGTTACCAGCCTACCCTGGCCGAAGAAATGGGCCGTCTGCAAGAGCGTATTACCTCGACCAAAACCGGTTCGATCACCTCGATCCAGGCCGTGTACGTTCCAGCGGATGACTTGACCGACCCGTCGCCAGCGACCACCTTCGGTCACTTGGATTCGACCGTGGTTCTGTCGCGTGACATCGCCTCGCTGGGTATCTACCCTGCAGTGGACCCACTGGATTCGACCTCGCGTCAGCTGGATCCACTGGTGGTTGGTCAAGAACACTACGACACCGCTCGTGCTGTTCAGGGCACCCTGCAGCGCTACAAAGAACTGCGTGACATCATCGCGATTCTGGGTATGGACGAACTGGCACCGGAAGACAAACTGCTGGTAGCACGCGCACGTAAGATGCAGCGTTTCCTGTCGCAGCCATTCCACGTTGCTGAAGTGTTCACCGGCGCGCCTGGTAAATACGTGTCCCTGAAAGACACCATCAAGGGCTTCAAGATGATCGCCTCGGGCGAACTGGATCACCTGCCAGAGCAAGCGTTCTACATGGTTGGCACGATCGAAGAAGCCATCGAAAAAGCCAAGAAACTCAACTAATCAGTTGAGTTGTCCGGTCCCATCGTGAGGTGGGACCGTTCTACCCGATAGGACACACATGGCAAACACTATTCACGTTGACGTGGTTTCGGCAGAGGAGTTGATCTACTCTGGCGAAGCTGAATTCGTCGCGTTGCCGGGTGAGCAGGGCGAGCTGGGTATCTACCCGAAGCACACGCCGCTGATTACCCGCATTCGTCCGGGCGCGGTGCGCATCCAGGTTCCAGGCCAAGCTGAAGAAGAGTTCGTCTTCGTCGCAGGTGGTCTGCTGGAAGTGCAACCAGGCGCAGTGACGGTGCTGGCAGATACCGCAATTCGCGGCAAGGATCTGGACGAAGCCAAAGCAACGGCCGCCAAGAAACGTGCTGAAGAAGCGCTGGCCAACAACAGCTCCGGCATCGACTACGCGAAAGCGCAAGCCGAACTGGCAGCCGCCATCGGCCAGCTGGCAGCGATCGCCAAACTGCGTTCGGTCGCCAAGCACTAAGCAACGCTACAAGCAACACCCCAAAAAAGGCAGCCTCGGCTGCCTTTTTTTACGTCTGGACTTTGTGACAGCGGCCACAGCTGGAGAAAAAGGGCGGGCCTATAATCGGCGTCTGTTTAATCAAAAAATAACAAGATGAACCGTGCGCTGCTGACTATTTTTTCCACCGTCGTGCTGAGTGCGATTGGCATTGGGCTGACCATGCCGATTATTCCGCAGTTGATGCGCGACGTTGGCCATACCGCAGAGCTGGGTTGGCGCTTTGGTGCGTTCACCGGCTTGTATGCGCTGATGCAGTTTATTTTCTCACCGATGCTCGGCATGCTCAGTGACCGCTATGGCCGCCGTCCGATTTTGCTGCTGTCCTTGGCGGGCGCGGTGGTCGATTATATTTTCATGGCGATCGCGCCCTCGTTGTCGCTACTGTTTGTTGGCCGCGCGATTGCAGGCATTACCGGCGCCAGCATGGCGGTTACCTCGGCCTACATTGCGGACGTGACGCCCGAAGACCAGCGCTCGCGCCGCTATGGCCAGCTGGGTGCCTGCTTCGGTATCGGTTTCATTATCGGCCCAGTGCTTGGCGGTCTGTTAGGCGCGTATTGTGTAAGGGCGCCGTTCCTGGCGGCCGCCGCCATGAATGCGCTCAATCTACTGCTGACCTTATGGCTTGTGAAGGAATCGCACACTCGCAAGGATGATGCCGCGCCGGCTGAGCGTATCAGCTTCAATCCCTTGGCAAACCTGCGCTGGGCCGCCAGTTTCAAGGCGCTGCTGCCGCTGATTGGCGCCTACGTGGTGCTGGTGTTGGTGGGCGAAATCGGCGGCACGATCTGGGTGCTGTACGGGGAAGACAAGTTCGCCTGGGATGCGTTGACCATCGGCCTGTCGCTGGCTGGCTTCGGCGCCTTCCACGCGCTGGCGCAGGCCTTTGTCGCCGGGCCAATTGCCGAACGCTGGGGCGAGCGCGCTGCACTGCTCATCGGTATTGTTTCTGATGGTACGGCGTATGTGATCCTGGCGTTGACCACGCACGGCTGGGTGGCGTTCGCTTTGATGCCGCTGTTCTGCCTGGGTGGCATCGGTGCACCCGCCTTGCAATCGCTGGTATCCGGCCGCGTTGGCTCGGATCAGCAAGGCAAACTGCAAGGCGTACTGGCCAGCACGGCTAGCCTGGCATCGGTGATTGGACCGGTGGGCATCAGCACCATCTACTTCGCTTCGCGTGGCAGCTTCCCCGGCCTGGTCTGGCTGATCGGCGCCAGCCTGTATCTGCTGTGCCTGCCGGTGTTGATAGGAAAACCTACACCGGCTGTGAGCGTTTAACTCTCTTTGCAACTGCGGCGGTAGTCGGCCGGTGGCTTGCCGATGAGTTTTTCAAAGTCGGTGGTGAAGTGGGCCTGGTCGTAGTAGCCGAGTTGTTGGGCCAGCGCGGCGAGGTCGATCGGGCTGCCTTTGGCCAGCAGATCGGCAGCGTCCAGTAGGCGGTTGCGGCGGATCACCCACTTGGGACTGGCGCCGATGTAGTCCTTGAATAGCAGCTGCAGGCGGCGCACGCTGAGGTCCACATGCTCGGCCAGCTCCTGTACCTGCGTAATTTCGCGATGGTGCTGGATCGCTTCCAGTATCGACGCGATGCGCGCGGTTTCGGGATCGACTGCGGGTAGGGCGGTGCGCAGGACGGCGCTGGCGGCGGCGACCATGCCGGCGTCGTCCGGCGCATCCAGCACGCTGCGTTCGGCGGCCGCGTCATCGCATTCAAACACGGCCGATAGTTGTAGCTCGCGGTCGGTGATCGATTGCACCTCGGCCTTCAGGAAACCGCGAAACGCGCCCGGACGGAAGCTGGCGCCCAGCACGCGGCCGGTGCCGCGCAGCGTGTATTCAAAGCCGCCCGTCATCACGCCGAACACGGCGGTGCGGCCCTCATCGAAGACCACATGGATGGCATGCCGGGGCAGGGTGCGCTGTACGTGTGTCACGCCGTCCGGCAACGACCACGCCACCAGCCAGAAGTGTTCAACGAACGGCGCCAGATCCTCAGCAGGCAGGTAGCGCTCCAGCCGGAAGACCTTTTCCCCAGCCATTGGATTGACCACACCGCGGGTCGGACGAGGTACACTTTGAAGCGTTGTCATCATGCGTTCGCGTTTTTACAAGACCGTCATCTTAGCAAGAGTTATCGTGCGTTTTTCACCCATCTCCAGGAGAAATTCATGGCGCCGCAACTGACCTTGTACCACTGCCCGCACTCCCGCTCCACCGGCGTGCTGACCTTGCTGGAAGAACTGCACGCTCCTTACGAGCTGCATGTAATGAACATGAAAAAAGGCGAGAACCGCGCTGCGGATTACCTCGCCGTCAACCCGATGGGCAAGGTGCCCGCCATTCGCCACGGCGATGCAGTGGTCACCGAGCAAGTGGCCATCTACCTCTATCTCGCCGACTTGTTCCCGAACGCGAAACTGGCGCCGCCGCTGGGCGATCCACAGCGCGGCCCCTACCTGCGCTGGATGGCGTTCTACGGCAGCTGTTTCGAGCCAGCCATGTTGGACCAGTGGATGAAGAACAAGCCGATCGACAAAACCGCCTGCCACTACGGCGACTATGACACCATGTTCAACACGTTGATCGAGCAGTTGTCCAAGGGCCCGTACCTGCTGGGCGAGCAGTTCACCGCGCTGGATGTGTTGTGGAGCACGGCGTTTGGCTGGATGACGCTATTCGGCCTGCTGCCGAAACTGCCCGTGATCGAGCAGTACCTGGAACGCGTGCAGAGCCGGCCAGCCGCCATCGCCGCGCGCGAAAAAGATGCGGCGCTGGCTGCCGAGCAGGCGGCGGCTTAGCGCTTCTCTTCCATCACCGCCAGTAAGTGACCGTCCGGATCGCGGAAGAAGCCCATCCACAATTCGTGGTCGGGCATCTTGGCGATCAGGTGCGGCTCACTTTCAAATGCCACGCCTTTGGCTTGCAGGTCGGCGGCCACGGTCTCGATCTGCTCGACCTTGAAGTAGTGGCACACACCGGTCCCGGCCTCGATCTTGTCCTTACCGCCTTCCAGCATCAGTCGCACGCCGCCGCAGTTGAAGAACACCAGGTCGCCGTACCGGAACAGCTTGGGCAAACCCAGCGCCTCGCCGTAAAACTGTTCGGCGCGGTCGGTGCTGGTGACGGGGAGGGCGATCTGCCCGAGTGTCGACAATCCCATAATGGCTCCTTATGGCGGCCCGCGCCGTGCGGTGTGGATGTGTGTGGCTTCAGGCTGCAAGGCCTGTTTGATGAGAGCAAGCGCTAACTCCGGCTGCGCGCTGCCGCACATGAAGATGTCGGCGGCGGCGAAGCCGCATTCCGGCCAGGTGTGGATGGTGATGTGCGATTCGGCCAGCAGCACCACGCCGGTCACGCCTAGTCCTTCGCCGAAAGCGTGGAAGTGGCTGAACAGCACGCGGGCGTCAGCAGCCCGCGCGGCGTCGCGCAGCAGCAGTTCCAGCGTCGCGCAATCGCTCAATTTTTCAGCAGCGATGCCACTCAGGTCGGCCAGCACGTGGGTGCCCGATGGTGCGTGTATCGGTGCGTGAATCATTTGTGGCCTCCACCGCCTGAACCGCCGCCCCAGCTGCCGCCACCACCGCCGGTGTTGGAACTCCACGTGCTGCCGCGATAGGCACTGCCTCCCGAACCGCCGCCGCCGGCCATGCGCAGCCAGCTGCTGCCCGACGTCAGGAGCGTGACGATGATCGCGTAGATGAAAAATTTACTCATGCCTGATCGTTGTTATCCAAGAAGATCGCCGGCAAGTAGATGGCCAGCGCACCGATCGCGCTCAGGAACCAGGTGCCGGAAAAATTCGCCAGCAGCGGGATCGCGTTCAGCGCCAGCATCATCCAGATGATGTACTTGGCGGTTTTGCGATAGCGGTTGTTGGCGAACGGCTGCGATTTCGACGGCGCTTTCATGCGGCCTTTGAATGCATCGCCGAACCACGCCTTCAGCTGGTCGGCCGATACTGGCGCGGAGCGCGACCACGTCATCTCCTGCGGCGTGGTCTCGGAGGCCAGCCGTAATTGGCCGGCTTCGAATTCGCTCACCACCGTGCTGTCGCCCACCGCGACGCGCCAATTGAAGGCGCCGACTGCGTAGGTCACGCGCGCCTGGTATGTGTATAACTGCGAAAATTGGACCTTATCCACAACCACATTCGGCGCGCCTGGCGCGTACGACATCGGCCACGACGCCAGCACGTTGGCGCCGGACCAGCCGTCGTTCGTCTCCACCAGCCAGGAGAAGCCGGAGCGCGGGCCGTACATCAGGTACTCGTTCCACTGCGTGCCTTCATCGTCGGCGCGACGCATCATGCCGATGATGGTGAATTCCTGGTTGTTGATTTTGGCGGTCGCGCCTAGTTCGAGCGTCAGTGGTACGGTGGCCACGCGTTCGCCCGCAGCGACGACTTGCGCTTCCGGGCTGGCCGCATCGATCTGTGTGGCGCACGCTGGGCATACGAGATTGGCTGTTACGCCGGGCAGGTATTTGATCGGGCTACCGCAGGATGGACAATCGAGTGCATCGAGCTTGCCGCGATAACGCCCGGCTGCGCGTTGGATGGTGTCGTCGTCGCGCAGCAGCTGGCATTGCAGGCTGTCCAGCGTGACGGCGATGCCGGTGTAGATGACGGGCCGTGGCGAGTCTGAATAATCGAGCGTGATGAATTCCACACCGCGCCGGAAATCCGCCACGCGCGCCTGATAGCCATCGCCGACCTTGAACGGCAGCTCGCCTTGTCCACCGATACAATCGGCGACGCGGATTTCGGCCGCCACATAAGGCGCGCCGTTGATTGGATAGTTCTGCCCCGGTTGCAGCTGTTCGAACGACGGTAGCTGCGCATCGCCCTGATACTCCGCCGTGATGGTGTACATGCCGGACGAATCGCCCAGCCACGAAGTTTTACCGTCGTCGAAAAACAAATACCACTCGTTCCACATGCCGGCCGAATAGCGCAGCTGGATGCGGCCCACCACTGTGAACGGCCGCCCGCCAAGCACGCCGGCGGTGCCGATCTGGATCGGCGAATAGTCTTCCAGCACGGACGACATCTTGCCCAGGTCCTTGACCGCGTCCGCATCCTTGAGCACTCGCGTGCTGCAATACTCGCAGACCGCCATGACCGAGGCATGCGAGCGGAATTTGACCTCCGCGCCGCAGCTAGGGCAGGAAACGATTTGCACGCGCTTAGCCGATCAGTTTTTTCAGCAGTTCGGCCTTGGCGCTGTCGTAGTCGGCGGCCGAGATCAGGCCTTTATCGAGCAGGCCTTTGAGTTTTTCCAGACGCGCTTCGACTGAATCTTCGGCCGGTGCAGCAGCAGCCGGCGCAGGTGCCAGCGCCGCACCCATGCTCTGGCCAATCGCCTGGCCCACCGTCAAGCCGGCGCCGAGCCCCGCACCGATGCCGGCCAAACCGCCTTCATTCTGCGCTGCCAGCGGAATCGCGCTTGCTACCTGATACTTGGTGAAGCCTGCCATTTTGTCGGCGCTCAAGCCGCCTTTCATGCTGGCCGAGATGCGCTCGTCCAGCGCCGCCTGCAGTTCTTCCGGCAAGCTGACGCTGGCCACATTGAATTCATCCAGCCCGATGCCGTAGCGTGCAAATGCCGCCGTCAGGTCGCCCTTGACCTGCTGCGCCATCAAAGCCTGATTGGCCGCCATATCGAGGAAAGGCAGTTGTGAGGCACCGATCGAACTGGCCATGGTCGCCAGCAGGATGCCACGCAGCTGGTCTTCTACCTCATCGCGGGTATAGACCTCGCGCGTGCCGCTGATCTCCGAGAAGAAGGCGCGCGCATTGATCACGCGGTACGAGTACATGCCGAAGGCGCGCACGCGCACCATGTCGAAATCTTTATCGCGGATGGTGATCGGCTGCGCCGTGCCCCATTTGCGGCCGGTCTGCACGCGGGTGCTGAAAAAATAGACGTCCGATTTGAACGGCGATGCAAACAGCTTGTCCCAGTTTTTCAGGTTGGTCAGCAGCGGCAGGGTTTGCGTGGTCAGCGTGTGGGTGCCGGGGCCGAACACGTCGGCTACCTGGCCTTCATTGACGAACACCGCTACCTGCGATTCGCGCACCACCAGCTGGCCGCCGTTCTGGATCTCCTGGTCGGCCATCGGATAGCGCCATGCCAGCACGCCGTCGGTGTCCTCGTTCCATTGCAGTACATCGATAAACTGCTTCTTGATAAAGCTGCCGATACCCATGATGGTCCTCGCTTACGAAATGCAGGCGCCGTTGATAACGCCGATGGAAATAGAGATGGCGGACAGCAGGCCGCCAAACGCAGTGTTATTGGCCTCGATCTGGTCCTTCGACATATTCAGCACGCGGGTGGTGATGGCATAGGCCAGCATCTGCACCACCATCGCACCGAAGGCCCAGGCGAAAAATTCACGGTAATCAGCAGTATGAATCAGCGCCGAACCGATGGTGAAGGAAAAACCTATCAGCGCTCCGCCCAGCGATAGCGCCGCTGCCTGGTTGCCTTGGCGGATCAGCAGCACCTCGTCGAAGGGCGTCATCCACGTGTAAGCCTTGAAGAACACCGCCAGCAGCAAAGCCGCCAGCAACAGGTGAACCAGATAGTTTAGGATGGCAGGCACGGCGCACCTTCAGGTAAAGTGGCGAATTGACAATTCGTTGATAATAAAGCAAACGAGCTAAATGACCAAAAAGATTCTGATCCTGTCTGTCTTCGTGGTGGCCTCCTGCGGGCTGGCGTATGAGTTGATTGCCGGCGCGCTGTCCAGCTACCTGCTGGGCGACTCCGTGCTGCAGTTCTCCACCATTATCGGATGCTACCTGTTTGCGATGGGCGTGGGCGCGCATTTCTCAAAGTATGTGCGCGATGAGGATGTGCTGTCGCGCTTTGTCGATATCGAGCTGGCCGTGGGCTTGGTGGGTGGCCTGTCGGCGGCGGTGCTGTTCCTGACTTTCTCGTGGATGTCGGCGCCGTTTCGCACGCTGCTTTACACGATGGTGTTTTTGATCGGCGTGTTTGTCGGTATGGAGGTGCCGTTGGTGATGCGTGCGCTGAATGCGCGGCAGACGGAATTCAATGAATTGGTCAGCAAGGTGCTGACGTTTGATTATCTCGGCGCGCTGGCGGTGTCGCTGCTATTCCCGCTGGTGCTGGCGCCGTATCTTGGCCTGGTGCGCACTGGATTTTTATTCGGGATGCTGAATGTCGGCGTGGCCCTGTGGACAATCAAGGCGTTTTCCACAGAGCTGAAAAATGTCACGGGACGCATGCTGCGTGCTTGTGCGGTGCTGTGCGCTTTGGTGTTCGGTTTTGCCTTTGCCGACAAGCTGACTTACTGGGGCGAGCACGGTTTGTTCGGCGACGAGATTGTGTTTGCGACTACCACTCCGTATCAGCGCCTGGTCATCACCAAGTGGAAGGACGATACGCGCCTCTACATCAACGGCAACCTGCAATTCTCCTCGCGCGACGAGTACCGCTATCACGAGGCGCTGGTGCATCCGGTGCTGCAGCCTTTGCCTTGGGCGAAGCGGGTGCTGGTGCTGGGCGGCGGCGATGGTCTGGCGCTGCGCGAGATCCTGCGCTATCCAAATATCGAACATGTGACGCTGGTGGATCTCGATCCCGCCATGACCGGCGCCTTCACGCATCGCGAAGAACTGGTGAAGCTCAATCATGGCTCCTTCAGCGACAAGCGCGTGCAGGTGGTGAACGCCGATGCGGCGATCTGGCTGCAGCATAACGACGATATGTTCGATGCGGTGATTGTGGATTTCCCCGATCCGTCCAGCTTCGCGCTCGGCAAACTGTATTCGGTGCCGTTTTACGGCATGGTGCGTAAGCACTTGTCGGCGAATGGTTTGATGGTGGTGCAGTCGACGTCACCATTCTTTGCGCCGCATGCTTACTGGACTATCGACGCCACGTTGCGCGAAGTGGGCTTGAAGACGTATCCGTATCACGCTTACGTGCCATCGTTCGGCGAATGGGGCTTTATCCTGGCGACGCCGCAAGCACAGTACACGCCGCCCACCAGCTACCGCCTGCCGATGCGCTACCTGAACGCCGACACCACGCGCGAGATGTTCATCTTCCCGCCCGATATGAAGCCGATGGCGATGGAGCCGAATCGCCTCAACACGCAGTCGCTCGTGCATGAATTCGAGCAGGACTGGCGTCGGGTGATACGCTGATGCTGCGCCGATCCTTTCTCGTCTGGGCTGGCGCTACCGGGCTGACTGCGGCCGGCAGCGGCCTGGCGTTCCAGCGCTGGCAGGAGATCACGCCGACGCTGCATTACGTCGGCCGCGACGAAGGCCACTTCCTGCGCGACCGTCGCGCGCTGCCGCCGCCATCGCAAGTTATCCACACCGATGTCGTTATCCTCGGCTCGGGCGTGTCCGGCCTCACCGCTGCGTGGAAGCTGAAAAAACTCGGCAAAACGGATGTGCTGATGATTGACGGTCCGCAGCCTTACGGTAACGCGGCCGGCGGCGCGTTTGGCGAGTACGAGTATCCAACCGGTGCGCATTATTTGCCGCTGCCATCGCCGGAATCGACGCACGTGCGTGAAATCCTCGCGGACCTCGGCATTATTCAAAAAGATGCGATGGCCGAGAAGCCTTACTACGACGAGCGCTTTATCCTGCACGCGCCGGAAGAACGCCTGCTGTTCAACGGCCATTGGCAGGAAGGCTTTATCCCCACCGACGGCGTGCCGCAGTGGGAACGCGATGAGCACAAGCGCTTCTTCGATGAAGTCAATCGCCTGCGCCAGACGCGCGGTGCGGATGGCCGCCGCATCTTTGTGTTCCCGACCATGATGTCGTCGGAAGATCCGCTGTGGCAGGCGTTGGACCGCATCTCGCTCAAGCAGTGGATGGATCAAAACGGCTACAAGTCGCCGACGCTGCACTGGTATCTGAACTACTGCTGCCGCGACGATTACGGCACGCGCTACGACAAGGTGTCGGCATGGGCAGGTCTGCATTACTACTGCAGCCGCTGGGGGCAAGCTGCCAACGCTGGCAACGGCGCGTGGCTCACATGGCCGGGAGGCTTGCAGCCGCTGGCTTCCGGTATGGAGCGCGCGGCTGCGGTGAAGCGCATGGCCGGCACTGCGGTGTCGCTGAAAAAAACGGCAGATGGCGTGGAAGCCCTGTGCTTCAAGCTCGAAAACGGCCAGCCAAGCAGCTATCTGGTGCGCGCCCGCAAAGCCATTTGCGCCATGCCGACCTATGTGGCGGCGCGAGTGGTGGAAAACATCGGCGAATATGGTTTTGACGCCGCCAAGCACGCGCCAGAATACGCGCCGTGGATAGTGGCGAACTTTCTGCTCAAGCGCTTCCCGGAAGAGTTACCGAGCCAGCCGCTATGCTGGGATAACGTGGTGTACAGCGAACCGGGACTGGGCTTTGTGGTCTCCACCCACCAGGACATTCGTGTGCAGCCGCCGGAGAAGACGGTGTTCAGCGCCTACGTCGCGCTGTCCGACCGCAAGGCCAGCAGCGCCCGTGGCTGGATGGCGTCCGCCAAGCCGGAAGAGTTGCTGGCGCTGGCCAGCGCCGATTTAAAAACCGCTTACGGCGCGCAGTTTGCTTCGTGCGTCGAGCGTGTCGATATCACTTTGCGCGGCCATGCGATGGCCGTCCCGTGGCCCAACTTCCGCAGCAACGCCGGCATGAAGGCGTTGCGTGAAGTCGATGGACCGATCTTGTTTGCCCACGCCGATTTGTCCGGCTTCTCCGTGTTCGAGGAAGCCGCTTGGTGGGGCTACCGTGCGGCGCAGCTGGCCGCCAAATGATAGGCTGAACTCATGACACATAATGCCCGCCAGCGCTTCCGCGCTACGCCAAAACTCAAACTGCGCGACAAGGACGCTGACGATGCGGCCTTCTCCAGCCGCGCCGCCAATCCCAAACTCAGTAAGTCGCGCGGCAAGGCGCTCGATTTGCAGCGCACCGCCGCGCTGATCGACCGCATCGCCGCCTTGCAGGACAAGCTGTATGCGCAGCGCAAGCAGAAGGTGCTGCTGGTCTTGCAGGGTATGGACACCGCCGGCAAGGACGGCACGGTGCGCGCCATGTTCAACAGGATTAGTCCAATGGGCCTGCGCGCCGTACCTTTCAAGGCGCCGACCGATAACGAACTGGCGCACGATTATCTGTGGCGCGTGCACCAGCATGTGCCTATGCTGGGCGAGATCGCCATTTTCAATCGCAGCCATTACGAGGATGTGCTGATCACCCGCGTGCAAGGCTGGATCGACGACGACGAGTGCCAGCGCCGCTACGCGCAGATCCGCGATTTCGAACGCATGCTGGCGGAAACTGGCACGGTGATCGTGAAAGTGTTCCTGCACATCTCGAAGGAAGAACAGCGCGAGCGCTTGCAGGAGCGTCTCGATGATCCGGACAAGCAGTGGAAATTCAATCCGGAAGACATCAAGCAGCGCGCCAAGTGGGATGACTACCAGCGCGTTTACGAAAAGGCGATCCGCGAAACCAACGCACCGCATGCGCCCTGGTACATCGTGCCGGCCAACTCCAAGACACATCGCAACCTGGTGATCGCCAGCCTGTTGCTGGAGACTTTAGAAGGCATGGAGCTCAGTTATCCACCGCCGCATCCCGACCTGTCTTCGTTCACGGTGGAGTAAGGCCGGTCAGGCGGTCAACCATGCGCTTGACGGCGGCCATCTGGCGGCCGGATTTTTGCGCGTAGCGCGAGTCGTCGTAAGCGAACCAATCCCAGCACGCGTTGGGGTTGGCGAAGGTGGCGCTGGCCTGCGGGTACAAAATCATCATGCGGTTGAAATCGGCCCACGCGTTGTAGCCGGCGTGGCGCACGAACGCTGTGCCGATGGCGTCCGTATTTTGCAGGCAGCCGTGGAAGACCACGTGCAGCTTGCAGCCTTGTCCGCCAGTGCTGTCACAGGACGGCGGCACGTACAGATAGCCGAAATCCGCCATGCCGTGCCAGGTGGGTAAGGAGATGAATTCCGATTGGTCGAAGGCGATGAAGCGGCCATTCAAGGGGCCGCTGTTGCGCGCGGATAGCGGGCCGTAGATCCAGTTCAGCAACTCGCCGGCGGCGTCGACATTGCAGTTGTTGATGTAGGGCGTGCCGAGCGTGAGGCAGCTGTTGCCGTAGCTGTCGGTGGGCATGGCGTGTTCGGCGTTGATGGTGCGCTGGTAGGAGATGTGGCTGGCGCTGATGTAGTGGCGGTAGTAGGTTTTCAGGTCATTCATCACCGGCTGCGGCACCACGGAATCGGCGCTGCCAGAGAACATCCACACGCGATGGTTGGCCAGTGCGCTGGTGGGATCGATGGTTTGCGAGGCGGCGAACCAGTCGGTGATGGCGATCAGGTCGTTCACATGGGTGCCGCCCGCGTGTACGTGGCAGGTGAGCAGCTCGTTGGTGCAGCTGCAGCTGGTGGTGGCGGTAAGCACGCTGCCTTGCGAACAGAAATACGGGCCGCCGGCGATCACGCCCGCGCCCACCACGGTGCGCGAAAAGGCGATTTCGAACTGCACCGCCATGTAAGCGCCGGACGAGAGCCCGGATACGCTGACCTGTCCGGCACGCATCGCAGGCAATGACGCTACCTGTGCCTGTGCGGCACTGATCCAGAGCAACAGCATCCATAAAGCGCGCATGGCCGCCTCCCACCACCAAGGTAACTCTGTCATGGGGACTTTGCTTAATCTGGCTCAATCGTGCGAGGGGCACTAATTTGGACTAGAATGAATTTTCTTTCATTCTTTCCTCCCGACCACCATGTCCAAATCCATCGCCCAGCTGTGCCTCGTTTCCTCGCTGACCGTGCTGGCCAGCGCCTCCGCCTTTGCGCAAGCACCGGCCGCTGCGCCAGCCACTCCGGCTGCGGCGCCGGCTGCGGGCAGCTGCCCGGCCATCCTCAAGCAAACCTTCAAGCGTTTGCAAGACGACAGTCCACAAGACCTGTGCCAGTACTCGGGCAAGGTGATTCTGGTGGTCAACACCGCCAGCTACTGCGGCTTCACCAACCAGTACGAGGGGCTGGAAGGCCTGTACGCCAAATACGGCAGCAAGGGCCTGGTGGTGCTGGGCTTCCCGTCGAATGACTTCGGCCAGCAGGAGCCGGGCTCGAGCAAGGAAATCGCCGATTTCTGCTACAACACCTACGGTGTGAAATTCCCGATGTTTGCCAAGTCGGTGGTGTCGGGCAAAGAGCCTAACCCGCTGTTTGCCAATCTGATCAAGATTACCGGCAAAGCCCCGGCGTGGAATTTCCATAAATACCTGATCGATCGCCAAGGCAACGTAGTCACCAACTTCGGCAGCAAGACCACGCCGAACGACAAGCAACTGGTCAGCGCTGTCGAAAAAGCCCTCGGCTCCTAAGCACCTACCAGCTCGAAGCCTTCATCGAGCCAACCGGTAATCCCGCCCGGCATCACCTTGACCGGGCGGCCCAGCTGCGCCAGCCGCACGGCGGCACGGGCCGCGCCATTGCAGTGCGGTCCGGCGCAATACACCACGAACAGCGTATCGGCCGGGAATTCGGCGATCTTCGAGCCAATGATCTTGCGGTGCGCCAGGTCCAGCGCGCCCGGCACGTGGCCGGCCGCGTATTTCTCCGTGCCGCGCACATCCAGCAATACGAAATCCTGCTTGCCGCTGGTGAGCGCATCGTGCAGGTCCCAGCAATCGGTCTCAAAGCTGAAACTGGCTTCGAAATGGGCCAGGGCGGCGGCGCTGTCGGCGGCGGGGATGGCGGTGACGAGGGACATGGCGGTTCTCCTTTGGTGATGAACGAATGAGCACA
The DNA here is from genome assembly GCF_009857445.1 of Duganella flavida. Classification (GTDB taxonomy): domain Bacteria; phylum Pseudomonadota; class Gammaproteobacteria; order Burkholderiales; family Burkholderiaceae_D; genus Rugamonas; species Rugamonas flavida. The sequence continues at coordinate 214,198 of NZ_WWCN01000005.1, forward strand.
TTGTGGCCTTGCGCCGCTGCGGCCAGAAGTGGCGCGTATGCCATACTGCGGTAAGATTACGCCATGAAAAAACATCTCGTAGTAGCGCTGGCTTACGATCAGCTGTGTACTTTCGAATTCGGCTGCACGGTCGAACTGTTCGCGCTGGAACGCCCGGAGTTGGGTGTGCACTGGTACGACTTTGCCGTTTGCGCGGTGGAGGAAGGGCCGATCCGGGCGGCGGGCGGCATCACGGTGCAGGCGCCGTACACACCGGAATTGCTGGCGCTGGCCGATACCATCATCATCCCCGGCTGGCGCGATGCGGACGAACTGCCGCCGCCGCAATTGCTGGAGTGGATACGCGCCGCCCACGCGCGCGGCGCGCGCCTGTGCTCGATCTGCTCGGGTGTGTTCGTGCTGGCGGCGGCCGGTGTGCTGGATGGACAGCGCGCCACCACCCACTGGCACTATGCGGAGCGTTTGGCGCGGCGTTATCCGCAGATTGACGTCCAGTCTGATGATTTGTATGTGGATAACGGCCAAGTTATCACCGCTGCCGGTTCGGCTGCCGGGCTGGATATGCTGCTGCACCTGGTACGGCGCGATTACGGCGCCAAGGTCGGCAATATGGTGGCGCAGCGGCTGGTGGTGGCGCCGCATCGCGAGGGCGGGCAGGCGCAATTCCTGCCGCGTCCGATGGCGCAGGGCGAGCAGGGCAGGTTGTCCAAGCTGATGGACTGGCTGCGCAGCCATCCCGAGCGGCCGCACACGGTGGCCTCCATGGCCGAGCGTGCAGCCATGAGCCCGCGCACTTTGCAGCGCCAGTTCCAGCAGGCCACCGGTTTCGGGCCGATCGAGTGGCTGATCCGCGAGCGCGTGGCCATCGTCAAGGAGATGCTGGAACAGCCCGATGTGCCGCTGACGCAGATTGCCGAGCGCGCCGGTTTCGGCTCCGAGGAATCGCTGCGCCACCATTTCCGCCGTCTTGCCGCGACGACACCGGGCGCTTACCGCAAACGCTTCGTGCTAACCTGATCGTCTCACCATCAAGGAGACGGCTATGCCTTACGTAGACGGTTTTGTGATTCCTGTGCCTCGGGAAAATCTTGAGGCCTACAAGAAAATGGCGCGCGAATGCGGCGCGATGTGGAAGGAATATGGCGCGCTGGAGTTCCGCGAGAATGTGGCCGACGATGCGCCGCCCGGCAAGCTCACCTCCTTCCCGCAAAGTGTGATCCTTGAGGAAGGCGAGGTGGTGCTGTTCTCGTGGATCATCTACGAATCGCGCGCCCGCCGTGATGAGATCAACGACAAGGTGATGCACGATCCGCGCGTGGCCCACTACATGAATCCCGCCAATATGCCGTTCGACGCCAAGCGCATGATCTACGGCGGCTTCGAGATGATTATCGACCTGTGATAGTGGCGCGTACTGCGCCGCGCAGGGCGTTGCAGATGACGATATCGTCGGCGGCGTCCAGCATGGCGCGGGTGATGATCGCTACGCTGGCGTTCCACTCGGGATCGTCCAGCAGCACGCTGCGCATCACGCCGGGCAGGGCGCCGCTGCTGAGCGGTGGTGTGAGCCACTGGCCGTTCACGCGCACGAACACGCTGCTGCGGCCACCTTCCGTCAGTTCTCCGCGTTCGTTGAAGAACAGGGTATCGAATGCGCCTTGTGCTTCGGCGTCGTGCCAGGCGGCGTCGTAGCGGGCGCGCATGCTGGTTTTGTGGCGCAGGAACAGGTCGCCGCTGTTGGTGGTGTCATCGGCCAGCAGCACGCGGACCGGTTCATTCAAAGGCGCGAGTGGCGCATGCTGCACCGCGAACGCTCCCGCTGGATTGATCGCCAGCCGCACGCGGTAGGCGGTGTGTTCCGGCTCCAGCATGGCGCTGGCCGCGTCCAGGTAGGCGCTGGCGGCTTTCTCGTCCCACGGGAAGCCGAAGTAGGCGGCCGATGCGGCCAGCCGTTTCAGGTGACGCTCGCGGTGGCGGATGCCGTCCGCTGGCGTGGCGTACATCGTTTCAAAAATATCGAAATCGTTTTGCAGGCCGGTGAGGAAGCGCGCTTTGAGTTTGCACTCGGCGTATTCTTCCAGCGCGTCGCTATCGAAGACGATGCCGGCGCCGACGCCCATTTCGCCTTTACGTACGCCGTCTTCGCCTTGCGGTTGCAGGGTCAACGTGCGGATCGGGACGGACAGGCAGAAGTCCCCCACCTTGCCATCGTCGCGTGGATCGAACCAGCCGATGGCGCCGGTGTAGATGCCGCGCGGGTCTGGTTCCAGTTCGCGGATGATTTCCATGGTGCGGCGTTTCGGTGCGCCGGTGATGGAGCCGCATGGGTAGAGCGCATCGAAGATATCGGCCAGCGTGGCGTCTTCGCGCAGCTGTGCGGTGATGGTGGAGGTCATTTGCAGTACGCTGGCGTAGCGGTGCACCTCGAACAGTGCCGGTACTTCTATGCTGCCGGTGGTGGCTACGCGCGCGATGTCGTTGCGCAGCAGGTCGACGATCATCAGGTTTTCAGCGCGGTTCTTTGGATCGGCGGCGAGGTTGGTAGCGCGCAGGATGTTTTCTGCTTGCTGCTGCGGTGGCGCTGCGGGCGCGGTGCCTTTCATCGGGCGCGCGGTCAGCACGCCGCCTTCATGGCGCACGAATAGTTCTGGCGACAGTGACAGCACGGCGGTGCCGTCGTCCAGCGCAATCAAAGCACCGTAGGGCACCGGCTGGCGGCCGCGCAAGCGCGCGTACAAGGCGTGGATGCTGCCGAAGGCGTCGAAGCGCAGGCGGTAAGTGTAGTTGACCTGGTAGGTGTCGCCAGCCGCGATGTAGTCGTGGATGCGCGCCAGTGCGCCGCTGAAGGCTTGCTGGTCGATGTTGGCGCGGATGTTGGCGATGCCGGCCGGCTGGTCGATCGGGAAGGAGCGTGCCGCCAGCCAGTCGCCGACTTGCTGCGCGTCGAGTTGGGCGCAGTCTTTGAACAGCAGGATGCGTGCGAGCGGCGTAGCCGTAGCCGCCGCGCGTGGCGGCGCGCCGGCCGTGTCGAGCGACAGCAGTTGCTCGCCCAGCTCATAGGTGCATACGGTGACGGCATACTCGCCGCGCGTGAGCGCCGCCTGCATTTGCTCCAGCACCTGCGGCCATTGCGCGATGCCGTCGCAGCGCAGCGTGGCGGTGTGGCCGGTGTAGAGGCGCGAACGGCTGCCGGTGAGTGAGGCTTCCGGGCTGGCGTCGTCCAGCAGGGCGAATACTTCAGTGTCCATTTACGATAACAACAGGGTGATATGCAGCGCCGCATCTTGCGACGGATTGTTTTTAAAGCCGCTCTTGGCGTAGCGGTGCCAGCGTCCGATCACAAAACTGGTCAGCATCGCCGCGCGTGCTGCGGTATCGGCTTCGTGTGCATTGCCTTCGCTGGCGGCGAGGCGCAGCGCCTGTTTCAGCGCCAGTTCCACGCGGTCGTAGAACTGGTTCATGCGCAGTTGCAGGCGTTCGTCTTCATTGACCAGCGCATCGCCGATCAGCACCCGCGTCATGCCCGGATTCTGTGACGCGAAATTGAGCAGCATGGCGACGATGTCGCGCGCCTGCGCCAGGCCGTCGGTCTGGCGATCGGCGATCTGGTTAATCAGACCGAACACGCTGGACTCGATAAACTCGATCAGCCCTTCAAACATCTGCGCCTTGCTGGCGAAATGCCGGTACAGCGCGGCCTCAGAAAACGCCAGCTTGCGCGCCAGCGCAGCGGTGGTGATCTTGTCGCCCTTGGGCTGTTCCAGCATTTCCGCCAGCGCCTGCAGGATTTGCAAACGGCGCTGGCCTGGCGGTGTGCTTGCCATATGATCTCGCGAGTTAGAAATATATAAGTCGTTAGCGCAGACGGTGCATACGCGCCGGCAGGTTCCTGACAGATTTTACTTTGACATCGACATAAGCGGGGCGAATTAACCTTTTTTGAGGATGCGCCAGACCGGCCGTGTCGCCGATGGTCAGGTACTGCGTGACCCACGCGGTACGCATGCCGATCTGGCGCGCGCTGCGCAGGTTGGCCAGCGTGTCTTCCACCAGGATGCAGCGGCGTGGGGTCAGCTGATGGCGGCGCATTAAGCGATGCAGCATCAGCTTGGATGGCTTGGGCCGCATGTGGCGATGCACCGTCATCGCCTCCACCGCCACATGGTGCTGGAACTGGCGCTGCAAGCCCAGATGCTTCAGCACTTGTGTCGAATAGCGGTGCGGCGCATTGGTCAGCAGGATTTTGCGGCCGGGCAGGCGGCGCAGCGTTTGGCGCAGTCCGCGTTCGGCGCGGATCATGGCCTCCAGATTATCGAAGCGGTGGGTTTCATCCAGAAAGTGCTCGGCCTTGACGCCGTGGTGCTTGACCACGCCCAGCGTGGTGGCGCCGTAGCGCTGCCAGTACATGGTGCGGGTGGCGTTCACCACTTCATCGCTGGCGGGCGTGACGCCGTCGCCCAGCAGGCGTGCGAGGTAGCGGTTCATGCCCGCCATGATCGACGGGAAGATGGCGTGCGAAGCGTTATGCAGGGTGTTATCGAGATCAAACAGCCATACGGGCGAGGAGCGAGTAATATTCACGTCATACCTACGATCAAAGGAAACCATGCAGCGCCAGATTATAGTGATGTTCTGTAGTTTGTTCTTTTTTGTGCTGGGCCCATCGTGGGCAGCCGACACGGCGCCGGCGCAAAATCGCGGCGCGCTGTTCAAGGTGCAGCAGGGAACTCACACACTTTACCTGTTCGGCACCATTCACGTTGGATCGAAGGATTTTTATCCACTGGAGCCGCGCCTATCCCGTTTGCTGAAACAAGCGCCGGTGCTGGCGCTGGAGATCGATCCACTGGGCGATCCGCAAAAGCTGGCGCGCGCGGTGCAGCAGCATGGCCTTACCAACAAAGGCGTGGCGGGCATGACGCCGGCATGGCGCCAGCGTCTTGACCGTTTGCTCAGGCAGTACAACATTGAACCGGAATCGGTGGCCACCATGAAGCCTTGGCTGCTTGCCAGCCTGCTGACGGTGAGCGAATTTGCGGCGCAAGGCTACGAGGCTTCGCTGGCGGTGGATGCGCATTTGTCGAAACAGGCGCATGCCGCCGGACAGAAAATCGTCGAGCTGGAATCGGCCGATAGCCAGATGGCGTTGTTCGACAAGATGACGCCCGCCGAGCAAATGATGTTCCTGCAGGAGGCCATCACCGGCATCGAGGACAAGGAGCAGGCCAACCAAGCGCGCGAGATCGCTGATGCGTGGCGCAATGCCGATGTGGCGGCGCTGGACGCGCTGGCGCTGAAGGCGGAGCAGGACGATACCTTCTCGGGCCGTTTCGTGCAGCAGGTGCTGCTGGAAGGCCGCAATCCGGCGCTGGCGGACAGCATGGTCAAACTGATGGCGCGCGAAAACAACAGCGTGGCCGCAATCGGCGTGCTGCATTTGGTCGGCAAGACGAGCGTGCCGGAACTGCTGCGCAAACGCGGGCTGATGGTCGAACGAATTTACTAAGGGGAGTTACTGCGGGAGGGTACTACAGGAAGAATGGTGCCCTTTACGTGGATTGAACACGTGGCCTCTCCCTTACCAAGGGAGTGCTCTACCACTGAGCTAAAAGGGCATTGCCTGAAATGTGGCGGTTTCACCGAAGTCCGGCGAGACCGCCTTTTTTTCAGTGAGACCGGATCATAGTGCCAAAAGCTTGTTCGGTCAAGACTTCCAGCAACAAAGAATGCTCGATACGGCCATCAATGATGTGAACGGTGTTCACGCCCGACTTGGCAGCGTCCAGGGCTGATGAAATTTTAGGCAGCATACCGCCCGAAATGGTGCCATCGGCGAACATCTCGTCGATCTCGCGTGCCGACAGGTCGGTGACCAGGTTGCCTTGCTTGTCTTGCACGCCGGCGATGTTGGTCATCATGATCAGCTTTTCAGCTTTCAGGATTTCGGCGATCTTGCCGGCCACCACGTCAGCGTTGATGTTGTAGGCCTGGCCGTCTTGGCCGAAGCCGATCGGCGAGATGATCGGGATGAAGGCGTCGTCCTGCAGGGCTTTCACCACCGCTGGGTTGATCGCTTCGATTTCGCCGACGAAGCCGATGTCCAGGGTCTGGCCTGGATTTTCCTTGTCCGGCATGGCCATCTTGCGAGCGCGGATCAGGCCGCCGTCCTTGCCGGTCAGGCCGACTGCCTGGCCGCCGTAGTGGTTAATCAACATCACGATGTCTTGCTGGACTTCGCCGCCCAGCACCCATTCCACCACTTCCATCGTTTCTTCGTCGGTGATACGCATGCCCTGCACGAAAGTGCCTTGCTTGCCGATTTTTTTCAGGGCGTTGTCGATCTGCGGACCGCCGCCGTGCACTACCACTGGATTCATGCCCACCAGCTTGAGCAAAATGACATCGCGCGCGAAGCCGTGCTTCAGGCGGTCTTCGGTCATGGCGTTGCCGCCGTATTTGATGACGATGGTTTTGCCGTGGTAATTGCGGATGTAAGGGAGGGCCTCAGCCAGAATCTGCGCCTTGATCTGCGGGGAGACCGCGGTCAAATCGTCATTCATGCCTAAGTTCAGGTTGGTCAGTTGGGTCATGGCGAGTCCGGTAAGAAGAATTTTGGGCGCAATTTTACAGCCAGTTGCGCGTCAAGTACGCATTATAGGGCCATCTGGTGGTAATTTCTTGGGCGCTGCGGTACGCTGGGAGGTGATGATTGCCTTGGAAATAACATGAGTACCTGTTCGCGCTGCGGCGCGCATTTCTCCTGCGCCATGACGGACGCCGACCCAGCGGCGCCGGCGCAGCCCTGCTGGTGCACCTATTTGCCGCCTGCGGTTGCCGTCCCGTCCGTCCCCGGCGCCAGCTGCTGGTGCCCGGACTGCCTGAAGCAGCACATCATTGAGCAAACTCAAACGCCGCCGAAACCGGCGCTGGACAATGGCGCATAACCCTCACTGGGAGCGCGCAAATGAACCCGACTTCGCTTGACAATCAAAGTGGCGCGGCAGACGATACCCACATCGTCCGCATCGTGCGGCTGGAGACCCAAATGGATAACGTCACCAGCGCTCTAATTTCTTTGCAGCGTACACAAGAGTCCTTGCAACGTACACAAGAGTCCTTGCAACGTACGCAGGAACAAAACCATCTGGCCATGCTGGCGCAGCTGGATGCCTTGCGCACGCACATCGACAAGCAGATCGCTGGCGTAAATGAGAAGATCGATTACGTTCAACGCTACACCATCGAGCGGATGGACAGCCTTGATGCCCGTATCACCACCCGGATAGACCGTGTGTACTACTGGATGGTTGGATTCACAGTGACTAACTTTGCCGCACTGCTCGGCATTGTGGTGCGCTGGGCCACAAACTAATTAACTCACCGTGCGGAAAAAGCGCAGCATTTCGCGGCTGGCGTCCGGGCCTTTGGCGTCGGTGTAGCTGCCGGAGGCGCTGCCGCCTGACCAGGCGTGGCCGGCGCCGTGCACCACCCAGTGTTCTCCCAGCGGCGTGCCGTCCGGCTTGAGATGCGTGGTTTGCGTGTAGCTATGGCCATCCGGCACCGCGCCCGACTGCACCGACGGCCGCGCGCCGCGATGATGGCGCAGCCGCTGCGCCATCACCTGCTCGCCATTCACCGGATGCACCGTGGTATCGCTGTCGCCATGAAACACGATGATCGGCTGTGCAGGATTGCCCGCCTTGGCCGCGCTATGCACGCCGCGCTTCATCGCCGTCAGCGCTGACGGCAAGTCCTGCGCCGATGCAAACGGCAAGCCCGAATGTACGCCCACCGCCGCAAACAATTCCGGATACAGGGTGCCGACAATCACCGCCATCGCGCCGCCCGCCGACAAGCCAGCTACGTATACCTGCCGCTCGTTGACCGGATACTCTTCGATAATCTGCTGCGCGATCCCGGCAAGGATGGACGGCTCACCTTGCCCGCGTTGCTGGTCGATGGCGCTGAACCAGTTCCAACACTTGGAGTGATTGGCCTGCGCATTCTGTTCCGGATAGACCACGAAGCAGCCCATTTCCTCGGCCAGCTGGTTCATCTGTGTGCCGGCCGCGAAGTCGTCGGGATTCTGCGTGCAGCCGTGCAGCATCACCAGCAGTGGCATGGCCTGGCCGTGATAGTTGGCCGGAATGTACAGCTTGTAATTCCGCGTGCCGGCATGGTTGGTGTAGCTGCCGCTAATAAATTGTGCTCCTTCCGTGATGGGCTGTGCCGGCGTCGGGTGCAGCAGCGAACCGAAATCGATGGCGCGGTCCAGATTCGCCTGAAAATCCAGACTGATGCCCATGCGGTTGAGGATGTCTTGCGCGTATTCGGCCGGATGGGTGGCCGGATTCGGTGTTTGCAGCGGGGCGGGCGCCGGTTCCGGCGCATGTGGCGCGGCACTGGGCGGCGGCGAATTAATATCGCGCATGGCCGGCCGTTCGGCCTTACGTTGCAAAGGGATGCCCTTGTTGATTAACTGTTGCGCCGCTTCGCGCATTTGGGTGAGAAAATTGAGTTTCATGGCACTCCTTAATGGATGCGTGGCGCCAGTGCCGTCTTGAGAACAGCGCTGGCGTGCAGCGAGCCGAGTACAAAAATTGATTCGATAGTCGCCAGCGCCAGTTCGACTGAAACGTCGCTGGCTATGCTGGCCAGGCCCAGTACCTGGATCTGCAGCCGCTCGCCGGCCGCCTGGATCGCTTCCAGGTCGGCGCGGGAGTAATGCTGCATGCCCAGTACCAGGCTCTTGCGCGCCACGGTCTGCCTGACCACCTCGGCGTGCTGGTTCAGCTGGTTGCGGATCGCCGTTCGGATCAGGTCGGTGCGGTTGGAATAAAATCCTTCCTGCACCAACAGGTCAATCTGCCCCAGGTCGACGGGGCCGAGATTGATGGTGATTTTTTCCGAGTCGGCGGTCTTCAGCTTTATTTCTTGCTTGGCCATTGAGTCTCCATCTAATCGCCATCTATATGGATGGTAGTCTACGCCGCCGCTTCCCCAAGTCAAGCGGCTTCACGGCATAATGGCGCCATGAGTGAAGTAACCAACATAATCCCGTCCCCCGTCCCCTCGCCGTGCGTGAGCCTGTGCAAAATGGATAGCGACCGCCGCTATTGCATGGGGTGTTTGCGCACCATTCCCGAGATCGTCGCGTGGGGCAAAGCCGACGATGATTTTAAACGCGCCGTCTGGGCAGAATTGCCGCAGCGGCGCCTCACTGTCCATTTCGACGAGGAAGAATGAACGCACTGCCGGATTCGATACAGGTTTTTGAGCGTGGTTGGCTCTCGTCCAACAACATCATGCTGCTGGGCCGCCACGATACGGCCATTATCGATACCGGCTACCTGAGCCACGCGCCGCAAACGCTGGAACTGGTGCGCCACGCGCTGCATGGCCGCCATCTCGACCAGATCATCAACACCCACCTGCATTCCGACCACTGCGGCGGCAACGCCATCCTGCAGGCACACTATGGCTGCAAGACCTCGATTCCCGTGGCGGAAGCGGAAAAAGTGCGCCACTGGGATGTGGAAGCGCTGAGTTTCAAGGCCACCGGCCAGCGCTGCGACCGCTTCACCTTCGACGCCACCATCGCTCCCGGCGATGTGCTGCAACTGGCCGACATGGAATGGCAAGCCCTGGCCGCGCCTGGCCACGATCCGCATTCGTTGATCTTCTATTGTCCGCAAGAAAAAGTGCTGGCCTCGGCCGACGCGCTGTGGGAAAACGGCTTTGGCGTGATCTTCCCTGAACTGGATGGAAAATCCGGCTTCGCCGAGGAGCGCGCCACGCTGGACCTGATCGCCGGGCTGGACGTCAAAGTGGTCATCCCCGGCCATGGCGCACCGTTCACCGATGTGGCCGGCGCTGTGGCGCGCGCGCGCTCGCGGCTGGAGTACCTGGCCGCCGATCCGGTGCGCAATGCGCAGAATGCCTTGAAAGTGCTGCTCAAGTTCCTGCTGCTGGAGCGTCAGCGCATTCCGCTGGCTGATGTGCCGGTGCTGCTGACCTCGATGCCGGTGTTCGCCGCCGCCAATACCAACTTTCTCAAGCAGACACCGGAGGACTTAGGCAAGTGGGCAGTGGCCCAGCTGGTACGTGGTGTTGCGGCGCGTGTTGAGGGTGAGTACTTACTTAATGAATAAAGTAGAGTAAGCTCCCTAGTTTCTGCACGGTCGTACTATTTTCGATCTATAATCGTTTGGACCGATTAACTCACCCCAGCGAGCCCGCCATGACCCTGCCTGCAGTGTTGCAAAATCTCTCCCTCCCAGTCATCGCTTCCCCGATGTTCATTGCCAGCGGTCCGGCGCTGGTGGCAGCACAATGCAAGGCCGGCATCGTCGGCTCCTTCCCGGCACTGAACGCCCGTCCAGCCGAACTGCTGGATGTGTGGCTGACCGACCTGCAAAAAGAACTGGCTGAATTCCAGGCCGCCAATCCAGACAAGCGCGTTGGCCCAATCGCCGTCAACCAGATCGTGCACCAGTCGAACGACCGCCTGGCGCATGACGTGGAAGTGTGCGTAAAGCACCAGATCCCGATCATCATCTCCTCGCTGCGCGCGCCGCCGAAAGAAATGCTGGACGCGATCCACAGCTACGGCGGCATTGTGATGCACGATATCGTGTCGATCCGTCACGCCGAAAAAGCCCTGGAAGCGGGCGTAGACGGCCTGATCCTGGTGGCCAGCGGCGCTGGCGGCCATGCCGGCACCTTGTCGCCGTTCGCTCTGGTGGGTGAAGTGCGCAAGTTCTTCAAGGGCCCGATCGCCTTGTCCGGTTCGATTGCGACCGGCGATGCGATCCTGGCGGCACAGGCCATGGGCGCGGACTTCGCGTACATCGGCTCGCGCTGGCTGGCGACCAAGGAGTCCAACGTCAGCGACGGCTACCGTGAAGCCATCGTCGAATCGACCGCAGCCGACATTATCTACTCCAACCTGTTCACCGGCGTGCACGGCAACTACCTGAAAAAATCCATCGTCGCCGCCGGCCTCGATCCGGACGCGCTGCCGACTGCCGACAAGACCGCCATGAACTTCGGTTCCAGCAGCGCCAAAGCCTGGCGCGACATCTGGGGCGCAGGCCAAGGCGTGGGCCTGATGGACGACATCCCATCGGCCGGCGAAATGGTCGAACGCCTGAAACGCGAATACGACGCCGCCCGCGCCCGCCTGGCCCTCTAACCAGGTGGTTGTATTTCAGATAAGATGTAGGATCTGAAAACAACCTGGCCGGATCATGAAAAAATTCATTGCGCTGATGCTGGCGCTGGCATGTGCAGTAAGCAGTGCGCAGGGACTGGTGCCGGTCAACGCCGAGGCTGACGCGTTGATTCAGCAAGGGCATCATTTCCAGGCGCAGGGCAAGTACAAGGAAGCGTTTGAGAAGTTCTCGGCAGCGTCGCAGGCGGATCCGGCTTCATCCCTGCCGGTGTCGAGCATTGCCGGCATGTTGTTGCGCATGTCGCAGCAGGCGCAGGGCGACGATGCCGCCAAGTTGCGGCAGCAATCGGAAGGTCTGGCGCGGCAGGCGCTGCAAAAGCATGCCGGCGATGTTGTGGCGATGGAAGTGCTGCGCGAGCTGAGCGACGACAAACCACTGCCGCTGCATGAGCCCACGCCCGAAGCGGCGGCCGCGCTACACGAGGGTGAGCTGCTGTTCACCCAGCGCAAGCTGGACGAAGCGCTGGCGCATTACGAGCGCGCCGCCGCACTCGATCCAAAATATTCAGTGGCGTGGATTTACGCCGGCGACTGTTTCTACTTCCAGAAAAAATACGCCGAGGCCGAGCAGCGCTTCCGCAAGGGTGTCGAGGCCGAGCCGCTCAATTCGCAGGGCTGGCGCTTCCTGGCCGACGCGCTGGTCTCGCAGGACAAGCCCGGCCCGGCCGAAGGTGCGCTGATGAACGGCATCGCCGCGCAGCCAAGCCAGATGCCGAACTGGGTCAAGCTTAATCAGCTGCGCACCAACAGCGGCTTTCCATTGACGCCGCTGAATCTGGTGCGCAAGGCCAAAGGCGAGCTGGATCCGGTCACACGCCAGTTGAACATCACCATGGATCCATCCCTGAATTCGCCGGACGGGAGCAAGCAGCCGGATGGCGCGATATGGCTGCTGCTGGCGACACAGCAAGCGCTGGCGGATAAAAAGGCCGCGCCGTTCGCGCAGGAGTTAGCCGCATGGCGCACAGCGATGAAAGCGGTTGATGAGGTATCGGCCAAAAGCGGCGGTGCCTTGCAGGATCCGGCGTTGAAGACCCTGCACATGCTGGCCAAGGCCGATCAGCTGGAGCCAGCCTTGCTGCTGTTGCAATACAAGGAATCGTGGCGCGCCGAGTTTGAGGCGTGGAAGAAAGCGCATCCGGAAGGCGTCCGCACATTCATCGACGCCTACCAGTTGCGGCCTTGATTACGACGCGTCGGGATTGTTGATCGCCCACAGGCCCGGCAGATTGCGCCAGTAGCCGTAAGCGTCCATGCCGAAACCAACCACGAAGCGGTTCGGGATGGTGATGCCGACGATGTCCGCCGTCACCGGCTTCACTTTACCAATCGCCTTGTCGGCAAACACGGCCAGGATCACTTCCTTGGCACCCATGTCCAGCAGGCGCTGTTTGACGTGGGCCAGCGTTTCGCCTTCGTCCAGGATGTCGTCCAGCACGATCACGGTGCGGCCAGCAACGTTCGAGCGCGGCACCACTTTCCATACCACTTCGCCGCCCTTGTCCTCATCGCCATAGCGGCTGACATGGATGTAGTCGAATTCCAGCGGGAAGGTCAGCTGCGGCAGCAGGTTGCCGGTGAAGACCACGGCGCCGCCCATCACGCCCAATACCAGCGGGAACTCTTCGGCCTCCGGCTGGTTGTAGCGGGCGTTCAGCGTGTCGGCCATCGCGGCAACGGCATTGTCGACGTCCTGTTTGGTGAACAGTTCTTCTGCGCTCTCAAGCAGGGCGCGGGCACGGTTGTGGTGGAAGTCTTGCATGATCTTTTTATTAAAAACGGATGTGAAGTCCGTTATTATCCTCCAATTATTGGTAGTCGCGCACATCGGCGATGACTTTGCCGTCGTTGGGCAGGCTGCCTACCGCAACAAACTGCACCTCGCCGCGTAGCTTGGTGAGCTTGCGGATCGATTCGACGATGTCCGCGCCGCCGTTGTTTGCAATGGCGCTGGCCGGATCGGCGACTTCACAGTGCAGCGTCATCGCCTCCTGCGCAATCTGGCCCGATACCACAAGGCGCGCTTTTACGATCTGTGGATGGCGGCGCACGATGTCATGCACCTGCGACGGATGGACGAACATACCGCGTACCTTGGTGGTCTGGTCGGCGCGACCCAGCCAGCCCTTGATGCGGGTGTTGGTGCGGCCACAGGACGACGACGGCGCGTCGGTCAGGATGGCCGACAGGTCGCCGGTGGCAAAGCGGATCAGCGGATAGTCCGGGTTGAACACGGTGAGCACCACTTCGCCCACTTCGCCCGCAGGTACCGGCTCGCCGCTGCCGGGACGGACGATTTCGAGAATCACGTCTTCATCCAGCACCATGCCGGCGTCGCGCGCGTTTCCACTCCACGTTTCGTAAGCGATGCTGCCGACATCGGCCGAGGCATACACCTGCAGCACATGCGGCACGCCATGCTCGGCAAACCAGGTACGCAGCGATTCCGGCAGCGCTTCGGCGCTCACCAGCGCGCGCTTGACGCTGCCGATATCAACGCCCATTTCCTGCGCCTTCTCGATGATGATCTTCAGGAAGGACGGCGTGCCGACGTAGGTATCGGGCCGCAGCGTGTGGATGGCTTGCACCTGCATTTCGGTCTGGCCGCTACCGGCCGGGATCACGGCGCAGCCCAACCTTGATGCGCCGCCTTCGACCATGAAGGCAGCCGGTGTGAAGTGATAAGAGAAGCAGTTTTGCAGCAGCCCACCGGCGCGCGCGCCTGACGCATACAGCGGCCGCGCGAAACGCCACCAGTCGGCGCCGCGTCCTTCCGGATCGAAGATCGGGCCGGGCGACATGTAGACGCGCGCCAGCTGGCCCACCGGTGTGGTATTCAAGCCGCCGAACGGCGTTTGCTGCTCCTGCAGTCCGTGCAGGTCGGATTTGCGTGTCACCGGCAGCGTGGCCAGCGCGGCGCGGCTGCTGATGTCGGCGGCGTTGACGTCCTTGAGGATGCGCGACCATCCCGCCGCAGCTTTTGCGCGCGCCACCAGCTGCGGCAGGCGTGCCATCAGTTCGCGTTCGCGCTGCTCCGGCAGGCGTGCTTCCAGGCTGTCGAAAGTATCGGCCATGTTCATGTTCCTTGTATTTCGCGTTGCAGCTTTTTGGTCAGTTTGGCGAACACCAGTTCATAGGAGCGTTTTAACAGCTGGGCCACTTCCACATCGCCGATCGAGAACACCAGGTTGGATTCCCACTTGATGTCTTCGGTCGCGCCGGGCAGCTTGCGACAGTAGGCCTTGGCCTTGGTGAGGTTCATGCGGTTCCTTATGCCAGCCAGCGCTTGCGGCGGCGGTAAAATTTCATGTCGCGGAAGCTCTTGCGGCCCGCGCCGGAGACGCCGAGGTAGAACTCTTTCACGTCTTCGTTGCAGGACAAATCAGCCGCCGCGCCTTCCATCACCACGCGGCCGTTTTCGAGGATGTAGCCGAAGTCCGCGTAGCGCAGCGCGATGCTGGTGTTTTGCTCGGCCAACAGGAAGGACACGTTCTCCTTGCTGTTCAAGTCCTTGACGATACCGAAGATCTCTTCAACGATTTGCGGGGCGATGCCCATGGACGGCTCGTCCAGCAAAATCATGGAAGGCTTGGCCATCAGCGCGCGGCCGATGGCGCACATCTGCTGCTCGCCGCCGGAGGTGTACCCTGCCTGGCTGCTGCGGCGTTCTTTTAGGCGCGGGAAGTAGTGGTAGACCTTTTCCAACGACTGCTTGATCTCCGCACGCGAATCGCTGCGGGTGTAGGCGCCTGTCAGCAGGTTTTCTTCGATGGTCAGGTGGCCGAAGCAGTGGCGGCCTTCCATCACTTGCGACAGGCCGCGCTTGACCAGTTCATTCGGCGTGAGATGGTCGATGCGTTCGCCCTTGAACTGTACTTCGCCTTTGGTGACATCACCGCGTTCGCCGCGCAGCAGGGTGGAGATGGTTTTCAGCGTGGTCGATTTTCCCGCGCCGTTGGCGCCCAGCAGGGCGACGATCTTCCCCTGCGGGACTTGCAGCGACACGCCTTTCAGCACAAGGATAACGTGGTCGTAGATAACTTCCACGTTATTCACAGACAGGTATGGAGCAGTCGTCATTTCAGGCATGCCGGCGTGATTTTTTTCTCGGCCGCGTAGGCTGCGGAGCTTTCTTCCAGCAGTTTGCGGGTTAAGGCTTTGTCGCCGACGATCCAGTTAGGCGTGATGGCATTCCACTTCTTGCCGTCCCACTGCTGAACTTTCACTGCACCCGAGCCTTCATGATCGTCACAACTGGTCTTCACCCTGGGCAGCATGCCGAATGCGCCGACGGCTTTCAGGCGTGCCTCGTCCACATTGAGATTTTCCAGGCCCCAGCGCAGCTGCTCGCCGGTGACGCGCTTGCCTTTGCCGAATTTCTCCTGCGCGGCGCGAATCGCCTCCACCCACAGGATGGCCGCGCTCACGCCGCGCATGTGATACACGCTGCCGATGCGCGATGCGTCAGCTAGATTGCCTTTGCCATCGGCGTAGAGTTTTTTGCGGATCTCGTCCATCACCGGGTAGTTGCCTGGCGTGTTGAAGGTCATCGCGCTATAGCCTTTGGCTGCATCGCCGGTAGGTACAGTATCTTCTTCCGAACCGGCCCACCACACGCCAAGGATTTTCTCGCGTGGGAAGCCATTGCGCTGGGCGGTTTTGATGGCGACCGCATTCATCGAGCCCCAGCCCCACAGGATCACATGGTCGGGACGCGCCTGGCGAATTTGCAGCCACTGCGATTGCTGCTCGCTGCCTGGCGGCGTGACGGGGATTTTGATCAGTTCAAAGCCATACTGCTTGCTCAACGCCTCCAGCACCGGCAAGGGTTCCTTGCCGAACGCCGAGTCGTGATACAGGTGCACGATCTTCTTGCCCTTCAGCTTATCCATGCCACCATCTTTGTCGCCGAGGTATTTGATCATGGCCGCAGCTTGATTCCAGTAGCTGGTAATCAGCGGGAAAACATAGGGGAAAACTTTGCCGTTGGCGGCGTCGGAGCGGCCGTAGCCGATCATCGTCATCGGAATTTTATCGACGGCGAGTCGATCCAGAATACCGTAAGCGACGCCTGTGGATAAAGGTTCGACCAGCGTTGCGCCGCCGTTTTTGGTCTTTAAACGCTCGTAGCATTCCACGCCGCGCGATGGGTTGTATTCAGTCTCGCACTCTTCCCAAGAAATCTTCACGCCATTCACGCCGCCCGACAAATTCACCAGATTGAAGTAGTCGATGATGCCGCCATAAAATCCAGAACCGCCCGCCGCATAAGGGCCTACGCGATACGAGGGCAGGGCGATGTACTGTTCCATAGGCTGCGCGATGGCAGCGCTGCTGGCGGCAAGCGTGATTCCGGCGACGATAGCTGCAAAGCGTTTCATAGTGTGTCTCCTCTGATTTTTTAATGGGGGAACGGCCACAGACGCAACTTCTCTTTACCAATTTGCCACAGGCGCGCAAGGCCGTGAGGCTCGACGATCAGGAAAAAAATAATCAGCGCGCCGAACACCATTAGCTCCAGGTTGGAGGCGACGCTGGTCGGCAACGTAAGGCTATGTGCAAGGACATTCAACAGCACCGGCAGCAGTACGATAAACGCCGCACCGAGGAAAGAACCCAGCACTGAGCCCACGCCACCAATGATGATCATGAACAGGATGCGGAACGACAGGTCAAGGTTGTACGCTTCCGGCTCCACCGTGCCGAGGTAGGCATATGCATATAGCGCGCCGGCCACGCCGCAATAGAAGGAGCTGACGGCGAACGCCAGCAGCTTGGTGCGCATCAGGCGGAAGCCGATCACTTCTGCCGCTACGTCCATGTCGCGCACGGCCATCCACGAACGGCCGACGTTGGAGCGGATCATATTCTTGGCCAGCAGCGCCATCACGACCACTACGGCCAGCACCAGAAGGTATTTGCGGTTCGGCGTATCGAAGGCGTAGCCGAGGATGACGATGGGCTGCGCGGTAATCACACCGGAGCTGCTGTAGTTAGTCAGGTAGGGAATCTTGGTCAGGCACCACACCACGAAGAACTGCGTGGCCAGCGTGGCGGCGGCGAGATAAAAACCCCGTATGCGCAGCGATGGCAGGCCAAACGCGATGCCGACCAGCGCCGCACTCAAGCCGCCCAGCACAAACGCCGCCAGCACCGGCAAGCCGGGAATGCGCAGGATGAAGTTGTACGAGGCGAACGCGCCCACCGCCATGAAGGCTGCGGTACCGAGCGATAGCTGGCCTGCGTAGCCGGTCAAAATATTGAGACCCAAAGCGGCCAGCGAGAAAATCAGGAATGGAATCAGGATCGCGGACAGCGCGTACGGCGACGCCACCAGCGGCACCACCACAATGGCAACGGCCAGCAGCACCAGCAGCGCAAGGCGGTCCTGCAAAATAGGGAAGATCTGGCCATCGGCCTGGTAGCTGGTTTTGAATTGTCCTGCTTCGCGGTAGAACATGCCTCAGATCCTCCGGATGATTTTTTCGCCGAACAGGCCTTCCGGCCGCACCAGCAGGAACAGCAAGGCCAGCACGTAAGGGAACCAGCCCTCGATACCGCCGCCGACCAGCGGGCCGATATACACCTCGGCCAATTTTTCGGAAGCGCCGATAATCAGGCCGCCCACAATCGCGCCCGGCATGGAAGTGAAGCCGCCGAGGATCAGCACCGGCAGCGCCTTCAACGCGATGAAGGTCAGCGCGAACTGCACGCCATTACGCGCGCCCCACAGCATGCCGGCCACCAGTGCCACCAAGCCAGCCACCGCCCATAGCACGGCCCAGATGCGCTGCAAGGGAATGCCGACCGCCAGTGCGGCTTGATGGTCGTCTGCCACGGCGCGCAAGGCGCGGCCTACTTTGGTTTTCGAGAACAGCAAGGCTAGCGACGTAACCAGCAAACCGCACACCAGCGCTGCCATGATGTCGAATTGCGAGACCAGGATGTTGTAGTTGTCCATCAGGTACTGCGATGGCACGTCTTCAATCGGCAGTTCCAGCTTGCGCACCTGCGCGCCGAACACCAGCTGCGCCAGCCCTTCAATGAAAAACGCCAATCCGATGGTTGCCATGAACAGCGTGATCTCCGGTTGATTGACCAAGGGCCGCAGCACCACGCGCTCAATCGCCAGGCCGAGCAAAATCATCACCGCCACCGTGATCGGTAATGCGATCCACAGCGACACACCCAGCTTGTCCATCACGCCAACGCAGGTCAGCGCAGCGAAATACACCATCGCGCCTTGCGCAAAATTGAATACGCCGGAGGCTTTGTAGATCAGCACAAACCCAATTGCCACCAGCGCGTACATCACCCCGGACAGCAGGCCACCGATCAGCACTTCGAAGAAAAAGTTGAGATTCATGCGCAGCCTACTCCCAGGTATGCGTTGATAACGTCCTGATTGCAGCGCACTTCGTCCGGCGTGCCATCGCCGATTTTTTTGCCGTAGTCGAGCACCACCACGCGGTCCGAGATATCCATCACCACACCCATGTCATGTTCGATCAGCACGATGGTGGTGCCGAATTGATCGTTCACGTCGAGGATGAAGCGGCACATGTCCTGCTTTTCTTCGACATTCATGCCCGCCATCGGCTCGTCCAGCAGCAGGATTTCCGGCTCGGCGGCCAGCGCACGGCCCAGCTCCACGCGCTTTTGCAGGCCGTAGGGCAGGCGGCCCACCGGCGTTTTGCGGATGGCTTGAATTTCTAAAAAATCGATGATCTCCTCCGCCTTGATGCGATGGGCGATTTCCTCGCGCCGCGCCGGTCCCCAGTACAGGGCCTGCATCAGGAAATTGGATTTCATCTTGAGGTTACGGCCGGTCATGATGTTGTCCAATACCGTCATGCCCTTGAACAGCGCGATGTTCTGGAAGGTGCGGGCGATGCCCGATTTGGCAGCGGCATGGCAATCCATATTCTTGCGCACTTCGCCTTGGTAGACGATCTGCCCTTGCTGTGGGCGATACACGCCGTTGATCACGTTCAGCATGGAGCTTTTGCCGGCGCCGTTCGGGCCGATGATGGCGCGGATTTCGTGTTGGCGCACGTCGAAGGAAATATCGGTCAGCGCCTTCACGCCGCCGAAGGACAGTGAGATATTTTTCAGGTCGAGAATCACTGGCCCGGTTTTGCGTCCCGCCGCGCCAAAGTGGGCTTCTGGCTCGTTCATTTGCATGTGCACGTCCTCGGTCATGCCGCTGCCTGTACGGCAGGGTAGGTCTTGCAGCGTTCGATTTGCAGGTCGGCTGCGACCACGCCGCTGCGGCCGTCCTCAAACTTGACCTGTGTTTCGATGTATTGCGAGGTCTTGCCTTCGTAGAGTGCAGCAATCAGCACCGCGTATTTTTCAGCGATGAACTTGCGGCGCACTTTGCGCGTGCGGGTCAGCTCGTCGTCGTCGGGATCGAGTTCCTTGTGCAAAACCAGGTAGCGGTGGACTTGGGTGTCGCCCATCGAAGGCTCGGCGGCGAGGTCGGCGTTGACTTGTTCGATGCAGTCGCGCACCAGCCCGTACACCTGCGGATGTGCTGCCAGGTCGGTGTAGCCGGAATAAGCGATGCTGCGGCGCTCGGCCCAGTTGCCGACCGCTTCCATGTCAATGTTGACGAAAGCGCACACCTCGTCACGCTGGTGGCCAAATACGACTGCCTCTTTGATGAAGGGGAAGAACTTCAGCTTGTTCTCGATGTAGTTGGGCGCGAAGATGGCGCCGCTGTTCATGCGGCCGACGTCGGCTGCGCGGTCGATGATTTTCAAGTGGCCTTCGTGGTCGAACACACCGGCGTCGCCGGTGTGGAAATAGCCGTGTTCATCGATCGCTTCAGCGGTGGCGTCCGGGCGCTTGTAGTAACAATCCATTAACGTCGGCGATTTGACGAGAACTTCGCCGTTTTCGGCCAGTTTGACCTCCACGCCGGGTGCCGGCAGGCCGACGCTGTCGAACTTGATCTGGCCATCCGGCTGCAGGCAAATATAGGCGCAGGTTTCGGTCGATCCGTAGAATTGCTTCAAATTGACGCCAATCGAGCGATAAAAGCGGAACAGATCAGGGCCGATCGCCGCGCCGGCCGTGTAAGCGACGCGGATGCGCGACATGCCCAGCACATTTTTCAGTGGCCCGTAGACCAGTGCCTTGCCGACGGCGTAGCGCAGGCGGTCGGCCAGCGGCACCGGCTTATTGTCTAAAATTTGAGCACCACAGCGGCGCGCCACGGCCATGAAGTGGTGGAACATGCGGCGCTTGATGGCGCCGGCGTCTTCCATGCGGATCATCACCGTCGTCAGCATGTTTTCAAACACGCGCGGCGGGGCGAAGTAATAAGTAGGGCCGATTTCACGCATGTCGGTCATGACTGTTTCGCCGGATTCCGGGCAGTTGACCGTGAAGCCGGCGGTCATTGCCTGGGCGAAGGAGAACAGGCAGTCGCCCACCCATGCCATCGGCAGGTAGGAGAGGATGTCTTCCGCATCGGTGAGCTTCTCGAAGCCAACGCCGCCTTCGCCCGCCGCCAGCAGCGCGGCGTGGGTCTGGCACACGCCCTTGGGTTTGCCGGTGGTGCCGGAGGTGTACAGGATGATGGCGTTGTCGCCGGCCCGGCCTTCGGCAAGCTGGGCCTCGAAGAAACCGGGATGGGCCCGGTCCCAGGCGCGCCCCATCTCTTGTAGCTGAGCGAAGGCCAGCAAACCTTGCTGCCGATGGTGGCGCATGCCGCGCTCATCGTCGTAAGCGATGTGGCGCAGGTGCGGATATGACGATTGCAATTCGAGCAACTTGTCGACCTGTTCCTGGTCTTCGACGATGGCGAAGTGGATTTCGGCGTTTTCAAGCACGTAGGCCATGTCGGCGGCGGGAGCATCCTGGTACAGCGGCACCGGCACGCCACCCAGGCATTGCGCGGCCAGCATGGACCAGTACAGGCGAGGGCGGTTATCGCCGATGATGGCGAGATTCATGCCCCGCTGGAAGCCGAGCGCAGCCAAGCCGCCGGCGAGGGCGCGCACTTCGTCGTTGACCTGGGACCAGGTCCAGCTTTGCCAGATGCCCAGATACTTTTCGCGAAACGCGGGTTTCCCGGGCCTTACCTGACCATGCGCGAGCAAGCGGCGAGGAAAAGTCTCGTATTCGGTTTGCACCAGTGTCTCCTGTTGCGTTTCTTTTTTTGTTTGATGATATTAACGTGCCGCGAGAAAGCCTGTTGTCTTTTTCAACAACAATTGCGCGGAAGGGCAGTTATGTGTGCCGTAAAGGCGACATAGTGAAGATGAATGATTTCTCTTCCGATGGTAAAAGCGTGACATTTGCCGGTGAGACCCCCGGAAGGTGGTTTGGAAAAGGGTACGGTTTTAATGAAATAGGTCCTTAAATAGGATACGATGGTTTTGCGCGATAGTCGTATCGCACCTATGCGGGCAGCGACGTTTATTGGAAATGATCGAATAAATCACAGTACGTGGGAACGCGCTGTCTGGCGTCCTTATTTCATTCGAATTTATATTCGATTTTGGATAAAATCGTGCATATTTCGCAGGAACAACCAGGATTATTATCCTGGGCCTCGCGCTGGCGCGCGAATCAGGCTTTACAGCTTTAAAAAAAAACAGGAATTACTGAGTCATGATTACGGCGCTACAAGGCATAGCGCGATTTTTTAAGCCAATTCATGCCAATTATTGGCGCGAACTCACCAAAATTTGGCACACTAAGCCGCGTGCCGAAGCCTCTTCTTTAAGCGTGACATACCCAATTGTTTAGAATACTCATGGAGGCTCATCTTATTAGACTTAAGAAACACTTTCTAATAAGCTCGCCAGGAATCGGTGGATTATACATTTCTATCAATAGCATAAGCATTGCCAATTTAAAATTAAAAATTATTCGCCAATTACCATCTACTTTAATAGACGGCGAGGTCTTTTTAGTCCTCTGAGCATGTGAAAATGTGAACCGTGCCCATCTATGCCTTCAGCGTTGTCAGCAGTATTTAGTTCTGACAATATATTTTTAGCCGCACGGCATGGTGAGGCTGTATTCCAATCAAACTGCCAGTCTCGAAAAAATTGCGCAATCCTTTGTGACAGAATGAGGCGATCGTGAGCAATATAGGTGGACGTTGTCTGCACAACAGGCTGAGCCATTAAATCATTCGCCCGAACAGCTATTTAGCGGCAGATCAAGTAATCGCGGTATCATAGGGGCAAGATATTTTGAGCTTTCCCCTATGAATACTCCAGACCCTTCCCAAGTCGCCGAACGCCTGGCGCTGCTGCGGGCGGCGATGCGCCAGCAGCAAATCGATGCGCTGATGATTCCATCCGCCGATCCGCACCTCTCCGAATATCTGCCGGAACGCTGGCAAGGCCGCGAATGGGCATCCGGTTTTACCGGCTCGGTCGGCACTTTCATCATCACGCCGGAGTTTGCCGGCATCTGGACCGATGCCCGTTATTGGACCCAAGCTGAACAGCAATTGGCCGAAACTGGCATCCAGCTGATGAAGCTGACCTCCGGCGCCAGCGTGCAATATGTTGACTGGCTGGCAAGCCACCTGAAATCCGGCCAGACGCTGGCAGTGGATGGCGCCGTGCTCGGCCTGGCCATCGCCCGCTTGCTGCAAACCGCGCTGGACGCCAAAGACGTCAAACTGCGCACCGAGCTCGACCTGCTGGAGCAAGTCTGGCAAGACCGTCCAGCGCTGCCGGCCGCGCCGATTTACGAGCATTTGCCGCCTTACGCGTCGAAAAGCCGCAGCGGCAAGCTGGCCGAGCTGCGCGGCGCCATGCAGCAGGCCGGCGCCAACCGTCACCTGATTTCGACGCTGGACGACATCGCCTACTTGTTCAACCTGCGCGGCGCCGACGTCAATTTCAATCCGATATTCCTGTCGCACGCCGTGGTCACCGCCACTCGCGCCACTTTATATGTGGCGGACGGCAAAATCTCGCCCGAGCTGCGCACCGCGCTGGCCGATGAAGGCATCGACGTTGCCCCCTACGCCTCAGCCGCCGCTGCGCTGGCCGCCTTGCCGGCAGACGCCACCGTGCTGCTCGACCCGCGCCGCATTACCTACGGCACCCGCCAGTGGATACCGGCCAAGGTCAAAGTCATCGAAGCGATTAATCCGACCACGCTGGCCAAGTCGCGCAAGAGCGAGCAGGATGCTGTTCACGTGCGCGCCACTATGGAGCAGGACGGCGCCGCCTTGTGCGAATTCTTCACCTGGCTGGAGCAAACGCTGGCCAATCCAGACCGCACTCCGCTGACCGAGGTGGAAATCGACAGGCAAATCACCGCCGCCCGCGCGCGCCGCCCAGGCTTCATCAGTCCGAGCTTTGCGACTATCGCCGGCTTCGGTCCCAACGGCGCGATCATGCACTACCGCGCTACCGAGGCGCGCCACGCCACCATCGAAGGCAACAACTTGCTGCTGATCGACTCAGGTGGCCAGTACCTGGGCGGCACTACCGACATCACCCGCGTGGTGGCGGTCGGCCGCATTACCGACGAGCACCGCCGCGATTTCACGCTGGTGCTGAAGGGCATGATCGCCTTGTCCGCCGTCCGCTTTCCGCGCGGGACCAAGTCGCCGATGCTGGATGCCATTGCCCGCGCGCCGCTGTGGGCCGAGGGGCTGGACTTTGGTCACGGCACCGGCCACGGCGTCGGCTATTTCCTGAACGTGCACGAAGGTCCGCAGTCGATTTCGCCATCCACCATGCCGGAAGCGCACACGGCGATGGAGGCGGGCATGATCACCTCGATCGAACCGGGTTTGTACCGCCCGGGCCGCTGGGGTATCCGCATCGAGAACCTGGTGCTGAACCGCGCCGCCGGCCAGACCGAGTTCGGCGACTTCCTCAACTTCGAAACGCTGACCCTGTGCCCGATCGACACCCGCTGCATCGAACCGGCGCTGCTGCGTGAGGAAGAAAAACGCTGGCTTAATGAGTACCACGCGACGGTGCGCAAGCGCCTGGCGCCGCTGCTGTCCGGCGATGCGCTGGCATGGCTGCACAACCGCACGGAGGCCGTATGAGCGCGCGCGCCACCAGGGCCACCTCGGCGGTCGACCGGCTGAAACGCCGCAGTGGTAACGAGAAATACTCGATGTCGGTGACCGGCAGCGGCCACTTCTTCATCAGCGACGGCGCCGGCAATCCACCGCTATGCGCGCCGCTGGAGCTCGATGATTTTGTCGCCTTCGTCAACAGCATCGCCCCGGCCGCGCCCAAGCGCGTCAGCAAACTGGATGTTGCCTTCGAAAAGCAGCTGGTCAAAAAATAAGAAAGCCCTTCATGCCCGCCATCGAATTCCTGCAAGCCTATTGGTCGCATTCCGAGATCGCCACCAACGCAGTGATCCTGCTGAACTTGCTGGGGGCCTTGGCGCTGGGCTTGATGGTCGGCTATGAACGTTCGTACCACGGCCGCGCCGCCGGCATGCGCACCTATGGCCTGGTGTGTATGGCTTCCGCTGCGCTGACGGTGATCGGCGGCTATCCGGCGCACTGGTTCGGCGGCCATGTGTCGCAGTACCTGGTGAATTCGGATCCCACCCGCATCATCCAGGGTATCGTGACTGGCATTGGCTTCCTTGGCGCCGGCGTGATCATGCGCGAAGGCTTCAACATCAGCGGCCTGACCACGGCGGCCTCGATCTGGGCGTCGTCGGTGATCGGCGTGATGGTGGGCGTGGGCTTTTATATGGGCGCGATGGGCTTGGCCGCGTTGTGCGCCAGCTCGATGATTTTCCTGACCCGGGTGGAAGCCTGGCTGCCGTCGCGCCACGCAATTGCCATCACTATGCGCTTCAAGGCTGGCTATAAACCGCAAGAACCGGCGCTCAGGGCGATGGCGTTGCAGCGTGGCTATGAAATCGCCGGCGGCTCGCTGATGATAGGCTGCGACAACGGCATGCAGGAATGGCGCTTTGTCGCCATCGCCCTGAGCAAGCGCAGTGGCGCTACGATGTCAGTATTATCGGCGGAGTTAGCCGAATTTGAAGGCATACACAGTTTCCAGCTGACCCATGCACGTAATTGAATCTAGCGTGAATTTAATCGGCGCCGGCCATGTGGGCCGGGTGCTGGGCCGTTTGTTGGCGGCGCAAGGCGGTTTCCGCATCCAGCAAGTGCTGACCCGCTCGGCTGACTCGGCACAGCAGGCGGTGGCGTTTATCGGCGCCGGCAGTGTGGTGACTGGCTATGAGCAGTTGCAGCCGGCTGCCGTGCACGTGCTGGCCGTGGGTGATGACCAGATCGTGCCAGCCTGCGAGGCCTTGGCGCAAGCGGTGCCGCTGCAAGGCAGCATCGTTTTCCATTGCAGCGGCGCGTTGGCGTCGGACCGCTTGCAAGCCGCGCGTGATGCTGGCGCGCTGGTCGCCAGCGTGCATCCGATCCGCAGCTTTGCCGATCCGGCGGCGGTGGCCGCTCAATTTTCAGGTACGTTCTGCGGCATTGAAGGCGATGAGGGCGCGCTGGCGGTGCTGGCGCCGGCGCTGCAGGCCATCGGCGCGCAGCCGGTGCCGATCAACGCTGCAGCCAAGACCGTGTACCACGCAGCGGCGGTGTTTGCGAGTAATTATCTGGTGACGGTGCTGGACGCCGCCCTGCGTGCCTACCAGTCGGCCGGCATTCCGGAACCGGTCGCGCGCCAGCTGGCCCAGCCGCTGGCCAGTGAGTCGATGGCGAATGTATTTCGTCTCGGCGCCCCTGCCGCACTGAGCGGCCCCATCGCGCGCGGCGACATGGCGACGGTGGCGCGCCAGCAGCAGGCGGTCACTGCATGGGACGAAGCGACCGGAGCGTTGTATCGGTCTCTTGTCGGTCCCACCACAGACTTAGCACAAAGAAAACATCAGAATTCGCCTATAAGTACGTAACTCCTTGCAAATTACTACTTAACAACTATATTTTAAGTAGATGTACCCTTTGCCTGGAGCATGGATTTGCAGTTGTATTGCTACGAATTCACAAAATAAGTATAGCGATATGTCGACAAACCTCTGAATTAGCAATAAGCTTGATTCTTGGAATCTTTTCTACAAGAATCAAGCTGCAAGCTTAACCGGCGCCAAATCTGGATAGTAGGGGTAAGAACATGTTATTTCTGAAAAGTACGACCGTAACGAAAGCGCCTGGGATTTACGACGTTGATGTCGCTGCCAAGCCGCCTGGCAAAACCTTCGGCGTGTTCATCGCCACCGATCCGGACAATCCGCCAGCCGAAGTACTGGCGGCACTGACCGGTATGGGTTTCAAACAGACCTATAGCGGCGGCTACACCCACAAGGACCGCGGCAAGGTGCTGGACCTGCACTTCCAAAAAGCCGGCACCGACCTGTTCGAAGGCTGGAAAGCGGAAGAGCTGGAGTCGAACATGGCTGCCATCAACGCCCTGTTCAACGGTGTCGGCATTACCATCACGCCACGCGTGATGAGCTTGGCTGAAGCCTACGCTTAATCCACGCTGATGTGATACAGGCCCCAAGGGCATAGGCCGAACCGGTCGGAGACTGGTTTGGCCGCCATTTCGGGGACTTTATCCGCATCGTACACTGCCCACAGCGGCCCCAAACCGCCCAGCGCCATCGGTGCGCCATCCAGATGGGTGGCCACGATGTAGCGCTGCGTCTTCGCTTGCGCCACCGTCACGGTCGCCGCAAAGGCATCAATGGCACGCAGCACCAGCCTGGTGTTGTCGTTGAGCTTGGCGCCAGTCGCCTTCATCACATCCAGCAGCAGCGGACCGCGCAGCGTGTGCGGCTTGCCATCGTATTCCAGCGTCGGCTTGATGGTGATCGCCGGCAGCGCTATCAGCGCAGCAAAGTCGAAGCCGTAGGCCTTGTCAAAGCTGAGCTTCTGCTTGTACATCATCTGATCGCGCACCGGATCCAGCTTGCCGCGATTGCCCACGCCGATGGCGCCGGTGACGGTCAGCAGCGTAGGGCCGTTGCCGCTTGCTGCGGCTTGGACCGGCGTGGCGATGGCGGCGGACAAACCGGCCAGCGCAGCCGTGCCCAGGAACTGGCGTTTCTTCATGCAGGTCACTCCTTGATTGCGTAGTGCCGGTATCATACCGCGCATGGACTTATTTGCCGACGACGCCCGCCTTACGCCGATCCCGATAGAGGATGGCGAACTGTGGTTCCAGCAGCGCCTGGCGCTGGACCTGGCGCCGGAGGAAGTCATGCGCCGCCTGTTGGTCGAGACCGACTGGCGCGAAGAACAAATCCAGGTCTGGGGCAAATTGCATATGCAGCCGCGTTTGTCGGCCTGGCATGGCGAGGCCAGCTACCGTTATTCCGGCAAGACCTTCCATCCGCAGCCGTTCACCGCGCTGCAACTGCACATCAAACAGGCAGTTGAGCGTGAAACCGGGCGACGCTTCAATAGTGTGCTGCTCAATTACTACCGCGACGAGCGCGACAGCATGGGCTTCCACGCCGACGACGAGCGCGAGCTGGGGCCGGAGCCTGCCGTCGCCTCAGTTAGCTTTGGCGCGCCGCGCACCTTCATCCTCAAACACCGCACGCTGCCGAAGACCGTCAAGCTGGCGCTGGGCGACGGCTGTCTGCTGCTGATGGCGGGCGCGCTGCAGCAGCACTGGCTGCATGGCATCAACAAGGAGCGCAGCGCGCGTGGACCACGCATCAACCTGACTTTCCGGGAAATTCGGGGTGATTTTTAAAGGGTTCTTAAGTTCGGCTTAAGTCAATTTAAGCCACTTATAATTTGGCTTACATGATGTAACACTTCTTACTAAATCGGCGGAGACGGCGGTTGACCAGAGTGCTATCTTGGTCACATCGCAATTCAAGAGAAACTGCGATCCCAGGCAAGACCCTTGATTAACTCAATGCTGAAAGATCCAACATCATGAAAAAGACCCTCATCGCACTCATCGCTACCGCCGCCACCCTGAGCGGCACCGCAGCTTTCGCCCAAGACGCGGCCGGCACCGGTTACATCGGTGCAGGCGTGGTGGGCAGCCGTTATAACTTCGATTCTGCCACTGCAGGCGCCGTCAGTGGCGACAACCACAGCGGCACCAAGGCGGCCGGCAAAATCTACGGTGGTTACAATATCGACCAGACGTGGGCAGTGGAAGCGGGCTACACCGATTTCGGCAAGCGCAGCTACAACTACACCGTGGGCAATGCTGCCGGCGGCCTGAACACGGATGCGCACTCGTACTACGTTGCTGGTAAAGGCACCTGGCCAGTCGCCAAAGACTTCGCCGTCTTCGGCAAGCTGGGCGTGGCGCGCAACCACAATGAAGTAACCACCTCGGGCATCGCCTCGGTCAACGGCAGCGATAACAAAACCGCGCTGTACGCTTCGGTGGGTGGTGAGTACGCCATCAACAAAAACGTGAAAGTCTCGCTGGAGTACGAAAACTACGGCAAGAACGACATCGATGTCGGCCGCAAAGCCGGCGCCATCACCGCCGGTCTGCGCTACAACTTCTAAGCGCAGAGCGTAAAAAAGCCCTCCCAACCGCTTAGTGCGGGGGAGGGCTTTTTCATTACTGGCGCTGATTAGTTGGTCAGCGGCTTGTAGCGGATGCGTTTTGGTTTGGCGCCTTCTTCGCCCAGGCGTTTCTTTTTGTCGGCTTCGTACTCTTGGTAGTTACCGTCAAAGAAGGTGACTTGGGAGTTGCCTTCGAATGCCAGGATGTGGGTGGCGATACGGTCCAGGAACCAGCGATCGTGCGAGATCACCATCACGGAACCAGCGAACTCCAGCAGCGCATCTTCCAGCGCGCGCAGGGTTTCCACGTCCAGGTCATTCGACGGTTCATCCAGCAGCAGGACGTTGCCGCCCTTGAGCAGGGTCTTGGCCAGGTGCAGGCGGCCGCGCTCACCACCGGACAGATTGCCAACGATCTTCTGCTGGTCGCCGCCCTTGAAGTTGAAGCGGCCCAGGTAGGCGCGCGATGGCATTTCGAAGCGGCCAACGCTCAGCACGTCCGCACCGCCCGACACGTCTTCAAACACGGTCTTGCTGTCAGCCAGCGCGTCGCGGCTCTGGTCCACCAGCGAAATGCGCGCGGTCTGGCCGATCACTACTTCACCGCTGTCCGGCTGGTCGATACCGGCGATCATTTTGAACAGGGTCGATTTACCGGCGCCGTTCGGGCCGATGATACCGACGATGGCGCCCGGCGGAATCGTGAACGACACGTTGTCCAGCAGCAGGCGGTCGCCAAAGCCTTTCGACACGTTCTTGAACTCGATCACTTCGTTACCCAGACGCTCGGCCACAGGGATGAAAATCTCCTGGGTCTCGTTGCGCTTCTGGTATTCGTACTCGCTCAGCTCGTTGAAGCGGGCCAGACGGGCTTTCGATTTCGCCTGGCGTGCTTTCGGATTCTGGCGCGACCATTCCAATTCTTTTTGCAGCGCGCGCTGGCGCGCCGATTCGGTAGCTTCTTCCTGCTTCAGGCGGTCTTGTTTCTGATCCAGCCACGACGAGTAGTTGCCCTTCCATGGAATGCCATGGCCACGGTCCAGTTCCAGGATCCACTCAGCAGCGTTGTCGAGGAAGTAGCGATCGTGGGTGATACCGACCACGGTGCCTGGGAAGCGCAGCAGGAATTGTTCTAGCCATTCGACGGACTCGGCATCCAGGTGGTTGGTTGGTTCGTCGAGCAGCAGCATGTCTGGCTTGGACAGCAGCAGTTTGCACAGCGCCACGCGGCGCTTCTCACCACCGGACAGGATACCGACTTTGGCATCCCACGGCGGCAGGCGCAGCGCGTCGGCGGCCATTTCCAGTTGCAGGTTCAGGTTGCCGCCGTCGGACGACGAGATAATCGCTTCCAGGCGCGCTTGTTCGGCGGCCAGCGCGTCGAAGTCCGCGTCCTCTTCAGCGTAGGCGGCGTACACGGCGTCCAGCTTGGCTTGCGCTTCAAACGCTTCGCCCAGGCCCGATTCCACTTCCTGGCGCACGGTTTTTTCCGGATCCAGTTGCGGTTCCTGCGGCAGGTAGCCGATGTTCAGGCCCGGCATTGGGCGTGCTTCGCCCTGGATGTCGGTATCGATGCCGGCCATAATTTTCAGCAAGGTCGACTTACCGGAGCCGTTCAGGCCCAGCACGCCGATCTTTGCGCCCGGGAAGAAGGACAGCGAAATATCTTTCAGGATCTGGCGCTTGGGCGGGACGATTTTGCCCACGCGGTTCATGGTATAGACGTAATTTGCCATTGAGAATCTCAGTGAAGGTAGAAATGCAGGGAAGGACGACAGGATACGATAAATCCCGCCATCTTCCCACTATTTAGCACGTTTTCCGGCCCACAGCCCCTCGGCCACGTACAGGATCAGCGCCGCCCAGATGATCAGGAAGCCGATCATGCGGTCGGCCGTGAAGGCTTCATGGAACACCCACACGCCCAGCAGCGCCTGCATGGTGGGCGAGACGTACTGGATCAGCCCCAGCACCGCCATCGGAATCTTGCGCGCGCCGGCCGCAAATAGCAGCAGTGGGATGGCGGTAATCGGGCCGGCGGCGGCCAGCAGCCAGCGCGTGCTGTTATGCGGCGTGTTGATGAAGGTATTCTCGCCATGGAAGCTCAGCCACAGCACATACACCAGCGCCAGCGGGAACAAAATCATGGTTTCCAGCGACAGGCCCTCCAGCGCCGCCAGCGCGGCCGTTTTGCGCAGCAAGCCGTAGCCGCCGAAGGTCATGCCTAAAATTAAGGCAATCCACGGCAACTGGCCCGATTGCCAGGTCAGCCACGCCACTCCACCGGCCGCTACCGCAATCGCGATCCACTGGCCACGGCGCAGGTGTTCCTTCAGCACGAGCAGCCCCAGCAACACATTCACCAGCGGATTGATGAAGTAGCCCAGGCTGGCGTCAATCACATGGCCATTGTTCACCGACCAGATGTACACGCCCCAGTTGGCCGTCAGCAGCAGTGCACTGGCCACAAAACTCATCAGGACGCGCGGCTGTTGCAGTACCTTTGGCAGCCATTTCCACTGCTGGCGCACGCTCAACACGATCACCAGGAACAACAGCGACCACAGCATGCGGTGCGCCAGGATCTGCATCGGCGGCACTTCCCCGATGGCGTGGAAATACAGCGGGAACAAACCCCAGCAGAGAAACGCCGTGGTTGCATAGAAAATACCTGAATTCATGGGGACTGCTGCGCGAGTGAGGGGAGGTCTGCCATTATCCCTCATCTTGCAGTTCAGGGTCAGAGGCGTACACTCTCGGTATTGACCATTTGGAACGCCGTCGTATGCCAAAATCTCCTTGCCTTTTGCATAGTCTTATCCTATTGTGCAATGCACCAAAACAACAACAGGTGCAATCTTGACCGAGCAACACAAGAAAAGCAGTCTCGCGGCACTCACGCTGGCGGCTGTCGGCATTGTCTATGGCGACATCGGTACCAGCCCTCTCTACACCCTCAAAACCGTCTTTGATCCCGAGCATGGACTGGCCCTGAACGAGGGCAACCTGCTGGGCATCATCTCCCTGATTTTCTGGGGGCTGACCATCATCGTCTCGCTCAAATATGTGAGCCTGGTGCTGCGCGCCGACAACCGCGGCGAGGGCGGCATCATGGCGCTGATGGCGCTGGCACTGAATTCCGTCACCAAGGCCGCGCCGAAATGGCACTATCCACTGATGCTGCTCGGCGTGTTCGGCGCCACCATGTTCTACGGCGACAGCGTGATCACCCCGGCCATTTCCGTACTGGGCGCGATCGAAGGTCTGGAAGTGGCCACGCCGGGACTGGAACAGTACATCGTGCCGCTGACCATCATCGTGCTGATCATCCTGTACACCATGCAGCGCCACGGTACCGCCGGCATCGGCCGCTTCTTCGGCCCGATCATGGTGATCTGGTTTGCCGCGCTGGCGGCGATGGGTATCGTGAATATTGTCGAAGCTCCGCGGGTGCTGGCTGCGCTCAATCCCTGGTATGCGCTGCACTTCATGTACGAAAACCAGAAGATCGCCTTCGTCGCGCTGGGTGCGGTGGTGCTGGCGCTCACCGGCGCCGAGGCGCTGTACGCCGACATGGGCCACTTCGGTAAAAAGCCGATCCGCGCCGCATGGTTCCTGATCGTGTTCCCGGCGCTGGCGCTGAACTACCTCGGCCAGGGCGCGCTGCTGCTGCTGCGTCCGGACGCGATTTCCAATCCCTTCTTCCAGCAGCTGGGTGCATGGAGCGTCTACCCGCTGGTGGTGCTGTCGACGATGGCGGCGGTGATCGCTTCGCAAGCGACCATTTCCGGCACTTTCTCGATGACCAAGCAAGCCATCGCCCTCGGCCTGCTGCCGCGCATGCGCATCCTGCACACTTCGGCCAGCGAAATCGGCCAGATCTACATCCCGGCCGTGAACTGGCTGCAGATGATCGTGGTGCTGCTGGCCGTGGTAGGCTTCGGTTCGTCCGACAAACTGGCCGGCGCCTACGGTATCGCAGTGACGGCCACCATGCTGGCCACCACCTTCCTGACCTTCTTCGTGATTCGCTACCGCTGGCATCTGCCGCTGGCGCTGTGCTTCGGCGCGACCGGCTTCTTCATCGCCATCGACGTTGCGCTGTTCTCGGCCAGCACCCTGAAGCTGTTCCACGGCGGCTGGTTCCCGCTGCTGCTGGGCGGCGTGCTGTTCATCGTGATGCTGACCTGGAAGCGCGGCCGCGAGCTGGTGTTTGAAAACCTGCAAAAGCACGCGATTCCGCTGGAAGAATTCCTGTCCTCGCTGTTCGTAGCGCCGCCGACGCGCGTCTACGGCACCGCCATCTTCATGCGTGGCGAGAGTGACGGCGTGCCGCATGCGCTGTTGCACAATCTGTCGCACAACAAAGTGCTGCACGAGCGCGTGGTGTTCCTGACGGTGCACATCATTGAAGAGCCGTATGTGACGGAAGCTGAACAGGTCAAAGTCACGGACCTGGGCCACCAGTGCTACCAGCTCAACATCTACTACGGCTTCAAGGACGAACCGGACATCCCGCGCGTGCTGGCGCTGTGCGAGTGCCTCGGCCTGCCGTTCGAGATGATGGAGACTTCCTTCTTCATCGCCCGCCAGACCGTGATCTCGACCCCGGGTTCCGGCATGTCGACCTGGCGCGAGCACCTGTTCGTGGCCATGTCGCGCAATGCGCGCGGCGCCGCCGACTACTACCAGATTCCACCGAACCGCGTGATTGAACTTGGCACGCAAGTGGAAATTTGAAGACAAAATAATGTAACTGAATGTAGTGCCCGGAGGGGAAGTGGCGCGGTCTGCTAAACTTCTGCGCCGGGACTACCGAATACGAATACTCATCAAAGGTAAATAATGAAATCGAAGTTGCAACTGATCGCCGCTGCTGCCTGCGTAGCGGTGCTGACCGCCTGCGGCGGCGGCGCCAAGACTCCTACCGCTGTGGTGGTGCCACAGCCGGACTACAAAGTGACCACCACCGTGGTCGGCAGCGGCCTGACGGCGGCGACCGGCGATACCGTGACCGTCAATTATGTGGGCTACCTGTACGACTCGACCAAAACCGACGGCAAGGGCGACAAAGTAGAAAGCACCATCGACAGCGGCGTGCCGCTGACCGGCACCGTGGGCGTGGGCGCGCTGCCGACTGCGTCGCTGCCGGCCGCAGGCTGGGACCAGACGCTGCTGGGTATGCAACCGGGCGGCAAGCGCACCGCCGTGCTGCCGGCTAACATGGCTTACGGCATCGCCTCGCGCGACAAGATCGCCGTCAACGGCATCACCTATCCAGCCATTCCGAGCAATTCGGCGCTGGTGTACGACTTCACGCTGGTGAATGTGAGCAAGGCTGTGTACCAGCCAACCACTACCTACACCGATGTCAAAGTCGGCACTGGCGCCACCGCATACGCTGGTAGCGCGGTCACCGTGACCTACACCGGCTGGCTCTACGACGCTAACGCCGTTGATCACAAAGGCACCCAGTTTGATACCAACGTGGGCGGCACGCCGCTGGCCGTTACGGTGGGTACCGGTGTGGTGACCGGCTTCAGCATCGGCATCTCCGGCATGCAAGTTGGCGGCAAGCGTACCGTGGTCATTCCGCCTAGCCAAGGCTACGGCTATATTGGCACCGCCACGATTCCGAGTAACTCGACGCTGGTCTTCGATATCGAACTGCTCACTGTGAAGTGAGAATGAAGTAAGCTAAAAAAGGCAGCTTACGCTGCCTTTTTTTATGCCCGCAGCACCTGCACCGGCGCCATGCGCATGGCCGACCAGGTGTGGCGCGCAGTGGCTGCGGCCACCACCAGCAGCGCCAAAGCCAGTGCCGCCGGCGGCGCCCACGCACCCAGCGGCGAGCGCTCGGCAAACGGAGCAAGGTATTGTGCAATCGCCAGCCACGCCGGCGGCAGCGCGATCAAGGCTGCAACAGCAACCAGCAGCAGAAACTCCCGTCCGACCAATGCGGCAATGGCCGTGCGGCCGGCGCCGTGCAGCTTGCGCAGCACGATCTCACGCGCGCGCTGCTGCACGCTGTGCGCCGCCAGCACGTAGATGCCAAACGCCGCCAGCACCAGCACCACCGCCGTGGCGCAGGCCAGCAGTTGCGCCAGCCGTACATCGTCGGCATAGGCCAGCGCGTAGTAGCTGCCAGCGCTGCGGATCACCGCCGGCTGGGCCGGGAAGTAGTGCTGCCAGACGGCGGCAATGGCTGGTTCCACAGCGGCGCGCGTGCCGCTCAGGCGTAGCGTGAACATGCCGCTTTCGCGCGTCTGCAAGTACATCAGCGGCCGTACCGGATCGCGCAGCGTTTCCCAGCGCAGGTCCGGCACCACGCCGATCACGCGCTGCTGCGTGCCGTTGATGCGCTGGCCCACCGCCTGCTGGATGGAGGCAAAGCCCAGCGCTTGCACTGCGGACGGATTGAGCACCACGCTTTCATCACCGTCCGCCGCCGGCTGTGCTTCGCGCGCGTCGAAAGTGCGGCCGGCCAGCGCTGGCACGCCATAGACCTTGAAGAAATCCACGCCGGCAAATTGCACTGGCATCGCCACGTTGCTGCCGTCCACGTGCTTGACGGTCTGGCTGCCGCGCGTGCCGGTATGGTCGTTGCGGCCTGGTACGTTGCCGCTGTCGGTGACGGCGGCCACGCCGGGCAGCTGCGCCAGCGCGTCGCGTAGTGCGCGGGCGGGTGGCTGGTCAAGGCCGATGGGCATATCGATCACCAGCAGTGGCGATGGATCGAAGCCGGGCGGTGCTTCGGCGGCAAACTGCGTCTGCCACAGTATCGCCAGCGCCACGCTGCCCATGCCGATGGCGGCACTGAACTGCACCGCCGTCAGCGCGCGCCGCAGCCATGCGCTACCGGGTGTTTCGCCGCTGCGCTGCGCCAGTGTGGCGCGCATGTCGACGCCGCGCGCCAGCCAGCCGGGATACAGTCCGGCCATCGCGCCGACCAGCGCGCCGAACGCCAGGCCGGCTGCAACTGTCGCCGGTGTGAACATGCCTTCCAGCTGCCGTTGCAACAGCTCGGACGCCAGCGGCAACAGCAGCCACGCCAGCAGCACGCCCAGTGCGGCGGCGGCGGTCGACAGCAGCATGGCTTCGGCCATGAACTGCAGCAGCAACTGACGCGTGGTGGCGCCCATCACGCGGCGCACGGCGATCTCGCGCTGGCGGCGTACCGCCCGCACCGTCGCCAGGTTGATGTAGTTGACCACTGCCAGCAGCAGAATCAATAAACCCGCCGCGCCGAGCGCCAGCACCATGCGCATGTCGCCGCGCTGGCCGGCGCCCATGGTGTTGGCGACGCTGCGGTCGAAATAGGCATCGGCCAGCGAGCCAAGGGCCACATCGACCATCTTGCGTTCGGCCAGCGCAGCTTTCATTTCCGGCGTGGAGAAACTGTCCCACGGCGAGGTGTCGATCACGCTTTGCAGCGCGGCTTGCAGCGTTTGCGGAGGCACGCTGGTCTTGACGTAAATGCGGCCGTTGATGCCGGTCCAGTTGGACAGCACCTGCTGCCGTTCCTGTTCGGTCCACAGCGCGCTGCCAACGCCGACCAGTGCGCCGAATGGCAGGGTGCTGTTGGACGGGCGATCCGGCAGGATGGCGCGTACTTGCAGCGTTTGTTGGTTGACCACGGCACTGCGGCCCAAGGCGTTGGTCGTGCCGAACCACTGCAGTGCCGTTTGCCGCGTCAGCGCCATGCCGTCGGGCCGCGTCAGTGCTTGATGCAGGTCGCCTTCCATTGCGTGCAGTCCGGCGATCTGCTCAAACGCCGGATCCACCGCCGTGATGTCGACCATGCGTATCGCGCCCTCCCGGTTCAGCGCCGCCTGGCTGGGCCACCATGCGCTGGCTTGCAGTGGCACACCGCTATGCAAAGCCACGTCGCGCAGGGCGAACGGCGTGTACTCCATCCACTGCGGCTGCGCGATAAAGTTCAGGCGATGCTTGATGACGTACACCTGTTCACGCTGCGGCACATCGCGGTCGTAGCTGAACGAGTACTGCACAAACGCCAGCAACACGAAGCACACCGCGAAGCCGGCCGCGAGGCCCAGCAATTCAACAGCGGTATGCAGCGGATGGCGCAGCAGCAAACGCCAGCCAATGCGGAAATCGCGCAGCATCACGCTGCCTGCAGCGCGTCGACCATCACGCGGCCGTCCAGCAGATTGAGGGTGCGCGAGGCTTGCGCGGCGTGGTCGGGCGAGTGGGTGACCATTACCACTGTTGTGCCTTCGGCGTTGATCTGACGGAGCAGGCGCATGACTTCATCGCCGTGCGCGCTGTCGAGATTACCGGTCGGTTCGTCGGCCAGCAGCACGGCGGGGCCAGACACCAGCGCGCGCGCAATCGCCACGCGCTGCTGCTGGCCGCCGGACAGCTGCGACGGACGATGTCCGGCACGGTGGCCGACGCCAAGTTTATTCAGCATCGCCGTCACGCGTTCGCGCCGTTCACGCGCGGGCGTGCCGTTGTACTCCAGCGCTAGTTCGACGTTTTCAAACACGGTCAGTTCTTCGATCAGATTGAAGCTCTGGAAAATGAAGCCGATGCGGCCGCGCCGCAGCTTGTTCAACTGCGCCTCGCTCCAACCAGCGACGTTCTGGCCTTCGAACCAGTACTCGCCGCGCGTCGGCACATCCAGCAGACCGAGGATGCCGAGCATGGTCGACTTGCCGCAGCCGGAAGGGCCGGTGATGGCGACGTATTCGCCCGCCTCGATATGCAAATCGACGCGGTCCAGCGCCGTGGTCTGGATTTCTCCCGCTTGGTGAATTTTGCTGACGCCGACAAGTTTGAGCATGTGCGTGTACCTTTGTTGGGTGGTGTGGGAAGGTTACTGCGTAATTTGCAGCCGTGGTGAATTTCCGTAGGCCGCGTAACTGGACAAGATCACTTTTTCGCCGGTGCCCAGGCCAGCCAGGATTTCGACTTGGCTGTTGCTACGGCGACCGATACGCACTGTGCGGCGTTCGGCGTTGCGGCCCGTTGCATCCAGCACGTAGACCCAGGTGCCGCCGCTGTCGTTGATGAAGGCGCCGTTGGGCAGCAACAGGGCGCTGGCCGGTTCGCCCAGCGTGATGCGCGCGTCTAGGCTTTGGCCGGGATTCAGTACCGGCGGCTGTCCTTGCGTGAACACCAGTTC
This sequence comes from Duganella flavida, assembly GCF_009857445.1. Lineage (GTDB taxonomy): Bacteria > Pseudomonadota > Gammaproteobacteria > Burkholderiales > Burkholderiaceae_D > Rugamonas > Rugamonas flavida. Next base: position 252,058 of record NZ_WWCN01000005.1, read on the forward strand.
GACGGTGAAGCGGCCTTGCTTGATCTGCGGGTAAATGGTGCTGATGTCGGCGGCGTAGCTGCGGCCATCCTGCTGCACACTGGCGTGGCGACCGACGGCCATGCGGTTCAGGTAGTACTCGTCCACGCTGGCGGAGAGTTTGAAGCGCAGCGGATCGTCGATGCGCCCGATGTTTTTTCCGGTGGCGATGGATTCGCCCACTTGCAGGTGGAAGTTGGTCAGGCGTCCATCAGCCGGCGCGCGCACGGCCAGTGCATCAACGGTGGCCGACACCAGTTTCAGGCCGGAGTTGAGGCCGTGGATAGCGGTTTCCAGCTGCTGCTCGGCGTGATCACGCACGCGCGATTCAGCGGCTGTTGCTTGCTGCTCCTGCCGCAGCGCGCGCTGCTGCTGGGCGAGGCGGTCGACCGATTCTTCCAGCGCCACGCTGGAGATATAGCCTTGCGCCGCCAGCTTGACGTTGCGCGCATGCTGCTTGCCGGCTTGCTCCGCTGCGAATTGCAAGTCGTCCAAACGGCGCTGGTGCTCGCTGGCGCTGGCCTCCTGCGACACCCGCAGGTTGGAGAGATTGAAGATGCTTACCGCATGCTCCGATTGCCGCGCCAGCAGTTCCAGATTGCGCTGCGGGTTGGAGATGCGGAATAGCAGTTGGCCTTTCTTCACCGTCGCGCCATCAGTGGCGAAGACTTCTTCCACGCGGCCGGATTCCACCGCATCGAGGATGACGGAGTTGAGCGGCTCGGCGCTGGCGCGCACGATCACTTCATCGACAAACACGCCGCGCGTGGCGACGCCCGTGCGCAGGTCTGTGCCGTCGATTTGCAGGCCGCGCGGCATCCATAACCACAGTGCGTAGGACGCTGCCGCCAGCGTTAGTAGCACGGCGGCGATGACGGCCACGCGTTTGCCGCGACGGCGCGGTATCACCACGTCCATCGTGGCGCCGTCATGCGGTGCAGCGGGCTTGAAATTTTTTTTGATGTGCATGAAGGCTCTACTGCAAACGCTGTGCCATAGCGAAAAGCGGGGTTTTGCAGTGGTGAGTGTTCATTTCCGGACAGTGGGCGCTGTCCGCATGCGAACAGCTGCAGAAAGTGGGCGTTTACAGCGTTGGAACGGCTGCTAGAATGGCCGCATGCCTGCCTATATCCTGATCCTCGATGATGACGCCGATGTCGCTACTGCGGCGCAATTGCTGCTGCGGCGGCGTTATGGTCAGGTCGCCACCTTGAGCGATCCGGCGGGCTTGCCTGCGCTACTGGCGCGCGGCGTGCCGGATGTGGTGCTGCTGGATCTGAACTTCACGCCGGGCAGCATCAACGGCGCCGAAGGTTTGGCGCTGTTGGATATATTGCGTGCGCAGTCGAATCCTCCGGCCGTGATTGCGATGACGGCGTATGCCGATGTGCCGCTGGCGGTGGAAGCGCTCAAGCGTGGCGCAGGGGATTTCATCACCAAGCCGTGGGATAACGCGCGCCTGGTCGCGGCGGTGGATCAGGCGTTGGCGCGGCGCGAGGCGGTGCGCGGTGGTGCAGCTGGTTCGCCGGAGTTGATGGGCGAGTCGCGCGCCATGCAGGAATTGAAGGCCTTGATTGCCAGCGTGGCGCCGACGGAGGCCAATGTGATGGTGCTCGGCGAGAACGGCGTCGGCAAGGAGCTGGTGGCGCGGGCGATTCATGCGGCGTCGCGGCGGGCAGCGGGAACCATGCTGGCCGTGGATATGGGCGCGCTGCCCGAGTCGACTTTTGAGAGTGAGTTGTTCGGCCACCGCAAAGGTTCGTTCACGGATGCGAAGGCTGATAGGGCAGGGCGCTTCCAGGCTGCGCGCGGCGGCTCGCTGTTTTTGGATGAAATCGGGAATATGCCGCTGGCGGCACAGGCCAAGCTGTTGACGGCGCTGGAGCGGCGCGAGGTCACGCCGATAGGCGCGGACAAGCCGGAGTCGATCGATGTGCGGATTATCAGCGCGACCAATCTGGAAGAGGCGCGCTTGTTTGATCCGTCGGTATTCAGGGCGGATTTGCTGTTTCGCTTGAATACGATTGTGATCCGCGTGCCGCCGTTGCGCGAGCGGCGCGAAGATGTGCCGCTGCTGGTGCAGCATTACCTGAAGCTGTATGAGGCGCAGTATGAACGCCCATCACGTAACCTGACCGCGACAGCGATGGATGCGCTGTTGCGGCACGACTGGCCCGGCAATGTGCGCGCCTTGCGCCACGCGTGCGAAAGGGCGGTGATTCTTGGCCAAGGCATGGAATACGCGATTAATGACTTCGGCCTCGCAGCGACCAGCATCGCCACAGCAGTCACCATCGCACCGGTCAGCACGATTACTCTCGCGCCGCCGGTGATCGCGCCGGCGAGCAGTTCGGGCGGCGACTTGACGCTGGACGCCATCGAACGGGCGGCGATTGCGGCGACGCTGGTGCAGTTCAACGGCAATATCAGCCACGCGGCCAAGACGCTGGGCATCAGCCGTGCGGCCTTGTATCGCAAGCTGGGCAAGCATGGCATCTGAGCACGCGCTCAAGCTGGGCGTGGCGGCTGGCGCGGCCGGCCTGATGGCGCTATCCGTCGCTGCTGACATTTTGTCGCCAATACCGGAGCCGCGCCGCATCGTCCTGTGCGCGCTGCTCGCCATCGCACCGGCAAGCCTGCTGTGGCAATGCCTGCGCCGCCTTTCGCCACGCATGCCGCACATGGAGATGCCGTCGCCTGATGCCGCGCCGTCGCGCGAACTAGCCGATGCCATGCTCGCGCTGGAGGCCCGCCTTGAGCACTCGCCGATCGCGCTATTCCGCATTGAGAACGCCAGCGGTGTAGGCGCAGTCGCAGCACTCAACGCCAGCGCGCGCCGTCTGACTGCACCGGGCCGCGCCATCGCACCGCAATCGCTACATCAGCTGCTGGCCGCACAAGCCACCGGTCAACGCCAACTAATCAGTTTCGACACCGAACGCGGCGCCGAGCGCGCATTGGTCGCCATCTCCGCCCTGACCATGCAAGGCTCCGCGCAACGCCTCGCCGCGCTGATGCCAGTAGAAAGCGAACTGGAAGCCGAAGCCCTCAACGCCTGGCGCGAACTGGTGCAAGTGCTGACCCACGAAATCATGAACTCCCTCACGCCAGTGGCCTCGCTCTCGCGCACTGCCTGCAGCCTGCTGGAAGAAGCCAGCGAGCAGCTACCACAAGACATCCACGCAGACCTGAACACCGCGCTGGACGCCATCGCAAGACGCGCCGCCAGTCTGGTAGATTTTGTGAGCAGCTACCGCAGCCTCTCCACCGTACCGCAAGCGCAACCGCAGCGCGTGCTGCTGGAAGAATTGTTTGAACGTTTGAAAGCGCTGCTGCAACCGCAATGGGAAAACCGGCTCACCTTCTCAGTCGAACCAGCGTCAATGGAAGTGATGATCGATCCCGGCCAGCTGGAACAAGCCTTGATCAATCTACTGAAGAACGCAGCGGAAGCCGGCACCGAAGCGCAAGTAAGCGCGCGCCTGAGCCGGGGCGGCCGCCTGCGCATCGAAGTGTCGGACAACGGCCCGGGCGTGCCGGAAGCACTGGCCGCGCACATCTTCACGCCGTTTTTCAGCACTAAAAAACAGGGCAGGGGAATCGGACTGGCGATGGTGCGCCATCTGGTGCACGGCAACGGCGGCACCGTGCGTTACGCCCGCCCAGTCGGCGCCGGCGCGCGTTTTATCCTGACGTTTTAACGCGCACCATATCGATGTGCATGATGCCATCTTCATCGTACGGATCGGTCACCGTCTGGAAGCCAAAGCTGCCATAGAATTTTTCAAGATGCGCTTGCGCGCCGATGCGGATATCCCAGCCCGGATGCAGTTTTTCAGCCAAAGGAATCGCCTTGGCCAGCAGTTCGCGGCCAACGCCGGAACCGCGACCGGCTTGCGTGGTCAGCACACGGCCTATCGACATCTCGTCGAATTTCACGCCCGGCGGTACCACGCGCAGGTAAGTCACCAGCGTGCGCTGGCCATCGATCTCGCGCCATCCCAGCAGGTGATGGCAGACCGTATCGGCGCCGTCGATGTCGGGATACAAACAGGTTTGTTCGAGGATGAAAACGGCCTGGCGCTGACGCAGTACTTCGTACCAGTCAGCGCGCGGGATATCGTCAAAAGCCAGCCAGTGCCACTCAATCATTGCTTCTCTCGCTAGGGATCAAAGCAATGATTGTATGTGATTACAGAATGGTCAGCTTGACGTCGATGTTGCCACGGGTGGCGTTCGAGTAAGGGCAGACGATGTGGGCGGCTGCCACCAGTTTTTCGGCGGTAGCGCGGTCCAGGCCTGGCAGCGTGATTTTGTGTTCCACTTCGATGCCGAAGCCGGTTGGGATCGGGCCGATGCCGACCGAGGTCTCTACCGACAGGTCTGCAGGCACCGCGATCTTGTCGCGGCCACCGACGAATTTCATGGCGCCGATGAAGCAAGCTGCGTAGCCCGATGCGAACAGCTGTTCAGGGTTGGTGCCGTCGCCGCCACCGCCGCCCAGTTCTTTCGGGGTGCTCAGCTTCACGGACAGATGACCGTCCGACGAAGCGGATTGGCCTTCGCGGCCGCCGGTGGTTTTTGCGTGTGCGGTGTACAGGACTTTTTCGATCGACATGATATTTCCTTTCAGTGAGTGAGGTACATCTAAGTACAACATAAGTTTAGTTGACTATTCAATCGCGTGCTATCTACCGTTCGGTATAACTAGCTTGCTAATTTACTACAGTCTGCGCTGTTTGCAGCGCCCATGTACACACTATACATAGCGCGCGATTCAATAGCAAGCTATTTTAGAAAATATTTTTCTCCGCTGACAGGGTCTATTATTGATTTGCATGCAGACATGACCCTGACTTAAGCATAGATTTGTACCGTAGCATGACCCATACAACTTGGTCTTGAGCTCTCCTTCACAAGCTCGCAAGCAAAAAGGCTGATTAACGCTACCAGGTCAGTTTTGAGTGCAAATGAACAGGCGGTATCAACAATCACGCGGTGCGTTCCGAATGTGGGCCGATCTAATGTGGACGCTGGTGCACGATAACGATGCGTTGCGCTTGCAGCCGATCTTGGATCGCGCAAGGTCAAACCGCCAGATCATGCGATCGGTCCAGTCGGTCGTTTGCCCATGTCGCCGCCATCGACTTCTTTGGAATGTTTAGAGAATGTCGATAATCTTGATAATTTTAAGAATCTCTGCTAAGCTTACGTCACACAAAGAGTTCCTGGAGGCGCCTGTGACTACTAATTTCCTTGATGCAGCTGCAGATCGCTCCCTTCAATGGGGGCGCATGCTTGATGCGTACGACAGCTATCGCAAGATCTTGGATGCTGTTACCGCCGCTGAAAATCTGCATCAGCAGCATTCGCAAATGCTGGGGATGATTGAAGAGGCGCGCCTTCGCTTCACTGAAGCATTGGCAGGGTTGAATCGTGCCAAGGAATTCTCGCTTGAGGACCTGTTCAATTCAGATGATGATGGCTACCAGCGCTATCTTTTGCATATTAAAAAGACCATCACTGGCCTGGAGGAGGTGTTTTTGCTCCATGCTGCGCGCGTGCTGCGCCCGTCGCAACACCCGGTCAGCCTATTGCGCCGAATAAGACAGCTCACGGCTACCCATCCAGCTATTGCGCCACCACAATTTGCTTAAGGATCACGAGATGACACTGCATTCTGAAGCGCATGTCGTTGAGCCTGCGGATCGCCCCCTGACCCAGCATGATCGTGCTGTTCTCGACCGGTTCTCTCAACTGGTTACTGAGCGTGCGGTTGCGTTGGCACAAGGCCCGGATGGCCCTCGTGTGCTTGACTTAATCAAACGTGCCGTTGCGGACGTTCAGCAAGCGTGGGTAGACCCGGACAGGTGGACAGATGGCCGCCCCGCCCGGAGCTCAAGTGTGCTGCCAGTGTCGAAACTCAAGGTCTCGGAAGTCATCGGGCAGGGATGGGTGGAGCTTTCCCAGGCATCGTTTTATCGCGCGGTAGATAGTAAGCGGTTTTACTGTGTCACACCACTGGGGCGCGCGATCGGCAAGGAGTTTCCGGCTTGGCAGTTTGTCTCGCCGGTGCCTGAACTGATCCAGCCCGTGCTTGAACGCCTTGATGACATGCCGAGTAGTGAAATCCATGCTTTCTGGGTCATAGAAGCCGATGAGTTGAATGCGTTGGCCCCGGCGGAAGTGCTGGCGGGCTTGCCATTTGCGACGCGGCGGACGATACACCCGAGCCAGTCGGCTATGTTGCGCGCGCCGGCACAGGAGCGTGCGCGCAGGGTAGCCGAGCTGGCCGAGTTCAAACGCAGGAGTGTGGCCGACCATATAGGCTAACTATGTTGTATCCAACCACTGCAGCGCTCGTCCCGCATCATTGAAGTTCCCGTCGGCCAGGTGTTGATACGCGCGGCTTGGAATGCACTGTCAATCTGGCCGGACCGGGTGACAAGAACCTACCGCTACGGTCCACCCCTGAGTTTTGAGACGGCTACAGGCTTCCCTTTCTACTGGATATACGCCGCCGATCAAACGCATACGGCGGTGTGGGAAGCGGGGTTCTGTAAGAACCCGGCGATCTTGCCAGGGTGTTTTACATTCGACCACGGCGCCGAAAGCGGCTTGATCCCCTCGCTCTCATTTGATCGGACGCTGCGGCTGTTCGACCTGTCCGGTGTCGCCGCCAGCCGAATGGGAATTTATGATGCGCAACGCGATATCGAGTACGACTGGTGTCAATGGTTTGGCGTCGAACTTGATCAAATGCTCGAGGAATACAAAGGGGAAGTTCACGGTTTCGCTTATCCCTCAAGGCGGCACCCAGGAGCGCGCGCATATGCCATTTCCTCACGGGTGCGTGATGCCCTCGCATCCGGCCTCGCGGTGGACGCAAGACAGTTTGCCGACACTGCAGAATACGCGGAATTGCTGATCGATCCGAGCTTCGTGCGGCGCGATTGCCTGTGACTTCGGCATCATAGGCAGGGGGGGCTGTGAGCAGTCTGGACTGTTTTCAAACTGCGCCGATGAGCATTGTCGTCACTCTAGGTAGGAGAGGGCTCCAGTGCGAAGTCAATCCGCCACGGGCGGGGCGGCGGCAGCGTCAGCTTGCCAACTTTTGTGAAACTCGACGGCAACCTCGCGCAACGGCCCCAGCCAGTCACCCGGAGCCGATTGGCGGAACAATCGTACCGATGGATACCATGGACTGTCGCTGCGCTGGAGCAGCCAGCGCCAGTCTGGCACGAAGGGCAGCAGTATCCATACGGGTTTTCCCAGCGTCGCGGCGAGGTGGGCAACCGCGGTATCGACAGTAATCACCAAGTCCATGTGTAACAGTAGCGCTGCTGTATCGCTGAAGTCACCTAACTGCGGGCCGAAAAAACCAATGTCACCGGCAGCTATGCGTGCCGCATCGTCTTGCCGTAACTCTTTTTGAACACAAAACAGCTGCACCGGACCGGCCAGCGCCTGAGCCATCTGTACCAGTGGAATGGAGCGGTTGCGGTCATCGACATGGCCGGTGCTGCCGGAACATACCAGGCCGATGCGGGGCAGCGATTTGGCGCCCAGCCGTTGTGTCCAGTCAGCCAGCTGCTGTGGGGTTGGGCGCAGTCCGGCCGGCAAGGGCGGTATCGTGGCCAAACGGGTGCGATGCGCCAGTGGTAGGCTCATCAATGGACAATGGCAGTCCACTTTCGGCAGCGCCTCCCCACGGACATAAATCGCCCGTACGCCGGGCAGCTGGGCCATCAGCGACCGCAGTGGCGCCTGTACCTCCAGTAGCACCTGCGCTCCCAGGCTAGCCACCCAGCTGACATAGCGGCAGAACTGGATGGTGTCGCCAAATCCCTGCTCGGCGTGCAGCAGAATGGTTTTGCCACGCAAGTCGCCGTACCCCAGCCACAGCGGTGCCTGGATGTGGCGCTTGCCGTGGGCCAGCTGCCTGGTATGCCAGCGCCACTCATACTTTTGCCAGCCTGGTCCGAAGTTGCCCAACAATAGCTGGCACAGGCTCTCGTTAAAATTGGCGCCCACGTGCATGGGATGATAGGCCTGCGCTTGCGCATAGCTGTCCAGTGCCTGGCTGTAGCGCTGCAGCATGAATTCGATGTTGCCGCGGTTAGATAGGGCATCCGCATGATCGGGGCGCAGCTGCAGCACGTGCTGGTAGGCATGCAGCGCTTCCTGATACCGTCCCAGCTTCTGCAAGGTGGCGCCTATGTTGACCAGCAAAGGCAGGGCGTTCGCCTTCAGCCGGAGTGCATGCAGGTAGGTGGCAAGCGCCTGCTCTGGGCGACGCAGGGTATTGAGCGCGTTGCCCCGGTTCAGATAGGCAGGGATGAAATCGGGGCGTAGTGCGATCACCCGATCATAGCTGGCCATTGCTGCTTCAGTCTGTCTGAGCTTATCCAGCAGCAAGCCTTGCTCAAACCATGCCTCAGCCAGCTCAGGCTGCGTATCAAGCAGCGCCGAGCAGAGCGCCAGGGCTTGCTGGGTCTGGCCTTGCGCCCGCCATTGTGCCGCCTGTTTCAGCGATGCCGCCAATGCTGGTGTCATAGCTGCCCCCGGTGTGTCGCGGCGAGCAGTGCCTCATGTCCCAGCACGCCGCCGTCAGCCAGCAGGCGTAAACGGGCGGAGCGCCATTCGGCCAGGCAGCGTACCCGCTCCTGTATCGCATCGGCCAGCGCATTCTGGCTGCTGAGCAGTTCGATCAGGTCGGCCGCCCCGTGCTCGTAGCGGCGCCGGGCGCTGGCCTGGGCATCGCGTGCGGCGGTTAGCAGATCCTGCGAAGCTTGCAGGTTTTGCAGGGCAGCGCGCGTCTCGGCATGGGCTTTCACTACTTCCAGCAATACCTGGTGTTCTACCTCGTCCAGTTCCGCGGCGCGCTGTTCTGCTTGCGCTTGCGCGCCCCTGACCTTGTAACTGTGGCTGAAGCCGTCGAATAGCGGCACGTTGATCGACAAGCCTAGGGTCGCGACGCGCTGGCCCAGCGCCGATGGTGCTTGGCCCGGATAGCCGTTGCGATAATAGTTCAGCGACAGGTCGAGCGTCGGCAAGCCTTCTGCCACGGTGGCGCCAACCCGGCTTTGCGCCGCCTGCCAGCTGGCCCGTGCCGCCTGGATGGCCGGATGGCTGCCGCGCGCCTGCTGCATCCAGTCGGCCAGGCTGCGCTGATCGGTGGGGGCCAGTCCGGCGGCGCCGTCATCCTCCTCGTCGGCCACGCTGAGCTCGCTCTCGGCCGGTACGCCGATCGCATAAGCCAGCGTCGCCACGGCCTTGCGGTAGCTCGACCAGCTACGGTTGCGTTCCAGCAGCGCGCGCGCCAGCGCGGTGCCTGCCTGCAGTGTATCGCCCTGCGCGGCCGCGCCGCGCTGCTCGCGCCGCTGAGCGCTGTCGAGCGTCTGGTGCGCCAGCAGCACACTCTGCTCCTTGGCCTGCCATGCCGCATGGCTGCTTTCGACATCGAAATATGCCTGAATGGTGGCGGCCAGGGTTTGCTGTAAGGTGGCTTCATGCTGTGCCAGCGCCGCAGCCAGCAGCTGGTTGGCGCTCTGGCGGTTGGCGGCACGGGTGCCGAAATCGAACAGGCGCCAGTTCAATGCCGCATACATGGTATGGGCGGCATTGCTGGTGGCTGGTATGCCGTTCAGATCGTAGGCGGTATGCGTATTGAGCCGGCTGACGGTGGCCGACGCCGTGGGTAGATAGGCGGCACGCGCCTCGCCCAGCGCACTGGCCTGCAGCTTGATGCTGGCCCATGCCGACTGGACTTGAGGCTTGTGGGACAGCGCCAGATCGACCGCATCGGCCAGCGACAGGGCCCGGTCCAGGGAGGCGGGCATGGCTTCCGCAGCGGCCAGGGGCGAGGCGTCACCCGGCAGCGTGGCGCCCTGCGCCAGCTGGGGCGGCTGCACACGCAGCGGATCGGGGAGGGGAGCGCTGAGACGGTCGAGCCAGCTGCCTTGCTGCGCCCAGGCCGGCGCGCTCAGCATCAATGCCAGCGGCAACGCTGCCAGCGCCTTGCCGCGCAGGTTAGCGTTCATGCAGAGCCTCCCGTTGATGTTGCAACAGTGGCGCCAGCACATACTCGATGATGCGCCGCTCGCCGGTCTTGACCTCGACCGATACAGCCATGCCTGGCGCCAGCGGCATGGCGCTGCCAGCGGCTGCAATACTTGGCCGCTGCAGCATGATCTTGACCGCGTACAGCAGCCCGCGCTTGTCATCGGCGATGGCATCACGCGATACCTGGGTCACACTGGCGCCGACGGTGCCGTATTTGGTGTAATCGAAGGCTTCCACTTTGACTTCCGCACGCTGGCCCGGCAGCACGAAACCGACATCGCGGTTCTCCAGCATGGCTTCGACCTCCAGCGCCTGCGACGCCGGTACGATTTCCATTAGGGGCTGTGCCGCCGGCACCACGCCGCCCACTGTGTGCAGGTTCAGTTGCTGGACGGTGCCATCAACCGGGGCCACCAGCCGCAGCAACTGGCTGTGGGCGCCCGCCCGCAGCGCGTCCTGGTGCGCCGCCTGCTCCAGCTTGAGGCCTTCGCTCAACTGGTCGTAGGCGGCGCGCCGGGTGTCGGCCAGCAGCGCGGCGCGCTGGTGCAGGGCGTCGCTTAGTTGGCCGTTCAGGTCGATCCTGGCCTGTTCCTTGTCCAGCCAGGCATGGCGTGCCACATCATGCTGCTCCAGCAGGACGAGGTAATCGTTTGCGCGTTGGGTCGCCAGCGGCAGATCCTGGCGGCAGCGGGCAATTTCACCATCGATGCGTGCCAGCCGTGCCTGGTAATCCCGGTACTGGCCATCCAGATGTAATTGCTCGGCCTGCCATTGCGCGCGCGCCGGCCCGTCGGCCGGCAAAGGCAACTGCGGCGTATGGCCCTGCTCGATAGCCGCAATCAGGGCGCGGGCCCGTTCGACCTGCAGCATGGCCGCGCCCTGCTGGCTGGCCGCCTTGTCATGTTCGGCGTCGCTGGCACTGGTGTCCAGTTCAACCAGCAATTGTCCCGCCTTCACCTGCTGGCCTTCCACCACGTGCAGCGCACGCACACTGGCCACATCCACCGATGCGATGGTTTTCACGCGCTGGCTGGGAATGATTTTGCCGTTGGCATTGACGATGATATCGACCTTGCCCAACACCGACCACAGCAGCAACAGCGCAACCAGCAGCGTCAACAGCCATGCCGTGAGGCGCGCCGTGGACGACACCGGCTGCTCCTGCAGCGCCAGCGCAGCTGGCAAAAAGGCCGCTTCCTGGGGACGCAGGCCCTTGCCGTCCAACTCGGCGCGGCGTTGCCAGCTATAGCCCAGCACACGCCGATAGCGGCCCAGCAGCGCCATCGCGGCGCTCACACGATGCCAGCCGCTCATGCTGCCACCTGCGACGCCATGGCGTGTCCCGCCTGCAGCCGGTATAGGTGGCTGTAGATGCCCTGCGCGTTCTGCAACAGCGCCTCGTGGCTGCCGCTCTCCGCAATCTGGCCGCGCTCCATGACGACGATGCGGTCGGCATCGCGTACCGCAGACAGGCGGTGGGCGATGATCAGCACCGTGCGGCCCTGGCAGATGGCCCGCATGTTTTGCTGGATGATGCGTTCCGATTCATAGTCGAGTGCGCTGGTGGCCTCGTCAAAAATCAGTACCCGTGGATTGCCGATCAATGCACGGGCGATGGCGATGCGCTGGCGCTGGCCGCCTGACAGGCCGGTGCCGTGCTCGCCGACCAGCGTGTCATAGCCTTCCGCCAGTTCGCAGATAAAGTCATGGGCGCCGGCCAGCCGCGCTGCCGCGATCACGGCGTCCAGCGGCAGCGCCGGATTGCCCACTGCGATGTTGTCACGGATGCTGCGCATAAATAGCGTGTTTTCCTGCAGTACCACGCCGATCTGGTGACGCAAGGAGGTAGTGTCGATGATGGCCAGGTCATGGCCATCGACCAGCACGCGGCCGCGGTCAGGCACATACAGCCGTTGCACCAGCTTGGTCAAGGTGCTTTTGCCCGAGCCCGAGCGGCCGACGATACCGATCACTTCGCCGGGGCGTATCGTCAGGCTCAACTGACGGATTACATCGGCCGCATCAGGCCGGTAGCGGAACGACACCTGGTCGAATTCGATCGCACCGGCCAGGCGCGGCAGGCGGCTTTTCTGTCCGGCCACCTCGGTGCGGGCGTTGAGGATGTCGCCCAGACGGCTCATCGAAATGCCCACTTGCTGGAAATCGTTCCACAACTGGGCCAGCCGCAGGATGGGTGTGGCGACCTGGCCAGCCAGCATGTTGAAGGCCACCAGTTCGCCTACGCTGAGGCGGCCGTCCAGCACCAGGCCAGCGCCGTACCACATGATGGCGGCCGTCACCAGCTTGCTGATCAGGGTGACGCCGCCGCTGGCGACGGTGGCAATGTTGGTGGCGCCCAATCCGGCTGTCACATAGCCAGCCAACTGGCGTTCCCATTTCTGCTGCCAGCGCGGTTCGACCGCCAGCGCCTTGACGGTGTCGATGCCGCCGATGGTTTCGACCAAGAAGGACTGGTTTTCGGCGCTGCGGTTGAACTTGTCGTTCAGGCGCGCGCGCAGGATGGGCGTCAGCAGTAGCGATAACAGCAGATACAGCGGAATCGAGACCAGCACGATGCCGGTCAGCGCGGCGCTGTAGCACAGCATCACGCTGAGGAAAACCACCGAGAACAGCAAGTCCAGCACCAGCGTCATGGCATTGCCGGTCAAGAAGGAGCGGATATTTTCCAGTTCACGGATGCGGGCCACCGAGTCGCCCACGCGGCGCGCCTGGAAATACGCTAACGGCAGGTTCAGCAGATGGCGGAACAGGCGCGCGCCCAGTTCGACATCGATTTTACTGCTGGTCTGGGCAAACACATAGGTACGGATCGCGGTCAGCAGCGCCTCGAACACGGTAGCGCAGATCAGGCCGATGGCAATCACATTCAGCGTCTTCATCGCATGGTTGACCAGCACCTTGTCCATCACGACCTGGAAGAACAGCGGCGTGGCCAGGCCGATCAGTTGCAGCACCAGGGAAATCAGCAAGACCTCCCCCAGTAGCCGGCGGTATTTGACCACTGCCGGAATGAACCAGGTGAAGTCAAAGCGGGCCATATCGCCGGCATGGCTGGCTTTGCTGGTGCAAAACACCAGTTCACCGGTCCACGCCTGCAACAGCGTATCGACCGCCAGCAGCTGCGGCGCTTCACCGGGCCGCTGGATCAGCACCCGCGCCGGCCGCAGTTCGGCGCCTTCCGCCGGCTGCGTGGCGGGTTGGTATTTGGCCAGGATGAAATAGCGTCCTTCCTGGTCGCGTGCGATGGCGGGCAGCGGCGCTTGCGCCAGCCGTGCCGGATCCTGGCGCAGCTGGCTGGCGGAGAAGCCCAGGCTGCGCGCCGCCAATAACAAGGCGTCATCGCGCAATGGCGCGCCAAGGCCGAATTCGTGTTGCAGGGCTGCCGCATCGGCGCTGATGCCGTGCAGGCCCGCCATCATCAGCAGGCACGCCAGGCCGGTGTCAATGGGTGGGGGGGCTGCTGCACTTGCTGTACTGGTTACCATGTGTGATTCTCGTTCTCTTGCTATTGCGTGCCTGGTCCGGGCAACGGGCCAGGCACATTCGACTTACGCTTGCAGGCTGTGGCTGCCGTAGCCTGCACTCAGCAGAGGCTGCACCAGTGGGTCGTTGGCCGCCGGTGCACCGGTATGCGCGGCGCCAGCCGGGCTCATGGTTGCCATGGCCTGGATCAAGGCATCCGGGTTGGCTGCCTGGCCAGTGCCATACAGCGCCCGTACCGCCGCCACGTCCGCGTCGCTGAGCGTGCGGTTACTGGCGCTGAGGGCATAGCACTCGATTGAACTGGCATCGGCATTGTCAGCCAAGCCCAGCGCATGGCCGATTTCGTGCAGCAAGACCTGCTCCAAGCTGGTATCCGTGCCGGCATACACCAGCGTGCCGCCGCTGCCCGCCACCAGAGCCGTTTCGGCACTGTCCTCGACCTGCACGATGACGCCGCTGTCCATGGTGCCGGCCAAGCCGCCCAGCGTGGTATTGCCGACCATGCCGGTGCCAGCCGTGTCGAACTTGCCGTTGCCGATGCGGATATCGGCCTGTTCGCCGTCAGCCACTTGCTCGAAGCGAAGGCCGGTGGCCGCGCTCCAGGCATCGAACGCCTGTTGTACCGCTGGGATCGCCGCCGCGCCCAGATAGCTGCTGAATTCGCTACCATGGTCGGCCACGCTCCAGCGCACCACCGGCTGACTCCAGCGCGTGCCGGTCAGCGCCGTGTTTTGTTCCGTAGCGATGACCGCTTGAATCTGCTGCAGCTCGGCCAGCGCCACCCCAGCACTAAGCTGGTTGTTGCTGTTCCATTGCTGCTTGGCGATCGCATCCATGTCTTGCGCCGCCTTGGCCGCCGCCTGCTCCGGCGTGCCAGCCATGCCGGCACCAAAGTAGTGGGTGAGCAGATTGGCGATGACATCCAAGAAGCTGTCGCCGAAGAACAAGCCGCGATTTTCCGCCTGTGGCATGACCGGGCCGCCATCACCCCAGTAAGTGCGCAGTTCTGAATCCGAGATATTGCGGTTCGAGCCGATGCCGTTATTGTTGCTGGTGTCCGACCCGTTTTCATTCATCGTCACTTCATTGGCGCCGATATTATTGGTGAACGTATTCGAGCCGAAATTATTAGTCAGGTCTTTGGTCCCCGTCACCTGGGTCTGGTCGCTGTTGCCGTAGTTATCGGTGGTGTCGTCGATACCGCTGACGTTGCTCTTATCACTATTACCTTCGTTGTTGGTGACCGAATGGGCACCGCGTACATTAGTGATGTCGTTGAGGCCGTACAGGTTATTCAAGTCCTTGTCGCCATTTGCCTCCACCGTCACATAGCCGCCGCTGACATTCAGGCGGTTGCCGCCATTTTCCAGCACCGAGTCATTGTCGCCGTCGAGCGAGACACTGGAATTGGCATTGAGGACGATGCCGGCCGTCTGGCCCAGCGCGGTAACGCCGGTATTGAGCAGGTTGACGGCGCCGATGGTGTCGACCACGCCGGCGGTCTGGTCCACCACTACCAGGTCGTTGGCCACCGCGTCGATGTGGTTGCCACCGCCAAACGCACCCAGGCTGGCGCCAGCGGCCATGCTGATGCCGTCGTAATTGCCGTGCACATAAGCCTGGACATTGGCGTCCATGTAGATGCCGCCGATTTGCCCGTTGGCGGCACTGGCGCCCAGTGCATTGGCCGAGCCAGTCACGTTGTCGAACACGCCATTGGTGTTTTGTAACTCGACGCGGTCACTGCCAGCAGCGTCAACCAGGTTGCCGCCGCCATCGACCAGAACGCTGTCCGTCACGCCCAAGATCAGGTGATCGCTGCTGCCGTGCACCTTCGCCTCGGAGAAGCCCGACACGGTCACGGTGAGGTTGCTGCCGGTGAGACTGCTGGCCGGTGCTGGCACACTGTTGGCACCAATGCCAACCCAGACCGCATCGCCAGCGTTGGCGGTGATCGTATTGTTGCCGCCGTAGACACCGAAGTAGTCATTGTTGCCAGCACCTACTGTGTCATTGGAGCCCTTGACGTCGACACGCGAATTGTCGATCACGGAGACGGCCGCGTTGCTGATGTTGATGACGTCGGTTGGCGTTGTGCTGAGGGCGCCACCGCCGCCCACCGTCACGCTGTCGCCGACGCCGGCGCCAGTGTAGATGCCGGCATTGACGGTGTCGCCTGCGCCGTAGACACCCAGCTTGTCATGGATGCCAATGCCGATGACGTCGTTGCTGCCATTCACCGTGACCAACGAATTGTCTTCTACCGTTACCGCGGCGCCGGACAGGTTGACCGTGTCGACCGTGCCGCCGGCATTGCCGCCCACCGTGATGTTGTCGCCAGCGGCGCCGGTAATGGTATTGCCGGAACCATTGATGGTTACCGTGGTGTTGGCAGCCACCACCAGCGTGCTGCCGCTGATGTTGACGATGCCGCTGACGTTGGTTTCGGCATGGGTGCTCGGGTTGAAGTCCTCTTCGCCGAGAACCTGCGTGCCATTCATGAACTGCACATTGATTTGCTGGCCAGCGCTGTTGTAGTTAGCCAGCAGCACCTCCTTCACCCCATTGGCGCCGTTGGCGGCAAAGGTAGCGAAGCTGCTTTCCTGGCCGTTGGCGCCGAAGGTTTCCAGACTGGCCTCCAGGCCGTTGCCATCGAACAGCTCCACGCTGGACACGCTGCCGTTCAGATACGTCGTCAGTGACGTTTCCTTCTGCGTCGCCGTGTTGAAAGCGGCCTGGGCCTGCATCTGCCCATTGGATGGATTCAGGGTGACTACGCTCACTTGGCGGCCTGAGCTGTCGAAGCTACTGTAGCCGGTTTCCTGGCCGGAGAAGTTGTAGTTGTCCAATCGCGATTCGTAACCATTGACGAAAGTCTCGTTGCTGACGCGGGTGCCGCCCATAAACGTTTCTAACGACGTCTCCTGTCCGGTCGCGCTGAAGTGCTCCATGCCGGCTTCCATCCCGTTGGCAAAGGTCTCCAGGCCGATGGTGTAGCCGGCCGTGTTGAGCGTGGCCAGGCTGGTTTCGACCGAAGCGCTGCTGCCGGTGCCGGGCGTAAAGGTGGCCAGCGTCAGCTCATGGCCGCTGGCGTCAAAGGTGGCCAGCGCAATCTCTTTGCCGGCGCCGTTGAAATCTTCCTCGCTGACCTCGATGCCGGCGGTGTACAGCTTGAGATCGATTTGCTGCTGGGTGGCAGGATTGAGATCGACGCGGCTGGTGGTGACGCCGCCCGCATCGACAAATACCAGGGCGGTTTCCTGGCCATTGCCATTGAACAGACCGTAGCTGGTTTCCTGTCCGCCAAAGCCGTAGTTGATCAGGCCCGACTCCTGGCCGTTGGCGCCAAATGTCTCGGTGCTGTTTTTGAGGGCACCGGTGTAGGTGTCCAGCGAGGTTTCATGGCCCAGGTCGTCGAAGCGCGCCATGCTGGCTTCCTGGCCACTGGTGAAGGTTTCCAGACTGGTGGTGTAACCCGCCGTGTTCAGCGTCGCCAGGCTGACTTCCACCGAGGCGCTGTTGCCGGCACCCGGCGTAAAGGTGGCCAGCGTCACTTCATGTCCGCCGGTATCGAACGTGGCCAGCGAAATTTCCTTGCCGGCGCTGTTGAAGCCTTCCATGCTGACTTCCAGGCCATTGCTGAAGGTTTCCAGGTCGACCGGCGTCTGCGTGGTCGGATTGAAGTTTTCGCGGCTGATGGTCTGCTGGTTTTTGTCGACACCAGTCAGGCTGATTTCCTGGCCGGCACTGTTGAAGCTGCCGTAGCTGACCTCGACGCCGGATTGGTATTTAATCAGGCTGTTTTCGACGCCATGGCTGTCCCAGGTGACCGAGGTCTTGTCGCCGAAATAGAAGGTGTCCAGGCTGACCTTTTGGCCGCTATCGGTAAAGATCGCCATGCTGCTTTCGGCGCCATTGTTATCCCATTGCTCCAGACTGACGGTGACGCCGGCGCTGTTCAGCGTGGCCAGACTGGTTTCCACCGGCGGCCCCCAGTTGGCCGGCACGAAGGTGGCCGCACTGGTTTCGCGTCCGGTGGTTGGATCGAAGGTCATGAACGCGTTTTCGATACCGTTGCTGAAGCCTTCCAGGTTGATCTCGACGTTGGCGCTATTGAAGGTTTTAAGGTCGGTTTCCTGGTGGTTGGCCGGGTTGAAATCTTCGATGGTGTTGATGTGGCCGGTCGGCGAGATCGATACCAGGCTGGTTTCCTGGCCAGCCGGATTGAAAGTGCCATAGCTGGTTTCCACGCCATTGTTAAAGGTCATGTAACCCGATTCCGTGCCGTTGCCGTCGAATGTTTCGGTGGCGTTCTGGGTGCCCATGATGAAGGTATCCAGGCTGGTTTCGTGACCGTTGTCATCATAGTGCGCCAAGGTGGCTTCCTGGCCGAAGGTCAGGGTTTCATAGCTGACGCTAATGCCATTGGCGCCAAAGCTGGTCAGCGAGTTTTCCTGTACTACGCCGCCATTGCCGGGAGCATAAGTGGCAAGGCTTTGCTCGTGGCCGCCGGCATCGTACAGGGCCAGCGAGTTTTCGACGCCGCCGGTGAAAGTTTCAACGCTGCGCAAGGTACCATCGGTGTACAGCTTGATGTCCTGGTCCAGGCGGCCGCCGGGAACAAAGTCTTCTTGGCTGATCATCTGGCCGGCCGCGTTCACGCCGATCAGACTGGTTTCCTGGCCAGCGCTGTTGAAGACGCCGTAACCGGTTTCGATACCGGCGCTGTTGTAGTTGGTCAGGCCGTTTTCCAGGCCATTGCTGCTGAAGGTTTCCACCGCGTTCTTGTAGCCGCTGCTGAACAGATCGAGGCTGGTTTCCTGCCCCACCGAGTTGTAATGGGCCATGCTGGTTTCGGAGCCGTAGGCGAACGACTCCAGGCTGGTCGTATAACCGGCCGGGTTCAACGTGGCCAGACTGGTCTCGGTCAGGCTGCCGCCCAGGCCCGCCGTATAGCTGGCAAGGGTGGTCTCGACCCCGTTGGCGTCGAACTGGGCCATGGAGTTCTCAATGCCGCTGCTGTTGAACGTCTCCAGGCTGGTGATGATGCCGTTGGTGCCGAAGGTCTTGAAGTCGGTTTCGACGTGGGTGGCCGGATTGAAATCCTCGATGTTAATGACTTGGCTCGGATTGCCTGGTGTGACGCCCATTAGGCTCAGTTCCTGGCCGGATGGATTGAACACGCCATACCCGATTTCAACGCCAACGCTATCGTAGTTGGTCAGGCCGTTTTCCACACCGCCGGCATTAAAGGTCTCGGTGGCCGACTTGTAGCCGCTGGTGTACAAGTCCAGGCTGACTTCATGGCCCTGGTCGAAGTGCTCCACGCTGGCTTCCAGTCCATAGGTGAACAGTTCCAACGCCGATGTCGATCCATCCGGATTCAGGTTCACCAGCTGGGTTTCTTGTGCTGAATGGTTGTAGCCGGGAATGAAGCTGGCCACGGTGTCAACTTTGCCCGTATCGGGGTTGTAAGTGGTCATCGAATTTTCGATGCCGCTGGTGTCGAAGGTCTCATAGCTGACTTCGGCGCCACTGCTGTTGAACGCTTCGATGTCGGTATGGATGTGCGTTTGCGTATTGAATTCTTCCCGGCTGGTGACTTGTCCGGTTGGCGTCAGATTGTCGAGGCTGGTTTCCTGGCCCAGGGTGTTGAAACTGGCGTAGCTGGTTTCGACATTGTTATTGAAGGTCATTAGACCGGATTCGACCCCGGTTGAGCTGAACAGTTCAGAGGTGGCCTTGGTACCCATGATGAATCCGTCCAGGCTGGTTTCATGACCGCTGGTGTCGTAGCGCGCCAGGCTGGCCTCCATGCCGTAGGTCAGGGTCTCAAACAGGACGGTATGGCCATTGGCATCCAGCGTCGCCAGCGAGGTTTCCTGCACCGCGCCAAAATTGTTGACGCCAAACGTGGCGAAGCTGGTTTCGTTGCCGCTGGTGTCGTAGGTCGCCAGCGAATTTTCAACACCGGACGAGTTGTAGCCTTCTATGCTGACCAGCATGCCGTTGTTGAACAGTTTGAGATCGACGTCGATGTGCGTGGCCGGCGCGAAATCTTCCTCGCTGGTCATCTGGCCGCTGGCGTTAACGCCGATCAGGCTGGTTTCCTGGCCCAGGCTGTTGAACAGACCGTGGCTGATCTCCTGGCCGGCGCTATTGAAGTTGACCAAGCCAGATTCATGGCCGGCCGCATCGAAGGTTTCGGTGGCGGTCTTGTAACCGTTCCACACGTCCAGGCTGGTTTCGTGACCAGTGGTGTCGAAATGCGCCAGGCTGACTTCACTGCCCATGAAGTCGAAAGTTTCCAGCGTGACGGTAGCGCCATTGGTGTCCAGTGTGCTCAAGGTTGCTTCCTTCAGCCCCAAAATGCCGGTGGCGTAGGTCGCGTGCAGCAGTTCCTGGCCGCTGGCGGCATCGAAGGTATCGAAGGTCTTTTCCTTGCCGGCCGCATCGAAGCCTTCCACGCTGAGCATAGCGCCGTTGGCGTTGAACTGTTTGATGTCGAGGTCCAGGTGGCTGCTAGGGTCGAACTCTTCCAGCGTGATGACTTTGCCAGCGGCGTTCAAGGACGACAGGCTGAGTTCCTGGCCCAGGCTGTTGTAGGCAGCGTAGCTGGTTTCCACACCGGCCGTGCTATAGGTGGCCAAACCGCTTTCCTGGCCATTGCTGCCAAAGCTTTCGATGGTCCTGCCGCCGGCTGTGATCTGGTCAAAGGTGGTTTTTTGCCCGAGGTCGTCGTAATGCATCATGCTGACTTCGGAACCGTAGCTAAACAGCTCGTAGCCGGTGGTGACGCCATTCGCGTTCATGGTGATGTAGCTGGTCTCTTCGTTGCCAAAGAAACCTTTGGCGTAGTTGGCGATGCTGATTTCGTTACCGTTGACATCGAAGGTGTCTAGCGAGCTTTCCAGCCCGGCGCTGTTGAAGTTTTCCAGTGTGGTGCGGTGGCCGTTCGCGTCGTAGGTTGTCAATGCCACTGGCAGGTTGGTGGCGCCGAAGTCTTCCGAGCTGGTCTTGGTGGTGCCAGTATAGGTAAAAATACTATGGCTGACTTCATTGCCGGTGGCGACATCAAAGTTGTCTCGTTCGATTTCCAATCCAGTTCCATTGAACAGATCTTTGGATGTTTCGCGGCCGCTCCTGTCATAATTTTCGCGGAAGATTTCTTTGCTATTGCTGTCGAAGTGATCGACCTGATCAAGGTAGCCATCAGCACCGCTCAGCGCCGTGGTTTCATCCTTCAGGCTGCCATCTGCCTTGAAGTCTTTGACGTCGTCTGACTTGCTGCCGTCGGCGGCCTTCACTATGGTTTCGTCGCGCTCTGGCTTGCCATCGTGGTTGGAATCGATCATGACGCTGGTCTGGTCGATGCTGCCATCACCATCCTGATCAATATTCTCGGTGATCGTGGTCTTGCTAGCATCCACGATGCGTTCAGACGAGGCTTTAACCTTGCCGTTTGCATCCGTTAGCGTAAAGGTTTCTTTGACTCCGCCACTTACACTCGTGGTCGCATCGATCGTCGTGTTGCCTTTGGCGTCAGTAAATTTGATGGTCTGTCCGCCACTACTGTTATCCACTTCCGTTCCGGGCGCGACGGTTATATTTTTGTCGACCTGGCGTATCGTTCCCGGAATAATGCTCAGATCATCTGCCTGACCATCTTCTTCCCAGATCTTGTGGCCAAAGTCATCAACACCCTCGGTATGAAGGGCGGCGTCGCTGGGTTTGAATACACGTTCCGGTGGGACAGAATTGATGGCCAAACCCGAGATTTTGAAAAATTTGGTGGCGCCGTCCAGTGTGAGTGCTCCCAACCCATTGTCGTAGCCACCGCCAATGTCGCAATGGTTACCAGTCATGAATACGGTATTGATGCCGTTCTCACCGGTATAGTCTAACGCGCGGAACAGCGAGCGATATTCATCGTTAGCCCGTATTACCGTGATGTTCCCTGCATTGGGTGCAAATGCCAAATTGCCGCCGACGCCAGTCGCTACCGGATCAAAAATGATGCCTGCGGAGACACCGATCTGGCCCGGCGGTACCAATACCTTACCGCTCGTATCCGTCACGCCTCGTTCGTAGACCAATTGGGAAAAGATCGCCGCCGATGCATCGCCGCGGCTAAAGGCTGTCACCATGGTCGTAATAGGCTGGCCGGGATTATTTTGCGCCCATGCGGCAGCTTGTTCATTAAACTCGGCGTATGCCTTTTCCGCAGCGGCATTCACCTGTCCCGTTGGAATTGCTGAAGATCCCCACTCTGAATCTTTAGTGCCAGGGCCGGGATAGTAACCTTTTGCGACATTGTCACTTGGCTGTACCTGTTTGAACAGCTGCGCGACATTTGTGCTATTCGGATTACCTGACAGTGTAAGATCGTCCTTATCGTTATTGGTGCCGTCAAAGGCTGCAAAAAAAACGAATTGGCCGCTCGATGTAGCTGGCTTCGCTGTGCCAGCGATATTCGATGCTTGTTGTTGTGCTGTGGATATCTCGCTAGGGCTTAAAGGTTTCACGATGGACAAGATGTTCTCCTGGAGGCTGATTTTTTTTAATTAATCGGATAAATTTTTGTAATTTTTTTGTTGCCATATTTGCCATGAACATAGTCATCGGCATGCCCGGACGTCAACCAACTTCGGATTTCCTCGCTAGTTGCATGGAATGGCGGATTAGCAGATTCAGGAGAAATCAGGTAGACATTCAACTGCGCACCTTCGATAAAGAAGTACACATGTTGATTGGTGATGTCTGCGGGCAAACGAGACTTGAGATCGACGCGATCCTCATGGACCGGGCCATTTGGCAAGACCTTCCATTTCACATATAAATATTCGGGCACAAAAATCCGGCCATTTATTCCGGTTCCCTGACTTATATGGCCGGTGGCCAGTTCCCAACTCTCAGCATGGTCGCCGTGGGAACCGTACTGATAATCCAGCACTTCGATCCGGGGATTAAAGTCGAAACTGAAACGATGATCGACCTTGGCTGGCGTCGTGGTGCACGCACCCAGCAGGCCTGCCAAAACGAGCAAAACTAGTCGACTGCTCAATAAATTTTTTATTTTCATGTTGTGGTTGCTCTCTAATTCAAAAAACGCAATTCGCTTACACAATCGCCGGTAAGGCCTCGCTCACCAATTGACCGTTCTTGATGAATTGAGCGAACGCGAGAATTGCCTATCATTGAGAATGAATTGACGTACAGGATCTCGCTGGAAGGTGCCAGCGCAGGGGCTTGGTCAATTGAAGATAAAGCTGCCGCGTGCGTTTATTGCGCGGACGAGATGAAGCCGGAGTTACGGGAAGGAGGTGTGAAGTTGTGCTGGCTGAAGTGCAGCGTGCTGTCAATGATACGTACTGGCTTGCCAGGACGGCAAAGCGAAACAATTTGCTCTGGATGTTGCAGGACAATGCTCAGTGTGGCGTCGCTGGGTGGGGCTGGCTCGCCGCCGTCGTCGTCCAGCAGATCTTCATCATCGTAGGCAAGTGCAGAAAATGGCGCGGGTTCAGGGGTGAAGTTGCTGCCCTGATCGTAAGCGTGGTTGTCAGCGGCAGCGCTGGTCTGCGTGCCATCATATGTCAAGACGCGGAGTAGCTCGACACGTGGCGACAGCAGCCCCAGCTGACTGTCTACCGCCGTGTTCGGCAACATATCCTGTCCCAGCGCTGGCCAGACAATCAAAGCCAGCAACCAGGGAAGGATTCCCCAAAGTCTTTTCATGGTTTATTTATTTAAAATCAATTTATTCCTAATAATATTTCAAAAAAGCAATTTGCATTTGTGGCAACAATGACTGGATGAGCCAAACACATGACTTGGCGAGCCAGGATGCGAGCGAGGGGAGGTCTCGAAATCGAGAATAGGACAGGGAGGTGTGAAGAAAAAAACCGCTAGGCCTGACCGGAGGGCGGTTTTTAGGAAGTGTAGCCGGAATTAGCCTCTCAGGACTCTAGCGCAACTGACAGGTAGTGTCATGTCAGGTCTGAACTGCTAAAGATGAATAACCGTAAAGTGTCACTAAAGAGGGTTAGGCTTTGAAGGGGCTTACGACCGAGTGTCGGCGTTAGCGGGTATGGCGGGCAGTCGTGCGCACTTAGTATGTAGACGAAATGGAATAGAAATTGACGATGACGCGCGAAGGAGGCGTTGAGTGGTGTAGGCTGAAGCGCAGCGTGTTGTCGTTGATGCGCACGGGCTTTCCTGGGAAGCACAGCGAAACAATCTGATCGGGGTGGAGTTTGACAATGTCTAGTGTGAAGTCGGCGATGGGGGCGCTCTTACCGATCAGGTACTCGATGTCATGAAGTTCGACGTACACTTCGCGAGCACCTTGACGCAGTAGCGCACGGATGCGCGCCGTGACGGCCTTGCCCGCCCCTTCGCTCAGGCAGGCTTCATCGTTGAGGCCCAGAGAGGAAACAGGTATGTCATCCGGAGTGAGGCCGCTGTGCTGGCCATAAGTAGCGTAGGCGTGGCCGCGCAAGGGCTGATAGCGATGCTCAATGGTGGTCTGGCGCGCAGCCGGAAAGATTTGCTGCCAATCGCTGGTCTCAGCGACCTTCCAGGCCGGCAGCTTACCGGACAGTGCTCCCAATTTTTTCAGGGCAGCCATTTGCGACGGCTCCAGGTCTACACCGGCAACGGTTTCAGCATCGCCAAAGCTGCGGAAAATCTGTTCGTCGCTCAGTGCTGCCTGTCGCAACTGGTAAGTGATATCACGGCCATCAAGCAAAGCTTTTTGCCTGAGCCTTGCACTGACGGGGATGCCGTTGGCTTTGATTTCCAGTGCCTCCACCGGACCGATATTCCGGTAATCCTGTGCCTGCTCGGGATCCCATCCGAAGACTGGCGAGCGAAATGCCATCCTGGCCGTCACTGATGTGCCATCATCATGTTGAAATACTGTAATTGCTTCGACACGCGCTGGTGACAGCGTCAGCTTTTCACCTACCAGCTTTGGTGCGCTTGAATCGGTAACGATGACACCGCCAACCGCTACGCGCGGCGACACATCGACTGCCAGCGCAGCCCCTGCAACCCATGTCGTCAGCCAGGGGAGGACTTTCCAGAATTTTTTCATATTGTTAAGATGTGACCGGGGGCGAGCTCGACGCGATCTTCATGGACTGGGCCATTCGGCAAGATCTTCCATTTCACCTGCAAATATTCCGGCACAAAAATCCGGCCATATATTCCGGTTCCCTGGCTGATATGGCCGGTGGCCAGTTGCCAAGCCTCAGGATGGTCGCCGTGGGAACCGTAGTGATAATCCAGCACTTCGATCCTGGGGTTAAAGTCGAAACTGAATTCGTGAGTGACCTTGGCTGGCGTGGTGGTGCACGCAGCCAGCAGTCCGGTCAAAACGAGCACAAGCAAGCGGCTGCCAAATAAGCTTTTTGTCTTCATATTCTTCATGATATTTCGAATCCCAAATTTGCATTTATGGCAATGATGGCCGGATGAGCCAAACACATGACTTAGCGAGCTAAAAAAAACCGGGAACTGCAAGCAGTTCCCGGCAAAAGGCCGGTTATGGGCTACCAGCCCCCCACGGTGTTACCGTTCTTAAAACTTGGCGGAAGCGCTCAGGTAGAAGGTACGACCCAGTGCGCTGGCGTAACGGCCATCGTAGCCAACCTGGTTACCACCACCGGCCGTGCGGTCCGAGAACGGTGGCGTGCGGTCGAACAAGTTCTTGATGCCGCCAGTGAAGGCATACATCTTGTTCAGGTCGACGCGGGTTTGCCAATCGATCGTGGTGTACGACGACACATCGCGCTTCATGCCGACAAAGCCGGTGGACAAGGTGCCATCAGGCAGCACTTCCTTGACCACGCTGTCATCCGCGCTCAGTTCCTGGTCGTGGTAGCCGGAGCGGTAGTTCATGGTCAGCGTGTGGGTGTACATGCCAGGCGTCTTCAGGCTGACGGCCAGGCGGCTTACCACGCGCGCGGTGACATTGTTGAACTTGTCAAAGCGACCGAGGCTGCTTTCCGTGCTGTTCACCTGCTTGCCGCTATCGTCGGTATCCGGCAGCGTCTGCTCCGACTTCAGCATATAGGTACCGGTCCAGTTAAGCGACAGGTTGCCGAAGCCGGTTTTGGTACGGTAGGAGTGATCCCAGTCGATGCCCTTGTAGTGCGAGCTGCCCAGATTGAAGTACGGCAGCAAGGTCACCAGCTTGTTGGAGCCGATGCCGGCGTCATACACGGTCGAGAACAGGCTGTTGAAGGCGCCTGGATTGGAGAACACCAGGCCTTCCGGCAGCTGCGAGATCTGGTTGGTCATCTTGACGTTCCACAGGTCGAAGCCCAGCGACAGCGAATTGATAGGCTCGACGCGGATGCCCACGGTGTACTGCTTCGACTCCTCCGGCTTCAGGCCGTTGGCGCCGCTCAGGTTGTTGCCGCCGCTGACCAGTGCGTACTGGGTGGTGCCGGCGCAGTCTGCCGCGCGTGGATCCGGCGCCTTCACCGGGCAGGCATATTTGCCCGAGGTCACGCCAAAGTCCGAGATCGGCGAGATCACGCTATCCAGGTCGGCGACTTTGAAGCCGGTGCCGTAGGAGCCGCGCAGCAGCACGGTGTCCAGCGGGTTGTAGCGCAGCGACAGCTTGTAGGTCGATTTCGAGGCGTCGTTGCCCTGCGTGCCCGAGCCGATCAGCTTGGAGTCCAGATCGTAGATGCGGTCGCTCTTGATGGCGTCATAGCTGTCGTGGCGCAGCGCGGCCGACAGGTCCAGGTTCTTGAGCACCGGTACCAGCAACTCGGCAAACGCACCCCAGCTCTTGCGCGAACCTTCGACTGGCAAGGCGCCCGGTGCGCTACCCAGCACCGTGTCGGTCCAGCTTGGCTGTTGCGGGTTAGGACCTTGCGTGATCGAGCTTGGCAGGCTGGCGTATTTCTGACGGGTGGTGTCGGCGCCAACGCCGATTTGCAGCGGACCAGCCGGCAGCTTGTACAGTTCGCCCGAGGCGCGCACGCTCAGGATGTCCAGCTGGGTCTTGGTTTCCGTATCCAGTTCATTCAGCACGGCCGGTGCCAGCAAAGCCGCCGATGAGCCTGCCGCACCAAACGGGTCGAACGTCAGCTTCTTGTAGCGGTCGCGGCTCAGGAAGCCACCGACGTAATTGGCGGTGCGGGTATTTTCCGAGTGCACGTACGACGCGGTGTAGTCGAACGACTTGAAGTTGCCTTCGATACCACCGGCAAAGTGGCGGGCATCGGAGATGTATTCTTCCGCGCGGCCGCCGGCATCAACCAGCCGCAAGTTCATGGTGGCCTTGCTGACATTGGCTGGCGTGACGCCCAGTTGTGCCAAGTAAGGCATGACGTTGGCCGCGTATTTCGGATCAGACAGCGGCAGGGCTAGCGCTTGCGCAGGCGGGGCAAAGCGGCCGGTCTGCGCGAAGCGCGACGCAACGACTTCAGCGAATGCGGTGGTGTCGCTATTGATCTTGGCGCGGCCCGACAGGAACACGCTGTCGCGCTTGGATTTCGGGATCAGCTGCACCGTGCCCGAGTAGTCGAACCAGCACGACTTGTCGGTCGCGGTGCCGATGTAGGCGGTATTCGGCGCGCACTTGCCGTCCTTCAGGTAGTTCGGCGAGAACGTCAGCGGCGATTTGCCGTCCTTGAAATTCAGCGTGACCGAGGCCGGCGAAGTGTTGACCGCCAGCTGGTACAGCGAGTACTGCTTGCCGTTCTCGCTGAAGCGCACCAGGCCGCTCTTGGCGAAATCACGCTGCGACGCGTTCAGTTCGTCCTGGCCGTCGTGGCTGTAGGAAGCCAGCACGTTGTAGCCGTCCGTTTCCAGGTCGCCGAAGCCCTTGGAGAAGCCGACGTTGTTGCTGCGGCCGCCCGATTTTTCCGGCGAGCTGTAGGTGCCTTCGATGTTGAAGTCTTGCTGGTTTTTCTTCAGCACGAAGTTGACCACGCCGGCGATAGCGTCGGCGCCGTACAGCGCGGAGGCGCCGTCGGTCAGCACCTCAACGCGCTCCACTGCCGCCAGCGGGATGCTGGCCAGGTTGACGGCGCTGCCGGCGCTGTATGGCGCCATGCGGCGGCCGTTCAGCAGCACCAAGGTGTAGCCGGAGCCGATGCCGTGGATGGAGGCGTTCTGCACGCCGCCGCCGCCGCCGTTCACCGATTCCGAGGAGGTGATGAAGCCCTGCATGGCAGGCAATGCCTGCACCAGGTCTTCAACGCTCTTGGCGCCACTTTTTGCGATATCCGCACTGGTGATGACTTGCACCGGCACGGAGCCTTCCTTGCTGATGCGTTTGATCGCCGAGCCGGTCACTTCCACGCGTTGGATGGTAGCGCTATCTTGGGCTACCGCAGCGGTAGCAAAAAGGCCCAGGCCAACGGCCAGGCTGCCGGAAAAAATGCCGCGCACCGAGTGGGACAGTATGGTTTCTTTCATCATCTACGACTTTCCTTTTTTTATGATTTCAATCTCCCATCTGGCCAACTTGCCTACCTTGGGATCGAAGGCAAGTATGGTTTAGTATGTTTTAGGGGAGTAGTTGCTAAACACCGCAACAGGAATTCGGAAAAGCAGAACAATCATGAAACTTGAAGGCATCGTTACCTTTGTACAGGTGGCAGAAAGCGGCTCTTTGAGCGAGGCGGCGCGGCGTATGCGCATCTCGCGATCGGTAGTCAGCGAGCGTTTGGCGGAGCTGGAGCGTTCACTTGGCGCAACACTTTTGCAGCGGAGCACCCGCAAACTGTCTCTCACCGAGGATGGCAGCGCTTTTCTTGAGCGCGCGCGCCGCATCGTGTGCGAGGTACGGCAGGCCCAGACTGACCTGGCCGAACGGCGCGGCGAGTTGACCGGACCGCTGCGCATTTCGGCGCCGGTAACCTTTGGCCGCATGCACCTCGGGCCGGCGTTGTACGGATTTCTCGACCAATACCCGGACATCCAACTGACGCTGGATTTGAACGACCGCCGTGTCGACGCCACCTCGGACGGCTTCGACGCCATCATCCGCAACGGCCCCATTGTCGATTCCTTCCTGGTGGCGTGGCAGCTGGCGCCTAGCCCGCGCTACCTGGTGGCCTCGCCGGCCTACCTCAAGCGCAATGGCGCGCCCAAAAACTTGCAGGAACTGGCCGAGCACCGCGGCATTTTCTACACCAATCGCGGCACCGCCGACTGGCGCTTTGTCGATGGCGACCAGGCCTACGTGGTGCAGGGCGACCGGGGGCTGGTGCTCAACAACGGCGACATGATGTGCGACGCCGCCATCGCCGGGCTGGGCATCGCGCTGCTGCCGGCTTTCATCGCTGGGCAGGCGCTGAAGGAGGGCAAGCTACAGAAAATCGATGTCGGCATCCATGCCGAGCCGGAATTCATCTACATTGGCCACCCGCACGGCCGCAAGCCGTCGGCCAAGCTGCGTGCGCTGGCGGCCTGGCTGAAAGATGCCATCGGCGATCCGCCGTATTGGGATAGTTGATTCGGATAGTTGAAGAGTAGTAATTGAGAATGATTCGCATTAATGCTAGAATGACGCGCATCTTTTCTCATTTCCCGCCTTTCCATGCCATTCCGTCCATTGCCGCTGTACCTCGCCTTGTCCGCTGTTTTCCCCGCTTTCGCCCAGGAGGCCGATGAGCAAGTCATGCAAGCCGTGAAGGTGACGGCGGCGCGCGCCAACGGCTTTGTGCCGAAGACGGTGGAGGCGGGCAGCTTCCGTGGCGCCGACATCATGGACGTGCCGTCCACCGTCAACGTGGTCACGCGCGAGGTGCTGGAACTGCAGGCGGCCGGCGGCTTGTACGACGCGCTGCGCAATACCGCTGGCGTCACGCGCCAGCAGAACGGTGGCGATACGTGGGACCAGCTGGTCATTCGCGGCATCGCCGTGGAGAACCGCACCAACTACCGTCTGAACGGCTCGCTGCCGATCATGAACTTCTCGCAGGTGCCGATGGAAGACAAGGAACGGGTGGAAGTGCTGAAGGGCGCCACCGCTTTGTACTACGGCTTCACGTCGCCAGCTGGCGTGGTCAACTTCGTCACCAAG
Organism: Duganella flavida; assembly: GCF_009857445.1. GTDB lineage: Bacteria > Pseudomonadota > Gammaproteobacteria > Burkholderiales > Burkholderiaceae_D > Rugamonas > Rugamonas flavida. The sequence goes on from NZ_WWCN01000005.1 coordinate 281,696, forward strand.
CGCGCGGCCGCCAAGCCGGTGAGCACGGTCGGCATGATGGTGGACCAGAACGGCAGCGCCGTTGCCACGGCTGATGTCGCGCGTCGTTTCGGCGAGCAGCAGCAAGTGGGCGTGCGCATCAACGCCGCTGGCGGCACGCTGGGCTCCTATTTGGACAACGTTGGCAACGGCAACCGCAAATTCGTCTCGGCAGCGCTGGACTGGCGCGTGAACTCGCGCCTGCTGTTGAAGGCCGATCTGGAATACGACAAGCGCCGCGTCACCGAACAAGCGGGCATCGCCTTGCCGACTGCCGTGAATGGCACGATCGCGCTGCCAGCCGCCGTCGATCCGAAACGTTTGATCGGTCCTGACTGGGCCAAGTTTGATGCCGAGACCAAAAACGCCCTGCTGCGCGCCGATTACGCGCTGGGCGATGACTGGGCGCTGACCGTGGAAGCCGGCCACTCCGAAACCGCGCGCGATCGCGCACTGGCCATTTTCCGTTTGACGAATGCAGCGGCGCTGGCCACCGGCGCGGGCCGCATCACCGGCAACCTGCAACACAGCGTGGTGGATTCGGATATGTTGCGCGCCGAACTGGCGGGCACCGTGGCGACGGGCGCGGTGCAGCACGATCTTACTTTCGGCGCAACCCGCACCGACAAGGGACAGGACCCGATCTATCAAGCCAGCTACACGGTGGCGTCGCAAAACCTGTACAACCCAGTGGCCATCACCAGCTACACCGTCGGCGCATATCCCACCACGCCGACTACTGCGGCGCTGTCCTCGCGTGACAGCGGCGTGTATGCGATTGACCGCCTGACCTTCTCGCCGCATTGGCAGGCGGTGGCTGGCGTGCGCAGCGTGCAGTATCGCAGCGACCAGGGCACGAATCACTATGACGTCAGCAAGACCACGCCGATGGTAGCGCTGATCTATAAACTGAATCAGGACCTGTCGTTCTACGCCTCGTCCTCACAAGGGCTGGAAGAAGGTGAAACCGCGCCGACCGGCAGCGCCAACGTCGGCACGCGCATGGCGCCGGGCGTCAGCCGCCAGAAGGAAGTCGGCGCGCGCTGGCGCGTGGAAGGCGGCACGCTGGTGCAGGCCGCGCTGTTCGATATCAGCCGTCCGGGCTACTACACCAACACCGCCAACGTGTTCACCGCCGACGGTGAGCAGCGTTATCGCGGCCTTGAGCTGTCGGCGCAGGGCAAGCTGACGCGCAGCCTGTCGTGGCAAACCTCGGCGCAGTTCCTCGATCCGGAATTCCGCCACATTAATGCGGTCTACAACGGCAAGCAGCCGGAGAACGCGTCCAAACAAACCGGCAGCGCGTTCCTGTCATACGAACTGGCGCACGGCTTGTCGTTCAACGGCGGCGCGTATTACACGGGGCGTCGTCCGGTCAACGATCTGGATCAGGCTTTCCTCGGCGGTGTAACGCTGTTCAGCGTCGGCGGCCGCTACGCCGTCAAGAATATGGTCTGGCAGCTCAACGTGGATAACGCTGCCGACAAACGGTACTGGGCCGGTGCGGGCACGCGCCTCGCATCCGGTGCGCCGCGTTTGATTAAACTCAGTGCGAAGGTCGACCTGTGAAAAAGCTCTGGTTCCAGCTGCATTGGTTTGTCGGCATCACGGCCGGTACGGTCCTGATGGTGATCGGCCTGAGTGGCGCCGTGCTGGCGTTCCGCGAGCAAATCCTTGATGCGTTGAATCCCGGCGTGCGTAACGTTGCCTTGCAGGATGCACCGGTGCTGTCGCCGCAGCAGTTCATGGATGCGGCCAAGGCATTCAAACCGCACGAACGTGTCACCAGCATCACGCTGTACAACACGCTAGGCTCCAGCGCGCGGGTCGGCCTTGCGCCGCCGCCGGGCCAACGCAAGGGCGAAACGATTTATCTCAATCCCTACACCGGTGCGCTGCTGCCGGAACTGGCGGGTGATGGCTTCTTTGAATGGACCGAGCAGCTGCACCGCTTTGTGCTGCTGCAGCGCGATCCGGGCAAGATGGTGACTGGCGTGTTGGCGTTCTGTCTGATGGGGCTTGCGCTGAGTGGCCTGTATTTGCGCTGGCCGCGCCGCGTAGGGGACTGGCGCACCTGGCTTACTTTCGACACGCGCATGAAGGGCCGGTCCTTCCTGTGGGGCTTGCACTCGGTGGCCGGCACGTGGGTGATGGTGGTGTTCTTGATGTTCACCGCGTCCGGTGTGTACTGGGCTTTTGATCCGATCCGCGATATGGCAGATGGCTGGATGGGGACTTTGCGTCCGCCGCGCGACGTTGCTGCGGCCAAGCCGAAAGCACCCAAGCTGGCCAAGGCGCCGGCGGTCGAAGCAGCCGACTTGTCGGCCGGTTGGGATACCTTCCGCAACAACGCGCCGGACTGGAAGATGGCGCTCCTGCGTCCGCCGGAACGCGCCACGCAGCCGCTGCAAATCCTGTGGGTTGCGAAGGATGCACCACATGTGCGTGCGCGCAGCAGCATGTCGATCAACCTGCAGACCGGAGCGCTGCTGAAGAACGAACTGTATGCGGACAAGCCGCTCGGCGCGCGCTTCCAGTCCACCATCTACCCGCTGCACCTCGGGACTTACTTCGGCGTGACCGGGCAAATCATCGTCTTCATCGCGGCGCTGGCGCTGCCGGGCTTTGGCATCACCGGCTGGATGCTGTACCTGAACCGCCGCAAACAAAAACGCATCGCCCGTGCCGAGCGCGCGCAGTTTGCTGCCACCGCGCCGGCTGGCGATCATGATGATCCGGTGCTGATGGCCTACGCCAGCCAGACCGGCCAGGCCGAGCGTCTTGCGCTGCAAAGCGCAGCAGCATTGCGCAAAGCCGGCGTGGCGGTGCACGTGCATTCGCTGGAAAACATGACGCTGCCACAATTGAGCACTTATCGCCGCGCGCTGTTTGTCGCCAGTAGTTTCGGCGACGGCGAACCGCCGGACAGCGCGCGCCGTTTCAGCCGCTTGCTGCATGCGGCGGCGCAGGAATTGAAGCACATGCAGTACGCCGTGCTGGCGCTGGGCGACCGCAATTACGCGCAGTTCTGCGGCTTTGGCCGCACGCTGGATCAGCGCCTCGCCGTCATGGGGGCGCAGCCGCTGCATCCGATGGTGGAGGTGGATAACGGCGATGCAGGGGCTTTGACGCGCTGGGGCAATGCGCTGCGCGGCTTGATGGGCGACGCAGCCAGTGATGCAGGCGATGCCGCTGAAATCGCGCTCACCGCCAACGCAGCGGACGACGATTACGCCAGCTGGCGTTTGATGGGACGCATCCTGCTCAACCCGGGCAGCATCGGCGAGCCGCTGTACGAAATCACGCTGCACGGTGAGGTCGGCGCGGGCTGGCGTCCCGGCGCGCTGGTCGATATCTGGCCGGGCCATTACGGCAAGGACGCAACACCGCGCCGCTATTCGCTGGCGTCGGTGAAGGAAGATGGCTGCATGCAGCTGGTGGTGCGCAAGGTCGCGGATGGACTGGCCTCCGGCTGGCTGACGGCGCAAGCGGCCATCGGCGATGAGGTGCGTGTGCGGCTGGTGGTGAATCCTTCGTTTGATGCGTATCCGGCACCAGCACCGGCGATCTACATCGGCAACGGTTCCGGTATCGCAGGCTTGCGTTCGCACTTGCGCGATCGAGTACGCGAGGGTCCGTCGCGCAACTGGCTGATTTTCGGCGAGCGCCAGCAACAGTACGATGCGGTTTGTGCGGAAGAGATCCAGGGTTGGCGCGCACGCGGCTTCCTGCCGGAGCTGGACCTGGTGTATTCGCGCGACGTAACGGGCGGCGGCTACGTGCAGGACTGCATGCGTGAGCGCGCCGACACGCTGCGTGCATGGATTAATGACGGTGCGGTGATCTACGTTTGCGGCAGCCAGCACGGCATGGCCGGCGGCGTGGATGACGCACTGGCCGACATCATCGGCCGCGCACAGCTGGAGCAACTGGCGGAAGCGGGGCGCTACCGCAGGGACGTGTACTAAAGAGCGGTCTCGTAGCCTTCGAGGACGTTCACCACGTTCACCCCGAGCTCTTTCACCGCATAGCCGCCTTCGAAGATGAAGGCGGTCGGCTTGCCCAGCCACGCCAGGCGCTCGCCGATTTTCAGGTAGTCGGCGCTTTGCAGCGCGAAGCGTGACAGCGGATCGCCCACAAACGTATCCACACCTAGCGACACCACCACCGCATCCGGCGCAAAGCTACCGATGCGGACGCAGGCCGTCTCCAGCGCCGTGAACCACGCCTGCGTGCTGCTGCCTGCGGCCAGCGGGAGGTTCATATTGTAGCCATGCCCGGCGCCTTCGCCGCGTTCATCGGCATGGCCGAGATAAAACGGATACTCGTTGCGCGGATCCGCGTGGATCGACACGAACAGCACATCATCGCGGTGGTAGAAAATGCTCTGCGTGCCATTGCCGTGGTGGTAGTCGATATCGATAATCGCTACCTTGCGCGCGCCGTCATCCAGCAAGTGCTGCGCCGCCAGCGCGGCGTTATTCAGGAAGCAGTAGCCGCCGAAAAAATCCGCGCCCGCGTGATGGCCGGGCGGACGGCTCAACACAAACGCGCCACGCTCGCCGAGCCGTAAGGCATGCGCCGCATTGACCGCGCAATCCGCACCAGTCTTGGCGGCGGTCCAGGTACCGGCGGTCAGCGGCGTGCCGCTGTCCATCGAGTACAGCCCCATACGGGCAGCAAAATTTTCCGGCTCGATATCGCTGCGCAGCGTGCGCACCGGCCACACGGATGGGAAGGCGTCCTTCTGCGCATTGGCCGGATCCAGCGCCACCCATTCGCTCCAGGCATTGCGCAGGAAGTGCAGGTAGCGTGGCGTGTGGATGCGCTCCAGCGACATCAAAGGCACGCCGTGCGGCGTGACGATGCGTCCCAAACCGCGCCGGCCTAACTCCGCCAGCACCGAATCAGCACGCTCCGGCTTTTCAAAGCAGGGCACCTGTTCGCCGCGAAAGAACTCGTGGCGGCCGCGGTGCTGCGCGTGCTGTTCGTTGTAGAAGGTGAGCATCGAATTTAGTCGCAGTCAGTCACAGTCCTGGCGTGATTGGCACAGGTTCGATGCGCGATAGGCCGCGACGTAATCGTCAAAATTGGTTTGCGGTGCGGCTTCCATCTCGGCCTGTTCGGCCAGCGACACGGCCGCCAGGTTGTCGAAGTAGGCTGCTTCTTCAGCGGTCGGCGGATGGCTGCGGAAGTAGGCCGCGTGCTTCTCGCTTTGCGCCAGCGCGAAAGCGCCGAACGATTTGCCGTTGGCACGCAGCGCTGCCAGCACCTTGGCCGATGGCGTCAGTTCAGTATCCAGCAGCTTGGCCGATTGCGCTGCCAGCGCGTCGGCGTGTGCCGTGTCGCCGCGCAGCGTATCGAGCAAAGCTGCGACAGGGCGGATACGCTCCAGCAGTTCCGCGCCCCACACCGGCAGCGCCACTTCGGCCTCGCCGTTGTTCAGCGTCAGGCCCGGACGGCGACCTTCCTTGACGGTACGCGCAAAGTTCTCGGTGTAGACCGCGCCTTGTTCCGGCGTGATGGTGTCGCTTTCCTCAAGTGCGCAGAACAGCAGGAAGGCATCGAGGAAGCGGCCGGTGGCCACGCTGATGCCGACTGGCTCGAACGGATCCACATCCATGCAGCGCACTTCGATGTACTGCACGCCGCGCGCGCACAGCGCCTGGATCGGACGCTCGCCGGTTTGAATCACGCGCTTGGGACGAATGGTGGAGTAGTACTCGTTCTCGATCTGCAGCACGTTGGTGCTGAGCTGGATCCATTCGCCATCGCGCTTGGTGCCCAGTTTCGCGTACGGCTCGTACGGCTGGTTGACGGCCTTGGTCATCGCCGCCACGTAGCTGTCCAAACAGTTTTCATGCGGGCTCAGGCCAGACTGCGCATCGTTCTGGTAACCGAGGTCGCTCATGCGCAGGCTGGTGGCGTACGGCAGGTAGAGCGTGTCGTCGGACAGCGTCTCCAGCTTGTGCTGGCGGCCGCGCAGGAAGCCGCTCGACAGCACCGGCGAGGCGCCGAACAAATACATCAGCAGCCAGCTGTAGCGGCGGAAGTTGCGGATGGTGGCCAGGTAGGCTTCCGACTGGAACGAGCGCGGCGTCAGGCGCTTGCCGCTCACTTCATGCTCGGCCAGCACGCGCCACAGGCGTTCGTCCAGCGAGTAGTTGTAGTGGATGCCGGCGATGCACTGCATGGCTTTGCCGTAGCGCAGCGCCAGGCCGCGGCGGTACACGTGTTTCAGCGTGCCCAGGTTGGAGGTGCCGTAGTAGGCAATCTCAATGTCTTGCTCGGCCGGCAGCTGGCACGGCATCGACTGGCTCCACAGCAGCTCGTCGCCCAGCTTGCTGTAGGCGTAGCGGTGGATGCCGTCCAGCTTGGCGACGGTGTCGGCGATGTCTTTTTCGGCCGGAGTGATGAACTCCAGCAGGGTCTCAGCGTAATCGGTGGTGATTTGCGGATGCGTCAGGGCCGAACCCATGGCCACCGGATGCGGGCTGTGCGCGAGGTGGCCGGCGCGGTCTACGCGCAAGGTTTCCCGCTCAATGCCGCGCAAGCCGCCAGCCAGCACGGCGCGGTGCTTTTCATCGGCCAACAAGGCCAGGCGTCGTGTCAAAAGAGTTGGCAATTTGAAATCCTTTCTGGTGCAGCAAAAAAAATATTGGTGCTGAGAGTAACCGAAATTGGCCGAACTCGCCGGGCAGCGGCAAAAAGAGCATTTTAACAAAGCAAGGGCCTGACTTGGTGCGCCACGCCACCTGTACTTTTGCAATCCCGGACAGAACGTTTGGCAAACGGGAAAATTTGGTAATCCTTTTGAAGCTACTCATAATCGGTTATCTACGCTAATGATGCGGAGATGCAAGATGAGTAATCAAAGCCATACGTATCACTCTGTTCTCTTCATCGATGCCGGTGTGGCGGGTGCCGCCACACTAGCAGAGGGTGTTTCGGATGATGTACTTGTGGTTAAACTGGTTTCATGGCGCAACGGCGTGGAGCAGATCGCCACCGTGCTGCGCAACTACCAGGACCTCGATAGCATCCAGATTGTCTCGCACGGTGCGGAAGGCCAGCTCCAGCTCGGCAACACGGTATTGGACCAGGCCGGCCTGGCGCGCTATGCCGATGCGCTGCGAGAGTGGGGCGCTGCGCTGCGCGACGGCGGCGACTTGCTGCTGTACGGCTGCGATGTGGCGCAGGGTACGGCCGGGCAGGACTTTGTCGATGCGCTGTCGACCGCCAGCGGCGCCGACGTCGCCGCTTCCACCGACCTTACCGGCGCGCACGGCAACTGGGACCTGGAATACCAGCACGGCACCATCGAAACCGCCTCGGTGCTCAGCACCGCCGCCGAGCAGGCGTTTGCGGGCGACCTGGCGCTGGTCAACGGCGGCGCCAGCGGCACCTTCACCTTCGGCACCAGCAGCGATGTCACCCTGCTCAATTCCACCGGGCTGGCAGCCGGCGCGGTGGTGCACCTCAATAATGTGCTGGGCACCGGGCTGGACTTGTACACCCAAAGCACCAACGGCGGCGGCGTGGTGGTGGTCAACGCCAACGGCACCAGTGTGCTGGGCGTGCAGGTCACCGATGACCGCCTGACCGTCAACGGTTCGCTGCTGTCGCCGGTCAGCTATGTCGACTTGCGCGCCAACAGTGGCGTGTTCGATATGCTCAGCCTGAATCTCGGCAGCGGCAGCCTGGTCGGCAACCTGCTGGGCACCGTCATCTTCACGGTGTATGCGCTGGATGCCAACTACCAGCCGACCGGCGTTGGCGTCTCGCTGACCAGTCTGGTGGTGAACGAGTACGGCTTGCTGAATTTTGCCTCGATGGCCGATTTCAAGGGCATCTACGGCATCCGCATCGTCAATCCGCTGGGCTTCGAGGTGGCCATCGACGACGTCACGGTGGCCAATGGCCGTGTGGCCAATAGCATCACTTCGGCCGCCTACAACGCCAACACCGGCGTGCTGGCCCTGACGGCGGTGGGCATCCGTGCCGGCGACGCCATCGATCCGAGCAAACTGACCGTCACCGGCGCCAACGGCGCCACCTACACCCTGACCTCGGCGGTGGTGAGCGCCTCCAGCACCACGGCGGCGTCGATCACGCTGAACGCGGCCGACGCGCTGGCCATCAACGGCCTGCTCAACAACAACGGCAGCAGCAGCGTTGACGGCACCAGCTTCAATATCGCGGCGGCGGCCAACTGGGACAGCAATCTCAGCAACGGCATCGACATGACCGGCAACCCGATCACTGTCTCCAGCGTGCAACTGCCGACCATTAGCTCGGCCAGCTACAACGCCGGCACCCATGTGCTGACCGTGACCGGCGCCAACCTGGTCGGCATTATCGGTGGCAGCAACGACATCACCGTCGCCAAACTGAGCCTCAAGGGCGAGGGCGGCGTCTCGCGCGTGCTCAGCACCACTGGCAATGTGGACGTCAGCAGCGCCACCTCGTTCTCGGTCACGCTGTCGGGCGCCGACATTGCAGCGGTGGAAGCCCTGCTCAACAAGAATGGCACCATCTCGGCCGGCGGCACCACTTACCAGCTGGTGGCCGGCGACGACTGGAACAGCGTGATCGGCAACGCCAACACGGCGGTGGCCGGCGTCGGCGTGGCGGTCACCAACACCACCAACAGCGCACCCACCATCACCGGCGCGGCGGCCGGCGCCGTCAACGACAACGCCACCATCAAGCCCTTCAGCGGTGTGACGGTGGCCGATGTCAACGGCGACAACGTCAGCATGACCATCAGCTTCAACAGCGCCAATGGCACGCTGAGCGGCACCGGCCTGTCCGGCAGCAATGGCAGCTACACGCTGAGCGCGACCACGCCGGCCACCCTGACCACGCAGCTGAAGGCGCTGACCTTTACCCCCACTGCCAACCAGGCCGCCGTTGGCGTCGGCATTGCCACCACCTTCACGCTGACCGCAACCGATGCGCTGGGTGCATCCAGTGGCAGCAATAGCTCCACCGTGGTCACTGCGACCTCGGTCAACGATGCGCCGGTGCTGAGCGGCACGGCGGCGGCGCAGAGCGTGACAGCGGGCGGTACGCTGCATCCGTTCTCCGGCATCAGCCTGAGCGATCCGGACGTCGGTGCGGTGGTGATCGTCACCATCACGCCGGACAGTGCGGCCAAGGGCGTGTTCACGCCGGCTTCGCTGAGCGCATCCGGCTTTGTCACGCTGGACGGCGGCGTCAGCTACACGCTGGCGCTGGCGGCGCCGGGCGCGGCGCAGACTGCGCTGCAAACCCTGGTGTTCCAGAGTACGGCGGGCTTGAACGCCACCACCACCTTCACGGTCAGTATCAACGATGGCAGCGTCATTGTCAGCAACAGCGCCACCACGGTGGTGTCGGCCTCGCCCAGCAGCACCACTGCGCTTAGTGTCGCCTTCTCGGCCGACACCGGCACCAGCAGCAGCGACCTGATCACCAAGACTGCCGCCCAGACCATCAGCGGCACCCTGAGCGCCGGCCTGGCCAGCGGCGAAGCGGTGCAAGTCTCGCTCGACAACGGCAGTACCTGGACCACCGTCAGCACCAGCGTTGGCAGCAGCAGCTGGTCGCTGGCCGGCCAGACCCTGAGCGGTTCCGGTACGCTGCAGGTGCGCGTCACCAATCCTGGCGGCAGCAGCACGCCGCTCAGTGCCAGCTACACGCTCGACACCACCGCGCCGTCCAACACCAGCACCAGCGTGAGCTTCTCGGCCGACACCGGCGCCAGCAGCACCGACCTGATCACCAAGACGGCGGCCCAGACCATCAGCGGCATGCTGAACACCACCCTGGCGGGCGACGAGCATGTGGAAGTCTCGCTCAACAACGGCAGCACCTGGGCCACGGCCAGCGCCAGCGGCACCTCCTGGAGCCTGGCCGGCCAGACCCTCACCGGCAGCAACACGCTGCAAGTGCGGGTGGTGGACACGGCCGGCAACATCGGCAGCGCCACCAGCACCGCCTACGTGCTGGACACCACCGCGCCGACTGTCGCCATGACCACTAGCGTCAGCGCGCTGAAGAGCGGCGAAACGGCCATCGTCACGCTGACCTTCAGCGAAACGCCGGACGGCGCCACCCTCAGCCTGTCCGACCTGAACGCCACCGGCGGCACGCTGGCCAACCTGACGGCCACCGCCAATCCGCGCGTCTACACGGTGGAGTTCACGCCCAACAGCGGCTTGAGCGGCCTGGCCGGCAACGTCACGCTGACGGCGGCCAGCTACACCGACCTGGCCGGCAACACCGGCGCCGGCGCCACCTCGGCCAGTATTACCATCAACACACTGGGCCCGAGCGTACTGATCACCAGCGATGCGGCGACCCTGAAAAGCGGCGAGACGTCCAACATCACGTTTACCTTCAGCAGCGCGCCAAGCGGCTTCACGGCCGGCGACATCGTTGCCAGCGGCGGTACGATCAGCGGCCTGACCAGCCTTGGCGGCGGCGTCTACAGCGCCGTGTTCACGCCCGGCAGCAATGTCACGGCGGCGGCCTCGATCACGGTGACCGGCGGCAGCTATACGGACAGCTTCGGCAATGCCGGCGGCGGCGGCGTCACGCCGGTGATCGCGGTCGACACGCGCGCGCCCACGCTGGCCATCACCAGCAACGTTTCCGCCGTCAAGGATGGCGATACGGCCGCCATCACCTTCACCTTCAGCGAAACGCCGCTGGGCTTTACCTCCGGCGATGTGAATGTCAGCGGCGGTAGCTTGAGCGGCTTCACGGTGACCGCCAATCCGCTGGTGTACACGGCGGTGTTCACGCCGGCGTCGGGCGTCAACAGCGGCTCGGCTAGCATCACGGTTAGCAGCGGCAGCTACACCGACCTGGCCGGCAATAGCGGCACGGCCGGCACCACGCCGTCGATCAGCATCGACACGCAGGCGCCCACCACCATCGGCACCGGCTTCAGCTTCTCGGCAGACACCGGCGCCAGCAGCACCGACCTGATTACCAGGACTGCCGCGCAAACCGTCAGCGGCTCGCTGAGCGCGGCGCTGGTGGCAGGCGAAACGGTGCAAGTCTCGCTCGATCACGGCACCACCTGGACCAACGCCACGGCCAGCACCGGCGCCACCAGCTGGAGCCTGAGCGGCCGCACCCTGAGCGGCAGTGACACCGTACAAGTGCGCGTCAACGACGCTGCCGGCAACCACGGCGCGGCCTTCGGCGCAGCCTATGTGCTCGACACCACGGCGCCCACGGTCAGCGTCACCAGCGACCTGTCTGCACTCAAGGCCGGCGACACCGCCACCCTGACCTTCACCTTCAGCGAAACGCCGTACAACTTTACCGCCTCGTCGCTGACGGTCACCGGCGGCACCGTTAGCGGGCTGGCGGCCACCGCCAATCCGCTGGTGTACACCGCGCTCTACACGCCGACTGCCGGCCAGGCCGGCGTTACCGGCACCGCGCAAGTCAACGCTGGCGGCTACACCGACGCTGCCGGCAACAACGGCACGGTCAGCGCGGCAGTGCCGATCAGCATCAACACCACGCTGCCGTCGCTGGTCATCACCAGCAACGACCTCGCGCTCAAGAGCGGCGAGGCAGCCACGCTGACCTTCACCTTCAGCACGCCGCCGACCGGCTTTACCGCGGCCGACATCAACTACAGCAACGGCACCCTGAGCGGCTTTACCGTCACCGCCAATCCGCTGGTGTACACGGCGCTATTCACGCCGGACGTCAACCTGGCTTCCGGCAGCGCCGGGATCAGCGTCGGCGCCGGCGCCTACAGCGATGCCTTTGGCAACAGCGGCAGCGGCGCCAGTGCGCCCGCCATCAGCATCGATACGCTGGCGCCCACGGTCGCCATCACCAGCAATGTCGGCGCGGTCAAGGCCGGTGAAACGGCCACCGTCACCTTCACCTTCAGCGAGCAGCCGGTGGGCTTCACGGCATCCGACGTGGTCACCACCGGCGGCGTGCTGAGCGGGCTGGCGCCGACCGCCAATCCGCTGGTCTACAGCGCCACTTTCACGCCCACCGCCGGCATCCAGAACACGGCGGCCAGCATCACTGTCGCCAGCGGCGCCTTCACCGACCTGGCCGGCAACGCGGCCACCGCCGCGCTGACGCCGCCGATCGCCATCGACACCCTGCCGCCGGCCGCCATCGGCAGTTCGGTGCTGTTCTCGGCCGACAACGGCAGCAGCGCCACCGACCTGGTGACCAACGCCAGCAGCCAGACCATCAGCGGCACGCTGGTCGGTGTGCTGGGCAGCGGCGAAACGGTGGAAGTGTCGCTCGACAACGGCGCCACCTGGACCAACGCCACCGGCAGCGGCAGCGCCTGGACCCTCACCGGCCAGAACCTGACCGCCAGCGACACCCTCAAAGTGCGCGTCACCGACGCCGCCGGCAACCACGGCGCCACCTACTCGGTGGCCTATGTGCTCGATACCACGCCGCCCACGGTCAGCATCAGCAGCAGCGCCAGCGCGGTCAAGGCCGGCGAGACGGCCACCATTACCTTCACCTTCAATGAAGCGCCGTCCGGCTTCGACCTGAGCGACATCAGCGCCGGTAGCGGCACGCTCAGCGGCCTGACTGCCACCAGCAATCCGCTGGTGTACACCGCCACCTACACGCCGCTGCCTGGGCAGGACGGCGTCAGCGATGCCGTGACGGTTGCCGCCGGCAGCTACACCGACAAGGCCGGCAATGCCGGCGCGGGCGCATCGTCTGGCACGATTGCGGTGGATACGGTGGCGCCCACCACCACCGGCGCCAGCGTGGTGTTCTCTGCCGATACCGGCAGCAGCGGCGCCGACCTGATCACCAACACGGCGGCGCAAAACCTCAGCGGCACCCTCAGCGCCAATCTGCAAAGCGGCGAGACGGTGGAAATCTCGCTCAACGGCGGTAGCAGCTGGATCACCGCCACCGGCAGCGCCGGCAGCGCCAGCTGGTCGCTGTCCGGCCAGACCCTCAGCAGCGGCGCCGGGCACACGGTGCAAGTGCGCGTCAGCGACGCCGCCGGCAACCACGGCTCGCCGTTCAGCGCCGGCTACACGCTGGATAGCTCGCCGCCGACGCTGGTCATCAGCACCAGCAAGACGGTGCTCAACAGTGCCGACGCGCCCATCATCACCTTCACCTTCAGCGAAGCGCCGACCGGCTTCAGCGCCAGCAGCGTGAACGTTACGGGCGGCACGCTGACCGGCTTCAGCGCCACCGCCAATCCGCTGGTGTACACCGCCGTGTTCACGCCGACTGCCGGCCAGAGCGCCGGGGTGGCTGCGATCTCGGTCGCGCCCGGCGCTTACACCGACACCGCCGGCAACGGCGGCTTCGGCGCGTCGGCGCCGTCGATCTCCTATGCGACGGTGGCGCCCGGTGTGGCCATCCTCAGCGACGTCAGCATGCTGAAGGCGGGCGACACCGCCAACATCACCTTCAAGTTCAGTAGCGCGCCGGTCGGCTTCACCCTGGGCGATGTGACGGTGAGCGGCGGCACGCTGTCCAGCTTTGCCGCCACCGCCGATCCGCTGGTGTACACCGCCGTGCTCTCGCCGACTAATGGCGTGGCCGCTGGCAGCGGCGCGGTCAGCATTGCCAATGGCACCTTCACGGACAGTCTTGGCAACGCCGGCGTGGGCGGTGCCATGACCGCCATCAGCATCGATACGCTGGCGCCGACGCTGAGCATCAGCAGCAGCGCCAGTTCGCTCAACAGCAGCGGCACGGCGGTGATCACCTTCACCTTCAGTGAGCCGCCGGCGGCGTTCAGCCTGGGCGACATCAGCGCCACCAACGGCACCCTTAGCGGCTTGGTGCAGACCGCTAATCCGCTGGTGTACACGGCAGTGCTTACGCCAGCCGCCAATGTCGCGGCGGCCACGGCGGTGGTGACGGTGGCGGCTGGTGCTTATGCCGATGTGGCCGGCAACGGCGGCGCGGCCAGCAATTCGCCCGGCATCAGCATTGACACGCTGGCGCCGGCGCTGGCCGGCAGCAGCTTGCTGTTCTCGTCCGACACCGGCGCCAGCAGCACTGACCTGATCACCAAGGTTGCCGCGCAAACCCTGGCCGGCACGCTGGGCGGCGGCGTGCTGGCAGTTGGCGACGTGGTCGAAGTGTCGCTCAACAACGGCAGTAGCTGGACTACTGCCGCATCCGCCACCGGCGGCAGCTCGTGGGCGCTGACCGGCCAGACCCTGACCTCGACCGGGACAGTGCAAGTGCGGGTCAGCGACAGCAACGGCAACCACGGCACGGTCTCCACCTACAACTATGTGCTGGACACCACGCCGCCGACGGTGGCCATCAGCAGCGACAGCAGCACCCTCAAGGCTGGCCAGAGTGCCACCATCAGTTTCACCTTCAGCGAAGCGCCGTCCGGCTTCACGGTCGGCGACCTGATCGCCAGCGGCGGCACCCTGAGCGGCTTTGCCGCCACCGCCAACCCGCTGGTGTACACCGTGGTGCTGACGCCGACGCCGGGCTACAACGGCAGTGCCAGCGTCACGCTGGGTAACGGCCTGTACACCGATATCGCCGGCAACCTGGGCAGCGGCGGCAGTGCGCCGGCCATCAGCGTCGATACGCAGGCGCCAACACTATCGATCACCAGCAGCGCCAGTGCGCTCAAGGTGGGTGAGACGGCCGTCATTACCTTCACCTTCAGCGATGCACCGGCGGCCTTCGTGCTGGGCAATATCACGGCCAGCTACGGCGCCCTGAGCGGGCTGGCGGCCACCGCCAATCCGCTGGTCTATACCGCGCTGTATACGCCGACGGCCGGCACTGCTGCTGCCAGCGAATCGATCAGCGTGGCCGGCAGCGTGTATGCCGATGCGGCGGGCAACCTCGGCAGCACGGTCAGCAGTGCACCGATCGCCATCGATACGCTGGCGCCGACCACCGGCGGGGCGGCGGTCAGCTTCTCGGCCGACCATGGCGCCAGCGGCACAGACTTGATCACCAACGCGGCCACCCAAATCATCAGCGGTACGCTGGACGCGCCATTGGTGGCAGGTGAGGTGGTGCAAGTGTCGCTGAACAACGGCGCCAGCTGGCTGAGCGCCATTGCCAGCGGTCCGTCCAGCTGGGCACTGACGCCGCAATCGCTGGGCGGCAGCGGCAACTTGCTGGTGCGCGTCAGCGACGCCGCCGGCAACGCCGGCTCGGTTTTTAGTGCCGCCTATGTGCTGGACCTGGTGGCGCCGACCATGGCAGTCACCAGCAGCGCCACCGCGCTCAAGGCGGGCGAATCGGCCACGCTGACCTTTACCTTCAGCGAAGCGCCGAGCGGCTTTACTGTCTCCGACCTGGTGGCCGTCAACGGCACCCTGAGCGGCTTCATCGCCACCGCCAATCCGTTGGTCTACACGGTGCTGCTGACGCCCAATGCCGGCCTGGCCGGCGGCAGCGCCGGCGTGACGCTGGCGCCGGGGCTGTACACCGACCTCGCCGGCAATGCCGGCGGTAGCGCCAGCTCGCCGCTGGTCACAGTCGATACCGCACCGCCGGTGCTCAGCATGACCAGCAGCGCGGCCAACCTGAAGATCGGCGAATCGGCCGTCATCACCTTCAGTTTCAGCGAAGCGCCGGTCGGTTTCACCTTTAGTGACATCAGCGTTGCTGGCGGCACCCTGAGCGGCTTTGGCCTGACCGCCAATCCGCTGGTGTACACCGCGCTGTTCACGCCGACGCCGGGCGTGGCCTCGGGCAGCGGCAGCATCAGCGTGCTGGCCGGTCAATTCTTCGACGCCGCCGGCAACCCGGCGGCGCTGGCCACACTACCCACCATCAACTACAGCACGCTGGCGCCCGGCACCGGCTCGGCCAGCGTGCAGTTCAGCAGCGATACCGGTGTGAGCGGCGACCTGGTCACCAGCGTGGCGCTGCAAAATATCAGCGGCACGCTGAACGCCAACCTGCAAACCGGCGAGCTGGTCGAGGTGTCGCTCGATAACGGCGTCAACTGGGTGACGGCGGCCAGTACAGTAGGTTCCACGCTGTGGGCACTGGCGCCCACGGTGCTGGGCGGCAGCGGCGTGCTGCAAGTGCGCGTGACCGACGCTGCCGGCAACCACGGCGTCGCCAGCGCGAAAGCCTATGTGCTGGATACTACGGCGCCGGGCGCCACCTTCAGCTCCAACCTCAGCAGCATGAAGGCGGGCGATATCGGCACGCTGACCATCAGCTTCAGCGAAGTGCCGACCGGCTTTACGTTTGCTGACCTGATCGCCACCGGCGTCACGCTCGATGCCGCCAGCTTTGGCGCCACCGCCAACCCGCTGGTGTACACGGTGCAGTTCTCGCCGATCTTCAACTTCAGTGGCGCCGGCAGTGTCTCGCTGGGCGCCGGCAGCTACACCGACCTGGCCGGCAACCTGGGCTCGGCTGCTGCCAGCGCCAGCGTCAGTATCGATGCTACCCCGCCAAGCATGGTGATCAGCAGTAGCGTGTCGGCCTTGAAGGCCGGCGAGACGGCCGTGATTACCTTCACCTTCAGCGAGGCGCCGCTCGGCTTTGCGGTGGGCGATGTGACGGCGGTCGGCGGCACCCTGAGCGGCTTTACGGCCACCGCCAATCCGCTGGTGTACACCGTGGTGTTCACGCCGACGCCGGGCAGCGCCGGCGGCGCCGCCTCGATCAGCGTGGCTCCCAACGTCTACAGCGACAGCGCCGGCAATGCCGGCCTGGGCGGCAGCACGCCAACGCTTAGCTATGACACGCTGGCGCCGCTGTCGGCCGCCACCGGCACGCCGCGCTTCTCCGCCGATACCGGCAGCAGCGGCACCGACCTGATTACCTCGGTGGCCGGGCAAACCGTCAGCGGCACGCTGACTGCGCCGCTGGCCAGCGGCGAGACGGTACAAGTCTCGTTCGACGACGGTGCTACCTGGACGGCTGCCAGCGTCACCACGGTCTCCGGCGTTACCACCTGGAGCCTGGCGCACACGCTGACCGCCAGCGGCGTGATGCGGGTGCGGGTGATGGATACGGCCGGCAACCACAGCACCGAAACCGTCACGCCGTACGCCTACGATGCGTCGCCGCCGACGGTCACCATCAGCAGCAGCGCGGCAGTGGCCAACGGCGTCGCACCGACCACGCTGACGCTGACCTTCTCGGAAATCCCGAATGGCCTCACGCTGGGCATGATCAGCGCCACCGGCGGCACGCTCGGCAACCTGCAGCCGACCAGCGATCCCAAGGTGTACACGGTGGACTACACGCCCGTTGCCGGGACGGCCAGCGGCACGGTCGCGATTACCATCAGCGGCGCCTACACCGACACCGCCGGCAACACCGGCAGCAGCGGTTCGCTGGCCTCGCTGGCGATCGACACGCTGGCGCCGTCGGCGACGGCGGGCGGCGTGTCGTTCTCCGCCGATACCGGCACCGCTGGTGACCTGATCACCAACGTGGCGACGCAAACCCTGAGCGGCAACCTGAGCGCGCCGCTGGTAGCCGGCGACGTGGTGCAAATCTCGCTCGACAACGGCATCAGCTGGAGCACGGTGCCGACCTCGGTCGGCGCCACCAGCTGGAGTGTCAGCAAAACCCTGTCCGGCAGCGGCACGCTGAAGGTGCGCGTGATCGATGCTGCCGGCAATGCCAGCACCGCCTATGCCGCCAACTACACCGTGGACACCACGGCGCCAACGATCACGCTGGCCAACAGCGGCGGTGCGGTGCAGCAGGGCGGCCACGCCACCATCACGCTGACACTGAGCGACCCAGGCGTGCTGACTGCGGCCGACCTGGTGGTGACCGGCGGCGTGATCACCAGTTTTACCGGCAGCGGCAGCAGCTACACCGTGGTCATCACGCCGCCGACCAACAGCACCACGCCGATTACCGTCAATCTCGGCGGCGGCCACTTCAGCGATGCGGCGGGCAATACCAACACCGCTGCCGCGCCGCTGGTGGTGACGGTGGATACCAATCCGCCGCCGGTGGCCGATACTGGCTCGCCGACGCTGGTGGATGGCGTAGTGATCCACACGGTGATGGGCACCGACAGCCGCACCGGCCTGGCCACCCGCACGGTGACGGTGCCGACCATCACCAGCGCGCGGCCGGAAGACACCAGCACCAGCCATGCCCACCTGGCCGATATCCCGCTTGGCATCGTCGCCAACGGTACGCTGCCGGCCACCAGCCTGACGGTGAGCGTGCCGGTCGGCGTCGGTTTTGCAGCGTCGGGACCGGCGTTGCTGCTGGACGGCGCGCAGGCGCAGATTGACCTGATCGGCCGCATCGACGACCAAACGGTGCCGGGCCAGGCCACGCGCGCAGCGATGGAAGCGCAGGCGCGCGAATTCCTCGCCAGCCTGGAGAACGGCACCCACTTGCAGCACGCCACACTGACGCTGGACGGGCAAGCCGGCAGCCCTGATGCGGTGCTGATCATCAACGGCGCCGCCGTGGCCGCGCATGACGTGGCCACCCCGGTCGCCCACGCCGAGGCGGCCGCGCCGGGCGACGGCACCGCCATCGCACTGGTGGTCGATGCGCGCAAGCTACCGCTAAATATCGGCCTGGAGCTGGATGATGTGCACTTTGCCGCCATCATCGGCGCCGCCAATGTGCAGGGGGGCGCTGGCGCCAACTTCTTCATTGGCGATGATGCAGCGCAGCGCATCTGGCTCAGCACCGGCAGCGACAACGACACCTTGTACGGCAACGGCGGTAACGACATCCTGGCCACGGCCGGCGGCAACGACTACCTGCACGGCGGCGACGGCAACGACAGCCTGGCCGGCGGCGGCGGCAACGACCAGCTGCTCGGTGGTGATGGCAACGACCTCCTGCAGGGCGGCCGCAGCGATAGCGGCCAATGGCAATTCTTCCTCAAGGACGGCAAGGTGGTGGCGCAGCACCAGCTGGTGCTGGCTGGCGCCGGCGTCACGGAAACGGTGACGGCGGCCGAGCTGGACGCCAGCCAGAAGCTGCTGACTTTCATCCAGGGCAAGGCGGCCTGGCTGGAAGATCTCTCGCTGCTATACCACACCGCGTTCGACCGCGCGCCGGACCTGCCGGGCCTGAATGACTGGGCGGCGCGAGAAGTCTCGCTGCAGCAGCAGGCGGAGCGCATGCTGTGGTCGGATGAAGCGCTGGGCAGCATCATGAAGCTCGACAACCACGCTTATGTGGCAACCCTGCTGCACAACAGCCTGGGTGTGGCGCCGGCCGAGAGCGCGCCGGCCTCGTATGTGGCGCGGCTTGATGCGGCCCCGGTGGGCGATGTGGCGGCGCGCGCCAGCGTGTTTGCCGATATCGCCATGACGGCCGCGCACCGCGCCTTCTGGATAGGCGACGCCGGCGCACCGCTGGGCACGGAGGTGCTGACGCAGGAGCAGGGCTGGATCCTGAATTCCGGCGACGACCGTCTGGAAGGCGGCGCCGGCTCCGATTTGCTGGTCGGCGGCGATGGCATCGATACGGTGGTCTACAGCGACAACGCTGCGGCCTACAGCCTGGCCCTGAACCGCAGCGGCGACGTCATGATCGTCGATGCGGCCGGTGCGGCCGACACCTTGCGCCAGATCGAGCTAGGCGAGTTTAACGGCGCCAAGCTGGACCTGCGCTTCACCCAGACGCCGACCGCCAAGCTGCAGGAAATCGGCATGCTGTACCAGATGACGCTGGACCGCGCCGGCGACTTTGACGGCTTTGTGAGCTGGATCAACAGCGGCCGCGACGGCGCGAGCCTGGCCGACGGTTTCCTGATGTCGACCGAATTCCAGCAGCATTATGGCGCGCTGGACAACCAGGCCTTCGTCAACCTGCTGTACCACAACGTCACCGATCACGACGCCGACAGCGCCACGCTGGCCAAGTGGGACGGCTATCTGGCCAGCCATAGCCGCACCGATCTGGTGTCCTTGCTGGCGCAGGATGTGACGCTGGTTGGCGGCCAGTACGGCGTCCATGGGCTGGGGCTGATCGGTAACTTGTAGCCTGACATTCTGGCGCGCGCGAAAACGGTTTTGCTGAAGGAGAAACTCGACAATAGCGCGAAAAGCGTGTGCATAATGGAATGGAGTTCCTGAAAAGGAGTGCGCCATCCTCGCCCTGACGACAACTGAGCAAACCAGGCCCGGCATCCTGATCGTCGACGACGAGCGGGAGGAATTGCGCTTCCTGACCGATTTGCTGCGCCGCCAGTTGTACCACGTGCGCAGCGCCGGCGACGGCATGGCCGGCTACCAGGCCGCGCTGGCCTCGCCGCCGGACCTGATCCTGCTCGACGTCTGCATGCCGGGACTGGACGGCTTTGCCGCCTGCCGCCTGTTGAAAGCCAATCCCGCCACGCGTTCCATCCCGGTGATTTTCCTGAGTGCGCTCGATGAGCCGGACGAACGGGTGGCCGGGCTGGCCATGGGCGGCGTGGATTTCGTCGCCAAGCCTTATCATCCGGCGGAAGTGTTTGCGCGGGTGCGCATCCACCTGGAGCTGGCCGGCTTGCGCAAAGCTGCTGCTACGCCAGTACCGGCGCCGCTGCCGGCGGCGCATGATCCGGATGAAGTGGTGGCTGCCGCCGCCATGCGCCTGATCGACGACAACCTCGGCGCGGCGCTGACGCTGGCCGGTATTGCGCGTTCGCTCGGCACCCACGAAAAGCGCTTGTCGCAAGCGTTCCGCCGCCACATCGGCACCACGGTGTTCGGCTATCTTGGCGAGGCGCGCATCCGGCGTGGGCAGCAGCTGCTCAGCGATACCGACATGAGCGTGCAGCAGATCGCCGAGCAGACCGGCTTCCGCAGCGCGGCCAATTTTGCCACGGCCTTCCGCGAGCAGTTGGCGGCCACGCCGACCGCTTATCGCCAGGCCATACGGCAGCAGGCGGTCCACCCGTGAGCCGCAAAGACCTCGACCCCAATCACATCCGCGCCCGTTTGCTGGCGGCCCTCAATCACGACCTGCGCGCGCCGCTGGCGCGCATCGCCACCGGCGCCAGCACCGGCTTTATCGACCTGGGGGCGCTGGAATTCGAAGCACGCCGCCAGCTGGAATGGCTGTCCGATTTGCAGGAATGCGCACGCTTCGAGCTGCAGGCGCCGGAACTGGCGCTGGCCCCGGCCTACCTGCATGCGCTGATGCGCCACATCTCGCACGACGGCGGCGGGCTGCCAGCGCTGGCCATGCTCGATGCCAAGCGCCTGGCGCAAGTGCTGGCGCGCTTGCGCGAGCATGTCGGCGGCCAGTTGTCGCTACAGGCGAGGCGACTGCGCGGCGAGGTGGAGATGACGTTCGTGGCCGGTCAGCCGGATGGCCCGTGGAGCGATGTAACGGCCTCGCTGGACGACGATCGCATCCTGCCCGGGGTGATGGTGGCGGCGCATCTGGTTCGCGCCATGGGTGGCGTTTTGCAGCAGAGCGGCGACGCCCTGCGCTTCACTATGCGTGCACCGCTGGCCGAGGAAGAAGATGCGTTGCCGCCGACGCCGCACTTCGACTGGCCGGAGCCGTTCGGCAGCGGCCATGCAATTTTGCTGCTGGAGCCGCACCAGCCGATGCAGGATTATCTGAGCGAGATTCTGGAGAGCGCGGAATTTGATGTGCAGTACGAGCCGGGCGACCGCGATCCCTCGCTGATCCTGTGCGCCGACGAAAGCGTGTGGGATATCTGGCCGCGCGAGGAAGCGCCGCCGGTGCTGCTGCATACGCTGCTGCCGCCCGAGCGGCCCAGCGATTTTATTGAGGTGATGTACAAACCGGCGCCGGCGGCCATGCTGTTATCGGCCTTGCGCCGGCGGCTGGAAATCAGGTACTGAGCAGGTTATTGAGTTTACCGCCGGTGACGCGTTCGATGCCGGCCAGGTCCTGCCAGCTTTGCACTTCGTCGTAACCCGCTTCCGAGAGCAGCGCGCGCACGGCGGCCGATTGATCGTAGCCATGCTCCATCAGCAGCCAGCCTTGCGGCTTCAGATGCTGCGGCGCGCCGGCGATGATGATGCGCAGCGCCGACAAACCATCCGCGTGGTCGGTCAGTGCGCCCACTGGTTCGTAGCGCAAATCCCCTTCCGACAAATGGCAGTCGTCGCTGGCGATATAGGGTGGATTGGAGGCGATGACGTCGAACGGCGCAGCGCCTTGCAGCGCGGCGTACCAGTCGCTTTGCAGGAAGGTGACGCGGGCGCCGTTGTTGGCGGCGTTGCGCTGGGCGACGGCCAGTGCATCCGGGCTGACATCCAACGCGGTGACGTCAGCGTCCTTGCGCGTGTGCGCCAGCGAGACGGCGATGGCGCCGCTGCCGGTGCCCATGTCCAGCACGCGGCCTTGTGCCGGTAGGCGGTCCAGCGTCAGCTCGACCAGCAGTTCGGTGTCGGGACGCGGGATCAGCACCGCATCATTGACTTCAAACGGCAGGCCGAAAAATTCGCGCTGGCCGACGATGTAGGCGATCGGTTCGCCGTCCAAGCGGCGCTGCGCCAGCGCGTTAAAACGTTGCGACTCTTCTGCTGTCAGCACGCGTTCCGACTGCGTGATCAGCGCGATGCGGTTGACGCCCAGCGCGTGGCACAGCAGCACGCGGTTATCCAGCGCATCGAGCTTCGATTGCTTTTGCAGGGAGGCGATGGTGTCGGTCATTTTACGCGGCGGATCAGCACCCAGCCCAGCGCCAGCGTGAACAGGCCAAACCACAGGAAGGACCACTGCGGAATCGACAGGCCAAACCACGGCGCCAGCGCGTCTTCACACAGGCCGTCGGCCTGGAACAGGAAGGGCAGGTAGGTCGCGGTCGGGATTTTGTTGAGGAAGGTCTCCATCGGATCGATACCGCACGACAGGCCCGGATGCGCCAGCACCCACAGGTGTTTGCCGGCGGTGCCCAAGCCGCCCAATGCCGCCAGCAGGCCAACGCCAGCCAGTGCTTTCGGCTTGCTGGTATAAGCGCCGATCAGCGCGAACACGCCGATGGCGATGAACAGGTAGCGCTGGATCACGCACAGCGGGCAAGGCAGCATATCAAGGCCGTGCTGCAAATACAGGGCGACGCCGATCAGGCCAAACGCGGCGACAGCGATGGAGAGCAGCAGGGAGCGGGTATGTATCATGTGAGTGTCCTTGGAAGAATCGGAAGATTCTCGCACAAAGTTGTTATTTCAGCCTTAGGCTCCGATTAATCGCCCAAGGCAGCTAACAATTCCGCTTGGTGCTCGGTGGTCAGCGCGTTGGTCAGTTCCGTCAGGTCGCCGTCCATGATGAAATCGAGCTTGTACAAGGTCAGGTTGATGCGGTGGTCGGTCATGCGGCCTTGCGGGTAGTTGTAGGTGCGGATGCGTTCACTGCGGTCGCCGGAGCCGATCAGGGACTTGCGCGTCGCCGCTTCCTTGGCCTGCTGTTCGCGCAGCTGCACGTCCTTGATGCGGGTGGCCAGCACCTTCATCGCCTGCGCCTTGTTCTTGTGCTGCGAGCGGTCGTCCTGGCATTCGACCACGATGCCGGTCGGCAGGTGGGTGATGCGGACGGCGGAATCGGTCTTGTTAATGTGCTGGCCACCGGCGCCTGATGCGCGGTAGGTATCGATGCGCAGCTCGGACGGATTGATGTTCACGTCCTCTACTTCATCGGCTTCCGGCATCACTGCCACGGTGCAGGCGGAGGTGTGGATGCGGCCCTGTGTTTCAGTGGCCGGCACGCGCTGCACGCGATGGCCGCCCGATTCGAATTTCAGTTTTGAGTAGACGCCGTTGCCGACCAGGCGCACGATCACCTCGCGGTAGCCGCCCAGGTCCGACGAGGATTCCGACACCATCTCCACCTGCCAGCGATTGCGTTCTGCGTAGCGGGTGTACATGCGCAGCAGGTCGCCCGCAAACAAGGCCGATTCGTCGCCGCCGGTGCCGGCGCGGATTTCGAGGAAGATGTTGCGCTCGTCGTTGACGTCCTTCGGCAGCAGCATTTTTTGCAGCGCCAGATCCAGTTCGGCGGTGCGGGTTTTGGCGGCTTCGATTTCTTCCTGCGCGAATTCCTTCATGTCCGGATCGGACAGCATTTCTTCAGCGGCGGCGATGTCGCCCAGCGCTTCCTGATAGGACTTGTAGACTGCCACCAGCGGACCGATTTCGGCGTGCTCGCGGGTCATCTTGCGGTAGCTGTCCATGTTATCGGTGGCGCCTTCGGACATCAGCAATTCATCGAGTTCGACCAGGCGGTTTGCCAGTTGATCAAGCTTGGCCAGCATGGATGGTTTCATAGCGTGTTCTTAAAAAGTGAGACATGTGCCGCGCAGGTGGCGGCGGAGAGAGGGCAGAGCGGAGGAGGCGGGACCGCTAACGGCGGCCGCGGAACATCTGTGGCAGCAGTTCTGCCAATTGGGCGCGTTCCTCGCCCTGCGCGCGGTGCAGCGCTTGCTGCGGGCCGTGCATGAACTTTGCGGTCAGGCCCTTGGACAGGGCTTCCAGCACGGCGTCGATATCTTCGCCCTTGGCCAGCATCTTGCGGGCGCGTTCCAGTTCCAGCAGGCGCAGTGCTTCGCCGTTTTCCTGCAGGTGCTGGATCACCGGCACCACGGCGCGGTCGTCGATCCAGTGCATGAACGATTGCACGCGGGTTTCAATAATCGCTTCGGCCTGCGCGACGGCGGCCTGGCGGTTTTCGAGCCCGGTTTGTACCACCTTGCCCAAGTCGTCGACCGTGTACAGGAAGGCGTCATTCAGGCGGCCGACTTCCGGTTCGATATCACGCGGCACGGCCAGATCGACCATGAACATTGGCTTGTGGCGGCGGGCCTTGACGGCGCGTTCCACCATCCCGAGGCCGATCAGCGGCAGCGAGGAAGCGGTGCAGGAAATCACGATGTCGTACTGGTGCAGCTTGTCCTGCAAATCGGCGAGGCGGATGGCGCGGCCGCCGAAGCGGTGGGCCAGCACTTCGCCGCGTTCCAGCGTGCGGTTGGCGATGGTGATGGATTTCGGATTCTGCGCCGCGAAGTGGGTGGCGCACAATTCGATCATCTCGCCGGCGCCGATGAACAGCACGTTCTGCTCAGAGATCTTGTCGAAGATGCGCTGCGACAGGCGCACTGCGGCAGCGGCCATCGACACGCTGTGGGCGCCGATTTCGGTAGTGCTGCGGACTTCTTTCGCGACCGAGAAGGAACGCTGGAATAGCTGGTGCAGATAGGTACCGAGGCCGCCCACTTCATCGGCGGTGCGGATGGCGTCCTTGATCTGGCCGAGGATCTGCGTTTCGCCCAGCACCATCGAATCGAGCCCGGAGGCGACGCGGAAGGTGTGGCGCACGGCGTCGTGCTGCGGCAGCATGTACAGGTGCGGACGCAGTTCGGCGTAGTTCAGCTTATGGAAATCGGCGAGGAAATGGGCGCCGGCGTCGAGCGGGTCGGGCACGGTGCTGGCGGCGTACAACTCGGTGCGGTTGCAGGTCGAGAGAATGGCCGCTTCGTCGGAACCACGATGGTCGATGCGTTCAAACCACGAGCGCGCCGCCATCACCGCCTGCCCCAGCTGCTCAGGGGCGAACGCCAGCTGCTCGCGCAGCGAGACCGGAGCAGTGGTGTGATTGAGGCCGACGGCAAGCAGCTGCATTTCGGGTCCAGACATTAATTATGCGGACATTATACCGTGATGTCCTGATGTTGCCCGGCGGACTGCCTAAAGCTATAGCAGCGGGATTGGCCGAATCAGGCGCCGAGCTTTTCGAGGCGGTAGCCGTAGCTGTAGACCGGCACCAGGCGGAAGCCATTTTCTGGTTTTAATTGCAATTTGTTGCGGACGCGGGAGACGTGGGTATCCATGGTGCGCGAGGGGACGGCGGTCTCGCGTATCCATACGGCTTCATGGATGTAGGCGCGCGACAGGGGGCGGCCGATGTTGCGGAAAAATAACAGGGCGAGGTAGAACTCTTTGTGCGTGACGTCCAGCACGGTGCCATCCATCAGCAAGCGGCCGGGCCGTGTCTCGAAGATGTATTGGCCGAACTGCAGCGACTCGGCGCCGTTTTGCGCCGGATAGGCACGGCGCAGCAGGGCTTGCACGCGGGCCACCATCTCGCTACGGCGCAGCGGTTTGATCATGTAATCATCGGCGCCGGCGGCCAGCCCGGCCACGATGTCGTCCTCGCCGGAACTGGTGGTCAGGAACAGCACGGGAGCATTTTCCGGCAGCTTTTCCTTGGCGCGGCGCAAGACTTCGCTGCCGCTCAGGTCGACTACCTGCCAGTCGAGGATCAGCATGTCATAGCTGTCCTTGCGCAGTTGCGCCAGCACGTCTTTGGCAGTCTGGAAACTATGGCAGATGTGGCCGGCCGAAGTCAGCACCTGGCAAATCAAGTCGGCTTGGCTGCGATCGTTGTCGAGTACGGCAATTCTCATACTGCTGCCTGAAGGAAAATGTTAAGGAGAAGTCACTCCAAATATAACAGAGATTTACAAAACAATTAGCAAAACGGCCAATTTATTTTTTTCTGGATACTAACATTAATTTTCTGGCAATTCTTGTTTTCCCAGTGCGCAGCCGTATATTGATTACACGGTACACTGGAAAAACGCTGAATTCAATGCAGAAGTTGAAAAATGGCAAGAATGCCCAGTGCGGGCCGGGAGCAGATATGAGCAGCAAAAAAGACACAAATTGGACCATGGTGCCGGGCTCGCAAGGTGACATAGCCGCCGTGCGCGAACGCTGCCGTCAGCTGGTGCGGCGCCGGGCGATGGTGTCGGCCGGCATGTCGGCAGTGCCGATTCCGGGGCTGGATGTGGTGACCGACCTACGCCTGTTTGCGTTGCTAATTGACGATATTAATCAGGAATTCGGCCTGTCCGAACAGCAAATCGGCCGCTTGCAGCCTAAATTCCGCCTGATCGCCTACGAAGCGGCATTAGGTGTCGGCGGCATGCTGATCGGCAAACTGGTGACGCGGGAGGTAGTGATGCAGTTGTTGCGCAAGACCGGCATGAAGTCGGTGGCGCGGCAGGCGAGCAAGCTGGTGCCGCTGGCCGGGCAGCTGGCCTCGGCCGGGATCGGCTTTTTGGCCTTCCGCCAGATCGGCTACCAGCACGTGGAAGCCTGCGCCAGGGTGGCGCAGGAGCTGGTGACGGCTGGCGTGCACCGCCAGCCTGCTTAAAACTTAAGCGTCTGGCAGCACCACGTTGACGTCGAGAACTTCCAGGTTGCCCTGGCGGTCCAGCGAAATCTTGATGTCGTCGGCGTTGACCTTGGTGTACTTGGAAATCACCTCGATCAGCTCCTTGTGCAGGGCCGGCAGGAAGTCCGGACCGGCGCGGCCGCTGCGCTCGCGCGCGATGATGATCTGCAGCCGCTCCTTGGCCGCAGTGGCGGTTTTCGGTTTAGGCGGAAACAGGAAAGAAAGCAGTGCCATGATTACTTGCTCCCAAAGATACGCTGCAGCAGGCCTGGCTTTTCATAATTGGTAAAGCGCAGCGGCAGTTCCTGGCCGAGGAAGCGCGAGACTACATCTTCGTACGCCTCTGCCACATCGGTGCCCTTGAAGTGGATCGCCGGGTTGCCCTGGTTCGAAGCATGCAGCACCGATTCCGATTCCGGAATGATGCCGATCAGTGGAATGCGCAAAATTTCTTGCACATCTTCATACGACAGCATTTCGTCCGCTTCCACGCGTTTCGGCGAGTAGCGGGTGATCAGCAGGTGTTCCTTGACTGGCTCGCCGCCGGTCTGGGCGCGGCGCGACTTGGCCTGGATGATGCCGAGGATACGGTCGGAGTCACGCACCGACGATACTTCCGGGTTGGTAACGATGATGGCTTCATCGGCAAAGGTCAGCGCCATCAGCGCGCCGTGCTCGATACCAGCCGGCGAATCGCAGATGATGTATTCAAAGCCCATGTTGATCAGCTCATGCAGCACGACTTCCACGCCGTCTTCCGACAGCGCATCTTTGTCGCGCGTTTGCGAGGCTGGCAGGATGAACAGGTTGTCGCAGTGCTTGTCCTTGATCAGCGCCTGGGTCAGGCTTGCTTCTTTGTTGATGACGTTGATCAGGTCGTACACCACACGGCGTTCGCAGCCCATGATCAGGTCGAGGTTACGCAGGCCGACGTCGAAGTCGATGACCGCGGTCTTGTGACCGCGCATGGCCAGGCCGGTGGAGAAGCTGGCGCTGGACGTCGTTTTACCTACACCGCCCTTGCCGGACGTTACAACAATAATTCTTGCCACAAGTAATCCTTTTCAGAGTGGTGTGCTTATGCTCGATTGGCAGTATTGACAGATAGTATATCGATTCGGTCGCCTACCAAGCGAATTTGCGTCGGCGAACGTGCATATTCCGTTGGAAATCCGTCTTCAAACGTGCTGTAGACGCCGGCGATGGACACCAGTTCGGGTGACATATTCAGTGCAAAGATGCGGGCCTGGGCATTGCCCGAGGCGCCGGCCAGGGCGCGGCCATTCAGCGTGTTGTACACGTGGATGCTGCCGTCGGCGATGATTTCAGCGCCGTTGTTGACCACGGCGGTCACCACCAGGTCGCAGCCGCGCGCGTAGATGCGCTGGCCGGCACGGACTGGCGTGTCGATGATCATGACCTCAGTGCCGTTGCTGGCGGGCGCAGGCGGCTGGGCTTGGGCGGCGGCCACGGCAACCGGTGCAGGGGCTGGTACTGGGCGTTGCGCCGGAGCATGCTCCGGCTCCTCGCGCGGCTTGGCGTTGGCTGGCTCCAGCGTCAGGCCGTGGGCGGCGATGTCGGCGGCCATTTCTGGCGGCGCGTTGCGCACGGCGACTGGATTCAGACGGTATTTTTTCAGCAGGGCGATCAAGCTGCCCCAGTCGATCGGATCGCAGCCGGCCGGCAGCGCGGCAACGTCGATTACGGTGATGTCGTCTTCGAAAAAGTCGGCGGTGCCACCGGTCATTTCGGCCAGTGCGGCGTCGAGAGCGATGCTGTCAGCGGTCGCCAAAATGGCGGACACGGCAACGACGGTGGAAATCTTGATTTCTATGGGCTTTTGAAACAGGCTCTTGGACATGGGCGACAGTATCAGTGGTTATCCTCGCGCGCATGCGCAGGCACCAGCATTCTACTGTAAAAATGCCACGCTACGTCGCTCCCGCGCAGGCGGGAGCCCATATTTTGCGGCCTTTGTGGCGTTGCATGGATTCCCGCCTGCGCGGGAATGACGTTAGTAAATCGCGCGCAGTTGCTTGGCCGCTGCCACCATATTGCGCAGGGCAGTTTCAGTTTCTGGCCAGCCGCGCGTCTTCAGGCCGCAGTCCGGATTGACCCACAGGTTGGCCGGCGGGATCACCGCGCTGGCTTTTTGCAGCAGGCGCACCATCTCCGCTTGCGCCGGTACGCGCGGCGAATGGATGTCGTACACGCCGGGACCGATCTCGTTCGGATAGCGGAACTGGCCGAAGCCGTTCAGCAGCTCCATGTCCGAACGGCTGGTCTCGATGGTGATGACGTCGGCATCCATGGCGGCGATCTGCGGCAGGATGTCGTTGAACTCGGCGTAGCACATATGGGTGTGGATTTGCGTGCCGTCCGCCACCGCGCTGGCTGAGACGCGGAAAGCTTGGGTGGCCCAGTTCAGGTACTCGTCCCAGCGGCTGCGGCGCAGCGGCAAGCCTTCGCGCACGGCCGGTTCGTCGATCTGGATGATGCCGATGCCGGCTTGCTCCAGGTCGGCCACCTCGTCACGGATGGCCAGCGCGATTTGCAGCGCGGTGACGGCGCGCGGCTGGTCGTCGCGCACGAAGGACCATTGCAGGATGGTGATCGGTCCGGTGAGCATGCCTTTCATCGGCTTGCCAGTCAGGCTTTGGGCGTGCACGGTCCAGTCCACCGTCATGGCTTTCGGACGGCTGACGTCGCCGAAGATGATCGGCGGTTTGACGCAGCGCGAGCCATAGGATTGCACCCAGCCCAGTTGGGTGAAGACGAAGCCGTCCAGCTGTTCGCCAAAGTATTCGACCATGTCGTTGCGCTCGGCTTCGCCGTGGACCAGTACGTCGAGGCCGAGGGATTCTTGCTGCTGCACGGCGTAGGCGATTTCTTCGCGCATTTTGGTTTCGTAGTCGGCGGCGCTGAGTTCGCCGCGTTTGAAGCCGGCGCGGGCGCTGCGGATCGCTTGCGTCTGCGGGAAGGAGCCGATGGTGGTGGTCGGGAAGGACGGTAGTTTGAAGCGTGCGCGCTGTTCGGCCTGGCGTTGCGTGAAGCCGGAGCGGCGCTGGTCGGCGTCGGCTGGCATGGCTTGCAGGCGCTCGCGTACCGCTTGCTGGTGCACGCGCGGGCTGGCGCGGCGGCTGGCGATGGCGGCGCGCGAGACGGCCAGTGCTTCGGTGGTGCCGGCGTCGAGGTTGGCACCGGCGTCACCTTGCAGGGCGCGTTTCAGTACGTACAGTTCGTCGAGTTTTTCGGTGGCGAAGGCCAGCCAGGAGCGGATTTCGCTGTCGAACGTGGTTTCGGCTGCCAGCGTGAACGGCGTGTGCAGCAGCGAGCAGGACGAGGACAACCACAGCTTGCCGGCGCGCTTGTCCATGATCGGCGCCAGCACGGCCAGTGCCGCGTCGAGGTCGGTGCGCCAGATGTTGCGGCCGTCAACGATGCCGACCGACAGCACTTTGTGCACCGGCAGCCAGTCGGCGATGCTGGTCAGTTCGTGTGGTGCACGCACACCGTCCACGTGCAGGCCGGCCACCGGCAGGCGGCAGGCCAGGCTCAGGTTTTCTTCCAGCGGCGAGAAATAGGTGGCCAGCAGCAGCGGTACGCCGACCTGGTTCAGTTGCCAGTAGGTGTTTTCGAAAGCGCTGCGCCATGCGGACGGCAGGTCGAGGCCCAGGATGGGCTCGTCAATCTGGACCCACTGTACGCCTTGGGCTTTCAGGCGGTCCAGCACCTGGCTGTAGACCGGCAGCAGTTTGTCCAGCAGGCTGAGGCGGTCGAAGCCTTCGGCACCGCGTGCTTTGCCCAGCCACAGGAAACTCAGCGGGCCGACCAGCACGGCTTTGACGGCGTGGCCGAGGGCTTGCGCTTCGGCGACTTCGTCGAACAGGCGTTCGCAGGCCAGCGAGAAGGCGGTGTCCGGCGTGAATTCAGGGACGAGGTAGTGATAGTTGGTGTCGAACCACTTGGTCATTTCCAGCGCGGCGGCGGCTTGCAGGCCGGTTTCGCCGTGCGCCTGGCCGCAGCCGCAACCGGCTTCGTGCGCGTCGCCGCTGCGGCCGCGCGCCATCGTGAAGTAGCGGCTCAGTTGCGACTGTTCGGCGCTGAAGCCGTAGCGTGCCGGTTCGCAGCCCAGCAGCTGGATGTGGTTGGCGACCTGGTCGTAAAACGCAAAATCGCCAACCGTCACGAAATCGAGACCGGCGTCGCGCTGCAAGGCCCAGTGGCGGGCGCGCAGTTCGCGGCCGGTGGCTTCCAGTGCGGCCTCATCCTGCTCGCCGCGCCAGTGGCGTTCCAGCGCAAATTTCAGTTCGCGGGCCGCGCCGATGCGTGGAAAACCGGGAATGTGGGTGTGTATCGCTTTATTAGTGTTCGTCATGATGCCTGTCATCCGCATTTAATATTGGTGATATAAAGTGTGCGGCAAACCGGTCTATAATCAAAACGAAAAATTTTGCGGCTTCACATGAAAAAAACTAATAGACCATGCTAGAGATACGCCACTTACGCACTTTGAGCGCGCTGCGCTCGGCCGGCAGTCTTGTGCGTGCTGCCCAACTGCTCAACCTGACGCAGTCCGCCCTGTCACATCAAATCAAATTGCTGGAAGATCGCTACGGCGGGCCGCTTTTTGAGCGCAAATCGGTGCCTATTGGCTTCACCGCCACCGGCGCGCGCCTGCTCAAGCTGGCCGACATGCTGTTGCCCGAGATCGAAACCGCAGAACGCGAAGTTGCACGCCTGATGCAGGGAGATACCGGCCAGTTACGGGTAGCTTTGGAGTGCCACACCTGTTTCGACTGGCTGATGCCGGTGATGGACGAATTCCGCAAACGCTGGCCGGAAGTAGAGATCGACCTGGTTTCGGGCTTCCACAGCGAGCCAGCCGAGCTGCTGCGCAGCGGCGAAGCCGATCTCGTCATCGGTTCGCCGTACGGACCAGAATTCACCACTTTCCCGCTGTTCCGCTTTGAAATCCTGGTGGTGATGGCGCAGAAACACCGCCTGGCTGCCCAGCGCCGCCTGCAAGCTGCCGATTTTGAAGGCGAAACCCTGATCACTTACCCGGTGCCGGAACAACGCATCGACCTGATCCGCGAAGTGCTGCAACCGGCCGGTGTCAACTTCCAGCGCCGCACGGCGGAACTGACGGTGGCCGTGCTGCAATTGGTGGCCAGCCGACGCGGGATTGCCGCCTTGCCGAACTGGGCAATCAAGAATTATGTGGATTATGACTACGTGATTGCACGCCCGGTGGGCGAGCAGGGCCTGTGGAGTGATTTGTTCGTCTCGGTCCCGGAGGCGCAGAAACACAGGGCTTACGTGCTCGACTTCGTCAACGTGATACGCGAGCAGTGCGCCAGCTCGCTGGATGGTATCAAATTATTATCGTGACAAAGTGTTATTGTTTCTGCAAAATATAAATGAAAGGATTTGATGCGCATCAAGGTAAGCGCGGAATCCTGCGCATACGATTAGTGTCCGGCGGTTGCGCACTGGGCACGGATGCTGCTAGATAATCCTGGCGATTCCTCGCGGCGACGCACCATCGAAACCTGCCACAGCTTTTCTGCGGACGGCGTATGATAAAAATTCGCGTTGTTGCTCAACTTAGCCGGTCGCGGCCGGCGCAATGGAGAATCAAATGGATGATGTAGTTATCGTGGCCGCTGGCCGTACTGGTGTGGGTAAATTTGGCGGTAGCCTGGCGAAGACCCCGGCGTCTGAATTGGGCGCGCATGTGATCAAGGGCTTGCTGGCCAAGACCGGTATCGATCCTAATTTGATCAGTGAAGCCATCCTCGGCCAGGTGCTGACCGCTGGCGTTGGCCAGAACCCGGCGCGCCAGGCAGTGATCAAGTCCGGCCTGCCGAACACCATTCCTGGCTTCACCATCAATCATGTTTGCGGTTCCGGCCTGAAAGCCACCCACCTGGCGGCGCAAGCCCTGAAAGCAGGCGACGCGCAAATCGTCATCGCCGGCGGCCAGGAAAACATGAGCGCCTCGCCGCACGTCATCAACGGTTCGCGCGACGGCTTCCGCATGGGCGACTTCAAAGCCGTGGACAGCATGATCGTGGACGGCCTGTGGGATGCCTTTAACCAGTACCACATGGGCACCACCGCCGAAAACGTGGCCAAGAAATACGAGATTTCGCGTGCCGAGCAGGACGAATTCGCCCTGCAATCGCAACTGAAAGCGGAAGCCGCGCAAAAAGCCGGCAAGTTCAAGGATGAGATCCTGCCGCTGGAAATCGTGCAGAAGAAGGGCAGCATCATCTTCGACACCGATGAATACGTGAAGCCAGGCTCGACCCTGGAAGCGCTGGCCGGCCTGCGTCCTGCCTTCGCCAAGGATGGCACCGTGACTGCCGGTAACGCTTCCGGCCTGAACGATGGCGCCGCCGCCGTCATCATGACTACCGCCACCAAGGCCAAGGAACTGGGCCTGCCGGTGCTGGCCAAGATCAAGGCTTACGCTTCGTCCGGCCTGGATCCGGCGTTCATGGGCATGGGCCCGGTCTCGGCGACCAAGCTGTGCCTGAAAAAAGCCGGCTGGACCCCAGACGACCTGGATCTGCTGGAAATTAACGAAGCCTTTGCTGCACAAGCGGTAGCGGTCAACAAAGAGATGGGCTGGGACACCAGCAAGATCAACGTCAACGGCGGTGCGATCGCCATCGGCCACCCGATCGGCGCGTCCGGCGCCCGCGTGCTGGTGACCCTGATCCACGAAATGATCCGTCGCGACGCGAAAAAAGGCCTGGCCTCGCTGTGCATCGGCGGCGGCATGGGGGTGGCGCTGGCAATCGAGCGTCCATAAGCAGCATACAAGCGGCCCGGCATGTCGCCGGGCTGTGTTTTCGGATTTTTAGTGTTTATTACAGAGGGGACGAAAATGGCAAGAGTTGCATTAGTAACCGGTGGCATGGGTGGTCTGGGCGAAGCGATTTGTTTCAAGCTGTCAGCGCTAGGCTATTGTGTCGTCACCACGTATTCCCCTGGCAATCCTAAAGTTGAACAATGGCTGGCGACGACCCGCGACCAAGGTTACAACTTCCGCGCCTACCCATGCGATGTGGCCGACTATGACTCGGCACAAGCTTGCATCTCCGCGATCGAAAAAGAAATCGGTCCGGTCGACGTGCTGGTGAACAACGCCGGCATCACGCGCGATATGACGTTCAAGAAGATGGACAAACCAAATTGGGACGCCGTCATGGGCACCAACCTGGATTCCGTCTTCAACATGACCAAGCCGGTATGCGACGGCATGGTGGAACGCGGCTGGGGCCGTATCATCAATATCTCGTCGGTCAACGGTCAAAAGGGCGCTTTCGGCCAGACCAACTACTCGGCAGCCAAGGCCGGCATGCACGGCTTCACCAAGGCGCTGGCGCTGGAAGTGGCGAAAAAAGGCGTGACCGTCAACACCATCTCGCCAGGCTACATCGGCACCAAGATGGTGATGGAGATCCCGCAAGAAGTACTGGATACCAAGATCGTGCCGCAAATTCCGATGGGCCGCTTGGGCAAACCGGAAGAAGTAGCGGGCCTGGTGGCTTACCTGTCTTCGGACGAGGCAGCCTTTGTGACGGGCTCCAATATCGCCATCAACGGCGGCCAGCACATGTCCTAAGCCGTCGCTGACGCATGACACAAGAGCCGGGTTCGTTCGCGATCCCGGCTTTTTTTTCGTACAATCTGCTATCGATGCTCAAAGGATAGCCATGTTCGACCCTACTTCCGTCCTGTTTCCACCCATTGCACCCAGCCGTCACGGCATGCTGGCGGTCGACGATTTGCACACCATCTACTGGGAGGAGGTGGGCAATCCGAACGGCATTCCGGTGATCTTCTTGCATGGCGGCCCGGGCGCCGGCCTGTCGCCGCAGCACCGCCGCTTCTTCGATCCGGACCAGTACCGCGTGATCCTGTTCGACCAGCGCGGCGCCGGCAAATCGACCCCGCTGGGCGAGTGCCGCAACAACACCACCCAGCTGCTGATCGAGGACATCGAACGGCTGCGCGTGCAGTTCGGCATCCAGCAGTGGCTGGTGTTTGGCGGCTCGTGGGGCTCGACGCTGGCGCTGGCCTACGGCGAGGCGCATCCTGAGCGCTGCCTCGGCTTCGTGCTGCGCGGAATCTTCCTGTGTACCCAAGAGGAAATCGACTGGTTCCTCGACGGTGCGCGCTGGTTCCACCCCGAGGTGCATGCCGACTTCATCGCGCCGATTCCAGAAGCAGAACGCGGCGACCTGCTGCAAGCCTATGTGCAGCGCATCATGAGCGAGGACCCGACGGTGCACATGCCGGCGGTGCGCGCGTGGAGCCGTTTCGAAGGCCGCCGCGTGTTCCTGCTGCCGCAGGCCGAAGATCCGCCGTCGGATGCGCTGGATCTCGGCGTCGGCCGTCTTGAGTCGCATTACATGGCCAATCTTGGCTTCTTCAGCGACGACCAGCTGGTGCGCGAGGTTAGCCGCATTGCCCACCTGCCGGCAGTGATCGTGCAGGGCCGCTACGACGTGATTTGCCCGCCGGTGTCGGCATGGCGCTTGCAACAGGCCTGGCCGGGCGCGGTGCTGAATATGATTCCGGATGCGGGCCACGGCGCCATGGAAAAAGGCATCTCGCGCGCGCTGGTGGCGGCCACCGAACAGTTCAAGCGTACCCGCAGCTTCACCTGAAAACCGGCCCGGGGAGACGCGGGCTGCTACACTGTGAATTAATCGATAAGAATAAGGCCGTATGGCGATCATGAACATTCAGACCGGAGATATCGGTCACATCATCCAGCTGGCGATTGCGCCGGTGTTCCTGCTGTCAGGCGTATGCACCAACCTGATCGTGCTGACCAACCGATTGGCGCGCATCATCGACCGTTCGCGCGTGCTGGAAGACCGGCTCGACGTCGCCTACAGCGACCCATACCTGAATGAACTGGATGTGCTGTATAGCCGTTCGCACTTGATCAATATGTCGATCGCGCTGTCGACCGCCTGCGGGCTGTTTGTCTGCGTGATCGTGGCCATGCTGTTCCTCGGCGATATCACGAACCTGAGCCTGGACAAATACATTGCGGGCATGTTCGTGGTGGCCGTGGTTTGCCTGGTCGGCAGCTTCATTTCGCTGCTGCGCGAAATCTTCATTGCGTCGGCGTGGATGCGTTCACAGCGCCATGTCCGGCACAAGCGTTAAACTTTTTTATGTGAGTACATCATGCACGACTACCAACGCCCGCCCACCCTGTACCGCTACGGCGTGCGCGAAGACCTGGAACTGGCGCTGAGCCAGGGCCAGTTCATCCTGACTCCGGCCTCCAACTGCCTGACCCTGAGTTTTTCCCAGGCCTGGGATCCCAAGCTGTTCGAGCTGTTCGCAGCCGATGCTTGCCTGATCATCCACAACACCGAGGAATTCGGTGAGCGCATCCATCGTGCGGTGCAGCGTACGCTTCCTAGCTGGGCGGGGATTGATGGCGCCATCGAATACGGTACCCGCGCGGCGCTGGGCGCAGCCTTCACCAAGACCGTGGCTGAAGCGCAGGAACAGGAATGGCAGTTTGCGTGGCGCGCCATGCAGGCGCAATTGAGTCTGAACCCAGTGCTGATCAAAATCGGCAACCTGGAAAACTTCGCCGAGCTGCGCTCGAAAGACGCGTATTTAGCCTAAGCAGGCTTAGGGCTGCGAAGGCTGCGGGATCGCTTCGACTTTCGGCGCATCGCGCCGGTCGAGGCGCGCCAGCACGGCGCTCATCATGCGTTCGATATCGCTGCGTATCATCTTGGAACCGAGGATGCCGGGCACGTAAAAGTTCGGCATCATGCGTCCCTTGTAAATCACTTTGGTGCCGCCGGTTTCTGGCACCGGCACCAGCTCCCAGTGTGATTCATAGTGCTTCATGTCGCCGGAGATCAGCGAGATGTCGATGGAGGACATCGGCTGCTCCACCGCGCGCACAATCAAATGGATAGTCTTGGACATGAACAGGAAGCGGGCCACGCCGAATTGTTCAATGATCACCTCATTGCCATTGCGGGACAGGACCTTGCACGACTCCATGTCGGGCACGAATTCGGACATGCGCTCGTAGCCGGTGAGGATGCGCCATACCTTGGGCAGCGGCGCCGCCACGGTGCCGGTGGCGTCCACTTCGTACATGTGCTGCGCATCGTGCTCCACGCGATTGACCGACACTTCCAGCTTGGGCAATTCAAGCTTAGGTGCCTGCGCCATCGCCACCTGTGCGGCCGCACCTAACAACAAAAACAGAAGGAATCGCATCATTTGACCAGCGTACGGTAAAGGGTGGCAGAATACAAGAGCAGCACGCGCGACTTTAGAAGCCCATATCTAGAGAATTGGGATTAAATGCGGGCATTATGAAAACTATAAACTACCCACACCTGCTGGCCCCACTTGACCTGGGATTCACCACGCTGCGCAATCGCGTCATCATGGGGTCGATGCATACCGGCCTTGAAGACCGCTTCTATAACTACGGCAAACTGGCCGCATTCTATCGTGAACGCGCGCGCGGCGGCGTTGGTTTGATTGTCACCGGCGGCATTTCTCCTAACCGGTCGGGATGGCTGTTACCCTTTGGAGGTACGCTCAACTTCAAGGGCGACGTGATCAACCATCGTCGTGTGACGAAGGCGGTGCACGAAGAGGGTGGCAAGATCCTGATGCAAATTTTGCACTCTGGACGTTATGGTTATCAGCCGTTCGTGGTGTCGGCGTCGGCGAAGAAATCGCCGATCTCGCCGTTCAAGCCGCGCGCGCTGACCGAGGCCTGCATCGAGACCACCATTCGCGATTACGCGCGCTGCGCCAAGCTGGCGCGCGACGCCGGCTACGACGGTGTGGAGGTGATGGGTAGCGAAGGTTATCTGCTGAATCAATTCCTGTGCGCGCGCACCAACCTGCGTAAGGATAAATGGGGCGGCAGTATCGAGAACCGCATGCGTCTCGCGCTGGAGATCGTGAAGCGCATTCGCGCGGAAGTGGGCAATGACTTCATCATCATGTATCGCCACTCGCTGCTGGATCTCGTTGAAGGCGGCAATACGTGGGAGGATGTAGTCACTGTCGCCAAGGCTTTGCAGCAGGCTGGCGTCACCATCCTGAATACTGGCTACGGCTGGCACGAAGCGCGTGTGCCGACCATCGTGACTTCGGTGCCGCGCGGTGCGTTTGCTTCGCTGGCGGGCCGCCTGCGGTTGGAGGTGACGATACCGGTGGTAGCGTCCAACCGCATCAACATGCCGGCCGATGCGGAAGGCATCTTGCAGCGCGGTGAGGCGGACATGATTTCGATGGCGCGTCCGTTTCTGGCCGATTCGCATTTCGTGGTCAAAGCGGCCGAGGGCCGCGCCGATGAAATCAACACCTGCATCGGCTGCAACCAGGCCTGCCTCGATCACACCTTCTCGCGCAAGACCGCCAGCTGCCTGGTGAATCCGCGTGCGTGCCATGAGACGGAGCTGGTGTATGCGCCGGCCGCCAAGAAGCGCCGCGTGGCCGTCATTGGCGCAGGTCCGGCCGGTTTGTCGGCATCCACGGTGGCGGCGGAATGCGGCCATGACGTGACCTTGTTCGATTCAGCCGATAGCGTCGGCGGCCAGTTCAAGATCGCCATGCAGGTGCCGGGCAAGGAAGAATTTGCAGAGACCATCCGCTACTTCGCGCGCAAGATCGAACTGACCGGCGTGACGCTGAAATTGGGCGTGCGCGTGACGCGCGAGCAGCTGCTGGCGGAAGGCTACGACGACGTGATCGTCGCCACCGGCATCAAAGTGCGGATGCCGCCGATTGAAGGCATCGGTCATCCGAAAGTACTGTCGTACATCGACGTCCTGCGTGACAAAAAGCCGGTGGGCAAGCGCGTGGCAATTATCGGCGCGGGCGGCATTGGTTTCGACATGGGTGAGTTCCTGCTGCACGACACCAAGCATCCATTGCCGCTGGCGCTGGACGTCTGGGCGCGCGAATGGGGCGTGAGCTTCAAGGGCGATACGCCGGGCGGCCTGGTGCCGGCTGAGCATCCGGAGCCGGTGCGCCAGCTGTACCTCCTGCAGCGCAAGGCTTCGCGTCTGGGCGCGGGTCTGGGCAAGACCTCGGGCTGGGTGCACCGCGCAGTGCTGGCGCGGAATGGCGTAGTGATGATCGGCGGTGTGCAGTATGACCGTATCGACGATCAAGGCCTGCACATCACCGTAGGTGGCGAACAGCGCCTGCTGTCGGTTGATAACGTGGTGATCTGCGCGGGCCAGGATAGCTTGGCGGACCTGATGCCGAGCGAGGAAGAAGCCAAAGCCAACACCTCGTGGCCACGCTTCCACAAAATCGGCGGCGCCGCACTGGCCGCAGAACTGGACGCCAAACGCGCCATCAAGGAAGGCGCGGAGCTGGCAGCGCGCCTGTAAGCATCTTAGTCATGCTGTCTATTCCGCGCAGGCGGGTGTCCCAGATTCGGGGTCAGCTCTGTCATTTGGACAGGTGAGAACGATGTTTGAGAAATATCAATGCGTTCCCTCATACCTATCTCACTACGGAATTGCAATCAGACGACCTTAGCAAGTCCTAAGAGCTTTTGAGACGTGTTTTCTTCAGAGTTTAAATCAGAATATATTGATGAAGGCATTGATCTTCCTCAAGCATTGTTCGCGCTTGTCCAAATGACAGAGCTGACCCCGAATTGGGCTAGCAGTTGGAGCCGGGAGCCTTCATTTCGTGGAATTTCTGGAGGCTGCGCGATTTGACCAGACGGTCGATCGCATCGTTCAGTACCGGCAGGGTGCTGTTGAGCGGCGCTGATTTTGGTATTGCGATCATCATCGGCTCCGTATCAAGCGGCTTCCCTGCCACCACCCACTTGAGGCTATCCGGGTACATGCAGTTTAGGCGGGCCTCAAGCTGGGGCGCGTTGAGATAGCTGGCAATCAGAACTGCATCGACGCGTTTTGCCGCCAGCATTTTCAAACGGTTCGCCAGCATGGCTGAATTCTGCTCAACGGCGAACAGCTTGCCGCGGCGTTCCTCGAACTCCGCGCTGTATTTGCCGCCACTGAGTATCGAGATGGTCTTGCCGCGCAAATTTTCCCACTGCTGGAACACGAGCGGCGCCTGCGCGGACGACACCAGCCACTGGTTGACGGTATCCAGCGGTTTGGTGAAATGGAAAACGCGGCTGCGCTCCGGCGTGATGGCCGCTCCATACAGCAAGCCCTCGCCATTTTCCGCCATCATCTGCGCCCGCCGCCACGGATAGGGACTGACCACCAGATTGAGCCCCGACTCGGCCGCCAGCAGGCTGATAATGCCCGGGATGATGGGAGACGGTGGCAGGACTTTGCCGGTGGCGTCAGCATCCTCCTGAATCAGGATCGGGATCTCAGCGGGAGCATCTGCGGCCATGAGCGGTACGGCCTGCAGTAGCAGACAGATAGCCAGCGCAGGTTGTCGGCAGAATTTCTTCATCAGTGTGGGTGATGCGCT
Source organism: Duganella flavida (assembly GCF_009857445.1). Taxonomy (GTDB): domain Bacteria; phylum Pseudomonadota; class Gammaproteobacteria; order Burkholderiales; family Burkholderiaceae_D; genus Rugamonas; species Rugamonas flavida. Next base: position 322,316 of record NZ_WWCN01000005.1, read on the forward strand.
TTGGCCTTGTCCAGGCTATCCAGAACGTACTCTGTCATCCCTTTAGCCAATTCCTGTTCGCCCATGAAGATTTCGCCGGCGCGCTCGGTGCGCAGCAGGTCCGCTTCTTCGTCGCTATGGGTGCGAACCACGGTTTTGATGCTGGGATTGAGGGCGCGCGCGGTTTCGATCATGGAGCGTACGTGGAAGGTGTCCGGCGTGGCGATCACCAGCATCGATGCATGCGCGATGTGCGCTTGTATCAGCACTGCCGGTTCGCCTGCATTGCCGGCGACGGCGTGAACGCCTTCCTTACGCAACTGATCGACGACTTCGCGATTCTGCTCTGCCACCACAAAGGCGATGCCTTGCTCTTTCAGCGACGCCGCGATGCGGCGACCCACGCGGCCGTAACCGACCAGCACCACTTGTCCACGCAGGTGCTCATGTGGCACGGAGGTTGGCAGTTCGGCCAGCGGGTCGGCAGGGCGGTCGAATTTTGCGGCCAGCGCGGCGTTGTTGCTGAACCAGCGTTCCAGTGGTTTGGTCACGCGGAACACCACTGGATTTAAAGCGATGGAGATGATGGCGCCAGCGAGGATCAGGCTTTGGCCTTCCACCGGCATCAATTTCAGCGACAGGCCCAGTGCAGCGAGGATGAAGGAGAACTCGCCAATCTGCGCCAGGCTGGCCGAGACCATCAGTGCAGTCTTGGCCGGATAGCGCAGCACGATCACCAGCAGGAAGGCCGCCACCGATTTTCCGACTACGATAATCAGCACCACAGCCAGCAACTTAAGCGGCTGTTCGATCAGAATCGATGGCTCGAACAGCATGCCCACCGAAACAAAGAACAGCACCGCAAACGCATCGCGCAGCGGCAGCGATTCTTCGGCAGCGCGATGCGCCAGTGCCGATTCGCGCAGCACCATGCCAGCGAAGAAGGAGCCCAGCGCGAACGACACGCCGAAGTAGTGGGTGGAGGCGTACGCGATGCCGACTGCCGCCGCGATCACGCACAGCGTGAACAGCTCGCGCGAATTGGTGCGCGCCACTTGCCACAGGATCCACGGGAACAGCTTGCGGCCGACCACCAGCATCAGCACGATGAAGGCGGCAACTTGGCCCAGCGTGATGGCCAGCGTGGTCCACAAATCGCCACCGCCGCCATGCGCGCCGTGTGCGTCAGCTACTTCGCCGCCCAGCGAGCCGGCCAATGCCGGCAGCAGCACCAGCACCAGCACAGTGACCAGGTCTTCCACCACCAGCCAGCCGACCGCGATGCGGCCATTGAAGCTATCAAGTATGCCGCGCTCCTCAAGAGCGCGCAGCAGCACCACGGTGCTGGCCACCGATAGCGCGAGGCCGAATACGAGGCCACCACCGATGCTCCATCCCCAGTAGTGGGCGAGTCCCATGCCAAGCGCAGTGGCGACGGCGATTTGCAGCACCGCCCCGGGCAGCGCCACTTTGCGCACGGCCCAGAGATCATCGAGAGAGAAGTGCAGGCCGACGCCGAACATCATCAGCATCACGCCGATTTCGGCCAACTGGCCGGCCAGCGCGGTATCTGCCACGAAGCCCGGCGTGGCCGGGCCGATGATAATGCCCGCAGCGAGATAACCCACCAGCGCCGGCAGCTTCAGGCGCGTTGCAAGATAGCCGAACAGGAGACCGGCTCCTAGTGCGGCGGCGATGGTGGTAATCAGGCTGATATTGTGGGGCATGCGTGCGGGATTCCTTAGAAAAAAATCTACGTGAAACCCTCAGCGTAGCACACTCGCTCTACAACTTCCTTAACTTGCCAATGCTGCGGGTTGCATGCGCATGCTGACGCCGAAGCGGTTGTAGGCGTTCATCAGCGCGACGGCGACGGTGAGGTCGGCCAGTGCCTGTTCGCCCAGCACCGACAGGGCTTTCTGGTAGTCGGCGTCCGGCACTTTGGTTTGTTCGACGCGGGTCACAGTTTCGGCCCATGCCAGTGCGGCTTGCTCTTTGTCGCTGAACAGGGCGGCCGCTTCGTCCCACACCGGCACCAGCGCAATCTTGTCCGATTTGACACCTTGCTTCAGCAGGTCGCGGGTGTGCATATCGATGCAGTAGGCGCAGCCGTTGATCAGGGAGATGCGCAGGTAGACCAGCTCCAGCAGCTCGGCCGGCAGCGCCGATTTCACGTATTCGTGGACGGCCCCAAAGCCTTTGTACGCTTCCGGTGCGAATTTGAAGACTTCCAGACGTTTGCTCATGATGATTTCCTTCAGTAGGTTGATTACGATGGAATCATTGTGCGCCGCTATGGTCCAGTCATGAAGAGCCAAGAATGGTGATTTCAGCTAGGCCATGATTTTGAGTATGCGCCGGCCCAGCTCACGCGCCCGCGCCGCGGTATCGACATTGGTGAAGGCCAGCAGCAGCGCTGACGCCCCATGCGGCAGCACGCCGCGCTCGGACAAGGCCAGCGCCGACATGCCATGTTCGCGCATGCGCGCCGCCAGTGCACGGTCAGTGTGATGGCCTTTCATGCGCAGCACAAGGTGCATGCCGCCCGGCTGCGGATCGACCTGCATATGCTTGCCCAGCACCGAGGACAGGCCGTCCGCGGTGATCTGGCGGCGTTCCGCATACAGACGCCGCATGCGCTGGATGTGGCGGGCAAAGTGGCCTTCGTTCATGAAGTCGGCCACGATTTTCTGCATCAGCGTCGGGCCGCTGGCGGCGAAGGTGCGGGTGGCTTCTTCAAAGCGCGGCACTTGCGCTGGCGGCACCACCAGATACGCCAGCCGGATCGCAGGGAACAGCACCTTGCTGAAGGTGCCGGAGTACAGCACGCGGCCATCGCGGTCCAGGCTTTGCAGCGCTGGCAGCGGGCGGCTGACGTAGCGGTACTCGCCGTCGTAGTCGTCTTCCACGATCCATGCTTTGGACTGCGCGGCCCAATCCAGCAGCGCCAAGCGGCGCGGCAGCGACAGCGATACGCACAGCGGGCTTTGATGCGCGGGTGTGACGATGGCGGCTCGCGCCTTGGGTGCGGTAGCGACGCCGTGCGACACCATCAAGCCTTCGCCATCCACCTTCACCGGAACCGGCTGCATGCCTGCTGCGCGCAGCAAATCGCTGGTAGGTGGATAGCCGGGATCTTCGACCCATACGCCGTCGCCGGGAGCGAGCAGGGCGCGCGTCACCAGTTCGATGCTGTTGCGGTAGCCGTTGGTGATGAACACCTGCGACGGCGTGCAGTCGATCCCGCGCGACAGCTGCAGGTAAGCGGCAATCGCGATGCGCAGTTCCGGCATCCCGGCCCACGGTGGATAGATCATGTCTTCCGGCTGGGTGGCGCGCACAGAGCGTGCGGCCAGTCGCGCCCATACCTTGCGCGGGAAGGCGTCCAGCGCCGGTATGCCCATCTGGAATGGCTTGGTGGAGGAGGCGGCGTCGCCGAGGTTATTGTGAGCGGGAGCAGGGCGCGGCGTGGGCGCGACAGGAGCGTGACGGGCCAAGGCTGGCGTGACCACTGTGCCGGCCTGGCCGCGTGCCTCCACGTAGCCTTCTGCCGTCAGCAGCGCGTAGGCCGATTCCACCGTGCCGCGTGCCAGGCCCAATTCCATCGCCAGTGCGCGGGCGGCGGGGATGCGGTCGCCCGGTTGTAGCAAGCCTTGCGCGATGGCGTCGCGCAAGCGGGTGTAGATTTGGCGGTACAGCGGCTCGGCGGCGCTGGTGTCCAGGTCGAGGAATTTCATGGACCACTCCCAATGTCATTTCATGGCTCTTCGGATTATGCCATCGCCAGCCTACGATGGCGTTTTTGAAAGGATATGCCATGAAGATCGTCGAGACCGAGCAAGAGCTGCGCGCCTGCTATCCGGTGATGAAGGAACTGCGTCCGCATCTGGAATCGGAGGATGCGTTTGTAGCGCAAGTCATGCGCCAGTATGAGCAGCAGTACCGCATTCTCGCGGTGTGGAATGATGGCGAAGTAGTGGCGCTGGCCGGCTATCGCTATCAGGAGAACACGGTGTACGGCCGCTTCCTGTATGTGGATGATCTGATTGCGGCGGAAGTGCATCGGAGCCGCCGCTGGGGCGCGCTGCTGCTTGAGAAGCTGACCGTATTTGCGCAGGAAGCGCAATGTGCACGGCTGGTACTTGATACGGGATTGACCAACGTGCTGGCGCAACGCTTCTACTTCCGCGAAGGCCTGCTGCCCGGCGCACTGCGTTTTGGGAAGGCACTTGCATGAAAAAGATTTTGCATATCAGCGCGAGGACGGCGGCGCCGCGCATGCGCAAGGCAAGATCGGCACGCTGGCCGACCGCCCGGTCTACATCGCCATCAGCCGCGGCGGCCTGCGCGCCATCTTGCCGACGATAGGGTTGAAGGATTTGCGGTTCGTTGATTAGATGCGCTTCACCACCACGCAGCCGATCGAGTAGCCGGCGCCGAAGGAGCAGATCACGCCCAGTTCACCGGCGGCCATGTCGTCCGAGTGTTTGTGGAAGGCGATCACGGATCCGGCCGATGAGGTGTTGGCGTATTCGTCCAGGATCACCGGCGCTTCGCCTGGTTCGGCGTCGCGGCCCAGCACCATGCGGCTGATCAGCAGGTTCATGTTCAGGTTGGCCTGGTGCAGCCAGAAGCGCTTCACCTGCGGCACTTCCAGGCCGGCGTTGGCGACGGTCTCCTTGATCATCTCAGCGGCCATCGGGCACACGTCCTTGAAGACTTTGCGGCCTTGCTGGCGGAACAGCTTGTCGGCCTGGCCGACGCCGGCTTCGTCGAAGCGGTTGAGGAAGCCGAAGTTGTTGCGGATGTTGTTGGAGAAGCTGGTCTTCAGCTTGGTGTCCAGAATCGCCCAGCGGTGCGCGCCTTTGGCGGTGTCAGCTGCTTCCACCACGATGGCGGTGCAGGCGTCGCCGAAGATGAAGTGGCTGTCGCGGTCGCGCCAGTTCAGGTGGCCCGAGGTGATTTCCGGATTCAGCACCAGCACTGCGCGCGCCTGGCCACTTTGCACTGCCGCCACCGCCTGCTGGATGCCGAAGGTGGCCGACGAGCAGGCCACGTTCATATCGAAGCCGTAGCCGACGATGCCCAGCGCTTCCTGCACTTCCACTGCCATGGCCGGGTAGCCGCGCTGCATATTGGAGCAAGCCACCAGCACCATATCGATATCGGCGGCGGCTTTGCCGGCGCGGTCCATCGCCTGCTTGGCGGCGGCCACGCAGATCTCCGCTTGCAGCGATAGTTCTTCGTCGGCGCGCTCAGGGATGTGCGACACCATGCGCTTCGGATCGAGGATGCCGGCCTTTTCCATGACGTAGCGCGACTTGATGCCGGAGGCTTTTTCGATGAAGGCCACGCTGGATGGTTCCAGCGCCGTCACCGTGCCTTCCGCGATGGCGGCGGCGTTGTCGGCGTTGAACTGTTCAACGTAAGCATTGAAGCATACGACCAGTTCTTCGTTGCTGATCGACTGTGCTGGCGTGTAGAGGCCGGTACCGCTGATGACGGCTTGTTTCATGATTAAACTTTCAAATTAAGCAATGGCTGATGCCAATAATGAGGCAAATTCTACACAATGCCTGCACGTTCCGCGAAAATAAAAAAATCCGGGGTCAGGTCCCCCATTTCTACACGCGCCCAACCGTAAGCGACTGCTACGGTTGGGCTCGTGTAGAAATGGGGGACCTGACCCCGGATTTTGAGGCTGCTACTGAAAACAGTTTATTTCTTGGCTAGATCCTTCTTCAGTCCAGCATCGACCGAGACCACGGTGGTGGCTGGTTTGGCGGTCTGGACTGGCAGGCCTTTGAGGTGGTTCAGTGCTTGTTGCAGCTGGAAGTCTTCGCCGCTGCCGTAGTCCAGCGGTTTGCGTTTCTTCTCCAGCGCGACGATGCGCAGCTGTTCTTCCAGTTCGTCGCGCTTGATTTTCTCGCCTTCCTGCTCGCGGTCGTTGGACAGGTGCTTGTCGAGGTCGGCCTCGCGGGTACGCAGGGCGTTCAGGCCGTCGCCGTCGGCGTATTCATCGACTGGCACGTCCGGCGTGATGCCCTTGGCCTGGATCGAGCGCCCGTTCGGCGTGTAGTAGCGCGCCGTGGTCAGTTTGACGGCGGTGTCGGCGGTCAGCTGGCGGATGGTTTGCACCGAGCCTTTGCCGAAGGTCTGGGTGCCGATGATCTCGGCCCGCTTGTAATCCTGCAGCGCGCCAGCGACGATTTCCGAAGCTGAAGCCGAGCCGGTATTCACCAGCACCACCATCGGCACCCGCTTGATGGCGGCCGGCAGCTTGGCCAGCGCATCGCTGTCGTTGCGCAGTGCGTAGTATTCAGGACGGCCGTAGAAGATTTGCTTCTGGTCCGGCAGCTGGCCGTTGGTCGACACGATCGGCGAATCTTTCGGCAGGAAGGCCGCCGCCACACCGATCGCGCCCTGCAGCACACCGCCCGGGTCGTTGCGCAGGTCGAGGATCAAGCCTTTGATGTTGGGGTCTTGCTTATACAGTTCAGCAATCTTGGCCGCCATGTCATCCACGGTCGGCTCCTGGAATTGCGAGATGCGCAGCCATGCATAACCAGGCTCAACCAGTTTGCCCTTCACGCTCTTCTGGTGGATTTCCTCACGCGTGATGTTGAACACCAGCGGCTCGGCTTCGCCCTTGCGCAGCACGGTCAGGCTGACTTTGCTGTTCGGCTCGCCGCGCATTTTCTTGATCGAGTCGTCCAAGGTCATGCCTTTGACCGGGGTATTGTCCAGACGGCTGATCAGGTCGCCCGGCTTGATGCCGGCGCGCCACGCTGGCGAATCTTCAATCGGCGCCACGATCTTGATGTAGCCATCTTCGCTCTGGCCGATCTCGATGCCGAGGCCGACGAATTTGCCCTGCGAACCTTCACGCAGTTCGGCATAGGCCTTCTTGTCTAAATAAGCGGAGTGCGGATCGAGCGAAGCCACCATGCCCGAGATAGCCTCGGTCAGCAGCTTCTTGTCTTCGACAGGTTCAACGTAGTCGGATTTGATCAGGCCGAACACATCGGCCAGCTGGCGCAGCTCTTCCAGTGGCAGCGGCGGGTCGACCGGCTTTTGCGCCATCGCCGAGAATTGCAGGGAGATGGCGACGCCAGCTACCACGCCCAGTCCTACCAGACCGGAATTCTTTAGTTTCTTGCCCATGTTTCACCTGTCTAAGCTAGCCGCTGCGAGGTGCAGCCTGCATGATTTCAGTATAAACCTGATTCCCGGCAAACGTAGTAGCCGTCACGAAATGATTTATACCTTTACGAGGTTTTACAACGCTCCGCGTTGACATTTAAAGTACACCAGCGCCCGCTTGGCGAAAGGCCAAGTTTGCTGATTTGTACGCAGTGTATCCCCAACGTTCACGACAGTAAGTAATTGTAAGAAGCCCTGTAACAGCCAATTTCGCGTCCTACACTGAACTCGTATTTCTCTCTACCCTGAAGTGGTTTTTCGCCAGCGCCCCAAGCGCTGGCTTTTTTTTACCTACGGAGCTTACATGCGATTGTTGTCATTCCCCGTCCCGGCTGCCTTGAGCCGCGTCAGTGCTGCGCTGGCCTTGTCGGCAATGTTGTCGTCGGCCTTTGCCACCCCGGTGGCCGAGATGCGCGCCGAGGACTATATCCCGATGGCGGCCGAGCTGAAAAAATCGCTGAACCTGAACGCCAACCAGCAGACCCTGTGGGCGCAGACTGAGTCGAAGACGCGCAAGCTGCTGGCTGACCGCAAGACCCGCCGCGAGCATCTGCAGGCGGCTGCGCTGGCCGGCGCCCAGGGCGCCAACGCCGAGCTGCGCGACCTCGGCCGGGCGATGGACGAGGAAACCAATATCAGCGCCGGCGAGGAAAAGCAGCTGCGCGAATGGTGGCTGACCGTGAATGACGCACTGTCCGAGGGCCAGCGCCAGACCGTGGTGCAGCTGGTCAGCGAGCAGCTGCAGCGGGTGCAGGACAATGGCGGCGCCGCCCGTCCCGAGCACAAAGAAGAGGGCGGCGAGCATCGCGGCGGCGGACGTCGCGGTGGTGGCGGCATGAGCGGTGGCATGAGTGGCGGTCAGGGCGGCGCCAATATCAACCTGCCAGGCGGCGGCTAAGGGATCTACGTAGCCTGTGTATCGTAAAGTAAAAAGCAGGCAACAAGCGGCTTGACGGCCAGTCATGACGGTAGAATCCTCCGCGAGAATTCGACCACTGACCATCATGAGCAAATTACTTCCCCTGGCCTGGCTGGCCTTGCTGGGCGCGGCTGACGCGGCCGCGCAGTCCGATACGCAGTCCGGCAGTGTTCCGGCCACGGCCCAGCAACCGGCCGTCAAGTCCGCTGCAGACGGCAACCAGATCCAGCAAGTCACCATCAGCGGCGGCCGCGTCGACGACATGACCGAACGTCGCAACTCGGTGGCCGGCAAGCAGATCTACGGCCGCGAGGAACTGGACCGCAACGGCGACAGCAACCTCGGCGATGTGCTCAAGCGCCTGCCCGGCGTCACGCTGGGCGGCCGTCCGGGCCGTGGTGGCGACGTGCGCATGCGTGGTATGGGCAGTGGTTACACACAGATCCTGCTCAACGGTGAACGGCCGCCGGCAGGCTTCTCGATGGAGTCGCTGTCGCCTGACCAGGTGGAACGCATCGAAATCATGCGCGGCCCGGTGGCCGAGCACAGCACGCGGGCGATTGCCGGCACTATCAACATCATCCTGCGCGACGGCTATCAGCAGCGCGACAAGCAGCTCAAGGTCACCGATTCGATCGAGCAGGGCCGCCACGCACCGAATATTTCGCTGACCGTACCGGGCAAGACCGGTAGCCTGACGTGGTTGCTGACCGGTTCCGTCTTCGAAAACAAGCAGCACGACCAGACCGAGACCCACAATACCGACACCCGCAGCGACGGCGTCGTCACCAAGGATGAAAACGTCCTCGATCAAACCAAGCGCGAAACGCGCAGCCTGCACCTGACGCCGCGCCTGTCCTACAAGTTCGACGGCGGCGACACGCTGAATTTCCAGCCCTTCGTGATGGTCAGCCGCAGCGACGGCAATGCGCGCAGCGATCTGACGCAGACGCCTGGCGTGGTGCCAGCCGCGCTGCAACTGCCGCCGGAATACAATCTCGCGTTGACCGACTCGCATTCCGAATCCACCTTCCTGCGCGGCTTCGGCAACTGGGTGCACAAGCTGCAAGGCGCGTCCAAGCTGGACGTGAAATTCGGCTTCGGCACCGGCCACAGCGACAACGATTCGCTGCGCTACCAGTACGACAACGCGGGCAAGCTGCTGAATCGCTATACCGACACCGCCACCGTGCGCGACCGCAGCGCCAACAGCGGCGGCAAGTACAGCACGCCGATCGGCAAGGAACACTCGCTGGCGGCCGGCTGGGATATCGAACTGGGCCACCGCGCCGAGACCAAGACCTCGGTCGACAAGGACGGCAACGCCCAGTTTGCCGATTCCGGCGATAACCTCACTGCCGACACCCGCCGCCTGGCCGTGTTCGCGCAGGATGAATGGGATATCTCGGCCCAGTGGTCGGGCTACGCCGGCGTGCGCTGGGAAGGCATCCGCACTACCAGCAGCAGCGCCAAGGGCGGCGACATCAGCAACACCAGCAGCGTGCTGAGCCCGTTGCTACACGCGGTCTACCGCATTCCCGGCCACGACAAGGACCAGATCCGCGCCAGCCTGACCAAGAGCTACAAGGCGGCCAACATCCAGGACCTGATTGCCTTGCCGGCGCTGTCGCGCCTGAACAGCGCTACCCGGCCCGACCGTACCGGCAACCCTAACCTGAAGCCGGAGCTGGCTACCGGTCTTGATCTCGCCTACGAGCATTACCTGGGCCGCGCCGGCATCCTCAGCGCCAGCGGTTTCATCCGCGATATCAACGACCTGATCCGCCGCGACATCACGCTGCAAAACACCAGCACCGGCCCGCGCTGGGTCTCGACGCCGCGCAACATCGGCCACGCGCGCACCAAGGGCATCGAGCTGGAAGCCAAGTTCCAGCTGCAGGAACTGATGGCCGATGCGCCCGCCATCGATTTCCGCACCAACTACAGCCGCTTCTGGTCCAGCGTGGATGACATCCCGGGCCCGAACAACCGTCTCGACGCTCAGCCCAAGCAGACCGCCAACGTCGGCTTCGACTACCGCATGAAGGAAGCGCCGCTGACCGTTGGCAGTAGCCTGAACTGGACGCCGGAAACCCTGATCCAGAGCAGCCTGTCGCAACTGGTCTACACTAGCCGCAAGCGTTCGTTTGACGCCTATGCGCTGTGGAAGTTCAATGCCCGCAACCAGGTCCGCATTTCCGCCAACAACCTGATGGCGGAAGATGCCATCGGCGCCAATACCGTTACCACCAACGGCCTGGCGCAACTGGCCAACACCGTCAACCAGACGTACACGGTCTGGAGCATCAAGTACGAAATGAAGTTTTAACCTAGAGGACACGCTGTGAAACCACGCCTGCTGACCGCACTGACCCTGAGCCTGATGACCGCCTTCGCCACGGCGGCGGAGCCGATCTCCGGCATCGACATTCCTAATATGGACACCAGTGTGCGTCCGCAAGATGACTTCTTCACCTACCTTAACGGCAGCTGGATCAAGACCACCGACATCCCGGGCGAGAAATCCAGCTGGGGCACTTTCGCCAAGCTGCGCGACGACACCTTGTCGCAGCTGCGCGGCCTGATCGAGAAGAGCGCCGCCGAAAAAGCCAAGAGCGGCACCGACGCGCAAAAAGTCGCCGACCTGTACGCCAGCTTCATGGATGAGGAAAAGCTGAACCAGCAGGGCATTCGTCCGCTGACCGGTGAACTGAACCGCATCCGCGCGCTCAAGGACAAGAAGGGCTTGCCGCTGCTGTTCGCCCACCTGACCCAGATCGGCGTCAGCACTCCGTACGGCATCTATGTGCGCCCGGATGCACGCGAGTCGACCAAGTACGCGGTCTACCTCACCCAGAGCGGCCTCGGCCTGCCGGACCGCGACTACTACCTGAAAAAAGACGACGCCAAGATGGCCAGTGCACTGGCCAAGTATGAGCTGCACATCGGTAAAATCCTGACGCTGGCGGGCGACCATAACGGCTACGCCAACGCCAAGAAAATCATCGCGCTGGAAACCGCGCTGGCCGAGGTGCAGTGGTCCAAGGTGCAGAACCGCGATCCGGTCAAGCGCTACAACAAGATGGAAATCAAACAGCTGTCCGAGCTGGCGCCAGGCTTCGACTGGGGCCATGCACTGGCCGCCAGTGGCGTGGCCAACAAGGTCAGCTATGTGATCGTCAGCCAGCCGAGCTACCTGACCGGCTTCAACGCCGTGCTGGAAAAGACCGACCTGGCCACCTGGAAGACTTACTTCGAATGGCAGCTGCTGCGCGAAGCCTCGCCTTATCTGTCGAAAGAATTCGCCGACGCCCACTTCGACTTCTACAGCACTGTGCTGACCGGCGTGGCGGTGCAGCCGCCGCGCTGGAAGTCGGCAGTGGCGCTGGTCGAATCCAATCTCGGCGAAGCGCTGGGCAAGCAGTATGTGGCGGAATATTTCCCGCCTGAGCGCAAGGAACGCATGGATGCGCTGGTGAAGAACCTGCTGGTGGCCTACAAGCAGAGTATCGATGGCCTCGACTGGATGAGCCCGGCCACCAAGCTGGAAGCGCAAGCCAAGCTGGCCAAATTCACGCCGAAGATCGGCTATCCGAACAAATGGCGCGACTACAGCGCGTTGTCGATTGTGAAGAACGACCTGGTGGGCAATGTGCTGCGCGGCGAGTACTTCCAGCACCAGCGCATGATCGCCAAGCTGGGCAAGCCGATCGACCGCGAAGAGTGGAGCATGACGCCGCAAACCATCAATGCTTACTACAACTCGACCATGAACGAGATCGTGTTCCCGGCCGCCATCCTGCAGCCGCCGTTCTTTGACGCGCGTGCGGATGATGCGGTCAACTACGGCGCCATCGGCTCGGTGATCGGCCACGAAATCGGCCACGGCTTTGACGACGGCGGCAGCCAGTCCGATGGCGACGGCAACCTGCGCGACTGGTGGACCAAGGAAGACCGCGCCAACTTCAAGGCCAAGGCCGACGCCCTGGTCCAGCAGTACAACGGCTATAGCCCGCTGCCGGGCTACAAGGTCAACGGCGCGCTGACCCTGGGCGAGAACATCGGCGACAACAGCGGCATGGCCATCGCCTACAAGGCTTACAAGCTGTCGCTGGCCGGCAAGACCGCGCCGGTGATCGACGGCTTCACCGGCGACCAGCGCTTCTTCATGGGCTGGGGCCAGCTGTGGCGCGTGAAAATGCGCGACGACCAGCAGATCCTGCAAGTGACGACCGACCCGCACTCGCCGGGCCAGTTCCGCGTCAACGGGCCTGTGGTCAACCAGCCGGGCTTCTATGAAGCCTTCGGTGTCAAGCCCGGCGACAAGCTGTATGTTGCGCCGGAACAGCGCATCAGCATCTGGTAATAGTGACCGGGGGTGGTATTTTTGCTATTGTTCCGAGACTTGACTATACATTCGGAGATATAGACTTGAAGACCACTCTCGTAAGCGCGCTCATGCTGGCGCTGCTGGCTTCGGCCGGCGTTCATGCTGAACCTAAAACCTCGGGCGTCGATGTGAGCAACATCGACAGCGCCGTGCGGCCGCAGGATAATTTTTTCCTCAACCTGAACGGCAAATGGCTGGCCAAAACGGACATCCCGTCCGATAAGTCGAGCTGGGGTTCGTTTGAAAAACTGGATGACGACACCAAGCCGCAGCTGCGCGCCATTATCGAAGCGGCCGCCGCCAATCCGGCCGGCAGCCCGGAAGCCCAGCGCATCGGCGATTTCTTCGCCAGCTATATGGATGAAGCCAAGCTGGAAGCGCTGCGCCTGGCACCGCTGAAGGCCGACTTCGACCGCGTCGCCGCGCTCAGCGACAAGCAGCAGATTCCTGCCCTGATCGCCCACTTCAACCGCTACAGCTACACGGCGCCGTTCAGCTTTGGCATCCACCAGGACAACAAGGATTCGACCAAATACGTAGCCGACCTGGTGCAAGACGGCCTGGGCCTGCCGGACCGCGACTACTACCTGAAAAAATCGGACAAGAAGCTGGCCGACACGCTGGCCAAGTATGAGCAGCACGTGGCAAAAATGCTGGCGCTGGCCGGCAACGCCAACGCGGCGGCCGACGCCAAAGCCATCGTGGCGCTGGAAACCGAGATGGCCAAGCTGCAGTGGACCAAGGTCGAACTGCGCGATCCGGTCAAGGCTTACAACAAGGTGCCGCTCGATAAGCTGCCCAAGCTGGCGCCCGGTTACGACTGGACTACATGGCTGAACGATACCGGCATCGGCGGCAAGGTCGACTACGTGATCGTCAGCCAGCCGAGCTATCTCACTGGCTTCAGCAAGCTGCTCAACAAGACGCCGCTGGCGACGTGGAAGGTCTATTTCCAGTGGCATGTGCTGCATGCCAACGCGCCGTATCTGGCCAAGGATTTTGCGCTGGAGAACTTCGCCTTCTACGGCAAGGTGCTGAGCGGCGTGAACGAGCAGGAGCCGCGCTGGAAACGCGCCGTCAACGCCACCGATACGGCGCTGGGGGAAGCGCTGGGCAAGCTCTACGTCGAGCAGTATTTCCCGGCCGAGCGCAAGGCGCGCATGGAAGCGCTGGTGAAAAATCTGCTGGCCGCCTTCAGCCAGAGCGTGGAAACGCTGGACTGGATGGGCCCGGAAACCAAGAAGCAGGCGCAAGCCAAGCTGGCCAAGTTCACCGTCAAGATCGGCTATCCGAACAAGTGGCGCGACTACTCGGCGCTGATGGTGGCCAAGGATGATTTGGCCGGCAATGTGCAGCGCTCGCGCGCGTTTGAGTACGCCAAGGAAGTCAGCAAGCTGGGCAAGCCAATCGACCGCGACGAGTGGGGCATGACGCCGCAAACCGTCAACGCCTATTACAACCCGGAGCTGAACGAGATCGTGTTCCCAGCCGTGATTTTGCAGCCACCGTTCTTCGATGCGGCCGCTGATGATGCGGTCAACTACGGCGCCATCGGCGCGGTGATCGGCCATGAAATCAGCCACGGTTTCGACGACCAGGGTGCGCAGTACGACGGCGACGGCAACCTGCGCGACTGGTGGACCAAGTCCGACCATAAAAACTTCGCAGCCAAGACCAAGCTGCTGGTCAAGCAATACAACGCCTTCAGTCCGGTCAAGGGCTACTTCGTCAACGGCGAGCTGACCCTGGGCGAGAACATCGCCGACAACAGCGGCGCGGCCATTGCCTACAAGGCTTACCTGCTGTCGCTGGGCGGCAAGCCGGCGCCGGTGATCGACGGCCTGACCGGCGACCAGCGCTTCTACATGGGCTTCGGCCAGGTATGGCGCAGCAAGATCCGCGACGAGCAGCAAATCGTCTACCTGAAAGCCGATCCGCATTCGCCGGACCAGTTCCGCGCCAACGGCACGGTGCGTAACCAGCCGGGCTTCTATGAAGCCTTCGGCGTTAAACCGGGCGACAAGATGTACCTTGCGCCCAAAGACCGCGTCATCATGTGGTGATGTAGTAAAGTAGTGCCTCGCCCATTCGAGCAATGGGCCTTCCATTAAACATAGAAGGAAATCCTCGTGAAACGTCATCTCGTAAGTGCATTGATGCTGAGCCTGATCGCAGGTTTGGCCGGCGCCGCGGACAGCGCCAAAAGCGCTGCCCCTGCCAGCACCAAAGTAGCCAGCAAGCCAACCTCCGGCATCGCCGTCGAGTACATCGACCCGGCCGTGCGCGTGCAGGACGATCTGTTCACCCACATGAACGGCAAGTGGCTGGCCACGACCGAAATCCCGGCCGACAAAGCAAGCTGGGGCACCTTCGCCAAGCTGCGCGATGACATCCAGCCGCAACTGCGCGCGATTATCGAAGGCGCCGCCTCCAACAAGGCGGGCGGCCCGGAAGCGCAACGCATCGGCGACTTCTACGCCAGCTTCATGGATGAAGCCAAGCTGGAACAACTGGGCCTGTCGCCGCTGAACGCGGAACTGGCCAAGATTGCCGCGCTGAGCGACAAGAAACAGCTGCCAGCCCTGATCTCGCACTTTAACCAGATCGGCGTGACCGCACCGTACGGCTACGGCGTCCACCAGGACAACAAGGATTCGACCAAGTACGTGGCCGACCTGTACCAGGATGGTCTGGGTCTGCCGGACCGCGACTACTACCTGAAAGCCGACGACGCCAAGCTGGCTGACACGCTGGCCAAGTACGAGCAGCACATCACCAAGATGCTGACGCTGGCTGGCGACACCAATGCTGCTGCCAAGGCGCACGCCATCGTTGCTTTCGAAACCGAGATCGCCAAGCTGCAGTGGACCAAGGTGGAACTGCGCGACCCGGTCAAGGCCTACAACAAGGTCGACATCGCCAAGCTGGGCGCACTGGCGCCAGGCCATGACTGGAACGCCTACCTGGCCGACGCTGGCGTGGCAGGCAAAGTCAGCTACGTGATCGTCAGCCAGCCGAGCTACCTGAAAGGCGTCGCAACCCTGCTGGACAGCACTCCGCTGGACACCCTGAAAGCCTACTTCCAATGGCAACTGGTGCGCGCTAACGCGCCGTACCTGAGCAAAGCCTTTGTGGATGAAAACTTTGCCTTCTACGGTACCGTGCTGAGCGGCGTGACCGAACAGCGTCCACGCTGGAAACGCGGCGTGTCCGTGACCGAAGGCGCGCTGGGCGAGGCCGTCGGCAAGCTGTACGTGGCGGAACACTTCCCGGCCGAGCGCAAGGCGCGCATGGAAGCGCTGGTGAAAAACCTGCTGGTCGCTTACAAGCAAAGCATCGACAAGCTGGACTGGATGAGCCCGGTCACCAAGAAGCAGGCGCAAGCCAAGCTGGCCAAATTCACCACCAAGATCGGCTACCCGAACAAGTGGCGCGACTACTCCTCGCTGGTGGTCAGCAAGGATGACCTGGCCGGTAACGTGATGCGTTCGCACCAGTTCGACTACAACAAGGAACTGAACAAGCTGGGCAAACCGATCGACCGCGACGAGTGGGGCATGACGCCACAAACCGTCAACGCTTACTACAACCCGGAGATGAACGAGATCGTGTTCCCGGCCTCGATTCTGCAAGCGCCATTCTTCAACGCGGACGCGGATGACGCGGTCAACTACGGCGCCATCGGCGGCGTGATCGGCCACGAAATCAGCCACGGCTTCGACGACCAAGGCGCCCAGTACGACGGCGACGGTAACCTGCGTGACTGGTGGACCAAGTCCGATCACAAGAACTTCGCGGCCAAGACCAAGATGCTGGTGGAGCAGTACAACCAGTTCAGCCCACTGCCTGGCTACCACGTCAACGGCGAGCTGACCCTGGGCGAGAACATTGCCGACAATAGCGGCGTAGCGATCGCGTACAAGGCCTACAAGCTGTCGTTGAAGGGCGCGAAAGCACCAGTGATCGACGGCCTGACCGGCGACCAGCGCTTCTACATGGGCTTTGCACAAGTGTGGCGCATGAAGATGCGTGAAGCGCAGCAGATCGTGCAGATCAAGACCGATCCGCACTCGCCAGGCCAGTTCCGCGCCAACGGCACCATGCGCAACCAGCCAGGCTTCTACGACGCCTTCGGCATCAAACCAGGTGACAAAATGTACCTGGCGCCAAAAGACCGCGTCATCATGTGGTAATGCAGTAAACTACGGGCTTCTGATTTCAAGAAGCCCGTTTTTTATTATGCGCTTGCGTTATACCATTCCCCTCGTCTTGCCTCTGCTGCTGCTGACTGCCTGCGGCGAATCCTATACGCCGGTTGATGTGTACATGGCGGCGACGCCGGAGTGCGTGAGCTGGCAGGATGGTTCGCGCTTTGAGCTGCCGCGCGGGATCAGCGTGTCGACCACGCCGCCGGTCACGCTGCCCGATGGCGGCGCGGAGTTCACTTTTGTCTATCTGGTGCCGCGCGGCCAGCGCGCGCTGTTCCAGAGCCGCGATTACAACGTCACCGCGCCAAAAGGTGCGGTACTGGCCAAGGCACAGCTGGTGAGCTTCTACCAGCGCACCACCACGTCGCGGCCGGAGATCGTTGAGGAAATTCCCAAGGTGCCGGATATGCTGATTGCCGGCGCCACCGGCGACGAAACCATCTGGCGCGTGCGCTTGCGCGTGAAGGAAAAGCTGCCCGCGCGTTTCGACATCACGCCGCCGGCATTTGAAATTGCGCTGACCAAGTATCCGATGCGCACGTTCACTTACCGCTACTTTGAAGACCGCAAAGCATTTGGTCTCTGCAAATAAAAAAACCGGCCCACAGGCCGGTTTTCTCATTGAAGCCGCAGTTTATTTTTGCGGCTCAGCTGCTGGAGCGGTCGGAGCTGCTGGTACTGCAGGCTCCTTGAATTTACCGCCCGAGCTGTTGGCCATATAGACCACAGCGCGCGCGACTTCCACATCGTCCAGATCTGGATTGCCGCCCTTGGCTGGCATGGCACGCAGGCCGCCCAGCGCGTGCTGGACAACGGTGTCATAACCCTGGGCGATACGTGCGCCCCAGGCACCGGCATCGCCGAACTTCGGAGCACCCGCGACGCCGGCGCCGTGGCAGGCCGCGCAAGTCGAGGTGTAAATGGCTTCGCCGGTCTGCAGCACTTTCGGTGCGTTGGCGTCTTTGAGGGTGTAGCCAGTGTCGGCTACCGGGGCGATACGGCTGGCGACTTCTTCCGGCGCCTGGCTGTTGGAGCCAGCTCCGGTCAGCTTGGTCGAGGTGACAAACTGAACCAGCAGGATGATGCCGATGATGGTTACTGCGAAGAAGCCGATAACCGCTGCAACCAGCTGTTTAGGCGTCTTAATGGCGGATTCGTGTTCGTTATGTGCGTCGCTCATGATTTCCTTAACTAATTTCAAGCCGGGTGGCGCAAAGAGTGGATCAGCAGCTACCTTGTAAAACATTCACCAAACGGCTGATTATAGACACAAGAATGCCTAGAAGGAAACGCAAACTTAAGATGCTGCAATGCAACCTGAAAGCGTTTGGGAATTATTTGCAACAATTTTGACTATACGGGGATCATTAAATAAACAGCTGGATCCTATGGGTTGTGGCAGCGACGCGCAGCGCGTCTACCTTCAACAAACACCAAGGTTAAGAGCACTTCCGCTTGAAAATCAACTCTATTCTTGAGCACTATGAGCGACCGTTTGAGCTGGTTAGGAGCGGTGAAATCTTGCACAAGCCGGAGGCTGGCTTTGAGAAGTTGATGGAGGCAGATTTGCCAAGCGGCGACGTCCAAGTAAAGGACCGCGTAGCGGCAGCCAAGCTGAGGTATCAGCGTCATGGTTCTACGTTGGATGACAGACGACAGGCAGTCAGAGATTTAGCGGATGTTCTTGAGTATCTTAAGCCTTAAATTAAGCAGCAGTTGACTTCGGCTGACGAAAAAGATTTGTTCAACATCGCCAACAACTTCGGTATTCGCCACCATAACGATAAGCAGAAAACTTCTTACGACGCCGCTATTTGGTTGAGTTGGATGTTCTACTTTTATTTATCGACCATTCAGGTTGTTGTACGCAAGTTGGCTTCTGATGAAGAGTAGGGACGTGAGTCTGTCCCGTCATTTTGATATTGTGTTCGTTTGATGGGTCGGCTTGACTTCGGTGTTGGTTGGTCCTACCATAGTTTTACCACTCACTCCCTGACCGTCCGGTTTAGCCGTGATGCTCTTCGAGCGACAGGCCGCCGTAAGGCGGCTTTGTCATTTCTGGAGAGTGGTATGAAAACAATCGTGTATGTAGACGGCTTCAATCTCTACTACGGTTTGCTAAGAAAATCCCCATACAAATGGCTGGATTTGTTTGCGCTCTTTCAGAATCATGTACTGAGTTCCGACGCCGAAGTGGTTGATGTGCGCTACTACACCGCACCTGTGCTCGTCCGCGTTTGTGATGATGGAGACTCCCCAAGTCGGCAACGAAAATATCTGCAAGCATTGAGGAAGATGCCGCCACAAAAGGTGAGCGTCATTGAAGGATCTTTGGAGTTGTCGAAGTCGTACCTGCGCTTGGTGCATCCTCCGTCAGACGATGAGCGTATCGCCTTGGTTTATAAACTGACAGAGCGAAAATCAGATGTAAGCCTCGCTAGTGATTTGATCTGTGGGGCATTTCTTGGCCAGTATGAGCAGGCCATTGTATGTACCAATGATCGTGATCTTGCCCCGGCGATGGCTGCGGTGCGGCAGTATTGTCCGGATGTGCGGCTCGGCTTGATAGTGCCGATTCCCGGTGCTGACCATCGTCGGGCGGGACGTGAACTTGTTGAGCAAGCGCACTGGTTCAAATTGCTTAGTCCTGTGCATCTTATGAACGCGCAATTACCTGAAAAAATTCCATGCACTTCAATTCATCGACCGCCGCAGTGGAGCTGAGCTGTGCATGATTGAATGTTCGCTTGACGTTAGTGCCATCGCGACCTAGCATGGATTCACCACTCACTCCCTGATTCTTCATGCGTTGTTCGTCATGATGCTCTTGGAGCGACAGGCCGCCGCAAGGCGGCTTTGTCATTTCTGGCGACAGGTTGCCGACAAAAAACCCACACCCGTGGCGCGCTCGTTGACATGAAATATTTGCCAGTGCTATAGTTCTTTCAACAAATGGAAACGCTTCCACTTAATTCATAAGTGAAGCAAACAATACACGGCGGACTACGATCCGTCTGCACGAGGAGACAGCATGTTGACAGCCAGCCCTGCATTGCCGGGCGATGGAGCGTTGCGCCCGTCGTCTTTTAAATCCCTTCCCCAGCTGCTTGCAGCCCTGCTATTTGCCTGTGCCGGCACGGCCCACGCGCAGACGGTGCAGGCGTGGATCACCACCGGCGACCAGGCCCAGCTGCTGGCGCGGAATCCCGATGCGCACTTCAAAACCGGCGCCAAGGCCGCCACGATTATCGAGGTCGACCCCAAGCAGCGCTTCCAGGAAATGGTCGGCTTCGGCGCTGCCATCACCGATGCTTCCGCATGGCTGATACAAACCAAACTGAACGACCAGCAGCGCAGTGCTCTGCTCAACGATTTGTTCGGTAAAGCACCCGGCGCGGGCTTCAGCTTCACGCGCCTGACTATCGGCGCTTCCGACTTCTCGCGCCACCACTACAGCTTCGACGATATGCCGCCGGGCCAGACTGATCCGGAACTCAAGCACTTCTCGATCGATGCCAACCGCGCCGATGTCCTGCCCGTCACCAAGGCCGCGCTGGCCATCAATCCCAAGCTGCGCGTGATGGCTTCGCCGTGGAGCGCACCGGGCTGGATGAAATCGACCGACAGCCTGATCCAGGGCACGCTGAAACCCGAAGCCTTCGCGCCGTTCGCCAACTACCTGTCGCGCTACATCAGCGCCTACGAAAAGGAAGGCGTGCCGATCTATGCGCTGACCTTGCAGAACGAGCCGCACTTCGAGCCGAAAGATTATCCCGGCATGCGCGTCGATCCAGTCAAGCGCGCCGCCTTCATCGGCGCTCATCTCGGCCCGGTGCTGGCGAAAGACCATCCGCAAACCAAGATCCTCGACTGGGACCACAACTGGGACGAGCCGGGCTCGCCGGCCGATGTGCTGAAAGACCCCATCGCCAACAAATACGTGGCCGGCGTGGCCTGGCACTGCTACGGCGGCGATGTGCGCGTGCAGTCCGCGCTGCACGACCGCTGGCCGGACAAGGAAACCTTCTTCACTGAATGCTCGGGCGGCAAGTGGGCACCGAAGTGGTCGGATAATCTGCAGCACTTCGCCAAGGTACTGGTGGTCGGCACCACGCGCGGCTGGGCCAAGGGCGTGCTGCTGTGGAACCTGGCGCTCGATGAAAACGACGGCCCGCATCTCGGCGGCTGCAACGATTGCCGCGGCGTAGTCACCATCGATTCGCGCGATGGCAAGATCACCCGCAACGAAGAGTACTACGCGCTGGCCCACGCCAGCCGTTTCGTACGACAGGGCGCGCGCCGCATCGCGTCCACCAGCGGGTACGACCAGCTGGACACAGTCGCCTTCCGCAATGCCGACGATGGCTCGGTGGCGCTGATGGTGGTGAACTCGGCCAAGGAGCCGCGTAGTTTCGCGGTGCGCGTCGGCCAACGCAGTTTTGACTACACCTTGCCGGCGGCGAGCGTCGCCACCTTTAGTTGGCAATGAGCTGGCAATAAAACCGGTGCTGCTACAGGCAGCTTTTCTTCGCATTGATCTGGAAGCGCTTCCACGAGAGGGAGGTTGGGGATGGTTTTTCGTAAAATTTGTAGTGTGAGCTTGTTGGTACTGGCCGGATGCGGCGGCGGCAGCACCGCATCCGCGCCGCCGCCAGTGGTCACGGCGCCAGTAGCTGAAGTGATCAAGCCAACGCCGGTGACACCGGTGCCAGTGCTGCCGATGTCCATGCTGCACACCCAGAGCACCAAATGGCTGAAGGCCGATGGCAGCGCCGTCACGCTAAAAGGCGTCAACCTCGGCAACTGGCTGATCAACGAATTCTGGATGATGGGGCAGGGCAGCGCCGGCATCGACGACCAGTGCAAGCTGGAAGCCAAACTCGACGAACGATTCGGCTACGCCGAACGCCAGCGCCTGTTCCAGCTGTTCCGCGATAACTGGATCACCACCCGCGACTGGGACCAGATGCAGAAGTTCGGCCTCAACGTGGTGCGCCTGCCATTCATCTACAGCGTGATCGAGGACGAAAAAAATCCGCGTACTTTGCGCGCCGATGCATGGCGCTATCTGGACGACGCCATTGCGCAAGCGGAGAAGCGTGGCATCTACGTCATCCTCGACCTGCATGGCGCCGTTGGCAGCCAAGGCTGGGAGCAGCACAGCGGCTGCGCCGGCAAGAATCTGTACTGGAGCACGCCGGAATACCAGCAGCGCACCATCTGGCTGTGGCAGCAGGTGGCCGCGCGCTACAAGGACCGTATCAGCGTGGCCGGCTACAGCGTGCTCAACGAGCCGTGGGGTACGGACGCGGCCAACCTCGCCGCCGTGGTGAAGACCTTGTACACCGCCATCCGCGCCGTTGATCCGAACCACGTGGTGATCCTGCCTGGCCATAACAGCGGCATCAACGCCTACGGCAAGCCGTCCGAACAAGGCATGAGCAATGTCGCGTTTGAGATGCACTTCTATCCGGGCCTGTTCGGCTGGGGCCAGATCGGCCTGCAAGTGCACAAGGACTGGCTGACCTGTTCCACCGGCAGCAACAGCGGCGTGTGCGAGTGGGACAACCGCATCCGCAACCTCGACACCGCTTTCTTCATCGGCGAGATGCAGCCGTGGACCGGGCAGGGCCTGGACCTCGGTGCCCAGATTGCCCGCGCTTCCTTCGATACCTACGCCAAGTACGGCTGGGCCGCCACCGCGTGGAGCTGGAAGGTCGTGAACAACACCGGCGGCCAGGGTAACGGCACTTGGGGCATGGTCACCAACGCCGCCAGCGCGCCTGTGCCCAAGATCGATTTCACCACCGCCTCGATGAGCGATATCGAGACCCTTTTCAAGTCCTTCGGCAGCCAGCAGTACGAAGTTCACCAGCCGTTGCAGGACTGGATGACCAGCAGCACCGCACCACAGCCTTTCCGTTAAAACGATAAGAGTGAGAGAGAAATGAACCATCAAAACTATGCAATCAGAATGACGCCCATCGCTGCCGCTTGTGCCGCGCTGGCTTTTGCCGCCAGCAGCCCGGTGCACGCGCAGCAGGCAGCCGCACCCAAAGCCGATGACGGCCAGGTGCAAGAAGTGGTCGTAACCGGTATCCGCCGCAGTATCGAAACCTCGATGGCGATCAAGCGCGACGCCGACTCCATCGTCGAAGCCGTGACGGCGGAAGACATCGGCAAGCTGCCCGACGTGTCGATCGCTGAATCGATCGCTCGCCTGGCCGGCCTGACTGCGCAGCGTGTCGAAGGCCGGGCCCAAGTGATTTCGATCCGCGGCTTGGCGCCAGACTTTTCCACCACGCTGCTGAATGGCCGCGAGCAAGTCTCCACCAGTAACAACCGTGGTGCGGAATACGACCAGTATCCATCGGAGCTGATCAACGGCGTCACCGTCTACAAAACGCCGGATGCTTCGCTGGTGTCCGGTGGCCTGTCCGGCACGGTCGACCTGCAAACCGTACGCCCGCTGGACATCCGCCAGCGCACCGTGGTGCTGAACGCGCGCGGCGAGCACAACTCCAACGGCAAGCTGAACTCCAACACCTCGGCCAACGGCAATCGTTTGAGCGCCTCGTACGTGGACCAGTTCCTCAACAACACGCTGGGCATTGCAGTCGGCTACGCCCACCTTGATTCGCCGGGCCAGCAGCAGGAATACAAATCGTGGTGGTGGGGCAAGGACAACAAGCTGCCAGCCGGTATGGAAGACGTGGTGGCGCTGAAAGGCGCGGAAGTGACCGCCTCGTCGCGCGAGCAAAAGCGTGACGGCCTGATGGGCGTGATCGAATACCGCCCATCGAAAGAATTCCGCAGCACGGTGGACATGTACTACTCCGAGTTCAAGCAGAACACCACCATGCGCGGCATGATGTGGAACTCGCACCAGTGGAGCGACGTCACCTACAAAGATCCAGTAGTGCAAAACATCGGCGGCACGCGCCTGCTGGTAGGCGGCAAGCTGGTCAACCTGGAACCGATCGTACGTAACGACTACAACCAGCGCAAGGACAAGCTGGGCGCGCTGGGCTGGAACAACACCTTCAAGAAGGATGGCTGGACCTTGGTCGGCGACCTGTCGTACTCGACCGCCAAGCGCCGCGAGGAAGTGCTGGAAACCTACGCCGGTCTGGGCCCGGCCGGTTCGCACATCACCGACAACAACTTCGAGTTCCACATCCCAACCGCCAGCGGCCTGCCGACCTTTACGCCGAGCTTCAATTACACCGATCCGAAGATCGTCAAGCTGACCGACGTCGGCGGCTGGGGCAAGGATGCGGACATGCACCACCCTATCGTGGAAGACAAGCTCAGCTCGGGCAAGTTCTCGGCCAAGAAGGAACTCGATGGCATCTTCCGCAGCCTGGAAGGCGGCATCAACTTCAGCAAGCGCGAGAAGACCCACGCCGACACCAACAACTACTGGTTCCTGAAAAACGGCCGCGCGCCAGCCAACGTATCGTCGGACTTGCTGCAGCCATCGACCTCGCTGGCGTTTGCCGGCATTCCTGCGGTGATGAGCTATGACGTGTTGGGCGTGCTGAACAAGTACTACGACAAGCAGCCGGCCCGTCCGGATGACCAGGCGCTGCAAAACTGGGGTGTGACCGAGAAGATCACCACCGCCTACACCAAGCTGGGCATCGACGCCGACCTCGGCCCGATCCCGGTGCGTGGCGCGCTGGGCCTGCAAGCAGTGAACGTCGACCAGAAATCGCGCGGCGCGACGGTCAATGCCGGCAAGCTGGGCGCCATCACTGGTGGCGCCGACTATACCGACATCCTGCCGAGCGTGAACCTGAACTTCGATCTCGACAAATACCTGAGCACCACCAACCTGCGCTTCGGCGCGGCCAAGACCGTGGCGCGTCCGCAGATGTCGGATATGCGTGCCGGTATCTCGGGCGGTGTTGATTCCACCACCCGCATGTGGAACGGCAGCGGCGGCAATCCGAACCTGGAACCGTGGCGTGCCAATTCGTATGACCTGTCGATGGAGAAGTACATCGGCAAGCGCAGCTATATCGCCGGCGCACTCTGGTACAAAAAGCTGCAAAGCTACATCTACAACCAGCAGACCGCGTTCAGCTTTGCCGGCTTCCCTAACCCATCGGCGGTGATTCCGATCCAGGACATCGGCACGCTGAACCGTCCAGCCAACGGCACCGGCGGCATGGTGAAAGGTGTGGAGCTGTCGGGCGCGCTGGATGCGGGCTTGCTGTGGAATCCGCTGGATGGCTTTGGGGTGACCGGCAGCATGTCCGGCACCGAGAGCTCGATCCATCCGAATGGTCCGGGCACCAAGGAGAAGCTGCCGGGCCTGTCGGGCGTGGTGTCCAACTTCACCGTGTACTACGAGAAGGATGGCTACTCGGCGCGCGCCAGTCGCCGCTACCGCTCGGCGTATCGCGGCGAGGTAACCGGCCTGTTCGCGCAGCGTTCCTTCAGCGAGATCCTGGCGGAGCGCCAGATCGACCTGCAACTAGGCTATGCGATCGAAGAAGGTACCTACAAAGGCTTGTCCTTCCTGTTCCAGGTGAACAACCTGAACAACTCGCCATACCAGACGCGCCAGGGCGACGCCTTCTCGGGTGGCTCCTACGCGCCTGAACGCTATACCACCTACGGCCGTCAGTTCATGTTGGGTCTGAACTACAAGCTGTAAGTGTGAAGAAGGCCGGCGCCTGTATTGCGCCGGCCGCTATGAAACCGCCGCAATATCCTGTGCCGGACTAACAAGATTACGCATGCAAATGTGGAGTTTCTGTGAAGAATCCCGGCAGTTTTAAGTAACGCGCTTGAACCGCCTTGGGCATCGTGGCTTAATGGCCTGATGGTCAAGATCGGTATCACCGCCCGCTTGTTTCTTTCATTGCTAATCGTCAGCATGCTGACAGCGGTGGGTGTTGGGCTGGGCACGCGCTGGAGTTTCAAGCAGGGCTTCCAGGGTTATCTGAACGAGGTCGAGGCGCGCCGCATGGAGGCGATGGCCTTCGAGTTTTCGCGTGCCTACCAGGAGCACGGCAACTGGGATTTCATCCGCAATAACCGCGAGGCTTGGGAGCGCTACACTGGCGCCATCGGCCGTGAACGCGCCACTTCTCCGCGCCCCGGCGGCGATTCCATTTACTACGCGGTGCCAGACAAGGCGCCGCGCCGTCTCGGCCTGTACGACCAGCAGGGCAATCACCTCGCCGGCAATTTGCAGACTGGCGCCGACTTGCGTTACCAGCCGGTGCTGGTCAACGGCGTAGCGGTTGGCACGCTGGCCGGCGCGCCCTTGCGCGGCTTGCAGGAAGAGGCCGAACTGACTTTCCAGACACAGCAACAACGCGACAGCTTGTTTATCGGCTTGCTGACGTTGGTGTTAGCCGCGCTGGCAGCGATCCTGCTGGCGCGCAGCTTTGTGGCGCCGACCCGGCGCCTGATCGCCGCCGCTTCCAAGGTGGCGGCCGGCGATTACGGCGTGCGCGTGCCGCATGCGCAGCGCGACGAGCTGGGCACGTTGGCGCGCAATTTCAACATCATGGTGGCCACGCTGGAGAGCAACGAGGCGCTGCGCCGCCACTTCATGGCCGATATTTCGCACGAGCTGCGCACGCCGTTGTCGGTGCTGCAGGCGCAGCTGGAAGCGATGGAAGATGGCATCGAACCGATCGACGCCAACAGCCTCAAGGCCCTGCTGGATGAAGTGGCCACGCTGAGCCGGCTGGTGGAAGACATGCGCCAGATCACGCTATCGGAAGTCGGCGCTTTCGATTACCGGCGCGAGGCGCTGGACCTGGCGGCGCTGCTGGCCAGCGAAGTCCACAAATGGCACGAACCGATGGCGCTGGCCGGCATGCAAATCATCACCGATACACAGGCTGCGCTGACCATCGAAGGCGACACCGTGCGTCTGCGCCAGCTGCTGCGCAACCTGTTCAATAACACGTTGCGCCATGCCGAGGGCGCCACGCAAGTGCGCGTCAGCCTGCACGTGCTGCGCGACCAGGCGGTCCTGACCTTGGCCGACAACGGCGCAGGCGTCACAGATTCCGGCTTGCCGCTGCTGTTCGAACGTTTCTGGCGCGGCGACCGCGCGCGCAGCCGCACCACCGGCGGCAGCGGCCTGGGCCTGTCGATCTGCCGCAGCATCGTCGAAGCGCACGGTGGCAGCATCAGTGCCACGCACGTGCAGGCGACGCCGCCGCGCGGCCTCGCCATCCGCATCACGCTGCCGCTGCCGGGAGAACTCGCGTGAACGCGCCGCACGTGCTGGTGGTCGAAGATGAACAGCGTCTCGCGCGTCTGCTGGTCAGCTATCTGCAAGCGGCCGGTTATCGCGCCAGCGCTCAGCACGATGGCCTGTCGGTGCAAGCCACGGCTGCTGGCGGCGATATCGACCTGATCCTGCTGGACTGGATGCTGCCCGGCATGGATGGCCTGTCCCTGTGCCGCGCCCTGCGCGCCAGCAGCGACATCCCCATCATCATGATGACGGCGCGCGCGCAAGAGGAAGACCGTCTCGACGGCCTCGACAGCGGCGCCGACGATTACATCTGCAAGCCCTTCAGCCCACGCGAAGTGGTGGCGAGGGTGAGGGCGGTACTGCGTCGCCGCCCTTCCGGGACACCGCAGCCGGGCTTGCAGATTGACGACCAGGGCATGCGCGCATTTGTCCACGGCAAGGAGCTGGCACTGACGCCAGTGGAATTCCGTTTGCTGAAGATGTTGCGTGCCGCCCCCGGAAACGCCTTGTCACGCGATGACTTGCGCACCGGGGTGTACGAGGACCGGCGCATCGTGCATGACCGCACGATCGACACGCATGTGAAAAACCTGCGCCGGAAACTGGAAGAAGCTGGACTGGCCGAAGCGATTTCGGCCGTCTACGGGGTCGGTTATCGATGGGAAGTGCGCAGCGCGCAGCAACCCTGACGTCTCACACAGAGGAGAAAAAAATGTCTGACGACACACAGTCGCCGTCGCGGCGCAACCTTATCAAGAGCATGGTGTTCGTTCCGATCGGCGCGGTTGCCGCGACCGGTGCGGTGCGTGCGCTGACATCGGCCACGGCTGCCGATGCCAATGTAGCAGAAGGCAAACCGAACGCCTACACGCCGAGCTTTTTCAATCAAGTGGAATGGAAATTCCTCAGCGCCGCCGTGGATCGTTTGATCCCGCACGATGAGCATGGCCCCGGCGCTGTCGAGCTGGGCGTGCTGGAATTCCTCGACCGCCACATGCAAACCCCGTTCGCCGCCGGCGACATCTGGTATATGCAAGGCCCGTTCGTACAAGCTAAACCGGAATTCGGCTATCAGGGCAAGCTGGCGCTGCGCGACATCCTCCGCGTCGGCATCAAGAACGTGGATGGCTATTGCGCCTCGCAATTCGGCGGCAAGGCCTTCGCTGATCTCGACCGCAAGCAGCAGGAAGAAATCCTCAAAGGCTGCGAAGGCGGCAAGCTCAAGCTGGAAGACATTTCGGCCAAGCTGTTCTTCACCAACCTGCTGAACGAAGTGCGCAACGGCTACTTTGCCGATCCCAAGCATGGCGGCAACAAGGGCATGGGCGCGTGGAAGATGATCGGTTATCCCGGCATGCGCGCCGACTATCTGGACTGGGTGGAAGTCCGCGACAAACCATATCCGATCGGCCCTGTCGATCTGGCCGGACGCCGAGGTTAAACATTATGACTATCGTAAAAAACAAAGTAGACGCCGTGATTGTCGGCATGGGCTGGACCGGCGCCATCATGGCCAAAGAGCTGACCGACGCTGGTCTCAACGTGGTGTGTCTGGAACGCGGCCCTGACCGCGACACGCAACCGGACTTCGCCTACCCGCGCGTGGTGGACGAGCTGGAAGGTTCGGTGCACCGCAAATATTTGCAATCGCTGAACAAGGAAACCGTGACCATCCGCCACGGCGTGAACGACACCGCCGTGCCGTATCGCCAGATGGGTTCGTTCAAGCCGGGCACCGGCGTGGGGGGGGCGGGTAGCCACTGGTCCGGCTGCCATTTTCGCGCGCTGCCGGAAGACTTCAAGGTGCGCAGCAATGTCGAACAGCGTTACGGCAAGAAGTTCATCCCGAAAGACATGACCATCCAGGACTTCCCGGTTTCGTACGAAGACCTGGAGCCGCATTTCGACCACTTCGAATATGTGTGCGGCACCTCGGGCAAAGCTGGTGTGTTGAACGGTAAAATCATCGAGGGCGGTAATCCGTTTGAAGGTTCGCGCTCGCGTGAGTTTGCGCTGCCGCCAAATCCCAACTACCTCGGCGGCGAACTGTTCTACAAAGCTGCGCGCGAGATGGGTTACAACCCGTATCCGATTCCAGCCTCGAACGCTTCGGGTCCGTATGTGAATCCATACGGCTGCCAGATGGGACCGTGTAATTTCTGCGGCTTCTGCTCGGACTATGGCTGCCTGAACTACTCCAAGGCCAGCCCGAACGCCTGCATCATGCCGGTGCTGCGCGGCCGCAAGGGCTTCGAACTGCGCACGCTGGCGCAAGTGTTGAAGGTGAATCTGACCGACGACAAGAAGAAAGCCACCGGCGTCACCTACCTCGACGCCCAGGGCCGCGAGACCGAGCAGCCGGCCGATATCGTGCTCCTGTGTGCGTTCTCGCTGTTCAATGTGCACTTGATGCTGTTGTCGGGCATCGGCGTACCGTACGACCCGGTCAGCAATACCGGCACCATCGGCCGCAACTACTCGTACCAGAACCTGAACCGCGTTTCGCTGTTCTTCGATGACACCGTGCACGCCAACCAGTTCATGGGCATTGGCGGCGGCGGTACCACCATCGACGATTTGAACGGCAACC
This sequence comes from Duganella flavida, assembly GCF_009857445.1. GTDB lineage: Bacteria > Pseudomonadota > Gammaproteobacteria > Burkholderiales > Burkholderiaceae_D > Rugamonas > Rugamonas flavida. The sequence goes on from NZ_WWCN01000005.1 coordinate 351,836, forward strand.
GCAACGACAGCACCAAGTCCGGCTTCATCGGTGGCGGCATTGTCTGGGCGCGCCAGCCGGGCGGCGGTCCGGTGCGCGGCATCGCTACGGCGCCGGGTGTGCCGAACTGGGGCAGCGCGTGGAAGAAGGGTGTCAAGGAAGCGTTCCGCCATTCGTTCTACTACGAGGTGCAGGGTTCGTGCATGGCCTATCAAGACGCGTACCTGAGCCTGGATCCGACCTACAAAGATGGTTTCGGCCGTCCACTGCTGCGCATGACCTTTGACTGGCATGACAACGAGATCAAGGCGTCGCAGTATCTGGTCGAGAAAGCTTCCGATATGTGCAAGGTGCTCGGCCCGAAAGCCATCAAGGGCGACGCCAAGAAGGACGGCGACCACTACAACGTGACCCAGTACCAGTCGACGCACACCTGCGGCGGCGCCATCATGGGCAGCGATCCGAAGACTTCGGCGCTGAACCGCTACCTGCAGTCGTGGGACGTATCCAACGTGTTTGCACCGGGCGCCAACGCCTTCCCGCAAAACAACGGCTACAACCCGACCGGCATGGTGGGCGCGCTGACGTATTGGTGCGCCAAGGCGGTTCGCGAGCTGTACCTGAAGAACCCCGGTCCGCTGGTTCAGGCTTAAGGAGACGACGACATGAGCAATCTTAAAAAAGGTATTTTGGTCGTCGCCGGTGTGGTGCTTGTGGGTGTGGTGGGCGCGTTTGTCTACGGCTCGCAGACAACGGCTACCAAGGACATCGGACCGGGCTCGCTTGATCTCGCCGCGCCGAGCGCGCAGCTGATCGAGAAAGGCCGCTATCTGGCCGTCGCGGCGGACTGCGTGGCCTGCCATACGGCGCCGAAGGGACAGCCGTTTGCAGGCGGCTTGTCGATGGCGACGCCGGTTGGGGCGATCTACAGCTCCAACATCACGCCGGATAAAGCCACCGGCATCGGCAATTACAGCCTGAATGACTTCGACCGCGCCGTGCGTCATGGCATTGCGCAGTCGGGCAAGACGCTGTATCCGGCCATGCCATATCCATCCTACGCCAAGGTGACGGACGACGATATGCGCGCGCTGTATGCCTACTTCATGCACGGCGTGCAGCCGGTATCGGCGGCCAACCGCGAGCACGACATCCACTGGCCGCTGTCGATGAACTGGCCGCTGGCGATCTGGCGCAAGACCTACGCACCCGCCGTGGAGCCGCTGGTGCTGAGCAAGTACCAGGGTGAGGCGCTGGCGCGTGGTGCGTATCTGGTGCAATCGCTGGGTCACTGCGGTGCTTGCCATACGCCGCGTGCGTCGACCATGCAGGAGCTGGCGCAGGATGAGTCGAATCCGGCTTATCTGGCCGGCGGTCCGGTGATCGATGGCTGGCTGGCGGTCAACCTGCGCAGCAATCCGGCCGGTGGTTTGGGCCGTTGGACCGAGCAGGACGTCGTCGATACGCTTAGCAAGGCACGCAATGCGCATTCGGCTGTGATCGGCACGCCAATGGCGGACGTGGTGTTGCACAGCACGCAGGAGATGGCGCCGGAAGACTTGAAGGCTATTGCCGTGTACCTGAAGTCGCTGACGCCGGGACCGGAAGAAAAGGCGCGCTATGCAGCCAGCGATGCTACCGCCAAGGCCCTCAAGGCTGGCCGCGAAGAGAATCGCGGTGCCCAGCTGTATCTCGACAATTGCGCGGCCTGCCACCGTTCGGATGCGACTTCCAACGCCAAGGTGTTCCCGGCGCTGGCGGGTAATCCGTCGGTGCTGTCGGATGATCCGACGTCGCTGATCCGTCTGGTGCTGGCCGGTAGTTCGCTGCCGTCAACCAAGGGCGCGCCGTCGAATCTCGGCATGCCGGGCTTTGCATGGCGACTGTCGGACGAGGAAGCGGCGCAGCTAGTGACCTTCGTGCGCCAAAGCTGGGGCAACCAGGCGTCGGCCGCTGATACCGGCCAAGTGGCCAAAATCCGCAAGCAAGTGGACGCCGAGGCTGAAGTAAAACACTAAGCAACAACGCTCCCGGCCGCGCTGAGGGTTTCGCCCTCCGCGCGGCCATTTTTATTCTGGACGCATACTTGCGCACGGTTGAAATGATCGTGGGGTTAGACTTGTATTTGAGATAAACTCGTTGCTTCTCATGCTACTTTGGCCTTCACTATGCCTAATGCCACGACGTTGGACGAACGCAGTTTTCGTCGGATTCTTGTTCGCAATGTGACTTTGCCGCTTGCTGCCGGCGTGGTCAGTGCTGGTGTGTTTGTGGTGTTGCTGGTGTATTTGATCACCACCATGAACTGGGTCGAGCACAGCGAACGGGTGATCGGCAACGCCAACCAGCTGAGCAAGGAAATGGTGGACATGGAAACCGGCATGCGCGGCTATCTGCTGGCCGGCGATGAAGTCTTCCTGCAGCCCTACAATCTGTCCAAACCACGTGTCGCCGCCAATCTCACCGGTTTGATGAAGATGGTGGAGGATAACCCGGTACAGGTCGATCGCCTGCGCGTCATCCAGTTCCAGCATCAGCATTGGGATCAGTACGCGCAAGAGATGATACGGCTGCGCGCCGCCAATGGCGAGGTGACCGGCACCGTCAAGACCGGGCGCGGCAAGTCGCAGTTCGACGAGATCCGCCGCCAGCTGGATAACTTTATCAGCACCGAGTTGCGCATGCGCCAGGAGCGCAGTGACCAGGCGCGCGTCGTCACCATATGGGTGGCGGTGATTTATTTGCTGCTGACGCTGGGCGTGGGCGGCATCCTGGCCTGGTTCGGCCGCCGCGAGCTGACCGGCCTGTCGCGCGTCTACACCACCGCATTGAATGAGCACGCCGAGCATGCCGAGCTGTTGCAGCAGCAAGCCTGGCTGCGCACCGGCCAGAGCGAGCTGGCGCAACAGGGCATCGGCCAGCTGGCTTTGCCGCAGCTGTCGTCGGCCTTGCTGCAGTTCCTGGCCCGCTACATGGATGTGGTGGTGGGAGCGCTGTACTTGCGTGCGCCGGATGGCAGTTTCCGCCGCGCGGCGTCATATGGCTTCAGCGATGAGTGGGAGCAGCGCGATCAGCAATTCAAGCCGGCCGAAAGCCTGGTCGCGCAAGCGGCGCTGGAGCGCCGCGTTATTCGTCTTGAGCCGCTGCCTACCGGTTACATCCAGGTTAGCTCCGGCCTGGGCAGCGCGGCACCGGCCAGTGTGCTGCTGGCGCCGGTCGATAGCGATGGCGATATCAATGGCGTGTTGGAGCTGGGCCTGCTGCGTCCCATCAGTACACGTGATATCGATTTGCTGACGCTGGTGAAAGGCAATATCGGCAATGCGATTGAAGCCAGCTGGTCACGCCAGCGCCTGCAGGATGTGCTCGCAGAAACGCAACAGCTGAACGAGGAATTGCAAGTGCAGCAGGAAGAGCTGCGCACGGCCAACGAGGAACTGGAAGAACAGTCGCGCGTGCTGGAAGCATCGCAAGCCAGTCTGGAAAACCAGAAGGCCGAGCTAGAGCAAACCAATGAACAATTGGCGGAACAAGGCCAGGCGCTCGACCAGAAGAATGCCGAGTTGCAGAAGGCGCAGCAGGACTTGGAAGAGCGCGCGCGCGATCTGGAGCGCGCCAGCCAGTACAAGTCGCAGTTCCTTGCCAACATGTCGCATGAGTTACGTACGCCCCTCAACAGTTCGCTGATCCTGGCCAAGCTGCTGGCTGAAAATTCCCAAGGCAACCTGAATGACGAGCAAGTACGCTTTGCCAACACGATTTACTCGGCCGGCAACGACCTGCTCAATTTGATTAACGATATTCTCGACATCTCCAAGGTGGAGGCTGGCAAGCTGGACCTGCTGCCGGAGCCGCTCTCGGCGCGCCATGTGGCGGAGCACATGGCGCTGGTGTTTGAACCGCTGGCGCAGCAGAAGAAGCTGGCGTTCCAGCTGGTGGTGGCCGACCATGCGGCACTGCAGATGGTGACCGACCGCCAGCGCCTGGAGCAGATACTCAAGAACCTGCTGTCCAACGCGCTCAAGTTCACCAGCACCGGACAGATTACCTTGTCGGTGCAAGCGCAGGGAAATGCCGTGGCATTCGCGGTGCAGGATACTGGCATCGGCATCCGTGCTGAGGACCAGCAGAGCATCTTCAACGCTTTCCAGCAGGCCGATGGCACGACCAGCCGCAAGTACGGAGGCACCGGCCTTGGGCTGTCGATTTCGCGCGACCTGGCGCAGCTGCTGGGCGGTGCGATTACGCTGACCAGCGAAGCGGGCAAGGGCAGTTGCTTTACGCTGGCCTTGCCGATGGCATGGAATGCGCCCGAGCCACGGCAGCAGGTGCCGGCGGCCGCCGCGCCGGTGCCTGTAGCGCCGCCTGCTGCGCCGCCAGCCGCGCCGGTCCCGCGTGCGTTTGATGATGACCGCACCTTGATCGATGCCGCCGGCGCAGCACGCGGCCGCCTGGTGCTGGTGGTGGAAGACGATGCGACGTTTGCCCACATCCTGTACGACTTGGCGCACGAGCAGCAGTACCACTGCCTGGTCGCCTTCAACGCCGACGAAGGCCTGGCGCTGGCGCGCCAGTACACGCCGGACGCGGTGCTGCTCGACATTCGCCTGCCTGACCGTTCCGGCCTGTCCGTGCTGCAGCTGCTGAAGGATGACGCGCAAACCCGCCACATCCCGGTGCACGTGGTCTCGGCCGCCGATAACGGCGAAGCGGCGCTGCACCTGGGCGCCATCGGCTACGCCATCAAGCCGGCCACGCGCGAGCAGCTGATGGAGGTGTTCCGCCGCATCGAAACCAAGCTCACGCAAAAAATCAAGCACGTGCTGCTGGTGGAAGACGACGACCGTCAGCGCGACAGCGTGGTCCAGCTGATCACCGACGACGATGTCAACATCACTGCCGTCGGCAATGGCGAAGAAGCGCTGGCCCTGCTGCGCACCACTATCTACGATTGCATGATCATCGACCTCAAACTGCCTGACATGCCGGGCAACGAACTGCTGCAGCGCATGGCCGCCGAGTCGCTGGCCGCTTTCCCGCCGGTGATCGTCTACACCGGCCGCAACCTCTCGCGTGAAGAAGAAGCCGACCTGCACAAATATTCGCGCTCCATCATCATCAAGGGCGCGCGCTCGCCGGAGCGCCTGCTGGACGAAGTCACCCTGTTCCTGCACAAAGTGGAAGCCCAGCTGTCGAGCGAACGCCAGCGCATGCTGAAAACCGTGCGCTCGCGCGACCGCGTGTTCGAAGGCCGCCGCATCCTGCTGGTGGACGACGATGTGCGCAACATCTTCGCCCTCACCAGCGCGCTGGAACAGAAGGGTGCGCTGGTGGAAGTCGGCCGCAACGGCCATGAAGCGCTGGAAAAACTCGACACCGTCGCCGACATCGACCTGGTGCTGATGGACGTGATGATGCCGGTGATGGACGGCCTGGAAGCCACCCGCCGCATCCGCGCCAACCCGCGTTTTGCCCGCCTGCCCATCATCGCCATCACCGCCAAGGCCATGAAGGACGACCAGGAACAATGCCTGGCCGCCGGCGCCAGCGACTATTTAGCCAAGCCGATTGATCTTTCTCGCCTATACTCCTTGTTACGGGTGTGGATGCCGAACGCGGAACGGAGCTAGCCATGCAGCACAGCGACACCGAGATCGAGCTGAAGATGTTGATGGAGTCCATCTACCTGAAATACAGCTACGATTTCCGCGACTACACCGGCGCCTCGCAAAAGCGCCGTGTGCTGCATGCCTTGCGCGAAATGGCGTGCGACAGCATCTCGGCGCTGCAAGCGCGCATCATCCATGAGCCGGCCGCCTTCAGCCAGCTGCTGCAATACCTGACCATCCCGGTCAGCACCATGTTCCGCGACCCCGGCTACTATGCCGGCCTGCGCGAGCACGTGATCCCGGTGCTGCGCACCTATCCCTCGCTGAAAATCTGGATCGCCGGCTGCAGCACCGGCGAGGAAGTGTATTCGATGGCCATCCTGCTCAAGGAGGAAGGACTGCTGGAGCGCAGCATGATCTACGCCACCGACATCAATCCGCAGTCGCTGGAGAAGGCGCGCAAGGGCGTGTTTCCGCTGGAGGCGGTGCGCGAGTACACCGCCAACTATCAGGAATCCGGCGGCACGCGCAGTTTTTCCGATTACTACACGGCGGCCTACAACGCCGCGCTGTTTGACCCAACGCTGTGCGAAAACGTCACCTTCGCCGACCACAGCCTTGCCACCGACGCCGTGTTTGCGGAAACCCACTTGATCAGCTGCCGCAACGTGATGATCTATTTCAAGAAGAAATTGCAGGAACGCGCCTTTGGCCTGTTCCATGACTCGCTATGCCACCGTGGCTTCCTTGGGCTGGGCAGCAAGGAAAGCATCGACTTCTCCGCCTACGCGCCGCGCTTTGAGCCTGTACTCAAGCGCGAGCGCCTGTTCCGCAAACGCTGACCATGAGCACGCCCGCAATCATGGCGGCGCTGGCCGGCCGTTCGCTGGAGGCGGTGGTGATTGGCGCCTCGGCCGGTGGTGTCAGCGCCTTGCTGCGCTTGCTGCCGGACCTGCCAGCCGATTACGGCTGCGCCGTGGTGGTGGTGATGCATATCCCGGAAGGCCGGCAAAGCAACCTGGCGGGGGTCTTCCAGCATCGCATGAAGTTGCCCGTGCACGAAGCCCGCGATAAAGAAGAACTTTCCTCCGGGACGCTGTATTTTGCCGGTTCCGGCTACCATCTGTCTGTTGAGCGTGATCGAATTTTTTCACTGAGCTGCGAGGAACGCGTAAATTTTTCGCGTCCTGCGATTGATTATTTGATGGAGTCGGCGGCCGACGCTTATGGGCCGGCCCTGCTGGGCATCCTGCTCACCGGGGCCAACAACGATGGCGCGGCCGGCCTGGCGGCAATCGGCATGGCGGGCGGTCTGACGGTGGTGCAGTCGCCAGCCGAAGCCGAGCAGCCCACCATGCCGCTGGAAGCCATCCGCCTGCGCGCGCCGGACCTGATTTTATCCTTGGATGATATCCATTCATTGCTGTTGATGCTGGAGACGAAGTAATGCAAGACGCATCCCCGACCAAGCTGCTGATTGTCGACGACCTGCCGGAAAACCTGCAGGCGCTGGACGCCTTAATACGCGGTGAGCGGCGCGAGGTACACCACGCCGGTTCCGGTGAAGAGGCCCTGGCCTTGCTGCTGCAGCACGACTTCGCGCTGGCCATCCTCGACGTGCAAATGCCGGGCATGGATGGCTTCGAGCTGGCCGAGCTGATGCGCGGCACCGAGAAAACCCGCCCCATTCCCATCGTGTTTGTCACGGCAGCCGGCAAGGAATTGAATTACTCGTTCAAAGGTTACGAAGCGGGCGCGGTGGACGTGCTGTACAAGCCGCTCGATCCGGGCGCGGTGAAGAGCAAGGTAGAGGTGTTCGTGGCGCTGCACCAGCAGCGCGAAGCCATGCGCCAGCAGGTGCTGGCGCTGGAAGCGGCGCGCCGCCAGCAGGAAGAAATGCAGGCGCAGTTGCAGCATGCGCTGCTGATGCGCGACGAATTCATGTCGATGGTGTCGCATGAGATGCGCACGCCGCTTAACACGCTTTACCTGGAAACCCAGCTGCGCAAGATGCAGCTGGACCGCGGCAATATGGCCGCCTTCGGCGCTGAGCAGTTACGGCGCATGCTGTCGCGCGACGACCGCCAGATTCAAAACATCGTGCGCCTGATCGACGATATGCTGGACGTGTCGCGCATCCGCAGCGGCAAGCTGTCTTTGCGGCCGGGCTTGGTGCAACTGGCCGGCCTGCTGGGGCGCGTGGTGCAGGACTTGACGCCGCAAGCGGCCACGGTGGGCACCACCATCGTGCTTGATGCGCCGACCCCGGCGTGCGGCTGGTGGGATGATTTCCGCATTGAGCAAATCGTGGTCAACCTGCTGACCAATGCGCTGCGCTACGGCGGCGGCCAGCCGGTGGTGGTGACGCTGGCCGTGATGGCCGACAGTGTGCGAGTGGATGTGCGCGATAGCGGTCCTGGCGTCGCACTGGAAAACCAGGGCAAGATTTTTGAACCGTATGAGCGCGGCGTCGGCAGCGATGCGCCGGCCGGGCTGGGACTGGGTCTGTACATCTCGCGCCAACTGGCCGAGGCCCATGGCGGCAGCCTGACGCTGAGCAGCGTCCCCGGCGCCGGGGCGGTGTTCAGTCTGACGCTGCCGCGCACCGAAGCACCGCCGGCGTAGTGAACGCTAGCGCGAACGGGCTTCTTCGCGGCGCTGGATCAGATAGGACTTCAGGTCGTCGAAGCTGATGCTGCCTTTTTGGCCGGTGTCGATATGGTCGAAGTTTTTCTCTACAAACCCGAGCCCGGCCTTGCGGGCTTCGTCGCGGGTGAGCATGCCATTGCCGTCCTGGTCGGCTTCGTCAAAGCGTTTTTTCAGCTTCTGCATGGCCTGGTAGCGCAGCAAAGTCGGGCCGGAGGAGTAGTCGCGCATCGGTTTGCGCATTGCCGGCGGGACGTAGGGATCGGGATAGGCCGGAGTGGAACGCACGGCAGCAGCAGGCGCTGCCGGTTCCGTGGACGGCGCTTGAGCGCCCGCATGCGACATGGCCACTGTGGCGGCCAACATGGCTACTTGCAAAAGCTTCATGATTGTCTCCCCCGCATCTGCAGATGCTTGGCTTAGTGTGACACTGTGACGCTGTTCATGAAATTAATCAAATCTGTTTGCTGCGCACGGCGTGCGGTGTCGTCTAGATACGTCATATGGCCGCTTGCATAATATTTGAGCACTATTGACTGGTTTTCACCGAGCCGCGCCAAGTCCAGTTCGGTCTGGTGGAAGGGCGTGGCCAGGTCGTGGTAGCCATTGATGGCCAAAATCTTCATGGCCGGATTCAGCGTCAGGGCGGCGGTCAGGTCCGGGATGGTGTCCGGCAGCTGCTTGCCGTCGTGGCTGAAGTTCCAGCGGTTGACGATGTCGATGAACGGCGCATACGCCGACCCGGCGCTGTAGTGCAGTTCGTTCGCCATATACGTGACGATGCTGCTGGAGAAGCTGGCGTTGACCACCGTCAGCGAGGGATCGCCGTCACGCGTAAGCGCGCTGCCGGTGGGCGCCAGCACGCGGGCGTCGTAGCGGCCCAGCAGCTGGCCGGGCACGGCATTCTGCTGGTAGTAACCGGGTTGCATATCGAAATTCTGCTGCCAGATCAGGGTGCTCATGCCGGTCAGATCGGACAGCTGGTTGAGCACGGCCGAGGGCGGCGCCACCTTGCTGGCCAAATAGGCGGCAATTGCGGTGCGGTAGCCGCCGGTGGCGAAGTTGCGTACGGTCTCCACCGGCACCGGTGTGGCGCGCCCGTGGTAGGCGCTGGTGAGGGCATAGGTGGGGATGTAGCCTTCGCAGCTGATGGCATTCGGATCGAGCACACCGCAGTTGCTGTTGTAGTCCATGATGGCCGATTGCAGTACCAGGCCGTCGATTTGTACGCCGGCCGTTTCCAGCAGGTTGGCCAGCACCCCGGTGCGCGGCGCGCCATAGGATTCGCCGTACAGGAATTTGGGCGAGGCTTCGCGCTTGTTGACGGCGATGTAGCGCTGCACGAAATCGCGGAAGGAGGCCGCGTCCTTGTCCACGCCCCAGAAGTCGGCATTGGTGTTGGGCGCCACGGCTTGCGTGTAGCCAGTGCCGACTGCATCGATAAACACCAGGTCGGAGGTGGCAAGCAGGGTTTCCTGGTTATCGACCAGCTGCACCGGCGGGATATTCGCGCTGGGGATGGTGCTGACCAGCCGGCGCGGCCCGAAGGAGCCGAGGTGCAGATAGGTCGATGCGGAACCGGGGCCGCCGTTGTAGAAGAAGGTGACCGGGCGCTTGGCCGCCGTCGTTCCCGTCACGGTGTAAGCCACGTAGAAGAAGGAGACGCTGGCCTGGCCGGTCTTGGCGTCGACTGCGGTCAGGTGGCCGGTGGTGGCGGTGTAGTCGAATTGCTTGCCATTGAGCTGGATATGGCTGGCAATGACGGCGGCGTTTTCGTTCGGTGCGGACAGCGATCCGGTGGCAGCGCTGGAGTAGACGGTAACATCGGCAAAGGAGCCGGGTACCGCTGGCGTGGTGACCGGTGGTGTGGTGGGCGTTGTGGTACCGCTGCTTCCGCCGCCGCCACCGCCACAGCCGGCCAACAGGATGGCACCCACCAGCGCCGGTCGCCGCCATTGCAATTTTGTGCAAAACGCCACGATACCTCCCGTAGAGATGTATCGTGAATCATACGCTTTATTTGTGCCAGAAGTCCTTGTGGGCAGCGCGGGCTTCATCTTCGCGCAACGGGCCTATGACTTCGGTGGGGCGCTGGCCGGCGGCGAACACGCTGCGGCATGGCAGTGACAAGGTCGGATTTTCGGGATCGCTGCCGGTGAGTTCCAGCAGGCTTGCTTCCGACATGGCGTACACCACGCGACCGACGCCGCTCCAGTAGGTGCCGCCGCTGCACATGGCGCATGGTTCGGCGTTGGCGTACAGCGTGGCGGTGGCCAGCTGCTGCGGGCTGTATTGCTGCGATGCGAGGCGCAGCGCGTTCATCTCCGCGTGCGCGGTGCGGTCGCTGCTCGATGCGTTCATGGCTTGCGAGATGACCGTGCCGTCGGCTGCAACCACCATGGCGGCAAACGGGTGATGGCCTTCGTCGCGCGAGCGCTGCGCCAGTGCCAGTACGCGGGTGAGGAATTCGTGATCTTGCAATGTTGCGCTCATCTGATGACTCCATATTGCAGGTCTTGCTGTTTCAAATAGCTGCGGTAGGCCAGCGACATGCGGTCGCACAGCACCGACACTTCAGCACCGGGCGCCAGCGGCAAGCGCGCCGGATGCTGGCTTTCCAAAATCGGTTTGTCCTGTAAAAAAATCGTATCCTGGAATTCGCGCATCGATTCATAGCTCGACGTGAAATCGTTGAGCGCCATGATGATCCACACGCGCGTGCTGGTTTCGGTCAGCGGCTGCGTGAACAGCGCAATCGCTTCACGGATAGTCCCCGGTGGATGCTTGGTCAGGATGGTGGTCAGCGGACGCACTACGCGGTAGGTGTATTCGATATCGCTGCCGCCGGTGGCGGAGCGGCTGGCTTGCGGCTGCCACGCGTAGCACTGCTTGGCCCAAACCCCGCTGCCGTATTCGGGATCGTCAAAGGTTTCGACCGTGTAGTCGGGCACCACCGGCTGCTCTTTGTCGCCAAGGATGCCTTCGTGGACAAAGGCGAAATGCGCCATGTCGAGGAAGTTCTCAACGATGCGCGGTGCGCTCGATTGCACGTCGTAATGGCCGCACCAGACTTTGCGCAGCTGGTCGTCGGCAAATTCAGGAAACGCCGGAGGACCGGCATGCGCTGGCGTGCCGAGACATACCCACGCCATGCCGTACTGCTCCTGTACATGATAGGTCGCCACTTGTGCCTTCAACGGCGCTTGCGGCAAGGCGGGAATATGAATGCAGCGGCCCTCCTTGCCGAAGCGCCAGCCGTGGTAAGGGCAGGTCAGCGCATCGTTCTGCAAGCTCCCCATGGAAAGCCGCGTGCCGCGATGCGGACAACGGTCTTCCCATGCATGCAGCACGCCGCCGCTGTCGCGCCACAGCACCAACCGCGTCTCCAGCAGGTCGGTGGCCAGCATGGCGCCGGCCGCGATCTGGTTGGAGAGCGCAACCGGGTGCCAGTCGTTGTACAGGACTGGATCCATGCTTATTTAGGAATCGTGCCGTCCACGCCTTGCACGTAGAAGTTCATCGACAGCAGTTCCTTTTCAGGCATCTTGGCGCCGGCCGCCACTTTGATGGCGCCCGATTGATCCTTGATCGGACCCGTGAACGGATCGAAGGTACCAGCGGTCAGCGCGGCCTTCTTCTCTTCGAAGATCTTCGCCACGTCGGCCGGCACTGCGGCATTCAGCTTGGACATCTTGACCATGCCTTCTTTCAAACCGCCGCGATAGCCTTCGGTTTTCCAGGTGCCAGCCAATACTGCCTTGGCGGTGTTGATGTAGTAGCCCGACCAGTCATTGGTCGCTGCAGTCAGGTGCGCTTTCGGTGCGAACTTGGTCATGTCCGAATCCCAGCCGAATGCATACACGCCTTTTTCCTGCGCCACTTGCAGCGTGGCCGGCGAGTCGGTGTTCTGCGCCATCACATCCGCACCTTGTGCCACCAGGGTTTCTGCCGCCTGACGTTCTTTCGCCGGGTCGTACCACGAGTTCACCCAGATCACTTTGGTCTTGATCTTCGGATTCACGCTTTGCGCGCCGAGCGTGAAGGCGTTGATGTTGCGGATCACCTCAGGCACCGGGAACGAGGCGATGAAGCCCAGCGTGTTCGACTTGCTCATCTTGCCGGCCAGGATGCCGTTCAGGTAAGCGCCTTCGTACAAACGCGATTCGTAGGTGCCGAAGTTTTTTCCGCTCTTGAAACCGGTGGCGTGCAGGAAGGTCACGCCGGGCGTGGTCTTCGCTACTTTTTCAGTCGCGTTCATGTAGCCGAACGAGGTAGTGAAAATCAGCTTGTTCCCTTCCGCCACCAGCTTGCGGATCACGCGTTCTGCGTCCGCGCCTTCCGGCACGTTTTCGACGTAGCTGGTTTTCACTTTCGCGCCCAGTTCTTTTTCCAATGCCAGGCGGGCCTGGTCGTGGGCGTAGGTCCAGCCGGCATCGCCGACCGGGCCAACGTAGACGAAGCCGATCTTCAGCGGATCTGCAGCAAACGACGGAGCAGCAGCCAACGCAGCGGCAGCTGCGATGGTAGCCAGTACTTTGCGACGATTCATCATACGGTTTCCTTTGCGTGGAGGTGCGGGTTAGATGAGAAATTAGAAGTGGTATTCAGCGCGTACCATCGGGGTCTTGGCGGTGGCGCCTGGGTTGTTGCGGTCCGGGTTACCGAATTTGTTTTTCCAGTACTGGTACTCGACGCCGACCTTGAAGGTGTTCTTTGGCGTGCCAACCAGGCTGCTGATGTCGTACATGACTTGCGCGTCGATATTGGTTTCCGGCGCGGTGCCGCCGCCGAATTCATTGGTACCCTTGGCGGTGATGAAGTTGGCGAAGCCGTTGAATTCCAGCGGGATGCCGACGTTGAACGGGATGCCCCATGCAGCGGTCAGCATGGCGTGGGTCTTGTAGGCGTAGCGCGGCGTGGCGGTTTTGGTGAAGGTGCTGTAAGGCGCATTCGATTCCCACAGGGCCAGCAGGCTGACGTCGAGGAAGCCCGGCACGTCGATGAACAGGGTTGGACCAGCGACCAGCATGCGCTTCTTGGAGTTGTAGCCGGCGTCGGTTTTGCTGTTGTAGTCAAAGCCGCCGGTGAAGCCCAAGCCGCGTACCGGACCGAAGGCGTAGCTGTTGCCGGTGATCTTGCCGAAGTCCAGCGTGTGACGGTACACCGCGTAAGCTTCGTGCGCGCCGACGCTGGAACCAGCGGCCGACGGATCTTTTTCGGACGACATCAGCAGGTCGACGCTGAAGAAGTTCTTGCCGTACTTGTAGCCCGATACGCTGCTCAGGTTGACGATGTTCTTGGTGATGTCGTTATTGTTGAACGGTTCGGCGAACTTGGTGCCGTAGCGGTAGCTCAGCGAAGTGTCGCTCCAGTCGGCTGCTTGTGCGCTGCAAGTGGCGACGAGGGCGAGGGCGGAGAGGGCGGCGGTGCGGCGTACGAGATGTGGCATTACAGGCTCCATTCAAGTTGTTGTAGTCAGGGTTTGAAAGCACTTTTTTTGTATCCAATCGTTTTAGCAATTGGATTCAATCTCGTCCAGTCCTAAAGCAATTAGCGGGCCACCTTTTTCAGAATCCCGACAACGCTTCAGCCAGATTAACTTTTTTGTCTTGCTCGTCCAGGCGCAAGCGCGATTCGATTTCCTGCAGGTGGTGCTCGATCAAATGGGTGGCTTCCTTGACCTTGCCCTTTTCGATCAGCGTGGCCAGGTCCTGGTGTTCATCGTTCTCGCACATGGCGCTGCCGGGCGTTTCGTACAGGGCGATGATCAGCGAGCAGCGCGACACCAGCTCCTCCATGAAGCGCTGCAGCACGTGGTTGCCGGCCAGTTCCGCCAGCAGCAGGTGGAACTCGCCGCCCAATCGTATCCAACCGGCGCGGTCGCCGCCGCGGCGCGCCGCGTCTTCTGCCGCAAGGGCTGCGCGGATTTGCTTGATCGATTCCGGCGTGGCGTTGTGGATCACGAGTGGAATGATTTCGCGCTCGATGGCACGCCGCGCAGCGAAGATATCGCGCGCTTCCTGCGGCGTGGGCGAGGCAATCACCGCGCCGCGATTGGGCCGCAGTTCGATGATGTGGTCATGCGCCAGCCGTTGCAGTGCCTTGCGGACGGTGGTGCGGCTGACTTGATACAGCTCGCAGAAATCGGCCTCGCCCAGGTGGGTGCCGGGCGGCAGGCGGTGGCTCATGACGGCGTTGACCACCGCCTTGTAGATGCGCATGTCGACGGCGGTGGTACCGCGTTTGACTGCTTGATCGGCTTTGCGCTTGTCGGGCATTGCTGGATTCTCCGTGTGAGTGATACGTCCCTGTTAAGCAGGAAGCGTGCTAACTCGTGTACAAAACCAGTGCCTCAATTGTGTACGAAAAAACTTTGTTTTCAAGTTTTGTGCACGTTTTTGGGGAGCCGCACGCCAAAACGGCGCATCTAGCGGTGCAGGAATGTGGCATGCTAATTGCGTCTGGTAGGGCATCCGAATTTGTATACGATGAAGGGAACACGCCGATGACTGAACCGCGCTTGCAGATGCTCGGCATCTCCAAGATCTACCCCTCGGTGGTGGCCAACGCCGACGTGAACCTGACTGTGATGCCGGGCGAGATCCACGCCGTGCTGGGTGAGAACGGCGCCGGCAAGAGCACCCTGATGAAGATCATCTACGGTGTGGTCAAGCCGGACCAGGGGCAGATCATGTGGGAGGGCCGCCAGGTCCACATCCATTCGCCGCACGATGCGCGCAAGCTGGGCATCGGCATGGTGTTCCAGCATTTCGCCCTGTTCGAGACGCTGACGGTGGCTGAAAATATCGCGCTGGCGCTGGACGACAAGGTGACGCCGGCCGCGCTGGCGCCGCGCATCCGCGCCGTGTCGGAGCAATACGGGCTGCCGCTGGACCCGGCGCGTTTGGTGCACAGCATGTCCGTTGGTGAGCGCCAGCGCGTCGAAATTGTGCGTTGCCTGCTGCAGTCGCCCAAATTGCTGATCATGGACGAGCCGACCTCGGTGCTGACGCCGGACGCGGTGCTCAAGTTGTTCGATTCGCTGCGCCGGCTGGCGGCGGAAGGCGTCAGCATCCTGTATATCAGCCACAAACTCGATGAGATACAAGCCCTGTGCGACAAGGCCACGGTGCTGCGCGGCGGGCGCGTGTCCGGCACCGCGCTGCCGAAACAGGAAAGCGCCAAGTCGCTGGCGGAGCTGATGATCGGCCGCGAGCTGCCGATATGTGTACACAATCCGCGCGAGCCGGGCGAGGTGCTGCTGGCGCTGGATAAGCTGAATGTAAATAGCGAGGATCCATTCGGCACGCATTTGAAAGACATTTGCCTGTCGCTGCGCAGCGGCGAGATTGTCGGCATTGCCGGCATTTCGGGCAACGGCCAGCAGGAGCTGTTGAAAGCCATCTCCGGCGAACGCACGCTGGGCCTGCGCGAAGGCACGCTGCGCTTGTGCGGGAAGGACGTGGGCACGCTCGATGCGGCGCAGCGCCGCCAGCTTGGTCTTGGCTTCGTGCCGGAGGAACGATTGGGACGCGGCGCGGTGCCGGATTTGTCGCTGGCCGATAACGCACTGCTGACCGGCTACCTGCCTGCTGCAAAAACCGGCATGGTGCAGAAAGGCCTGATCCAGCGCGGCGCTGTACATGCCTTTGCGCAGAAGGTGATCGAGCGCTTCAAGGTCAAATGCGGCGGCGAGCAATCGGCGGCGGCTTCGCTCTCGGGCGGCAATCTGCAAAAATTTATCGTCGGCCGCGAGATCATGCTGGCGCCGAAAGTGATGGTGTTCGCCCAGCCGACGTGGGGCGTCGACATCGGCGCGGCCATGCTGATACGGCAGGCCATCATCGATATGCGCGACCAGGGCGTGGCGGTGCTGGTGCTGTCCGAGGAGCTGGACGAGTTGTTCATGATGAGCGACCGTATCGCCGTGCTGGCGGATGGCCGCCTGTCGCGCGCAGTGCCGGCGGAAGCCACCAGCATCAACCAGATCGGCGTGTGGATGAGCGGCGATTTCGACTATCAAGGAGCTCCAGAATATGTCCAGGCTTGAACGACGTCCCGAACCTTCGCGCCGCATGATGCTGGCGTCGCCCTTGATTGCGGCGCTGGCGATGCTGGTCACCGGCTCCATGCTGTTCTTCTTCATCGGGCAGGAGCCGCTGAATGCGTTTTACATCTACTTCATCAAGCCTTGGACCACGGCGTATGGCGTGGGCGAGCTGTTACTGAAGGCGACGCCGCTGATACTGTGCGGTGTGGGGCTGGCAATCGGCTTTCGCGCCAACGTCAACAACATCGGCGCCGATGGTCAGCTGACCGTTGGTGCGATTGCGGCAGGCGCCGTGGCGCTGTATTTCGACGAGGTGCAGGCGTGGTGGGTACTGCCTTTGATGCTGCTGGCCGGTGCGCTGGGCGGCATGCTGTGGGCGGCGATACCGGCGGTGCTGCGCACGCGCTTCAACACCAGCGAAATTCTCGTTAGCCTGATGCTGGTGTACGTGGCGTATCACTTGCTCAGCTATCTGGTGCACGGGCCGATGCGCGATCCGGCCGGTTTCAATTTCCCGCAATCGAAAATGTTCAGCGACTCGGCCACCTTGCCACTGCTGGTGGAAGGCTTGCGCGTCAACGCGGCCTTCATTATTTCGCTGGTGATGGCTGGTGCGGCCTGGTTCTTCTGTAAGCACACCTTTGCCGGCTACCGTATGCAGGTGAGCGGCATGGCGCCTGCTGCGGCGTTGTACGCGGGCTTCAGTGAACCGCGCAATGTGTGGCTGGCGTTCATGGTGAGCGGTGCGCTGTCCGGCCTTGCCGGCGTGGGCGAAGTGGCGGGGCCGCTGGGGCAGCTGCAGCCCTCCGTGTCGCCGGGCTATGGCTTCGCAGCGATCATCGTGGCGTACGTGGGGCGTTTGCATCCGCTGGGCGTGGTGCTGTCGGCGATTCTGATGTCGTTGCTGTACATCGGTGGCGAGACGGCGCAAATCGAACTGCAAGCGCCGTCCGCCATCACCGGCATCTTCCAGGGCCTGCTGCTGTTTTATCTGCTGGCCGCTGACCTGTTCATCCACTATCGCATCAAGCCGCACAAGCTGGAGGTATACGCATGATGAGTTCTGAATTGTTGATCGCTTTCCTCGCCAGCACCGCCGGTGCGGCTACGCCGCTGGTGGTGGCGTCGATGGGCGAACTGGTGACTGAGCGCTCCGGTGTGCTCAATCTTGGACTGGAAGGCATGATGCTGGTCGGTGCGGTGGTCGGCTTCGGCGTTACGCTTACCAGCGGCAGCATGACACTGGGCTTGATCGCGGCGATGGCGGCGGGCATGTTGATGTCGCTGGTGTTTGGCTTCCTGGTGCTGACGCTGCAAACCAATCAAGTCGCCACCGGTCTTGCACTGACCTTGTTCGGCATTGGCGTTTCGGCCTTCATAGGCCGCAGCTACGTGGGACAGACAGTGGAGCGCATGCCTATCCTGTGGGGCTTCGACGGCATGGAGTACTTCTCGATTGTACTGGTGCTGCTGGTGGGCTGGATGCTGGCGCGCACGCGGCTAGGCCTGGTCATTCGTGCGGTCGGTGAATCGCCGCACAGCGCGCACGCGATTGGCTTCCCGGTGATCGGCCTGCGTTACGGCACGGTGCTGTTCGGCGGCGCGATGGCGGGCCTGGGCGGCGCTTATCTGTCGCTGGCGCTGACGCCGATGTGGGTGGAGGGCATGACTGCAGGCCGCGGCTGGATCGCACTGGCGCAAGTGGTGTTCGCAACGTGGAAGCCGCGCGGTGTGCTGGTTGGCGCCTATCTGTTCGGCGGCGTGACGGTGCTGCAGTTCCACGGGCAGGGCATGGGACTGGCGATACCGTCGGAGTTTTTGTCGATGCTGCCGTACATCGCCACTATCGTGGTGCTAGTGCTGATCTGCCGGAATCCACAGACTATCTTGTTGAATAAGCCCATGTCGCTGGGGCAGAACTTCAAACCAGATTAAGGCCTGTTGTATTCCACGCAATTGCGACAATTGGTGAATTTATAGCATTCAAAATACTTTTATTCTGCCGACAGATCCCTACTCAAGGAGCTGTCATGCGCATGAATTCACCGGTCACGCAAAACGAGTACGTCATGGAGGATGGCAAGACGATTGTCTCCACCACCGACTTACAGGGCAATATCAACTACGCTAATCCTTACTTCATTGAAGTCAGCGGATTCACGGAAGAAGAGTTGATGGGCGCACCGCAAAACATCGTGCGCCATCCAGACATGCCGGTGGAAGCGTTCGCGGATTTGTGGAGCACCATCAAAGGCGGCATGCCTTGGACTGGGCTGGTGAAGAACCGCTGCAAGAATGGGGACTTCTACTGGGTGCTGGCCAACGTTACGCCGGTGATTGAAAACGGCAAGCAGGTTGGCTTCCTGTCGGTGCGCACCAAGCCTTCGCGCGAGCAGGTGCGCGCGGCCGATTCGGTGTACCGCGAATTCAAGAACGGTAATCCACGCAAGCTGCGCATCGTAAAAGGGCGTGCCGAATCGACTGGTGTCGCCGCACGTGTGCTGGCGATGACGCGCATGTCGCTGCCGACGCAGATTGCCGCCGCCACCTCGCTGCTGGTCGGCGTGCTGGCCGTCCTCGCGGTGATGCTGCTGGCGATGGATCGCGACACTGCGGCCAATGCGCACAACTGGCTGGGCGGCGCGGCGATTGTGGCAATGGCAGGCATGCTGGCGTTTGGCCACACGCTGTACGTGAACGTGGCGCTGCCGCTGCGGCAAGCTACCAAGGCGGCGCGCATGATGGCGGGCGGCGATCTCACTGCGTCGATTGAAATCCAGCGTGACGATGAAGTAGGGCAGTTGCTGGCGGCGCTGCGGCAGACCAATATCAACCTGCACAGCATCATCGGCGATGTGCGCGCCAACTTCGATGAGATCTCGGTGGCCACCGATGAAATCGCGGATGGCAATATGGATTTGTCGGGCCGCACGGAGTCGCAGGCTTCCAGCTTGCAGCAGACTGCATCCAGCATGGAGCAGTTGACGGCAACGGTGCAGCAAAGCGCTTCCAACGTCGCCAGCGCCAACGAGCTGGCCGAGCGCGCGCGCGAGGTGGCGACGCAGGGCGGCACCATCGTGTCGCAGGTGGTGAGCACGATGGGCGATATCAGCGCCTCGTCCAACAAGATCCTCGACATCATTGGCTTGATCGACGGGATTGCGTTCCAGACCAATATCCTGGCGCTGAATGCCGCGGTGGAAGCGGCACGCGCCGGCGAGCAGGGACGTGGCTTTGCGGTGGTAGCCAGCGAGGTGCGCGGACTGGCGCAGCGCTCCGCCACGGCGGCCAAGGAGATCAAGGAGTTAATCGATAGCTCGATCCAGAAAGTGCAGGCCGGGACTGCGCTGACCAACAGCGCTGGCGTGACGATGGGTGAGGTGATTGATTCGGTGTGTCGCGTGTCCAAGGTGATGGGCGAGATTTCCAACTCCACGCGCGAGCAAAGCAACGGCATCGGGCAGGTGAATGAAGCGGTGATCAAGATCGACGACATCACGCAGCAAAACGCGGCGCTGGTGGAGCAGGCAGCAGCGGCGGCGGGCAACCTCGCGCAGCAGACGCGCTGTGTGTCGCAGGCGATGGCGGTGTTCAAGCTGCAGCATGGCGCTGGTGCGCCGCCCAAGCGTCCGGTAGCGCCGGCGCCGTCTAAACCGCGCTTGCAACTACAAAGCTAAGACCATGTACCATGTCGCTTTCGACAAGCGGCATGGAATATGAAGATTACGCTGGCAGGGCAGGGATGGACGTTTGATGCGGAAGCGCCGGACACGGTGCTGGAAGCGGCCGAGCAGGCCGGCATACGCCTGCCCAGCTCCTGCCGTAACGGCACCTGCCGCACCTGCATCTGCTTGTCCACCAGTGGTACGGTCGGCTACAAGATTGATTGGCCAGGCCTGAGCCTTGATGAAAAGCGCGAGGGCTATATCCTGCCTTGCGTGGCCATCGCCACTTCCGATCTCGTGATCGAGGCGCCGGCCGCCAGCACTTTCTAAGCGCGCTTGCGATACGCGCCAGGGCCGATGCCGTACTGGCGCTTGAAGGCGCGGTTGAAGGCGGCCTCCGATTGGTAGCCGACCGCTTCACCCACTTCTCCTGCCGCGCGGCCCTCATCCAGCAGGCGGGCGGCGCGTGCCATGCGCAACTGCGTCAGCACATCTGCCGGCGTGGCGTTGGCCGCTTGCTTGAACAGGCGCGCAAAGGTGGCGCGCGACATGTGGCTGGCGTCGGCCAGTTCTTCCAGTGTCCACGGCTTCTCCGGCGCGTTCAGCATGCCGTTGATGGCTGCTTGCAGGCGGCGTTCAGCCATTACGCCGAACAGGCCCGGCGCCACTGCTGCCTGCTCCAGCCACGTGCGCATCAACAGCGCGAACAAGGCCGCCGACAGCTGGCGGATGATCGCTTGCGAGCCGCCGCGTGGGGTTTCAGCTTCTTCCTGCAGCATGCGCATCAGGTGGCGCAGGCTTTGCGCGTCCGGCCGGCCGGCGGTGCGCACCACCAGCATGGCCGGCAGCGCGGCCAGCAAACCTGCGCCGCCATCGGTATCGAAGTGGAATTCGCCGCACAGGATGTCGGTTTGCGGACCGTCACCGTCGTTGCGTTCAAAGCGCAGCAGGCCCGGTTCGGCGTGCAGCGGCGTGGCTAGCGCCGGATCGCCGATGTGCAGCCGGTGCGCGGTGCCGTGCGGGAAGACGATGATGTCGCCGCTTTGCAGCGCATGTTCGCCGCACAGCGCTTCGCCGCGCACGATCAGGTGGTAGGGAGCGACGCCGCGCGGTGCGCCGTCATGGTCCAGCACCCAAGGCGCGCCGAAGCGGCAACGCACGTCGAGCGCGGTGCGCACGGGGTAGAGAGACAGGAGGTGGCTGAGGGAATCCATAACATGCAGATGAGACGATTGAGCAAATTATAGAGCATCCTGAGCATTCATCATCGCAGGCGGCAGGCCTAAACTGTGTTCCATACCAACTCACCTCTGAAAGGAAACACATCATGTCCCGCTTGTTCACCCAACCAGTCTCGGAAGCTACCGGCCACGCTGCTCAACTGTTCACCGCCATCAAAGGCGCGATCGGCAAGGTGCCGAATGCCTATCTCACGCTAGGCACGAATAGCCCGGTAGCGCTGGAAGCCGCCCTGAATCTCGATGGTGCGCTGAAAAAAAGCAGTTTGAGCGCGAAGGAAGTTGAAGTGGTCAAACTGGCCGTCAGCCAGGAAGCCAGCTGCGATTACTGCCTGGCTGCGCACACGTTGATGGGCGGTAAAGCCGGCTTGAGCGCCGATGCCATCAAAGGCGTGCGCCACGGCCAGCCTTCCGGCGATGCCCGCCTCGATGCGCTGGCAACGTTTGTCCACACCGTGGTCAGCACCAGCGGCGATGTGCCGGCCGAGGTGGTGATCGCAGTGAAACAGGCTGGCTACAGCGACGCGCAGATTGTCGACACGCTGCTGGCGGTGGCGTCGATCACCTTCACCAACCTGTTCAACCGCGTGAATGTGACGACGCTGGACTTCCCACCAGCTGATTAATCCTTCCTGCGCAGGCGCTGCAGCAGCGCCTCGGTGGTATCGCTGAGCGGTACCCCGTGGCGCCGCAGCAGCTGGATGTTGAGCACCATATTTTCCAGCACCAGCTTGGCCGCCACGGCCAGCAGCGTCAGGTGCTTGTCTTCGTCGCTGAAGGTCTCCATCGCATCGGCCATCTCGCACAGATGGTTGGAAATCAGGCCGCGTAATTCGTGTTCGTCAAACGGCAGGTCGGCGAAGTCGATCGGATCTTCCTTCTCCACTTCCTGCATCAGCAGTTCCAGTTCTTGCGGCGTAATCGACATGCAGCGCTCCGGTGGTTGCGGCGATTTCATTTTAGCCGCAATCGGCATAGAATCGTCCAGATGGCGCATCTGATATTTACACAACAACTGGGACGCTTCATGACCGTGCCGCAGGTGGAGACCACTGCGGCCGACCTGCGCAGCGCCCTCGATGCCTGCTTTGCCGATCATCCCCGGCTGCGCGGCTACGTGCTCGACGAGCAGGGCTGCTTGCGCGAGAACGTGGTGATCTTTATCGATGGTCAGCGTGCGCGCGACCCCAGGCTTTTAGACGACGCGCTGAGCCCTTCATCCCAAGTCTATATTTTGCAAGCACTGTCAGGAGGCTGATATGTCCGATCGCGCCTACATCGCGACCCGCAAAGGTTTGTTTGAAGTCTATCGCACGCATGAGGCGTGGCTGCTGGACCAGCAGCATTTCCTGGGCGATCCGGTGTCGATGGTGCTGCCGGATCGGCGCGACGGCACGCTGTATGCGGCGCTCAACCTTGGCCACTTCGGCGCCAAGCTGCACCGGCGCGATGCGGGCAGCGGCGACTGGCTGGAGGTGGCGGCGCCGGCTTTCCCGGCCAAGCCGGCCGACAGCGCCGATCCGGTGGAATGGACCGTCAAGCAAATCTGGTCGCTGGCGGCGGGCGGGCCGGATGAGCCAGGGGTGCTGTGGGCCGGTACGCTGCCGGGCGGCTTGTTCCGCTCGGCCGATCGCGGCGACAGTTGGCAACTGGTGGACGCGCTGTGGAATGTGCCGGAGCGCGCGCAGTGGATGGGCGGTGGCTACGATGTGCCGGGCATTCACAGCATCTGCGTTGATCCGCGTGATAGCAAGTCGGTGCTGGTGGGGATTTCCTGCGGCGGCGCGTGGCTGACCGAGGACGGCGGCGCCAGCTGGTCGCTGCGGGCGAAAGGGATGAAGGCCAACTACATGCCGCCGGAACTGGTGGAGGTGGAACAGGTGCAGGACCCGCACCGCATCGTGCGCTGTGCGGGCGAGCCGGACAAGCTGTGGTGCCAGCATCACAACGGCATCTGGCGCAGCGTGGACAATGGCGCTAACTGGACTGAAGTGAAGCCGGCGGCGCCGGTGTCCAACTTCGGCTTCGTCACCGCCGTGCACCCGCAGGATGGTGAGACAGCGTGGTTTGTGCCGGCCGAGGCGGACAGTAAGCGGATTCCGCCGCAAGCCTCGCTGGCGGTGACGCGCACTACTGACGGCGGCCAGCACTTCACCGCGTGGCGCGGCGGCTTGCCGCACCAGCACTGCTACGACCTGGTGTATCGCCATGGACTGGCGGTCAGCGATTGCGGCCGGATCCTGTTGATGGGCTCGACCACTGGCGGGGCCTGGCTGTCGGAAGATGGCGGCGGCCAGTGGCAAACCATTTCCACCACTTTGCCGCCGATTTATTCGGTGGCGTTCGCGTAACTCAGGAACATCTCGACGGTCGCCTCGACCACCTGCTGTTGCATGGCCGCGCTGAGCGGCGGCTGGTTCAGCGTGACTTGCGGCCAGAAGGCAAACGTCTTCAACTGGCCTTGCAGCATTTGCGACGCCAGTTCCGGATCAACCTTGGCCAGCTTGCCGTCGGCCTGTGCTGCGCGCAGCCAGGTGGTGACGGCTTCTTCCTTCACACTCAAACGCGCCACCATTTCCTGCGCCCGCTGCGGTGAGTGGATGGCCTCGGCAATGGCGACCCGCGCCAGGTCGAGGAAGTAGCCATCTTGCAGCATCTCCATCTTATTACTCAATAAGGCCAGCAATTGCGCCTTCAGCGGCTGGGCCGGATCGTAGGGCGGCGGTTGCATGGCGGCGGTACTGGTCCACAACTCATGCAATATTTGCGCGAACAGTTCGTCTTTACTGGGGAAATGGTTGTAGACCGTGCGCTTGGAGACCCCGGCCGTGGCCGCAATCTTGTCCATGCTGGTGGTTTCAAAACCGCTGGCGCGGAATTCGGCAATAGCCGCTTCGACAATGGCTTGCCGTTTGCGGTCGGTCAGTTTGAGGGGCGCGTTCATGATTTTATTTTACACCGGGTAGTTTACTTTTTCAAAAACAAGAACTACACTGTGTAGTGTACATTTTAAATCGCAGGAGTACCAACATGACTTACCCATCTGCCATTGATAGCCTGGACACCTTGTCCGTACCGAGCGCGCCACGTTCGCGCGACGGGCGTTTCCGCAATCCGGTGAAGATGCACAAGATGGGCTTTTTCAAGTCGCTGGGCATTATGCTGCGCTTTGCTTTCGACAAGCCGAAAGACACGGTGCCTTCCCTGCCGATCCCCGTTCATGCGATCACGCAGCAGCAGTTAATGGATGCTCCGGATCGCAGTCTGTTCCGCCTTGGCCACTCGACGGTCCTGCTCAAGCTCAACGGCCAGTTCTGGCTGACCGACCCGGTGTTTTCCGAGCGCGCCTCGCCGGTGCAGTGGGCCGGCCCGCAGCGCTTTCACGCGCCACCGATCAGCATTGATGATTTGCCGCCGATCAAGGGCATCATCCTGTCACACGACCATTACGATCACCTCGACCGCGACGCCGTGCTCAAGCTGGCCGGCAAGACCGATCACTTCATCACGCCGCTGGGCGTAGGTGACCGCTTGATTGCGTGGGGCATCCCGGCTGGCAAGGTGCGGCAGCTGAGCTGGTGGCAGTCTACTTTCGTGGCTGGCCTCAAGCTGGTGGCGACGCCGGCCCAGCACTTCTCGGGCCGTAGCCTGAGCGACCGCAACAAGACTTTGTGGGCTTCGTTTGTGATCGAAGACCGCGATGTTCGGGTGTTTTTCAGTGGTGATAGTGGTTATTTCGACGGATTTAAAGAAATCGGCCGCCGTTATGGCCCGTTCGACCTGACCATGGTGGAAACCGGCGCCTATGACCCGCAATGGCCGGACGTGCACATGCAGCCGGAAGAATCGCTGCAGGCCCACATCGACCTGCGCGGCAAGGTGCTGCTGCCGATCCATAACGGTACTTTCGATTTGTCGCTGCATGCCTGGCACGACCCGTTCGATCGCATCACCCAGCTAGCGGAAGAGCGCCGCCTGGCTATCGCCACGCCAGAAATTGGCCTCCCGCTAGACATCGTCCAACCGCATGCTGAAACCAAATGGTGGGAACCGCTGGTGACTACGCCGTCACGTTGATGAGCTGGCCGATGGTCTGGCCCAGCGTGTTGACCTGAGGTTTGGGTGGCAGCAGGTCCGCCGGCAATTGCTGGGCTGAGCGCGGTGGATTTTCGATCGCGCTGGTCAGATTGACGGTGGGAGCGGGCTTTTGCGCTGCTTGCGTGGCTTGATTGCTCTCGCGCTGGTTGTCCGACAGCGTCTGCTTGTCCTTGCTCAGCTGGGCGCGGCTAGTCTCCAGCCGGTCGGCGTCCTGGCTGACGCGCACCTGGTCCTTTTGCACTTGCCGTTCAGCCTGTGCAACCGATGCTTGCAGCGCGTTGATGGAGAGGAGCGAAGCCACTTGTCTTTCCTCGATGCAAAATTCCGGACATGGTGAGGCAGGATCGTGCTTACAATCTATTGTAGATTAGGCCATAAAAATCGAAAATGCAAGGTGAAAACCGGATAGTTGCCGCCGTTCAAGTTGTTGTATTTCCGTCGAAAACGGGCGCTGCGGCATGGCGGTGGATTTAGGGCGCCCGCTATAATCAGCGGTCAACTTTACGCAATTGTCTATGAACCTGGCGCACCTCGCAAATCACCTGGGCATGTCCAAAACCACGGTGAGCCGGGCATTAAACGGTTACCCTGAGGTCAATGTGCGGACCCGCGAGCGGGTGCTGAAGGCGGCCAAGGAGGTCGGCTACCAGCCAAATCCGATGGCGCGCTCGCTGGCGCTGGGGCGTACCAACATCTTTGGCATCATCCATCCGCTGCAGCCGACCGATATGGCGGATCCCATGTTCCTGGAAGTGGTGGCTGGCATGTCGTCTGCGCTGGAAGCGCTGGGCAAGAATCTGATCATCGCGCCGGTGTCGCCGGCGGCGGAGCAGCCGTCGTACCAGCAAATCGTCAGCGGCCGGCGGGTCGATGGCCTGGTGGTAGGGCGCACGCTGGTGCGCGACGAGCGCATCGCCTTCCTGAGCAAGGCCAAGTTTCCCTTTGTGGCGCATGGACGCACCGAGCTGAACGCGCCGTACGCGTGGTTCGACTACGACAACGAGGCCGGCATGCGGCTGGCGCTGGAGCGCCTGCTGGGCGTGGGCCACCGGCGCGTGGCCTTGATCAGCGCGCCGCTGGCCTTGAATTTCGCCTGCCAGCGCCGGGATAGTTTTGAGGACACGATGGCGGCGGCGGGACTGGGCGTGGATCCGCGCTACCTGATCAACAACACGCTGGACCGCCGCAGCGGCTACCAGGCCATGCAGGAATTGCTGGCCTGCTCGCCGCGGCCGACGGCGGTCATCGTCGACAACCACCTGTCCGGCGTGGGCGCGGTGCGCGCGCTGCTGGATGCGGGCGTCAAGGTAGGCGAAGAAATCTCCGTGATCGTCTGGGGCAGCATGGCCGACACGCTATCGAGCGCCAACGTCACCTCCATCGACCTGCCCAACCCACGCCAGGCCGGTGCGCGCATGATCGCCATGCTGCTGGCGCTGGTCGGCGGCAAACCTGCTAGTGAGCTGCAAGAACTGTGGCAGCCAGTGCTGGTCGAAGGCGCGACCGTTGGTCCTGCCTAGTAAATTTCATCTGCGGCTTGAAGCACCACGGTCGCTTCAATTTCAAACAGCATGCCGTCGAGCGCCAAGCGAGGTACTGGAATCAGTGTGCAGGCAGGGGCGGGATGATCTCCCCACGTGGTACGCAAGGCGGTGCTGAAGATGTGCAGGCGTTCTTTGCTGTGATCGACAATCAGCGCGCTGACTTTGGCGATGTTCCACAGCTGCGCACCCGCTGCGTGCAGCGCTATTTGCAGGTTGCTTAGCGCTTGCTCGACCTGTGTGTTGAAGTCTTGCGACAATTCGCCGGCGGCGTTCTCTCCGCCTTGTCCTGCGATGTAGATGATGCGTGCTGGCGCTTCGGCAATCACGACGTGGCTGTAGCCATTGGGACGCGGGTCGTAAAGACCGGTAGGGTTAATGAATTTCATGGTGTCCTTCAGCAGTGAATGTGAAGGCACTATAAAATCTCAACTTAACTTGAGGTCAAGGAAAATCAATGTCAGCTCCCCCGAAAATATTGGGCGTAGGTGAACTGGCCGAACGTGCCGGCATTGCAGTATCGGCGCTGCATTTTTACGAAGCCAAAGGATTGATCCATTCCGTGCGTACCAGCGGCAATCAGCGCCGCTATGCGCGATCAGTATTGCGCCGGATCGCTGTCATCAAAGTCGCCCAGCGTGTTGGATTGCCGCTGGCAGAAATCGCCGAGGCTTTGAATGCGCTGCCCTCCGGCCGCACGCCCACAGTTGCCGACTGGCGCCGTTTGTCGGCCGCGTGGAAGAAGGAACTGGAACAACGCATCCTGACGCTGACACAGCTACGTGATCAACTCGACGGCTGCATCGGCTGCGGATGCCTCTCCCTCAAAGCCTGCCCGCTGCGCAACGCAGAGGATGCGTTGGCAGGGCAGGGCGCCGGACCACATTTCAGGTAGGACGTTACATATTGCGGCGGTACTGGCCGCCGACTTCGAACAGGGCGGTGGTGATTTGGCCGAGGGAGCAGACGCGGACTGCGTCCATCAGTTTTTCGAACACGTTGGCGTTGTCGATGGCGGCTTGTTGTAATGCGGCCAGCGCGTGCGGGGCGCTGTCTGCATTCCGCGCGTGGAAGTCTTCCAGGCGCTTGAGCTGCGATTGCTTTTCATCGTCGGTGGAACGCGCCAGTTCGATCTGCGCCGGTGCTTCCACGCCCTTCGGATTGCGGAAGGTGTTGACGCCGATGATGGGCAGGGTGCCATCGTGTTTCTGGTGCTCGTACAGCATCGACTCTTCCTGGATCTTGCCGCGCTGGTAGCCGGTTTCCATCGCGCCTAGCACGCCGCCACGTTCGGCGATGCGCTCGAATTCCTGTAGGACCGCTTCTTCTACCATGTCGGTCAACTCGTCCATGATGAACGAGCCCTGATTCGGATTCTCGTTCTTGGCCAAGCCCCATTCGCGATTGATGATCAGTTGGATCGCCAGCGCACGGCGTACCGATTCGTCGGTCGGCGTGGTGATGGCTTCGTCGTAGGCGTTGGTGTGCAGCGAGTTGCAGTTGTCGTAAATGGCGATCAGCGCTTGCAGCGTGGTGCGGATGTCGTTGAAGTCGATCTCCTGCGCGTGCAGCGAACGGCCCGAGGTTTGCACGTGGTATTTGAGTTTTTGCGAGCGGTCATTCGCGCCGTATTTGTCACGCATGGCGACAGCCCAAATGCGGCGCGCTACGCGGCCCAGCACCGTGTATTCCGGGTCCATGCCGTTCGAGAAGAAGAACGACAGGTTGGGCGCGAAGTCGTCAATGTGCATACCGCGCGCGAGGTAGGCTTCCACAAACGTGAAGCCGTTCGACAGCGTGAAGGCCAGCTGCGAAATCGGATTCGCACCGGCTTCCGCGATGTGGTAGCCGGAGATCGACACCGAGTAGAAGTTGCGCACCTGGTTGTGGACGAAGTATTCCTGGATATCGCCCATCACTTTCAGCGAGAACTCGGTGGAGAAGATGCAGGTGTTCTGGCCTTGGTCTTCTTTGAGGATGTCCGCCTGCACGGTGCCGCGCACGTTTTGCAGCACCCATGCCTTGATCTTGGCTGCTTCGTCGGCGCTAGGCTGGCGCTTGTTCTCTTCAACGAATTTGTCGACTTGCTGGTCGATGGCGGTGTTCATGAACATCGCCAGGATGGTCGGCGCAGGGCCGTTGATAGTCATCGATACCGAGGTGCTTGGGCTGCACAGGTTGAAGCCGTCGTACAGCACTTTCATATCGTCCAGCGTGGCGATCGACACGCCCGAGTTACCCACCTTGCCGTAAATGTCTGGACGCAGCGCAGGATCGGCACCGTACAAGGTCACCGAATCGAACGCGGTCGACAGGCGCTTGGCGTCCATGCCGGTGGAGACCAGCTTGAAGCGGCGGTTGGTGCGGAAGGCATCGCCTTCGCCGGCGAACATGCGGGTTGGGTCTTCGCCTTCGCGCTTGAACGCAAACACGCCTGCGGTGAAGGGGAAGGAGCCTGGCACGTTTTCCAGCATCAGGAAGCGCAGGATTTCACCGTGGTCTTCATAGCGTGGCAGCGACACTTTGCGGATGCGCGTGCCGGACAGCGTGTGCTGCACCAGGCGCGTGCGAATTTCCTTGTCGCGGATTTTCACCACGTAGTCGTCGCCCGCGTAGGCGGCTTGCATGTCAGGCCACTGGGCCAGCAGTTTCTTCGCACCGCCATCCATCTCAGCATCGCGTTCGGCGATCAAGTCGTCGAAGTCGGCGGCCTTGTGGGCGATGGCCAGCATGCGTTTGGATTCGCTCAGTTGCTGGCGTTCGCGCGCCAGCGTCACTTGCTTGCGCGTGAAACGGTGGTAACCGCGTACGGTGTCGGAAATCTCCGCGAGGTAGCGCGCGCGTGCCGGTGGCACGATGACGTTCTTGCCGCTGGAATGGCGCACGTCTTCGATGGCAACCAGTTTGCCCGCTTGTACGCGCAGGCCCAGTTGTGTCAGGCGTGGTAGCAGGCCTTGGTACAGCGCAGTCACGCCGTCGTCGTTGAAGCGCGATGCCTGGGTGCCGTAGACCGGCATTTCCTCTGGACGCTTGCTCCACATTTCGCGATTGCGCTGGTACTGCTTGGCGACGTCGCGCAGCGCGTCTTGCGCACCCTTGCGGTCAAACTTATTGATGGCGATGAAGTCGGCGAAATCGAGCATGTCGATTTTTTCCAGCTGCGAGGCAGCACCGAATTCCGGCGTCATCACGTACATCGATACGTCCACGTGCGGCACGATGGCAGCGTCGCCCTGGCCGATGCCGGAGGTTTCAACGATGACCAGATCGAAGCCAGCCACTTTGCAGGCGGCGATAACGTCAGGCAGTGCTTGCGAAATCTCTGAACCTGCTTCGCGCGTGGCCAGGGATCGCATGAACACGCGCGCCTGGCCGGCCCACGGATTGATGGCGTTCATGCGGATACGGTCGCCTAGCAACGCACCGCCGGATTTGCGGCGCGATGGATCAATCGAGATGATGGCGATGTTGAGCGTATCGCTTTGGTCGAGGCGAATGCGGCGAATCAGTTCATCGGTCAGCGAGGATTTGCCCGCACCGCCGGTGCCGGTGATGCCCAGCGTCGGTACCGGCAGGTCTTCTGCAGCGGCCAGCAATTCGGCGCGCAGCGCAGGTGCGGCCTTGTCGTTTTCCAATGCGGTGATGAGCTGCGCCAGCGGACGATGGCGCGCGGCGATATCCGAACTTTCGCGCAGCGGCGCCAGCGAGGTTGGCGAGTACTGCGACAGGTCGATATCGCACTGCTGCACCATCCACTGGATCATGCCGACGAGGCCCATGCGCTGGCCGTCTTCCGGGCTGAAAATCTTGGTGACGCCGTAGGCATGCAGCTCTGCGATTTCACTTGGCACGATCACGCCGCCGCCGCCGCCGAATACCTTGATATGTTCACCACCGCGCTGGCGCAGCAAGTCGATCATGTACTTGAAGTATTCAACGTGGCCGCCTTGATAGCTGGAGATGGCGATGCCTTGCACGTCTTCCGCCAGTGCGGCGGTGACCACTTCATCCACCGAGCGGTTATGGCCGAGGTGGACCACTTCCACGCCGTTCGATTGCAGGATACGGCGCATGATGTTGATCGAGGCGTCGTGGCCGTCGAACAGCGAAGCCGCCGTCACGAAGCGGACCTTGTTTTTGGCGCGCGGCTGGTCTTCCACAGCCGCGAGCTTCGGATTCGAGAGATCGTTCATTGGTGTCCCTTTATATTTTTTAATCATTATAAGTACTGTGCTAGCAGGCGGGCTTTTTCGGTGCGGAAGGTGGCGACAGCCTTTTCCTTCACGTGACCGAAGCCGCGCACTTTCTCCGGCAGCGCGGCCAGATCGACCGCCGTGGCGTGGTTGTCGGCGGTCAGCTTGGCGACCAGCGACTGCACCATCTCGCGGTATTCCACGATCAGCGCGCGTTCCATCTTGCGTTCCTCGGTGTAGCCGAAGACGTCGAAGGCGCCGCCGCGCAGGCCCTTGAATTTGGCCAGCAGCTTGAAAGCGCTCCACATCCACGAACCGAATTCCGCTTTCACCAGGTGGCCCTTGGCGTCCTTCTTGGCGAACAGTGGCGGCGCGAGGTTGAACTTCACGCTGAAGTTGCCCTCGAACTGCTGTTGCAGTTGTTCGACAAAGCGGCCGTCCGTGTACAGGCGCGCCACTTCGTATTCGTCCTTGTAAGCCATCAGCTTGAAGTAAGACTTGGCGACGGCGGTGGACAGCTTGCTGCCCAGGCCCAGCGCGTTTTCGCGCGCGCGCACTTGCGCCACCAGTTCCGAGTAGGTGCTGGCGTAGGCGGCATTCTGGTAGCCGGTCAGGAATTCCATGCGCTTGGCGACTACGGTGTCCAGGCTTTGCGGCATTTGCAGCACGATAGGCTGTGCTGGCGTTGCAGTGCGTTCTACGCGCTTCAGGTCCACGGCGGCGCGGCGGCCCCACAGGAAGCTCTTTTTGTTCGAGGCGACGGCCACACCGTTCAGCTCAATCGCGCGCAACAGCGATGCTTCCGTTAACGGGATGCGGCCGCGCTGCCATGCGTAACCGAGCATGAACAGGTTGGCGGCAATCGAATCGCCCATCAGCGCGGTGGCCAGCTTGGTGGCGTCGATGAAGTCTGCTGCGCCGGTGCCCACCGATTCTTCGATCAGCGCGCGCACGTCGGCTGCTGGATATTCCCAGTCGGCGTTTTGCGCGAAGGTGCCTGGTGGCTGCTCGTGCAGATTGACCAAGGCCAGCGTGCGGCCGACACGCATCTTGGATACCGCATCGGCCGCGCCGGCGGTCAGCATGTCGCAGCCGAGAATGACGTCCGCCTCGCCGGTGGCGATGCGCTGCGCGCGCAGGTGTTCCGGTGTGCGAGCGATTTTCACGTGCGACGTGACCGAGCCGTTTTTCTGCGACATGCCGGTCATGTCCAGCACCGAAGCGCCTTTGCCTTCGATGTGCGCGGCCATGCCCATCAGCGCGCCGACGGTAATTACACCGGTGCCGCCGATGCCGTTGATCAGGATGTTGTACGGCTGCTCGCAGTCCGGCAGCGCTGGCGAAGGCAGGGCGTCCCAGCCATCATCGCCTTGCGTTGCGCCGGCCTTGGATTTTTTCAGCGCGCCGCCTTCCACCGTCACGAAGCTCGGGCAGAAGCCCTTGGTGCACGAGTAGTCCTTGTTGCACGACGATTGATCGATGGTGCGCTTGCGGCCGAACTCCGTTTCCTTCGGCAGGATGGACACGCAGTTCGATTGGATGCCGCAGTCGCCGCAGCCCTCGCAGACGGCTTCGTTGATGACCATGCGCTTGGCCACATCGGGATATTCACCTTTCTTGCGGCGGCGACGTTTTTCAGCAGCACAGGTCTGGTCGAAGATCAGCACCGATACGCCGGAGACTTCACGCAGTTCGCGCTGCACGGCGTCCATGTCCTTGCGATCGTGCAGTGAAACGATGGACGGCAGCGCCGAACGGTCGGTCCAGCGCGACAGGTCTTCCGTCACCAGCGCGATGCGCTTCACGCCTTCTGCCGCCATCTGCTGCGCGATCATCGGCACCGAGGTCTGGCCGTCCACCGGCTGGCCGCCGGTCATGGCGACTGCATCGTTGTACAGGATCTTGTAGGTCATGTTGACGCGCGCTGCAACCGCTGCGCGTATCGCCAGATAACCCGAGTGGAAGTAAGTGCCGTCGCCCAGATTCTGGAACACGTGCGGCACTTTTGAGAACGCAGCCTGGCCAATCCACGGCGCGCCTTCGCCGCCCATGTGCGTGGTCAGCTTGTTGAACTCAGGGTAGATCGAGGTCGCCATCACGTGGCAGCCGATGCCGGCCAGCGCGAACGAACCTTCCGGCACTTTGGTCGAGGTATTGTGTGGGCATCCGGAGCAGTAGAAGGCCGGACGGAATGGCGTGTTGATGGCTTTCTTCAGCACTGCATCCTTCTCATCGAGGAAGGTCAGGCGGTTCTTGATTTCGTCCTGGATGTGGGCGTCGGTGATGTAGCGTGCCACGCGGCTGGCGATCACGCGTGCCACTTGCGATACCGAGAAGTCAGCCTTTGGCGGCAGCAGCCATTCGCCGCGCGGCGCCACCCATTCGCCCTTGTCATCAAACTTGCCGATCACGCGCGGACGCACGTCGTCGCGCCAGTTGTACAACTGTTCTTTCAGCTGGTATTCGACGAACTGGCGTTTTTCTTCCACCACCAGGATCTCGTCCAGCCCCTGCGCGAACTCGCGCACGCTGTCCGGCTCCAGCGGCCAAGGCATGGCCACTTTGAACAGGCGCAGGCCCACCTTGGCCGCCATCTCTTCATCGATGCCCAGTTCTTCCAGCGCTTCCAGCACGTCCAGATACGATTTGCCGGAGGCGATGATGCCCAGCTTCGCGTCTTTCGAATCGATGGTGGTGTGATTCAGCTTGTTCTCGCGCGCGTAGGCCAGTGCGGCGTAGATTTTGTAGTCCTGCATCAGCGCTTCCTGATTGCGCGCCTGCTGGCCCAGCGGGATGCTGGACAGGCGGGCATTCAAGCCGCCTTCCGGCATCACGAAATTCTTTGGAATCTTGGTCTCGACGCGGAACGGGTCGGCATCGATGGAAGCCGACGACTCCACCGTGTCAGCCAGCGCCTTGAACGCCACCGCGCAACCCGAGAAGCGCGACATGGCCCAGCCGTGGATGCCGAGGTCGAGGTATTCCTGCACATTGCAAGGGTAGAGCACCGGCACCATGCAAGCCGCAAAGATATGATCCGACTGGTGCGGCAGGGTGGACGAGTACGCGCCATGGTCATCACCCGCCACCAGCAGCACGCCGCCGTGTTTGGAGGTGCCGGCATGGTTCATGTGCTTGAAGACGTCGCCGCAACGGTCAACACCCGGGCCTTTACCGTACCACATGGCGAACACGCCGTCGTACTTGCTCTCGCCGATCAGGTCCACCTGCTGCGAGCCCCATACGGCGGTCGCAGCCAGGTCCTCGTTCACGCCCGGCACGAACTGCACGTGGTGCTTTTCCAGATGCGGCTTGGCCTTCCACAGGTTTTCATCGAGGCCGCCCAGCGGCGAGCCGCGATAGCCGGAAATAAAACCGGCCGTGTTCAGGCCCGCCATCTTGTCGCGCACTTGCTGCATCATCGGCAGGCGCACGAGCGCTTGAATGCCGGACAGGAAGATGGTGCCTTTGGTGGAAGTGTACTTGTCGTCGAGGCTCACGGACGTGAGCGTGCTGGTGCCGTCTGGCATGGTGGTGTCTCCGTTTTTGTATCAGATCGCGCTCGAACTGGGGGATGCCGGGTGGGCAGGCCAGGCTCAAGCCATATGACCGCATGGTTGGCGGTTCTATGACCAGTATGGGCGCTACTTGACGTATACGGAAATACCGCTTGCCGATAGGGGTATAAGAAAAACTTATAGGGGTGTGGCGCCCGGCCACGTGCCGTCGGCGCACAGGCGGTCGCTGACCTGGCGCACCAGCCGGCTGATCGCTGCCGCCGCATTGGTCAGCGGGATGTTGCGTGAACCACACAGCACCACGGTGCGCGAAATCGACGGGCTGTGGATGCGCTGGGCGCGCAGGGCGCCGCGCTGCAATTCGTCCAGGACGGGGGCGGACGGCAGGATGGTCGCGCCCATGTCGGCCAACAGGGCAGACTTGAGGATGGCGATGGAGTTGATCTCGATCACATTGTTCAGGCTGAGTCCGGCATCCCGCGCCACGCTCTCGATGCGCGGGCGTACGCCGTGCTGCAGTCCTGGCAGGATCAGGGTGGTGTTGAGCGCCTGTTCCAGTGTAAGTGATTGCTCACCTAGCGCGTAAGCCGCATCGGATCGACAAATAAAATGTAGTTCTTCTTCCGCCAACGGCGTGGTGGCAAACTGGCTGAGCTGGCCGTCGTCGAACATGATGGCCAGGTTGACGCGGCCGGACTTAAGCTGGTCGCTCAGGTTGCCGGTCAGTTCCTCGGTCAGCTGCAGCGTAATTTCGGGATATTGCGCGCGGGTGGCGGTCAACAGCGGCAGCGCCAGCGCGCCGGAAATGCTGTGCGGCAGCCCCAGCGTGACGCTGCCGCTGGGCCGTTCGGCTGATTGCGCCACGGCCGAGCGGGCATCCGCCACCTGCTTGAGGATGGCTTGGGCATGCTCGTAAAACACCTTGCCGGCATCCGTGCTGAGCACGCCTTGGGCACTCCGGTGCAGCAGTTGCACACCCAGTTCTTCTTCCAGTTGGCGCAATTGCTGGGTCAGCGCCGGCTGCGCCACATGCAGGATCAGCGCCGCGCGCGACAGCGAGCCGTGATCAACGATTGCAACAAAATAGCGTAACTGGCGTAATTCCATGGTCGAACGGTGGGTTGCAGTTGTAAATTTAGTCCCGGCAGGAAACAGTTTGTTATACTTGAGCTAGCGCAGTCTACTGCTCCTGCACTCTATTTTGACGGGTATCCGCATGTTAAAGAAAGTCGACTCTTCCCAGCTTAAAGTAGGCATGTACATCCATGACCTTAGCTGCGATTGGATGACCCATCCCTTCGTGCGCAATCGCTTTCTGATTTCCAGTGGCGAAGAAATCCGCAAAATCCTCAATGCCGGCATCCACGATGTGGTGATCGACAGCGACAAAGGGCTGGACGTGGAGGATGCGCCAACGCTGGCCGAAGCGCAAGCGGCGACCGAGCGTGAAATTGTAGAAATCGTTGCCAAAGCGCCGGTGCAGACCCGCGTCTCGCTGGGCGAAGAGATGCAGCGTGCGGTGCAAATCCGCCATCAAGCCTCGACGCTGGTGCGCACGGTGATGCAGGACGCCCGTCTCGGCAAGGCGATTGAACTGGATCAGGTGCAGCCGGTGGTGCAAAACATTACCGAATCGATTTTGCGCAATCCGGGTGCGCTGGTGGGTTTGCTGCGCATCAAGACCAAGGACGATTACACCTTCCTGCACTCGGTCAGCGTGTGCACGCTGCTGGTGGCCTTCTGCCGCTCGCGCAATATTCCTGCGGACATCACCCACCAGGCCGGCCTCGGCGGCTTGCTGCACGACACCGGCAAGGCGCTGGTGCCGGATAAAATCCTCAACAAACCTGGTCCGCTGACCGACGAAGAATTCGCCATCATTAAGAAGCACCCGGAAGATGGCTACAACATCCTGCGTCAATCGCCGGAGATCGGTCCGATTCCGCTCGATATTACCCTGCATCACCACGAGCGCCGCGACGGCAGCGGCTACCCGAGCAAGCAGGCCAATGACGAAATCAGTGAATTGGCGCAGATGGCGGCCATTGTCGACGTGTACGATGCCATTACCGCCGACCGCTGCTATCACAAGGGTATGTCGGCCGCTGCCGCGCTGCGTAAGATTTACGAGTGGAGCAAATTCCACTTCAACCCGACCTATGCGCAGGAATTTATGCGCTGCGTGGGGATTTACCCGGTCGGCACCATGGTGCTGCTGGAATCGGGCCGCCTTGGTGTGGTGATTGAGCCACATGAAACCAATCTGCTGGCGCCCAAGGTCAACGTGTTCTTCCACACCAAGAAGAACGTCTACATCAAGCCGGAAACTGTGGATTTGTCGCGCGGGGTGGGCTTTGGCGGCGGCGACAAGATCGTCGGCCACGAGTCGCCATCCAAATGGAATGTCGACCCGATGCGCTTCCTGACCGTGGCGGTCTAGGAGTTAGAAGAATTCAGCGGTATCGTTGGATTCGATGGCCTGCAGCTTGCCGCCGCTGACCAGCTCGTCGTAGTGGCAGACCAGGTTGCGGCCGTGGCTCTTGGCGTAGTACAGGGCCTGGTCGGCATGGCCCAGGATAATCACCGGCGCCTCCAGCGCGCTGATGCTGACAAAGCCGACACTCACCGTCACCTTGCCCACTTGCGGGAAATCATGCGCGGCCACGTTCATGCGGAAGCGTTCGATGATTTTCTTGGCGTTATCCAGCGTGGCGGAACGCAGTAGCACCACGAATTCCTCGCCGCCGAAGCGGAATACGCGGTCTTGCGCGCGGAACGAGGAGGTGAGCAGGTTGGCGATCAGGATCAGCACTTCATCGCCGTATAAATGGCCGAAACGGTCGTTAACGTGCTTGAAATGGTCGACATCCACCACGGCCAGCCACTGCTTTTCTTCTTCGCTATGGACCCGGCGCTCCGGTTCGCCCGGCAGAGTGACGGAATCCTGCTCGGTGCTGGCGGCCAGCATCTTGGACAGTTGGTCGTCGAAGGTCTTGCGGTTGAGCAGGCCGGTGAGCGAATCGCGTTCGCTGTAGTCCAGCAAATTCTGGAAGTTGCGGTAGACACTGACTATCGCGGCGATGATATGGATAGTTTCGCTAGTGTACGGCGTTGGATTGACGATTTCCAGGCAGGTATCAGCCTTGTCGCCCAGCCAGATCGGCAGCCACAGGGTGTGCTCGCCGGCTTCATTGGCAATGTCGGCGCTCGATTCGTGGCGCGCAATGCATTGCGCCAGCGCGGGATAGGCCGCGACCGGATCGCCCGGATGGTTCTGGTAAGAGGTGTCGACCATGCGCGCAGCTTCGCCGGCGGTGATCACGGCGCGTGGCCGAACGAAAATCTTTCCTCGGACGGTGGCCAGGGTCAACACACGGACCTGATCGGCGCGGGCAAGCTCCTGCACCGCCGAAATCACCGAGATGTCGAGCATCGTGTGATCGCGGTGACCGGTCATGTCCACCATGTGTTTCAGTAGCGAGTCCATTTGCCCTTCCAAAGAACAGCTAGGCAGGATAATAGCTTTTTGCAATCGAAGCAATTCATGTGTGCGAAAAAAAACTTCCATTGTCAAAGAATGCGACCTTTTTCCGACATTCCTGTTCATCATAGGCCAAAAAAGATTCCGCACGGAAAACTTGCGTCACGTCAACTCTCCTAAAACTGTGATCCGTATAGTGAACCCAATGGCGCGACAAGCGCGCGCCAGAGGCTTTTTTGATGGATTAACCACAGGAGAATGATATGCACTCGATTATGGCAGCAGCTATAGCAGCAGCAAAAGAGTTTGCGCGGGACGAGGACGGGATCACGGCCATTG
Organism: Duganella flavida; assembly: GCF_009857445.1. Lineage (GTDB taxonomy): Bacteria > Pseudomonadota > Gammaproteobacteria > Burkholderiales > Burkholderiaceae_D > Rugamonas > Rugamonas flavida. Next base: position 390,193 of record NZ_WWCN01000005.1, read on the forward strand.
AATACGGCCTGATCGCGGCAATCATGGTGGCGGCTGTGACTGCCGCCTTCGGCTTGCTGAAGCCGGCCCTGAACACGGCCTTCACCGACATCGCCAGCAAGATCACGACGCCGTAAGCATGGGCACGAGCTTTCCGGCCCCGGCCGGAAAGCTTTTTCCGGAGAGACTGCCATGTTCAACGCGATAGAAGTGATCCTGATCTGCCTGGTCGCGCAAGCGGCGCTGACGGATCTGGCGATACGCAAGATACCCAACGTGCTCATCCTCAGCGGCCTGATGCTGGCGCTGATACTGCACTTGCTCAGCGGACAACCGGGCGCCCCGGTGTCGCAGTGGCTGGCCGGCGGCTTCGCCGGCTTTTTTTTATTTCTGCCGCTGTACTTGCTGCGCGGTATGGCCGCCGGCGACGTCAAACTGATGGCGATGGTGGGCGCGTTTGCCGGTCCGTGGCAGGTGCTGCAGATTGCCGCGCTGTCGGTGCTGGCGGGCGGCGGGATGGCGCTGCTGATGCTGCTGTTCAACGGCCGCTGGCGCGACATTGCCCACAACCTCAAATTGATTTGCACACCATTGCTGCTGCGCCTGCTCGGTATGCCTTTGCTGCCGGTGCCGCTGCCGCCCAAGGCCAGCGTGGGCGGCATTCCTTACGGCGTGGCGATCGCGCTCGGCACGGTTGCTGTGGTGGTGTGGCGGCATCACTGAACAAGGCTTGCTGCACGTCAATGTCCGCAAAGCATGGCTGGATAAACTTGATTCCATACCGAAACTAGTTTCCCTGCGGAGATAACGATGCTAGCCCTTGAACCGCCATTCCCCTACACCCAGCTGCTCGACGCCGAGCCGGAGGCCTTGCTGCCGCCGCAGCCGAAATCAGTGCGCGACAGCGGCCTGCCGCACCAGCTGCTCGTCGAGCTGATTGCCAAAGTGCTTTACCTCGGCGGCAAGAGCCACCTTCCGGTGTTGACCACCAAGCTGCACTTGTCGATCAATGTGCTGCGCGAGGTGCTGGACTTCATGGTGGCCGAACACGTGGCGGAAGTGGCGTGGCGCGGCGATTCCGACATCGACGTGCAGTACCAGCTGACCAGCGCCGGCAAGCAGCGCGCCAATGCGTGGCTGGAGCGCTGCCCGTATGCCGGCCCGGCGCCGGTGACGCTGGACGCCTATCGCGCCATGGTCGAACGTCAGGCTGCGCAAGCAGCGCAGCCTTGTGCCGATGAACTGGCGGCGGAATTCACCGATGATTTCCTGGCGCCGCCGGTGCAGCGCATGCTGGGGGCGGCCATGCATGCGGGTCGCAGCATGCTGCTGTATGGTCCATCGGGCAGCGGCAAGTCGGTGCTGGCGCGCCGTTTGGGCGCGCTGCTGCAAGGTTTGGTGGCGGTGCCGCATGCGATTGTGGTGGGGCAGGATATCGTCCAGGTGTTCGACCCGGCGCTGCATCGCCCACCCATGCCGCGGCCAGCGCGCCAGATGCAGCAAGCGCCCGAACGGCGCAGCAGCGATCCGCGCTGGGTGCTGTGCCAGCGGCCCGTAGTGGCGTTGGACGCCTCGCTCGATGCCGACATGCTGGACCTGCAGGCGGATGGGGCCAGCGGCTGCTATCGCGCGCCGCCGCAGCTGAAGGCCAACAACGGCTTGCTGATTGTCGATGATCTCGGACGCCATCGCATGCCTGCCGCCGAATTGCTGAACCGCTTCGCGCAGGCGCAGGAAATGGAGCGCAGCGTGCTGGCGCTAGCGGGCGGCTATCACTTCCAGGTGCCGTGCCGTATGCGGCTGGTGTTTGTCACCAGCGCATCGCCGTCGTCGCTGTTCGATGAGGCCTCGCTGCGCCGTGTGGGCTACAAGATTCCGGTGGGGGCGCTCAGTGCCGCCGACTATCGCACGCTGTTGCGCCAGCAGTGCCTGAGCATGGGCGTGGTGTACGACGATGCGGCCCAGCGCTATCTGCTGGATGAACTGCACGCGGGCAGCGGGCTGCCGCTGCTGGCGTGCTATCCGCGTGAGATTGTTGGCCGCGTCGCTGATTTCGCGGGCTTCACGGGCGAGCCGGCGCGCTTGTCGATTGCGGCGCTGGACCAGGCCTGGATCAGCATGTTCACCAGCGGCGCATCGCATGCCGAGGGTGATAGCGTGGAGCCTCGGATAGCATGAAGAACCGGCGCGCATTGTTGATGATGGCGCTGGCTATCGTGTTCGGACTGGCGGCGGTGGCGCTGGCCTCGCGCTGGCTGCTGCGGCAAACGCCCGGCGCGTCGAACAAGATTGTGGTGGCGGCGCTGGACGTCAACCTCGGGCAGCGCCTGACGCCGGAGATGCTGAAGCAGATCGACTGGCCGGCCGAAACGCTGCCGCGCGGTGCGCTGCGCGATGGCAGCAAGCTAGTAGGCCGCGTGCTGAAAACCAGCGTGCTGCGCGACGAACCTTTGAGTGAAGCCAAGCTGGCGCCGGCCGGCACGCTGGGCGGCCTGTCGGCCTTGATCGCGGAGGGCAAGCGCGCCATCACGGTGCGCGTCAACGACGTGGTGGGCGTGGCCGGTTTTGCGCTGCCGGGGAATTTTGTCGACATCATCGTCAACACCCAGTCCAATGAGCGCGCGATTTCCAAGATTGTGCTGGAGCGGATACTGGTGCTGGCGGTGGCGCAGGAAGTGGGCCGCGACGAGACCAAGCCACGCGTGGTGAATGCCGTCACGCTGGAGGTGACGCCGGCGCAGGCTGAGAACCTGGATCTGGCGCGTAGCGTAGGCTCGCTGTCGCTGGTGCTGCGTAACCAGGTGGATCCTCGTCCTGGCACGACCGAGGGCGCGACCAAGGGCACGCTGCTCGGCGCACGTGAACCGCATGAGCAGCCTGCCGCCGCATCGGCGCCGGTTGCGGAAGCGCCTGCGCCGGTCACACAGCCCAAGCCGCGCCTGCAAGTGGCCGCTGCGGCGCCGCGCGCGTGCATCGGTGTCATCTCTGGCGTGCAGCGCACGCAAGAATGTTTGTGAGCGCATCATGGACCTACGCCACCACGCATGGGCGCTGCTCGCCGCGTTGACGCTCGTCGCGCCAGCGCGGGCGGGCGAGAACGCTGGCCTGCGCTGCACCGGGCAGGCCGCGCAGCCGGGCAGCTTGCAACTGCAGCTCGGGAAATCCACGCTGATGCGCATGCCGGAAGCGGTGCAGACACGCAGCGTCGGGAATCCCGCCGTGTTGCAGGCCATGCTGGTGGCGCCGGATACGCTGTACGTGGTCGGCGTCGACATCGGCAGCAGTAATATGATTGTGCAAGGCCGCAGCGGCTTGTGCAACGTGGTGGAGGTGGTGGTCGGCATCGATCCCGCAGGCCTGCAGCAATCGCTGGCCGCACTGATGCCGGAGCAGAAAAACATCCAGGTCAGCGCGGCGGGCGACACGCTGGTCATCAGCGGCACCGTCGATGATGCGCCCACCGCAGCGCGCGTGCTGGAGCTGGCCGCCGCCTTTGTGCGCCGTCCCGCGCAGCCGCTGGAGGCCTCCGGCAAGGCCGGCGCCAACGCCAGTATTGGCGCAGCCGCAGGCAGCGCGTTGCCGGCCACGCAGGCCGCACAGGCTAGCGCGCGCATCGTCAACTTCCTCAACATCGCCGCGCCGCAGCAGGTCATGCTGGAAGTGAAAATCGCCGAAGTCTCCAAGTCCCTGTTGGACCAGTTGGAGGCCGGCGTCACCGTCAACTTTGGTGGTGGCAGCTGGGCCAGCACGCTATCGTCCAACTTCGTCAGCGGCACGTTGAAAAGCCTGCTCAGTATCGGCAATCGCGGCAGGCTGGCCGCCAGCAAACAAGATGGCCTGGTGCGCATCCTCGCTGAACCGACCGTGATGGCGATCAGCGGACAGGAAGGCAGCTTCCTCGCGGGTGGCCGCATCTTCGTGCCGGTCGGGCAGGACAACAACAAGGTCACGCTGGAAGAGAAAGAATTCGGCGTTGGCCTGCGCTTTACACCGACCGTGCTGGCAGGCGGCCGCATCAACCTGCGCGTGGCGCCGGAAGTGTCGGAGATTTCGCGTGAAGGTATCGGCATTTCGGCGCAAGGCTTCAGTGGCGCCTCGGTGCTGCCGCTGATTACCACGCGCCGTGCCTCAACCACCGTGGAGTTGTTCGACGGCCAAAGCTTTGCCATCGGCGGGCTGATTAAAAACAGCCAGAACACCAGCATCAACGGCCTGCCCATCCTCGGCGAACTGCCGGTGCTGGGGGCACTGTTCCGCAGCACCGACTTCCAGCAGGACCGCACCGAGCTGCTGTTCGTCGTCACACCGCACCTGGTGCAGCCGCTACCCGCCAACTACAAACTGCCGACCGACAGCGTCACCACACCAAGCCGCGCCAAGCTATTCCTCGGCGGCCGCCTGGAAGGTGCACCGGAAACCAAGGAGTAATCATGCGTTACCTACCGATCCTGCTGGCGGGCGTGCTGTCCGCTTGCGCCAGTACCACACCGCAGTGGGATGCCCGCTTCGGCATCGATACGCGCATGGCGCTGGCGCAGCAGGTGCTGCAACCGGCCGCCGGTCGCAACACCGATCCCGTGATGGGGATGGACGGCCGCAGCGCGCGCGCCGCCTACGAGCGCTATCAGAAGGCTGGTAGCGAGCAGCCGCAAACCATGATGAATAACGGTGCCAAATGAAAGCGCTCATGATCAGCAAGGACAGCCTGCTGCACGCGGAGATCGCGGCACAGGGATCGGCGCGTATGCCGGCGGTGCAGCTGGTGGCGTCGCGCAACGGGCTGCGTGATGCAGTTGAACGCCAGCTGCCAGAAACACCGGAGCTGGTGGTGCTGGACGCCAGCGACATCGCCGTTGAAGAAGGTGAATTGGTGGACCGCCTGGGCAAGCAGTATCCCACCGCCTCCTTCATGCTGCTGACGCGCGACCCGCAGCAGGATTTGCTGATCCGCGCCATGCGCGCCGGCATGCGCGAGGTGCTGCCGCTACCGCTGGTGCACCGCGCCTTCCATGAAGCGATGGACCGCATCGAAGTGGCGGCAGGGATCAGCCCTGTTCGCGAGGGCAAGGTGTTGGCCTTCATCTCCTGCAAGGGCGGCAGCGGTGCGACTTTTTTGTCGACGAACTTTGGCTACGCGCTAGCCGCGCTGGCGGACCGCAAAGTGCTGCTGATCGATCTGCACGGCCAGTTCGGCGACGCCACGCTGTATGTCTCCGACCAGAAGCCGGCCATGACGCTATCCGACATCTGCGCGCAGATCAGCCGCATGGATGGCGCTTTCCTCGATTCTTGCCTGGTGCACGTGGCATCCAACTTCGGCGTGCTGGCAGCAGCCGATGATCCCAATCGCAAGGTGGACATGAAAGCGGAGCATATGGACACCATTCTGCGCGTGGCGCGCCAGCATTACGACTTTGTGGTGCTGGACGTAGGCCGCCAGATCGACGCCATCTCGCTGCGTGCGCTCGACCAGGCCGACACCATCTACCCGGTGCTGCAACTGGCGCTGCCCGATATCCGTGACGGCCGCCGCCTGCTGGATATCTTTCGCTCACTCGGTTATCCGAATGAGCGCACGCGCCTGATCGTCAACCGCTATGAGAAGGGCGGCAAGCTGCGCCTGATGGATCTTGAACAGGCGCTGGGCGCGGACGTGGTGCACACGGTGCCCAACGATTACCTGTCGGCGACCGACTCGGTCAACCAAGGCATACCGGTGCTGCAGCTGTCGCGCAGCAGTGCGGTGGCGCGCAGCCTCGCCGAACTGGTGGAACTGGTGGCGGCGCGCCGCGTCACGGAAAGCAAAGGACTATTCGACCGCATCTTCGGCCGCAATGAGGGAGGATGATATGAGCTTACGCGAACGCCTGTCGCTGGCAGATGATGGCCGCAGTACCAACGGGCCGCCCGGTCTTGCTGCCGCAGCCTACCAGGACCTCAAGAAGAGCATGCACCAGATTATATTGGACCGCATCGATCTTGAACGCCTGAAGCGCCTCACGCCCGAGCAGTTCAAGCATGAGCTGGCGCTGCTGGTCCAGCGCATCATCGAGGAAGAGCGCATTGTGCTGAACCAGCATGAGCGCCATAACCTGGTGCTCGACATCCAGCACGAGATGCTGGGCTTCGGACCGCTGGAGCCATTGCTGGCCGATCCTGGCGTGTCGGATATTCTGGTGAACACCGCCTCCAAAGTGTATGTGGAACGCGCCGGCCGGCTGGAGCTGACCGAGACTACCTTCAACGATAACGCGCACCTGATGAAGATCATCGAGAAGATCGTCTCGCGCGTGGGCCGGCGCGTGGATGAATCCAGTCCGATGGTGGATGCGCGGCTGCCGGATGGCTCGCGCGTCAACGCCATCATTCCGCCGCTGGCGATTGATGGGCCGATCTTGTCGATACGGCGCTTTGCCGTCAATCCGCTTAGCATGGAAAACCTGCTCGACTACCGCAGCTTGACACCGCCGATGGTGCAGGTGCTGCAGGCGCTGGGACAGGCCAAGATCAACATCCTGATCTCCGGCGGCACAGGTTCCGGCAAGACCACCATGCTGAACGTGCTATCCGGCTTTATCCCGGCGCATGAGCGCATCGTCACCATCGAAGATGCGGCCGAATTGGCGTTGCGCCAGCCGCATGTGGTGCGTTTGGAAACGCGGCCTCCGAATATCGAAGGCAAGGGCGAAGTGAACCAGCGCTCGCTGGTGCGCAACGCGCTGCGCATGCGGCCGGACCGCATCATCCTCGGCGAGGTGCGCGGGCCGGAAGCACTGGACATGCTGCAGGCGATGAACACCGGCCACGAAGGATCGCTCGCTACCATCCACTCCAACACGCCGCGCGACGCTTTGTCGCGGCTGGAGAACATGGTCGGCATGGCTGGCGTGAACCTGACGCCGCGCGCCACGCGCCAGCAGATCTGCTCCGCCGTCACAGTGGTGATGCAGGTCTCGCGCCTGACCGACGGCACGCGCAAGCTGGTCAGCCTGCAGGAAGTCACCGGCATGGAAGGGGAGGTGATTGCGATGCACGAGATCTTCCGCTTCGAGCAGAAAAGCGTGGATGCGCAAGGGGCGGTTCAGGGCCGTTTCTATGCCACTGGCGTGCGTCCGCGCTTTGCCGACCGCCTGCGCATGTTCGGCGTGCCGGTGCCGGATACGGTGTTCGACCCCGATAAAATCTACGAGTGACGCAGCATGGACGCCATCTTTTCCGCCTTTGCGGTGCTGCTGTTTGCGGCCGTGATCCTGATGGTCGAAGGTGCATGGCTGTGGTGGTCCGGTGCGCATGGTGGTGCGGCGCGGCGCATTGCCAACCGCCTGCGCCTGATGGCCGCCAGCGCCAACGGTGGCAGCGAGCGTATCGACATTCTCAAGCGACGTGTGTACAGCTGCAGTCCCGCGCTGGAAAAGCAGCTGCGGCGCATCGCGCAGGTTGCAGCACTCGACCGCTGGCTGCTGCAGGCCGGGGTGCGCTGGTCGGTGGCGCAGTTCCTCGGCTGCTGGCTGGCGGCGGCGATGGCGGGCCTGTTGCTGCCGCAAATGCTGTACCTGTCGTTCGTACCTGCGGCGGCTGCACTGGTGTTGGCGGCTTGTGCGCCGTGGCTAGTGCTGATGCGTACCCGCGGCGCGCGCCTGCGTAAGCTGGAGGAGCAGTTGCCGGAGGCCGCCGACTTTCTTGGCCGCGCGCTGCGTGCCGGCCATTCCTTCGCCAATGTGATGCAGATGGTGGGCGATGAGATGCCGGAGCCGATTGCCGGCGAATTCAAATTCGCCTACGAGGAAATCAACTATGGCGTGCCGATGAACGAAGCCTTGTATAGCCTGGCGCTGCGCGTGCCACTCACCGATTTGCGTTATCTGGTGATTGCGGTACTGATCCAGCGCGAATCGGGCGGCAACCTGGCCGAGGTGTTCAGCAATATCAGCCGCCTGATACGCGCGCGTTTAAAGCTGCTGGCGCAAGTGCGGGTGATGTCGGCCGAGGGGCGCATGTCGGCATGGGTGCTAGGCCTGCTGCCCTTGGGCGTATTGGCGTTGATGTCGCTGACTAATCCGGCCTATATCAGCGTGTTGTGGACGGATCCCATCGGCGTGCGGCTGATGTGGTATGCCGTGATTGTGGCGCTGTGCGGCGTGCTGTGGATGCGCAAGCTGATACGCATCCGCATTTGACGGGAGGATGGCATGAATGGATCGCAGATTGCGTTTTTGGCGGTGGTGTTTTTGGTTGCCGCCGGCATGGCGGTGATGGCGGCGCTGGTATTTTCGCCGATGGCGCTGCGCGAACGCCTGAACGAGGTGGTAGATCCTGGCGAAGCAGCACCTGATCCGGCGGCGGACGGCGGCTGGGTGGAGAAAGTGGCGCAGGTGGCACAGCCGTTTTCGCGTTTATCCTTGCCGGAGGAGGGGTGGGAGCGTTCGCCGCTACGCACGCGCTTCATGAACGCTGGCTGGCGCAGCGCGTCGGCGCCGCCGCTGTACTTCGCCGCCAAGACGCTACTGGCACTGGGCTTGCCCGCCATCGTCGCGCTGTGCGGCGCGTTTGCGCTGAATGCACCGCAGAAGGGTTTTATGTACTTGCTGTTGCTGGTGGCCGCCATTGGTTACTACTTGCCGAATGCGGTGCTGTCGCATAAAGCCGCCAATCGCTGCCGCGAAATATTCGAGACCTTCCCCGATGCACTGGATCTGCTGACGGTGTGTGTGGAGGCGGGCCTGAGTCTTGAGCGGGCGCTGGCCAAGGTGGCCGGTGAGATTCACATCAAGAGCGTGGCATTGGCGCAGGAGCTGCAACTGGCGCTGATGGAGATGCGCGCCGGCTTCACCAAGGAGCGCGCCTTGCGCAACCTGGCTTTGCGCAGCGGCGTGGAGGATGTCGATACGCTGGTGGCGATGCTGATCCAGTCGGAACGCTTCGGCACCAGAATGGGCGATTCCTTGCGCATCCACTCCGACAACCTGCGCGGCAAGCGCAGCGTGATGGCGGAGGAAGCCGCTGCCAAGATCGCGCTCAAGCTGCTGTTCCCGCTGATCTTCTGCATTTTTCCGACGCTGATGCTGGTGCTGGTTGGTCCTGCCGGCATTCAGCTGTATCGCATGATGCAGCTTTCGCACTAGGAGGTGATGATGATGAAGCCACTCGCTGCAACCTGCCTGTTGCTGGCCGCATGTGGCAGCGTGCAAATCAAAGCACCGCCAGCCGCCGATGAGATCACGCCACTGGAGCAGGCCTGCCTGCACGATCCGCTCGATCCCGCCAAGTGGGAGCAGCTGGCAGCGGCGCTGGCGGTGGCCGGTGAGCGCGAGCGCGCGGCGGCCATGTATTTACAAGCGGCGTCGCTACGCACGCACGATGTGCGTGAGGATTACGCCACGCTCAAGATAGCACTGGACGACGGCAAACCGCGCACGCAGGTACGCCATGTCGCATCGGGATTGGTGGAGGTGACGCGTACACACGGCGCAGCCAGGGAAGTGGCGGCGCAAATCGTGCGACTGGAAATCAGCAATGGTAACGGCGTCACCGGCGCGGCCGCGCGGCTGGCGCGTTCACTGGATGTGGATGGCGTGAAGACAGTGCGGCTATCGAATGTGCGGCCATTCGTGGTGCCGAAAAGCCGCATCGAATATCGGCACGAGCAGCAAGAGATGGCGCAGGCACTGGGGCGCCGTCTCGGCCTGCCGCTGCAAGCGGCGCGCGGCGCCACCGCCTATGCTGACTTGCGCATCGTGCTTGGTCACGATGTGCGCTACCTCAAATAAAAAAACGTCCGGAAGGAGTGGCCTCCTTCTGGACGTCAAAAACACACCCATGTGTTTACCGTGGCCGGCCCCGCAGGCCGGCGCATTCCTTACTGCCAGCTGATGCTGCCCATGCCGCGTGCGCTGGCGTTGACGGTCATGCTGCCAACGCCGCCGAGGCGCACATCGATATTGCGATACTGCGCGTCGACCTTGACGGAGCCTGCGCCGTCCAAAGCCAGGCGCAGATTGTCACCGTTAAATCCGTTCATTTCGGTGGCGCCCACGCCGCTCGAGGTCAATTGCTGCAGGTTCGGCAGCGTCAGCTCGGCGCGCAGTTCGCGTTTGTTCCCGAAATTAAAAGAGCTCATTTTCTGGGTGCCGATGTGCAGCGTTTCGCCGCTTTGTTCGACCACCACTTTCTTGAGTGCGTCCGCTTCGCCGTAGATGGTGAGCGTCGCAGTCGGGCCTTGCTTTACCTTCAGGCTGATGACGCCATCGAGTTCGATCTTCACGGCGCGCGCATCGACGCTGCGATTTTCGCTGGTCACATCGGCGGCCAGCGCGGCGTGTGCGCCGCTGCCCAGTACCGCCGCCAGCATCGCAGCCTTCATCAATTTTTTCATCATGCGCTCCGTGGATATCGTGTGAATTACAGGGCTGCTTTTTCAGCAGCGGTCAGACGTTTTGCGGTGACCGTCACGGTCGGCATTGCGCTGGCTTCTGCTTTCACTGCGGCGATTACTGGTACCACTGGCTCGCTGACGGCAGCGGTGGCGAAGGTGGTGGCGCTAGCGATGACAGCTGCTGCGACGAAGATGGCTTCCATGTTTTTTGCGATGTTCATTTTGAGCTCCTTGTGGGTGGTTAGTTCGTTTAGTGCGTTGCGTTGAGTGAACTATAGACAAGGGCTATCCGTCCATCCACCGGGATGTGACGAACTGCAAAAAACGAGGGGCAGAATGCGATTTACGGGTTTAAAGCTGCGCCGCACAGCAGCTGGTCGCTGCTGGCGTAGACCTGCGACAGCCAGGCCGAGACGGTTTTGAAGCGGGCGATTGAACCGGCGTCGCGATGACTGAGCAGCCAGATATCACGCAGCACTTCGACGCTGTCGCCGATGCGCAGCAAGCCTTCCTGCTCACCCATGATGCAGGGCAGGAGCGCCATGCCGACGCCAGCGCGGCAGGCGCGCACCATCGTGCTCAGGCTGTTCACCTTGAGCACTTTGCGTGGTTGCGGTTCCAGTGCGGACAGCCATTGCATTTCGGCGGTGCCGCTGAGCGTGTCGTCGTAGGCGATCCACGGCTGCGCGCCCCAGCAGCCGCGCGGCGTATCGGCGAATTTGGCGTGGCCGTAGACGGCGAAACCGAGGTCGCCTAACTTGCGCATCACCAGCGCCGCGTCTTCGCTTGGCTTGCCGAGGCGCAGCGCAAAGTCGGCTTCGCGGCGGGTGAAGGACAAGTTCTGGTTTTCTGCCTGCAGCGTCAGTTGCAGGTGCGGGTGCTGGTCCAGCAGGGCTGGCACGTGGTCCAGCAGCCAGTAGTCGAACAGGAAATCGATGGAGGTAATGTTAACCGGACCGGCCGTGGTATCGGCCTCCTGCGAGGACGCTTGCAGCATGCTCTGCACATTGCCGTAGACCGCCTCGCCATGCTCGACGAAGACCTGGCCGGCGTCGGTCAGCTGGTAGCCGGTGTTATCGCGGATGAACAGGCGCAGTTTCAGCGCTTTCTCGGCGGCGGCAATGCGGCGGCTGATGGTGGAGGCATCCACCCCCAATTGGCGGCCAGTGGCGCTCATGCTGCCGCTACGGGCCAGCGCGAGGATCAGCGGGATGTCATTCCAGTCAAAGTCGTTGCTTGTTGCCATGTTTTGGGGGCTGCGTTTTTGCAAAGTGGCCTTGCAAAGTTGTCTGTTCCGCAAATGTTTGGGGAGGTCTAAGATTCATTCCATCGCAGCTACGGAACGAAACAACTGTAGCACAGCACTGATTATCCATACATCGACTAAAAGGAAGGATATTATGAACACCACCTCGATCATCACCACCCGCGACGGCGTACAGATCTACTACAAAGACTGGGGCCCACGTGACGGCCAACCTGTCATCCTGAGCCACGGCTGGCCGTTGAGTTCCGACAGCTGGGAATCGGCTGCGTTCTTCCTGGCGAATAACGGCTTCCGCGTCATCACCCACGACCGCCGCGGCCACGGCCGTTCGAGCCAGCCTTGGGACGGCAACGACATGGACCACTACGCCGACGACCTGGCGCAGCTGATCGAAGCGCTGGACCTGAACAACATCATCCTGGCCGGCTTCTCCACCGGTGGCGGCGAAGTCGCGCGCTACGTGGGCCGTTACGGCACCAAGCGCATCGCCAAGCTGGGCCTGATCTCGGCAGTCCCACCACTGATGCTGAAGACCGACACCAACCCGGACGGCCTGCCGCTCGAAGTGTTCGACGGTATCCGCGCCAGCCAGATCAAGGATCGCGGCCAGCTGTACCTCGACATCGCATCGGGCCCGTTCTATAACTACAACCGTCCTGGCGCGAAACCGTCGCAAGGCATCATCCAGGCGTGGTACGCACAAGGCATGCAAGGCGGTTTTAAAAACACCTACGACTCGATCAAGGCCTTCTCGGAAACCGACTTCCGCGACGACCTGAAAAAGTTCGACAAGCCGACCCTCGTCATCCACGGTGAAGATGACCAGATCGTGCCGATCAACGCCGCCGGCATCGCCTCGGCCAAGATGGTCAAAGGCGCCCAGCTGATTACCTACCCTGGCGCACCGCACGGCCTGACCGACACCCACAAAGACCAGTTCCACGCCGACTTTCTGGCCTTCGCCAAATCCTGATCGGTTGACCGGGCCTGGCAGACAGCGCAGAATGGGTTCACCATCCTGCGCTGTGTCCTCATGAAAAAAAGCCTGCTCTTATTGGCAATATTGTGCACCGCGCTGTGCGGCGCGGTGCGGGCGCAAGTCATCCCGGTCTACACCAGCGCGCAGGTGGCACCGCTGGTCCTGCCCGACGGCGGCGGCATTTATCCCGATATGGTGGCGTACCTGAACCGGCAGCAGCTGGGCTTGACCTTTAAGCTGGTCTACCTGCCGCGCAAGCGCTTGCAGCTGAAAGTGGAGAGCGGCCAGCTGGACGGCATCGTCATCGGCATGATGCCGCACTGGTTTGACGATGTGGCGCAGAAAAAATACTTCTGGACTGCGCCGTTTGCGGTCGACCGCTACATGGTGGTGCTGCCGGCCGGCAGCAGCTACACGCCGGGCGCTACCGGCATGCTCACCGGCCGCACGCTGGGCATGGTGCTGGGCTACAGTTATCCAGACCTGGAGGAATGGATGCACCAGCAAGGCGTGCTGCGCACCGACGCTCTCAGCGACGAGCACAACCTGGAGAAGCTGCGGCTGGGCCGGCTCGACAGCGTGGCCATCGCCGAATCTGTCTTGCGCTATTACCGCAGGAAGCATCCGGCCGACCACTTCCTGATCTATCCGCTGCCGTCGCGCCAGACGGAGCGGCGCTTCCTCGTTCCACACAAGCTGGGCACTGTCTACGACAAAATCGCGCCGGTGTTGCGCAAAGCAAAAGACGACCCCGAATGGCAGCGCGCCATGTTGCACTATGAATAGGCCGCGTTATACTCGGCGTATTCTTGGGATTGCAAATGAAGCACTGGTTTAGCCTGTCACTGTTACTTTTAGTTGGCGCGAATGCGCATGCCGCCGAGCCGTGCAAGCCGGTGCGCTTCGGCTATTCCGATCGCGAACGGGTGCCCTACTACATGGGCAACGGCAACGAAATCCCGGAGAAGCCGGGCGTGCTGGTGGATTTATTCCGTAACGCGTTTCGCAGCGTGGACTGTCCGCTGATACTGGTGCGCTTGCCGGTGGCGCGTGTGCGGATAGCGCTGATGAACGGCGCCATTGATGTCGCCCCGGCCGATCCGCCCGACGCCAGCCATGCCGGCTATGTGGTGGCGACCACTGCCAACGGCGATGCCGATCACAAGCGCGCTTTGCGCACCAATTCCTATGTTTTCGTACGCATGGCCGACAAGCTGGCGCCGGATACCGATCCGATGGCGTATTTCAAAACCCGCAGCCTGGCCGCCAACCAGGGCACCTCGCTGGCGGCGCAGCTAAAGGCGGCTGGCTTGCAGGTCGACGACGGCAGCTTCAGCTCATGGAACAACTTCGACAAGTTGCGTCTGAAGCGCGTGGACGGCTTCACGCTGGCGCTGTTGACGCCGACCGCGCTGGACGCCTACCTCAACGCGCGCTATGGCCAGCAGCTGATGCGGCTTGATAAGCCGGTGCGGACGTCGTATATGTGGCTGGGCGCGAATCGTACTTACTACGACCAGCATCGCGCCCAGGTGGAAGCCGTGTGGAATTGGCTGGGCGCGCATGGCGCCCGCGATATCGAGGCGCTAAGCCGCAACTACGCGCTGACGCCGTAGCGTCCTACGCCAGGCGGGCGCGGAAGAACTCGATGGTACGCTGCCATGCCAGCTTGGCGGCAGCGGCATCGTAGCGCGGTGTGGTGTCGTTATTGAAGCCGTGCTCGACGCCGGGGTAGACGTGGTATTGATAATTCACGCCAGCGTCCTTCAAGGCTTTTTCGTAGGCCGGCCAGCCGGCGCGGATGCGCTCGTCGTTGCCGGCATCGTGGATCAGCAGATGGGCCTTGATGCGGGCGGCGTCCTCGGCCTTCGGCTGGGCGCCGTAGAACGGCACGGCGGCGCGCAAGTCCGGCAGCTGCGTCGCCAGATAGTTGGCGATGCCGCCGCCGTAGCAGAAGCCGACCACGCCCAGCTTGCCGTTACCCTCCGGCTGTTGCTGCAACCAGCGCGCGGCGGCGATGAAATCGGGGCGGGTCTTGGCTTGGTCCAGCTTGCCGAACAGGGCGCGGGCCTTGTCCTCATCGCCGGGATAGCCACCCAGCGTGAACAGCGCATCGGGTGCGAAGGCGATGAAGCCGTCCAGTGCAATGCGGCGCGCGACGTCTTCGATGTGCGGATTCAGGCCGCGGTTTTCGTGCATCACCAGCACCAGTGGCAGCTTGCCCTTGGCGTCCTTCGGCGACACCAGATAGCCGCGCACCGTGCCATTGCCTTCGGGCGAAGGGATCTCGACGAAGCGCGCATTGAGGCGCTGGTCGTCCGGCGTCACCAGCGGCGCGGCAAAGCTTGGACTGAGCGCAGTGAGCAGGCCCGCTGCCGTGGTGCCGCCCACTGCATAGCGCGTAGCCGACGACAGGAAATCGCGCCGGCTGAGACCGCCGTGGACGTATTGGTCGAACAGCTTGAGGACTTCTGGATCAAAATCGGCAGCGGTCTTGCGGGTCATGTCGGGGCTCCGTGGAGATGGAATGAAGCGCCAAGTGTAGCCCAGGCGCCGTTCGACACGGGTGGAATATTTCTACACATTCAAGCGTAGTTTTAGCTGGATGAAAAAAGCCCAGCCGGTGAGGGCTGGGCTTTTCGATTTGGTGCCGACTGCCGGAATCTCGGCGCGTTAGAAATCAACGATCTGGCGCAATTTATTGGTAAATTTTACCAACTCAACAATTCTGGCCGTCGAATTCGTCGTCGAAATATGTTGATAAAATTCAGTCTTAAGTTACTTTTGGAAATAGAAAAAGATGTCTTAAAATCTAGCACATTGTAAGGTTGCTCCGTCTGAGTGTTCGTTGCTCGCGGAATTGATAATCATCTAGCCGTCCTCCCTTCGGCCGAGCCGAGGAATAAAGTCACGGTACGAATCCGAACTTTATCGAGGAGGACGTCATGTTATTTTGTGGCATTGATCTTCATTCCAACAACTGTGTTGTGATCGTTTCCGACGAGGCCGACAAAGTGTTG